>DIDT01000052.1 GCA_002418285.1 Phycisphaerales bacterium UBA5793
CGGGCAGCGCCTCCTGCGCCATGCGACACGCCAGCACCATCGCCGTCCTTGGCGGCTTCGTGGTGGTGCACACGCTCGATTGAACGCTCCGCATTCACCTCACGACCGACCGAATCGGAGGTTTTCTACAGAGCAAGTCCGTTCCGATTTGATTTCGTCACGAGGGGGGGCGTGCCGGCTGCGCTCCCTCTGCTCGTTTCTCACCACAGCGGCTGCACAAACAACTCTGCAATGATCCCGCGATGATCCGAACTCACATTCGGGCCGACGCGGCGATCGACAATCGAGATCCCATCAGTAACCAGAACGTGGTCAATGGGAATTCGCATAAACCAATTGGACTCGGGCCAGGTGCGCTGCAGGCCAAAACCGCGCGACGTATCGCGCAGTCTGCCGTCATGCAACAGGTCGGCGAACACCGGCGACCAGGGCGTGAGATTCAGATCGCCCGCGACGAGTGTCGGCATACCAGGGTGGGCTGCAACCTCGGCCGCGATGATCGCGAGTTGCTCATTGCGAAGTGTGACGTAACGGGAGCTGACCGGGGGCAGCGGATGCGTCCCGATCAGTCGAAACGACCCGCCCGGCGCGAGAACATCAGTGATGATCGTCGGCACACGCACCTCGGTCATCGGGGCGACGCGCGTGTCACGCAATTCAAACTTGCTCCATAAAGCGATGCCGAAGTTGTCCGTGCGCGGACTCGAACAGGAATATGGAAACCCCGCGTTGAGTATCCCCATGTGCTCGATCCAGCGATGATCGACCTCGAACAACAGAACAAGATCCGGCTGCTCGGCCTGAATGAACGCCAGCACAGCCGCGAAGTTGTCACTCGACGTGTTGACGTTCTGGCTGAGTAGTCGAATCGACGGCGGCGCGCTGGTGATCGATTCCGCGGCTGGTCGATTTGGCAGGACATGCGGTGCAACCGCGACGATGTCCGTCAAGGCGACGAGTCCCGCAAGCACGGCGAACTTGAACGACTTCATCAACGACAACATCGCGCACGCGAGCACCAGCAGCACCGCATACTGCACACGAAAGTGGGAGGCGAGTTCAAACAACAGTCCTTGCCTTGCGAGGTAACCCAGCAGGCTCGCCGCACTGACGCCAAGCGCACTAAGCCGAACGAACGACAACAGAATGGAGCATAGTGCAGCGCCCAAGCATCGCGCACGGGGTGGCTCTTGTCCGTCTCTCACGCACTGCTCCCACAGGCCCCACCACACTCCGGGCAAACCGCGTCTCGTGGCGTGCCGCGCCGATCGTAGCCGCAGGCAACACACAAGCCTCGACGGGCTCGCAATCGGGCCCGCACGTGGCGTTGTGCGCGACCCGGCCCGAGCGTCAGCCCCCACAGCACCACGGCATAGAGAAGCGAATTCAGGAAGAAGCCCGTCCAAACCACATGCGATGGCACCTCAGCTCTCCAGTCTTCGGGCAACCACTCCTTTTTAACTCGCACGACTCCAACGGTGTCGATCGTGCTAAAGGTCGCTGAACTCCTCCCGTCAAACCCGATCTCCGCAACTTCGTACCTTTGCATCCCGAAGCATAACATCGGCCATCCCGTGTAATGCTCCATTGAGATCAAATCTCGCTGCGGATACCGCGTTCGCAATGATTCGAGGGGGTCGCCTTGATGGTGCCGTGACATGCCCGGCAGCATGGCAAGCATCTCTTCCTCTGTCACATCCTCGGTAATGGCAGAGAGGCTGAACCCCGGTCATGGGTTGGCTTCGAAGAACTCCGTAACTCTGAGCTCCCCGTGGCGCATGTAAGTGTTCGCCTCGTGGCGGAACGAATCGCCAAAAACCCGCGACCATACACCAGGAAAAGCAGGAGATTGAAGGAGCGTGCACGGAGGTGGCCGTTCCGGTCGCGCCGCAAGCCACCAAGCCACCCCTACATTTGTTACAGCGCCGAGAGTCAGGAACACGATGATGGGCACCAATAGTCGTCGCATCAGTTCTCAAGAGTAGTCACTCCCTCGGCACGTCGGGCCGGTTTGCCGCCCTCGTCCTACGCTCCATCATCATGAGCAAACGGCCGAAGAACTGGAAACGGGGACTGCGCAATGTTGTCCTTCGCTGGTCGGTCCTGCTCGGCATCACCGCATTCATCCTCTGGAGCACCGGTTGCATGGAGCGAATGTTCTATTACCCCGAGCGCGGCCCTACGCCCATCACCGAAGCGCCCAGCGGCAGTGAAGCTGTCGAGTTCCAGTCGGCCGACGGCACCAATCTGTTTGGCTGGTTCATCCCGGCGCGCGGCGCGACCACGGCCCAGGATCGCCGCACCCATCCGACCATTCTCCACGTCCATGGGAATGCCGGCAACATTCTCAGCCACGCCTACTTCACCGAGCACCTGCCGCCAGCGGGTTTCAACGTCTTCATCTTCGATTTCCGCGGCTATGGCCAGAGCGAAGGAACCGCGCACCATCGCGAAGGTCTGATCGCCGACACAAGCGCCGCCCTCGACGCCCTTCTCCAGCGCGATGATGTCGATCCAGCCCGCATCGGCGTGTACGGCCAATCGCTTGGCGGGGCGCTCGCGCTCAATGTCATGGCGGATCGACCCGAGATTCGCTGCGGCGTGTTCGAGTCAGCGTTTGCCAGTTGGCGGGAAGTTGCCGCCAGCGCCGTTGGCGGCGACCCGCCGTTCTTCGCCGCATCCTGGCTGGCGACGATCTGCGTGCCAGATCAGTTGCGCCCCATCGATGCGATCACCCGCATCGATCGGCCCATGCTTCTCCTGCAGGGAAATCTCGACACCATCGTGCCCGTCAGCCACGGCCGGCGTCTCGAATCAGCATCAAACGGCCACGCGAGACTCATCGTGCTTCACGGCGGCGGTCACAATACGCTGCGCAACAGCAATCCGGAGATCGACCGGGAGACAATCGACTTCCTCCGCGAGCATCTCGGTGCCGATCAATAGAGTGCGCTGAGCCGACGCGTCGACTGGTGCACAAAGCCACAGCCCTGCAGCACGAGGCTGCAGGGCTGAGCCGACTCCAATCAGGAGAGGTATCAATTCGATCTGGAAATCGAGCCGTTGTGCTTTCGTTCAATGCCGATCTGAATAGGTTCGCTGTCAGCCTCGCAGATCGTGCCGCGTTCATCTTCGAGCAAGTCGTTGAGCGTGTAGGATCGCAGCTCGTCGTGCAGCACGCCAATGGCGCGATCGATGCTGGCGTGCAATGCGCAGAGATGCCCCTCGTGTTCGACGCGTCCTAGCGGACATTTGGAAATTCGATCAAGCGGATCAATCACGCGAACAAGATCGAGCAGCGTCGTCACGCCCGGATCGCAGGCCAGCCGGAACCCTCCACCTCGGCCGCGCTGAGCCCGAACAAACTTGGCTCGGCCAAGTTGCTGGAGAATCTTCACGGCATAGTCGGGCGAGACGTCGGTCCGGCGCGAAAGCTGTTCACTGGTGAGCGGTCGCCCTTCGGCCTCGGCCAAAGCGATCATCATTCGTAGTGCGTACTCGGCGGTTGTAGATAGCACGCTGAGCCTCTCGCTGATGGAGTTGCTAGAAGTATACCGCTGAAATCGGATAAGTTCATCTCCTTTATCACACATGCACAAATTCTGTGATAATTTGGGGAAAACGCCCCTAACCCGGCCAAACGGTGCGGGATTGGCCGCAATTGACGCCGGACACTCTCTCGATTCCGGACGGAGAATCCCAATGCCACTACTCTTGGCCGGAACCCGCCGCAATCGGGTCGATCCACGCCAGGAGTCGCCGTGGCCACGGATGTTCGCCTCAAAGTCCTTCCCCGAGTGGAGTCGCGCGGCCACCGCTACGTCTGGCTGCGATACCTGACCCAGGCGATCACCATCGGCATCCTCTTTGTCGTTCCTCTCTCGGGGCTGGCTCGCGTCGATCTCTACGGCGGCAATCACCGCATGCTCTACAAGGAAGCCAGTCTTAAGGAAGGGCTGGCCGCAGTCATCCTCGGGATTGCCGCAATGTACATTGCCACCTTCCTCATCAACTTCGCCTGTGGACGGATGTTCTGCGGCTGGGGCTGTCCGGTCGGGTTTCTCAACCGCCTCGCTGATGTTGCCCAACTCAAGCCCGACAAACGACACGCGAAGTGGCGTCGGTGGCGCGACGCCGCCGGCCCGCTTGGACACAGCACGCTGCTTGTCGTGTCATGCATGCTCTGGTGGACAAGCGCCGCTACCTACGTCGCCCTCGACTCCCCGCTGGCACTGGCATGGGTCTGGGGCTTGACGCTCGCCGGCATCGCCGGACTCGCCTCGCTCGGCTGGTGGTGGCGATGGGGATTCTGCATGCGCGCCTGCCCCATCGGGCTGTACTACTCGTTCATCGCACCCAGCAAAGAGTTCGGCATCTTCTTTCGTGAAGCGACGACTGACGGGTCCAGAGATGCGTGCCTGCACTGCAATGCCTGCATCAAAGTCTGTCCCGTCGATCTCAACCCGATGGATCTGTATGAGCCGATCCCCGCGCGCGGCGGAGTGAGCGTGGCTGATGCCCCCGCCAACAACCACTGCCTCAAGTGCGGCGATTGCATCCAGGCATGCGAGATGATGATCGACCTCGCCGCACCGCGCCGAGGCATCACCGACGTGCCCCTCCGATTTGGTTTCTATGAAGGCGAGCAGCGCCTCGTGCGTACGAAGACCACCGCGACCACCGGAAACCCGGCGGCTGATTCCGCCACATGATGCTTGAACCGAGGGCCGCGCTCGGCAAGCATACAGTGCAACGTGTGGCACGCCCCGGACTTCAGGCTGCGCTCATTCCAGCGATCTCCCCATGATCTTCACCAGCTTCGTGTACGTCTATTTTCTGGTTTTCGTCGCCGCCGCCTACTGGGCGGCGTACAGGCTGCCTCACGCCAAGACGTGGCAGAACATCCTGCTGCTTATTGCCAGTTACGTGTTCTACGGCTACGTACACCCCTGGTTCTGCTATCTCATCGCCGGCTCCACGATACTGGACTACTGCTGCGGGCTGGGCATGGCGAAGAGCCCCGCCCGGCGCCGGTGGCTGTTGCTCGCCAGCCTTCTGGGCAACCTCGGAATGCTTGGCGTGTTCAAGTACTTCAACTTCTTCGCCGACAACATCGTCATCGCCATGCACAGCCTCGGTTTCGAGATGGACCCGGTTGTCGTCCGTCTCTTTCTGCCCGTGGGCATCTCGTTCTATACCTTTCAGACGCTCAGTTACACCATCGACATCTACCGCGGTGAGATGGAACCCCGGCGCAACTTCATCGATTTTGCCCTCTTCGTCGCATTCTTCCCGCAACTGGTGGCCGGACCGATCGAGCGGGCCACGCACTTTCTGCCACAGATCGAGAGCGAGCGGAAGTGGAACACCGACGTGTTCGTCTCCGCCTGGCCGCTGATCATTCGAGGCTATCTCAAGAAGCTCGTGATAGCGGACAACGTCTCGGTGTACGCGGATAAGGTGTACATGCTCGATCATCCGACGGCCCTGCTGCTGGCAGCGGGTACATTGGCGTTTGCGGTGCAGATTCTCGCCGATTTTTCGGCTTACACCGACATTGCGCGGGGCACGGCGCGCCTGCTTGGTTTTGAACTCATGGAGAACTTTGACTCGCCGTATCTTGCGATCTCGCCGTCGGACTTCTGGCGGCGCTGGCACATTTCATTCTCAACATGGATCCGCGACTACATCTACATTCCGCTGGGTGGATCGCGCGTCAAGACCGCCCTCGCCGGGGCCCTGGTCGTGTTGACATCAATGGGGCTCAGCGGCCTGTGGCACGGAGCCGCGTGGCATTTTGTCGCGTGGGGAATCTACCACGCCATTCTGCTCATCGTGTACCGCCAACTCGGGTATTCGGGCCGATGGAAGCCGATCACTCGCCTTGGATTCCTGCTGTCCTGGTCGCTGATGTTCTTCTTTACGCTCGTGGGGTGGGCGATCTTCCGCACGCCGAGCATGACCTGGCTGGTGAGAGCCGCGGGCAACATGTCGGTCGGCTTGTCGGGTGATTCACTGCTGGTCTCCGCGACGATTACAGCGCTGGTCGCCCTGTATTCACTGCCACTCATCGTGTCGCTCATTCTGTCCAGGCGTGAATCAAAGACCGGTCCCGTCTCCGCCATCGCCTACGCGCTGGCGGTGTGCCTTATCGTGCTCTTTGCGCAAGAGCACGGCCAGGATTTCATCTACTTCCAATTCTGAGAGCCTTGCGTCTTGAAACGTCTCCTCAGTCTCATCCTCTTCCTGGCCACGATCGGCGTCGTCACGTGGATGCTCAGACCGTCACCCGAAGCCGCGCCCGGACTTGACAAGGACGCGGTGGAAGATGTACAGAGGTGGCGACAAAGCCTCGTCGATGAACACCCGCAGGTCGTGCTGCTTGGCAACTCGATGCTCGGACATGGCGTCAATGCCATTCACTTCGCCATGCGCACGGGGCTGCCGACCGTCAAAATGTGGGATGGCGGAGTGGCGTCCGCGTGGCGCTACCTGATGCTCAAGAACGTCATTGCGCCCAGTCCCGGCAAACCCGAGGTCGTGGTGATCTTCTTCAAGGACCAGTATCTCACCGAACCGGCCTTTCGGGTAGACGGCAACTACAAAGCCCGCCTGGATGCGCTGCGGCAGCCCTCTGAGCCGCTTCTCGATGAACTCGCGTACGGCAAAGAGCGGCGTGATCCGTTGGCCAATCTCGTCTCAGAATGCTGGCCGCTGGATCGACAGCGGGCGGTCGTCAAGCCAACCGTCGAAGACTGGATCAAGAAGCAGGTTGGATACGGCCTGCACGAGAAGGGAAAAGAAGCAGTGAACGCCGCCATCGGGCGCGTCTTCGCCGACAACAACCTGAACACGGAGCTCTTTACCAAGGCGCAACTGGAGGCGATGAGCACAAAGACCGAGGACGATCGGGATTTCCCGACTCTCATCAGGAATTCGTTCGTGCCGTCGGACATCAAGATCGCTAAAGCGGCCGGACTTCGGCTGATTTACGTGCGCATCAAGCGTGTGCAGGACGCCCAGGCGCAGGAAGATGGAGGAACTTCCTACGACAATCCCTACATGAAGCAGTACATGATCGATCTGCGCGCCTACCTGTCGTCCCACGATGTGCCGCTGTTCGATTTCACGACCGATATACAGCTCAAAGTGAGTGACTACGCGGATGGCGATCACCTGAATGAAGCAGGGCGATTGCGGTTCACCGCGATTCTCGCTCAGGCCCTTCAGCGCGAACTGCCCGAGCCCCGGTCTACCCAGAGTCCGTACGCGGATCTCTCTGACCTAGCGGATCCGATTGTCCTGAGCCAACCATTCAAGCCGCGACCGCCGTTTGGCTGGATTGCCAGACTTCCAGAATGGAAGCAGTATGCCAGTAACGCAAGCGACAGCTATCGCTCGGTCCTTGAAGTGCTCGAAGATGGGGTGCCGCTGGGCCCCGCGAACTCGTTCATTTCGGAGATCGCATCCCAAGGCTCAGGCCGCTTCTCGCACTGGCTCGATGCCGTCTATTTCTCCGCTTCGGACAACAGCGATCCAAACACCAATGGCCGAGTGTATTCAATCCGGTTCAGGATGCCCGAGTAGGCCTTCCGCCCGCACGCACCTCGCCTCCGAAGGCGCCCGGCATGCTGACCGAGATGCGATTAGGCTGACAGTGGATGCGAAAACAGGGAAACAAACCCGGGTTAAAACACTTGAAACGTTGCCGTGAGATGTCAATCATGCGCCGTCTGAGACGCGTGGCGAGTCCTCACTCATTGCATATCCCCGTTGCCGCATCCGTTGCCGCACAGGAGGCTGCCGTTCATGCCCGAACGCGATGACCTGCTTCGACAGCTTGAGTTTCACGTGGCCGAAGCCCACCGCCTTCGCGACCAACTCGACACCGGCGGTGCGACTGACTGGCGCCCGCACGGTTTCTACACCATGTATCACCTGATGGCGGGCATCACCCTGGGCGGCATCGCGGCGGCCGTCAGTCTGCTCTGGAATGTGCTCGGCGCCACGCTCATGCTGCCCGACAAGCACCCGCTGCACATCATTCAAGTGTATCTCACGTTTGGCATGGGTGAGGATGCGCTCAAGCTCGAGCCAGGCACGAATCGCGGCCTGCTGCTCTTCGCCGGCTCGATCCTCTATCTGGCTACAGGTGCACTCTTCGGCATTGTGTTGCAGTTCATTCTGCAGGGCCTCTTCGGCCGTGCAGGACAGCTCTCGAAAGCGATGGTCTGTGCGGTGTTCGGCGCCGGCTTGTGGGCGTTGAACTTCCTCGTTATTCTGCCATGGCTTCAACCGCTTGCATTCGGCGGCAACTGGATAGCCGAAACAACGCCGTGGTATGTTGGCCTGTCCACGCATCTTGTGTTCGCCATGTCCTACTTCCTCTTCTCGTCATGGGGTCGTTTCGATCCGTCGCGCGAACTGGCGCCGTGGGCCGACGTCCCGAAACCGGCAGAAGATGTGTAAGCCGGCCAGCGCTCACTCTGAACTTTCCGATCACTGAATCCGGGTGGATGACATGACCAAGCCTCTCGCGTATCTCGCACCAACTCTGGCGATCAGTATCGCTTGCCTTGTCGCGATCAACGGATGCTCGCGCGACACGCAACCGACCGAAACGATCGCCACCATGGCCGAACTCCCCGAGAACATTCGGGCATCGGTGGTCGCCTCCCCGGAACTCAAACTCGGCTTCGCCGTCTATTCGCGCAACTGTGTGGGCTGCCACGGCATCAAGGGCGACGGGGTTGGCCCCGCCGCTGTAAGGCTCATCATCAAGCCGCGCAACTTCACCACCGGCGAGTTCAAGTTTCGCTCCACACCCAACGGCCAGCTCCCCCTCGACGAGGATCTCAATCGCACGATCCGCCAGGGCCTCAAGGGCAGTTCCATGCCCTCGTTCCAATTCATGCCCGAGCGCGAGCGCAACGCGGTGATCGCCTTTATCAAGCAGTACTCACCGAAATGGACCGACAAGACGCAAAAGCGGGAACGCGTGATACTCCCCAGTTCCGCACCGGATAACCTGCTCACCGAAGAGCGCGTGTGGCGAGGTCGCTTTGCCTACATCGGTATGGGGTGCCATAACTGCCACGGTATGACCGGCCGCGGCGACGGCCCCAGCGCGTTTGCACTCGAGGATGACTGGGGCAACCCGGTCCGCCCATACAACTACCACCGCGGCGCCCCCAAGGGCGGCTCGACTCCGCTTGACATCTACCGCACCTTCCGCACCGGCGTCACACCCATGCCCAACTACCAGTCAAGCACGCTTGGCCTGGTGACACGGGACCTCAAGCCCACCGTCTTCAACCTGCTCGTCCCGCAGGAACAGAAGCTCATTGAGCCTTACGTCGACTCCCTCGCCACCATGGACGAGGTGATGCAGTGGCAGGAGAAGTCGCCCGAACGATACGAAGCGTACAGCGACGACCGGGCCTGGGATCTCGTTGCCTACACCCTTTGGCTCCGCGAACAAAGCAAGCCGGTTGGCGAGCGCAGCGCCGCCATCTGGCCCCATCACCCCGGCGCCGACTCCAGCCCTTCAACCGACACACCGCCATCAACGGGCAACTGATTCTAACGCAACTCCTGCATCGCCCCCGACGGAAAGCATGCACCCATGACCCAAACAGCTACGGCTCCACTCATCCGACCCACCGTCGTCACCAGTCGCGGCGAGACCCGTGTGCTCGTCGACACAACGGCGTGCAAACTCCACTTCATCGCCGCGGTAAGTTGGATCGGCGTCGGCATTATCGCCGGCTTGCTCTATTCCTTCGTCTTCCTGCGCCTCTACCCGCATGAAGGTGTTGAAGTGCTCAGCCCCGGCCGGATCCGCATGATCCACACGAATCTGATGGCGTATGGCTTCCTGACCAACGCCTTCATCGGCATGCTGCACTGGGTCGTGCCCCGCCTCACCGGCGAACCCGTGCTCAGCCACCCGCTTTCCAAGGTTATCTTCATCGCTTGGAACTTGATCATTGGTGCCGCGGTTTGGGGTATCCTCACCGGTCAGGCCCAAGCTATCGAATGGGGCGAGACTCCTTTCTGGGCCGACCACCTCGTCGTCGTCGGCGTTGCACTCGTCGTCATCAACTTTACATGGTCGATCATCCGTTCACGCGAGAAGTCGATGTACGTTACGCTGTGGTACTTCACCGCCGCGTTCGTCTGGACCCCGCTGGTCTACATCATGGGCAACTACCTCCCCCAGACGCTCGTCCCCGGCACCGGCGGAGCCGCCCTCGTCGGCCTCTACATCCACGACCTCGTTGGCCTGTTCGTCACGCCGATGGGTTGGGGCTTGATGTACTTCTTCGTTCCCGTCATCTCCCGAAAACCGATCTACTCGCACGCCATCAGCCTCGTGGGTTTCTGGGGACTGGCGTTCTTCTACCCGCTCAATGGTGTGCACCACTTCCTCTGGTCGCCCATTCCGATGTTCGCCCAATATGGGGCAGTAATCTCGACGATCGCCGTGGAGGTCGTTGTCACCACCGTCGTGATCAACTTTGTCATGACGATGCGCGGCGAGTGGTATCGCCTGAAGGAGACGATCGCTCTGCGCTGGTTCATGGTCGGCATGACCTGTTACTTCATCACTTGCTTCCAGTGTGCGTTCCAGACCACCCTCACCATGCAGAAGGTCATTCACTTCACGGACTGGGTCGTGGGCCACTCGCACCTGGTCATGTTCGGCGTCTTCTCCTTCTGGATCGCCGGCGTCATCGAACACCTCTGGCCCAAACTCACCGGCCGCAACTGGTGGTCGCGCCGCCTCAGCCTCTGGCACTTCTGGCTCTGGACGCTTGGCGTGGCACTCATGTTCACCGACCTCACCGTGATCGGTGTCGTCCAGGGTCTGCTCTGGGACAGCCTTCGACCGTGGGAAGAGTCCATCCGTTATTCCGAGATCGGCTGGTTCATCCGCATGATCACCGGTTGGATGATCCTCGGCGGGTTCCTCTGCCTGGCGCTCAACATGTTCATGACGTTCATGGCTCGCGAGGACCACTCCGACACCGAGTACGCCGGCCAGTTCCCCGAAACCTCGGCCGCAGGAGCGAGGGCGTAAATGGAAAGATTCAACTTCATCTTCGTGGTTGCAGGAATCGGCTTCTTCGCGCTGGCGTTCGTCATCATGGGTGCTCTGCCTCTGGCCCAGTACCAAGGGGTGGATGTCGTTAGCATGGACCAGATTGCCACCAACATTCCCTACCAGTTTGAAGAACTGGCCCGCGACTATCCGGAAGCCTTCGAAAAGGCATTTGGCACCACCGAACCGACCGCGGCCGCCTTTGAGGATGCGCTCGAGATCGGTCGCAAGGCTTACATTGCCGAAGCCTGCTGGCACTGCCACACCCAGCAGATTCGTCGTATCGATCCCAACGACGGCACCGAGGTCGGCCACGACGTCAGCCGGTGGGCTTCCGATACCCATCAGGAATCGCAGGCCGACGAATACCACAACGCGATGAACTATCCGCATCTCTTCGGCACCCGCCGGGTGGGGCCGGATCTGATTCGCAGTTCAGGTCGGCACAGCAACGACTGGCATCTCGCACACCTTTGGAATCCGCGGCAGACATCCCCCTACTCCGTCATGCCGCCATACACGTGGTTCTTCGACGACGCCGACGGCATGATCCCGAACAAGCGAGGCCTCGGCCTTGTCACCTATCTCCAGTGGCTCGGCTGCTGGTACACGCAGTTTGCTCCGTCCGAATACAAAGACCTACCACAACTGCCCGTTGATGAGTCCTGGTATCCGCCGTACGTCCCGCCCAAGAATGAGCCGACTGAAGAAGGTGGCGGGGATCCATATGGCGGCAGCGAGGAGGACCCTTACTGATGCGCACCGATCACCCCGAAAACCCGCCGACCTCGCGCGCCCAGCCGAGTCGCGGCAAGAACCCACTCTGGGTGTGGATCTTCCTCTGGTCAATCACCATCCTCGCGGGCGCCGGCTTCATCTTCAAACTCGTTGAATTCACCCTGGCATGGGCTCGTGGAGGCGCGGCGAATTTCGCCATCGTCCCCGTCGTTTCCTACCTCGCGGTTGCCGGCGGGTTTCTGTGCATCTTCGTCTGGTCGTTCAATCGTGGCGAGTACAAAGACGTTGAACGAGCCAAGTACCGCATGCTTGAACTGCAGGATGAAATCGATGCGCGAGGAGGGCGGGTATGAGGTTCTTCCGTCGCCACGTCGCGCACACCTACGAGGGATACCACTTTCCGTGGTTTCTCACGCTGATCTGGATCACGTTCTTTTCCGCCGCAGTGATTTACCTCGTACGATTCCTCCTGCTCAGCGGACCGAACTGATCGCCACCGGCCGCTGCGAGGCCCGCGATGACCACGCCGCCTGACAACCTGAGCAGCGCGTCGAGCGTTGCGTCGTGCGCCCACTGCGGACTTCCCGTCGCTCCTTCACTGGCGCATCGACACGACCACTCCTCTGCCGCCGATGAACCGGTCTTCTGTTGCGGTGGCTGCCGGCTCGTCCACTCGCTCCTGGCCAGTCGTCGGGCGGACCACACCATCAGTTCGGCGATGCTCCGCGTCGGTTTGGGCATCTTCTTCAGCATGAACCTGATGGTCTTTTCCTTCTGCTTCTACGGGGCGGACACGTTGGTCCCGCAGGGCGACTCGACCGCCGCCGATATCGCACTTGCGAACCTCTTCCGATGGCTCCTGTTCGGGTTGGCGACCGGCGTCATGCTCACGCTCTGGACCCAGATCGCCCGCAGCGCGTGGGATGACCTGCTCGACGGACGATTGCAGGCTGGAATGCTCATCGCTATCGGCGCGCTCGCGGCGTACGTCGTCAGCGCGATTTCTGTTTTGCGTGGCAAAGGTCCGCTCTACTTCGATTCGGCGTCGATGATCCTGCTGCTCGTAACCATCGGTCAGTACCTTGAGGCGAAGATGAAGACGGCGGCGGTGCGCAGCGCAGAAGGCCGGCTGCTCAACCTGCCCGACCAGGCAACGATCGAATCCGCCAATGGTGACCAGACCATCAGCGTATCACAGGTGCAACCGGGCCAGACCGTTCGAGTCGCCGCCGGAAGTGCGATTCCCGTGGATGGAGAGATTTTGCGCGGTCAGGCCACCATTGACGTCTCGCTTCTGACCGGCGAATCAGCACCGCAGCAGTGCGGCCCCGGCGGATCGGTCTGGGCCGGATCGCACTTGCTCGAAGGGGTCATCTGGATCCGCGCTGCGGTTGCCTCCTCGGAACGCCGGATCGTGTCCATCGTGCAACAGCTTCACGCACTGCGCGACGAACCAACGCACATCCAGCGACTGACCGACCGGGTTGCATCGATCTTCATTCCGGCGATCATCACGCTCGCGCTGGCTGTCTTCGCATTTCAGGCGATCGCCAACGCCGCCCCCATGGAAGGCCTGATGCGTGCGCTGGCCGTCGCCTTGATCGCCTGTCCCTGCGCGCTGGGACTCACCGCACCGCTCGTGGTTTCGCGGGTCGCATCTTCACTCGCCCAGCGTGGCATCATTGTCCGCAGCGGACGGGCCCTCGAACTCGCCGCGTCCGTTCGCCACATCGTTTTTGACAAGACCGGTACACTGACGACCGGCGACTTTCGTGTGCAGCACATGGTCCGCGTCGATCCGGAGATTGAGCCGGCGCCCTTCGCCGCGGCCCTCGAACGCGCTTCGAATCACCCCATCGCGCGAGCCTGGACCAACATCGAATCCACATCGCTGCCCATCGTCGAGGATCTCGAACCTGTCAACGGCCTCGGAGTGCGCGGCTCGATCAACGGGGAGCATTGGTTTATTGGCCGGGACGACGCAGGGTCCGCCGTGCGGACCACAGGTTGGCAACCTCCGGCCGAACTCAACTCCCTGCTCCCCGTCATTCTGCGACGCAACGATGAAACCGTCGCCTGGTTCGGCCTGGCCGAATCGATCCGCCCGGAGTCCGCCGCCGTGCTGCGGAATCTCGAAGCGATGAACATGCACATCGAGGTCTTGACCGGCGACGTCTCGCAACGTGGGACTCATCTCGGCGACTTGTTGAAAGTCAATGTCCACAGCGCGCAAACACCCGAGTCGAAGCGGTCGATGATCCGGCAGCGTCGCGAGGAATCAAACGCCCCGGTCGCATTCGTCGGAGATGGCATCAACGACGCGCTTGCGCTGGCCGAAGCTGATCTTGGAATCACCGTCGCAGGCGGAAGCGATCTGGCGCACGCATCCGGGCAGGTCAGCCTGCTCGATGGCGATCTGCATCGACTCGTTCACCTCCTGCATGCGGCGCGCAGTGCCCGGCGCCGCATTGCGCTGGCGCTGTCCTGGTCATTCGGCTACAACGCCCTGGGTCTCACGCTCGCTGCGCTGGGTGCGTTGACGCCCGCCTTCGCCGCCATCGCCATGGTGCTTTCCAGCGCCGTCACGATCATGATCGCTTCGCGACCCCTCACGACGGCGACTCTTGAATGCGACGGGCCCACCCGATCACCACTCGCGCCTTCGATTCACAATCAGGCCCCTTCGCCACTGCCCGCCGCGAAAGTGCATCCGGCATGACCCTCCTGCTCACCTATCTCGGCTTCTTTGTCGCGGGCCTTGCCGGCAGTCTGCACTGTATTGGCATGTGCGGGCCAATACTCACGGCGATTGCGGGAGTCGATCGCCGCGCCGAGATTACAGTCCGTGGGCAATCCGTCTCCGGGCGTGCGGGTCGCGCCGCCCGCGACCTGCTCTGGTATCACGCAGGTCGGATCAGCACCTATGCGATGCTCGGCGCTCTGGCCGGCACGCTTGGCGCCAAGCTGCGCGAGGCCGTCTGGTTGGGGCACCTGCAGGACTGGCTCGGCGTCACTGCCGGCGCGATCGCGATCCTCTTCGCCATTGCCCTGCTCCTCAAGCCACTGGCCAATTGCTCAGAAGTCTTCGAATCAGCTCAAGGCAAGAAGTATCTCGGGTCGGTTTTCGCGGCACTTCACTCGCTCGCGCAGCAGACTTCGCGGTCATCGCGCTTTCTCCTTGGCGCGATCATGGGCTTCATTCCCTGCGGCCTCGTGTACCTCATGCTCGCCGCAGTAGCCACCACAGGGCATCCACTCGCCGCATCCCTGGGGATGATCGCCTTCGGACTCGGCACACTCCCCGCACTCACCGGTGTCGTCATGGCCATGCGATTGGTTCCAATCACATGGCGCCGCTACGGCAATCGGTTCGCCATGCTCATGGCACTCATTGTCGGATCGATGTTCATGTGGCGCTCATGGCCGGCCCACGCTCACGGCGATGGTTCGCTCGATCAACGTGATTGCCCGTTGTGCGATGAGTCCGCGCCCGCGCAGCCAACCACCGACCAACCGTAGCGATCCTTCGTGTTACCGCGTCCAACGCCAACGAACCTGCAATCCGCAATTTCCGTCAGTTGACGACGCACTTTTTCGTATCAACCGACAGCAGGTGCAAGCAAGCCTTCAACGCATCCGACGCTCGGATTGTTCGCAGCTGTTTGCTCGGATAGCCGCGTCGGTCAGTTCCCCCAACCGGGGCATGCAGACCGTGGCTTTCGGTGACAATTTCAACCACTTGCATCGAAGACCGGGGTGACTTTCCCTATGTATTGTGCTCTATCCGTGTTTTTATTGACCACATTGACTTCATCAGTTATCTTCCATCAACGACGCCGAAAGTCGCGCGATCCCCGCTCGACAATGGTCGCCGGAAACAACCCTTCGCAAGGAGACGAGAATGAGTTCTTCAAGACTCCACAGTAACTTTTGCGTGCTTTGTTTGCTGCTACTAGCGGTAATGGCAACACCCGTCATGGCCTTTCCGGATCTGGCAACCGGCACCAACGGCGACTGCTTCGCCTGCCACACCAGCATTCAAACTGGCCGCATGGAACTGCTTGATTTCGCGGGCATGATCGACCCCGTCGAAATGCAGGGCGTGCCCGATCAGGGTTCGCTCAAGTACTACTCGGTCGCGCCGGGCGGTAGTGTGGGCATGACGATCCACGCAATCAACGGCGCCAACCAGTACGCCTTTCAGATCACCGGTTTCGATGCGCCCGACGTGACGGGCGGCGGCACACTCACCTATGCCGATGACCCGGCATGGCTTGCCTATCGAGGCAACTTCAAGACCTACTTCTGTCGCGCCGACGGCGGTCGCAACGGATATGACTGGGGAACCGGAGACCCGACAAGCGTCACCTACAACATCCAGGTCGATCAGTCGACTCCTCCGGGGTACTACCTGCTTCGGTATGCACTGGCTGGCAAGGGTGGCGGCGAGTGGTACCAGGATGAACTCTTCTACCTCGAAGTCACAGGTGGATCGAGCGGACCGGTTCTGACGGTGAACGCCACTTGTCCGAGCGGTGGCCCGATCATGATTGCGTGGTCCGGTGCAACACCGCGCGCCACGATCGCACTGATCTACGCGCGCAATACCGGCAGCTTCCGGATTCCATCCAACTACGCCTGCGCCGGCACGGCGCTTGGCCTCGGTTCAAATCAGGTTCAACTCGCCTACCAGGGCGCGTCCGGCACCGACGGCAGCAAGACGCTCAACTCAAATACCGGGCCCGGAGTTTGCGGCGGCTACTTCCAGTTGCTCGATGTCGCCACATGCTCGACCAGCAACGTCGTGCAGGCTCAGTGATCGATGGTCCAATGCCAATGGCCGCGCCATGATTTGCACGGGCATCGGGTAGTCTGAGTCTCTCTTGACTCATCGCGGCGCTCCCAGCGAGCGCCGCGATTATTTTTTCCTCAACCACAGCTCCCTTCGGAGGTGCATTCTTCCACTTCTTGCCAAGATCATGCAAGATTTCAACGCCCAGGGTGCGATTCTGAGGTACTCTTGAGCACCGGTGCCGCAAAAGCGGCTGGACCGGATGCTGCAGTTCGGGTTCGACGCACCAGGAGAGAGAAATGACCCCTTCGCGACTTTCTATCGGACTTATCGCCCTTGGCCTGCTCGTCTTCGGGACGCTTGCCAGCCAAGCTGCCGCCTACCCCGCGTTCGGGGAAGGCGTGGATGGCAACTGCTCCATCTGCCACTCCACCATCGTCAACGACCGGATGGAGCTACTCGACTTCGCGGGCATGATCGACCCCGTCGAGATGCAGGGCGTCCCGGACCAGGGCTCGCTCAAGTACTACTCCGCGCCCGCAGGCGGCAACGCAGGCATGAGCATGCGGGCCATCGATGGCACGGAGAACTACGCCTTCCAGATCATCGGCTTCAGCGAGCCCGACGTCACGCAGGGCGGGACACTCGAGTACACCGCTGATCCCGCCTGGATGTCCTTTCAGGGCTCCACGCAAACCTACTTCGTCCGCGCCGACGGCGAGTTCGACGGCTACGACTGGCTCACCAACGATCCCACGGAGGTCACCTATGACATCCACGTCGATGCCTCAACACCGCCCGGCTACTACCTGCTCCAGTTCGCGCTTGTCGGCCGCGATGTTCAACGCGATGGCTGGTACCACAGCGAGCCGTTCTACCTTGAAGTCACAGGTGGATCGAGCGGACCGAGCCTCACCGTGAACGCGACATGTCCGAGCGGTGGACCGATCATGATCTCTTGGTCCGGTGCCACACCGCGCTCCACGATCGCGCTCGTCTACGCGCGGAACACCGGCAGTTTCCGAATTCCCAGCAACTACGCGTGCGCCGGCACGGCCCTCGGACTCGGGTCCAACCAGGTCCAACTTGCCTACCAGGGCGCCTCCGGCACCGACGGCAGCAAGACGCTGAACTCAAACACCGGTCCCGGAGTCTGCGGCGGCTACTTCCAATTGCTGGATGTCGCCACCTGCTCAACCAGCAACGTCGTTCGAGCGGAGTAGAGGTCGCCGATACACTAAGCCCTTTGTTTTCCTGCACCTCCCGGTACTGAATCGAGTGCCGCGAGGTTTTTTTGGGTTTCCTCCCCTAGGCCGAAGCTCGACATTGATCGCTGCGCGGAGCCTACCCTTCTCTTCATCAATCGATCACCCCAAGCATGGAGCAATAGCACATGGCACTCAAAGTTGGCGACAAGGCTGTAGCAGTCAAGCTCTCTCCCGAACCGAAGCAGTGGATCGACCTTGGCGATCAGATCGGCAAGGAGAAGATCGTTCTGCTCTTCTTCCCGCTCGCTTTCTCCGGCGTATGCACCAAGGAACTCTGCACCATGCGAGATGACTGGAGCAAGTGGAGTGGTTTGGGTGCCAAGGTGTACGGCGTCAGCGTCGACAGCCCTTTTGTCAACATGAAGTTCGCCAAGGAGAACAACCTCCCCTTCCCGCTGCTCTCCGACTTCAACCGCGAAGCAACCAAGGCCTACGGCGTGCTCATGGAAGATCTCATCGGCCTCAAGAACGTGTCAATGCGCAGCGCGTTCGTGATCGATCGCCAGGGCAAGATTGCGTACTCGTGGGTCGCGGAGAACCCGGGTGTCGAGCCGGACTATGCGGCCGTCCAGAAGGCCGTACACGGCGCGGTGTAACACGCTCGCAAACCGACAGATTGCGATTCGATTATTCGCCCCCCGGCCCGGCCGGGGGGCGTCTTTATGCCGCGATGCAAATGACGCGCCGCAACGAGGTGGGCCGGGTCATTCGCGCAAAGAAAGTGCGCAGCAAACTCCATGCCGCGCACAGTCGCGCACCTTCCGAGCGATCATGTGCGCTCGCGCGAGCGCACATGTGTGCAAAAGTGAGCGCGACCGTTCGCGCGCCGGGGCACTTTTGTCAAATCCGCACGCCGGCGCACGCAAACTCATGACGTTTCGACTTTTTTCGACGATTTCACTTCGCCGATCGGGGCTTCATTCAGACTTTTCGCGCGTTTTCAGAGGCTTCGCGCACAGAGTGCCCGCCGATGCGTGCGCCAGCGCGCGGGAGGCAACACGGCACATCTGCCGAGCACATCGGCTCGAGATACCTCCGCGATTCTCACCATGCGAGAATCTTCCTCCGCGGGCAGTGCAACGGCATAGTCCAGTGCTTGAGGACGCAGTACTCGCGATTATGCTTGATCATGCCGATACGTCTCAGAAAGTCGGAGTCGAGACATAGTGAACGGCTTGCAGATGGCTCAGTGTGCCCGAAGTGCGGATATGTTCTGGCCGGCCTGACGGGGCAAGGGAACTGTCCGGAGTGCGGGGCGGCCTATGAGCGATGGACGGTGGCGCGACGCGGGCCGGTTTCGGCGCCGGGGCTGCTCGTGCGATTCGGTTGGCCGTTCATGCTCTTTGCGCTGGTCGTTTATGCGATCAACGGCGGCGTTGCCGTTCCCAGTGGACTGGGTCGCGTCAGCGCGTGGATCGCTGTGGTTTGCGGTGCGCTGATGTTTGTCAACATTCCGGTGCAGTTCATCTGGCTGCACTACCGGGGCGCGCCGTACTTCATCGATGTCAAACCGCAGCGCGTCATATTGCGGTTCGCAATTTGCATGCTGCTGATGTTGATCTTTCCGCCGTTTCTTTTGCTGGGAGCCTGTTTGCTGATGGCGCAATGAGTATTGCCGAGAATGGCGCGTCGGTCCTCATTTGCTTGTGCGTGAGTAGCGAGTCCAGGACAGGCTGAAGATCTGACCGCCATGCGCAGGGTTGACCGACCAAGACCGCTTCCTGACGGGCGCGGCTCGTCAGAGGCGCGATCTGGTTCCGGGCGCGTTATGCTTGTTCCATGAGCGAGCAGGCTGATGGGTCCGGGCAAGCCGCAGACGCCACGACAGTGGCGCGTGAGACGTACTGCCCGAAGTGTGGGTATCAGTTGACGGGGCTCGCGCTGCGAGGCGAGTGCCCGGAATGCGGAGAGGCGTATGACCCCGAGCATGTTGCCGTGCGGCACGCGCCGACGACGCTGAACATCGTGACGCGATTCGGCTGGCCGTTGGCACTGTACGCATCAACAACCGCCCTGGGGCTGGCGCTGCTCAACCACAACGACGATGTCGTCATCGTGCTGATTTACGTTGCTGCGTTCGCACTGGCAGCGTGCGTGCTCAACATCCCCATCCAGATGTGGCTGATCCGGCGCAAGTACGGCAAGCCAATCAAAGGCGGGACGAATCGATACGTGACCTGGATGATCATTATGAGCGTGACGTCGATCATCGGGGCGTTTGTGGTTTTCGGCGGGTGTCTTGCCTTCATCATGTGAACGAAACTGGCTTGATTGATCCATGGCGATTCCGCTTTCCATTATCGACGCCCCCATCCGGCAGATCAAGACGACACGCAGTCGGTGCCCGGTCTGCCTTGGCGAGATCGAGGCGATGGTGATTGAGCGAGGCGGGAGCGTGGTCATGAGCAAATCATGCGCCACGCATGGAGTGTTTGAGGTGCTCGTGGCGCGCGATTCGCGGTATTACTATCAGTCGATTGGCGCTGGGTGTGGAGACGGGTGCGGATGTGCATCGGGAGGCGAAGGCGCCGGCGGGGTTGGCGGGCGCAACGAGGATGTCGGTGGCGGGACAGATCCTCTCGACGTGCTTTCGACGTGCGTGGCGCTGATTGAGATCGTCGATTCGTGCAATCTGACGTGCCCGACCTGTTTTGCAGCGTCACCGTTTGGAGTGGATGAGCATGTGGAATGCCTCCCTTTCGATGAGTTCGTCGAGTGCGTCGAGAAGGTACTGACGCGCAAGGGATTCGTGGACATTCTTCAACTCTCCGGTGGTGAGCCCACGATTCACCCGGAGTTCTTCAGGTTGCTCGAGTGGTCGCTCAAGCAACGCACCATCGGCTACGTGCTCATCAACACCAATGGCCTGCGGGTGGCGCGAGATGCGGTGTTTCGCGAAGAGTTGGGCCGATGGCGCCGGAAGCACAAGAAGTTCGAGCTTTATTTGCAGTTTGACGGGCCACAAGAGGCGGGGCAGTTTGAGCTGCGCGGGGCGGATCTGCGGGCGCTGCGCGAGCAGGCAATCGATCTGGCCGGTGCGGCAGGCATACCGACGACGCTGGGGATGGTCGTGACAGAGCAGACGCGGGCGGCGCTGGGTGATGCGTTGCGATTCGGACTGGAGCGGCCGCATTGCCGGGGGTTGACTCTGCAGCCGATGTTTGGCTCCGGCCGCGTGCCAAAGGTGGAGACTTCGCTTCCGATGGCGAGGGAACAACACGAACCGATCTCAGTCGGCGCTGTCATTGCTGATCTCGTGGCGCAGAGTAACGGGCAGTTGGTCCCGGATGACTTCACTCCCCTGCCGTGCGGCGATCCGAACTGCCACACGATGAGTTACCTTGTTCGCGGCAAAGCAGGGCCGATGGGGTTGAGCCGGCTGATCGACTTGAAGTCATTGCAGGGGTTCCTGGCGAACCGACTTGACTATCGGCTGGAAGATCTGGCGCAATGCGGCTGCGAGAGTGAGCCGCTTGGTGCAGTGCTGAAGGAGTTGGAGATCGGACCCGATCAACCGTTTCGGATCTTCATCAAGCCGTTCATGGATGCATGGACGTTCGACCAGGATCGGATTGATCGGTGCTGCACGCACGTGATCCGGCGCGATGGAGGGCTCGATTCATTCTGCCGATACTACCTTGACGGCGGGCGCGCGGGCGAGATGGCGCGGACGTCTCAGAGCGCAACGCGATGACGCTGGGCAGCGCGTACAGCGTGCTGATGATCACGGGAATCGTCCTTGGCGCGTGGCTCTGGGGACGCATAACGGGGCAGCAGGAGCGCCGCGATCCGCGATTAACGATCATCTACATCTCGGCACTTGTCGGCGCCATCGTCGGAACGAAGCTCGCGTTTCTGCTGGCCGAGGGCTGGCATTATCGCGAAAACGGGATCGCACTGCTGACGGGACGAAGCATCACGGGCGGACTGCTCGGCGGATACGCCGCGGTCGAGATTGCCAAGTGCCATACGGGCTACAGGCGGGCAACCGGTGATGGGTTTGCACTGATTGTGCCGACCGGGTTGATTCTCGGGCGCGTGGGATGCTGGATCCAGGGGTGCTGCCAGGGATCGCCGTGCGCCAACCACTGGTGGTCGCTCAATGACAGCGTCGGCGCATCGCGCTGGCCGATTGTGCCACTGGAGATCGGGTTCAACGCGGCATTTCTCATCTGGGCGCTGGCAGCGCGACGGTTGGGATGGTTGCGCGGCAACCAGTTCCACGTGTATCTTGTCGTGTATGGCGCGTTTCGGTTCTTTGAGGAGTTTGCGCGCGATACGGCGAGGATTGATGAAACACCCTTCAGCGGATACCAGGTCATCGCGCTGGCGATCATAGGGTTCGGGATGGAGCGGTTTGTGCGGCGCGCGAAGCAGGCGCTTCATGAGGAAGCGCCTGCGATGAGATAACGAGTTGCAGTGAGCGCCCGCCAGTAACCTAGCGCTCGTTGATAGGAATGTAGGGCTGCTCGTGTGGTCCGATGTAGTCAGCTTTGGGTCGGATAAGGCGGTTGCCTGTCTGCTGTTCGATGACATGGCCGAGCCAACCGCCGATGCGGGAGATGGCGAACATCGGCGTGAAGAGGTCGAGTTCGAGGCCGATGCAGTGGTAGGTGGTGGCGGAGTAGAAGTCGACGTTGGGATAGATTCCCCGAGCGGCGACGGCTTCTTCCATGATGTCTTCGATGCGGCGACTCATCTCGTAGAGGTTGGAGTTGCCGGTCTGCTCAGCAAGTTTCTTGCTGAAGTTCTTGAGGAACATGGCTCGCGGGTCACGCGTCTTGTAGACGCGGTGGCCGAAGCCCATGATCTTGTCCTTGGTCTCAAGCTTGTGGTGGATGAAGTCGTCGACGTTATCGAGCGAGCCGATCTCGTGCAGCATGTGCATGACGCCCTCGTTGGCGCCGCCATGCAGCGGGCCGCGCAGGGCGCCGATGGCGCCGCTGATAGCGGAATAGACGTCGCTGAGGGTGGACGCGATGACACGGGCCGTGAAGGTCGAGGCATTCAGGCCGTGGTCAGTGTGGAGGATGAGGCAGGCGTCGAGGGCCTTTTCCATCGTCTTGGTGGGCTTCTCGCCGTTGAGCATGTACATGAGATTGGCGGCGAAGGAAAGCGAGGAGTCAGGAGCAACGATGGGCTTGCCCTTGCGATACCGGTCGAAGGTCGTGATGATCCCGGGCATCTTGGCCATCATGGAGATGCCCTTGGAATGGACATCGTCGGCGGAGATGGCGTCGGGCTTGGGATCCCAGAGCGACAGGGCGCTGACACCCGTGCGAAGCACGTGCATCGGCTCGGCCGTCTTGGGGAAAGAGGTGATGATGTTGATGAGTTCCTTAGGCAGCGCGTACTGCTCGCGAATCTGGAACACAAAGCCATCCAGTTCGGAGCGGTTCGGCAGGCGGCCGTTCCAGAGGAGGAATACTGTCTCCTCGAAGCTCGAGTTCTCGGCGAGCGCTGCGATGGGAATGCCAACATACTCGAGAATGCCTTTTGTGCCGTCGATAAAGGACATCTTCGTCTCGGCGGCGACGACTCCCTCAAGGCCCTTGGACGCGGTGGATGGTGCTGTGGCGGTTGTCATGAGAACTCCCTGTCCCGGTTGTCTTCGTGCGGGCGAAATGCCCGCACAATAGAAGTGTAGTAGATCAGGATGGGATACTATGACCACGCGCGATGAGCAGCAACAGCGCGAAACGCTGTGGCGGCCGTAGAAGGCTGATTTTGGGGCGGTTGCCGTGCATTTGAGGCTGATTGATCGGGGAAGTTACCGCATTAGGCAACGCCACACAGCATGATTCCACTCAGCACCGACAGACCAACTCGTCGTACACCGGCCGTGAATGTGACGCTCATCGTGGTCAACGTGCTCATCGCGCTGGCGGTGGCGGCTTCTGAACCGCTGCGGAGCTGGACGGAGCAGCATCTGTACCTCTGGCCGGACTGGGTTCAGCTTCGAAACCCGGATGGCTCGGTGACGGAATACGGCCCGCGCCTCTGGCAGTTCATCACCTACCAGTTTCTGCACGACCCGGGCAGCTTGACGCACATCGGGTTCAACATGCTCTTCCTTTGGGTGTTCGGCAACGCGATCGAGGACAAGATCGGCCACGTGGGCTACCTCTGCTTTTACCTCGCGGGAGGTGTTTTTGCGGGACTGGGACATTGCCTGACGTCTGACAACCCGGTGCTCGGCGCCAGCGGGTCGGTGTCGGCGGTGACGGGGCTGTTCCTGGCGCTGTTCCCGCAGACGCGGATCAAGGTGGTCTGGCTGTTTTTCCTCATCTCGGTCTTCGAGATCCCGAGTTTGTGGTTCATCGGCTTCAGCATCGGCATGGACATCTTCGGCGCTTTAAGAGGTGGCGGCGGCGTTGCGTACTTCGCCCATCTCGGCGGCAACATATTCGGATTTGTGCTAGGCATGTCACTGCTTTGGAGCCGGCTGGTGCCGCGCGATCCGTATGACCTGCTGAGCATGATTAACCAGTGGAACCGGAGGCGGCAGTTCCGGTCGATTACGGATCGCGGATACGACCCATGGGCGGGGCGGCGCGCGGGCGGAAAGGGCGCATTCAAAGAAGCGAGGCCGAACTCTAAGAGCGAGAAGCCAACAGAGGCGGTGAAGAAGGACGGTGATCCAGAAGGTCGGGCGCAATTAGCCGCGAGACAGCAGATCGCGGATCTTGTGGTTGCGACCAAGCTGAAAGACGCCGCTGTGGAATATGACAGAGCACTGGCGCGTTGGCCAGACTTCGTACTCGGCGCACCGGCGCAACTGGATTTGGCGAATCACCTGTTCAGCGAGCATCAGTACGAGCGGGCCGTGGCTGCGTACCGGGCTCTGCTCAAGCACTACCCAACGAGCGATCCAACGGGACGACTGCGGCTGCTCATGGGGTTGGCGCTGGCGAGGTATCTCGGGCGGCCGAACGAGGCCAGGGAGCCACTGCGCGTCGCGGCCGAGCGACTTGGTTCGGGCCCGGATCGCGATCTGGCACGGGAGATTCTTGCCGAGGTGGAAGGGTCCGCATAACGCGGGCAGTTGCTCCAGGAGGCGGGAACCACCGCGCGGCGCGGCTGCCGCACGCCTTGCGGTGGCGCGTTTGCAGAATGCCGACATCAGTTTGGAATGCCTTGACAAATAGCCCGATCTATCGGAGTACTCCATTTGAGGGAGAACTCCGTGGCGGTGTTGGATCGAGTCATTGTGATCGCCGGGCCGTCATGCGTCGGCAAGTCAACGCTGATCGATGCGTTGCGCCGCGGGGAGCATCCCCGCCTGGCCGCGGCGCTGGGATTGCATGACCCCAAAGCCTGGGTCTTCCAGAACGCACGCCGCACCGCCAGAGCGGCTATTGAAACTGCCGCACGAAACCTGGTCCTTCACTACGACATAGTGCGGCCGGCGATGGAGCCATCGATCGCGGGGTATGCGGATGATCCCGGCCTGGCGCCGATGCTGGAAGCGAGGGAGTTGTGCGTGTGCACCATCTGGGGGAAAGGTGATCTGCTTCGCGCGCGGGCCGCGTTCAAGAGCCGGCGGCGAGCCAGGATCGATTCGACAGCGCTGCATTCGCCGAGGCAGTGGTGGCTGCGCAATCGTCGCATGAGCACGCTCCGGTCGTGGTACCGCAATGACGTATTCGTGCTCGGTCTCTACGACCAGTGGTTTGCATTCGTGGGTTCCGTCTCCCCCGGCGCGCGGCAGCTCATCGTCAACGCACTCGAACCCGAGTCCATCGCCACTCCAATCGCGCACTGGCGAGCCTCACGATCCGACCATGAAGAGTCAAGGCGCACGGCGGGCGGATCGCTCGGCCCCCGATGAACGATCGGACGGGCGAGCGAAGTGAACACAACCCCGCTCAACGTGAGCGGGGTTGTGCGACGAATCGTGCTGTTGCCATTGAACCTACTGTGGGATCTGATCCGTATTGCTCGTGGTGCAGGAGCCGACGGTGATCAGTTGCAGGAAACCGCCGCACGCGGCGGTGCCGGCACGACCGTTGACCGAGCCCGTGCCTCCGCCGGTGCCGACGGTGTTGACGAGTTGGATGTTTCCCTGGAGGCCAAGAACCGTTCCCGCGCAAGGACCGCCCGGAATGGTGCTGCTGCCCTCGCGGCTGCCAAAGACGATGCCCTGCTGGCGGCTGGGCTCAGCACCGCTCCACGAGACGCTCACCGAGCCGGGGCATGTGCCGCCGACGGTCAGTCGGTAGCCGCCTCCGCCGCCTGCGACGTATTCGAGCGCGTTGGCCATGAGGATGTCGCCATCGGTCGTTTGATCCCACCACGTGCTGGAGAC
Source organism: Phycisphaerales bacterium UBA5793 (assembly GCA_002418285.1). GTDB lineage: Bacteria > Planctomycetota > Phycisphaerae > Phycisphaerales > UBA5793 > UBA5793. The sequence goes on from DIDT01000052.1 coordinate 26,211, forward strand.
GGCGTTGGAGGGTGGATAGAAGCCGATGTCGGCACGGTTGGGAAGCGCACCAGCCACCGTGAGCGGCTTGCCATCGCTCCACTGAGCGACGAGGGTGGATCCGGGCGCCAGCGAAGTCGTCGTCGGGCGAAAGCCACTTGTCCCGCCTGCAAAGGTATTGACACCTTGGATGAGCGGATGGCCGGGATCGAGGATCGCCCCCAGCGACGCGCTTCCAGTCGAGGTGCCGCCACGCGGCACGATGACGTCGTACTCAGGCGACCAGCGGCCGGTGAGATAGCGGTTGGCGGAAGTTGTGGTGTTTCCAAACACGGCTATGACGACCCCACCGCCACCATCGACGTAGTCCGCCAGAACGTCGCCCAGCGCGGCGGAGTCGAGGTAGTTGAGGTTCGACCAGACGATCACGGCGTCGTACTGCTGGAGGGTTTGCAGCGAGGGAGTGGTAACTCCGGCGTCGATGATGTCGACAACATTGAAGCGGCCCGTACCCATCAGCTTGGCCTGCGGGTCGGTAAAGCGAGCATCCCCTGATCCACTGCCCGCTGCCGCGACAATGGCCACATCCGTGGCGAGTGCGGCGTTGGCGGCGAACAGGCTGCCGGCCACGAACGCGATGGCTGCCATCGTGAATCGATTGATTGGGTTGGTTTTCACGTCTCTTTCCTCCTGGGGTGTTTCGCTGTTCTGCGCAACGGTTTCCATCGCCGTCGACCACACGGTTGGCCACATAGGATAACAGATTCCGCATCGCACTGCAATGGGGAAACCACTTCGTCTCTCTGATTGACCGGTTGATAATTCAGACCAAGGTCAAAGCGCCGGTCGCGGCTGGACGCGGTCGGTGCCACTGCCGCCGGGTGACTCGGGATTGGCGCCCTGGGCACGCGTCGCGCCGGTGCCGGGCTGGGCCGAGGCGCCTTCCGGGCCGTGCTCTTTGGGTTGAAGGATCACGCCGGACTGGGCCAAGGGGGTCCAGACCTTGTAGATCTTCATGAGCGACTCGAACTGCTCGGAATAGCCGACGAGTTTGAGCGTGGCGCGCATAGGCCGGGCGCGGCGGCTGAGCAGGATGATGCCGGCGATCAGACCGCTGTCGATGCTGACGGCTTCGGAGAGGTCGAGGACGAGGACCTTGTAACCCTGTTCCAGCGTCCGCTCACCCCAGCGGACGACCTCGCGGATCTGATCGTCTGTGGTCATGTCGGAATGCGCGAGAAAAACCGGTTCCCGCCGCACAAACTGCGGTGCTCGATCTCGCCATGACTTGAGCCACTTCAGCATCCGGTGCTCGCTTTGCGATCAGATCGCGAAATGTCGAGGGGACAGCCGTGTCGTCCTCAATGGTATTGTGCATCAAGGCGGCCGGGTTTCAAGCCCAAACCGGGAAAGGGTTAGCGCCAAGTCCGCTATCGAACAAAATGATTGGCCACTTTGACACCCGACAGACCCGTCGAAAGACATCCAACCCGCTTATCGTAGCGTAGGCCGATAGAACGACTTGTGACGCGCTGGAGCATGCCATGTCAACGCCATACCTGCTTGCTGGATATCCGGACCGCTTCCCGGGAGTCTACCACCGCATTCGATTCCTTTGCGGCGACATGACGGTGTACCTCGATCTGGGGGAGGGGCGTACGCACCTGATCGTGCGCAACATCGAGCTGCCTCGGGCGAAGAAGGCCGGCAAGGCCAGGCACATCTGGTGCCCCGAGGATCTACCTCCTACGGATGGGCTGAGCAGTGATCGTGACACGTCGTATGCGCAGGCGACGGCGGAGTTGCTCGTGCGCGAGGGGGTGAAGGAGATCGCCGGCGATTATCTTTTGCCGCTGCTCTTCGTCGATGTGCTGCGCGAGTGTGGGGTCAAAGTTGTTTTCGATCCCGATCTCGGACGCGTCGACCGGCGGATGAAGGACGACTGGGAGGTGGAGCAGCTGCGCGACTCGCAAGGGCACACCGAGGCGGCGATCCGGTTTGCCTACGACACCATCGCGCGCGCCAAAGTCGTTGACGGCGTGCTGCAGCACGACGGAGCCGCGCTGACGGCCGACCGGCTGCGGTCGATGATCGCGATCTTCCTGCTGCAGCGCGGCCTGTCGAACCCGAACGACTGCATCGTCGCGCCGGGCAAGGTCGGCTCGGACTGCCACCATCGCGGCGAAGGAGTGCTGCGGGTCAACGAGCCGATCATCCTCGATGTCTTCCCGCTCAACACGAAGACCCGCTACTGGGGAGACTGCACGCGCACGCTGTGTCGCGGCACGCCGCATCCGACGCTGTCGATGATGCACGCGCATGTGGTCGAAGCGAAGGCGGCGGCGATCAAGGCGTGTCGGGCCGGAGGGACGGGCGCGGAGGTCCATCAGGCGGTGCTCGATGTGTTCAATCGCGAGAAGTACCACATCGGCATGCCGCCCGATGATGCGCCGGATGATCTCATCTTCTACCCGCACGGTACGGGCCACGGCATCGGCCTGGAATGCCACGAACCGCCGATTCTCGATTCACTGTGCGGGAAACTGATCAAGGGCGACGCCCTGACGATCGAGCCGGGGTTGTACTGCAAAGCCGTGGGCGGCGTGCGCGTCGAAGACATGGTGATCGCCCGGCCGGATGGGTGCGAGAATCTGAATGAACTGCCGGAGGGGTTGTGGTGGGGTTGAATAGGAACTGCGCCACCCCACCTGGTGAAATAACGGTACTCTGAGACGTCTGGATGTCAGATTTCATTTCGCATTCTCCCGTATCAGGAGGCGTGCCTTTGCCGTCCGGTGTCGATGTGCTGTGCCACAAGTGCGGTTACAACCTGCGGGGGCTTGTGGAAGGAGGACGTTGTCCCGAATGCGCGGCAGTGATTCGTCTTGATATCCCTCGCGCCGAGTGGACCAGATGGCGCATCACTCTCACGTGCGGGGTCGTAGCAATTGTTGTACTTCTGATGGCTTTGAACGTCCTGTTCACCGCGCATCCAGAGTGGATCAGCCAAGGGCACCTTCAAGTCGCGCTTTTGTTCCAGCGAATCTGGCTGGGATTCGGCGGAGTTACGATCATGCTGGGGCTGATTGCAGAGACGCAACGACGGATTCCATCGGCGATGTGGATCGCCCTCTGGACTGCGCTGGCGGCGTCGGCGGTTGGCTGGATTTTGAACGGATTGGTCGAAGTTATGGTGGATTTGCGCGTGTGAAGCGAACGGCGGGCGAAGCCGGGGTCGCAAAAACGCGAAGCCTTGACTCACCCGTGACTACGATCGTCGACCCCATCGCGGTCGGATACCCATGATTGTTCAAGTCAAGTCGAATCTCAATTCGGAGTTGGATCAACTGCGGGCGCTTGGACCGGGCTCGCACCATGAGGTTGTCGGCGTCGAAGGCAGGTTGTACCGCCTGGCTGGCGAATGTGGCAGCGTGCTGTTCGACCCGGACTTGTTTGAAAACGATGTCGAAGATTCCCGACCGATCGTTCAAGTGAAGACGAACCTTGACTGGGAACTGGCGAAACTCCAGGAACTGGGGCGTGGAAACTGCTACTCCGTGCTGGCGATCGAGAGTGGTCACTTTCGGATTCACGGTGATGGCGGGCCGTGCCTGTATCCGCCCCTGTTGTTCACCATGGAAGATGAGACGTGGCCCCAGGCGTGGGTGGCGCAGGGCGACCCGTGGCGGGACGGCGTCGCCGGCTGGCCGGAGTTGATTGCACCGGGGTTCATGGAGAGCTGGCATGATGGCGATGCGGATGCCATAGCGGTGTATCAGCGTGTGTTGAAGGGCGTGCCGTTGGGGCCGATTCGAAGCGACGCGAACTGAACGGACAGCCGTGTAGGATCCACCCTGCGGACCGCGCGATGGGCTGTTGCGGGCGGCGTTGTTGGAATGCTGTCCACAGCATCGCTCTCATGTTTGATTTGTCGGGTTACTGCGCCGCCCGTGGTCCTGGGTGTATGTGATGCTGGTCATGATGTCGGTTTGAGTACCGAGCACTTCCTGCAACCCTCCCGAGGTGCGCCGCGTATGGGATCATCGGTTCCACGGGCTGCGCGACACGGGGGTATCGCTGCGCCCGTGACTACATTCCGTGACCCCATTCGGGGTCGAAGGCACCAATCGCGGGATCGGGTGATGAACGATCAGCAGGAACCATCGCATGCTGTCTTCGGACTTGTCGTTGGCGCGCTGCTGTGTACTTTGCTGTCAATCCTCATCTGTTTTCCACTCAGGATCACTTACGCGGCGTACGTCTTCAACGCGCTGCTGGGCGGCGCTTCATTGGTGCTTGTGATTGAGAGTCTCCACCGGGCCCGGGGTGCGGATCGAATAACTGCGTGGCTTGGCGGAGGGTTTGTTTTGGCGTACCTGCTGTGGGAACTGCGAGATGCGGTGCTGTCGATCTTCGAGTTTGTGGCGAGTCACTAGTTTGTCGGACGGCTGTGCAACGCGCGGGGGTCTGGCCTTCCAGTCGCGGAGTCTGCCTGCAGATCGCGGCACCTGCGCGTAATGCGCGATGCACGTCCAACACCGCTTCCTCACAGGCGCGGCTCGTTGGAGGCTGCGCCTCGCGCGATGAAAAACCCACCCTCGCGGAGGGTGGGCTTTGATTTATTTCACTGAACCTTCTGTGCCTCTTCGTGGCCAGCGCTTCTACGCGCTGAAGGAACTGCCGCAGCCGCAACTGCTGGTGGCGTTGGGGTTGTTGAAGACGAAGCCGCGGCCCATGATCTCGTCCTTGAAATCAATCGTCGTGTTGTCGAGGTAGATCAGGCTCTTGGGGTCGCAGACGATGCGGACGCCGTGCTGCTCGCTGATCTCGTCGGTGTCGCGTTCGTTCTCGGTAAGGTCGAGGACGTAGGAGAAGCCCGAGCAGCCGCCGCCCTTGACGCCGACGCGGAGGCGGACTTTCTCGGCATCGAGTTCCTGCTGCTGGATGATGGTCTTGATCTCGCGTGCTGCGGTTTCGCTGAGTTGAATGCCCATGTTCGTCAGTCCTCAGAAGTCGTGTGCAGGCAGCAGCCATGCTGCCGGATGTTCGTCAATAGTAGTACGTCGCCCGATCAGTTGGCGTTCGTCTTGCAAGGAACGGCTTCGATCTGGGGGTGCTGATGATCGTGGTCATCGGCGGCTTCGAGGCCGTTCTTCTTCTTGTAGTCGCTCACGGCGGCGCGAATCGCGTCTTCGGCCAATACGGAGCAGTGGATCTTGACCGGCGGCAGGCTGAGCTCCTGGACGAGTTCGGTGTTCTTGATCGCCACGCCCTCGTCGAGGGTCTTGCCCTTGAGCCATTCGGTGGCGAGGCTGGAGCAGGCGATCGCCGAACCGCAACCGAAAGTCTTGAACTTGGCGTCTTCGATCACGCCCTTGTCGTTGACCTTGATCTGGAGTTGCATGACGTCGCCGCACTCGGGCGCGCCGACGATGCCCACGCCGATGTCCTTCTTTTCCTTGACTTCCTTGGTGGTGCCAAAGGAGCCGACGTTGCTTGGCGTCTCGTAGTGTCGGATGACTTTTTCGCTGTATGCCATGTGAATGCCTTTCAACGCCCAGGGAAAGCCTTCCCTGGGCGTTCATTTTAGTGTATCGGTTCAGTGCTGGGCCCACTGGATCTTGGTGATGTCGATGCCTTCCTTGTGCATGTCGTAGAGCGGGCTCATGTCGCGCAGATGGTTGACGGCCCTGACGACGTGCTCGATGGTGTAGTCGATCTCCTCCTTCGTCGTGATGCGGCCGAGGCCGAATCGCAGCGAAGAGTGGGCGAGTTCGTCACCGACGCCGAGGCCCTTGAGGACGTAGGAGGGCTCGAGACTGGCGCTGGTGCAGGCCGAGCCTGATGAGACGGCGATTTCCTTGATGCCCATCATGAGCGATTCGCCTTCGACGAAGCCGAAGGAGATGTTGGTCGTGTGAGGCAGGCGGCGCGTCGGGTGGCCGTTGATCTGCACGGTGTCGAGCTGCTTGGTGATACTCTGCTCGAGGTGCTGACGCAAGGCAAGCAGTCGATCGCGATCCTTGTCCATGTCGGCCGAGCAACACTCACATGCAGCGCCGAAGCCGACGATGCCGGGGACATTGAGCGTGCCGGAGCGGAAACCGCGTTCGTGGCCGCCGCCATCCATCTGGGCGACGAGGCGGACGCGCGGCTTGCGACGGCGAACGTAGAGCGCCCCCACTCCCTTTGGTCCGTAGATCTTGTGTCCGGACCAGCTGAGCAGGTCGATGTTGTCGGTCTCGACATTGGTGGGCATCTTGCCGACCCACTGGGTAGCGTCGGTGTGGAAGATGATGCCCTTCTCGTGGCAGAGGGCGCCGATCTCGGGCACTTCATTGATGGTGCCGATTTCGTTGTTGGCCCACATGATGGAGACGAGGATCGTGTCATCGCGGAGCGCGGCTTCGATCTGCTCGCGCCGCACAACACCGTCCTTGGGCGGATCAATGAAGGTCGCGTCGAAGCCCTCGCGCATGAGGCGCTTGACGGGATCGAGGACGGCCTTGTGTTCGATGGTGCAGGTGATGATGTGGCCCCGTCCACCTTCAGCGGTGCGTGGAGCCTTCTCGTACATCGCCGCAGCGCCCTTGATGGCGAGGTTGTTGCTCTCGGTCGAGCCGCTCGTCCAGATGATCTCTTTGGGCGAAGCGTTGATGAGGGCGGCGGCCCGCTCGCGGGCCTTGTCGACACCGGCTTCCGCCTCCCAGCCGAAGGAGTGGTTGCGTGAGGCTGAGTTGCCGAACTTCGTGGTGAAGTAGGGCAGCATGGCTTCGAGCACGCGCGGATCAACGGGCGTGGTGGCGTTGTGGTCGAGATAGATGGGCAGTTTCACAGCCATGTCCGGCAATCTCCGTGGCGGTTCCCAGCCTTCCTGATTGGCCGGGCTCGATTTGGTTCATTCTCTAGAATGATTCTAGGGTTCAATTGCTCCTCGGCAACTGGGCAAGATCCGTTTCGGGTCAAAGAGGCGGCCACTTCCGGCAGCCTGAGTACAAGCACTTTACAGGCGGCCCGGGGTTGTGACTGGGGCGATCGTATCCACCTGCACGGGGGGTTGGTCCAGCGGGGAGTCGAGGCCCTTCACACAGCGCACCGGTAGATCGCGACGGAGAAAGCGTTTGGCATTCGGGCGGTCGAACCAGTCGCCGGGGGCCCGGCTCGGGTGGTGCAGGTGGTAAACGAGAATGTCGCGCACGGCGATGCGGGCCGTTCCCCCAGCCCGGTAGACCCGGCGGCAGAAGTCATCGTCTTCGGTACCCCAGGTGTGGTACTCCTCGTCGTGGCCGTTGACCTTGCGGTAGATATCGAGCATGACGCTATGGTGGCCGCCGAGCATCTTGGGCTTGTGCGATTTGGCGAGGCGCATTCGGCGCAGCCGCTGATGCAGAAGGTATCGATTGTGCAGGCGATCGAGCTGGGCGCGCTGGGTGGCGGTCGGTGCGATGGACTGTTCGCCGCGCAAGATGGAGCCGGCGTCGAGTCTGGCGGTCTGTTGCTCGGTGAGATACATGCGATAGGGCAGGACGAGATCGACGCCTTCGCCAAGGCGGGCGTGGCGCTCGACGCAGGTGTCGCTCGGGTAGGTATCGCCGTCGAGAAAGAGGAGGCGGCCTTCGGAGATGCCGGAATCCAGCAGGGCGCGCACAGCGTTGTTTCGGACCTGAGCGAGACGTTCGGTGCCGCTATGCGGGCGGCGGACATGACGAATTGACAGGCCCAGCCAGTCGGCGCAATAGCGGATCATGGCATCGATGCGCTCGTCAACAACATCGCATGTGACGGTGATTGAAGCCGGAGCGACGGTCTGCCGGGCGAGGCCGACGAGGACGAAGTCGAGGTAGCGATCGGTGTGCGTCGGGATGATAACGTGGACGGGCGGCAGCGAGGGCATGGTCGCGTGCAGTGTATGCGCTTGCGGTTGAATCAAGTTGGCCGAGGCGGACAACGTCAGGGCTTGACGCCGGCCTTGGCGGTCTGTCGCACCTGGGCGAGGGCATAGATGGCCGCTTCGATCTCACTGGAGCCGACCACAGCCCCGGCGGCTTTGCCTTGAGCGTCGGTCCACTCGGCCCGGTAGCAGTCGAACAGTTGGACGAAGCGCAGGCGCAACTCGTAGCCGAGTTTGGCGAACTCGCGCTGGATGCGCACGAGGCCGGGGTAAGCGCGGCCCTCAGGAGTGTGCTCACAACCGGTGGAATCGAGGGCCGACCATCCAGTGCCGTAGAGTTCGTCAATTGAGAGATCAAGTGCGTCGGTCATGGTCCAGTCCTTTCAGAAGGGGACCAATTCGGAACCGCAAATCATTCCCTAAGATCGGCGATGTATCAAGTGTAGCATAATTCGGTTCGAATTGTCCGAGAAAACCGACGAATCCGGGTAGGAAACGGACCCCGAACACGATCGTGTCCCGGGGTCCGCCACGGTTTGGTTCTCGGGAGCGTCCCGCTCGTGTCCATCGGGCCGCATCTCGCAGATCTCTGAAATCAGGTTTCCGGAATGCACTTGCAACTCGTGGTGATTGGCTCGTCCGCACCAGCCCAGGCGCGCTCGTAGTCAGCGCGGATCTTATTGGCCTCAACGGTCTTGCCCTGGAGTTCCAGCGCGCGGGAGAGGCCGTAGAGCGACCATCCATTTCCGCGCCACTGGTACAGGTCATCGCGGTAGACGCGCTCCGCATCGGCATAGCGCCCGGCCTTCAGATACACGGCGCCGAGCGTGTGGCGGACGGGCTGGAGCCACATGGGCGGCTCGCCGTACCCAAGCGAGTCCTCGAGCACTGCGGCGCGCTCAAGGATCTCCGCGGCTTTGCTCCACTGCTCTTTCTGCAATGCGATCTCGCCATCGATGAAGAGATCGCTCACGTTGAGGAACTCCATCGCCGTCTCGTACTGATCGGGGAACATCTCGGTTCGGATGGCTTTCATCTCCCTCCGAAAGGCGCGATGTTCCCGTTCGGCGTTCTTGAAGTCTTTTTTCGCGGCATAGGCGATGGCTCGATGAGCGCGCCACACCGCCTTGGTCACAGGCAGGAAGTCCGGCGGCGCCGGTTCAGCGATCAGGTCGTCCCACCGGCCAAAGCGCTTCTGAACGTCGTAGATTGAGCACATCCACGGATCAAAGAAGGGCGCGATCTCCTGGAATGCCTGGTCTGGGAGGTCGTTCCACATCGCCCGGGCGGCGGCCATGGCTTCACGCTCGCGGCCGATCATCATCGCCGAGAAAGCAAGCATGTGCGAGTTGTGCGTCATGTAGCCGTACTGCATGCTCTGTTCAGGCGAGATACTCCGATAGCGAGTGTCCGCCTTCATCGCCTTGGCGTTCTGTTCGATTGAGCGCTCCCACATACCGACCTGTACGTAGATGTGCAACGGCATGTGCAGCATGTGACCGGCCGTGGGAACGAGGCCGCTGAGACGATCGGCCGCGGGAATGCCGCGTTCCTTGTCGTCGCTGGGCTCGACGGCATGGATGTAAAGATGGTTCGCTCCGGGATGCTCGGGGTTCATGGCCAGCACATGCTCAAGCGTTGCGACGACGGTGTGAGTTTCCTCGCGCGCGGCTTGCCGATCGCATGTGAACAATTCCCACGGGTGCTGGACCATCATCGACTCGGCGTACAACGTGCCCACGTCGAGGTCGCCTGGGTACGCGGCCCAGACCTCCGCCATGGCGTCTGAAAATGACTTGTTGAGGACCGTTCGATCGACCGGCGCCGGTATGGCGTATCGATGTTCGAGTGCCTGGATCAACGCACGCTCAACGGGAGAACAATTGTCGATCTTTGCCAGAGCATGTTGGAGTGCTTCCCAGGCTGCGGCGTTGCGACCATCCGCCATAACGGGATCGTTGTAGTTTGGTCCCTGAGTGTAAGAGATTCCCCACCAGGCCATGGCACAGTTCGGATCAAACTCAGCAGCACGAGCGAATGATCGCACCGCCTCGTCGTGATTGAAGGAGTAAAGCCAGTTCAGGCCCTGATCGAAGTACATTTGCGCCTCGTGCGAGGCAGTCGTGACTCTCCGCGAGTACGGTCCCATCCCTTCAAAGTTCTGCGGCTGACCCATGACTCCGTAGGCCGGTCCCTGAGGAATGGACGGCCTATTCGCACAACCGCCCAGAGCCACCAAGGCGCAAGCGACAATGCCAAAACGAATTCGGCTCAACATCGACACTCTCCTTTTTCTTATCGCCACACGAAAAAACATCGGGCGATGTTAGCCGGAGACGATCTGCACACCAACGCGTGAAGAGGCTGACCGCCAGTCCATTTAGAAATGGATAGACCGGTCGTCTCATCCACCATTGCGAGCCATGGCTCGCGCGTCCGGTTCGGTCGATAGTCCTCTGCAGGCCGATCGACTCGTCACTCATGATCTGTTGGAACTCAGGATTCGGCCGGCTCGATCGTAACCGTCAGCCGCTTGGATCGAAACTGGTCGCGGTAAAGTTCCGCTCGCTCCTGGTGGGTGACGAGGAGCATCGCGACGCCGGTGATGTGGGCTTCCATCATGCGCTTGACAGCTTCTATGCGGCCCAGTGGGGTGATCTGCATGATCGACTCGACGACGTAGAGGACCTCATTCACATCATCATTGTGCAGCAGTACGCGCCACTGCGGCAGATGCTCGACCCTACGGTGCGGCTTGGCGGGCCGGGTGCGGGTGGCCGTAGCCGTTGCGGTGCCGCCTTCGCACTGCTTGCGGGCGGGGGAACGCGACGGGTCATCGGGTGTCTGGTCGGCTTCATTGAGCGGAAGGTCGGTCATCAGCGTATTGCGCATGAATCGATGCGCCCTCGCAAAAAACACTGGATTGGAGTCAAACGTCGGCGTGACCCACGCAGGAGCGTGAGACGCGGCTGGGCCTGCCCTCAAGTATATGATGCATTCGCGATGAATGTGGAAGGAAATCCTGCAATCGACACTCCCACGGGTCAAAAAAACCTCTCCGCCAATCTCGACGACCTTCCCAGACGGTTTGGCCAGTTGCGCGAACAGGTGCGGCAGGTCATCGTCGGACAGCACGAAATCGTCGAGCAACTGCTTATCGCGCTCTTCTGCCAGGGGCACGTGCTGATTGTCGGCGTGCCGGGGTTGGCCAAGACGCTGCTGGTGCGGACGCTGGCGCGCAGCGTGGATCTGGATTTCAATCGCATTCAGTTCACGCCTGACATGATGCCCTCGGACGTGCTGGGAACGGAACTCGTCGAAAACGATCCCGGAACTGGGCAACGGCACCTGCGCTACCTTCCCGGTCCGGTTTTCGTCCATGTGCTTCTGGCTGATGAGATCAACCGCACGCCACCCAAGACGCAGGCGGCGCTGCTCGAGGCAATGGCCGAACACCAGGTGACGATCGCCGGGGAGACGCGGCATCTGCCCAAACCTTTTGTCGTCGTCGCGACGCAGAACCCCATCGAGCAGGAAGGGACCTACCCCCTGCCCGAAGCCCAGCTCGATCGCTTCATGTTCAGCCTGTGGATGGATTATCCGGCGCGAGCGGAGGAACGGATCATTGCAGCCGAGGCCGATCGCATCGCGCACCAGCCAGTGCGGCCGGTTTTTGGCCAGGCGGATCTGATGTGCTGCCGGGAGCTGATCGGGCAGGTGCCGGTGAGTGATCACGTGATTGATCATGCGGTGGACCTGGCGCGCGCCACACGACCTGAGGACGCAACGTGCCCGAAGACGGTGCGGCCGTACGTATCGTGGGGGGCGGGGCCTCGGGCGGCGCAGCACATGCTGATCGGCGCGCGATGCCTGTGTCTGCTGGAAGGCCGACCCACACCTTCAGCGACGGATGTGCGCCGCGTCGCCATGCCGGTATTGCGACATCGGCTCGTGCTCAATTACACGGCAACGGGTGAGAACATCACCACGCGCGAGATCGTGCTTCGGCTACTCGATGCGGTGGATGAGCCAAAGTACGACTGAGTCACCTACTTGCTTCGATCACACAGCGCGAGCCCATCCACTAGCGCAGCGATGGACCACGCTTGCGCGCTGCAACCGCCGGGCAGGCGCGGACGATCTGATGTTGAGTCGCCATCATAGACCTCGGCGAGTTGGCCGAGACTGCGGCCGAGTATCGTCTGCTCGATGAGCGGGTCGAGCAGCGAGCGGGCTCGGTTGCGCGACTCGGCGCTGAAGCCATCCACGCGCAGGATCGCCTCGACAAATGGACCGAGCAGCCAGGGCCAGACGGTGCCCTGGTGATACGCGCCGTCACGGTCGAACATGCGCCCTTCGAAGCGCGGACGGTATCGTGAGTCGCGCGGGCTGAGTGTGCGCAAGCCCACCGGAGTAAGCAGGTGCGCTTCCACGGCGGAGATCACGCGACGTTGGTGCTCGGTGTCGAGCGGGCTGTGCGGAAGCGAGCATGCAATGATCTGGTTGGGCCGCACGCTTCGATCTTGCTTCCACTGACCGCCCTCGGGGACGAGCACATCGGCGAGGCAACTGATCTCTTCCCCCCAGAACGATGCGGTAAAGTGTTCGCGGACGCGCTGGGCCATTGCCTCGAATGACGCGGCACGATCATGGGAAGACTCCCGGAGAGCGTCGCTCATTGAGCAAAGCGCGTTGTACCAGAGTGCATTGATCTCAACCGCCTTGCCATAGCGCGGCGTAAACACCACGCCGTCGCGCTTGGCATCCATCCAGGTGAGTTGGGTGGACGCATCACCGGCGACGATCATTCCATCGCGCTCATCCATGCCGATGCCAAAATCGGTTCCCTTGCGATAGTGCTCGATGATGTCGAGACATGCGTCGCGCAGATCGCGATCGAAGCCATCGTGGTCACCGGAGAGTCGGCGGTACTTGCACGCAGCATCAACAAACCAGAGGCTGGCGTCGACGGTGTTGTAGTGGGCGGCGCCGCCGTAGTCGTCAAAGAGATTGGGAATCAGGCCATGACGGCGATTGGCGGCAAAGGCTCGAAGTGTCTGCAGCGCTTCCTCAAATCGTCCGGTTGAGAGCAGCAGGCCGCGCAGCGCGATCATGGTGTCGCGGCCCCAGTCGCCGAACCACGGGTAGCCGGCGAGGATGGTCATCAACTTCTCGTCGCCGACTTTACGCGGCACAACAAAATCGTCAGTCGCCGCGAGCAGGTCCAACCGACGGCCCAGCGAGGGGGCGACGATCTTGGCCCGTTTGCACAGGTCCGCCAAGTGCTTTCGACGAGTGGCGACCGTGATGTCGCTGCCTGCGCTGGTCGATTCTGTGCCGGCAGCGGCGCGAAGGTGGTATTCACACTTCCCCGTTTCGCCGATCACACTGTCGTGCCGAAACTCCCCGGGAGTGAAGAGATCTTCGACGCAGTCGAGACCGCGCTGCGCTTCCTGGGCGTAGTGGAAGTTGAACCACCAGTCGGAATTGGCATGGAACTGACCGCCGGATGTTGAGAAACACACTTCTGCCCCATCTTCACCGGCCACGGCAATTCCATCGCGCGTGCCGCGCACGCGGTAGCGACGACCATCGCAGCGAATGAGATGGTGGAAATCGTGGACACGCACGAGTGGAACGAGCGTCAGTCGCAGACTGGAGCCGGCAGGACCATCAACGTGATACGTCACATCGAGCCCGCCAACGCGCCAGCGAAGCGCCAGGCGCCGCTCCAACGTGAAAGCGCCAATGCGATAGACCCACCGACACTCGTTGATGCCTCGCTCGAACTGTTTGAGTTGCCGATAGCCATGCGGCACAATCTGGTTGGGGACGAACTCGAAGTTGCTCAGTTCGACCGTTTCTTCCTTGGCGCCCGGCGCGGCAAAGGTAAATCGCTCAAGCATCGTGTTGAGAAGCATGAGGCGCCCGACGGGTGGCCGAAGAGCGCTGATGAGCCAGCCGTGATAGCGACGGGTGTTCATCCCCAGCGCGGTGCCCATGGCAAAGCCACCCAGTCCGTCGGTAATAAGCCACTCGGTTTCGCTGAAGCGGCGAACATCACCCTCGCCGCGGAATCGCACGAGATGGGTGCAGTCGAAGGACGTTGGATCATGTTCGATGTTCATGGCGCGCAGAGCCGTTCACGAGCGAGTAGGGCGGCACCGAGGAGACCGGCGTTGTCGCGCAGCTGGGTGGAAGCGATGGCACACTGGCGCAGAGTGTCGGGAAAGACGGTCTTGTCGAAGACCCGGCGAACCTGCCTGAGGTACCAGTCGCCGAGGCTCTCCACGCCCCCACCACCGAGTACGACGCAATCGAGACTGAGCAGCGTAGCGGAGTTGGCGGCGGCGATAGCGACCATGCGGGCGGAGTGCTGGGCCACGCGCACGGCGAGCGGATCGCCCTTCTCGACCGCCGCGGCAATGTGCCTGATGTTGATCTGATCGAAGTCGCCGCTGACGGCGTCGCGGATGCTCGAGGGCTCGTTGGCGCGGAGGAGGTGAATGGCCCGGCGTTCCATGGATGAACGGGAGGCATGGTCTTCGAGTTTCTCCGAGGCCGGCCCACCATTGGGAATGATGACGCCCTGACCGATTTCACCAGCGGTGCCGTAGGTGCCGTGATGAAGTTGCCCCTCGATGACGAGTCCGCCGCCGATTCCGGTTCCGATCCACATGCCCAGAACATTGCGGTAGCCCTTCCCGGCGCCGAGCATGTACTCGCCCCAGATGGCGACGTTGACGTCATTATCCAGGGTCGTGGGTACCCCATTGAGCTTCTTCGAGACCAGGTCAGCCAGCGGAACATCCTGCCAGTGGAGGTTCACGGCATTGATGATGATCTTGCAGGTCGAGTCAATGGGAGAGGGAGCCCCGATGCCCACACCACTCAGATCGTCGAGCTTGATCCCCGCATCCGCGCACGCGGACTCGACGCCCTGACACAGGCGGTCGATAACGGGTTCAACGCCTTCGTCGGCCAGCGTCTTGCACCGGGCGCGGCCGACAATCTGGTGATCCGGATCGACGACTCCGATCTGCATGTTGGTGCCGCCGAGGTCAATCCCGACGACATGTGCCGACGTGTTTGCCATGTGGTCCATCCATCTCCGAGTCAGACAGTTGCACCACGATCATGGTCACACGAGGTGGGCGGGTCAAACCAGGTGGACGTTGCCGCACATTGATCCCGCTTCGCGACGGCTTCAGGGAGGCATGCGGCCGCCCGCCACCCCAGCGGGAATGCGAACACTGGTTTGCCAGCCTGTGAAGGCAAATCTCTCGTCTTTTCACGGCTGAAGCCCGATATCTCCGGTATATTCAGTTTGGATTGACGAACAGGCAGGCGTCGCAGATTTCGCCGAACCGGTGGCGACGCAGCGGCAATACCGCAGGCGGAAGCGACGTTGAGTGTTTATTCGAGCGCCGCTCCTGGCCTATTGTGAGGTAAACGTCATGCTGACAGCAAGTCTCAAGCCCCTGAAGGCGGACGCGTTTGGTCATTGGGAGGCCAATCACCTGCTCCGTCGTGCCGGGTTTGGCGGAACGCCGGATCAAGTGCGGCTGCTCGTCGAATGGGGATTGGATCGCAGCGTCGACTACCTCGTCAACTACCGCGAGATCACCACTGAGGCCATAAAGGCGGATGATTTTCGCGGCGACATCATGCAGCCGCCCTCCCCGGAGGAGCGGCTGGCGTACCGCAACGCCCAGCAGTCGCAGGATGAAGTGACGCTCGAGAAGATTCGTCGACTGCGCCAGGATCGCCAGCGTCAGGACCGTCAACAGGTGCGTGCGCTCCAGCAATGGTGGCTCAAGCGGATGATCGAGACACCGCGTCCGCTTGAAGAGAAGATGACGCTCTTCCTCCACGGCCACTTCGCAACAGGCTATCGAACGATTGAAAACAGTTACCACATGTTTCTGCAGAACCAGACCTTTCGCAAACACGCGGTGGGCAACTTTGCGGAGCTGTGCTTCCAGATCATCCGCGACCCGGCGATGCTGGCATACCTTGACAACAACGAGTCGCACAAGCGCCTGCCCAACGAGAACCTCGCCCGCGAACTGATGGAGCTGTTTACGCTGGGCGAAGGTAACGGGTACACCGAGAGTGACATCAAGGAAGGCGCCAAGGCCCTTACCGGGTATTCGTTTGAGGGCAACGAATTCCTCTTCCGTGAGGATTTCCACGACGAAGGCCAGAAGGTGATCTTCGGCAAGCGCGGCACATTCAATGGCGATGACTTCGTGCGCATGATTCTTGGCAAGCCTCAATGCAGCGAATTCATCAGCTTGAAGTTGTATCGTTTTTTCGTCAACGACTTGCCCGGGCCGATCGAGGGACCGACCCGGGCTTTCGTCGTGAATCTGGCCAAGGAGATGCGCCAGAACAAGTACGAACTCGCGCCGGTGCTTGAAACGCTGTTCCGCAGCGAGCACTTTTACGACGAGGAAAACGTGGCGGCGGAAATCAAATCGCCGGTGCAACTCACCGTCGAAGCCGTCCGCTCGCTCAAGACTCCGATCGTTGATCTGAACATCCTGGTCGACGCGCTGGGTTTGATGGGCCAGGACATCTTTTTTCCGCCATCGGTCAAGGGGTGGGTCGGCGGGCGATCCTGGATCAATACATCGACGTTGTTTGTCCGGCAGAATCTGCTCACACACCTGCTGACTGGCCGATTGCCCAGCGGCTTCCGTGGCTCATCGACACGTTCGCAGTACGACGCGATGCACCTGTTGTCGCATCTTACCAAGGGCGGCGACGGTGAGTATGCGCTTGATGAAACCGTCAATTTCCTGCTTAAGTCGTGTCTTGGGGCCAACCCGCTCGAACCTCGGCGGGAGACGCTAATGGCGTTTGCCAAGGACAACGGCGGCCGCGTCAACAACGAACTCGTCATCGGGATGCTGTGCCTGATAACCGCGATGCCGGAGTATCAACTCTGTTGAGGAACTTCGACAAGCGGCAAGCTGAAGAGCAAGCCGTGCGAAAGGGACGAACCATGTGCAATGACCACGCCTATACCCGCCGCGCGTTCCTGCAGAAGGGACTCACGATGATCTCGACTGCCGCGACCGTCCCCTACTTCATCCAGTCGTCGGCGTATGGGATGACCAACCCGTTTGATCTTCTCGAAACGAGTTCGATCGCCGGAAAACCACAAGATCGGATTCTGGTTGTCGTGCAGTTGGGCGGCGGCAACGACGGGTTGAACACGGTCATTCCATTTGGCGATGACAACTACTATCGCGCCCGACCGCAATTGGGAATCCAGGCGAACAACGTGCTGCGCTTTGGCGGCAAGGCTGATGGACTGGGCCTGCACCCGAATCTGCGCGGCCTGAAGGAGCTACACGACGAGGGGCTGCTCGCCACCGTGCAGGGCGTCGGCTATCCGAATCCGAACCGCTCGCACTTCACCTCGATGGACATCTGGCATACCGCCAACCCGCAGCAGCCGTCGGGCAACGGATGGATCGGCCGCTACTTCGACAACACCTGCAACGGCACGCCGGAACCCAACGCCGAGATCGCCATTGGCCGCGAGGCGCCAAAGGCGATGATGGGCGAGATCAACAAGCCGGTGTCGTTTGAGACGGCCGATCTGTTCCGCTGGATCGGCGAGGATCTCCACAAGTCGATGGCCAAGCCCTACGAAGAAATCAATCGCGGCGGCGAGGAGCTTGCGGGCGTAAAGGAGGGAACCCAGATGGAGTTCCTCACGCGCACCGCGCTCAACGCGCAAATCGCCAGCGACCAGATTCGAAATGCGGTGCGCATTCAGCCGCTGGTCGAATACCCTCGAAATCAACTCGGCCAGCAGTTGCAGATGGTTGGGTCAATGATCCGTGCTGAACTGCCCACTCGCGTGTACTACGTCACGATCAGCGGCTTCGACACCCACGCCGGACAGGCTAACACGCACGCCAACCTGATGACGCAGATTGGTTCGGCCATCCTCGCGTTCCAAAAGGACCTCAAGGCCCAGGGCAATGACGGCCGCGTGCTCACCATGACCTTTAGCGAGTTCGGCCGGCGCGTGAAGCAGAACGCCTCGCAGGGCACCGACCACGGTACCGCAGCGCCGATGTTTCTCGCCGGTCCGATGGTGCGACCGGGCGTGCTGGGCAATCACCCGTCTCTGACTGATCTCGATCAGGGAGATTTGAAGTTTACCGCTGACTTCCGCTGCATCTATGCCGCGATTCTCGAGTCGTGGCTCAAGGCGGATAGTCGCAAGGTACTAAAGGGCGCGTTCAAGCCCGCGGTGATCTTCAACAAGCAGGTGTGAGGACTGCAGGTAGGGCGCATGCGGGAAACGAGGCGATCCCCACGCTCCTTTGCTGCTTGCACCTGTTAGTGGACGGATGATGCGGAGATGGTCACGACCTGAACGGGAGGTTCGTGGCTGTCCGGGCCATCATCTTCCTCCTGATCAAGCAATTCGCCGGTTTCGGTCACGATAAGCCGGCGATGGGGATGCTCCTCCGTTGGCTCGTCGACTTCGGACTCGTCGTCGTTTTCGTAGTCGTCCTTGTCGTCCACATCCGTGAGGTCGACGTCGAATTCGTCGGCCTGATCCTCGTATTCGCCGACCTCGCCATTTGTCGCGAGGGTGAGTTCGTCTTCGATCGCGACAGAAGCTTCGAGTTCCGCCTCGGCTGCAGTCTCAGCCTGCGGCAGCAAGCCAATGAAGACGAGCAAGATGCCGGCAAGCATGGCCCACAGGCGTGTGGGGCCGCTGGAAAGGCGGCGAAGCCAGGAGTCCTTGACACGCGGTGGTTCGACGGTGGTTGGTGGTGGAAGCGTTTCGTGAATCCAGTCATCCACATGGGCGTCCAATTCGACACCGATGAGGCCGATCGGTCGTACGTTCTCGGGGATGAGATTAAGTTGAGCGGCGGCGAGACGACGGACCAGCATCGGATCCGCCTCGTCGATGGCTTCGAGGAAGGTCTCGTATCCCTGCAACTGGGCAACCGCGTCGGTTTCGAAGGCCGTCAGACCGTCCCGGCGGTTCTGGAGTTGCACCAGATCGTCGGCAGGTCCGATGAGCACCATGGACGAAACCAGAGCGGCGCCGGCCAGCAGGAACAGCCAGCCAGCGTCCACCCGTCTCAATCCGGTCTGGGACGCGCTCGTTTGTAGCATGGGTTATTCGATTTCGTATCGACGAGACGGTGTGGGGGGCGTGAAAGATGGGTTGCACGCCGGGGGGTGTCGGACCCATAGGCTCGATCGCCTCGACCCCACAACCATTCGTGAAGACTGGCGGCCTTAGAATCAGGGACACCCATGCCGCCCGCATACCAGCTGCTCGCGATTGATCTCGACGGCACCCTGCTCGACCGGAGCGGGCGGCTGAGTTCCGGAAACCGGGAGGCCGTGGCCCGGGCAGTCGACGCAGGGATCGAAGTCGTAGTCTGCACCGGTCGTGGGTTGGCGGAATGCGGACACGTCATCGACGAACTCGCGTTGGTGGGGGTCGCTGTCGTTGCGGGTGGTGCGATGACGGTGCGTCTGCCCTCGGGCGAGACGATTCACCGCAGCGCGATGCCGGCTGACCTCGTGCGCAGCGTGTCGCGGATTCTCAGCGACGCCACCGGGCACTACGCGCTGCTGCTCAAGGATCGCTCGAGTACCGGAGTTGACTATGTCCTGCTGGGTGATGGTAAGGTCGATGCCGCCAGCGAATGGTGGTTTCGGCAGGTGCCCGTGGTTGTCACTCGGGCCACCCGATTCGAAGATGATCCGCACCCCGACGAAACGGTGCGACTTGGAATTGTGACAACGGCACGGGAGATGAAGCGGCTGGGCGCACAGATTGTTGAGAAGTTTGGCCGCCGGACATTCGTGCACCATTTTCCGGTCATCAGCGCAGATGGCAACGGTCGGCATCTTGAGGATGACGCAGTTCATCTCATGGAGATCTTCAATGCCGAGACAAACAAATGGGCGGCGATCGCGGCCTTGGCGGAGAGCCGGGGCATTGAGCACTCCCAGGTGGCCGCCATCGGCGATGAAATCAACGACGTGGCGATGATTCGGCACGCCGGTCTGGGCGTCGCCATGGGTAACGCAATCGATCCGATCAAGCAGGTGGCGGACCAGGTGACGCTCGACCAGGCGGCGGACGGAGTGGCGCACGCCATCGAGCAGATCCTGATCGGGAACTGGTAGGCGAGACTCGGGGCAAACCTCACTCAACCAGGGAGCCAGCCGGCCTACGCTTGTGCTTGGAGCAAAC
Organism: Phycisphaerales bacterium UBA5793; assembly: GCA_002418285.1. Taxonomy (GTDB): domain Bacteria; phylum Planctomycetota; class Phycisphaerae; order Phycisphaerales; family UBA5793; genus UBA5793. Next base: position 46,337 of record DIDT01000052.1, read on the forward strand.
GACCCGTCATCAAGGGAAGGATGAACGCGAATGGATATTTTTATCGATACGGCGAATCTCGAGGAGATCAAAGAGGCCAACGACCTGGGTGTGCTCGACGGCGTAACGACCAATCCGTCGCTTGTTGCGAAGGAAAACGTCGATTTTCATAAGCGACTCACCGAGATCTGTAAAGTCGTCAAGGGGCCGGTTTCCGCTGAGGTGGTCAGCGTCGATCACGACGGAATGATCCGCGAGGCGACCGAACTGACGAAGATCGCCGACAACATCGTCATCAAGCTGCCATGCATCGTCGAGGGGCTCAAGGCGTGCAAGACACTGAGCGACCGTGGCGTGCGCGTGAACATGACGCTGTGCTTCCAATCACTACAGGCCATGCTGGTGGCCAAGGCCGGGGCGTTTCTGGTCAGCCCGTTCCTGGGCCGGATCGACGACATCGCCGGCGACGGAGTGCATCTCATCAGCGAGATCCGACAGATCTACGACAACTACGGCTATGACACGCGCATCCTCGCGGCGTCGATCCGGCACAGCAAGCACCTTGTCGAGGTAGCGCTCGCCGGGGCGGACGTCGCCACAGTGCCGTTCAGCGTCATCAAGCAGATGATGAGCCATCCATTGACCGACGTGGGGCTCGAGAAGTTTCTGAGTGACTGGAAGAAGGTGAACGGCTGAGACGCGCCCACGCCGGAGTCGCGGGTTTCGCGCATGAGAGGAGTTGATGATGAAGTTCCGAACCGCCGTCGTAATGTCGGCGCTGATCTTTGGTCCCTGTGGCGCGGCAGTGACGCCGATCGCAACGGCGCAGGAGCAGCAACCGGCGGCGGATGAGCAGGCGCTGGTCGCGGCGATCGAGCAGGCGCGACAGGAACTCATCGACGCGACGCCGCGTGGCGAGATGGCGCCCTACGAACGCCTGAAGGCGTTTGCGGACGCGTGCGAGAAGTATCTCGAAGCGTTCCCAGCGGGCGAGCGAGCGATGAGTTCACGCTCGACGATTCTCTCGTGCCTGGCGCGGATGGATGAGCCCGAGCGCGTGATCAGCACCGTGGATCGCTGGATGGCCGGTGATGTCATGACGCCGGCCGAGTACGACCGGGCGCTGACGATGCGGTTTGCGGCCGCCGCCAAACTGCACGGGCCGGAAGAAGCGCTGAAGGAGGCCGATGCGGCGATCGATCATACTGGAGCGAAGTACGTGCGGCTGTTGCTGGCGCGATCTGCCATGGGTGAGCAGCCCCCAGAGCAGCGGCTGGCGACGATCGACAAGGCGCTAGCGGTAGCCGGCGACGATGCTTCTTTGCGGGCCGAAGGCCTGGGCCGAAAGGCGATGGTGCTTGTCGAGCAGGGCGGCGACGATCGCATAGCCGCGGCGAGGAAACTGGTTGAAGAAGCGCAGGGGCTGGACACCAAGGCGGTCGGCGTGATTCGGGCCCAGATGGCGCTGCGATCACGTGCGGAAGCACTGGCGGGCGTAGGCGATATCGCGCCGGGCAGGGCAGCGCCTGTTTTCGCGCTCAACGACATTCACACCGGCAAGGAAGTGAAACTCGAAGTCCTGCGCGGCAAGATCGTGCTCATCGACTTCTGGGCGACGTGGTGCGGGCCGTGCGTGAGCCTGATGGACTCGTTCCTCGTCGATCTCAATCGCGAGTTCAAGGACAAGGATCTGGTGATTCTCGGCGTGGGTACGAACTGGCGGCAGGACACGGCTGAGAAGCAACTCGCCTGGGCAGAGGCCAAGGATCAGCCGATCGTGCACGGCGGCGAGCACAAGCGCAGCGAGTGCAACTGGACGAAAGTACACGATCCCACAGGCGAAGTGACGCAAACCTACGGCGTGAAAGGCATCCCGTTCTGCGTGCTCATCGACCGCGAAGGCAAGATCGTCTACGCTGGCAACGGGCATGCATTGAAGAATGACATTCTCAAGTACGTGCAGGAGCACGCTGGGGGTGCGCGGAACTGATCAGGTACGAGATTACCGCCTGCTATTCGATGCGCGCAACGTTGCTGGTGCGGCAATTCGCAAGATCGAGAAGTTGAAGGTAACCGCCACACGCTCCAGCGGCTGTGACGCCTGAGATCGAACCCATTCCGTTACCGTCAGTCGAGAGCAGCGTTACGACATGCACATTCATGTCCAGGCCGATGGCCACACCAGCACACGGACGGTCTGGTGGGATGACCATCTGGCCTTCTCTACGGCTGAACAGCAAAGCACAGTTTCCATCGGGAGTAGCGGCGTTCCACTCAATCCGGATCCTTCCTGCTTCCGGGCAGGACGCATCAACGGTGGCCGCGATCGGCGGCGGACAACCGTAGTACCACGTTTCTTCCGACCCCTGACCCGGACCGACCAAGCCACCGTGCATGAGGAGCACCTGGCGAGCATTGTCGTAAACCATCTGATGCGCGTTGCGGCTACGTGGACCTCCGTCAGCGATCTGCGTCCACTCGCTGCCATTCCAGCTCCATGTGTCCCCACGCCGCGTGGCACCCTGGGCACCCCCGTAGAGCACGCTGCCACCGCGAGCGCGGTCATACGCGAATCCAAAGGAGGAACGCGCTGGTCCGTATCCGACGTGCGTCCACTCAACCCCGTCCCACTCCCACGTATCATTGCGAGCGCCGTTCAGCACGTACCCGCCGTGCATGACTGACACGCCGCGCCGCCTGTCAAAGGTCATGTTGTGCCTGAAGCGGGGGTCGGGACCCGACGTTGACGCAAGCGTCCATTCTGTTCCGTTCCACTCCCAGGTGTCGCCCAGCGCCACGGAGTTCAAATCAACACCGCCGAAGAGAACTACCACTTCGCGGTTCGTGTCGTAGGCCATGGCGTGCGAGCTGCGAGGAGGTGGCCCGCTTGTTGCAGCACGCGTCCAGCTCACTCCATCCCAAAGCCAGGTGTCACTGGTGCCGAATCCGTCGCCATCAACCCCCCCGAATAGCACACAGACCTGTCTCGTGGCATCGTATGCCATGGCGCTCCCGAAGAGGAACAACTGAAGGTGGGCGACGTTCCTCCAATGCATGCCGTCCCATTCCCAGGTCTCATCCTCTGAGCCCGGCCCGCCGCCAAACAGCACCGCAGTCCCGCGAACCTCGTCGTATGCCATTGAGAAATCGGTCTTGGCCAAGTCGTAGCTTACAGGTACCCACCTACATTCCTGAGCCAAGGCGGTACGGGGCAGACCACCCGCCATCCACGCCGCGATCAGAAATGAATACAGGTGAGATCGTAGGTTCGGAAGCATCGTTGTGAAGTACATGGTCGACTCCGTACCGGGGATCCGCATCGCCCGCTCCAACACCCTGTTAATTCGCATGCAACGCAATGACAGCGCAGTATAACTGACGCGGTCGCAATTCTGCTCAGCGCACGCACAGTTCGAGAAACAAGGCTTGCGAACAAAAAGCGAATCCGATTGGTCGAGGGTGTCGCCTCCGGCCTACCGGTTCTCGAAATACATCGCCCGGTCAAACCAGAGATCGGACTTGGCGATCATCTGACGGCTGAGTGCCTGACGCCGTGAGGCGGCGCGCTGCGCGTGCCACCAGAGGAAGCGATCGAGGCCGATGCGGCGGGCCAGCGGCGAGCGGCGCAGGAGCCTGGCGAGCGGCTTGATGCCGCTCTGCGTGATGAGTGCATCATCGAGTGATTTGTAGACCTCGGCGAGCCCAGGATCGCCTTGCCGGCCGGCGCGCCCAAAGAGTTGGCGGTCGATGCGTCCCGACTCGTGGCGCTCGGTGGCAATGACCACGAGGCCGCCGAGATCGGATACGCCTTTGCCGAGGATAATGTCGGTGCCGCGTCCGGCCATGTTCGTGGCGACGGTTACGGCGCCGGGCTTGCCAGCCGAGGCGACGATCGCGGCTTCCTGTTCGTGGCGCACGGCGTTGAGGACGCGATGGGAGATGTTGCGCTCCTCGAGAAGGCGGTCCATCGCTTCGCTCGCGTCAACGCTGCGCGTGCCGACAAGCACGGGGCGACCCTGCCTGTTCAATTCGGCCACGCGATCGGCAACGGCCTTGAACTTGGCATCGCGATTGAGAAACACGCGATCGGGCGCGTGCTTGCGAATCATCGGCTTATGCGTGGGAATGCGCACGACGGGGAGTTTGTAAATGCTCCACATCTCTTTGCGCACTTCCCATGCGGTGCCGGTCATGCCGCTGAGCCTTCGGTAGGACTGGAAGAACCGCTGGTAGCTGATGCGGGCCATCGTCTCGCGCGCGCCGGTGACTTTCAGCCCCTCTTTGGCCTGCACGGCCTGGTGAAGCCCGAGCTGCCACTGGCGGCCGTCGAGGATGCGGCCGGTCTGCGGATCGACAATGTGTACATCGCCGTCGCGAACGATGTAGTGATCTTCGTTGTGGAAGAGCTCCTTAGCCACGAGGGCCTGGGTGACGAGTTCAGCGCGCCGGCGAGGACCGGCCCAGAAAGGCGGCAGGCTGTCGGCGATGTCATCGAGTTTGGACAAGCCCTCATCATTAAGATCGACGCGGTGTTGGGGCACGTCAACGATGTAGTGCTCGCCGGGGCGCAGATTCATCGCAAGATCGGCCGCCGTGAAGTAGTATTCCGCGGCCTTGTCCTCTCCACCCTCGGAGCCGATGATCGCCGGCGTTGTGGCTTGATCGATGAGCACGCTGTCGGCCTCATCGATGGTGGCGGCATAGAGGCCGCGCTGCACGATGCGCGAGGTCCACAGTTCACGCTGACCCGCCATCGACGTGTCGGTTACTTCGTCGAGCAGCAACGAAGAGACGCGGGGCTGCAATGGCGCGTGGAGTTTATCTCGCAGATAATCGAAGATGAGCTGTTGATCGGTGATGTAGGTGATGTCTCGCGAGTAGGCCTCCAGACGCTCGGCTGGGAGACTCGAATCCTGCACCACACCAACGCTCAAGCCGAGCCGCTTGTAGACCGGGCCGTTCAGTTCCGCGTCGCGGCGCGCAAGATAATCGTTGACGGTCACGACGTGGGCGCCGTACCCCATCCAACCCTGGACGGCAGCGGTGAGGCAGGCGGTCACGGTTTTGCCTTCGCCGGTTGCCATTTCCGCAAGGCAACCATCCTCCATCACCCACGCGCCCATGACCTGCTCGACGAAGAGGCGAAAGCCCAGCGTGCGCCGGACCGCCTCGCGAACAACAGCAAAGGCATGGGTGCGAGCTTCATGATCGCGCCGGCCGCGGCGCGCAGATTCACGAGCCAGATCGATCTGTTCATCGAGCGCGGACTCGGAGTGGTGCATCATCGAGTCGCTGAGCTTCACAACCGCTTGAGCGGAGGCGCGCAAACGTCGGTGCGCCCAGAAGACACGCTGCACCGCGCCGATCACCGACTCGTTGTATCGATCGAGTTCTTTGAGTTCGCGCGGCCGCTTGGGCCGGTACGAGAAGGGACGCCAGAGGCGCTGTGTGTTGAACGGATCACTGCCTGATGTCGCGGCAGCAAATCCCCCACCACCCTCGCCATCACTGCCGTCGGGCTTGACTGTTGCTCGAACGGCCATCAGATTTCGAACCTCGCACTAAGGGATTGCCGCAGACGGCGGATCCATTGGTGAATCAGCGGTTCGGGGGGGCGACTGAAGCGAATGCGAGCGCGAGTGCCAGGCAGGGCGCTGAGGGTCGTCGGATCATCAGGCAAGCCCGTGCCGCGCTCGACGAGCGGCGTCCTGGGCCGAAGCGTAACCAGCCACTGCGGAGTCAGTGTCTGCCGCCCCTGCGCATCGGTCGGATCGAGCGCGATGCCGCCCCCCTGCACATTCAAACCAAGCGATTGGAAGGGAAGGTTGCGATCGCCCACCTGTCCGGATCGCACCACATCGATATCGAAATCCACCACCTTTTCAGGATGGTCGTAGAGGCGTCCTTTCACATGGACGGCCGCTGATTCCTGGCTGTCTATCCCGTTGGGAAAGAGCCAGGCAAAGTCGCGATCGTCGATGTAGGCGCGGATGACCATCTCGTCAAGTGTGGCGAGCATGAGCAACGTATCGCCAGTCTCGAAATAGGAGCCAATGCGTGTTTCGAGTTCCGGAGCGATGATGTATCCCGTAAATGGCGCTTCGACATACATCTCACCCATCGCATCTTCCATCGCCTTGAGTCGATCGACAGCATCGTGATACAGCGAATCGCCCACCTGCCCCTCGGCCGTGCTGTTGGCGTAGCCGGAATCTCGGCGAAGCCGTTCGAGTTCGACGCCGGCGATGGCGCGTTGGAGTTGCTGCTCCATCTCGGGGTTGGACATGACAAAGAGCGGCTCCGCCTTACTCACCAGCTCGCCATTCGTGACAAATGAACGATCGAGGAATCCTTCATGCGGAGCGCGGTAGGTCTTGCGCTCGAGTGGTTCAACCACGCCGAGCGTCTGCACGCGAGCGGGCATCGGAACAAATCCCAGGAAAACCACCACGGTAATGACAAGGCCGAACGAGAGGCTCACGGCCCGAACGCGAACAACCTGGAGCGATGGTTCCGAAAGAACGTAACTGAGACCCTTAACGATTGGCGTGCCGAGCCACATCACACAACCGAACATGGCGAGCAGCAGGCCAAAGACGAAGTATTTCTGTGCCACAAAACCGACGATGGAGACCATGACGAGCAGACGATACGGAAATGCAAGCGTGGCGTGCGTGACCATAATCGCACCCTCACGGCGATCGTGCAGCGGCGGACAGGGTTCGCCCTTGACGCCAAAGAGGTAGCGGCGCGTCAACCACTTGAGCAATTCATGCGAGCGCGTGGCGAGATTGGGAATCTCGGTGAGGTCGGCGAGGATGTAGTAGCCGTCGTAGCGCAGAAGTGGATTGATGTTGAACAGAAAGGTACCCACTGAGGCGACGAACATGACGTTATAGGTCAGTGTGTGCACGAATCCGGCATCGGTGCGGGACCAGATAATCGCAGCGATTGATGCGACCGCGAGTTCGGACATCACTCCGGCGCTGCTCACGAGGATGCGATGCCACTTGTTGGCGAACGCCCAACTGGTGGTTGCGTCGCAGTAGGGTATGGGCAGGACGATCATGAACATGATGCCCATTTCGGTGACGCGTCCGCCATAGGCCTTGCAGGCAAAGCCGTGACCGAGTTCGTGGATGGCCTTGAGCACAAGGAACGAAGCCGAGAGCCAGACGAGATTGTCTACCGCGATGACGCCATTGAGCGAACCGGTCAACTCATCCCATCGCGGGATGATGGACCGCAATGCAAGCAGCAGCAGAATACCCAGGACGACAAACCCCAACCGGCCGAAGACCACCCGAGCCAGGTTGGCGAACTTGGCCAGAAACTTCTCGGGGTTGAAGAGCGGCACTGTCCAGAAGAGGTAGTTTCCGGTCAGCTCCTGATAGCGCTGCTCGCGGATCTGCTCGATGCGTTCACGCAGGCGCTGAATGTCGATTGGCAGGTCGTTTCGCAACAAGCCGTACAACTGGAGCTGCGCGAGCAGATCGAGGCAGTCGCGCTGCGTCGGGGCGTCATCACCAAGCTGGGCGTTACAGACGTCCCACGCTTCCTGAACAGTGCGCTGACCATCGAGCAGGCCAAGGAATCGATACGCCGCAGCATTGAATCGGTAAAACTTGGTGCTGGTCGGATCGCCGAGCACGAACCAGGTCTGATTGCGATAGGTGTGGCGGCGCACCACGAGGTGGGCGCTGAGTCGCGGCCGAAATTCCGCAACGCGGTACCAGAGTTCGCTGAATGTCTTGCTGATTTCAGCCATGGTTGTTCAAGCGTTTGAGGCGTTGCGCCACGTGCGACGGGCTTCACCCCGAGTGGCCGTGGCAGACTGCGTTTCGGATCACCACCAGAATCTCAGTCGCAGTGCATCAGAGAGCGGGCGGGTGTAAATCGTAAAGAGGTTGGTTCGCTTGCCCCAGATCTTGGTCTGCCCCTCCATGCCGGGGCGCAGCCAGTCTGGACGATCGATCAACTCCACTTCAACGCGGTACACGTTCTTCTGGTCCACCACTTCCGATGCGGGTGTAATGCGGAGCACGCGGAACTGGATCTTGTCGGCGGGGCGTGCGGTGACGGCGAGCGTACCGGTCTGGCCGACAGCTACGCGGGAAATGCCGCTTTCCGGAATGAGGGCCACTGCCGTAATCGTGTCGAGTTGGGCGATCTCCATGATCGGTCGATTTGGCTGAACTACCTGGCCGAGGCGATCCTCCAAGTCACCCTGCGTGACGGTTCCCGAGATCGGCGCGATGACGGTTGCCTGGTCGATCTGATACTGGTAGAGCGCGATGTCCGCCTCGGCGCTCTGGATGCGCGCCTCGAACTGGGCGGCTTCGGCCATCTTTCCACGATATCGGGCGTCGTCAGCCTGAGTGCGAAGACGCTGCCTTTCCCCAACGGCGGATTGTAGATGCAGCTTCGCCTCGCGCGTGTCAAGGTTGAACAGAGGTGTTACGCCAGCCTCTACCGGATCGCCGGGTTTGACGAACACTTCATCGAGGCGGCCGGCGAACGGCACCGAGACTTCGCGGCGCTCGTCCGCTTGGATGCGCCCGGTCCCGACGGCGCGATCGTGCACGGGAAAGACCAGCGAGATCGCCAGCACGAGCAGCGCGATAAGGGCAAACACCTTTGCGCCGGTCTTCTGCGGCCCAACAAGCGTTTCGGAGAGGTCGATGACCCGATCGCGACTGACAGCCAGCACGCCGCGGTCTGCCATGCGACGAGTCCAGACCGTCGGCCCGATGTACTCGGCGATCAGCCGGAGCAGACGCAGCGTTGAGTCATTGAAGGGATCAGCCGCATCGCGCTCCATGACGACCACACCGATCAGGCCGTCTTCGATGCGCAGCGGGAAGCTGGCAATGGCGCACGGGCCATATCGCTCGCTCAAAGAAGTATGGGCTCGGACAACGCGGCGCTCGGACGCATCGGCATCTGGCGGCTGAGGTGAGCGTATCTCAGTATCCTGATCCGCGCACTCTTCCATCACGGCTTCAAGCGCCTCGGCCAACTCGCTGCGCTTGTCGAGATGTTCGCTGCCGCCGATGGCCACCACGCGTACGGCATGGCCGTGAATGAGTCCGATAGACACGCGCGTGCAGCCGAACCGGCGCTGCAGCTCGTTGCAGAACATGGCTGCCATTTCGCCAGTGTCGTGCCCCTGATTGGATTTGTCGAGCAGATCCAGCGCTTCGCGCAACTGGATCTTGGACTCCGCTTCGACAAAGGCCTGTTGCCGCCAGAGGAATGCCTCGAAGGCGATGGTGCTCAACTCGAGGCGTTTGAGACCCTCTTCAAGATCGTGGTCGGATCGATCGGGAACGATGCACACCGATGCGCCATGTGGACGGCCGGCGAGCATGAGCGGCGCGGCAAGCACCCGATACTCCGGGGCGGCGCTGAGCAGACCGGTGTCAGCCGCAATGTGATCCAGAACGGGCTTATTCTCACGGGCCGCCCGGGTCGCCATCTCGGTCAGCCGACGGTAGTGGCGCGGCGTGATGGTGAAACGAGCATCGACCTCATGGCGAATCGTCGCCCCGGTCGGCTGCTCGCGCGTCGGGCGAAGCAGGATGACCCCGGCCACCGCCTCGAGAAGTCCACATTGGCGCTTGATGAGATCGCTCAAGAACGCATCGACACCGTGGCCGGGGCGGAGCGGCCCCGACCCCTCCACCTCAGTCGAGGTTGATGCGGAAATCGAAACGACCTGTTCGTCCATACCGGGACCCTTGTCTCACCACAGCACCGAAGGGCTGCGGATTTCAGTGCTCAATTCGATTGTCCGGGCTGGGCCGCCTGGGTCTGCTTGATGTCGATTTCGCCAAACCGCTCTTCATGCTGTCGAACGATGTTGGCAAGGGTGAGGGCCAATCGTTTGGTGTTACGCCAATTGAGGATGACCTGATTGCGGACTTTGAAGACCATTTCGTTCTGACGGCCAGGCACCATGCGGTTGAGCCCGAAATCGATGATCACCTCCTCGACCGTCCCATCCGAGCGGAAGGTGTTTGCGTAGGCCGAACTCATGTCGGACTCGTCAATGCGCAGTGTAACTTCGCGACGCTGGCCTTCGGGGCCGGCTTCGGGTGCGGTCGCTTGTGGATTCTGTTCAGCCACTGGGATTCCTTTCAGTTCAAGGCAAATTTAGCAGTTGATGTGAAATGGTAGGTTTGAATCAGGGGGTCAATCGGCGCAAGGCATCTTCGGCCTCCGGGAACTGCACGAGACCATGCAGGCCTGCGGGCAGCCGATCGGGGTTCTCAATCTCCACGCGGGCGACGATGGAACTCGAAGCCGCGTCCGCCACGGTCGAGACCCAGAGGACGCGCCCCTCGGAGGGGACGTTTGCCGGCACGTCGCGCCAGTGGATGATGGCGACACTGCCGGGCTCAACGAGCAAGCCCAGCCGCACGGGAACGGCCACATCCATCCACAGGGGATCGATGGCGACGATGTGCGCGACAGGCTGGAGACCTTCAAGGGTCTCACCTTCTTGAACAGCGACTCGCGCCACGATGCCGTGAATCGGGCTGCGGAGAGTCATGTCGTTGAGAGAGGCGGCTTCGCGCTCAAGCATGATGCCCGCCTGAGCATGATCCCGTTTGGCCGCAGTGATGTCAATCATGCGCAGCGCGTACTCAGCCTGGGCTCGCTCGAGTTCGCGCGGAGCGGCCGAATCCAGCGCGGTCAGTTCCTTGACGTTTTCGAGGTCATAGAGAGCCAATTCGGCCTGCTTCTCGGCAGCAGCCACCGCAGAGTTGTCCTCAGCCGTAAGGCGCTGGGCTTCGACAGTCAGGCGCTGAACCTGATCGTCCAGTTGAGCGATCAGGTCACCGGGCGCCACGGTTTGGCTTTCGACAACCGGCAATCGCTCGATCGTGCCCGACTGCGTAAACGCCAGCGTAATGGTCTTGCTTGGATTGGAAATGGAGGGATAGCCCTCGGGCCGATACCCGTCAAAGAGCGGCGGGCTCGCACGACCCACACTCGAAGATTGCGAGAACGTGGCGGCGCCGAGGAAAGTCACGGCCATGACTGCAACGAGGCACACCAGTCCGGCAGTCCGTGGCGGAATCCTGCGCAGCGTAGCCGGTCGCGTTTCGCAGGGCGCACTCTCATGGCGGCACATGATCGAATCCATCACGGAACTCCTTGAACACTCACGTCAGTTTGGCTGGGCCGACCGCATCCCTTGGCGGGGAAGTCTTCTTCTTCGATGCGGCCCCGGTCGTTTCGCCCCGCGTCCATCCACGTTTTGGGCGAAGGGCGATTCCACCGGTTAGGGTCACCCGAGACAACGCCTGGCGGCGCGGCCTGTTCAGCGGGCGAATTGCTCCTATGAATATAGCCTACCTTGGGCTGAATTCGAATGGAATTGACCTTCGGTTCCATAGAACATCCAAGCACCACCCGCATTATCGGAACACAGCGTGCCATCTATGCCAGCGAACCCTGAGTCCCAATCCGCCATTTGCGGGCTGGTCTACCGAGTCGGCGACGATTTCAGCGCCGACGAAATTCTTGCCCCTGAGTATCTCTCCTTCGACCTGGATGACCCCGAGGAGAGACGGTGGCTCGGAGCCTATGCCATGGCTCATCTCACCGGCCAGCCCACGGGATTCGTCCCCGTGGGCGAATTTCGCTCACCCTACTCGATCGTGGTGGCTGGTCGCCAGTTTGGATGCGGCAGCGCTCGTCTCCACTCCCCGGTTGCGCTGGCTGAGGCCGGAGTTCGGTGCGTCGTAGCTGATTCATTCGCGCCAGGGTTCATGCGGGCGGCGGTTAACGCCGGCCTGCTTCACTGCATCACCTTTGCCACACCCGGTGAAGGTGCCGATATCGACTCCGGAACCCAGGTGGAGGTTGATCTCGATCAGTTGATCCTCGGGGTCGGCGACAGACGACTCGCCCTGGCGCCGATCGGAATCACGCGGAAAATCGTCGAGGCAGGTGGGCTCGCGGCGTATCTCAAGGCAGACGAGCCGCCGATAGAATAAGTTGCACCCATGCAGAACGTCGAGTTCAAAGCCGAACTTCGTGATTTTGAGGTGGCACGATCCCAGTGCCGTGCTCTGGGTGCGCACTTTGTTCGCGAACTCGATCAGAAGGACACGTATTTCAAGCTTCCGGATGGACGGCTTAAGCGGCGCGAGGTGCCGGGAGAGCCGATCGAGTGGATCTTCTACCACCGCAGCGACCGCCCGACACCGAAAATGAGCCACTTCATGCTCTATTCCGATGAGCAGGCCAAGACACGATGGGGCGTGCTGCCGCTGCGCGAGTGGATGGTGGTCAACAAGACGCGCGAACTGTGGTTGGTCTCGAATGTGCGAATTCATCTTGATCGAGTTGAGGAACTCGGCGACTTCATCGAATTTGAAGCGCAGGTGAGTCGAAAGAACCATGTCAAAGCGTGCCATGAGCAGATCGCAGCCCTGCGCGAGGCCTTTGCTCCGATTCTGGGTGAGGCAATTGCTGCCGGATATGTGAACCTGCTGGACCAGCTCAAGCATGAACCAGCTGACGAATCAGAGCGTAGTTAAGCGCTGAATGATCGGGTGCCTGAAAAGCAAGTCCGAGGGCGCTGCGCCTAATTGGAAGGGTGAGATGAGTCGGCGAGCGGGCCAGAGTAATGCGAAGCGCGGAAAAGGGCGGCGCACGGTCAGCGCTGTCCGGTCGACCATGAAGCGCTACCCCAAAGAATTGTGGCGCTCGATGCGGCCGCAGGGGCGTGGGATCATCCCGGTGCCCGTCTGGTCGGTGCCAACGGAATTTGAGCATCAACCGCTGGCGGCCGCCTGGCTGGGGCACGCCACCGTGCTGCTTCGCATTGATGGCAAAACCATTTTGACCGACCCGGTGCTCTCGCATCGCATCGGCCCGAGCATGGGGAAGATGAAAGTCGGCATTGCCCGACTGGTCGATCTGCCCGCGGAGCCCGAAGACCTACCGCCCATCGACATCATCGCGATTTCGCACGCGCATTTCGATCACCTTGACAAGCACACGCTCGCCCGGCTGGCCAATCCAAACACGACAATCGTCACGGCACGGCACACTCGGCGGCTTATCCCACGTGGGTTTCGACGCATCATCGAACTCAATTGGGGACGAGAGATCATGGTGCAAGGATTGCGCTTCGGGGCGATCCGCCCGCGTCACTGGGGAGCTCGCTCAGCGTGGGACCAGCATCGAGGCTACAACAGTTACATCATCGAGTCCGGCTCCCATCGCGTGCTCTACGCGGGCGACACCGCGATGACACCGGCGTTCAGTCATCTGCGTGATGTTGACCTGGCAATCTTCGGCATCGGCGCTTACGACCCGTGGGAAGCGGCACACGCCACCCCCGAGCAGGTCTGGACGATGTTTAACGACTGCGACGGTCGGCTGCTGCTGCCGGTACACCACTCGACGTTCAAACTCGGTGACGAACACCACGACGAACCACTCGAACGGCTCGTTGCGGCAGCCGGAGCCGTGGGACTGGAGCGGATTATTCGTTGCGCACCCGGGCAATCGTGGTGGCGAGATTTGTCAGCGATGATGTCATAGGCGCACCGTGGTCCGAGCGCGTCAGAGAAGTGGGCTGACAAGTTGCGCGCAGTTGTCGCCAAAGCGCAGCAACAGGTTGCGCCCGGCCCATTCATCGCGCTGCAATCGGGTGGACTTGTTCAGATAGTCCTTCTGCATGAAGCGGACAAGGCTGGAGAAGTCGTCATCATAGATAAACAGGGTGATCTCGAAATTCAGCCAGAACGATCGCATGTCCACGTTGGCCGACCCGATGAGCGCAAGCTTGCGGTCGGCGGTCATCGTCTTGGCGTGAAGCAGCCCGGCGCGGTAGTGGTAGATCTTGACGCCGGCTTCGAGCAGTTCGAGATAGTGAGCGCGAGCAGCGGCAGCCACAAGCGGAGCATCGAGACGCTCGGGCACGACGATCGTGACATCGACGCCGCGCATGGCGGCCATGCACAGCGCGGCCTTTGTGGCTTCATCAGGTACGAAGTAGGGCGTCGTGATGACGAGTTCTTCACGGGCCGCATAGATCGTCGAGAGAAACGACTGATGGACAGCATCAAGACGGCTGCCCGGCCCCGAGGGCACGACGTGCAGCACCGAGCCGCGATCCTGTGTGAGCACATCATCAGGAAAGAACGGATCCAATGAGTCAAACTCTTCTTCGCAATCCAGAAGCCAATCACGGAGGAACACAGTCTGAAGGGCGTGCGCGGCAGGCCCTTGGAGGCGTACCGTCGCATCGACCCAAGGGCCGATGCCGGTGCGAGGATTGAATTTGAACGTATCGTCCGTGATGTTTTGACTGCCTGCGTAGCCAATGTGACCGTCGATCACGGCCAGCTTACGGTGATTGCGGAGGTCGATGCGGGCAAAGAGCATTCGGACCGGGTTGACCGGTAAGGCTTCGATCACATGCACGCCGGCTCGGCGCATCTGTGACACGAGTTCACTGCGCAGGAACGCCTTGCTGCCGACCGCATCCACAATGACGCGACATTCGACGCCACGCTGGGCAGCGCGAATGGTCGCCCTGGCCACGTCGATCCCGCGATTCGATTCCATCCAGATGTAATAGAGCAGGTGACAATGGTGCTGGGCGGAATCGATATCCTCGATCAGCCGATTGAGCATGACCGCGGACTCTGAAAGCAGCTCGAGCGAGTTACCGACGAGCGGCGGAAGACCCGAAACAGCAGTGCCCATGCGCGCCGCCTGCCGGTATGAATCCTCTTCCGGTTCCCAGTCGAGATGGTGGTGGCGCCAGATGGCGACGGTTTCGGCGTCGATCTCCGCGGAAAGCCTGTTGTAGCGAGCAATGCGTCGACGACCGAGGCGGTTTTCCCCGATCATCAGGTAAATCACGATGCCGGCAAAAGGCATGAAGAGCAGGATGAGCAACCACGCCAGAGTGACCGGCACAGCCGATCGACGCATGATAACCCGCAGCGCCAGACCGATGCGGATGATCCAGTCCGACGCGAGAGCGATGATGGTAATCCAACTCAGGGAGGCCATCGGATGAGTCTAGCCACTCCGACTCCCGATCCATCCAAGGGGTAGGCGGCCCACAATCAGGTTGAACGGACTGGGGACATTCGCATGACCTCGTCCATGTCCAGGCGTGCGCCGGCCGGCACGATCGGTTCTCCCATTCGCCGGTGGGTCCGTAGCAGTTCGATGAGTCGATACATGTCCGGCCACATCGGCGCGATGAACTCCATCGGGCAAGCTGTGACCGGGTGTCGCAGAGCCAGGCTCGTCGCGTGAAGCGCCTGTCTTGCGAGTATTGGCGCGCCTCCCCCGCCGCGGCGCGCGATCTCGGACTCCGTAACCAGTCCACCTCCGTAGGGCTCATCGCCAACGATCGGCCAGCCGAGGTGTGAAAGATGCACCCGGATCTGGTGGGTGCGGCCTGTGTGCAACTCCAGTTCCACGAGGGCGAAGTCATCGAACTGCTCACGTACGCGATAAAGCGTCTGCGACTGCTTGGCGTTTTCATCGTACCGCACGGCCATCAGTTCGCGATGAACCGGGTGCTTGCCGATGGGCAGGTCGATGAGATCGGCGACGGGTTCGACACGGCCGTGGACCACAGCAAGGTACCGCTTGTCAGTCGTGCGGTTTTCAAACTGCCGTGCCAGGCGCCAGTGGGCAATGTCCGTTTTGGCGACGATGATGACACCGGTCGTGCTTCGATCGAGGCGATGGACCACGCCGGGGCGAGCGTCATCGGTGCCGACGGTTGAAAGCGAGCCGGCCGAGTGATGCCTGAAATGCCACACCAGGGCGTTGATCAGGGTGCCGCGCTTATTGCCTCGCGCGGGGTGAACGATGAGTTGCGCCTGCTTGTTCACGACAATGAGGTCATCATCCTCGTAGAGAATCTGAAGGGGAATGTCCTCAGCGACGATGTCCTTGGTTGGCGGCGGTGGGACGACGACGGTGACGACGTCGCCGATGCGCAAATTCGTTGACGCCTTGGGTTGGCGATCGTTGACCGTCACGGCCTGCTCAGCGATGAGTCGCTGGAGCTGGGTGCGACTCAAGAATGGGATGCGATCCTGGAGGTACTTGTCCAAGCGCTTACGCAAGTCGCGCGTGAGGCGGAAGGTCACTGTCAGTGCAGAATCGGTGTTGTCATCATCAGCTGAAGCCGACGCAGCCCGAATGAGATCGGGGTCGACCTTGCCCCCACCTGTGAGAAGCGAGAGATCGGGGGGCACATCTTCCGGACAAGGACTCGCGGCTTTGGGCCCAAGCGTCGGAGGGGCATCGTCCGCGAAGAAATCGTGATCGCCAGAACCGGAAGACACTCGAATCAGCCGCCGTCGCCTGGAGCCGGCTCTTCCTCGGCGGGCTGGTCGGTGGGCTTCTCAGCCGGTTCGTCGGCGGGGGCGGCATCATCCTTCGGCTCGGTCTTTGCATCACCTTCGGCAGCGGCCTTGCCACCGCCGGCATCGTTATCTGGCGCCGCGGCGGGTGGCTCGCGGAGAGCCGCGTTCACAACACTTTCTTCGGGGAACTCGACGCGTGTGCGGGCGCTCGGATCATCCTTCCAGGCCAGTGCGAGCTGAGCCAGTTTCTCGTATCGAGGGCTCGCGGCCGACTCGATGCGCGTAAACCACTCTCCGGCCTTCTCAAAATCTCCACGCATCTCAGCGACGGCGGCGAGGCCAAACATGGCCCGGATTTTGAGAAGCTCCCTCCAGTTCGTTCCGCCGCCTTCGCTCTGGGTCGAGTCAAAAACGCGCTGGTAGATGCGTTCCATTCGATCAAGCGTCTGGGTGCGCTCCTGCTCAGTCATGCGCGGCGTCGACTTCGTTTCATCCTCAGTTTCCTTGCTCGGGTCAGCATTTGGATCAACGAGCGAGTCATTCTCCGGGACGAGATCGAGCGTCTGATCGCGCAGGATATCGAGTTGATACAGATCCGCGGCCCGCAGCAATGCGAGTTGAGGAACTGAATCGATCCCCGCCGCCCGATCGGCGAGCGCCTCAAGTGAAGCCGGCGAGTCGGTCCCCGCCAGATCGGCCCAAGCCTCATCGCGGATGCGATCCTGTCGCTCACCCCACCACAGCCAGCCGCGGAACAGGATCACCGCGACCAGAATGACGAGCAGGAAGTTGACGCCCGTTGTTTTGAGCCACTCGATGAGTTCGACATTGATTGTCGACTCGGCGTCGTCGCTTGTGCGAATGTCCTCTAGTCGCTTATCAGCCATTTCGACGAATTCCTTGTGTGAGCCGGCCGACAAACAATCGTGGGCCGCCGGGCAGAGATGATAGGGTCGCGTGCCGGGACATGCGAATCATTCGGGGCTGATGCGGTCATCAAAGCACCACGGGCCCGGGTGAGTCAGCGCCGCCGAAGGCACCAGAAAGTCCCGGACCCGCCCCACCAATTCGGCCAAACTCGTCCCGATTCGAGCGCTGATTCGCAGAATGTCCGCCATTCCGGTCGGTTCATCCGACCCGAACTCGAGAAGATCCGACTTGAGACAGACGCACAAATCGGGTTCACGCGGGAGATCGGGCCAGTCGATCCCCGGCGCCGCGGCGCTGATCAGGCAGTCCGCTGCACTGATGAGGCCAGCGGAGACGGCGATTGCCTGACGCTCCGCCGAGTCGACCGATTCGTAGCGGCCCGGTGTGTCACACCAGCGTACAACCAAGCCCGCCAGATCGAGTTGTGTCAGGACATAATCCCGGGTGGTTCCCTGCACCTCGGACGTGATGGAAGCCTCCCTGCCAAGCAGGGCGTTGGTCAGGGTGCTCTTGCCGACATTCGGCCTGCCCACCACGACAACGAGCGCTGGATCGATCAGATGATTGAGCTGGCGTGATCGGGCGCGGATCGCGGAGATGGACTCGCGCGGATGGAACCGGTGCTGACGCCATCGGCGGTGCTGGTCGAACAGCAGATCGAGAGCCAGCGGGCTGGCGGCCCGGCTCACCGCGGCCAGCGCCAACGCCTCGGTCGGCGACCTCGCCTCCGGGAATGAGAGGATCGGATTGGATTGAACAAGCGGCCGCACGCCAATCGCAACAAGCCACTGCGCGAGGCGCTGCAAGATGCGTTGTCCGCCGTGAGGCATCAGCCACAGCATCGTCGATGAAACACGTACGACCAGCGCCGTGTCGATGTTGGCCAGGCGTTGCAACCGGATGGTGCCGACGGGCCATGCCGGCCCGTGCATCGCGGAGGCGATGAACGTGTCGATCTCACCGACGACTTCCATCATCGCGACGGCCCCCGGCGCCGAAGCGGTCACAATGCGAAAGGCGACACCGGAGTTGTCGATTCGAGAGGGCACGTGGCTCAGTCTTCAGCGCTTTCCACCGCTCCGTGCGCAATTCGATACGCCGCAAGCATTCCGTAGAGGGGCAGGTCATCAACGATGTGCTCGATCAGCTCGTCATCGTCAAACAACAGGTGCGCATCGCCACCGGTGGCCACGATGATCGGATACGCCTCGTAGGCCTCGGCGTAGCGCTCAGCGAGGTGACGCACGGCGCCGCGAATGCCGTAGTACACCCCCTGCAGCATGGCCTGAGTCGTATTGCCGGCGAACGATTCGGGAAGGGGGGCATCCATCTGAAGTTGTGGCAGGGCATCGGTGCCTGCGTGCATTGCGTTGAGCTGCATCTGAGCCCCAGGGGCGATGGCGCCTCCATGGAACGTCCCCTGGCCATCCACAAAGTCGATGGTAAGGGCCGTCCCGGCATCAATCACCACGCAGGCCTGGCGGAACCGATCGAACGCCGCGGCCGCATTGAGCAGGCGATCCTGCCCAGGGCGGGCTTCGGGATCGAGACTCGTGCCCACCGGAATCGGAAGATCAACTCCCATCTGTACCACTCGGACTCCGAGGTCGCCGACAATCAGTCTCCGAAGAGGCTCGGAGACGCTGCGATTGACGGAGGCGATCAGAACCAGCGGTGCGTCACCGGCATTTTCACCGAAGAGGGACCGCAACATCTCGACGGAGCGGCTTTGCTCTGCATTGGGGATCCGCTCGACGCGCTCGATCCGCGGACCTGAAGCCAGGCCTATGGCGGTTCGAGTATTGCCGACGCTGACCAGAAGGATCGATAACTCGTTTGACATGGGTTTAACAGTAGGCCGTCGGAGGCACCCGCCCGACTGTCGGCTTCCGGGGCAGGTGGCGATAAAGCACGACTGCGGTGCAACCGATGGACTTCCTAGGGGCCCGCCTGAGTTCGGTCGGTGCAAGTTGCACCATTGCAGGCTTCGGTGGAAACGGTGGGTCACCAGAGCACCGGACTATCCGGATGGAGACGGGGACGGAGGGCTGCCCGGAGTGGAGGCGGTGATGTAAGCCGCCCTTGCCGATGTACTCTCAAGATCTGCGGATAGCGAGACATGAACCCAAGCCGGACCGATGCGATTGAGGCTGAGACGCTAAATCGCGATCTGCATGGCGAGCCTGCAGGTTGGCTGGTCATGCGATTCAGTTGTCTGGCGGCCTTGTGCGTTTGCGGGGTCGTGGCAACCGGGTGTTTCACGGGTCGACCGGGGTTGATGCGCCTCGTCCCTTCGAGTGATCCGATGCCTTGGATCACGGCACTCGGCGGGGCACTGGGAGCGTGCGGACTCCTGCTGGCGTCCATAGGGCGACGGCGCGCGGTACTCGCGTTGGGTGCGACAATTTCCGTGCTTGGAGTCTTTCTGCTCCTCGCCCGAGTGGATCCGCTTGCCGAGCTCTATTTCTGGCTTGCCAATCTCCCCGCGCGCTTTCTTGGGCAAACTCCCCCAGTAGTTCAACTCCCGGTCATCGGCGGTGCCTGCCTGACGCTCATCGGAACCGGTTTGCTGGTTCAGGTGCAACGGACAACGTCTTCAACGCACAATGGGGCAACCGCCGTCTTGGGCGCCATCGTCCTGGGCTTGGTTGCGCTGCCGGAAACCTCGCTCCTGATTGACCTGCAACCGGCCGTCGGATGGGAACACCTCGGGGAGATCTCGACCGGTTCGGTCCTGATGTTCGGCTGCCTGGGAGTGGCGTTGGTGGCAAGGGCCTGGGACCAAAGCGGCGAAGGGAACGTACGGTTGCCCCAGTGGGCTCCGGCGATAGTGGGCGTGGCGATGGCGATGAGCACCATCGTGGCATGGCAGGCAGCTGAGGGCTCGGAGGATCAGCACATCCGCCAGATCACGGCGGCGCAGGCGACGGGAATCGAGAGCGCGTTTCGCATCGAAGTCGACCACCAGTTGGCATTTCTTCAGCACCTCGCTGACCACTTGAACGCCGACGAAGAGAATCAGCAGCATCAATCCGAAGACCAGATCCCCCGCCTGATCGAGCGTCAATCCATTTTGCAGGTTGTCGAGTGGATTGATAACTCCGGTGCGGTGATCACGCGGCTCACGGAAAACGGAGCAGAACATCTCAATGCCGCTTCCGCGCCACGCCGCAATCTGTTCCCCTCGCGATCCCCGTCCTTGATGGCCCAGGGCGATGACTTGATTGCGGTCATGCCTCCCGACGCCAGGGACGTTGCGAATCGCAGAATCGTTGGTGTGTTCAATGGCTCGGAGTTGCTCAAGACCATCCTCACGGCCCAGCACATCGCCCCGGGGTACAACATCTCCTTGCGTGCCGGCGACGGCTCTGTCATCAGATACGACCGCATTATGGATGACTGTGATGCGCGATACGAGTTTAGTGAGTCGTTCAGCGCCTACCAGTTTGATTGGAGATCGACAGTTGTGCCATCAAAGCGCACGCTCGCCCTCCTGCGTTCTCCGATGCCGATCTCAACGCTCGCGATCGGGTTACTCTTCTCGCTACTCGTGCCTCTGACGCTCCTGCTGTGGCAGACGGCCAACGAGCGAGCGGCCTTTCTCTACCGAAGCGAGCGCCGGTACGACCTGGTGGTGCGCGGCGCCGACAGCGGCATCTGGGACTGGGACATCCGACACGATGAAATCGTTTACTCCGATCGATTCGATGAACTGATTGGCGCCTCACCCACGGATGCAGTCCGCTCCTTCGATTCGCTCAGCCAGCTGGTTGTGGAGGGCGACCGGCCGCAGGTGTGCGAAGCAATCGAACGTCACCTGAAGACCCGCGAACCTCTTTCTGTCGAATGCCGTATGCATGTCGCCGGGCAGGAGCCTCGCTGGTTTCAGATGAGGGGGCAGGCGGTCTGGAGCAGGGACGGCGCTCCTGAGCGCATGGCAGGCTCGATCACCGACATTCACGAGAGGCGGATCGCCGAGGATCACCTGGCGCGATCTCTCGTCGATCTCATCACGACCAAGGAACAAATCGAACGGCACAGCACGGAATTGGCTCAAAAGTCGTGCGAACTTGATGCAGCGCGAATCGAAGCGGAGGCGGCGAATCGCGCCAAGAGCGAGTTCCTCGCGAACATGAGCCACGAAATCCGCACGCCGATGACGGCAATTCTCGGCTTTGCCGACCTCCTGCTCGATCCCGCCCAATCACCCGTCGACCGGCTCGAGTGCATTCAGACAATTCGGCGCAATGGCGATCATCTCATGGCGCTGATCAACGATATTCTCGATCTGTCAAAGATCGAAGCCAATCGGATGACGGTGGAGCGGATCGCCTGCTCACCAAGCGAAGTGCTCGCCGAGGTGGAGTCGCTCCTGCGGGCGCGTGCGGAAGCCAAGGGGCTGTCGTTCAAGATCGAGTACGCCACAGCGATTCCCGAATCGATTCAATCCGATCCGACACGCCTCAGGCAGATCCTGCTCAACCTTGCTGGCAACGCCATCAAGTTCACGGAGTCGGGCGGTGTGCGCCTCATTTCCCGATACTCGCACGCGCCTGATGACACCGGAACACTGAGCATCGAAGTCGTCGATACCGGAATCGGCATGTCTGCGGATCAGATGGTGCGTGTATTTGAGTCATTCGCACAGGCGGATTCCTCCATGGCGCGACGATTCGGGGGAACGGGCCTGGGCCTGGCGATTTCTCGGCAACTGGCGAGCATGCTTGGCGGCGACATTTCCGTCTCCTCCGCCCCGGAAGACGGGAGCGCCTTCACCTTGAATCTGAGTACGGGTCTGCTGGGAGACACTCGACTGATTCAACCCTCGGCTGAATCGCATGCTGTCACACTTGCGCCGGCCGAAGAGCCTCCTGCTGTGGCGGTACGACTGGATGGGAAGCGCGTCCTGCTTGCTGAGGACGGTCCTGACAATCAGCGCCTCATCGCGTTCCACCTGCGCAAGGCCGGTGCGGAAGTAACCATGGCTGACAATGGGCGGGTGGCCGTACAAAAGGCGTTGGATTCGCTCGCCGAGAATCCGCTCGATGTCATTCTGATGGACATGCAAATGCCTGAACTGGACGGCTACGAGGCCACGAAATACCTTCGCGCCAACGGGTATGGCCGCCCGATCATCGCGCTGACCGCACACGCCATGACGGGCGACCGGGAAAAGTGTCTTGCGGCAGGGTGCGACGACTATACGACCAAGCCGATTAATCGGTCGGCGTTACTTGCGATCGTCCGGGACTATGCAAACAAGGTTGCCCAGTCCGACGCAGCGTGAGTAGGCGGCGGTGTGACACGGCATGGTTCATCAGGCGGTTTCGAGTCGGATTGCCTCGACGAACCGGGCGAGCAACGACTTGACGGCCGGTCCGGCTTTTCCGCTTCCAACTTGCCGTCCATCCAGCTGCGTCACAGCTGCCAACAGTGTGCGCGTCCCGGCGAGGATGATCTCATCGGCACGGCGCAACTCCTCGACGGTCAGCGGTTGCTCGATGAGATCGGCGCCCGGCAACGCCGCGATGACACGGCGGGTGATGCCGTGGAGGATGCTGAGAGTCGGGTCGTTGATCGGCGGCGTACTGAGCTGGCCATCCCGCACCACGAGCACGGTCGTGGAGCCGCCTTCGCTGACACGGCCTCCGCGATGGAAGATGACCTCCTCGGCGGTGCTGTCAGCAGCGGCAATCTTGCCCAGAATGTTGGGAAGCAGATTCGTCGACTTGATGTCGCATCGGCGCCACCGCCAGTCTTCATGCAACGCGGCGCAACTCTCAGCCGGAGTAGTGCACTCGGACAGTGGCGGCGTGCGATCCACGCAGCCGAAGACAGTCGGCGTCAATTCAGTCGTCGGGAGGTGAGCACGCCCGACCCCCGTGCCGCGCGTGATCTGCCAGTAGACACAGGCATCGCGCAAGTCATTTCGGGCCAGCAGCTCGTCGCCGAGTCCGATGATCTCCGCCGGCTTGAATTGGGAGAACCGGACCTCGCGGAGGGTGCGTTGGAGTCGCTGCACGTGCAGGTCCATGGCGTACGGCTTGCCGTTGAAGTAGCGGATGACTTCGTACACGGCATCGCCGAAGAGGAAGCCGCGATCGAAGACGCTGACCTTCGCCTCCTCCGGTGGAATGAACTGTCCGTTCAGGTAGACGATCGACATGTGCGCAGTGTAGACCTCCCGCTATCATGTCGGCGATGAGCGGCTCGACAGGTGCACAAATCATCGACGGCCGGGCGCTGGCGGACGCATTTCGCGCGGAGATTCGCAACGACGTCCAGCAGTTGCAGTCGCGAGGCCGGATCGTATCGCTCGATGCGGTGCTCGTGGACGGCCCGCCGGGCTCGCGGAGCAGCGCCCGCACCTACGCCGAGAGCCAGAAGGCCGGCTGCGCCGAACTGGGCATCGAGTATCGGCTGCACGTGTTGCCTCACAGCGCCACCTACGAAGATATTGCCGGCCGCGTGCTGCTGCTCAACACCGACGAGCGCGTGACGGCGATCATGGTCCACATGCCGCTGCCCGACGCCGTGGACCCCTACCGCATCCAGTCGCTCATCGACCCGGACAAGGACGTCGAGGGCGTCAACCCGGCTAACATCGGCAACGTCGTCTACGACCGCTCTTCGCTTGTCCCTTGCACGGCCCTGGCGGTGTTGAAGATGGTCGACTCCACCGGACTGGAACTGCGCGGCAGCGAGGTCGTGTGCGTCGGGGCGAGCAACATCGTCGGCAAGCCGGTCGCGATCCTCATGATGCAGCGCGAGGCAACGGTGCACAGTTGCAACAAGTACACCCACGATCTCTCGGCGATGACGCGACAGGCTGATGTCCTCGTCTCCGCCGCCGGCAAGGCGGGACTCATCACGGCCGAGATGGTCAAGCCTGGCGCCGTGGTCGTGGACGTGGGGATCAACCGCATGGTCGAACCGGCCACGGGCAAGAAACGAATCGTCGGCGATGTCGATTTCGAGTCGGTGAAATCGGTCGCCGGTTGGATCTCACCCGTACCCGGCGGCGTCGGTCCGGTGACCGTGGCAATGCTGCTGCGCAACACGGTCGATGCGGTGCGGGGGTAACCACACAATAGTCGCAAGAAAAACAAACCCCGGATCGTGGGACCCGGGGTCTGGATGCGTCGCGCGGGGGGAGTCGCGCTGACGCTATTCGATTGTGGCTTCGACCACTTCGCTCTTTCGTCCTTGCTCAGCGGCCTGCAGGTGCAATGCCATGCCGGCCGAATTGGGTGGCAACCTGCGAACCAGTTCCGCCCTGCCATCCTGATCTGCAATGCCGAAACCCGCCAGATGCGGATGATCGAGATCGAGTGTGACGTTCAGCTGAGACACAAAGAACGAACCGAGGCCCGCCGTGCTGTAGGCGAAGTAAACGCGCCGGCCCGGCGTCGAGCATGTGGTGGTGAACCGGGCAGGTTCGCCAGCACGGAGGTCAGTGTACTCGATGGTTGCATGCGGAGTGGTCCAACGGATCACTCCGTGGGCTTCGCTGTTGCTTGGATACAGGTGCGAGAAGGGGCCGCCGAGGTACAGCGCTTCGCCGAAGCCGTCGTTGTAGGCGGCCAGCGTATTGACCCAATTGTCGGGCCACTGATCGGGAACGCGCCATTGTGTGCCGTCCCATGATGCAACAGACGCATTCGGAAACTCGCTGCCGTTGACGTGAAAGTACCCAGCAACCCATAGCGCGGGACCGGCTCCATCATCGAAAACGGCAATCCCGTCGGGGTGATTCAGACCCCACAGCCCGATGCCCACTCCAGGAAAGGACCACTCAGTGCCGTTCCATCGAGCAAGGCCGGATGTCGAGACGCCATTGAGCAGCGTGGTGAACTGGCCCGTCACGTAGAGCGCGGGGCCGGAGCCGTCATCGAATATTGCCATCTCATCGACATGGGAAAAGACACCATTGCTTCTGAGTTCATCGCCCTTTCCGACCGGCGACCAAGCCTGGCCATCCCAGCGGGCGATGAGATGGACCGGCATCTGACCCACATAGCTGAACCCTCCGCCGGCGTAAAGAGCCGACCCGGAGCCATCGTCAAAGGTCAGGAGTGAATGAACCCCGTCCGACCAGGAGGGACCAAAACCCTCTCCGACAGGTTCCCACTGCGTCCCATCCCAACGTGCAATCTGGGCCGCGGGCTGTTCACCCGCTTGCTGAAAAACGCCGCCCACATACAGGGCTTCCCCTCGTCCGTCATCAAAGGTGCCCAGTGATTGAACAACCTCGTCGGTCCCTGTCCCAAGGGCGGACCACTCGTGACCGTCCCAGCGCGCGATGTTGTTGACGGGGACGCCTCCGGCTTCGGTGAAGCTGCCGCCGACGTAGAGTGCCGGGCCGTGCCCATCGTCCCACACACACATTCCAAAACCAAAGGAAGTGTACTGATCATGACGACTCAGGCCCCCGCCGACCTCCGTCCAATCGCGTCCATCCCACCGGGCCACGCCACCGACCGGCTGGCCGTTGATTGAGGTGAATTGTCCGCAGGCGTAGAGCGCCATTCCGGCGCCGTCATCGAATGGCTGGAAGTCGTTGATCTGACCGTTGAAGCCTGATGCACCGAACTCTAGATCCCACCCCGGTGCACAAGGCTGGGCGAATGCGACTGCTGCAGTCGCGCAATTTGCGATGACCGATGCCATGCCCACTCGGAGCAAACTACGTGGTGGTTTCATGGGAACCTCCTACTCTTCCACTGGTTGTTGTGCGCAGCCTCATCCGGCAGGACCCGTTTGCTTTCCGGTGCAACGCGTTCGTTTCCTCGCGGGCCTGTGCATACCCGAGTCGAGGCGTGGCGAACGAACAGATGCAGAATAACACACGCCGTGTCCACTCTGCAAGCAAAAATTGAAAAATTGTCAAAAAACCTTCTTTCGCCGTGCGATCGTCGCACCTGCTATTCAATCTGTGCCTGTACCACTTCGCTCTTGCGCCCCTGCTCGGCGGCCTGCAGGTGCAATGTCGTGCCTGTTGAATTCGGAGGTAGACGACGAATTAAGACCGCCTTCCCATCCGCGCCCGCCACATCGCTACCGGCCAGGCGCGGCCGGTTGAGATCAAGTGTGACATTGAGTTGTGGCACATAGAACGAGCCGAGACCGGTCGTGCTGTAAACAAAGTACACGCGGCGATCAGGTGTCGAGCACGTTGTGATGAATCGGGCGCGCTCCCCGGCGCGGAGCGTTGTGTGCGCGAGCACCATGTGTGGCGTGCTCCAGCGCGTGAGATTCGATATGGGTTCGTTGCCGGGTTGAAAGTGATCGAGATCGCCACCGGCGTAAAGGGCGGTACCGAACCCGTCGTTGAACGATGCGAGAGTGTTGATCCACGTCCTTGGTGACATGTCAGGCCTCCACCACTGTTGACCATTCCAGCGGGCAATCGTCGTCCCGATCTCCTCACCGGGCAGGGTGAACGAACCTGCGCCCACCCAAAGCGATTCGCCCGAACCATCATCGTGGACCGCCATGCCATCAATGTGAAACGCGCCAGAAAAGTGAAGTTGGATCGGCGACACCCATGATGTGCCATCCCAGCGCACGAGGCACTCAGGTCCGTCGGTCACCTTGATGTCTCCACTGATGTAGAGAGCCGGGCCGTTGCCATCATCCCAGACGAGTAACTCGTCGACGTGAGAACCCTGGATGGACCGACTAGTCAGTGGAAGCCCGTCGATGGCCGACCACTCGCGACCATTCCACTTGGCCAGATACCGCAGTTCGTTGGCGCCGGAGTGATCGAAATCGCCCCCTGCATACAGGGCTCGGCCGTTGCCATCGTCGTATGCAGTTAAGCACGTCACGCCGAAGCTCGAGGCGTGAAGTCCATCTGCGAGCGCCTCCCAGTTGGCGCCATCCCAGCGAGCCACACATTCGGCGGCGTGCCCTCCGGCGGAGGTGAACCGACCACCAGCGTAGAGCGACTCGCCTCGCCCGTCGTCAAATGTCGCCAGCGACCGGACGATGCTGTCGATGCCGGAATCTAGAGCGCTCCACTGCGCGCCATCCCATTTGGCCACCTTGCTGGCAGGCACATTTCCGGCGTGATCAAAATCGCCGGCAACGAACAGGGCCGGGCCCGTTCCGTCATCCCAGACGGTCAGACTCAGGCCGACGCCATTTCGCCCGTTCTTGGTCAGGCCGCCACCCACGTCGGTCCAGGTGCGTCCGTCCCATCTCGCGATGCCCCAGATCGGAAGGCCCTGGAAACTGGAGAACTGGCCGGTTGCATACAGCACGGGACCCGAGCCGTCATCGAAGGCCTGGAAATCCCACACATCGCTGTTGGGGCCCGAAGCGCCGAATGGAATGTCCCACCTCGGTTCGCAAGATTGCGCGTGGGAGATTGGGGAGAAGATCAAACTGGCAGCGATCGCCGCCGAAAGCGCGCCAACACTGGTTCGAACGCAAGTCATGGCAGACTCCTTAATGACACAACTGTCCTGTGCGGCAACACGTGGCGTGGTGGATTCGGTTTCTGTACACATCATCCGGTTCCTCGCGGGCCTGTGCGTACCCGATTCGAGGCGTGGCCAAAATACGGATGCAGAATGACACAATCCGTGTCCGTTTTCTACGCAGAAGGGAGAAGATTGCGAGATTTCTTTTGGTTCAGGAATTCGACCCCGAGGTTCGACGGCATGAAAAAACCCCGGGAACCGTCGCCCCGGGGTAATGTGTTACACGTGATGCGAAATCCTCGCTTCGACTAGCGTTGCGGGTTCGCCGGTGCCGGGGGCTCCGGCTTTGGCTCCTCCGGCTTGGCCATCCAGCTCGGTACCTCGCCCGGCGTGCGCGGGGTGGCCGGGACGAGTTCGGCCGTCTCGATGTAGGGCATGTTGAGCGGCCGATCTTCCATACCCGTCTTGACGGCGCCGAGTTTGGCGATTACGTCGAGACCTTCGAGCGTCTGGCCGAACGAGGTGTACTGGCCGTCGAGCCGGGAAGTCATTTCGCGCGAGAGGCAGATGAAGAACTGGCTGCCTCCAGTGTCCACGTTGCCGCCTTCGCGCGCCATGCTGATGACGCCCAGGTCGTGGTGCAGTGTGCTGGGCTCGAGGTCGATGCTGTAGCCTGGACCACCCGAACCTGAGCCGGTCGGATCGCCCGCCTGAATCACGAAGCCCTTGCCACTGGGTGTGTTGCCGATGATGCGGTGGAAGGGAATGTGGGTGTAGAACCCGCCTTCGACGAGGCTGATGAAGTTCCACGCGGTGTTGGGCGCCATGTCGGGGCGCATCAGGAGTTTGATGTCGCCCAGGGTCGTGTGGAGTACGACATCGCGATCAACGGAAACGCGGAAGCCGGCCATGGAGAGTTGTTCCGGGCTGGGCTTAATCCAGTTGTCCACCTGCGGGCCGCGCTCGCCGTAGCGCAGCACCGGCTTGGGTCGCTCGACAAGGGGTTCGAGGAGCAAAGCCGGACCCGTGGGCGTGCCGTTTTTGAGAAGTTGCAGATAGCGCACTTCGGTATTCGAATAGAGCGTCGGGATGAGCACGGCGACGTCGACTTCGCTGGTGCCGTCGGGTACCTTGGCGCGGGCGACTTCGTTGTTGTCCGGCTTGAGCAGCACCAGTTCGCGACTGTCGCCGGCCTCGACTCCAATGGTCATGGAGCGATTGACCTGGTAGTAAAGGCGCTGGGGCGTGAGAGGTGCGGCGGCGAGAAGAAGCGCGGTACAGAGCGCGTGGAACATCGTTGGACCTCCAGTTATCAGTGGTAGGGGCAATCGTAGCCCCGCCATCCAAGAGTCAGACACCAACCACGGCTGATTGTTCGCGGCTCAGCGCTTGCGGAGCGTCATGGCGTTGAAGGGCCGGCCCTCGCGGCGGTACTTGCGCTCGAAGTTGGTGCCGACGAGTTCGGATTCTTCTGGGTTGCCTGCGCCGGGTGGCGCAAAGCGCCCACGCGCGAAGATCGCTTCGGCGCGCGCGACGTGTTCGAGCATCCACTGCCAGTAGTCATCATGATCGGTCACGATGCGCAGTTCGCCGTCGGACCGAAGGATGCGGTGGAAGTCGCGCAGCGACTGGTCCTGGATGCTGCGGCGCTTGTGGTGGCGCTTCTTGGGCCACGGGTCGGGGAAGTAGAGATGGATCACCGTGCAGACCGCGTCCGGGCAGCGGTGGCGGATTAACTCGACCGCGTCGGCGCGGAGCAGGCGCACGTTGGGCACGCCGTTGCGTCGAACGCGATCGGCGGCGTAGCGGAAGAACTCCCCCGCCCACTCGATGCCAAGGAAATTCACATCGGGCTGCTGGGGCGCCTGTTGAACGAGGAAGGTCCCCTTGCCTGACCCGATCTCGATTTCGAGAGGGAGGGACGCTCGCTCACCGAACCATTCGCGGGGGTCAATGAGTGGCGCCACATCGGTGGTGGGCAGGTCGGCGGAATCGATGCCGACGCCGGTGATGTCGAGCGTCTTTCCTCGTGCAAGACCAAAACTCATGGGGGCAATGGTACGCGCAGCCAGAGGCGAGAAGGCGCATGTGTAATCTTCACTTGTCGCGAACGTTTATCATTATGGCGCAGCGAACGCGCTCGGCCCAGTCGGTGATCTGCTTCATGGTGGGATAGCGCCCCTGCTCGAAGGCTTCGGCAAGGCGGAGATAGTCGGCACGGCGTTCGATCCACGGCACGCGGAGGTAGCTGCAGATGGTTGACTGCAAAGCCGGCGCGCCGCAGCCGGGCATGAGGAGCCACCATGCACCGTTGGCAATCGCGGCGGTGTTGGTAGCCCACATGATGAATCCCGGCGCCAAGTCGGGAATCTCCAACTCGCGCTGGGCCGTCTCCGCCTCGTCAGAGGCGATTCTCCAGAGGATATCATCCGCGCAGGTGGTGCGCAACTCAGCCATGCCCTTTTTCAGCAATTCACGCTGCCGGTGCGTGAGTCGCAGCACAGCCCCGGAACCCGGCCGCAACGCCTGTGAACGACCAAAGCGCTTGGCCACGAGACGTTCGGCAACACCTTGCACGGCGTCGCGCGGCTGACTCGCCTCATTCTGAGCCGGTATTCCCGCTCCCAAAGTGGCTCTCCCGGTCGCCATGTGACCCGTCCTGACCGGAGAAGCATACCCGATCGGGTGGCCGGTCGTGCGGAATACTCCGCGGGAAGGCTTGTCATTTCTGGTGGTGTTTGGGGGATGATCCGGAATGCGGCGTGCTTGTGCCGATAGATTTCCAATCGGGTTGAACCTTGTTGCGCCGGGCGACGAATAATTATGGGGCGGTCCAACGCATCCAGCCTCACGCATGGGACATGGCCTTCCACGAAGGGTGGATTCTGACCTCGATCCGGCACCTGCCTCGACCCACGGACGGCCTTCGCGCCGGCGTTCATTGACCTGAGCACCCGGCGATTCATTCCACGGATGGAGGTGCCTTCGTGCCCCAGCGCCAAGAACTCATCGACCTTATCAACTCGCGCGTCGACCAGCAGCATTTCCAGCATCTGCACTGGGAAGGCTCGTTCTGGCAGTACTTGGATATCGTCGCCGAACATCCCACGGCGGTCCGCTCGGCGTACCAGCGCGTGTACGACATGATCATGTCGTTCGGTCACGAGCGTTACCGGGCGTTCAAGCGCGACCTCGTGCGCTACCACTTCTTCTCCGACCCGGCCGGGGGTCATCGCGACGCGATCTACGGCCTGGATAGGCAGCTCATGCAACTCGTCGATGTGCTGCGCTCCGCTGCAGAGGGTTACGGCACTGACAAGCGCATCTTCCTCCTGCACGGTCCCGTGGGGTCGAGCAAGTCGACGATCGCGCGCCTGCTCAAGAAGGGTCTTGAGCACTACACGCGCACGGACGCCGGTGCGCTGTACTCATTCTCGTGGAAACTGGACGCAACGGCTTCAGCCGAAGGCGAGCCGGATCACGTCTACCCGTGCCCGATGCACGAGGAGCCGCTCATGCTGGTGCCGCGCGAGGCGAGGGGCGACCTGCTCGAGCAATTGAATCAGAAGTACCGCTCGCAGGGCGGGAACGGATCGCTCCAGCTGGAAGGTGAGTTGTGCCCGTTCTGCCGCAAGGTGTCTGCCGATCTCATGCAGCACTATGGCGGCGACTGGCGCAAGATGATCGACCACATCGTCGTCCGGCGGATCATGCTCAGCGAGAAGGACCGCATCGGCATCGGCACCTTCCAGCCCAAGGACGAGAAGAACCAGGACTCGACCGAACTGACCGGCGACATCAACTACCGCAAAATCGCACTCTACGGCTCAGATTCGGACCCGCGCGCGTTCAACTTCGACGGCGAGTTCAACGTCGCCAACCGCGGCATCATCGAGTTCATCGAAGTACTCAAGCTCGACGTGGCGTTCCTGTACGACTTGCTCGGCGCGTCGCAGGAACACATGATCAAGCCCAAGAAATTTGCCCAGACGTACATCGACGAGGTCATCCTGGGGCACACGAACGAGCCCGAATACAAGAAGCTCCAGAACAACGAACTCATGGAGGCCTTCCGCGATCGAACCATCAAGGTGGACATCCCCTACAACATCCGCCTCGATGATGAGATCAAGATCTACCAGAAGGATTTCGGGCCGCACCGCATCAAACACATTCACATCGCCCCGCACACGATTGAAGTCGCCGCAATGTGGGCGGTACTGACGCGCCTCGAGACGCCCAAGAAGGCCGGCCTGACGCCGATGCAGAAGATGAAACTCTACAACGGCAAGGCGATCCCCGGCTACACCGAGGACAGCGTACACGAGCTGATGGAAGAGGCCAATCGCGAGGGCATGGTCGGCATCAGCCCGCGCTACATCCAGGACAAGATCTCCAACACGCTCGTGTCCCAGCAGGCACTGGCCGAGAAGACGATCAACCCGTTCATGGTGATGAACGCGCTCGAATCGGGATTGGACAATCACTCGCTCATCACGGATGAGGAAACCAAGAAGCGGTTCCGCGAGATGCTTGCCGTCGTCAAGGATGAGTACGAAGACATCATCAAGAGCGAGGTCCAGCGGGCAATCTCGGCTGACGAAGAAGCGATCAAACGCCTGTGCGCCAATTACCTCGAAAACGTCCGGGCCTACACACAGCGCGAGCGTGTGAAGAACAAGTACACCGGCCGCGACGAAGATCCCGACGAACGACTGATGCGTTCCATCGAGGAGAAGATCGAGATCCCCGAGAGCCGCAAAGATGATTTCCGCCAGGAGATCATGAACTACATCGGCGCGCTCTCGCTGGACAACAAGAAGTTCGAGTACAACACGAACGCCCGACTGTACAAGGCGCTCGAACTCAAACTCTTCGAAGACCAGCGAGACACCATCAAGCTCAAAAACCTGGTCTCCAGCGTGGTCGACGATGAAACGCAGGCGAAGATCGACGTTGTCAAGCAACGGATGATCAAGAATTTCGGGTATAACGAGCAGTCGGCAACTGATGTGCTCAACTACGTCGCAAGCATCTTCGCGCGTGGGGACACGAAGGGGTAAACCCGGACCGACAAGCGGAGCGATCTGCGCCGACGGCGATAGAATCGCACGCCATGAGTTCCGCGCTACAGACCTTGCTGCTCGCCGCTCCGTTCGACTCCCCTTCCGAGGCGATCTGGGTCGAGCCTGACCTGGTCATCATCGACGACCTGCACGGACCCACGGCGCTGCGACTGCTCGCAGAGCACTTTGGCACCCGCACCCCTATTGCCCACCCCAGGCGGATTCACGTCGTCTCGACGATCGATCTGGACAGCGCCCTGCCCGACCGCCGCCGGGCTCATGAGGCGCTGGGTGAATTCGCCGACCAGCACGAATTGATCTTCACGCACCAGATTGGCGCCTGCGAGGAAGGCTGCGCTCCGATGGCGCCGCGCGGCAACGAATGGCTCATCGCAACAGCCCGCAAAGCGGATCCCGCCGCCGCCGCCCGCGGCTGCATTTCGATCCAGGTGCAGCCGATGGACCTGGCCTGCCTCCTGGCCCGCGGTCGAACCTGGGCTCGACGGCCGCCGGTGCAGCGCGTCCTGATCGAAGGGCAGTTGCCAGCCGACACGTCGGTGCATGATCTCGCTATCGCCATGCGGCCCCAGTTGTCGAGTGGCGCCTGGGCGTGCATTCACTGGCCCGACTCGGATGACGAATCGCAAGTGCTCTCACTTTGCGCCCTGCTCCTCGGAGACTCACCGGCACAGAACATCTTTGCCGCTGGATTTCAACAGGAAATCGATGGCGTCATACTGAGCGTCAATGCAGCCGAACTCGCACCATCGCTGGGCGAGGGCGAAGTTGCTCACAGGGTCTCGACGATGGAGCCGACGGACGTCGATCGAGTCTACATCGGCTCGTGCACTACGGGATCAGTGGCCGATCTCTGCCTCGCAGCCGAGGTGCTCGTCGGCGGGCGCGTCCATGTTCCCACAGTCATTGCGCCCGCATCCATGCACGATGTCTCACTTCTTCGGGAGGTGCATGTGGCTGAGGGAGGTCCAAACCTCGAAACGGTTTTTCGCGAGGCCGGTTGCGATCTGGGTCTGCCGGGATGCGCGGGTTGCGTTAATGCCATAGGCGATATGGAGCGGCCTTCCGGCGACGACGCCACGCTCACGGTCGTCGCGACAGCCGTGGCGAATGTCAGCACGCGACGCATCGCCCGCGTGCTCACCGCCAGTCCGAGCACGGCAGCGCGGATTGCCCTCGTCGGCCGCATTGGATCACGGCAACCGCACGACGTTGCTGGTCGCGCACGGCCGGCCGTCCGCCACGACCAGTTGGATGTAGCCTCCGCAGGCCCCGGTGCCGACAGTTGACGCCACCTGGCCGTTGCCACCGCCTGTCGAGAGTGTTGCGACGAGTTGAAGACCATTCAATCCAAGTCCCAGTCGCGTGCCCACGCATGCACCGCCGGGTACAAGTACAGCGCCGGTGCTGCGCGCATACACCACTCCCATCTGACGATGCGCGGACGCATTCGCCCATTGCAGCACAATCCTCCCGGGACAATCCCCAACGACGATCACGCGAAACGCGCCGCCACTTGCCTGGAACTCATAGGCACCGATATCCACGATGGGAGGCGAGCCGCGGCCGGTATCCGGAGTGGACGGATCATCAATGAACCTACGCGCGCCATCCAGATCCGTCTCGATCCCCGGCGGAACTGCGTCGCTGTCACCGGCATCGATGGCAGGTGACCCGGTATCGAGCCGGAAGTTGTCATAGACCGGATCAACAAACCGCGGATCATCGCCGCGATTGCCCTCCCCCGCCCATCCGCCGGTGATCAGACTGTATCGAACCACGGGATTGCCGCCGGCGACGTAGATCTCATCGACGGCGTTGTTCCATGCAATCGTGTTCTCGATGGTCGTGTCTCCGTCGATGTATGCGCCGCTGCCGGAGGTTGCTGCACTGTTTTCGGAAAGCGTGGAATTGATGATGTGGGTCGTGCTGAGTACCGAAGAGACGCCGCCGCCGATGTACGTAGCCGTGTTGCGAAAGAACTGGCTGTTGACGATCAACCCACTCGCGCGAGTGATCAGGACGCCGGAGCCGTTACCGGAGAATCCAATCGCCTGATTGTGGTGGAAAGTGCAATCCAGAACGGTCACGTCGGCGCCGTTGGCAGAAGCCAGCCCGCCGCCACCGAAGAGATCCGTTCGATTGCCGAAAAACTCGCATCGCTCGAATTCGGCGGTCGACGCATCCACGTACGCTCCGGCGCCCATCCCTGCAAGGTTATTGCTGAGCACGCAATCGACCACACGCGGAGCGGCGCCCGTTTCGGCAAGCACTCCGCCACCGAACAGACCATTCCAGTTGTCGTTGATGATGCATTCTCGAACGGTCGGACTGGCCCCACTGCACTGGATGGCGGAATGGTCGGCGCCGCGCAATGTGAAGCCTTCAAGAATCGAATCACGCTGCTCGCGAGAGTTGAAAAGGAACGCCGAACCGTTGCGCTGGGCATCGATCGTGCAGGCTTCCGAGCCGTTTTCGGATCGCACGGTGATGCGCTTGCCGCGGAAGGTGATGTTCAGATTGCCGCGACCCGTCCAGATGCCGTCAGCAACGACGACGGTCTGCCCGTCGGTCGCCGCGTCGATGCCCGCTTGAATGTTGGGCTGGTCCTGAGGTACGCGAATGTCCCCCGCTCGCACGGAGTCTCCAACAGCCAGGCTGAGTATCACAACCAGATTGACTGGGCCAATGCACGTATTCATCGCTCGCCCTCCTCTGCCCGGCCGACATCGTTGAGGCAGGCCGGCCGACTCCCAGATCGTAACGAATTGCCTCTGCTGCGCCAAGGGGAAAACAGCGTCGAAACGAGAATCCGTTCAAACAACAAGGCCGCGGATCGACTCGATCCGCGGCCCTGCAGGGTCATTTCGTGCTGATGCGTCAAGCGACTTTGGAACGGCGCTTGCGCCCCACCGTGCGCTGATCGCTCCGGGCGCGCTTCGTGTTCTGTTCAAGCAGCAGGTCGACGACCTGGCCAAGTTCCGGAATGTAGAGATCGGCGCCGATTTCCTCCGCCAGTCCCTCCGCTCGGCCGTACACGCCGCCGCCGACGACGATCTGCATCTCAGGGCACACGTTGACTTCGTGCAGTTCGTCAATGATGCGACGAATCTCGGGAAGATCCTTGGCGGCAGAGCTGAACAGCAGGAGAATATCAGGGCGATCCTCACCGACGCGCGCCATGATTTCATCAAACGGTACTCCGCCGCCGGCAAAGGCAACTTCGAAACCACCAGCTTCGATGAGGTCGACGGCCATTGATGCGGCCAGTTCATCTTGCTCCGTGCCGCCGCACGCAATCAGAATTCGCTTGCCATTGGAGGGCGAAACCGTGAGGCGCGTCTGCGCCTGATCGGCCAGTGATCGCATCAATCGAGTGGCAAAGTGGTGCGCGAGGCAGGAAAGCTGATCGGCGCGAAACAACTTCTGCACAAGATGAAGCGTGGGCCAGAAGATCTCGGAAAGGAGCTCCTCAGCCGGAACACCCATCTCGATAGTCTCGTCCACGATTCCTCGCGCACCGCCTCGATCGCCGGAGATCAAGGTCTGAAAGAGCCGCTCGATCAACAC
The DNA here is from genome assembly GCA_002418285.1 of Phycisphaerales bacterium UBA5793. GTDB lineage: Bacteria > Planctomycetota > Phycisphaerae > Phycisphaerales > UBA5793 > UBA5793. The sequence goes on from DIDT01000052.1 coordinate 82,694, forward strand.
TTCCTTGTTCACTGATAAATCTCCTCTTGACGAGTCGTCTGCCGTTGAATGAGCGGGCCCACCCGTTGTTGGCAGCGTCAGTCTCCTTCGGCCGACGCCACTCCCGCTCGGAAACTGGTTCATCGACGCAACTACAACTCGCCCTCGACAGGCGGTTCAACTGTCCGGTAACACATGTAATGGGATGGGACGCAGGTCTACGCGGAGACCGGAGGGACTAGACCCAGGTACACCACGCAGATGCCCAGCGTCATGGGATGGGGCCGCACGGACTCAAAACCAGCGGTCTGCATCATTTCGATCATCCGATCGCGGGTCACAAAGGTCGAGACCGAGCGGGGCAGGTACTTATAGGCCCCACTGCGATCGCCGCTGATCCACGTGGCGGTGCGCGGCATGATTGAGTGGAAGTAAAAGTTGTAGAGACCCCGCATCACCGGATTCCGCGGCGTGCTGAACTCAAGGATGACCAGTCGGCCGCCGGGGCGCAGGATTCGCTTGAATTCGTGAATCGCTTTCTGCGGGTCCGAGACGTTGCGAATGCCAAAGGCGATCGAGACGATGTCGCAGCAGCCGTCCGGCAGGTCGAGGTTCATCGCGTCGCCGACGCGAAACTCAGGGGTAACCAGAGTCTCAAGCTTGGAGGACTTCTCCTGCGCCAGTTTGATCATGCGCGGCACGAAGTCGATGCCGATGACACTGGCGGGCTTGGCGCGGGCAAAAGCCAACGAGAGATCACCCGTGCCACAAGCAACATCGACGACGGCGTCTTGACCGGGCGTCACGCGGGCGAGTCGAACTGCGCGCTTTCGCCATGACTGATCGCGCCACAGCGAGTGCAGCCGGTTGTTCAGATCGTAACTCTCGGCGATGGCATCAAACATGGCATTGACGCGCTGGGCCTTGTCGGCCTCGGAATGCGGATCCGCCAGATGCGTCTCATCCCACGCGACGGAGTCAGAGGTTGGTTCGACGGTTGTACGCACTGGAGAGGATCATAGTGGGCCCCGGCTGGTCGCGCTCCGGAAGGCCGGCAAGGGGCTTAGAATTGGTTCGGCATACAAACAGGGAGGACTCGCAATGAGAATCTCAGTACTTCTGGCGACCGTGGCGTTGATCGGAGCGCTCAGTCTCACCGGTTGCCGCACCAACGTGGCCACGGGGCGATCTCAACTCATCGTCCTCTCGCACGAGCAGGAGATTGCGCTTGGCGAGGAGGCGATGCCCGAACTCGTCAAGGAGTACGGCGGAACCGTGTCCGATTCGGTCCTGCGCGAGTATGTATCAGGCATCGGCAAGGAACTCGCGACGCACACTGAAGGTGACAATCCGAACAATCCCTGGGAGTTCACGCTGCTCGACAGCGATGTGATCAACGCCTTCGCCCTGCCGGGCGGCAAGGTGTTCATGTCGCGCGGCCTGATGACACGCATGACCAATGAGGCCCAGTTGGCGGGCGTACTTGGGCATGAGATCGGTCACGTGACGGCCCAGCATGTCAATGAGCGCATGAGTCAGGCCATTGGTCTGCAGATCGGCGTCACCGCTGCCGCAATCGGCACCCGCAACAACAAGAGTGATCTGTCGAAGTACATCCCGGCGATCGTGGGCGTGGGCGGCCAGGGTTTCCTGCTCAAGTTCAGTCGCGATCAGGAGAGTGAGGCGGACAGCCTCGGCATGCGCTACATGACTCGGTCCGGTTACAACCCGCGGGCTCAACTGCAGGTCATGGAGATTCTGCAGGAAGCCGTGAACGAATCGGGCGGGGCTTCAGCGCCCGAGTTTCTGAGCACGCACCCATATCCTGAAACGCGCATAGCTCGTATCAAAGAGGCACTGCGCACAATCTACCCGAAAGCCGACACGAACCCGAATCTCTCGTTTGAGGAAGCGCGATTCCAACGAATCGCCAGGCCTCGCCTGGATGCGATTGAGGCCAACAAGCCGCGTGCATCACTGGAACCAAGTAGTGATGACGTGAGGATGGGAGTGCTTCTGGCGCATCCGGAACTGTGGTGCGCTCACTGCCGAGAGGCAGCGCAGGAGTAAATGGATGACGACTAGGCCGGCAATGAGCGCTCCATAAAGCGCATCCAGTTGTCGAAGCGGAAACCGGCGAGCAGATCGTCGCTCCAGCCGCGCCGGCTCAGGCCTTCGGTCAGACGCGGCAGATCGCTCGGGCTGTTGATGCCACGCGGCAACCGGTCAGCCCCAAATCCGCCATCCATGTCGCTCCCTAGCACGACGACATCGGCCCGGCCGGCAACTTCGGCGATGCGCTCAACGTGAGCCACGGCTTCATCGATCGACGCGCGGCGGGTGTCGCCATCATCCACCAGGAACAGACTGAAGAGGTTCAGGCCGATCACGCCACCCCGATCGGCGATGGCGCGGATGAGGTCGTCCGTGAGATTGCGCTCGCTGTGGCCGACACAGACCGCCCGACTGTTGGAGTGGCTCGCGAGCACCGGGCCCGTGGCGGTATCGAGCAACTGCCACGCGGCCTCGTCGGCAAGGTGCGACAGGTCGTGGATAACGCCAAGGTGATCGAACTCGGAAACCAGCGTACGACCCAGGCTGCTCAGCGGGCCCGGGGCGGCGTTGCCGCCGGCATAGCGCGTGCCCCGCGCCCAGCTCAGCCCCACGACGCGCACCCCCTGTTCGAACCACCACGCGGCCTCGTCGGGCCTGCGGATCGGATCGGCTCCTTCCATCAGGAGAATCGCAGCAGGGCGTGCCGGGCTCGCCGTCCTGAGATCTCCTCGTCTGCGGACAACTCGAAAATCACCGGATGCCACAAGCGATTCGTATACCGCAAGTTGCGCTCTGCCTGACGCGTGAGGTGGCTCCGGGTCTGCCGCATCCGCATAGCCGCACGGGCCCTCCGTTCCCAGCCCGGTGAAAATCGTGGCGAGCACATGAGTGACCCGGCCATCGCGGAGGCTGGGGAGGGTGATGGTCGCAGGCTGAGGTGGTCCGGCGGCGTCGGAGAGAGGCTGGCGCAAGTCTCGACCTTCGAGGGCACAGCAAGCCAGATCGAGATGACCGTCGAACCACGGTTGGGAATCGGTCATGGTTGGCCCTCTGGGAAGCCCGAAAGGAGAGGGGAGGGCAGACAATCTGCTGACAACGATAGAACGTTCTCCGAACAGAAGTTGCCGATTTCAGGAGTCTCGCCTAGATTTAGATCAGAGCCGTGGCGAGTGATCGGAAGGACGCGCGGCTCCGCAACCAGGCACATCGTCTGGTGGTCAGTTTACTGTGTGTTGGCCAGTCAGTCCGTTTCCCACCTTCGACTCCTGGTCGTGGGCAGCGGCGGCAGCCTGAAGAATCCTGTTGCAGCGGGTCCCTGAGTTCAACGATTGATGCTGAGTGAGACCCTTTTTCGAGACCCGATGAGATTCGACGAGATGGCTTTGAGCGAGGATCAGCGAGATAGATGAGATGAGCACCGCCGATCAAGGCTAAATCAATACTCGTCAGACTGCACAGGTCGTGCTTCCAGCGGCCGAAGACCAGCCCCACCGATGACCACCCGGCGCCTCTCCGGACAGCTTTCATGCGCCCCATGCGGACTTGAAAGACCGGCTGAAAGGACTCACGGTGGGATTTACTGCACTGACAGTGGCTGAGATCACGACGGCGACGGTCGTCAGCGCGGTCGTAGCTCTTCTACTCGGAGCGGCAATCGGCGCGTTCGGAATCCAGCTCCTCACGCGCAACACGGTGCGCGGCGCCCGAGATGAAGCCAAGCGAATCGCTGAGAACGCTCAACGCGAAGCGGAGACGGCTCGAGAGAAGATCATCCTCGAGGCTGAACGCAGGACGATCGAACTCCGTCAGCAGGCGGACGCAGAGGCAAACAAGGCCCGGGAGGAGCTGCGCGACCACGAACGTCGTCTGAGCAAACGTGAAGACATGCTGGACCGCAAGCTCGAGACATTGGATGTCAAGGAGCGACATCTGGACGACCGGGCCAAGGTGGTTTCCCAGCAGGAGCAAGCCGCCACTAACGCCCGCGACCGAGCCGAAAAAGTCCTTGAGGAACAAAAGAATACCCTGGCGCAGCTTGCCGGCCTGACTCGGGATCAAGCCAAGGACATGCTCCTGCAGCGGGTTGAGGATGACTGTCGCCAGGAAGTAAACCAGATCGCCATGAAGCGATATGCCGAGATCGAGGAAAACGCGAGGACCCGCGGGCAGGAGATTCTTCTCCAGGCGGTCCAGCGGTATGCGGGTGAGTTCACCACGGAGTCGACGGTGCGAAGCGTGGCGATCCCCTCCGACGACATGAAGGGCCGCATCATCGGTCGCGAAGGGCGCAACATTCGGGCAATCGAACGTGCCACGGGCGTCGATGTTCTGGTCGATGACACGCCGGGCGTGATCAGCGTATCCTGCTTCGACAAGGTGCGACAGACCATCGCCGTCGAGTCCCTCCAGAAGCTTCTCGAGGACGGCCGCATCCACCCCACTCGCATTGATGAGATCGTCTCCACCGTTCAGAAAAACGTGGAGGAGCGGATCATCCGTTATGGCCGCGACGCAACGAACGAGGTGAAACTCGGTGGGCTGCATCCCAAGATTATCGAGGCGATGGGCAAACTGCACTTCCGCACTTCGTATGGTCAGAACATGCTCAAGCACTCGATCGAAGTGGCCTTCCTCAGCCAAATCATCGCGGATCAGCTTGGTCTCGACGGCGAACTCGCCCGACGCTGCGGGTTTTTGCACGACATCGGCAAGGCCATGGACCACGAACAGCAAGGCACCCACCCGAAACTGGGCATGGACTTCTGCCGCAAGTACAACGAACGCGAGGAAATCCTCAACGCGGTCGGAGGCCACCATGGCGATATCCCGGCGACCAGTCCCTATACCCCCATTGTCATGGCGGCGGACGCCGTCAGCGGCGCCCGACCCGGCGCGCGGCGCGACTCGATGGAGCAGTACATCCAGCGCCTCGAACAACTCGAGGGCATCGCCAAGGAGAATGAGGGTGTTGCCGAGGCCTACGCGATCCAGGCCGGCCGCGAAGTTCGGGTGATCGTCGACGCTCAGCGCGTCAGCGATGCCGACGCGTTCGGGATCGCCCGGAACATCGCCCATCGCGTTTCGGCGGAAATGACCTTTCCTGGCGAGATCAAGGTCACGGTGCTTCGCGAAACCCGCGCGATCGAGTTTGCGACATAAATCCCGCTGGGAGACGCAGCACCTGTGAGAGAGGCTGGTTTATGAACATCGTTGAGCGGAATCGCAAAGCCATGATCTGGGCGGCGGGACTCACGCTCGTCACGCTGGTCATCGCCATCGCGCTCTACTTCCTACTGTTCCGTGAGCATCCATACCTAGTGTGGTTTATCACGGTAACGGGGGTAACCGGCTCCGCGTTCTACTACGACAAGAGCGTGAGCAAACTCAACGACCCCGGCCGGCGCATTCCCGAATTGACGCTGCTGTGGATGTGCCTGATCGGCGGCAGCGTCGGCGGGATCATCGTCATGCTCGGCCGTCGGCACAAGACCATCGATCCCCAATTCCGCTTCATCCTGGGCATCATCGTCGGCATCCAGATCGGCATCGTGCTCTACGCGCTCTGGAGTTGGGCCACGGCGATCCGATAGTTGCAGCGCGGGCTCTGTCAGGAGGGAATCATGCCTTCAACATCCGATCCTCGCATCGAACTCGCAGACCCGCAGGCGTACATCAAGCGGCAGACGGGGCTCGTCGGCGATCGCGATCCGCTGGAAGTGCTGGGTTCGACGCCGAATGCCATCGGTCAACTCATCGCCGGTCACGACGCGGCGATTCTGAGGCGCCGGCCGTTCGAAGGGAAGTGGACGCCGACTGAGATCATCGGTCACTTGATTGACGTGGAATGGACCTACGGCTTTCGCACCCGCATGATCGCTGCGCACGATCAGCCGGCGCTGACGGGAATGGATCAGGACCTGTGGGTCTCCGCGCAGCGGTACAACGCGTGCGATGCACACGATCTGGCTGATGCCTTTGCCTCGATGCGAGGGGTCAACCTGGCTTTCTGGACAGGGATGACTGAGGCGGAACTGGACCGCTACGGGGTCCACAACGAGCGTGGCAATGAGTCACTGCGACACATCCGCATGCTCATCGCTGGCCATGACCTGTGGCATCTCGATCAGTTGCGCCGGTATGTCGAGGCGGCGGCAGATCTGCGAGCTTGACACGAATTAGCCGTCGATGTATTCCCACACCACCACGTCAACGCGCTGGCGCCCCCACTTGCGGGCGATACTGTGCGTCGGGTAGAGCACATCGAGTCGGTTGCCCTTGATCGCGCCGCCGCGATCGAGGACCGGCGTGGGCAGGTTGTTGTTGTAGCCGGGCACGCTCAGAAGGGTGCCGAACTTGAAACGCTTGTCGGCAGCAATCAGGCTGCCGCCGTTCGTCATCACGGACAAGCCGCTGGCGGTGATGCCATCGTCGAACGGCGCACAACTGCGGGCGTCGGGGCTGTAGGCGGTCACGATCATGCTGATCGTCTTCACGGGGCGAATCGGTCGGCCGTCAAAGTAGCGAATATCACTCGGGGTGGCGTCCACCGGGCGCTCCTCGAGAATCGTGATGGTCTCTTCTGATGCACTTGCAACCTCAAGCTCGGGCGCAAGGGAAGTCCGCTCCGAGTCAGCGGCTTTCGCGGGCGAGTCGGCGCTACCGATCGTGTCCACTTGGAGCAGTCCAGTGCCGGGTGCGGGATGCGCACCTTGCACCACCAGCAATCCGAGTCCGACGCCGACAAAGGCGGTCAGCGCGCAGATGGCGGGAAGGACCACTCCTGCAGCATGAGTGGACTGACGGCGCAGCCAAGGCTTATTCGGTCTTGTCTTCACTTGTTGTCACTCCGCGATCCAACCAGCGGTCCGTGCCGAACCCATCCATGGGCGGCGAGAAACACACCAGTCCGTTGGTGAGTGACCAAGATTACCACAACAAGAGCAACAGGCCAGAGATCAAAAGGCAATCCACGTTCGATGAGGGCCTGATAGGACGCCTGAAGCGGTCGTAGCGATTGTGGAATATACGGCCCTTCGTGAGAGCGGGCAAGCGGATGACTCACGCCACGCTGACAGTGGTTATCTGGACCCAACCTAAGTCACTGCTCAGTGGTGACTTCCCCCGAGTCTGCCGCCTCCGGACACACGCCGAAGATCTGGAGGCGATGCCCCACGGCGAGCCAGCCGTGGCGGGCGGCAACGCGGCGACGCAGTTCCGTAATTTCCGGCACCGATATCTCGACAACCTTGCCGGTCTCGATGCAGACCATCTGATCTTTCGGGGGTTGACCGTAGGCAAGTTGATAGTGCGTCTGCTTTTGATCGAAGAGGACCGGCTCGATAATGCCCGCATCCTGAAGCAACTTGAGCGTCCGGTAGATCGTCGCCTTCGAGACTCGCATTCTCCGGCGGCGAAGCTCGTAAAGAAGATCCTCCGGCTCGAAAACACGCTCCATGCGAATTACCGTATCAAGCACCCGGGCCCGCTCGGCAGTGAACTTCTGCCCATCCTGCTTGAGGTGCTTGCGGAAGACAGCGCACAGCGGCACAATCACGGGTGACTCGTCGATACGCAAGGCGGAATGAGGATCAGACACGGCACACATGTGTGTCATTCTACAGAACCGCTGGCCATACCGCCACAGGGAACTCGCCTCGGGCGGCAACCGATCGTTGGCCGCCTTGCTCACGAACGTGTAACATCCCGCATGACAGCCCAATCGCTGACCTGCACCGCCTCGCAGCGCACACTCCTTGAACGGACCCTCGTAGCCGTTCCCATCTACAACGAACAGCGCCATGTGGCCGATGTCCTCGGCAAGGTGCGGAAGTTTGCCCCCAACGTCCTTGCCATCGACGACGGATCGACGGACCACACTCCCACTCTGCTCGCGATGCACCCGGTCGAGGTCATTCGGCATGCCGAGAATCGCGGGTACGGTCGGTCGATGTTAGACGCCTTTCGGTGGGCCGGAGTTGATCACCAGGACTGGGTCATCACCATGGACTGCGATGAGCAGCACGAGCCCGAGTCAATTCCAGACTTCTTGCACGCCATGGAGCTGGATGATTCGGATGTGATTTCTGGTAGTCGGTACCTCGCGCCGCGCGACGGTGATTCGGAGCCCCCATCAGACCGACGCGCGATCAACACCGCGATCACTGAAGAACTAAATCGACGACTGGGACTGCGGCTCACCGACGGATTTTGTGGTTTCAAGGCGTATCGAGTATCGGCTGTCAGGCAACTCAATCTCGATGTCGATGGCTATGACTTCCCCATGCAGTTCTGGGTGCAGGCGGTGGCGCGCGGTCTGCGCATCCGCGAACTGCCCATCCGCCTGATCTACAACGATCCGAATCGGTCGTTCGGCGGACCGCTTGACAATCCCGTCGCGCGTCTGGCGCAATATCGCGAAACGATGCACAGTGAACTATTGCGCTGCCGCCGCATGCTTCCCAAGTCCGCTTGGAGCGACCTGATCGTTCCCGAGCACGCGTGCTGCACCTGCGGTCACTGACGCCGCCTCATCGCAGAGAGGGTCGGCGTCATGTTGCATACGGTCAGGATCGAACCCCCGCCGCCCGCATGGGCGGGTTTGATTGAGCAGCGGCAGGCAGGCAATGTGCTCGGCCGCTCATTGCAGGAATGGCGGCGAATCACGCGACGCGAATTGCTGGGCGATTCGTTCGGACGCATCGTCGCCACCGGACACCAGGCGGGTTTCTGGCATCCGGGGATTCTGTCCAAATACTTCGCTCTGGATGCGGCCGCGAGCCGCCTTGTCGCCGATGCGGTCCTTGAACTTCTCGTCGATCAGGACGTGCACGATCTACGCTCGATCCGAGTGCCCGCTGTCGACCCTGAAGGGGTATTGGTGGCGAGGGATATGCGCTGGACTCACTGGCCCGACGACGAAGAGCCCCAGGCCACCGGCGTTCTGCCCCCCATCCTGGCTGAACCCAGCGCCTGGGAATTGAAAAAGGGCGATCAGTTCGCCAGCATAGCCGTGCTCATGTCGTGCCGAGCTATGGGCCGATCGCTCGTGCTGCACCGCAACGCGCCGTCCCGCGCCGAGCAGTTCGCACGCGCCACCGCGATTCTTCGAGAAGTCCGATTCGCCAATCGCCAATTGGCAACACGTGGTCTGAATGTCGACGATGAGTGGCGCGATCGACGGTATCTCGTCGCGGCGTCATCCTTGAGTTCCACGACACTCTGGGATGCGGTGATGGCCCACTTGAGGCGTGATCCCACAAGCGCATGGGAAGCCTACAACAGAGCCGTAGCCCAGCACCCGGAGGCGGGTGTCGTTCCGCTGGAGTACCGAACGACTGGGGGGTGCGAAATGCCATGCTGGCTGATCACACCAGATGGTCAGCGACATCGCGCATTTGAGCATGATTTGAGTCGGCCTGATTCGCACCTGTTGCCGCGCGCATTGCTCATGACCGGACTCGTGCGGATGGCCCTGGTGGATCTCTTTATCCACGGTCTGGGCGGTGCGGAGTATGATCGGATTACGGAGCAGTGGTTTGGCGACTGGCTGCAGTGCTGCCTCGCTCCGGACACGATGGTCACTGCAACAGCGACACTTGATCTTGGGCGGCACACCGCGAGCCCTGAGGATTTGGCCCGGGCTCAGTGGCTGATTCATCATCTTCCATTCAACGTCGATCGGTTTCTGGATGACCCGGGGCCGCTTCAGGAACGGGAAAGACTGCTCCGCGAGATCGAGTCACTCCCGCATGGATCGGTACTGCGAAGAACCCTTTTCGAGCGGATGCGGACAACCCAACACGCTCTCGCGGACAAGCATCCGGATCTACTGGATGCGGCACGCGAGCAGCTGCGCATCACCCGGCAGCGCATGGACGAAGCAGCGCTGATTCACGATCGCACTTGGGCATTTCCCTTGCATTCCCATGAAGCAATGCTGGAATTGCGCGACCTGGTGCATCGCCTCTTTGCCGCAAGCTGATTCAGCCTAGGACAGCGATCATCCGCCAAACTCAACCCGGTTGCTCTGTTCATGAAACTCGGCCAGCGACACGGCCCATTGATGCGCCGGCCAGCGTAAACGAACGGTGCAGTCCCCAGGGCGATACGCAGCAGTATACAGGGTTCCCCATCCGCGATGGTAATTCTGTGAGTAAAGCGGCGCTTCGAGAAAACGCCGTTCGAGCCGCTCGGCCGACTCAGCGGGATCGGCCACGCAAGACAGAAGGTACTGCTCACGCTTCTGGCTCGAGGTGGCGAGCGCATAGCGGGGCCAGTCGCCCGCGCCCTGGTGGTTTGTCGCCACCGGCTTGTTCGTGATCGCGGGCGGTCGATCAGGTGCGACCTGCACCGTGCGACAGTCACCCCGGACATCGAGCATCGTGATGTTGTAGGCCATGTGAATGGGCACGCGACAGAGTACTTTCACCGCCGCAGCAACCGAAGCACAAGTCTGCAGGATATAGCGCAGCACCAGCGGCACGCCAAAGCCCTCGCCGACCACCGGCCGACCGCCGAACGAAAGAGCGACCGTCAGTCCCAACTCGCTTACGCCATCAAGCACGCCCCAAAGGCAGTCGGACATTCCCATGACCGCGACGCCAGCCCAGTGGGTTCGAAGCAGCAGGCCCTCACACAACTCGGGTCGATAGTCGTAGTTGCGAACCAGCACGGGTTCGCCATTGAGCAGCACAGCCTGTGAGCAGCCTGAAAGATACGGCGTCGGTCGATAGAGCGAGAGCAAGCGAGCCTGAACATCCCCACCCCCCACCGCCTCGACAAGTTCGTCGTAGATCGGTACAAGCTCGGGCATGTACTGCTTGAGCATCCGGCGCGAATCAGCGTATGTCGGCCGCGCCTGATCGCCCTGGCGGAGAAACCAGGCACGATAGCCCGGCCAGAACTCGTCAAACAGCGGCGCAAGCCGCGTCGCCACACCGTCTTCCTGCACGGCTCGAAACGTCACGCCGCTTGTTGACGACGGTGGAAGGTGGTACATGGTCAGGAGAGTTTGAATCCACCCACTTCGACTTGTTCCATGGCTTTGGACGCCGCCGCGGGATTGACGTCTGCCCCCGCGTAGTGAGCGCGGATCGCGCTGATCCACTTCTTGGCGCGCTGGTTCAGTCGGTGATTGCTGGTCATGAAGCGGCCCGGACTGACCAGGATCCCCAGATCGGCTCCTTCGTAGAAGTAGTCGCCCGGAGCCGTGATGCGCAGGAAGAACGCTCGGTCTCCGTACTGCACGGTCCGGCGATGTGTTTGCATGCGGACGTAGTCCGCTGTTCCATCGCGGTTGAGCTGCCAGATGCCGCTCCGGGGCGCCGCCGTCACATGCTGTACATGGTCTTCCGTGAACTTGATGACCAGTTGTGACCACGTATCGATGTTCTCCGGATTCGCCCACCGGCTGTTCAGGTCGTCCACATCGAGTTCGTAATCGACGTCCATCCACTCCAGCAGGTGAAACAGGAACAGCGGCGCGTCGGCCGCGGCAAACGCGGCAAGATTCGTCATCGAACTGGCGCCGGTGATGCGCGGATTAACCTCGCCGAGATACACCTTGCCGCTGTCAAGATCAGTGAGGAAGTCCAGCTCGAAGTAGCCGCGATAGCCCATGCGCCGCAACTCGTTGCCGAACTTGACGGCCGACTTGCGGGCGCTCTCACGAATGCGTTTGTCGAACGCGCCGGCAAACACTTCATTGCCGCACCAGCCCCCTCGGTATGGCGTAAGTTCCTTGAACCCCACAAGTTCAGTCATGAGCGGGCCGACGATCGTGCCGTGCTTGGTCACGCATGCCTCGAGCGCCGAGCCGCGACAACGAATGCGCTTCATGATCTTGAGTTCGCCTGCGTTGACGATTTCCTCCGCATGCTTCTTCCAGTCGCGCTCCCTGGAGATGAAGTAGGTCGTGTGACCGGAGTCACCGAACGCCGTCTGCACCACAAGATCATTGCCAAGTCGTTTCGAAACGCGTCGAAGTTCCTGATAACTCTCCGCCTTGGCGAGCACGTACGGCACGCAGGGCACGTCAGCCCGGCGCGCAATGCGATTCGTGCTGATTTTGTCATCAACCTCGCTTCGCATGGCCGCTGTCGGGAAGCAGATCTCGATGCCGAGTTCCCGACAGAGCTGCTCGGTCGCTTCGTTGAACATCAGGAACACGGCCTTGGGCTTGCCGCCCTTGCTCTTGATGAAATCGATGACTTCCTTGTGGCTGAGCAGGTAGTTGTTGATGTCCTCGATCGATGTGAAAGGGCGATGCGGCGCCTCGCGCGGAATGAAGACGTTGGGGTGCTGACCGTCGAAGCAGTCGATGTAGTTGATGTACCAGAAATTGCGCACCCACTCGTCGATGCCGAGCAGGTTGAAGTTGGTCGCGCTGATGAAAAAGATCGGATCGGTGTTGCGGTGGAAGAAGCGGCGAATGTCACTCAAGCCATGCAGCTTCGGCTTGCGGAGTACTGCCGCCTTCGGACGTGTCCGTTTCTTCGTTCGGCGCGGGACAGGATTCTTCCTGGCGGACGTTTTAGGCATCACTCACCCTTCGATCTGCAATGTTGGCAATTCAGCAATACTCAGCGGAGCTGCAGCCTCCAGCACTTCGGCACGAAATACGCGCAGCCCGTAGTTCGGTTGATATCCATGGACTTCCTTCACATCCAGCGCCATCAGGTAGCGCAGAATCCCCGGACTGATGAGCTGGCCCGGGGCCAGCACGGGGAAACCCGGCGGGTATGGCGTCACGAATCCGGCCGAGACGTACTCGACCCCGTCATCAACCTCGGCAAGCAGTGGGCCGTCCATGCTGACGAACTCACACGCCGCCTCGTTGTACGCCAGGAAGAAGGCCTTTCGCATATCACCTTCGGTCGTCGGCGCATCGGGGTCGGCACGGAACGCTGCGTGAAAGGCGCTGAAATTCGGCAGTGGCGGACAACGTTTCATAAGCGAGTCGACGCGTGCATCGTGCGACTTGCGATCCAACTCGTTCGATTCGGCTAATTCCTCTGCGACGTCTCTGGCGATCGCCGCCAGGCACTCAACAAGATACGCAATATCACCGCGCGTCATTCCGATATTAGTCATGAACAGCACCGAGTTGCGCGACGTTTTGTTGATCTGGATCTGGTATCGATCCATGAGAAGATTCTTGAATGTGTCGCCATCCATCCCCGACAATCCGACCTGCAGCGTAATGCGCGTGGGATCGAGTACGAATTCGTCCTCGGTCCAGGCTTTGTCCATGCGCGACCAGCCCTCCTCTGTATCGAAATAGAATTCGAGGCCGGAGGGGCGATAGCACTCGGGAATCAGGTCGGCGGGACGCAGCACACGGAAGAACTGTCGGAGCGTCGGATGTTCGTAAATGCGTCGTCGCAGCGCCATCGCCAGGCCAATACTGCGTTCCACGAGTTCATATCCTTCGAGTTCGACCTGTCGCCGACCCAGATCCAGCGAAGCAAGGATCTGGTAGTTCGGTGAGGTCGAGGTGTGTGTCATGTAGGCTTCGCTGAACGACTCACTCGCTTTTTGATCGAAGTCCTCGTCGTAGACGTGGATCATCGACCCCTGTCGCAAAGCCGTGAGCGTCTTGTGCGTCGACTGTGTGACGTAGACCCGCATTCGAACCTGATCGGGATCGGGCATCGGCTCGGTCGAGGTCGATGGATCCGCCTTCCATTGCTGGTACTGCGCACGATACGCATCGCTGCGCAGATGGGCCTTGAGCTTCTTCGCCGATTCCATCCCGGTGCGCGATCGGAGCAGCGGATCGAACGCCGCAAAGGCGAACCACGCCTCGTCCCAGTGGAAGATCGTGTCGGGTTTGATCGCCAGCACTTCGCGCATGACGTGCTGTGGGTTGTACGTCACGCCGTCGAAGGTGCAGTTGGTCAATACCATCATGCGAACCCGATCAAGCGTGCCGGCGTCTTTGAAGCGGCGTAAGTGCCCCAATATCTGCTCGAGCGGCACCGCGCCGTACATCGAGAAGTCACCCAGCGGATAGGGATCAAGATAGACCACGTGCGCCCCCGCCGTAACGATGGCGTAGTGCACGGACTTGTGGCAATCGCGCGAAACGAGAACCACATCACCGGGTCGGATGAGCGCCTGCATGACAATCTTGTTGGCCGTCGAGGTGCCGTTGGTGACGAAGAACGATCGCCGGGCGCCGAACGCACGGGCGGCGAACTGCTGCGCTCGCTTGAGGGGGCCTTGCGGCTGGAGCAGCGAGTCGAGACCTCCACTCGTGGCCGACGTCTCGGCGAGAAAGATATTCATGCCATAGAACTCGCCCATGTCGCGGATCCAGCGCGAATTGAGGATCGACTTGCCGCGTGAAATGGGCAGTGCATGGAAGACCCCGGTGGGTCGCTTGCTGTACTCGCGCAGCGCGGTGAAGAACGGCGTGTCGTATCGCAACATTACGCCCTTGACGATGCTCAGGTGCAACTCCTGGCAATTGTCAAGGCGGTAAAATACGCGCCTGAAACCGCCGGTACCATGATTGGTCACTTCTTCAAGCGGAGCGTCCGTGACAAGGAAAAGATCGATCTCGGGTCTGAGTTGCGAGATGATGTCTGCCAGCGTGAACGAGCGAGCCACACCATACGTGCGCGGTGGATCGAGCGATCGAAGCAGATTGAGATAGTGATCCAGCGCTTGGTGTCGGTTCTCGGTCAAGTATGGAAAGTTGTAGCGGACAACACACGATTGGATCGTGGGGTTGAAAAGTACGGCAATGACGGCATCCTCAAACGACGGGGCGAAGAGCGCGTCATAGACAAACGGATCTTCAGACCGGCGCTGCGACAGAAGATTCTCTCGCAGGTATCGCTGCTCCTCTTCCGTGATGCGGTCGACGATGAGAATCGTAAATCGGGGTCGGCGGTCGATCGGCTCACTGGCTTGGGATGCTGCTCGAACTCCCGCTTCGCCGGCGTCTGGTTCCTCGTCCACCATGGCCGGAATGGCATGCGAGGTGAGATTACGAACGATTCGAGCGCATCGGTGATCGAATGCTTCAATTTCTCCCGCGTCGTAGAGACGACGCAGTTCGCCCACCGTTTCTCGGCCCGGCCAAACCCAGTATGACTCAAGTACCGTCAGAACATCGAGCGCCTGGAGGATGCGTTGGCGAGGTTCGGTGTCGTCAAGATTCGAACGATCCGCATCATGGAGCCAGTGCGCACAATACTTGAGGTCGTTCCACACGTCGCCGCGCAGCGTATTGGCATCGAATGGGAGATGGTGCACCGCCTTGCGGCGCTCGACGTCCGTTGAGTTGTCCGGCTGAGTGGGCATCGCTTACGCCGATCCCTGCACCGGGGGTGCGGATACTGGAGGAGCCGGCGCAGCTGGAGGAACCGGCGCAGCGGGCGGTGGTGCTGGATGAGAGGTTGCAACCCCATCGGCCTCTGCAGCTGCGATGCCGGCGCGCGACCCACGCGTCGCCTTCACAAGCGGGCCAAGTGTGTCCAGGTACGCGTGACTCTCTGGGGAGCGATTGTAAATGTCGAAGTTGACCTTGCGGTCTCGGAAACTCTTAAGAGGTTGACCCAGCCCACGAAGTCCCACTTCGCGTGTGCGTCGGACGCGATCGAGGTCGATCTCGATGGGAATCATCTCCTCACCGGCTCCAGCCTGGTAGAGCAGGTCCCCGAGCGGCCCAACGAACGACGATCGACCGTTCCCGCCGTCATGACATCCGTTGATGTCGACAACAAAGCACTGGTTGCACGCTGCAGTCGCGCGGGCAATAGTGCATTCCACCTCACGATCGACGGTTCCCGTTAGGGTCGGATGCAGGATGACCTCGGCGCCCATGAGGGCAAGCGTGCGCGACGTCTCCGGAAACCACATGTCGTAGCAGATGCTCAATCCAAAGCGACCGACTTCGGGCACGTCGAAGACGACGAATTCGGTGCCACCCTCAACTCCGGCTTCGTATGGCAGAAACGGGAACATCTTTCGATGACGAGCGATTACGACACCATCGGGATTGATCACCGGCGCCGTGTTGTAGATGACTCCATCGCGTTTCTCGAACATGGATCCGGGAAGGAGCCAAATGCTGTGCTTGGCGGCGATGGCTTGGTAGGTGGATTCAGGTGCTCCGGGCAGGGTCACGGCGTGGGTCGTCAATGGCCCATAGGTTGCGAGTTCGCTGACCACCACCATCTGCACCCACGGGAAGAGATACATGAGCAGGTCAATCTTGCCGCAGATGTAGTCCAGATTCTGCTTGTCAGCCTGAATGTTCAGTTGAAGTCCGGCAATGGCGAAGGGAGTCAACAAGCACCTCTCAGTAGGAAAAGGCAACCGCCCCGGGGCAGCCGAAAGAACACGTCATGACCTCGCTGCGGGCGCAAGCGACTGCGCGGCCTTCAGGACTTCAGATTCTATGGTCGTTAAAGCACGATCCAGTTGCTCGTCGGTAATAACAAGCGGGCAGAGGATGCGGATGATGTTGCTGTGCGTTCCGGCGTTGAGCGCAAGCACGCCTTTTTCGAAACATCCACGCAGCACGGCGGACGTCACTTCACTCGCAGGACGATTGACATCGCCCTCGTAGAGGAACTCCATAGCCATCATGCACCCGACGCCGCGCACGTCGCCGACGATTTCAGGACACCGCTTCTGCAGGGCCGTGAACCGCTCACGAATCTGCCGGCCAAGCGATTGGGCTCGCTCATTAAGTCCGAGGCGTTTCATCTCATCGATGGCAGCCAGAGCTGCTGCGCAGGCGATGGGATTGCCGCCATAGGTGCCGCCAAGCGTGCCGGGAAGCGCCGCATCCATGACCTCGGCCCTTCCGATGATGGCGCTGATGGGCAGACCACCACCCATCGACTTCGCCCACGTGGAGAGATCGGGCGTGATACCCGCATGCTGGTATGCCGCCCACTTGCCCGTCCGGCAGAAGCCGCTCTGGACTTCGTCGACGATGAGCATGATGCCGTGCTCACTGCAAATCTCGCGGAGACCACGCAGGTAGTCCAGTGGCGCGTCGACGAATCCACCCTCACCCTGCACCGGTTCGATGATCACCGCAGCCACTTCATCAGCAGGTACCATGTTCAGCAACGCCTGCCGCAATCGGGCCAGCTCACGATCGACGAATGCATCCTGAGACAGCCCATCACCGTAGCGATAGAACGACGGATACGGCAGGCGGAAGACGCCGCCGGCGAATGGGCCGCAGTGCCGCTTGTAGCCGACCTTGGAAGTCAGCGTGAGAGCAAGCATGGTGCGACCATGAAACGCCTCAGTGAATGCGATCACTGACCCGCGTCCGGTTGCCTGGCGCGCGATCTTGACGGCATTCTCAACGGCCTCGGCGCCGGTGTTGACGAGCATCACTTTCGTCGCTTCGCCATGCGGGAACAGGGCCGCCAGCTTCTCGCACAGCGCGACATACGGCTCGTACGTAGCAACATGAATACAGGTGTGCTGCAATTTGCCAGCTTGCTCGCGAATCGCGTTGACAACCGCTGCGTTGGAATGGCCAACGTTCATCACGCCGATGCCACCGATGAGGTCGATCAACTCACGCCCTTCGGCGTCGATGATCGCGGAACCTGCCGCGTGATCGGCTGTTGCAAGCTCATGGAAACAGCCAATGCCTCGTGGAGTAATCTTCTTGCGCCGTGCGGAGAGTTCACTGTTCTTGCCCATAGAGATTGTGTTGCCTTATGAGTGTGCGTGTCGGATGCAATTGTACGGCGAAGACACGGAGTTGTTTGAGCGGTCGACACCCGAGAATCATGGGGTGCGACATCGATACCGCGAGAACGGTGCGGGGAGGTTCCGTTCCAGCTTGCTCAACAGGACCCCTTGATCCATGAAAGCGGACGGGGGTTTAGCCCAGCCCCCACGACACGTACTTCACGCTGCAATACTCGTGCATGACGTGGTGGCCGCCTTCTCTCCCAAACCCGGATTGCTTGACCCCGCCAAACGGGGCTTGTGCTGTGGAAGGCAAACCGTCATTCGCGCCGATGATGCCGTATTCCAGGGCCTCAGCAACACGCATGAGCCGGCTGGCGTTGCGCGTATAAAAGTATGCAGCCAAGCCGTAGGGCGTGTCATTTGCCAGGCGAATCACCTCATCATCGGAGGCAAACGTTCGCAGCGGAGCAACCGGGCCAAACGTCTCGTCATGACTGATCTGCATTTCCGGCGTGAAGCCATCGATGAGCGTGGGCGTGAAGAACCGCTTGCTGTACCCGTTTCCCACCTCGGCAAGGGTACCCCCTGTCCGAATCTTGGCCCCATGGACCACAGCGTCGCTGACATGCGACTGGACCTTGGCGATCGCGTCGTCATCGATGAGCGGGCCGACTTGGACGCCGTCATCAAAGCCGCATCCAACCTTGAGCGAGTGCATCGCAGCCGCCAACCGGCTGGCGAATTCCTCGTACACGGCTTCGTGCACGAAAAACCGGTTGGCGCAAACACACGTCTGTCCTGAATTGCGCAGTTTGCTTGCCATCGCGCCTGCAACGGCCGCCTCAATGTCCGCGTCACCAAAGACGATGAATGGCGCATGGCCGCCAAGTTCGAGTGAGAGGCGCACGACATGATCGGCCGCTTGCCGCATGAGAATCTTGCCAACGTCCGTCGACCCCGTAAAGGATACCTTGCGCACTGCGGTGTTCGAGAACAGTTCACCCCCGATGGCTTTGGGATCACCAGTGAGAATGTTGAAGACGCCTGCGGGCACACCCGCTTCGATCGCAAGTTCGCCCAGCGCGAGCGCGGACAGGGGCGTTTGCTCAGCGGGCTTGACGATGAACGTGTTGCCGCACGCCAGAGCAGGCCCAAGCTTTCGAGTGATCATCGCGCTGGGGAAGTTCCACGGCGTAATGGCAGCTACCACGCCAATGGGCTGCCGCAACACCAGGATGCGCTTGTCAGGACTGCCGGCGGGAATCGTCTCGCCATACAGTCGCTTGCCTTCTTCCGCAGCCCAGAACATGAATGACGCGGCATAGGAAATCTCGCCGCGCGACTCGTTGAGCGGCTTGCCCTGCTCCAGCGTCATGAGGTGCGCCAATCGCTCGCGATCGCGCATCATCAGGTCGCCAAACCTTCGGAGGATTGAACCTCGATCTTCCGCTGTCCGGTTCCGCCAGTCCGACAGCGCCGATTGCGCCGCTTCAATGGCCTGCCGCGTCTCCAGGGCCCCGCACATCGACACCTGGCAGATTTCCTTGTCGGTCGCGGGGTCAGTGACTGCGAACGAGGCGCCTGCTGCGGCGCCCACCCACTGTCCGCCAATCAGATTTTGATTCTGGATG
The DNA here is from genome assembly GCA_002418285.1 of Phycisphaerales bacterium UBA5793. Classification (GTDB taxonomy): domain Bacteria; phylum Planctomycetota; class Phycisphaerae; order Phycisphaerales; family UBA5793; genus UBA5793. The sequence goes on from DIDT01000052.1 coordinate 102,037, forward strand.
TGCAGATCGCTGACGTTCATCATTCCTCCGAATTGCCACCACCGTCACCGGCTCGCTCGATGTGCTGGATCGGGAGAACCCCGTTGATGGTTCGAATGTGTATATCGCGCTGCGGGAAGGAGATTTCAATGCCGGCCTTGCGGAACTCGTCATCCACGCCGAAGTGAATCGCGTTGAGGGTGTCCACGTAGTTGCCAATGCCGGAAATGTAAACGCGCAATTCGAAATTGAGCGAGTTGTCTCCGAAGACAAGAAACAGTGCCTTGGGCGGAGGGTCCTTGAGCACCGTTTCGCATTTGTTGGCGACCTTGAGGAGCAATGATCGCGCAAGGCGCGTATCCGAGCCGTACGCGATGCCAACCGGAATCTCGACACGGAGCGTCGGATCGGAGAGGGTCCAGTTGACGAGTTGACCCGTAATGAACTCACGGTTCGGAACGATGAGTTCCTTCATGTTCCATTGCGTGATGGTGGTCGCTCGCATGCGGATACGCGACACCTCTCCGGAGATGTCACCAATGGTGACCGTGTCACCAACGCGCATGGGTCGCTCGATTAGAATGATGAGACCCGAGATGAAGTTGGCGAAGATTTCCTGCAAGCCGAATGCCAGGCCGAATGTGAGTGCGGCCGCGAGCCACTGAATCTGCGACCAGCCGATGCCGATTGCCGCGAAGGTCACCATCACGCCAACGATCACGATCACATATCGCACGATCGTCGAGATGGCGTAGCGCGACCCGGCGTCGAGTGGCAGACGCTGGAGAATGGCAATCTCCAGCAGACCTGGAATGTTGCGTGTGAGAATGAGTGTGGTCAGGCCGATGATGATCGCCATGGTTAGATCGGCAATGGTGACGCGATGCACCGATGCGGATACTCCCGGCTGATTGGAGCCGGGAACGTCCGTCCCACGGCCGGGCGTCAGCAGGCTCATTCCATTCGTCTCGCCTCCGGATGAGTCGCCGGCAGGCGCGGCGCCGTTCGTCGGAGCAGAGGATGTCGGCGCTGAAGTATCAGATCCACTGATCGTGAGATTATCAGGAATCGCGCTGAGACTTTCTGGCACTTCATTGACCACCTCGACGGGGCCAAACTGCGGCCACAACTCGAACTGATCCAACAGGCCGAGCGCCGGGAGCACATCGTTCCAGATTGCCCACAGCGCAATCAGCGTCGCCAGCACCGCAGCGCTGCGGAACAGTTGCAGAGTCTGAGCGTTAGCGGCGGGAAGATCGATCTCTTCTTCCGGTATGACGACGGCAGTCTCACTCGATGCTCCATCAGCAACTTCCGCCTGACTTGCCTCAGCAGCGCGTCTTTTCAGGGCTCGTTCAATCGCGACGCGACGACGTGTCACCCACAACCAACGGTAGAACACTGCCGAAACGATAACGGTGAGCAGTCCGAGTAACAGCGTGGCGCTGAGTCCCTGCTGGAGCCGCTGTGCGGAGTAGAAATAGCCCAGTCCCGTGAGGACCGCCAGAAACAGAGGCAGACTAACCAGAACAAGGTACCACAGCCCGCTGAGTCGCGCCAGCCACCCGCCGCGAATGGGATCAAAATAGGCGCGGAGAATGGGACCGTGCGGCCGCAGTGTGCGCTGGATGAACCACGTCAAGACCACCATCCCCGCGATAAAAGTCAGCCGGGCGAGCGGTTCGCTGGAGAGTTCATGTCCCTCGCTGCTCACAATGCGGAAAAGTAAATCCAGCGGCACGACGAAACAGATCAGCCAGGACAGATTGCGCCGCACGCTTGACACTGCCTCGCGCGGCCAGCGCAGATGAACCTCCGCGAACCCGCCGCTTCGGCATGCCTGTCGACCGACTTCCATCGAGAGCCAGACGACCGAGACTGAGCGCAGCGCCTCGACGATGGATTGGATCGCCGCCGGCGTTTCCGGGCTGGCCGAGAGAATCTGCGCAACGAGCAACATGAGCAGCGGCCATCGGAGTGAACCGATCAGCACAAGGATCATGGCCTTGAGCGTCGGACGGAACGAGGGTCGCAGTCGATCGCGCGTGAGCTCATCAGCCAGATGCTCCCGGGCACGCGTCATGCGCCGGCTGGACAGCAGCAGCACAAACCACGCCACCACAGGCAACAGGAGCACAAGGTACGGAACGGAATCACGGCGAATGCCATCCCGAAACGCCGTGGCCGTCTTTTCCCAGAGCGATGGTTGGGCGAAGCGCGTGAGATGCCCGGCGGCGGATTGAAGATCGCCCCATGTCAGCGGCGACGTGCTTCGAACCCAAAGGATGCGCTCGTCGATAAAGGCGGTGTACTCCCTGGTGACTTTGACGAGCGCCCGTTCCGCAGTATCCGCTTGCGAGAGCTCTTCGCTATAGTCGTGCGTCGTGTCGATAATCTGCCCGAGCGTGTGGCTGATCTCCCGCAGCTCCTCGGTCGCGCGATCCTTGATGGCATCCCGTTCCTGTTGGGATACCTCCTCGTCAAGCGAGGACATGATCCCGTCGACCACCGTACCAATGTCGATGACCTCATCACGGCGGCGTTCGTACTTGAACTGGTCGCCCAATGCTTCGGAGAGTTGCTGTTGTCTCCGTCGCATCTGCTGTTCATGGGTGCGCACGTTCGGCAGTTCGCTGCGTCGCAGACCCAGGATGATGCCGACCGTATTGGTCAGGCCGGCCCGTTGGATCTCCTCAAAACTGCGTTGGAACTTGGATCGTACAGACTGGACTTGCGATTCGAGATCTTGCCTCTCATTCTGGGCCTTCTGAAACTCGCGCACCAGTTGCTCATGGTGACTGGCCAGTTCGGTGCGCTCCTGGAGCAGCTTCTGGATGACTTCGTGCTCATTGGCGGACTGCCGGAGTGCTTTCTTCGCCTCAGCCGCAACTCGCTTCGCCTCGGCTTCCCGCGCTTCGTTCAGCGCCTTGCGCCAGGCATCAACCCGTTTCTCGGCCTGACTGACGCGGCGAGCCGCCCGGTCCTGCCGGGCTCGCAGCGTGTCACGCCGTGCTTCAATAGACTGCTGCTCCTTCTCCAGCGAGGCGATCGTCTGCTCGAGTGCTCGACGATGCACCGTCAGCCGAAGCAGCTCGGCACGAGCCAGCGGATCAGCGGCGCCAAGCGTCGTGCGACTGGCAATCTCATCATCAACCGTCTGAATCTCCTGCCGAATTCGCGCGACCACGGTCGGAATCTCATCCCGCAGAACCGTCCGCTGCTTTGCCTCCGTATCGAGGCTCGCCGCATCCTCACGTGCCGCCTTCAGTTCCGCATCCGCCTGCGCCAGCCCCTGTTCGAGTTGTGGGACGGTCTGGTCGGGCGGCACTTCGATGCTGGCCGGCGGCTGTGCCAATTCTGTGCGAATCTGATCAAGGAGAATTGGCGCATTGGCCACGCGCTGATCGAGATCGCTGATTTTCGCCAAAGCTGCGTCAATGACCTTGAGGTCTGTCGTGATCGCCGAAAGCGCCTCGCGTGCCGCCCCCTGCTTGGACTCCTCAACGGATGGCAGCGCTCCCAGGACATCAGAGAAAGCGACCTTCTCCGGCTCCGTCAGGCGAGGCACGATGTCCTGCACGAGCGTGGCGAGGTCAGGCGGCGCGGGTGGCTGGCCCTCCTGCGCGCGGCCCCGCGTCGCCGTGGCAAACCACACGGCCAGAACCAGTGCCAAAACGACCGCTGTCGTGCGTTGCGGAAAGCTCATGATGTCCGGTTCATCCCGCCTGAACATGCCGGATGGTAGGTCCGACTGCGAGAAAACAGGATTCACTTCAACGCATCGAACCGGAAGCACCGTTTCCATCGGAGTGGTTCGAGTTGTCCGAATGTGACGGCTTCTTGCGATTCAGAATCCAGCCAAAGTGACGGAATAGTCCAAGGGTGCCGATCGTGACCACGAGCATGACCGCGAGAATGCCCGGATACCCCCACCGCCACTCCAGTTCGGGCATGTTCCACCGTGACGCCTGAGGGTCAAAATTCATGCCGTACACACCCGCAATAAAGGTCAGCGGCATGAACACCGTACCAATGATCGCCAGCACTTTCATGACCTCGTTGGTGCGCTGACTCAGTTGCGAGAGGTACACCTCCATCAGGCTGCCACAGATCTCGCGGTGTGTCTCGATGAGGTCGATAATCTGAACGAGGTGGTCGTAGCAATCGCGGAGAAAAATCCGCGTTTCCGTCGTAACCAGTTTGGTCTCGCTGCGCAGCAGGAGGTTGAGCGGATCGCGCAGCGGCCAGACCGCGCGCCGCAGCGTAACCAGATCGCGTCGAATGCTGTGCAGTTCGCTGAGCACCTGTTCGTCTGCGGCGGCAAAGACGCGCTCTTCGAGCAGTTCGAGGCGATCTCCAATGTTCTCGAGAATCGGAAAATAAGAATCGATCACGGCATCGATCAGGGCGTACGCCAGGTAGTCCGGCCCGCGAGCACAGATGCGGCTATTGCTCTCATGAATACGGACCCGGATCGGGTCGAAACAATCACCAACTCGCTCCTGGAACGTCGCCACGAGGTCGGCCTTGAGACAGATGCTGATCTGCTCCGTATTCAGAGCCGTATCTGAATGCGGCATGCGGATGACGAGGTAGATGTACTGGTCGTACTCCTCAACCTTGGGTCGTTGGTAGACATTGCAGATGTCGGCGACGGTCAGCATGTGGAGGCCGATGGCGGCCCCGACCATTGAAATTGACTCGCTGCTGCCGACACCATCGACGTTGATCCAAGTCGTTCCGCCCTCGACGGGCTCAATCTTGAGTTCCGAAGGATCGCTGAGTTGGAAGTCCGTGCAGGCCTTGGGCGAACAGGCCATGACTCGAATGAGTGAAGGCGACGCTGACGGATCAATGGCAATGGTGCCCGGCTTGGCGCCCGGTGGCGGCCGCCTCGTGCGACGGCTTGCCGCTTTGCGACGCTTGATGCCAAAGCGGCTCATCGGCGCTCCTGTGAACGGCGCCGCGAGGCGCTCGAGAATCGTTGAGGACCCCGATTCAACAACGCGCCCGGCAGGACTCGAACCTGCAACCCTCGGTTCCGAAGACCGATGCTCTATCCAATTGAGCCACGGGCGCATGGGACGCCGGCGATGAAAATGGCACACCGGCGAACCACCAGAAGTGAGGGTAGCACCCCCCTCTTATCAGGCAACAATGATGTCTGCTGGCTTATGTCGGGCATCAGCCGTATCTTTGCTCGGCGGCTCCCCGAGTCGCCACCGGGCACCCGTAGCTCAGCTGGATAGAGCAGCGGTTTCCTAAATCGCAGGTCGCAGGTTCGAATCCTGCCGGGTGCGCTTCGACCATCAATTCGCTTCACAACGAGAAGGACCACCGTGAGCCAGTCATTCTTCGAAACCCATCGCGAACTGCTCGACAAGGCGGTTGAGGCGATTCACCAGCGCACCTACTGGAGCGCTTATCCCGAGGTTCCCAGCGGCAAAGTCTACGGTGAAACCGCCAGAGACGATGGCCAGAGAGCCTTTGAAGCCCGCCTCAACAAGCCATTTGAACTCCCCGACCATCCCGCAGCCGCCGGCAAGGTTGGCGCGGAGGTCTCCCCCTATGGAATGACGCTGGGAGTGAGCTATCCCAGGGTCGAACTCGACTCGCTCTTTGCAGCCGTGGCCAAGGCCGAGCCAGGCTGGAAGAGAGCGGACATGCAGACGCGCGTCGGCGTCTGCCTCGAGATTCTCCACCGCCTGAACAAATTGAGTTTCGAGATGGCGCTTGCCGTCATGCACACGACCGGACAGGGCTGGATGATGGCCTTTCAGGCCGGTGGGCCACACGCTCAGGACCGGGGCCTCGAAGCCGTCGCCTACGCGTACGACGAAATGTCGCGCACGCCTCATGAAGCGACGTGGTCCAAGCGCGTGGGCAAGGAGGAAACGGTCACGCTTCGCAAGACCTACCGCATCGTGCCGCGCGGAATCGCCGTCACTATCGGCTGCTCGACCTTTCCGACGTGGAACGGCTATCCGGGCATCTTTGCCAGCCTGGCCACAGGCAATGCCGTGATCGTCAAGCCCCATCCCGGGGCGATCCTGCCGCTTGCCATCACCGTTGAGACCGCGCGCGGCGTGCTCAAGGAAGCGGGATTCGATCCGAATGTGATTACGCTCGCGGCCGACGAAGTGAGTCACCCAATCACGAAGGAGATCGTGCAGCGACCGGAAGTGAAGATCATCGACTACACGGGAGGCAGCGCGTTCGGCGAGTGGATCGAGCAGAACGCCAAGAACGCGATCGTCTATACCGAGAAAGCCGGTGTGAACTCGGTCATCATCGACAGCGTCGACAACCTCAAGGCCGTCACCGGCAATCTTGCGTTCACGCTGAGTCTCTACTCGGGCCAGATGTGCACGACGAGCCAGAACATCTTCATCCCGCGCGAGGGCATCGAGACGGGCGAGGGTCACAAGTCGTTTGATGAGGTCGCCGGCGCCCTCGTCAAGGCCGTGGACTGGTTCCTCGGCGAACCCAAGCGCGCAACCGAGGTGCTGGGGGCGATCCAGAACGAGAACACCGCCCAGCGCATCACACAAGCCAAGGGCGAGGGACTCCAGGTGCTGCGCGATTCAACGCCGGTCGTCAACGAAGCATTCCCGTCCGCTCGGACCTCCAGCCCGCTGATTCTGAAGGCGGAGAGCAAAGATCGCGCCAAGTTCGCCCGCGAAATGTTCGGTCCAATCGCATACGTCATCGCGACGGATAACACTGATGAGAGCATCGCGCTGGCGAGCGGAATCGCCGCCCAACAGGGCGCGATCACCTGTGCGCTCTACTCGACGGATCCTGACGTGATCACCAGGGCCGAGGAAGCGACGGCCGAGGCGGGTGTGCCGCTGTCGACGAATCTCACCGGCTCGATCTGGGTGAACCAGTCGGCCGCATTCAGTGACTTCCACGTGTCGGGCGCCAATCCATCCGGCAACGCCACACTTTGCGACAGCGCGTTTGTGGCGGGTCGCTATCGCGTCGTGCAGAGCCGCATTCCGGTGCAGGGGTAACGCCGAATGCCGTGTTACGAGTTCATGGGCCTGCGACCGGTGGTGGATCCGACGGCGTTTGTCCACCCCACTGCTTCACTGATCGGCGACGTGATCGTCGGACCCGGCTGCCTCGTCGGTCCCGGCGCCTCGCTTCGCGGCGACATCGGTCAACTGATCCTCAAAGCCGGCTCCAACGTTCAGGACAACTGCACCCTGCACTGCTTTCCTGGCAAAAACGTCGTCGTCGAGGAAGATGGGCACATCGGCCACGGCGCCGTGCTGCACAGTTGCACGATCAAGCGCAACGCGATGGTTGGCATGATGGCCGTTGTGATGGACGACGCTGTGATCGGCGAGGAAGCCTTTGTCGCGGCGCTGACATTTGTCCGGGCGGGGATGATCGTCCCGCCGCGCACGCTCGTGGCCGGCATTCCCGCCAAGCCGATTCGCGAACTCTCCGACGACGAAGTGTGCTGGAAGACCGAAGGCACGCACATCTACCAGGAACTGGCGCGAAACTACAGCGCCACGTTCAAGCAGGTTGAACCTCTGCGCGAAGTTGAGGCCCGTCGCCCGAAGGTGCCGCTGCACAACTACGCACCGAAGCACGAACAGAAGTGACTTGGCAAATGAATCGATTGCGATGGGTGTCAGCGAGCGGCGTCGCTGAGCAGCTCGCACATCGACGGATGCGGATGAATCGTGTCGGCCAGATCATCCAGTTCGACACCCATCTCCACCGCCAGCACACCTTCGCCAATCATCTCCGCAGCGCCAGCGCCGACGATGCCGATGCCCAGCACGATCTTTGCGTCGGGGTCGTAGATGAGTTTGGTCAGGCCATCGACTCGATTCATCCCAACCGCTCGGCCCGAAGCGCCCCAACGGATCTTGGCCACCTTGTGGGGAATGCCCTGTGCGACGGCCTGTGACTCCGTCAAGCCGCACCACGCCACGTTGGGATCCGTGAACACCACGCGCGGCACGGCCCGGACGTCGAAAGCGCGGTTCCATCCCGCCGCCACCTCGGCCGCTATCCGCCCTTGCGCCAGAGCTCGGTCAGCCGACCACGGCGGACCAGTTACATCTCCCACCGCCATGATGCGCGATTCGCCGGTGCGCATCTGATCGTCGACCCGAATGAATCCCAGAGAATCGCACTCCACTTTCGTGTGCTCGATTCCAAGATCGAGTGTGTTGCCACCTTGTCCGATGGCGACGATGACCCGATCGAACGAAAGTTGGCGCACGCCGTCCTTGGTGGAAAGCGAGACTTCCGCAACCCCACCGTCAATCTTCGCACCGGCAATTGTGGCGGCGAGCATCACGGAATTGAGATTCTCGACCAGCGCCCGGTGTAGTGGACGCACAATGTCCGCATCTCCCGCGGGAAGGAGCTGTGCTTCCTCGGCGGTGAGCGTGACCTTGCTCCCCAGCGTCGCGTAGATCATCGCGAGTTCGACCGCCTGCGCGCCGCTGCCCACAACCAGCAGCGAGGCGGGGATGGACTCAATGCGAAGCGCCTGCCACGGGTTGATCACGACGTGTTCGTCAAAGGGCAGTGACGGATGCGGCAGCGGTCGCCCCCCAACCGCGAGAATAGCCTTGCGAAACTTGATGCGAGGAATCGAGCCACCGTGAATTGAAAGGTTTTTGCCATCATCAAAAGTGGCGCGGCCGGTGACAATCTCGACGCCAAGCTTCTTGGCGCGACTGGTCAGCCCGGAGGCGAGGCGATCGCCCGATTGGCTGACCCAGGTCCGTACCTTGTCCAGGTCAATGCGCGGCTCGGCATAGTCCACACCAAACGCTGCCGCCCGTCTGCCGAGCAATATCGTCTCAGCGATGTGAAGCAGGGTCTTGGAAGGAACGCAGCCGGCATGCAGGCAGATACCACCCAGTTCCTTTCGACTGTCGACGATGATCGTGGATACACCCAACTCAGCAGCACGGAATGCAGCGCTGTAGCCGCCCGGACCGGAGCCGATGACGACCAGATTCGCTTCCTGCGTGAATTCGCCGACAACCATGACCTGTGCCTCTCGTCGAGAGGGCTGTCCTTTCCAAAATAAGCGAACTCAGAGAAGCAGGCGTGCCGGGTTCTCCAGAGCGCCAATCACGTGCTTCATGAAGGCAATTTCATTACCACCGTCGGCGATGCGATGATCAAATGAATGACTGACGGGCATGATAAGGCGCGGCTCCAGCGAGCCATTGACGACCCATGGAATCAACCGCGTTCGCCCGAGCGCCAGCACGGCACACTGGCCCGGTGGGATAATCGGCGTCGAATAGCGGCTACCGCCCAGCGCGCCGGGATTGGAAATCGTGTACGTCCCGCCGCGCGTGTCATTGACCGTAAATGCAGCGCTCCGGGCCCGCTGGGCCAGTTCGTCGAGCGCATCGGCAATCTCAAGCACGTTGAGTTGGTCGGTATTGCGGATCACCGGAGTGATCAGGCCGCGCTCGGTGTGCACCGCCACGGCAATGTTGATGTAGCGCCGGTAAGTGATCTGATCATTCTCAGCATCAAAGACCGCGTTGAACTCGGGATGGCTGCCTAGCGCCCGCGCCACGGCCCGCACGATGAACGCCAGCATCGTGATTTTGCGATCGCCGTTCTCCGGCGCCGGATAACCGCGACGGAGGCGGTCCAACTCCGTCACGTCGACATCATCGTTGTCGGTAACGTGCGGAATCGTCGTCCACGATTGGGCCATGTTCGTGGCGATCGTGCTGCGAGCCCTTGAGTTCTTCTGGCGGCAGATGGGGCCCCACTTATCCAGGTCGTCCTCGCCGGGAGGTTCGACGGTCGATGCCAACGGCGCTGGACGAGCCGCAGATCGTAGCGCCATCCCGCCGGCCGGAGATGCGGCCGCGGGCGCAGCGCCGGACGCGACCGCCTCCACATCGGCACGAGTGATGCGGCCGTTTGGCCCGCTGCCCTGAATCGTCTCAATGTCGAGGTTGTGCTTTCGAGCAAGCTTGCGAACCGCAGGCGAAGCCGGCGCACGACGATTCGCTTGGGCTGCAATTGCGACGCCACCATTGGTGCCGGCCATCGTTGGCGATGCTGCCGGACGCGCTATCGGTACCTCCCGCTTTAATCCACTCGGCGTTGGTGGCGCGGCAACCGCCCCGTCGCCGACAGTCACCATCACATCGCCGACGTGAACAAGCTGCCCTTCCTCCACGTGCCACTTGGCCACCGTGCCGCTGAATGGAGAGGGAATCTCGACGGACGCCTTATCCGTCTCGACTTCCATGAGCGGCTCATCTTCGCGGATCGTCTCGCCGGCTTTGACCAGAAGGCGCACGATCTGCCCCTCATGTACGCCTTCACCGAGATCTGGAAGTTTGAAGTCTTTCATGTGGTCTTCACCGCAGACATCAGAACGTTCGTACCAAGAAGTCTCAGGTCCACTCCATCGTTTCCTTCACCGCAACGACGATGGAATCGCTGTCGGGGAGGTAGTGACGTTCCACCTGGAAATACGGAAAATGAATGTCAAACCCGGTGACGCGCTTGATTGGAGCAAGCAGGTACTCGAAGGCATGTTCGTTCAGGCGTGCGATAATCTCGGCCGCGATACCACACATGCGCGGCCCCTCGTGCACAATGACGCATCGCCCCGTCTTGGCCACGGACCCAACCAGCGTCTCGGTGTCCATAGGCTTAATCGAAAGCAAGTCGATGACTTCCACGTCGATGCCGTGCTCCTCCACCAGATCGTCGGCGGCATCGAGCACGGGTCGCATCATCGCGCCGTAGCCAATGAGTGTCAGGTCCTTGCCGCTGCGCACGACCTCTGCTTTGCCGATCTCCATGACTTCGGGTTCATCACGCACGTCTTCACGGAACGCGCGATAAACCGCCTTAGGCTCGTAGAAGATGACGGGGTCGGGATCGGCAATCGATGCCGCCAGCAGCGCCCGCGCATTGCGCGGCCCCGAAGGGATCACGACCTTAAGACCCGGCGTGTGAGCCCAATAGGCTTCGCGCGACTCGCTGTGGTGCTCGACGGCTCGAATACCCCCGCCGTAGGGCGCGCGCATGACCATCGAGATCGGGTAGCGATCGCGCGAGCGGTTACGGAACCGGGCCATGTTCTGCTCGATCTGGTCGAAGGCCTGCATGGTGAAGCCGGAGAACTGGATCTCCGCCACGGGTTTGAGCCCGTAGACCGCCATGCCGACGGCCGTGCCGATGATGCCGCACTCGGCGAGCGGCGTATCGATCACCCGTTCGGGTCCGAAACGATCGATCAGGCCTCGCGTCACGCGGAAGACACCGCCGTTGACGCCGACATCCTCACCCATGACGCAGACGCGATCGTCCGCCTCCATGGACTGCCCGAGCGCCAGATTGAGGGCCTCGACCATTGTGAGTTTGGGCATGTGTGTTCCTGACCAACGCTCCGCGTCGCAAAGCCCACGCGTCGCGACGAACTAAGCTCGATTGCTATTGAACGCCCTTGCGTCTCAACCGTTCCAAGTACTCCGCCTTCTGATTCTGCAGATCGGCCGGAAGCGCGTCGTAGACAAAGTCGAAGATCTCACCGGGCTTCGCCACCGCCAGCTCACGGAATCGATCTCGTGCTGCGATGACCTCCTGCTCGATCTCTTCGTTGATCGTGGCAATCGCGGCATCGTCGAGCAACTTCCTGCCCTTCAGATACGCTTCGAAGCGCAGGATCGGGCACTTGGCCTCCCACGCCTTGACCTCCTCATCCTTGCGATAGACCTTGGGATCATCAGCCGTGGTGTGCAGACTCATGCGGTACGTCACGGCCTCGACGAGGAATGGCCCATGGCCGCTGCGGGCATAGTCAATTGCCCTTGTGCACGCCTCGATCATGCCCAGCACATCGTTGCCATCCACTCGCACTGCCGGCATGCCGAAGCCAACGCCGCGAGCTGCGAGCACCGAGTTACCCGCCTGCTTTTCAATTGGAGTCGAAATAGCCCAGCCGTTGCTCTCGACGATGAAGACGATCGGGGCCTTGTACACGGCGGCGAAGTTGAAGGCTTCTGCCACGGCGCCTTGCGACGAAGCCCCGTCGCCGAAGTTGGTCACGACGACTGCATCTTCCTTGCGGGTCTTGATGCCCATCGCCACACCCGTGGCCACCGGGACATGCGAACCAATCACAATGGAAAACGGCAGTTCGTTCACGCCCTCGGGAATTGCGAATCCCTCGAAGAAACCCGCCCACAGCAGCAGCAGTTGTTCCATCGTCCAGCCGCGCCAGACCTGGGCGCCGATCGAGCGATACGACGGCGAGAACCAGTCACGACTGGTCATCGGGTAGACCTGGCCGATCTGCGTAGCTTCCTGGCCAAGGCCCGGGGCGAAGGTGCCCATTTCTCCCTGGCGCTGCATGGCAAGCATGCGCTGATCGAAACGCCGTGAGCGGATCATCCCGCGATAGATGCGGAGCAGTTCACTCTCGGGCAGATTGGGTTCGTGCGCGGGGTCGACGACTTTGCCGGTCTCGTCGAGCACTCGGATCACGTCAATCGAACCAAGATTGATCGTGTCGACCGCACAACCTTCCACGTGAACAGGCGGTCGCTCGGCGGGTGCCGCAGCCGTGCTGGTCGTCGAATTGGTCGAGCGTGGGGACATGTTCGGGAGGGCTCTCAGGGCCGGAATCAGGCTTGGAGCATCCTACGCGAGCGACCCGACGAACGCCATTACGGTGCAAGCCGCAGGGTGATATCAATTCAACCCGGCTGCAAGGAGATCATGGCACAACCACAGCTTCTGCGAACTTCGCTGGCGCTTCGGACTGGTATCGCTGAAACGCTACACCTTCTTGAGATGCTCAAACGTGTTGCGGCAGGCGTCACAGTAGTAGATCATGCGGCAACGGGTCGGGCCAAAGGGGCTGTCAAGCTGCGTATCCATCGAACCGCAGAACGGGCACGGGATCGCCGTAGCGCCGACCGTAATCGGCACCGTTGCCGAGACCTGATGCACATCAAGGCGATTTCCCGTGTCAGGAACCGTCACCCCATGCTCGCGGAGCGATTCGCGTCCTGCCTCGCTGATGCGATCGACAGACCACGGCGGATCATTGACCCATTGCACATGCACCGACTCGACGCCGGGCATTTCCCCAACGCGCGACTCGATATCGCGCCGAATCATGTCCAGCGCGGGGCATCCCACAAACGTGGGAAGGGCGACGACTTCGACGACATTGCCGTCAGCGCTACTCGTAACCCCCACGGTCTCGATCAATCCCAGGTCGACGATGCTGATAGGCATCTCCGGATCGGGGATGGTCCGCAACACGTCGAGGATGGCTTGCCGATCAATCATCAGGCGATCACCACGCCGCCTTGGGCTCGAGGCGGTAGACCTCGCACATCTCGTCGAGCATGGGAGCGAGGTATTGCGTGTGGACACCGCGCCGGCCGCCGCGATCGTCGGGCGAGCCCACTTCCATCTGTACGGTCAGGTGCGCCTGGCCAAGCACGTGCTCGACCGTCGCCGTCCATTCGTCGTACATCGTGAAGTCACTGCCGGGGTACAGCCCGGCGTCGACAAGCGGCTTGAGATCATCGAGCGGCTCAAACAACTCGGGCGCGAGCGGCCCAATGGCGTCCATCGCCTGCTGCATGCGCTTGTGCGACTCCGGTGTCCCGGTTCCGAGGCGGATCACCCAGTCATCGACATGGGTGACGTGGACCTGCTGCTCGGCAACAAGTCGGCGGGCCAGATCGGAGAGCGGCTTGTAGGCCGACTGCGAAAACCGTGTCAGGCGCAGCAGGTCGAAGTGGTTGCAGAAGAATCGCCGGGCGATCGCCGTCGCCCAATCGAACTCATCCGGCACTTCGACGATCGCAGCGCAGCGATACTGCTCAGCCGTGCGGCCGAAGGCGAGTTCATCGGGCGTTCGACCATCGATTGAGCCGGCCAGTTCGTACAGCGCCGAGGCGTGCGCCATGTCGTCCTGCGCCAGCGAAGAAAACGCAATGTCTTCTTCGAGGATCGGCCCGAGGCCGGTCCATTCGCTGTTTCGATGGCCGAGGAAAAGCTTGTCATCCGCCGCCGCAAGCAGCATGTTGACGAACGGCTTCTTGAGATGTTCGGGCAGGTCAGGCATGGTGAGTCTCAGAACGCTTCCTTGAGATCGTCTTTTTCATATTCGTTGAGCGAACCTTCGTCTCGGAACTTTGTCCACTTCTCGCGTACTTCCTTGCTGTAGCCGCGCGCGAGGCGATAGCTCTGATCGGAGTAGCGCCAGATGACATCTCCCGGCCCAGTGCTGGCAATGAGATGCTGCGGCACCACCCACAGCGAGTAGTATTTGCTCGGATCAGTGTGAATCCGTTGCGCGTCTTCGATGGCCTCGGCCGGCGAGCGAGCCTGCACCGTCTCCGCCGAAACGTGTCCGGCGCCGCGACGCGCCTGAATGAAGACCTGGTACATCTCGACCCCGCCGATATCGTGGCTGGCGGGGTGGGCCGCATCAGTTCCGGACACCGCCTCGACGGGCACGGCCCAGATGCCCACGCACTCCTGATCCTGCCCGTAGTGCTCGCGGGCGAAGATCAGCGCCATGTCGTCATCCGCCGCATCGAGGTAGCCGGCGTAGAGATGCGGCTGACCCATCTTGAGTTGCGTGAAGATCACGTACCCTTTGAGATCTTCCTCAGGCGGCGATTCGAGATCTCCGGTGACAAGGTCGACTTTTTCGCGTAGTTTGGACATCGATCTTCCTCAAACTGGCTTCATGCAGCCGGGGGCAGTGAGCCGGAGCCGTTCAGAATGGCCTGGCGCACCCAGCGACCCTGCTCGTACGACAGACGCCGCAGCGCAAGGCGCTTGGCATTGCACGGCCCGTTGCCGCGAATCACCCGGAAGAACTCGTCCCAGTCGGGTGAAGTGAACTCCCAATGCCCGGTGTCCTTGTTGAGCGCGATCTTGTCGTCCGGCTTCTTGCTTGTCACAAAGCCGTGCTCGTCCTTGGTCACGACGTGGATCTTCAAGCCAAGATCCAAAGCCGCGGGGATGAACCGATCGACAAACCGCTGACGCAGATCGTCATTGGTCACCGTCTTCATGCGCCATCGCATCGGCGGCAACTGGCGGGCGTTGGGCTTATCCGGCGGGCCGAAAAACATCAGCGAAGGCCCCCACCACCGGTCAAAGGCCTCCTGAGCCATGTCCCTCTGACGCTTGGTGCCGCTCATAAGCGTGAGGACCATGTCTTCGCCGCTCTTGAAATGGAACGCCTCTTCCATGTTGATGCGGCGCATGGTGCGGACGTACGGACCGTATGCCCCGTCGGCCAGCGTCTTCTGGTTCATGATCGCGGCGCCGTCGATGAGCCACTGGATCATGGCAATGTCGGCCCACTGCGGCGCCGGGTAGTTGAAACAGTTGTGGTACTTCGTCTTGCCGGTGATCAGGTCGCGCAACATGGCGTCGCGCGACTTGCCCAGATCTTGGGAAACGCGATAGAGCATCTGGCCGTGTCCGACCTCGTCCTGCACCTTGGCCGTCAGCGCCAGCTTGCGGCGAAGCGACGGGGCCCGGGTGATCCACTCACCCTCCGGCAGGGCCCCGACGATCTCGCTGTTGGCGTGATGCTCGGCCATCATGAGCATGCCCTTGCGATACGCCGCCGGCATCCAGTCGTCGACTTCGATCAGCTCACCGGCATCGATCTTCCGCTGGAACTCGGCGAGAAGTGCCGGATCTTCTTTCGACTCGTGATCGACGTGAACGCCTACGTTTGCACTACCGGACATCAGATACCTCTTCAGGAATGAACGCCGATCGACTCAATGGAGTCGGCGCCCGTGGTTAACTTGTTGATGAGCACCAGCGCTTGATTTTGAAATCGGGCGTATGCGAGCACCATGCCGAAACTGATGATCACGAACAAGCCGATGAGCACTTCATCACGGCTGAAATCACCGGCCACCTTAGCAACGACGCCGAGAACGACGAGCAGATACGAGATCCAGGCAATCAGCCGCAGTGACCCCGACATGGGGCGCGCTCTTCGCGCCGCTTCGAGGAGCTTGATTTCGGGCTTGGACAGGTCCATTCGCTTGCGTTCCTCTCAGCACGTTCCTTCGACGATCGTCGCCACACCCTGCCCCACTCCCACGCACAGTGTCGCTAAGCCGACCTGGGCGTTTGTCCGCTTCATCTCATGAACGAGCGTCGTAACAAGCCTGGCGCCTGAGCAGCCCAGCGGGTGGCCCATCGCGATCGCCCCGCCATTGGGATTCACATTGGCTTTTTCCAGACCGAGCTGCCGTAACACTGCAAGGCTTTGAGCGGCAAACGCTTCGTTCAATTCAATGATATCCAGACAGTCCAGTCCCTTATTGTAGCGACGCATCACCTTTTGGGTGGCGGGGACAGGACCGATACCCATGCACGCGGGGTCAACGCCAGCACTGGCGCTCGGTCCGACGAAGGCGATCGGCTTCAGGCCGAGTTCCTTCGCCCGGCTCGCCTCAACGAGCAGCAGCGCCGCGGCGCCATCGTTGATGCCCGACGAGTTGCCCGCCGTGACCGTTCCCTTGTCGTCCCTGGCGAATGCCGGGCGCAGTTTGGCCAGCTTCTCCAGCGAGGTATCGGGGCGCGGATGTTCATCGACGTTCACTATGACCGCCGGACCCTTGCGCTGCGGAATCTCGACGGGAACGATCTCGTCGTCCCACCTGCCCGCCGCCTGCGCCGCTGCCCACTTCTCCTGACTGCGCAGCGCGAAGCAATCCTGATCCTCCCTGCTGATCTCGTATTTGCGCGCAACGTTTTCCGCCGTCTCACCCATCGAGAACGGGTGGTGCATCTTCGCTAGTTTCGGATTGGTGAATCGCCAGCCAATGGTCGTGTCGAAAACTTCGGGCGCCGTTCGGTCCCACGCATTCTCGTGCTTGCCGAAGACAAACGGTGCACGACTCATCGACTCGACACCGCCGGCGATCATCACATCCCCGGCTCCGCTCTCAATCATCCGCGCCGCGATGTTGATCGCATCGAGGCCCGATGAGCAAAGGCGATTGAGCGTACATGCGGCCACACTATCCGGCAGGCCCGCCAGCAGCGCCGCCATCCGCGCGACGTTGCGATTGTCTTCGCCCGCCTGGTTGGCGTCGCCGAAATAGACCTCTTCAATCAGCGCTGGATCAACGCCGGTTCGTTTTACCACCTCGGCAATGACCAGTGCCGCCATGTCGTCAGGACGGATAGATGCCAGGGCCCCGCCGTAGCGGCCGATGGGCGTGCGGACAGCGTCAATAATCGCAACTCTTCGCATGGCGGATCATAGCGAACGACGGGGCCCATTGAGTCGGGCCGAGGTTCAATTCAGGACGCGACCCCGGTCAGCGGCTCGACTGCGTACCGCTCGGGATCGGACGATCTGGCCAAGAATGCGAGCATGGCATTGCACAAGTCCGGTCCCACGGCCCGCATCCACTCGAACGGACCGCGCGGGTAGTTCACGCCGAATCGCATAGCCGTGTCAATGTCCTGGCGCTGGGCCACACCACGTCGCAACGCCGCCGTCGCCTGGGCGAAGATGCACACCACAATGCGGGCAAAGACATAGTTCTGCAGTTCCGAGCCGGGCACGACGGCACCGTGCTGGGCGAAGCGGTTCACCAGCTCGCGCTGCTCATCGGATAGCTCCAAGACCCGATGCTGCACCTCGATCGCAGGCGCTGGCGGATCGGTCGAATAGTCATAGCAACCGAGTTTCGTCTTGCGGCCGAGATGCCCGCGCGCGACAATGCTCTCCTGCAACGTGTTGGGAGTCAGCAGCGGCGGCTGGCCGAGTTGCTCCCAGACGGATCGGGCCGCGGCGGTATTGATGTCCATGCCGATCAGATCCGCCAGTTCACACGGCCCCATGCGAAACCCGCCGACTTCACGCATCGCCTTGTCGATCTCAGCCACACCCGCAAATCCCTCTTCGAGCAGACGGAAGGCCTCGAGGTAGTACGGCCGGGCCACGTGGTTGACAATGAACCCCGGTGCATCAGTGGCCCGCGCAACTTCCTTGCCCCATTGATGAGCAATCTCCGCCACTCGATCGATCACGAGCGGATCTGATGCGTCTCCCGCCACGACTTCGACGAGCTTCATCAGCGGCGCGGGATTGAAAAAATGCATGCCGACGACGCGCTGTGGCTGGCCAATTGCTTCACCAAGCTTGGTCACCGACAGCGAGGAAGTGTTGGTTGCGAGGATCGCATCAGGACGCAGCGACGGCAGCACCTCGCGAAATGCCGCGGCCTTGACGTCCAGTCGTTCCACGATCGCCTCGATGACCAGTTCGCATTCGCTCAGACAATCGGGACAGGTCGCCACGCACAGACGCGAGACCGCATCGTCGTGGACTTCGGCCGACAGGCGGCCCTTCTCGAGCAGTCGATCGAGTCGCTGGATGATGCCATCAATGGCGTGGCGAGCGGTCGGTTCATCGACGTCGCGCAGTTCCACCATCCAGCCATGCATCGCGGCGACCTGCGCGATTCCCGCGCCCATCGTGCCGCCTCCGATGATGCCGACGGTGCTCGTGTGCATGACCTCTCCGTCACAAAGGGTCGCGAATCACTTGCCCGTGAAGCTCGGTTTGCGCTTCTCGATGAACGCCACCACGCCCTCATAGTGATCAGCGGTCATACCTGCCGTTTCCTGGGCAAACGCTTCGGCCACCAACTGGCTGTCGAGGCTGTTCTCGAACGACTTGCGAAGCAGTTGCTTGGTCAGCGCGATCCCGCGACCCGGCAGCGACGCCAGTCGGCTGGCCATAGCCTGCGCGGCGGTCATCAACTCTCCCGCCGGAACAACCTGGTTGACCAGTCCGATGCGCAGCGCTTCCTCGGCATCAACCTTGCGACCGGTGCAGCACAGTTCCATCGCCCGGCCCAATCCGACCAGCCGCGGCAGGAAGAACGTGCTGGCGGAATCAGGGATCAACCCCACATTAATGAAGACCTCGATGAACGTCGCAGACTCCGAGGCGATGCGCATGTCGCACGCCAGGGCCAGGCTGCACCCCGCCCCCGCCGCCACGCCGTTCACGGCCGCGATGACCGGCTTGTCCATCTCGCAGATCTTCTTGACGATCGGGTCATACCGCCGGCGCAGATCGTCGCCCAGATGTGGCACATGCCCCGGCACATACTTCTTCTTCAGATCGCCAAGATCCTGCCCACTGCTGAAGGCCTTGCCGGCGCCGGTGAGGATGACGACGCGCACGTCAGCGCTGCGCTCGGCGTCCTTGAGCGCCCCGAGTAGTTCCTTGGAGAACTGGTCATTGAACGCGTTGAAGACGTCAGGCCGGTTGAGCGTAATCGTCGCAATGTGCTCAGCAACTTCGAACTGAACGGTTTCATAGGTTGGTGCGGCAGTGGCCATTCGGTCCTCCCAACAGTTCCATCATCACGTGGTGCGGCGCCGCCCTTGGCGCCGTCTCCCAACAGTCGGCAAAGAGCCCGGGTTACGCACCCTTGAACTCCGGCTTGCGCTTCTCAATGAACGCGTGCATTCCTTCCTTCTGGTCTTCAGTGGCAAACAAGGTGTAGAACAGTTTGCGTTCGTACTCGAGTCCTTCCGAGAGCGGCATCTCGAAGGCCTTGAGCACGCCTTCCTTGGCCAGGCGAAGGGCGATCGGTCCTTTCGTGGCGATGGTCTGCGCCACCTTGAGCGCCTCGGTAAAGAAGTGCTCCTTGGGCACGACGCGACTCACCAGACCGCTGGCCAGCGCCTCCTGGGCCGAGAGGAATCGACCGCTGAGGATCACATCCATTGCCATCGCCTTGCCCGCGGCACGCGGGAAGCGCTGCGTCCCGCCGGCGCCGGGCATGACGCCGATGTTGATCTCCGGCTGGCCGAATTGTGTTGTCTCCGAAGCCACGATGACATCACAGTGCATCATCAGTTCGCACCCACCGCCCAGACACCATCCACTCACCGCCGCGACGATCGGCTTCTTGACGCGCTTGATCTTCTCCCACGTGGCAAACTGATCCCGCTCGTACATACTGATGGCCGACTGATCAGCCATGTCGCCAATGTCGGCGCCCGCCGCCCAGGCTTTCTCACTGCCCGACAGCAGGATGACATAGATATCTGGATCCTTGTCAAACGTCTCCATCTGCGCCGAGAGCACGCTCATCAGCGCCGGATTGAGCGCGTTGAGCACCTTGGGTCGGTTGAGGCGAATGATGCCGACATGGCCATCGGTTTCACTGAGGATGAGATCTTGTTCGTTGCTCATGGGTTGTTTCCGAATTGGGCTGAATGAAATCAGCGAGACTCACGTTCGATGAGCGCGATGAGTTTGGCTCTGGGCAGGATCCGCTGCACCTGTCTGCCTCGCCCGACCACTTTATCCCCTTCAGTTCGAACATGGTATGCGGTGACCTCGCACACCAGCGTCGTCGGACCCAGTTCGACCGCCACCGCTTCCACGCGCACGGTGTGCCCCACCGGTGTCGGCGCAAGGTGGTCGATCGACAGGTGCGAGCCGATTCCCTCTTCGTGCGCCTCGAGATGTTCCATGAGCACTTTGCGGGCGGCGATTTCCATGTGATGCGCCATCGACCACGTCGAGTAGACACGATGCACCACCACGTCATCAAACGCAGGACACATGTCCTCCGTCACGATCACGACAACCTCGGCGTGGTTACCGACTCGCAGTTCTGGTTTCATCCCCGAAGTTTATCAGGTGGATCACCGATGTTTAGCCGCGCCCAAGAAGCAGCCGAGGGAGCAAATCATCAACGCATCAGGCTGGCCAGCGCCTCTAGGCCCCTGGCTAGCCGCGCATCGTCGACCGCGTAGCTGATGCGGAAGTGGGTGTCGCGCGTCGAAAAGATATTGCCCGGGATGACCAGCACGTTCTTGTCAAGCGCCTTGCGGAAGAACTCGTCACCGGTCAGACCAAGTCGGGGCGGCACCTGCGGAAACGCGTAGAACGCACCAGTCGGCCGCGCCAGTTCCGTTACGCCGCCCAGCGCCTCGACCACCATGTCGCGCTTGCGCTCGTAGGCCTTCACATGCGCCGACACATCGGTTTGAAGCGCCACCACACCCGCATGCTGCACCATGTTTGGCGCGCAGACGAACGAATACTGATTGACCTTGGTCATCTCGCGGATCAAACGCGTCGGGCCGACCGCGAAACCCAGACGCCAGCCGGTCATGCCATAGGTCTTGCTGAAGCCGCGAAGGATGAGCAACTGATTCGAGAATCGGCCTGGAGTGGGGAACACTCCGCTCTCGCGCCCATCGCCGTAGGTAAATTCGTCGTAGATCTCGTCGCTGACCAGCAGCACGCCACGCGATTCGCAGAGTTCGACGATATCGCGCAGCTCATCGCTGCTCAGTACCACACCCGATGGATTGCCCGGCGAGTTGAGCACGACAAACTTGGTTCGCTCGGTGATCAGCGGCTCGATTCGCGCCGCGGTCATACGACAGTCGGGATACGTGTCGCAGTACTTCGCCGTCGCGCCAACGACGGCAGCCACTTGCGGATAGGACACGAAATACGGATCAGGAATGATGATCTCATCGCCCTTTTGGCCCAGCGCGAGATACGCCAGCATCAGGCCCGCACTGGTTCCATTGGTGATGAGCACATCGCACTCGGCGTTCGGACCGATTTCCCAGCCAATCTCCGGAGAGAGCTTCGCGGCAATGGCGGAACGAAGCTCCGGAATGCCCTGCGTAACCGTGTAGCCGTTGCGGCCGGCGCTGATCGCGTCGATTGCAGCGCGCTTAATGGGTTCGGGTACGTCAAAATCCGGCTGGCCGATCGAAAAGTTGATCGGCTCTTTCATCTTCGCCGCCATTTCAAAGACGCGACGAATACCCGACGGCTCCATCGCTTGAAGTCGATCGGTCAGCAATGCCTCGATGTCGATCATGGCGTTTCCGGAAGTGGTCATGCGTTTACCATCATTCACGTCGCCGCCGGATGCAGCCGACGGTCATCCCGTAGCATGATAGTGCCGAGCGGCCCAACGGTCGTGGTCGATGGCCCCCCGCCAGGCACGGCCTGCGCCGATCAGCGGTCCTCTTCCATCTTCATTGGCTCAGCACTGGATTCCGGCATGCCCCGGGCCGCCTGCTTCTCTTCCCGCGTGTAGTCCGCCAGCGCCGCCATCTGCTCCTTGGTCAGCAGGTGCGAGATTTCGAAGAACACCCGCACCTTCGCAATCGGGGCGACTTTCCTGCCCTGCAACTCCTGGATCGCGATCGGCTCGTACAGCTTCTGGATCTTCGCCCGCTGATCCGGGGTCAATCCGAGTCGCTGCGAGATCAATTCGAACTCTGCCGAGCCCATCGCGACGGCGGATTCGATCGACCCCTTGGCCATCTCGCCGAGCGTCTCGACCTGCATGCGAATGGCAATTGCTGCAGGCGATGCGTCGGCGCCCGGTTCACGGCGAATAGCCTCGGTGCGCGCCCGCACATACTCAACCATCAGCGATCGAACCTCGTGCATCTGTTCACGAGTGAGGTACGGCGCCATCTCGCGCATCATCGTGCCCCGCGCGCGGTACTCGCTGAGCACTTCACCGACGCGTGTCAACAGATCAAGGAACTTGCCGGCTTGCGCCTTGGGGTTCACGCCGCCCAATTCCATGAGCAGATCGAGGTTCTCCCGAACGGCCTTACCGAAAATCGCTCCGCGCTCCGCCTTGAGCCGCTCAAACTGCTTGCGCTGCTCCGGATTGAGATCGAGCAGTTCGATCGCTGCGACGTCAGCTTCGACGGGCAGGATCTCAACGGTCCCGTTGAATCCCTTGCGCACCAGCGTCTTTGCTTCAGCGGTCGCGGTGACCTCAACAGTCGGACCGGCCAGCGGGTTGTCGGCCGGAGGTGGATCAGTCAATGGCAACAGGACGCCGAGTGCGGTGGCAACGACAAAAGACCCGGCCATGCTTCGCTCCTTGCTCGATCACTCCGCCCCACACTTCTACGAAGTCGCCGCCATTGCGTTTCACTCGTCGACCGCCTGATGATCAGATCGCGAGCCTCAATACAGCGATTCGCCGGAGGCCTGATCCAGCAGGGACCACAGCAGCAAGACCAGTGCAATCAGGGCTGGAACGACCGCCAGAAGCACGCGCCCCACCACGGCCGTGAAAGACTCGCGCCACTCCGCGATCCACAGCACCAGCGGCGCTGCCGCCAGGATGACCGGCGTGCCAAACGGCTTGTCGTACTGCCACGAATAGAGGATCAGAGCACAATACAGCGGGATCGCCACCGCCAGCAGCCCCCGTGCTGAAGACACGCGCGGCACAGTCATCGCCACCAACGCCGCACCACCCAGAGACGCCGAAAGCACTCCCGCAAGCTGCGCCAGTTTGCCGCTGCTGCCCTTCAGGAAGTACACACTGGCCGCGGCAATGAGCAGTGAAAGCGCCAGAGGAATCGAAGGACCAGTTCGACGCTCGGCGAGCCGCTCAAGCAACGTCCAGACCAAAAACGCGGCCATGGTCTGCCCCGAGCCCCACGCCAGCAATACACCATTGGTATGCCCGGAGCGGAACCCCTTGGACAGCATGAACCATGACACGGCGGCGCAAAGTACCAGCCGAATACCCCAGCGGATCCACACCGGCATGCGGATCGACTCGGAGAAGCCAACCCCGATGCCGATCACGGCGAACAGAAAGAGATAGTCATCGCCACTGGCCGGCGGAAGCGCCGGCCACTTGTTGATCGCGACGTGACCAACGAGATAGCCCAGCCCGATCGCCAATGCTCCGCCCCACCAGCCTCGAACCGATTCGCGCTTCTCGCGCTGCCAGGGCCGCCAGGCGATGACCATGCAGACGATGGCGATGCCCAACGGCATCGCCATCGCCCACACGAGTTGCTTCTGAATGAACTCTTCCATTGCGAGGACCGAATGTCTCCGCTCAAATCAAGCGGAAATCGGACGACGAATCAGCGGCCACCAACCCCGCACTCAAACGCCAACATGATGGTCACTTCATCGCTCACGGCACCGTCAATGCCGTAAGTCATGCCAAAGTCGCTTCGCTTGACCGTAAACTCGCACGCCAGTCCGAGGCGCTTGCCCATGCGCGGCACGTCGGCCAGACCAACCTTCTCGATCGTGACGTTGATAGGCTTGGTCACGCCGTGCAGCGTAAGCTTGCCTTCGACTTCAAACTTGTCACCGCCGGATTCCTTGACGCCGGTGCTCTCGAAGAGAATCGTTGGCGAATTGGCCGTATCAAAAAAATCGGGACCGCGCAGATGGTTGTCGCGACCGTTCGAGTTGGTGTCAACACTCGTGGCCTTGACTTCGGCCTTAATGGTGTGCTTCGTGGGATCGACCGCGTCCCAGTTGATCTCGCCGCTGAATTCGTTAAAGCGGCCGTAGACGTAGCTTACACCCATGTGCTTTACCTTGAAAATAACCGACGAGTGCGCCGGATCGATCTTGAACGTGTCGACATTCGCCTGGCGCGTGGACGAAGCTGCTTCAATTGCCGCCGCGCGCGGCAGCGCCATACCGGCAACGGTCAACGCCGAAACTGAAAGAAGAGCTGCACATCCGATCCGAGTCATCAACTTCCCCATTGGTGGGTTCCTTTCATAGGTGAACGAGAAGACCAGTGGCCACACAAGCCGCCGATTGTACTCGCAGCCGCCGAAATGGGTTCACCCCGATGCTTTGGATTGTGAATCGTGTGGCGCTGCAGGGACCTTCAGACGCCCGCCCGAGCCAGCGCGTCGCCTGAACCGAGCGGCGGATCAAGGCGCGAACCACGCCCGGATGGTTGTTCTGATCCATCACCATCCACGACGTTGCGCGTCAGGCGGACCGTGCCGCCCATCTCGATGAGGCCGGCCGGGCGGTTCATTTCCGCCAATGTCTCGATGAGCGTCGCATTGTCGATGGTCTGCACCGCCGATGAGGAGCCGTCGACATAGGTCACGAGGGATGTATCGCTGGCGGTGACGTATGCAAATTCGATGGCCCTGCCCGAGGCGGCGGTGTCAATTGTCTCAACCAGCAACGCAGTCGACGACCCGGAAGTTCCTGGAGTGCTTCCGGGTCGGCCCGCCAGTCGACCACCAACCCATGCGGAACCCACCATGAGCGCCAGCGCCACCAGTGATCCGGCAACTCGGCGTTGCATTCGCCGGGTGCGATGCAATGCGACAAACGCGTCAATCATCTCGCCGCGCATCGCCGCGCGACGTTTTTGACCCGCGAGACTCAGATTCACTTCTGCCGTGTCATGGTTCATCGAACCTCTCCTGGGCGGCAGCCCGCAATTGCGCCAACGATCTCCCGATTCGGCCATCCACGGCTCCCGGTCCGAGCCCGACCGCGCGACCGATGCTCTCCAGAGTCGTTCCCAGTCGAAACCGCATCGCCAGCAGCAGCGATCGATTGGTGTCCAACTGCGCCAACTCGGCTTCGAGCCACCGCACGCGATCGTCCGGTGCCTCGTTGTTCCTTCCGACTTCGGCCCGAGCCTTCGCATGATGAGCTTCGCGCACGGCGCGCCGCCGCTCGGAGCGCAAGCGATCCAGTGCACAGCGCATCACGACGACGCGCAGCCATGCTTCGAGCTCGTTCTCCTGCTCGAATCGTTTCATCGAGCGCATGATCTTGAGCATGGCGTCCTGCACGACGTCCAGGCAGAATGACTCGTCGCGTCCCGTGCTGGTTCGCGCGATGCAGGCAAGCCGGTCGAACCAATCGTCGTAGAAACGTGCAAACGCAGACGAATCGCCCTTGGCGATTGCCTGCGTGAGCGCTGACAGAGTTTGTGTGGTGGCGGGGTTGTCCACCGATTACTCCGGCGAAGAGGAGTCCGGACGCTCGTGCCAGTTGACTCATGGACTTTATCCGCCGCCGGGCTTCTTCTGCAGTGCGGACCGCAGTTGATCCATCTCCATCTGGAGAGCCCGGACCTGAGTCTCGCGCTGGATGAGTTCTTCCCGCAGCTTGGACGTCATCGCCTCCAGCTCGGCGGCATGGCGCTCCATCGCCTCTGCCCGAGCCTTGGCCGCCTCCGCCATCTGCATGCGCTCCGAGCCTTCGACATGGGCGGCATCCAGCGAACTGCGGGCGCGATCCAGTTCCCGAGAGAGCTGCTCGATCTGCTCCTGCATCGGCCGCATCGCCTCCGACCGCTGCTGCGCATTGGACTGCCGCAACTCGCCGATCACGTTGTTGATGATCTCGATCTGTTCGACCGCGGCTCGCGCCAGCAGGAGCGACGTCTCCTTGTGGAATCGCACCTGCGCTTTGGCAGACTCCGGTCCCAGCAGTTCGAGCGCAGCGCTCACCGCCGTCGTGATGTTGTCCGCCGTCATTCCGTTCGAGATGAGGTCCGCCACGGACCAGATGTTGGACCGCTGCGGACCCTGGTAGTTCCGAGCCTCATTCACCTTGGCGTCCACTTTGATCAGAAGGCCGCTGTCGCCAAATGGCGGAGAGATCGTCCGCACATCGAGTTCGACCATTCGGCCCGGCGCGGTCTGCACGGATTCTCCGTCCAGCAGATTCAGCGCCGCAACGACTTCGACGTGGCGCAGTTTCATGGAGGGAATCTCGACTTCCTCCACATGTGGCATGGTCACAATGTTGACGTTGCCATCCGCAGCCCTGCGAATGGCCTCGATGAACTCCGCAGCCGACCCGCCGCGAAAATCGAGATCGATCGCTGGTGCGTTGCGCGCCTGGGAGGCTCGGTCGTGCGTGGGTGTTCCCCCGGGCTGCTGTTCCTGGGCCAGGCACGCACTACGGGGGGTCGGCAGCGCGAGGACGGCGAGCGCCAGGGCCGTGATCTGAAGAGGATGAGCAAGACGCATTGACATGATCGGAACTCCGGTAAGCTGAATTCGGTTGTGTCTCGCAGGCCGCGATCGTGTCGCCCTGCGAGGGGCTTTCGTGGGTCAAACGCCGTGGCGAGGCTCGTTTCGCGCCTTCATGGACGATTCTGAACAATTCGCGGTCCATGCACAGTCAGGAGAACGGCTTCGCTTTTCACTTCCCCCGCCCTCCCCTACCCTTGGCTCCACCGGCCGGTCGCTTCTCAGGCTTCGGCCCAGTCCCATACATGGAGGTGCGCGATGGCGCTGATGTCCGGCAAGAAGGGTCTCGTAATCGGCATAGCCAACGACCGGAGCTATGCGTGGCACATCGCCAACGCCCTCAAGAACCACGGCGCCGAGATGATGTTCACCAACCTGCCCGGCGAAAAGATGGAGCGCCGCGTCCGCTCCGCCATCGACGATCTGGGCATCGCCAACCCGTGGCTCCGCCCATTAAACGCCACGGACGACGCCATGATCGCCAGGGTCTTCGCTGAGGCGGCCGAGCACGCCGGCGGCAAACTCGACTTCATCGTCCATTCGATCGCCTTCGCCGACAAGACGTATCTTGAGATGGGCAAGTTCATCGAGACACCCAAGGAGGTCTACCTCCAGGCGATGGAAGTCAGCGCTTACACCCTCGTCTCCATGTCGCGCGCTGCACGCCAGTACATGAACGACGGCGGCTCCATCCTGGGCATGACCTACTACGGCGCTGAAAAAGTCGTGCCCGGCTACAACGTCATGGGCGTGGCCAAGGCCGCGCTCGAATGCACCTGCCGCTACCTGTCCGCCGAACTCGGCCGCACAGGAAATGGCATCCGCATTAACACCATCTCGGGCGGACCGCTCAGGACGCTCAGCGCCATGGGCGTCGGCGGTTTGTCCACTATGCTCGATCAGGTCGCCACCAAAGCCCCCCTCGGTCGCAACATCGAAGGCGGCGAAGTCGGCGACACCGCCGTCTGGCTGCTCAGCGACCTCTCATCTGGCGTCACAGGCCAGACGATCTACGTTGATGCCGGCTACTGCGTGATGGGGATGTAGTAGCCGAGGAGTTCGCGGCCAGTTCCTTTCGCCGCTGCCTCGCCTTGAGGTAGAAGTGAATCGCCAGCGTTGATCCCGCAGTGGACACAATCCCGGTCATGAGCAGCACCCCACCCGCCACGCTCGACCCCCCGATCGGCAGTGCTCCACCAGCGAGACCCAGCGACGGACCCAGGATGTATCCCAAACCGATGATCGCCTCATGCCGCCCGCCCGAGTCGACGGCCGCATGCTCCACCGCCATGCCGTAGTACAGCGCGGCGTAGTAGATCATCCCCTGCCCGATTCCCATCAGTTCGAGACCGAACACGCCTGACCACACGGCGAGCTCAAGCAGCACGAGCACCGTGCCCGCGATCAGCAGTGTCGCGCCGAGACCGAGAATCGCCCACTTCCCATGCCACAACGGGAACCAGAACATGAGGAAGAACACGCCGACGCGCACGATGATCCACGTGCTCGTAAGCGTCGGCGCCAGTGCCGGATCGACGTGCAGCCGATCCCAGATCCCCGGCAGCAGCGGCGCGAGCATGTAGATCAGCACGTAGCCCATGGGTAGCAGCACACGCGAAGCCCGGAGCAGGTTCGGGTAGGACTCGCCGGTGTGCTGTCGACCCGTTTCGACATCGTGCGTCGGCGGCTGAATCGGCCACATCCGCACGATTCCAAATGTCGCGCCGTGAATGAACGCGAGAATCACAAACGTCATCTGCGGCATGCCGTGCATGAGCGAAATGAGCCACAACCCCGGCGCGATCGCCGCCGCCCACGTGATGTTGAATAGCCCGATGGCGCGGCGCATGTCGCGCCCGTGCCGACCGGACGCGATGTAACTCTCGACAATCGGCCACTGCATCCCGGCGAACGCGTTGTAGAACGGCGCGAGCCCCCACCACATCCACACCGGCGGCATGGTCGCAAGCATACCACACGCCAGCGTCATGCCGAGAATCGTGATGACCAGCAGCCGCTGCGCGCCGATCCGCTTGCAGATCGGTCCAGTCACCAGCGCCGCCGGGATGTACGGCACCTGAACCGCCAGACCGAGCAACAGGTTCTGCAAATCGGTGAATTGAAACGCCTCGCGGGTGATGAAGAACACGCCGCTGAGCATCACGCCGGTTCCGACGCTGGCGATTCCCGCGTACGCGAGGACGGAGAGGAACGGCGCAGCGGCGGGAGAGGCGGTGTGGTCCTTGCCAGTCATCGGGGCGGATCGTATACTCGGCCGGTTCAAGCGGCGCAAGCGCGAAAGCGCATCAGGACGCACCGCACACGTGTCCGCGTGGCGCAATTGGATAGCGCAACGGCCTCCGAAGCCGTAGGTTGCAGGTTCGAATCCCGCCGCGGACGCTTCTCAACTCATCTCAGCAACAGCAGCATGCTCCGGCACTACCGCTCGAGGATCTCGGCCGTCGGATCCACCTTGAGCCGGTTGCTCGATGATGGTCTCGTGCCCGGTGTCCACGTCGTCCAGCGGAGATACCCGTCGCTGGAGGTGTACGCCCGCGCGCTGCCGTCCGGACTCACGTCGAGGCGTGCGATGTCGCCGCTCACTCCCAGCTTGCTCGACGCGCGATCTCCCGTCAGGTGCGTCGCAACCAGCGCGTTGTCCTCGCCACCTGACCAGAGCCATTGACTATCCGGAGCAAACTCGACGGCGAACACGCGGTCCTTGTGCTCCTGGATGACCGCTTCGCGAGTCTGCTGCTGCACGTCCCAGAGCATGACGGTCGTATCATAGCTGGCCGATGCAAGCCACCGGCCGTCCGGGCTGAAGTCGAGATCGAGGACGTCGTTCAGATGCCCCGTGAACGTGTGCAGCGCCTTGCCATCGGCTGCGTTCCAGAGTCTCACGGTGTCGTCCCGACTGCCGGTCGCCAGCATTTTGCCGTCAGGGCTGATCGCCAGCGCCGCTATCTGCTCATCATGCGCCGGCACGCTGTAGATTTGCTCACCACTATCGACGTTCCACGCGATGAGCAGCCGGTCATCGCCGACGGAATAGAGCACGGTGTTGTCAGGCGAGAGCGCAATCGCGTGCACGTCGTCGCTGTGCCCCTTGAGCGTGCCGAGCAGCTCGAGCGTGTGTGCATTTCGAATGTGAATGAGATCGTCCCCCCCGCCGGTGATCAGCCGCGAGCCGTCTCTGGACCACGCGATGCAGAAAGTCCAGTTGGCGTGATCCTGCACGGAGTACTCACTGCTGTCCCTTGGCGACCAGACGATCAGCCGACCATCACCTGTTCCCACGGCAGCCAGATCGCCTTTCGGATTGAACGCCACGGCAAAGGGCACTTGCGTCGAGATCGGCCGGGCCGCAAGCGAGCTGGCCACTTTGTCCTGCTTCTGCTGCGCACTGGCCGCGGGCAATCCAATGGCCCATACTGAAAGCACGATGGTGAGGATTTGAACGGGGCGCATGATGCTTCTCCTTTCGCCTGAAACACGAACGCGGCAGATGCCGAGTGCCGCCACGTTCGCATCATACCGTCAAGCAACCAGGATCCGAGAACCCCGCGAGGGTTGTTACAGACCCGTTGCGCGCCCCGCTGCTCGTGATGGAACCTCAATCGCACCGCCACGGCTTGCAATTGCGAAGCCAAGCGGTATTCTTCCGCAAACCCATCCGGAGAGGTGCCAGAGCGGCTGAACGGGCCGGTCTCGAAAACCGGTGTAGCCTTCGGGCTACCGTGGGTTCGAATCCCACCCTCTCCGCTTCAACGACAACGCCCCGCGAGTCTTCCTCGCGGGGTGTCGTGCGTTTTGTTTCAGATGAGATCGCCGGGCCAGGCTCAGCCGCCGGTGTGCGGCTCGTCGAGGCCCTCACCCTCGATGTACACGGCCGTGGCTTCGATCTCGTAGAGTTCCACCGGCTTGGTGATGGCATCGATCTCCGCGCGGCTCTTGCCCGCTTCCTCAGCGACGTGCTTGGCCCACTCGACATCCATCAGCGTCTTCTCGCCCCATCCCTTTACGACCACCCGGTGGCCGGTCGCGTTGCGGGGAACGAAGAACGCGTAGTCCTTGAACTTCACCCGCGCCGTCTTGCCGCCTTCGACGATGTTCATCCAGCAGCCCTTGGTCTGGCACACCTCCGTAATGGTGCCCTCCACAACGACCGGACCAGTTTTCGTTTCGTCGACTACGCTCAGCGCCACTGGACGATCATTGCCCAACTTGCTCAAGCCGTAGTGATTCCAGTTCGCCACCTGCGAATTTCCAGTGCTGCAGCCCGTCGCCATCATTGCGGCTCCGAGAACTGCCGCGCAAAACATGTGCTTGATCACTGCCATCGCTCCCTTCGAATGTTCATAAAGTGACTCCGCCAACGGCGCCACCGTCGGCTTCGCGTGAACCGCAGGATTGAATGAAGGTCTTGTCGGCGGATCAAGATGCCCGACGGCGGCGGCATCCGAAACCAAGGAAAACAACCCCAAGAGCCGACAGGGAAGACGGTCCGGGTATGATGCCGCGGTGGCCGGTGCGCGACCACGTCAGATCGTCGAGCACGCCGTAGCGGGCACGATAGCGAAACGCAAAGATGTCATCGGTCTCATGCTCAAAGCTGAGGAATTCGCCGTCATTCACGCCATTGGGTGTGCGAATATCAACGGTTACCGAGTCGATGACGCGGCCACGAACATCCAGCGCTTCGATGGTTGGAATCGACCCTTGTCCAGTCAGGGGGGCATAGTTGACAAACGCCATGATCCGATTCACCGGGTCATCGAACGTGAAAAGCATCGCGCTGTTCGCTGCGTTCAAACCCGCAAAACCCTCGCGACCGCCATTCCAGAAACCGTTGGTCCGCAGTCCGAAGGACATGTCGCCAACCCAACCATCCTGCAGCGCGGTCCAGACCACGCCAAATCCCACGTCGAGCGGACCATTGGTCTCAAGACGCTGCCCCTTGAACTGGCTGAAGTCAATTACCTGTTGGCGAGTTCGCGCCGAGCCCCACGGGTTCTGGGCACGGGCGCTCGGAACTACGCTGCCGATGGCGAGCATCAGACTGAACACGACCAGGTACTTTCGGTTGCGCAACATCTGGAACGGCATGAACTGCCCCTCTTCGATCCCCTTCGCGCCGGGATCGCGGCGCCACTGCAGGTCAGAGCTACCCATAGCGCATCGGCACATCGGCGTCGATCGCTTCAGCAGGCTAATGGAATGTCAGAGTTGACGAATCAACTCCCCTCACACACCGACCGACTTCGCCAGGAAAAGTCCCCACGCGACCTTCGGGCAGCCGCAAATACTACATCCACCAATACCGCAAGGCCAAGCGCCCCAGAACCGATGCCCGGACAGGCAATGCCACGCCCATCCGAGGTGAATAGCATTCAGCCGTACGCGCGGGGAGTTTATTCCGCGGATCAACCCGACTTGACGACAAGGAGCCATCAAATGATGCTGAAGAACGCATATCGGACGGTCGCCGTCCTCGGCGTGTGTGCTGCCGTGCTGACCGGGTGCAAGAAAAAGGAAACCGCATCGAGCGGCGGCGCGACCCCCTCTGTCGCGTTCAACGCCTCCTGCCCGATCCAACCCGAAAAGGGTGTCTCACTTCGCGCTCCAACCGTGATGTACAAGGGTACCGTGATCGGTTTCTGCTGCAGTGACTGTCCGGCCAAGTGGGAAGAATGGCCCGAGAGCAAGAAGGACGAATTCGTCGCCGCTCAGAAGAAGGCGCTGGCCGAACAGATGCCCAAGGTGCCGGGCGAAACACCCGACCATTGACGACTCGGCGCGACGCGCCGACATCCGGAGCCACCACGCAAGTACCCGGCTGTTTCCGCCGGGTACTGCTTTTTTTGGGGTGGATTTTCAGCTTTCGGATGGAGCGGGTGCTGGCTTGGCGCCCTGCCCGGTCACACGCTCCAGCGCGTGGTTCGCGATCGCGCCAATGACGGCGAGTACAGCGAACATGACCACGAGGTTGCCCAGCGCGTACCACCATCCCACCTTCTCGTGGACGAACTCCTGGATGTCTCGGGCGCCGCTGGCCTGAGCCATAGCCGCAAACCACACCGCAATGGCAGTGCGCGGCGCCATCCCGACAAAAGTCCCAACGGTATACGGCAGCAATCGCACTCCGGTGCTGGCCATCGCCAGGTTCGTCAAAGCAAACGGCGAGTTGGGAGGCACCCGAATCAGCGTGACGATTCCGAAAGTCGGAAGCAGTCCCCGGCCGACAAGTGCCTCTCGCACCGCCTTGGCCTTGGGATTCGATTCGACGAGCCGTTCGACGCGATCGTGAGAAGCCGAGCGCGCGACGAAATAGCCGATGACCGCCGCAACGGTGAAGCCGGCCATTGCCGCACTCCAACCAAGCCAGAAACCAAAGACCCATCCACCCAGCAACGACTGAGCGTATGTCGGGAGGATTCCAAACCCAGCCGCCACGGCGAAGATCAGGCCGTAAATATAGATCCCAAGTATCGGCCAGCCGAAAAACCAATCGGAAACCGGGCCGAACGAGGCGAGCAGCACAAACCCCAGAATGGCGGGTGCCGTCGCCCACAGCAGTCCCAGCCAGCGCGTCGGACCAAGGCGCCGCCAGATCTCCCCGGCACTTGTGGCCGGTTCAATCACCGCCGTTGGACTCGCGTCTGACCGAAGCGTGGGCGTCTCTTTTTGACTGAGCGATTCGGACTTCATGCAGTATCAACCGGGCAGACTGGCGGTAGCGCCACCCGCCTCGCGCCGTGGGATCGTTGAACATCCCAGCCGTCAGTGTGAATGACCAGCCCCGACTTCGGCATTGTCGGGGGTCACGATGTCCCACGCCAGGCCCAGGAGCCCCATCAGGCGAATGGTCAGGTAGGTCAGGTCAAACTCCCACCATTTCATGCCGTGCGCCGCAGAGCGCTGCAGGGCGTGGTGATTGTTGTGCCAGCCTTCGCCAAAACCGAGAATCGACACCCACCACGTGTTCCGGGAGTTGTCGGTCGTTTTGAAATTGCGGTAGCCCCACGTATGGGCGGCGGAATTCACAAACCAGGTCGAGTGGTAAACAAAGACCGTGCGGATGGCCACCCCCCACACCACCCACGCCAGACCATGTGACCACGACCACCCACCTCCCCAGTTCCACGCACCGGCCACGAGCAGAATGCCGGCGAGGAAGAATTGTGGAATGAAGTAGTAGCGATCGAGAAAGGCCATGACCTTGTCCCGCTGGAGGTCGCGGGCGGCTGCACGGGCATTATTCCCATTGGGGTCTTTGACCATGCACCAGAGGATGTGAGCCCACGTGAAACCGTGTCGCGGTGAGTGCGGATCGTGCTCCTCGTCGGAATGGTGGTGATGCAGGCGGTGAATGCCGACCCAGTGAATCGGGCTACCCTGCCAGTTCAGGTTGCCCAGGATCGTCAGGAAGTACTTCACCGGGGCCGGAGTCTTGAAGCTGTGATGCGTCAGCAGGCGGTGATAGCACAAGCAGATGCCCAACCCACCACAAACCCACCACAGGAGCAGCGCGAGTCCCAGCATCTCCCACTCGAAGGGAAGCAGGAACACCGCCAGGCAGCCGATGTGAAGTGCGAGAATCGCGCTGAACACCGGCCAATCGAGATGCCGCCACGAAAACCGTTGCCCATCCACCACCAGATCCGACATGCACGCCTCCCCGTACGCCGCCAGAACGGCGGCGCGAGAGCTACAGAATGATACCGTTCGCCGCAGCCCCATCGGCACGGGCGGACCGTTACCAATGATAGTCGGCTCGGGCCGAGCGGACGCCTCAACGAACTCCGCGTCCACACACGGCAAGAGCGTCGCAGACGCCACGAAACCACACCGGTCTACGTCACAATCGAGCACAACTGCACCAGCTGCGGGACGCTTATTACTGCGACGCGCCCCTGAATTGTCTACACTGCCGATCATGACCCACATATCAAGAATCTGTCAGGCCGCATGGCTGGCGGCACTCATCGGAGGAATCCAGATGACCGGTTGCTCCACCACTTCCCCATCATCTGCAAAGTTCGACTCATCCCACGAACAACAAGAGCAGGTGCAGGCCATGCTCACGGAAATCTCGCCCCACCACGCAAAGGCGGTCATCGATTCGCTGGTTTCCTTCGGCACGCGCCACACCCTGTCAGAGACCGACTCCGAGACGCACGGCATCGGCGCCGCCCGCCACTGGATCTACCGCGAATTTGAAAAGATGGCGCTGCTCAGCGGTCGCACCGGGGATGAAGCGATGCGGGTCTCATTCGACTCGCACGCCTACGGTCCCGACCGCAGACGCGTGCCGGTCGAAACGGAGATCGTCAACGTCGTGGCCGTGCTGCCCGGCTCGATGCCCCAGGCCCGCGCTCGCAAGTACTACGTCATCGGCCACTACGACTCGCGCGCCAGCGAGGCCCTCGACGCCGAGTCTGATGCGCCCGGCGCCAACGACGACGCCTCAGGAGTGGCTGTCGTCATGGAACTGGCCCGCGTGATGTCGCAGCATCGCTATGACGCGACGATCGTCTTCATGGCCACGGCCGGCGAAGAGCAGGGACTGCTTGGCGCAAGGCTGCACGCCCAGACAGCCAGGGAGAACGGCGATGACATTCGAGCCGTGCTGAGCAACGACATCGTCGGCGATCCCAAGGGACCATCGGGCAACATCTACGACAAGCAGATCCGTGTGTTCTCCGAGGCCCTGCCGCGCGAGCTCAGTGCAGCCGATCTGGCTCGAATCCGGGCCCTTGGAATGGAGAACGACTCTCCTTCGCGCCAACTGGCCCGCTACATCGCCGAAACGGCCAGACAGTACGGCCTGCCCGTGCAGGCCATGCTCGTCAACCGCACCGATCGCTTCCTGCGCGGCGGCGACCACACGTCGTTCAACGAAGCAGGATTTCCCGCCGTACGATTCACCATCGTCGAGGAGAATTACGACCGCCAGCACCAGAACGTGCGCGAAGAGCATGGCGTGCGCTACGGCGATCTGCCCGAGTTCGTCGATGCAGACTATCTGGCTGGTGTCACCCGAGTCAACGGCGCGGCGCTCGCTTGCCTGGCCAACGCGCCATCGGCCCCCGGTAACGCGAGAATCGTCACGGAGCAGCTGGGCAACGACACGATGCTGCGGTGGGATGCATCACCAGAGCCGGACGTCGCTGGCTATGAAGTCCTCTGGCGGCTGACAACGGAGCACGAGTGGAGTCACGCGCGCGACATGCAAGCCGGCACCGAGGCCACACTCAAGATCAACAAAGACAATTACTTCTTCGGTGTTCGCGCCTACGACAAGGATGAATATCGCAGTCCTGTTTCATTCTGCGCTGCCGCACCCCAATAGAGCGGTCGATCGGGTTGCCCTGCTCAGGCAAGGTGCAAGAATCCGCGCATGAGCAAACCACTTGTCGGCGTCATCATGGGTTCCAAGTCCGACTGGGAGACCATGGAACATTGTGTCAAGACTCTTGAGTCCCTCGGAGTTCCCTGTGAAGCCCGTGTGATCTCGGCGCACCGCGCTCCTGATCTGCTTTTCGAATACGCATCCTCAGCCCGATCACGGGGCCTTGAGGTCATCATCGCCGCGGCCGGCGGTGCTGCGCATCTCGCTGGCGTGACGGCCGCCAAGACCTCCCTCCCGGTGCTCGGCGTCCCGATGCAGTCCAAGTCCCTCAACGGCCTGGATTCGTTGCTCTCGATCGTACAGATGCCGGCCGGCATCCCCGTGGGCACACTCGCAATCGGCAAAGCCGGCGCCATAAATGCTGCGTTGCTGGCGCTCGCCATTGTCGCCGGCTCCCATCCCGAGCACCTGGAGGCTCTGGAAGACTACCGGCGAAAGCAGACGGAAACGGTCGTGGCCAATCCCGATCCGCGGGTTGCCTGATCCGTCGACCGTTCCCTCTTCGGCCGGACTAATGTCCAATCCCGCACCGCACTCCGCTTAGCTGGAGTACGCAACCGCTCCATGGGGAATGCATCTCCTATTTGAAAGTGCCTTGCGCACACATTGCGGCAGCGCCGCCAACCACAGCTTGCGTGGAGAGGCACGTTTGCCCTCCGTTCGGCACATTTTTGAACGTTTGTGGCAGATTCCCGGTTTTGTCATTGACAAGCGGCCCTAAATCTGTTCCAATGGAGGGGTTCGCGAATCGGTATTGGGGTTGAGCGATCGCGGGGTTGGGTCGCTCGGGGAGATTGTGGCCCGGTTCCTCGTGGGGGCCCGTAGTTCAATCCACCACCTCCAAGACGTTGCGCGAGCAGTCCCATTGTCGGGCTGCCTGGTCACACATGGTGTGCGGCCGACAGTTCGGTCACAGCAACCGGCGAGCCACATGACGG
The DNA here is from genome assembly GCA_002418285.1 of Phycisphaerales bacterium UBA5793. Classification (GTDB taxonomy): domain Bacteria; phylum Planctomycetota; class Phycisphaerae; order Phycisphaerales; family UBA5793; genus UBA5793. Next base: position 139,216 of record DIDT01000052.1, read on the forward strand.
AGCACGCCGGCGCCCTCAAAGGAGGATTGAAACATGTCCAAGCGTTTTGCAGTTCTTTCAGCGACTTGCGCCACGTCAGTTCTGGCACTCGCCGGCAGCGCGTTCGCGCAGTACTCCACTGGCTTTGAGGCCGGCGACAACATCTCCGCCTCCACGGGCGGCACCATCCTCACCGGGCAGGACAGCTACTACATCCCATCGGGAACCGTTAGCACCGACTATCTGGCCTTCACCTATGCCGGCAACACCTATGGCGTCAATGCCAATCCGCAAGGTGGCGATCAGTTCGTCGCCGTTGAAGGTCCGGGCGGCGGCACCTACGGCCGCGCTCAGCGCGATATGGACTGGGGCACCACCGGCGGGGCGACTGCGGAATACGACGTGGCCTGCCTCTACACCGGCGGTCCGCCAGCCTCGAACAACCTCGGCTCCTTCTCCATCCAGCCCTACCCCGGTAGCGCCAGCGCCATTCACCTCTTCACCTATGTCGACATCAACAACCCCACAACGTGGCAGGCCGGCTATCTTGGATACGACGCCAACGGTGTGGCCATGGCCGCTCCCGGCTTCATCCCCGGCGCTGAGTGGACGAATCTCGAGCTGAACCACTGGTATCACCTCTCGAGCACCATCGACTTCGACACCAACCAGATCGTCGAAGCCACCATCGTCGACCTCACCACGAACCAGTCAACCACCGCCCCGGTCACCGGCGTGTACCTTGAGGGTGGCTCAAACGGCGGCAGCCCGCTGCCCACCGGCTTCCGTATGTTCTCCGGCGGCGGCGCCATTGGGAACATCGTGGCCTTTGACAACATGGAAATCGCCCCCACGAGCGGCGGCGGCTACACCTGTGAAATCACCGGTACCTGCCCCGGCAACATCCAGGTCAACTGGGCCGGCGCTCAGCCCAGCGAGACCCAGGGCATCGTCTTCGCCAGCAACACCGGCAGCTTCACCATCAACAGTGGCGCCTGCGCGGGTACGCAACTCGGCCTGGGCACCCGGAACCTCCAGCTGGTCCGCACCATCAGCACCGGCAGTGGCTCGGGCAGCATCGGCCGCGCGGTCAATTCCGGCGCCTGCGGCGGCTTCGTCCAGCTCGTCACCGTTGGCAGCCCCTGCGAAGCCAGCACCGTTGGTCAGATCCCGTAATCAGGTTCGCCTGAGCTCGATGACCGATCTCTCCTGAGATCAATGACCTCGCTCCTCAAAAAGAGGGGCGAGGTTCTTTTTCTGAACACCACCCGAAGCGCGAAGCAACCCGGACACCGCCAGCTGCATCTCCTGCCTGCTGTCGGCGAGCCTCGAACCGACCGAGACCGGCGGGACCAGGCCGAACTCGATTACCCAGAGCAACCCGAGTATTCCGCCCCGATTCGGGACCGGTCGCAAGTCTTGAGACAGGAATCTGACTTAGCGTTCTGGGGCATTACACATCGGCGTTAGAATGGAGTGTCGAAAGTTGACAATCGCGCCCAGGTGTTTTTCAATTCGAGAGATTGTCAGGCGCTTTCGGGATTGTGTAGCCGTGGATTCGGTGCGACTAGTGGAGATTGACTGGCGGTTCCGAATGCGGTGAGACATTCAGTCCAGCTCCTTCAGCGTTTGACGAAGGCAGTTAATTGTCAGGTCCCGCGGTCGAATGTCGTATGCGGCCGAGGGCCCTGTTACAGCAACCGGCGAACCCACCAAACAGGCAAGCCGGAGCCACCAAAGGAGGGTTGAAACATGTTCCAGCGTCTTGCATTCCGCTCTGCAATCTGCGCCACTTCGGTGCTTACACTCGTCGGCGCCGCCTTCGCGCAGTATGACACCGGCTTTGAGACCTCAGATGGCATTTCCGCATCGCCCGGCGGAACAGCTCTCACCGGACAGGATGGGTTCTTCCTCCCTTCCGGCATCGACTACTGGGCCATGACTTATGCAGGAAACGCCTTTGGATTCAGTCAGAATCCGCAGGGCGGCTCCCAGTTTGCCGTTGGCCAGGGAATGGCCAGCCCGGACTTCAGTCGCGCTCAGCGCGTCATCACATGGCCTGCGCCACGAGCGATCATGGAGTATGACGTTGCCTGTCAGTACATTGGATTGCCCGGGCTTGCATCGAACAACATCGGCTCATTCTCGCTTCAGCCGTACCCCGGCAGCGCCAGTGCACTTCATCTCTTTACCTTCGCCAACGTGCTCGACCCAACCTCCTGGCAGGCCGGGTACCTCGGCTACGATGCCAACGGAGTGGCGATGGTCGCACCCGGCGCCATCCCGGGACCGGAGTGGGAAAACCTGAGCATGAACCACTGGTACCGCCTTGAGACCAAGGTGGACTTCACCACCAATCAGATCACCGAAGCCTCCATCACCGACCTGACCACCAACATCACCGCCACCGCAAGCCTCACCGGCGTGTACCTCGAAGGTGGCGCGGGGGGTGGCCGACCAGTTCCCACGGCGTTCCGCATCTTCTCGGGCGGCTCGCTCGAAGGGAACGTCCTCGCATTTGACAACATGGAATTCAGGTCCGGTGGCGGCGGGTACACCTGCGACATCACCGGCCAGTGCCCCGGAAACATCACCGTCAATTGGTCCGGCGCCCAGCCCAGCAAGACGCAGGGTATCGTCTTCGCCAGCAATACCGGGAGCTTCAGGCTCAACAGCGGAGCCTGTGCCGGAACCCAGCTCGGGCTGGGTACGCGCAACCTCCAGTTGGTTCGCACGCTCGGAACCGGCAATGGTTCGGGCAGCATCGGGCGCGCGATTAACTCAGGGGCGTGCGGTGGCTTCGTGCAGCTTGTCACCGTCGCCAGTCCGTGCGAGACGAGCTCCGTGGGTCAGATTCCATGATCAGCCAGCCCTGATCGGAACAGTTGATTGCACTTGAATGTCGATGAGTCATCTCCGGACTCCGCGCCCAGTGGCGCGGAGTCTGGTTTTTCCCGAATGTGTGCTTCCGATTCTCATCCGCTTGCCGACCACCGGGCGAATCGCTCAGCGAGACCTTGTTGGACCAGGGCTTCCACTTCCTGCTCCGGATAGAACACCTCGAGCATCCAGGGCAGACTTGAAGGAGCGTGCTCCGCAAGCACGGTCGCAGCACGCTCCCAGTCGATCGTTCCCTCGCCGGGCATGCGGTGGTTGTCTTTTACACTGTCATTGTCGTGGGCGTGGACATAGCCGACGACATCTAAGCACTCGCGAAGTTGCCTCGCGACCGACCCGTTGAAACCCGATTCAATGTGAGCGTGCCCCGTGTCGAAACACATCCGCACGTTCGGCGATCCCAGCGATCTCACCCAATGCGCCACCCGTCGCGAGTCATGGCCGATCGCAAAAAACCCCGGCAGGTTTTCGATGAGGTATACGACTCCGAGTCGTTCGCCGATGCGGGCCAGTTGGGCCATCGAGTCTTGCAACGCCGCTACTCGAGCGGGCTCAGGCGGACGCGACACGGGCCAACCCTCCGGATTCATCCACGAGGGATGAACAACCACCATCGGGCCGCCAAGTGTCGCGGCCAACTCACCTTCCCGTTCGTAGGTGTCGATCGAGTGCCTTCGCTTCCCGTCATCCGGTGAGGATGGATCAAGCGACTCGCCAAACAACCCGTGGATCGAATCGAACTCCATCTCCTCGTCACCAATGATCTGAATCGCCTCTTCAGGTTCGATCTCCACCTTGTCATTGCGGTAGAACTGGGCATGCGAACATCCCGCACTGCGGTAGGCGCGCAGAAAACGGGCGGTGTCAAACTCGAAGTTGAACGGAGCGATGGTCGCCAGCCGTGCCACTGACTGTGATCTCCGTGAAGCAGCCCCCGGCCGTATGCCGGAATCAGTACCGGGACCAGTGTAGTGATGTACGGGGGGGTGATGCAACTCAATCAGGAAAGGTGCTGGCGGATGAGCGTAGCCCGAGCTTCCGTACGTTCGGCCTGGTGCAGCGATTCGCCGAGCGTCTTCTGCAAATGCGCCGGCTGCACGAGAACCAGCAGCCGATCGATGGTCTGCGGATCAACGCCGGTAATGCGGCCGAGCTGCACGCCCAGTCGAAGATGGCTCAGCAGCCGCAGCGCCTCGTCGAGCTTGAGCAGGCGAGCGTTCTGAAGAATCCCCAGCGCCCGGTGGCAGCGGTCATCCAGCAGCGAGGCGCGGCGTTCGACAAGCACCTGTCGCGCCCGGCGCTCATACTCGACGACCTTGGGCATAACGCCCTCATCGAACTCCTTGAGCAACTGCGCCTCGGTCTTGCCGAGCGTGGTCTGGTTCGAGATCTGGAAGATATCGCCCAGCGCGTCCGAGCCTTCTCCGTAGAACCCGCGAATGGCAAGCTGCATGTCATGCGCCGCCCGGCGGACGCGCTCGATCTCTTTGGTCATCATCAGCGCCGGCAGGTGGAGCATGATGCTGAAGCGGATCCCCGTACCAACGTTCGTTGGGCAGGCCGTGAGATAGCCGAATCGTTTATGGAACGCAAACGGCAACTTCGCGCCAAGAAGATCGTCAATTCGGTTCACCTCGGTAAACGCATCAACAGTCTGGCGACCGCTGCGGATCACCTGCATGCGGAAGTGGTCTTCCTCGTTGATCATGATCGAAAGCGATTCATCCGAATGCACGACCGCGGCCCGGGGTCGATCGCCCTTGGCAAGATGCTTGGAAATGAGGTGCCGTTCAACCAGCAACGTGGCGTCCAGTGGCTGGAGCGACGCGACATCCACCCAGAGCAGTCCCTGACGTTCGCAGCAGCTCATCACGTGTTCACGGGCCAGGGCGACGACCTGTTGATGCTCGCTCCGCTCGGCACGATTGGCGAAATTGAAACCGGCAATATTGCGAGCCAGTCGGACCCGCGTGGAGATGACCACGTCCGAATCCGGACCCGTGCCGCGCAGCCACTCTCCCGTTGATGAAAAGTCCAAGCCGATCATGCGCGCAGACTCCCCGCCGACTCGCCGCCTTCCAACGTCGGCGGCTCGTCACCCGCACCCAGCGCCAGAAGTTCATCACGAAGAGTGGCTGCTCGCTCATACTGTTCCGCGGCAAGCGCTTCGGCCAGCTTTTTGCGCAGGTGCGTCAGGCGCTGAACCAGGTCGAGATTCTGATTGGCCGGCACCTTACCCACATGGTGGGTCGCGCCCTCGTGAATCCGCTCGAGCAGAGAGCCAAGTTGCTTCTCAAACGCCGCGTAGCAATCCGGGCATCCCAGCAGGCTGTGCTCGCGAAACTCGCCCCACGACAGACCGCACGATGGGCAGGTGACGGTGGCCGGCGCCTTGCGGCGTCCCGTCTTGGCGAGGATCAACTGCTGGAGCAGCTCTTGCGACCCTTTGACGACCTTTCCCTCCATTCCCAGTTCCTGCGCGCAACTCTCGCAGAGGTGTGTCTCCGAGAGCACCTTTCCGTGCGACGGCGTGTATTCGTGGATCGTCGCTTCCTCGCCGCAACGATCGCATCGGTGACCATTCATGCGATCCGATTATACTGGGACCCGAATCAGGCCGCCATTCTCGTTTTGCATCGACTCCTCCTGCCAACCATCCAACCGGCAATAATGCTCAGATGTCCCTTCCCCTGGTTCTGATCCTCCTGTCGTATGGAATCGCTCTGAGCCAGGCCGCCTCCAACGCGCGGGCGGTGACGCTGCATTGGCTTCGGCTCGGAGACCTCGTGGCGCTGAGTCTGCTGGGCATCGCGGGAGTGGCCGTGCTGGTCGATGCGCCGGAACACGGAGCCTGGGCGCTCTACGTGGTGGGTCCAATCCTCACGGCCGGGGCGTTCGTTCATTTGATGCTCGTGCAGTCCGGCCGCCGCAGCGCTCAGCGCGGGGCGATCGCCTTCGTCTGTGGCTTCGTGCTGCTTGTGTTTGTATTGCCCTACGTGGCGGGCTCGCTTCAGTGGATGCAGGCGCTTGAGCTCAAAGCGCGATCCACGGAGGCTCAGTTCCATGCCTGGCCGCAGTTGCTCATCGGACCGGCCGTCGTTCTGACAGGATGGCTCACCGGTGGATCGCTGATGACCATGCTCCTAGGCCATGCCTACTTGACCTCCGGCAGTGAAATGACGCAGCAGCCTTTCATCCGACTCGTCCAACTGCTCTTTTTCGGCTTGCTCGCCAGACTGGCGATCGCGCTCGTCGGAGGACTATGGCCGTGGTGGTCCGCCCGCAGTGGAGTCAGAACTGAACACGGCGGCGACATGATCGCGATTCTGATGATGTCCGCGCGATTCCTCATGGGACTGGTCGTGCCGATGCTTATGACCTGGATGGCCCTGCAGTGCGTACGCATCCGCTCAAACCAGTCGGCTACGGGCATCCTCTACGTCTCGAGCACGATGATCCTCGTGGGTGAGTTCATCGGCCTCTCGCTCGTCTCTACGAACGGGCTTCCTTTCTAGGGTGCACCAGAGCGATGACGCCGCGATACGATCCCCCGTCATGCCGCCGGCACACTGGGGTCAATCTTGAGTGAAGCCACGACAACATGGAAATCCCGATCGCGTCGCGAGCGGGAGTTGAGTATTGGCATTGACTGGGTGCTGCGCGGCGTGCTGGAGAGTGAAACCGGCATCGATCTCCTGCTCGCCTCCCGCGCTGAACCAATTCCCGGTCTCACCGCTGCGTGGAGTCGATTCTCGAGCGAACTCGACGAATCTGGAGTCGCCACTGAACTGGCCGAAAGCGACACGATCACCGCAGGGTTGATGCGGGCGGCTCTTCTCGCCCGGCGACGGGTTATCGGGCTCTATGAGATGCGGGGCTTTCGGCAGGCGATCGACGCCCTCTTTGACGCGGGTCAGATTCGGGTCAGCCCGCGCTCCGGCGGCGTTCTCGTCGTGTGCCACTCGAGATCGAATTTTGGACCGAGCACCGAAGCCGAATCGCTTGGCTCCGGGTGGCAGGCAGTACGGCGTCAGTTGCTCTCCGATCCGCGTGATCTGGCCGCATATCTCGACATTCCGATTCTCGCACCCTCCGCACCAGCCGAGTGCACGCGTCTGATCAACGAGGCCATCCGACTCTCTCGCGCCGCCGGTACGCTGGTCATGGTCTATCTCTCCCCGCTCATCATGGGAGGCGGCGAGACCGTGCCACACATGGAAGACTCCGCTCAGCGCGGCGTCCCCTCGATCCTCGACCCACGCAGCGAAGAGCGCGGCACTCCCTTCCAGATGGAAGTTCGACGCCGCCGTCTCGATCACGTGTTTAACGCCCCGCTCCCAGGTGAAATCGTCCCGCTCGGATTCATCACGTTTGGGACCGCCCACGCCACGCTCCGCCACTCCCTGGTGCTGCTCGGATTGACCGGCCGTCTTCCAATCCTGCGCCTCGGCTGCATCAATCCATTCGATCCGCGTCCACTTGAGCAGATGTTGACCCGCTGCGAAAAAGTCATTGTCGTCGAGAATGGTCGGCCACACATTGAACAATCCGTCCAGATTATCTCTGACGCACTGCGCCGTGGTGGCCAGCGAGCAGCTGAGGTCTACGGCAAGATTCTGCCCTCGGTCGAGAATCAGACGTCCGGCATCGTCTCCAGCGAAGTTGAGTTGCATCCCTCCGATCTCGCCCAGTCGCTCGGCGAATTGCTGGCCGACCGCCGCACAGTCAACGGACACGAGACGGTCGCCGAGCGGCTGGCAACGCTGCCAGGCGCCCATTCGTCCACCACCCGCATCACGCTGGAGCGTTCGCGACGTGAGCCGCGTGAGCAGAGCCTCATTCGACCCCTGATCGATGTGGTTCTCGACCAGTTGCGCGATGAACTCAGCCTCCCCGCGCCGGATCGCTCCTCCAGTGAGCTGCGAGTGGAGTCGCTTGAGACGGCAACACTCGAACGCCAGGAGGGCGAGCGCCAGATCATCGAGATGGAACGACGGCGCGTACCCACGGTTGGCCGTTCGGCGATCACCCATGCCATTTTGCGCCGCCACGAGACGACTTTCCTTGTGCTCCCGGATCCACCTGATCGTCAGAGTGGCATCGAGCCGGCCGACGTGGATCGGCTCGCGCGCAGCATGGTCAGCGAACGGGACATTCGACAACTTCGGATCATCCGCACTGACCCGACCGATTTGACGACCTTTGCGCAGGATCTTCGTGCGGCCGTCCTGGGTGCGGGTGTCTCGGTGGTGATCATCGATGCTCGGAGCCAGTCGGATCCCGAAAACGTCGCCGGTCCCCCACGGTTGTGGACCGAGCGAGGATTCGCGCCCGTCGAGGCAACGATCGTCCCCTCTTCGCCGCTGGTGGCCATTGCCTACTCATGGCTTGTTCGCCGGGGCTGGACGCGCACCCCGATGCTGAACGGTGTGCATGGACCACGCCTGTTCGTCGCTCACCCGGCCGATCCGCTTACCACGCCGCTCGACTCATGGCCCGGCTTTGAAGAATACCGGTTGCATCGCCGCGCCGCGCCGCGCCGTGACGAGACGAACTCCACCGCAACCCTGCCCGAGCCCACGCTCCGTCATCCCCATGTCGCCGCGTGGAACGCCCACCTTTGCGGAAGAACCGAGTCGGATGTCAACCAGGCGCTGCGACTCATCGACTCAGCCGGAAGACGCATGGGCTATCGCGTCCAGGTTCTGCGTGCTCGGGCCGGGACGTCGTGGGTCGGACAGGTTGTCTTTACTCATCCGCGACCTACCGAACCCGTGCAGCCGATCACGCCCTGCATTCCTTACGGTTCTGCGCACGTCATCATCGCCATGGATCTCGAGTCGCTCGTTGATTCAATCGATTTCGAAGGTCGATTGGCGGTCGCGTCGCCTGAGTGCACCTCGTTGATTCTCGACCTCTCGCCGTCAGTGGCGGCGTCGTTCGACGAGCGATCGGTCGAACCGCGCTACGTCGTGCCGGGCGAACTCAACGCGATCATTCCGCCGGTCGATCGACTGGTGCTGCGGGCCAGCGAATTGTGCGAGCGTCGTTTGAAGTCGCGTCAGCACGTGGCATCCGCGCTTGTCGGTGCAGCTTTTCAACGCGGGTTGATTCCCGTCACCGCCGCATCGCTCACCGAGGCGGCCGTCGCACTCGACGATCACGGCTTGGGTCGGCATCCGGATGCCCTTGCCTTTGGCCGCTCGCTTGCCTCCACCACACCCGATCAGATGCCCCTCGAAGATGCAGCCCCCATGAGCCCGGAGTCGCTCGTGCGGCTGCACGCGGCAATCATGGTGCGCCGCCGTTGTCGCAAGGGACCGCAATCAGCGCTTTTCCGCCAACTGGCGCTGGGCACACTCGACGCCGTCACCGGCCTGCGACGCACCGATCCCACCCGCCTCTCGGAGCGCCGCTTCATCGCGCGACTGATTGACTGCGAGTATTGGGGCGGCCTGCCATTGGCTCGAACCTACTGTGAACTCATCAGCCGAATCTACGCTGCCGAGCGATCCCCGTCGAACTATCCGGTCACTCGCCTGGCCATTGACGAGGTCGCACGCGGACTCCTGATTGTTGATGCACCCTTTGTGGCACGGACGGCGCTGCGCGTCGATCGCCAACGACGATTCATGCGCGAACTGGGCGCCGACCGCGCGGGCGGAGACACCATCACGTTGCGCGTGCGCGGTCAGGTGCGACAGGCGCCACTTCGATCATTGATCGGTGGCTACTGGTCCCTTGGCGGTGCCGGGCTGCGATTGCTCTCGTTGATGCGGCACGCGCGCTCCTTCGCCACCTGGCATCGCAAGGACCGCGAGTATCGTGTGTGGATCATCCAACTTGCCCGAACCTGCGCCGAGGATTTGCCCGAACGGGCGTCACTGTGGCTGGAGATCTTTCGCCAGCTGACGCGCGTGCGTGGATACGGCATTCGTCGCGATGTGCGCATCCGCCGCGTGCGAACGGCGGTGCAGTCGATGCTCGAAGTCGCCGGACCGCGCCTTTCGACGAGTGAAGAGGTGCCCGCCCCGGCCCCCGCGACCGAAGACGACAAAGAACACCAGAATCCCCAGCATGATCGACGCGCATCGGGCGGCTATGATTGATTCGACCTGTCCCACAGATCGGGCAGCGTCCCACCCCCATCAGACTGGTGGATGATGTCCAAAGCGGCGTCGAGTCCGCGGATGCGGGTTGGGTCTCAAGCCAAAACGGCAAGCGGTTTTCATGGCGACCTTTACGGGCATTCTCGAATGGCCCCAGCGAGGTGATGGAAGACTCCGTCAACTCAATGGGATGCTGGTGGAACGACCGGACGACCCGATCGTTCCCAACATACTCGGCGAGCAGTTTCCGCTGCGCTCCGCGCAGGAACTGACCGTCGAAATCTCCATGCGCAAGCCGCGCCGGCGCCGCGGACGAAATCGCGGCCCCAACGCCCCGCCGCGAGAAGCCCGCCCCATCGTTGAGCGCGTGCTCACCATCGACGGCATCGAGCCCGAGATCTACGCCAAGCGGCTCCCCTTCGAGAGCCTCACCTCCATCGACCCCCAACCGCGACTCAAGCTCGAATACCCAGGCTGCCCGCCAGCCAATCGGCTCATCGATCTCTTCTGCCCAATCGGCTACGGCACGCGCGGCCTGGTGGTCTCGCCGCCCAAGGCCGGCAAGACGACGCTGCTCCAGCAGATCTGCCACGGGATCAAGCACAACCACCCCGAGGTGGACATCGTCGCCCTGCTTATCGACGAACGGCCCGAAGAAGTGACCGACTTCCGACGCAACGTACCCTGCCTCTGCCTCGCTTCAAGCAACGATCAGGATACGGCGCGGCACGTGAATCTCGCCATCTTCGCCATCGAACGTGCCAAGCGCATGCTCGAAGCCGGCAAAGACGTCGTGGTGCTCCTCGACTCACTCACTCGCATGGGCCGCGCGTTCAACGCCTCGCGCACCCACGCCAGTTCGGGCCGCACCATGTCCGGCGGCCTGGATTCTCGCGCGCTGGAAGTCCCCAAGCGTCTCTTCGGCTCCGCGCGGAAAGCGGAGGAAGGTGGCTCGCTGACCATCATCGCCTCGTGCCTCGTCGACACCGGCTCGCAGGCCGATCAGATCATCTTCGAGGAGTTCAAGGGCACCGGCAACATGGAACTCATCCTCGACCGCACCGTGTCGGAAAAGCGCATCTTCCCGGCGATGAATCTTGCCGCCTCGGGCACGCGCAAGGAGCACCTGCTGCTCACTCCCAAGGAACTGACAACAATCACCGCCTTGCGCCGCTCGCTGCTCAACATGCGCCCCGACATGCAGATTGAGCGACTGCTCGCCGCACTGGAGCGCGTGCCGACCAACGCACAACTGGTCGGCGAATAGCAACTGTGATGGCGATTTGACGGCCGTCGCTGACGATGGTGCTCAACCCAACAATTCCAGAACGATCGCATCGATGCGATCCAGATACTCGCTCGACGTTGCTTCGTCAAGCCTCCGGCCCTCATGTAAGTGCAGGCTCAGCCGCGCGAGTTCCTGCATCGACGCGCGGCAATCTGGAACTTCGGAATTCCACACCGGCAGTTGCTCCAATTGCCGCGGCCCGATGTGCATCGATCGCGCGCCAAATCCGTGCGACTCGAAGAGCAGACGGTAGAGATCATTGATCGGTCCCGAGTTCAGCCAGGCGCACATCGCGTGACAGGTTTCGACATCATTCAGAAGAACCTGCACGGCCGATTTGCCGCACAACACGACCCCATCATCCACCACCGCCTCGATCCGGCCCGCCAGACCCGCCACCAGCACCTTGGGGGACCGCGCCTGCGCTGCACGCCGCGGCAGCTTCGCTTCGAGCCACGCGAGGGGGACAACCGGCTCGGTCCACGCCGCGCGCAGGTACCGCGTCGGCTGGCGACCCCACCGCTTCGCAAAGGGGTCGATTGTCCCCGTGTTAATGAGGCGCACGAACTCACCCGTCGCATCGATCCGCTCAACAATGACCGAGCGAAGTCGATACGCCTCGCCGGTACTCGCGCCGTCGCTGACGACCGAAACCTCAGACAGTCGGGGCGCGTAGCGCAGGACGGACGACCACTGCGAGACAGGCGGCCGGCCCGAAGCCCGCGTCGGTGGCGCGAGAATCGCCGACCAGTGCCCCGGCGGCAGCGCTTCCAGATCGCGCTGCGAAAAGTCGTGCACGTTCGACGGCCCGACGATTCGAATCGCATGCCGCGTCGGGGCGGGCTGACACGTGAGCACAAGACTGATCGTCTCCACGTTCGCGTCTTCAAACGCAGTGGAATCGTTCACCCGGATCGATTCGATGGTCAGCCGGCGCAGGAGCGCCTGCACGTGCCGGGCATGATCAGAGGCCAGCAGTCGCCGTGGCAGCACCAGCCCAATCCGCCCACCCGGCCGGGCAAGTTGGATCGCTCGCTCGACAAAGAGTGAGGCCAGATCCCAATTGCCGCGCGCCGATTCATACCGCTGCGTCAGTGCCGCGCGCCGCGAACGATCCGCAGCACACATCGATTCGGAATCGACAAACGGCGGGTTCCCGATGACGAGGTCAAACGTGCAGTCGACTCCGCTTTCAGACAGTAGCGCATCCCCAAGCGTGAACCAGTTCGGAAAGTCGCGCGGCGACAGAGCCCACTGCGCACAGGCGCTTCGTAGTAGCTTCGCGCCCGCACGCCGGGCCTGCGGATCGATGTCAATGCCATGCAGCGTGGCCGCCGCCAGTCTCAGACACTCATGCTGAGAAACCGGCGCAACGACGACCGAAACGTGTTTTGCCAGCCTCCGCCAGGCGCCGAGCAGAAAGTGCCCGCTGCCGCACGCCGGATCGATCACCCGCAGGGTCGACAACCGCGCCCGACACGATCTCTCATCGTGCATCCCATCGAGAATGGGATCAAGCGTCTCATCAAGAATCGGCTCGACCAGTTCAGGCGGGGTGTAATAGATCCCCAGCCGCTTGCGACGATCCCGTCTCGTCGACTCACCCCCAACCGGGATTCCCACCCCGTTCAAGCTCGCTGTCCGCTTCGCTATCATGCCATATCGTCATCGTCACGAAGCCCGCCCACTCACGATTCTTCCTCGGACCGACCCATGCCCGTCTCCCATCGACTCGCGTCCTACGGCACCTCGATCTTCACGGAAATGACGCGCCTGGCCAACGAGAAAGGCGCGATCAACCTCTCACAGGGTTTCCCAGACTTCGACGGCCCCGACTTCGTGCGCAACGCCGCCATCGAAGCCATCCGCGCCGGCCACAACCAGTACGCGCGCATGTCCGGCATCCCGCAACTCAACAACGCGCTCGCCGCCCGCTGGCAACGCCTCACCGGCCAGACCATCGACCCCGACACCCAGGTCAGCGTGACCAACGGCTGCACCGAAGCTATCGCCGCGACCTGCCTCGGCCTGATCAATCCCGGCGATGAAGTCATCATCTTCGAACCCTACTACGACTCGTACAAACCCTGCATCGAGATGTCCGGTGGTATTCCCGTGGTTCTGACGCTCGCCGCGCCCATGTTCTCAGTCAATCGCGATGCGTTTGAAGCGGCGATCACGCCGCGCACGCGCGCCATCCTCATCAACACGCCGCACAACCCGATCGGCAAGGTCTTCAGTCGCGATGAATTGAGATTTGTCGCTGAGATGTGCATCAGGCACAACCTCATCGCCATTACGGATGAGGTCTACGAGCATCTCGTCTTCGAAGGCGAGCACATCCGCCTCGCGACCCTCCCCGGCATGGCGGAGCGCACGATCACCCTTTCATCTGTGGGTAAGACCTTCTCACTCACCGGCTGGAAGATCGGCTGGGCCATTGCTTCACCCGACCTGAGTAAGTGCGTGCGATCGGGTCGCCAGTTCCTCAGCTACTCTGTCGCCACGCCGCTCCAGCACGGTGCAGCGGCCGCCGTCAGCGCCGGACCGGAATACCTCGATCAATTCCTGCGCGACTACCGGCAGCGGCGCGACCTCCTCTGCCAAGCGCTCGAAGACATTGGTTTCGTCGTGTATCGGCCGACTGGAACGTACTTCGTCCTCGCCGATCATCGACCATTCGGCTTCAAGGACGACCGCGCGTTCTGCACCCACCTGATTGACAAGATCGGCGTGGCCGCGATTCCGCCCACGCCCTTCTACGATAATGTCGAGTTCGGCCAACCGCTGGTTCGCTTCGCGTTCTGCAAAAAACTCGACACCCTCAATGCGGCGATCGAGCGCCTGCAGAAGTTGAAGACCTGAGCCCTACTTCTTCTCTCTCCCCGCCCCTGCATATTCCTCGATCGTGATCGAGCCCTGCGGTTGCGGCTCCAGGGGCGGGTGGTACAGGTGGCACATCACGCAATCGGATCGCACACCTGCCGCCGGAGCATGGCATGTACGGCACGAGTCGATCGACGGCAGCATGATGTCGGAGGTCTGCTCGCCCGTCGCGGCCTGGGCATGACACTCCAGGCAGTTCAACGCGCGGTGCGACTGGTGTGAAAACACTGAGCGATCGAGCCAGCGATCGGGGATTCTCGGCGGCGCTACGTCAAACGGTTCGCCTTTGGGTCGGCGCGGGGCCGGTGTAATCGATTCTTTCGTGTGACACTTCATGCAGTTGGTCTTCAGTTTGGCGAACTCGCTGTGTCGAGCCTCGGCCAGAATCGCGTCAACGTCCATGCCGACGGGTGCCGCAGGAGCTTCACTCCCACCGCCGCGCGGCGGCGGACGAAACGCGAGCAAGTCGCCCGCTCCATCCCCAAGCATCCCCGCACCGAGCACGGTCACAAGGGCGCCCACGGTGGACGATGGTGCAGCAATGCTGGCGGACTTACTCATCTCGTCGAGCTGCTCGCGCAAGAGATGGCGATTAACCAGATCGACCAGTGCCGGCATGTCACCGTGCGGAACCCGCTCATCGCCAACCTTGGGCAGGTCGCCTTCATGACACGCCACGCAGTGTCGATCGAACGAGATCGGCTTCATATAGCGAGCGGCTGCGTCCTGCTGGTGGCACGAAGCGCAGGTCAGCGTCAACCGACCGTCGGCCAGGCTCCCAACGCCGTCAAGGCGATCGCCTCCCCCGCTCAGATCATCCTGCATCCCCACGGTGTCAGGGTTCATATGACGGGCGTGGTTGAGCGCGACCGTCGCAGCGTCCTTACGTTCCTGCCTGAGCACCGCCCAGTCAGGATGGCTGTCGGCAAAATCGGAAATCATGTTAACAACCGTCGACTCGATCGGCGGAACCGTGCGAGGCTGGGCGATGAGCATTGATGCACCGAGCACGGTGAGAACACCAGCCACCAGCAGCCCGGCAAAGTGGAACCTCATGGCTGCACCTCCCCCGTTGATTCTCTTTCGGGCGTGGCTGGCTCAATCTGCTGCTTGAGACCCTTGAGGCTCAGATTGCTGTGACACTGCACGCACATCCGATCGGAGATGATCTTCAGATCCGCGTTCCGGCCGCGATGCTCGATATGGCACGCGGCGCAGCGAGAAGACATGTGCACCGCTTCGGCATGGCCGGGAATGATGATGCCATCGGCCGCACTGAATTCCGTCTGATTCGGGCTGTGCTCGACGGCGGCGTGACAGTGCAGGCAAGCGCTATCGGCTACCGGCAGAAAGAAGTTGGACGAACCGCCGGACGCCGGTTGATGGCATTGCCCGCAGTCGTTTCCAAAGCTCGCATGCACCACGGCCAGGCTGCCCGAAGAGTACATTCGGTTATCGCCGCGCATCGCGAGCATCGCCAGCACGCCACTGCCCCCGAGCACGACCAGCCACATGAGCCAGCGATTGGCCAGGTCCGGCCAGTGCATCCGTCGGACGTACGTGACGTCGAATCGATCTTCAATGGGCCGCGTGTCGGGCATCGCCGTCGCTTCCTCTTTGTTGATTCATCCTCAAGTCCAGAACCGCAGAGCCGTCAAGGCGTGCGCGATAACAAGCACCAGAAGCGCCCAGCTCAGGGGCACGTGAATGATGAGCCACGCAAAGAGCACTCCCATCAGCCGGCGCTGGCGGCAGAGATCTCGACGCAACCGGCAAATCGAGTTCAACTCCGCAATGCCGGCGTGGGCGTGCGCCGGGGTCATCGTGTGCAGTGCGCTGAACAGGTTCTCGGCTCGATGCGCGTCGTCCAGATCGCCCCCCTCCCGACCCGCAAGGTACTTGCTCAAGTGATCGAGGTAGAACCGTCGAATCGGCTCGCCTCCCGCAGGCGGCTTGGCGGGAACATCACTGTGCTCATTCCAGGGTGGCGCCACCGTGTCGAGCGCGCCTGCAAACTGCACCACCACGCGCTCGGCCAGGCTCGGCAGATCGCTAAGTCGCCGCTGCAACTGCTGCGCAATGGTCTCGCCGGGCACACTGTGCAGCAGCAGGCGCGGCACAAACTGTTGAATGAGCAGCCCCAGCAACCCGCTGAGCGTCACGAGAACGAGCAGAACCCACAGCAGCGTCGTCATCGGACCGCCGAGTTTGAACGCCGCATGCAGACCGACGAGCAGGCAGGTCAGTAGACCGAGCCAGATGTGCCCACGAAGCCACGTCGCTGCCTTGCCCGTGCGCCAATGGGGCACCTTGCGCTTGAGCGACAGCGCCGTACAGAAGAGCATGATCGCCAGCGCGACTGACCCGAGCGAGAATCCGACGAGCGTCGAGCCCGATGGCCCGTTGAGATGACGCGGTGCGTCGGTGATGTACCACGCCACAGCCGCCGCTCCGACGCAGCACGAGCCGACCGCCCACGGGATGTGCGTTCGATCCACGAGCATCGGCTATGAGTCCCTGCCCTGAGTTTCACTTTCAGCAGAATCAACCGCCGCAACTCCGACAAACAGTCCGCCGGCACTGAGGAACTCCGCCGCGTTGACGCGGTGGGCTGCATCATGCGGACACGAATAGACACACGCCGGACCGGTGTGCAGATCTTCGCACTGGTCGCAGACCGCCGCCCGCTCAGTTACAGCCATCACTTCGCCCGTCTCGGCGATGCGCGTGAGCCGCTCGCTGACCTCCTCGCCGAACTCCTCGAGTTCGTGCATGACGATGGACTCGTAGGGACACTGCTTGGCACAGATGCCGCAACCCACGCACCAGTCCTCGATGATGATGCTCAGATCTTCGCTGCGCCGAATCGAGCCCACCGGACAGCCGATCATGCACACCGGATCGAGACACATGCGGCAACTCGATGGGACCAGGTACTTGTCGTAGCGTGGACCCGTGCGAAACAACCGACTGATGCCGTCTTCATGCGCCGACACGCACGCATCCACGCACTGGTCGCAGCGGGTGCACCGTTCGAGGTCGATGAGCATGAGGTTCTGGCCCTGAAGGAGGCCGAGATCCTCGACGCGCTTGGAGGGAGCCGACACACTCAGCGCCACTCGGGCTTTTTGTTGCTGACGGATGCGTTCCTGCGCCACCGCCTCGAGCCGGCCCTTGATCCGGGGAAACTCCTCGAGAATCGCTGCGAAGTCTTCCGATGCTATCTTGACGAGTTCGACGCGAGCCGGCTTGCGTTTGCGACCCCCTTCGAGAATCGGGTGGTCCACGGCCTTGCACGTGGCATTGCGGTTCGCCCGCCGGAGCAATCCAGTCTCGCCAAAGAAATCGCCGCGAGTGAGATAGGCCAGCGTGCGCTCTCCGCCTGGGAACTTCTGGCTCACGCGCACCTGGCCGAGCCGGATGACGTACACGCCGTCGGCCTCGTCTCCCTCATTGAAGATGGTCGTGCCTGCATCAACGGTGATCAACTGCGCATGGGACTGAAGGCGTTCGAGCACATCATCAGGCAGGTCGCGGAAGATCGGCACATTGCGCAGATGACCCTGCAAGGCACGGGCGCGGTAGTTGGCGTCCATCTTCTCGCGAAAAGTCGGCGACTTCTGCAGTTGCTCGTACATATTGCGCAGGATCTCGAGCATCACGCAATCAGTCTCGGCGACCACGGTCGCCGAACGCGGCGCCAGATTCAGGCAACTCATCTCCCCGAACACTTCGCCGGCGCCGAGCGTGGTGCGCGGCTGCCCATAGGTGAGATCAACATTGGCATCAATGGGGATGATGGCATCCGGTGAGTGCATGGGCCGACTGATGCGCTTCTGACCGAACCACCGGCCGATCATCGCACGCCACCCCTGCCGCTCTTTGGCCACCGACGCGCCCAGGCGCCGCGCAATAAAGACCCTGACCGAACCTTCCAGCAGGTAGTAAGCCGTCGTGCCACCTTCGCCCTCGCGGCAGATGACCTCTCCGGCTGAAAACTCTCTGCGAACCACGGTTCCCGGGAATTTTTCGATGACCTTGTGGTCAATGTCCTTGAAGATGTCCACGCCAACGAGATCGGGCGCCTTCATGATGACGCTGCGCTCGCCCGAGAGTCTGGCGGTTAGCATCCGCTTGGCCATGCCGACGTGCTCCTGCGTGGGACGAACGCATCCGAACAGAACGAAAGGGTCTTGCGATTCGAACGATGACCGGTTAGTCTAGTCGGCATCTTTGCAGTCCGATCTTTATGGACCGTCTTCTGTTGCCGGCCTTCCGACCATCACATCTCGATTCCCCCGCTGTCCTGACGCACACACACTGGTATCCTATATTCGTCCCAACTCAGGATTCGCGCATTCCATGGAGGTCCGCAGACCATGTCAAGGCACAATGATTCTCTCGTGCGCTACCTGTCCGGTTGCTCGCTGTGCGCCATCGCGTCGGCACTGATCGCCGCCTCGTTCGGCGCGCGGTCCGCAACGCACGAGCCCCACTCCGCCCTGATTGACGGCGTGCCGGAGGCCCGGTGCCTCGGGGTCAACACCGAACCCGTGGCCGTGCCCGGCTACATGTATGTCGGTGTCTCCTCCTGCACCGGCGAAGGCTGCCATAGCGAGGAGAAGCCGACCGAACAGGGCGGCAAGATGATTGGCGATGAGTCGACCATCTGGTCTGATCACGATCCACACCATCGGGGCTTCGACACCCTCTGCGATGAGGACTCCGACGCCATCGCCGTCAAACTGGGCATGGAAGAGGGAGAAGCGCCCGATAGTCCGCGCTGCTTGTCATGCCACGCGACCTATGTCCCCGAGCCCCAGCGCGGCGAGCGATTCGACATGGAGATCGGCGTCGGCTGCGAGACCTGTCACGGGCCAGGTGAGAAGTATCTCGAACCCCACGCCACCGAAGGTTGGACAAACGAGCAGCGAGGCAAGATCGGCGCCGAGGGGCTGCTCAAAGAATATGGCCTCATTGATACGACCAATCTCGCCGGCCGCGCGACGATGTGCGTTTCATGCCACCTCCAGATCGACAAGGACATGCTCGACGCCGGCCACCCGGCCCTGCAGTTTGAAATGTACTCTTACAACTATTACATCTACAACTCGAACGGCGATCAGATCCACTGGGACGATTCTAAGATCCCCTGGATCAACGCGAAGCTTTGGGCCGTCGGGCAGGCCGCTGCTCTGGATGGTGCTCGTCGCCAGGTCGACCAGTGGAAGTCCAGGCAATGGGACACGACTGCCGCCGATGCACTCGTCACCATCTACCAGGCGGGCACATCCATCGCCAAAAAGCACTTCGGCGCTGATACACCAGCCGGTCTCGCCGGTGCGACCTATTCGGCTGATGCATGCAAGGGCGCGGCAACCGACCTCGCGGCCCTCGCCGCAACCGCCACCACAAAAGTGCAACGAAGAAACCTCGGCTTCGGCATGACGGCTCTGGGTGAAGCATACTTCAATGCAACCGCCGGCGCAGTCCCCGACGCGTTCTGGGCCGCAAGCACCCCGGCAACTGCAGGCGAAGACGGACCGGCGTGGGAGAAGGCGATCAAAGACATGGCTGACCTGATCAACAAGTAGATTCACCCCTTGAGTCTGCTGAATCTGTTCTGAGCGACTATGGGCAAACGCACGCGCATCGTGATCCTCGGCGGTGGCTTTGCCGGAGTGTACACCGCCAAGGCGTTGCTGCAGCAGGGCGGTGATCGCGTTGAGGTCCATCTCGTCAATCGCGAGAACTACCTCGTCTTCCAGCCAATGCTGCCCGAAGTCATCTCAGGAAGCGTCGGTATCGCCGACACAACAACGCCCATCCGCCGCTTCATCCCCCGCGCTCGCCTCCACATGCGCGACATCGAGGGTGTTAATCTGGAAGAGCAGCACGTCGTCTGCTCGCCAGGTTTTCGACCGCGCCCGCTCATCCTGCCCTTCGATCATCTCGTCATCGCACTGGGCAATGTCACCGACTTTCGCGGCATGACCGGCCTTGCCGAGCACGCCATGCCCTTCAAAACACATGGCGATGCGCTCGCGCTGCGCAATCACGTCATCCGCGTGCTGGAGGAGGCTGACGCGGAAAGTGACAGTGAACTCCGCACTCGATTGCTCACCTTCGTCGTGGCGGGCGGCGGATTCTCCGGCGTCGAAGTCATCGCCGAACTGCACGACTTTGTCCGCCAGGCTTCACGCAGCTACCCCTCCGTCTCCCGCGAGCAGTGCCGCTTTGTGCTGCTCCATTCGCGCGATCGAATCCTGCCCGAGGTTGATGAGAAGCTGGCGCTTTACGCTCAGAACCTGCTGCGCAAGCGAGGAATCGAGATCACGCTCGGCGCGCGCCTCGCCGCCGCCACCGCCGACAACGCCATCCTCGCCGATGGAACGAAGATCCCGACCACCACGCTCGTTGCCACCGTGCCCAGCCATCCCAACCCGCTCTGCGATGCGCTCGACTTGCCCAAGGATCGAGGCCGACTCATCGTCGACGCGCACCTTCGCGTCAAGGACCAGCCCAATGTCTGGGCGATGGGCGATTGTGCGCTGGTGCCCATGCCTCCCGATGGATCGGGCAAAGAGTCGTTTGCGCCCCCCACCGCGCAGCACGCCATCCGCGAAGCCCGCGTCGCCGCCTCCAACATTCTCGCTACCGTCAACGGAACGAGCCTCAAGCCCTTCGCGTTCAAGGGACTCGGCTCACTCTGCGCGCTGGGGCATCGCAAGGGCGTGGCGCAGGTGATGGGCGTCCGCCTCGCCGGCATGCCTGCGTGGTTTCTCTGGCGCACCGTCTACTGGAGCAAACTTCCCGGCATTCAGTGCAAAGTCCGCGTCGGTCTCTCGTGGCTGCTCGATCTCTTCCTGCCGCCGGACATCGTCCAGTTGCGCGTCGGCAAGAGCAGCGGGATCAATCACGAGCACTTCGAACCGGGTCAAGCCGTCTTCGAAGAGGGCGATCTGGGCGACCGCGTCTACATCATCATCCGCGGCTCGGCCGACGTCGAGCGGCGCGATGACGACTCCGGTGAAGTCACGAGAGTCGCTCAGCTTGAGGCCGGCCAGTATTTCGGTGAGATGGCGCTTCTCAATCGCGCCCCGCGAAACGCCACCGTTCGATGTGTCACTGCGATGGATGTCCTGAGCATTGAGAAAGGTGAGTTCACCTCCCTCATCGCCCATCTCGATGTGCTGCGCAGCCAGTTCCAGCACACCGCACGCACGCGCGGCCAAACCCGGGAAACTGAAATGAACCCGCCGACGCTCCCAAGAGAATAGGAATCGGAGATTCACACCCGTGTCCGCAGACACTTCGATCTCATCCGCCACCGACGAAGCGCTCGAGGCCGTCGATCTCGAGAACAGGCGATGCCGCCTGGTATTCATCGCAATCGGCGGCGCGATCGTCTCCATACTGGCCACGCTGCTTTTCAGGGCGATGTTCTGGAGAGGCGATGTCGGCTGGTGGGATGGCGTCTTCATCTCCGTCGTCGTAGGAACCTTTGTCGGTCTCGCACAAGCACCGGTCCTCGGCTGGACTATCGCCCGCAAGCGGCTCGTACTCGCTCTTCCTCTCATTTACGTCGGCGCGGTGGCCATCAGCTGCCTCGTCCTGCAGAGACACGAAACAGCATGGGCGCTGGTCGCTGTTACGTTCACCGTTCCCCTGCTTGCCTCAATCGCCATGCTGCTTCCCAACCAGCAGCTTGGCCGCCGGGATAGGTGTTACGGCTGCGGCTATGACCTCTCTCGCAACCAATCCGACGCGTGTCCCGAGTGCGGCGCTCCGGTCCTCACCTTCATCAAGTCGCGGGGCGACAGCGAAGGCGCACCATAGTGGCGGGCGCCTTCAGCATACTCCTGCTCATCGTGATTCCCGCGACCGCCCTCGTGGTCCTGGCGCTGCTCGGCTTTCTGGTTGGTCGCCGCTCACGCGTCCGGTCAGTCCAGACACCCTCCTGCGCTCATTGCCTCTACCCCGTGCGCGGCTTGACGACACTGTCTTGCCCTGAGTGCGGCTCGGATCTGCGCGAAGTTGGAATCCTCACCCCCGCGATGCGACATCCCGTTTCTCCCTGGCTCGCGATATTGCTTTGGACCCTTGGGCTGCCGATCCCGGCGTTGGTGTTGACCGGTTTGCTCGCCTCGCTGGCCTTTCCCGTCCAGAATCAGTACCAGGAGAACTGGATCCTGAACCCCGTCACCGCAGTCGGCGTTGACCACATCGACGTCAGCGCCACATCGTCGAGGGTCTATTGGCCCGTTGGCTCCGCGGGCAAGATCGCCTCCCAGACCAGCAGCCAACCCGTTGACCGCATCGAGTTCTTGGTTTACTCAACCGCAAAGCCCGCCGGACCGCCAAGCGGCCGACTCATCGTCGATCTGGAACACGATTCGTGGTCAACGACGGAAGACCACCCCGACCGCCCGCTCAGTGAGTTCGACTCGTCAGCAGCTTCGACCTGGCTCGCCGGAGCTGCCGACGAGCCCGCTCAGGTTCTGGCTCCTGCTCTCGTGGAAGTCGTGAACTCGATTCAGGACAGCGCGCTCGGCCGCGCGGCTGTCTCGACGACGATGACCGCGCCCACTCTCGGTGGCGTCATGACAGCCGCCCAAGGGGGAGCTTCATCCATGATGGGACCGGCGCCCGGCGCCACCATCGCCACGCTGGTCTTCTGGTTCGTCGCATGGCTCGCGGGCTGCTTCTACTTCTACCGTCGACAATCCGCTCGATCCTGATCCGCAACCCAAACCGACTATCATCCGCACGATGGTCATCTCTCCAAAATCGCGACGCATTCGCATCACCGACGTCGGACCGCGCGACGGGTTGCAGAATGAAAAACAGCACGTTGCCACGGCTGACAAGATTGCGTTCATCAATACGCTCTCACGCAGTGGCGTCGCCGAGATCGAAGTTTCCAGTTTCGTCTCGCGCAAATGGGTGCCACAACTTGGCGATGCAGCCGAGGTCTTCGCCGGCATCGATCGTCACCCCGAAGTGGTCTACAGCGCGCTTGTCCCCAACCTCAAGGGACTTGCCGGCGCGATAAAGTGTGGTGTACCGAAGATCGCCGTGTTCACCGCCGCCTCTGAGACATTTGCCCTGCGCAACATCAATTCGAGTATCGCAGAGTCAATCGAGCGCTTCAAGCCCGTCATCGAGCAGGCCAGAGCTGAGTCGATCGCCGTGCGCGCATACATTTCGTGCGCTATCGCCTGCCCTTATGAAGGACCGATTGCCCCCAGCGGCGTCGCAAGCGTCGCTCGACAGTTGCTCGACCTCGGAGTCGATGAACTCGATCTGGGCGACACGATCGGCGTGGCCGTTCCGACCGACATCGACCGCCTCTACGATGCCATCGAGACCATTCTGCCTGCAGCGCAAACCACCCTGCATCTCCACGACACGCGCGGCGCCGCTCTGGCCTGCCTGCTCCACGCCATCGAACGGGGCGTCACTTCCTTCGACGCCTCGACCGGCGGCCTCGGCGGCTGCCCATACGCCCCCGGCGCTGCCGGCAACGTCGCAACAGAAGATGTGGTGTATTGTCTCGACCGCATGGGATTTGAGACTGGTACAGATCTCAACGCCCTGCTCGCCGCGGGAACCACGATCGAGCAGGCGCTGGGCAGGCGGCTCCCGGGCCGAGTGTTCCAGGCTGAGACATCGAGCCGATGCAATCCACCATCGTGACCCGTCCCGATTCCACGCCCGAATCATCGCCTCGCCAACCCGCGCCGCTGATCGTCTTTGCCGGCGGTGGTTCCGGCGGACACCTCTTTCCGGCATTGGCCATCGCCGAGCGATTGTCGGAGACCGTCCCGGACGCCCAGGCCCTCTTCCTCTGCTCCCAACGTCAGATTGATCGGAGCATCCTCGCCGACGCCGGTGTGAGTTTTGTGCCCCTTCCTGCCCAACCAGTGGCGCTGCGCCCCTTTCCGAGAGCTCCGCTGCGGTTTTGTTCGGGCTGGATGAAGTCTGTTCGGCAAACTCGCGCGGAACTCGAGGCTCGCTCCAGCGGTCCACGGCCGACTGCAGTTGCACTCCTCGGTGGATTCGTCGCAGCACCCGCCGCTCGGGCCGCTCAGAAGCTGGGGTTGCCAGCCGTCCTGGTCAATCTCGACGTCGCCCCCGGGAAGGCCAATCGCCTCATGGCCCGGTTTGCCCGCCGGATTATTTCTGCGGTTCCGTGTCCCGAGTTCCCCAGGTTCAGTCGCGAAGTGGTTGGGATGCCGATTCGCCGAGCAGCGATTGCGACGGATTCACCTGCGGCCTGCCGAACTAGACTGGGGTTGGATCCTGCGATGCAGACGCTGCTGGTCACCGGCGCCAGCCAGGGGGCCGGCACCTTCAATCGACTGCTGACCGATCTTGTCGCGACGAAGCCAGGCGCCTTCGACGGCTGGCAGATCCTGCATCTCGCCGGCGAGCTCGAATTCGAACAGGTTGAGAGGGCATACGGGAGTGCGAATGCAAGAGCCAGGGTACTGCCCTTCTGCACGGACATGGCCGCGGCCTGGGGTTCCGCCGATCTCGCCCTGTCTCGATGTGGTGCATCGAGCGTCGCCGAAGCCTTGGCAAACCGGGTTCCCACGCTTTTCTCACCATACCCGTGGCATCGCGATCAACACCAGCGCCTCAACGTCATCGACCACGCAAACGCCGGGATCGCATGGATCGTGGACGATGCCATTAACCCGCAGGCGAATCTCGCCACCATGGGAGTTCGGCTTCTCGATCTCATGGGGAACCGTTCAGCCCGTGAGTCGGTGCGCAAGCAACTGGCAGACACGCCCTGCCCTGATGCGGCACTGGCAATTGCCACGCTTCTTTGCCACGCCGCACGAGGCTGAGCGGGGCGTCGGAACCGGAGATTCGGCGTTCGATGCCTGGGAATTTCGCAACCGAAGTTCCGCTTCTCACGTAGATTTGTCTTGACAAGGCCCGGAGTTTCGTTTAACCTTGTCATAGACAACTCGAACTGGCGCTGGCTGAGCATCTCCCTATTCATTCGCCTTTGATCGCACCGCCATCATTGATCGGGTTCCCCGATCTTTCCCCTCCAGCCCCGCCGACATCCTGTGTTGAGCCGCATCCTCCGACGACACAATCGTCGAAGCAGTGGCGTTTGGCGTGCGATTGGGCTTCGCTCATGCGCCATTCAACCGACTGCGGCAGAATCGGCTCAAAAACGCCTCCGGGACTCAAAGGCAGATCACCGTGATCTGCAATGGATAACGCAACGGCTCCGTGCCGTGCTTCCGAATTGACCGGCCCTTCCGGCTGATGGAGCACGGCTCAGCGCACGAGCGAGGCGGAATGACGGAACGGATTTAGCCCCAACTACGACAAAGGAGGCTTGGGCATGTCAAAGAATCGAAGATTCGGATTTACCTTGATTGAGCTGTTGGTGGTCATCGCGATCATCGCGTTGCTCATCGGCCTGCTCCTGCCGGCTCTGGCTCGTGCCCGACGCACCGCCCGCGCCATGCAGTGTGCATCGCAACAGCGCGACATCCAGAAAGGCATGGTCTTCTACGGAGACGCCCACAACGACTCCTACCCCGTGCCCGAGAAGATCAACCAGGCACACGCTCAGTCCACCTCAGGTTTCGGCCACGGCAACAACTCCGTCGCCAACATCATGTCGGTGCTCATTTTCAACAAGCTGTTCGACCCCAAGTTCGCGTTTGATCCCGGTGAGGTCAACCCGAACATTCAGCCCAAAGTCGGCTACGACTTCACCACCGACAAGAACGACCCGGAAACCAAGGGTGTCTGGGACAACACGTTCCGCGGCAACTTCAGCGAAGATTTTGCCTCCACCCCCTGCAACATCTCCTACTCGATGATGCAGATCACCGGAAAGCGCCTTCGTCAGCAGTGGGTCGCCTCGAGCCTTGACGGCAACTACGCGGTTCTCAGCGACCGTGGCGTCCGCGACGGCAAGCACGGCGACGCGACGCTCGCCAGCCTCATCCACGGTACCAACCGCCGCTGGACGGGCAATGTTGCCTTCAACGACAACCACGTCGATCGCATAAGTGAGCGGTTTGAGAACGACAATCAGACCATCGACGGCCAGTCTGACATGATGTTCGTTCCCGAAGGCGTCTTCTACTTCGACGCAAACGCCGGCGGCGGCAACCCCCCGGCCGGGCGACAGACGCCTGACAACATCTTCAAGCTCGATCAGACGAACGACGATCTGGACATCAACATCGGCTTCTGGGTCGACCAGGAAGTCGTCACGCGATACCGCGTCCGTCAGATCTACGATCCGCTGGTGGAGCAATAAGTCACCCCGGATGCCCCGTCGATCCTGACGCGGCGACATCTCGAATGCCTCCGCAGGCCGAGTGGGCTCCCCACTCGGCCTGCGGGCCTTTTCACCAGTTTGTCGCCTGTCGTCCGCTTTTTCCTTGACGCGTGCAACAGATTCGCTATATTTTACGTACAGTGAGGGGAGTTGGGTGTACATACCCATTCCTCACGACGGGCCAGAAGGATCAGCCACATCCGCATTTATTCTTCTTTATTCCCAGGGACTGATACTCGCCCTTCCCTGACCCTCCCCGTCGACAATTTGACCGCTTCCCGTGCACGGCGCGTCGCGCCCAATCTGTGATCGGTATCGTTCGATCTCAGATCGCGCTCCGCTCAGGATGCATGCGAAGTCTTGGCCCCAAAACGGTCGCCCAATTCGATTGGTGTTTTCAGATAGGCCGGATGGTCCGGCAGATCTTGGTTCACGCATTGGCTTTGGATTCCATCCATACCATCATTCAAAGGAGCAAGCCATGCATCGTGTTTCCCGTTTGAGAGGGTTTACCCTCATCGAGCTGCTGGTGGTCATCGCCATCATCGCTCTGCTCATCGGCATCCTCTTGCCTGCACTCGCCCGTGCCCGCAACAATGCCAAGACCCTGGTCTGTTCGACTCGTGTCAACCAGGTTCACAAGGGCATGATCCTGTTCGCCAACGACTTCGGCGGCACGTATCCCAAGCCCACGAGGATCAGCCTGACCACGGCCAACGCCAACACTCAGGCCCAGACCGGCAACTCGTCGGCCAACTTCTACTCGTTCATGATCTTCAACACGTACTACTCTCCCGAAGTCGTGACCTGCCCCGGCGATTCGAGCTCGAATCTCCAGATCAAGACCGACTACCGATACGGTACCCAGGATGATCCGGGTTGGAATGACCAGTGGCTGTGGGATCCGGCATTCAGCTGCGATATCTCCACGACCAACCGCATCTCCAACGCCAGCTATGCGACGCTCGCTCCCGCGGGCAGCCGCTACAACTCCGAGTGGGCCGACAGCCTGAACGCAAACTACGCCGTTGTCTCTGACCGCGGCCCGCGCGATGGCATCCCGGAGAAGAAGAGCCCGACTTACCTCTTCCACGGTGCACGCACGACCTGGACCGGCAATGTCGGCTACAACGACGGTCACGTCTCCAACACGCAGGAGCAGACCGGCCTCGATGCCAATGGCCAGCCCGGCCAGACGGAAGACGGCACGTTCAAGGCCTTTGCACCCCCAGGGGTCACCTACCGCAACACGACCGTCCAGAAGGATTTGCTTGACAACCTCTTCAAGCAGCAGGACCCCATCATCAGCACCGGTGGTGGCAAGGACATCTGGCTTTGCATGTGGGGAACTTCCGCCGAGAACACCACCAGCCCGACGCAGTACTGGGATCCCATCAACTGATTCAGTTGATCTCCCGACCGACTTCCAGTCCAATCTGACTGGAACTCAGCGGAACCAGAACGCAGGCCCGGCGACCATGTCGCCGGGCCTGTTCTTTTTTTACCGCCGGCCCTTTGCCTTCAGTCTCGTGGGTTGCGCGCTACGATTGCATTCTGTCCAGCATCCAACCCGTCAAGCCGAACCTGCGGATCAGTATTCCAATGGCAAACGACCCAAACCGTCCGCCTTTCGAGCAGCCGCTTCTGGCGCTGGAAGCCGAGATTGAGCGACTGCAGAACGACGCCCAACTGGGCGCTGCGGACGAAAAACGACTTGAGGCTCTGCGGCAGGAACACCAGGACACGCTTTCAGCGATCTATGCCTCTCTTGAGCCGTGGGATATCGTCAGCCGAGTCGCGAGAAATCCCAAGCGTCCCCAGTCGACCGACTACTTGCGCCGCATCTGTTCGGACTTTTGCCAGTTGCACGGGGATCGCCACTATGGCGATGATCCTGCCATTCTCACCGGCTTTGCCCGCATCGGCAAGTTCAAAGTCATGGTTGTCGCCCATCGCAAGGGCCGAGACACCAGCGAGCGCATGCTCTGCAACTTCGGCTGCGCCCATCCGGAGGGCTACCGCAAAGCACTGAAGAACATGCAGTTGGCCGAGAAGTTTGGCCTGCCCGTCGTCACACTCGTCGATACACCCGGCGCCTATCCCGGGCTCGGCGCCGAAGAACGGGGTCAGGCCGAAGCAATCGCCGTCAACCTTCGCGAAATGAGCCGCTTGCGCACCCCCATCGTGAGCGTGATCATCGGTGAGGGTGGCTCTGGCGGCGCGCTGGGAATCGCCGTGGCGGATCGGGTCGGAATGATGCGCTACTCGTGGTACTCGGTCATCAGCCCCGAAGGCTGCGCGGCGATCCTCTGGAAACAGGCTCGACCCGACACCAACTCCGCCGCAGCCCATCAGTTGCATCTGACAGCCGAACAGAATCTGAAATTGGGGACAATCGACGAGATCGTGGAAGAACCCGTCGGCGGCGCCCATCGCGATCACGAGGCCGCGGCAGACATGCTCCAGCGCTGGATCATTGACAAGATCAGCGATCTCCGACGCTTCAAGATAGACAATCTCATCCGTCGTCGGTACGAGCGTCTCCGGCAGATGGGCTCTCTTGAGGAGGCTGGCGCGGTCGGCTGACGAAGCTCGCCGCCGCGGCGTCCCGGGAAGTTTGACCCCCTATTCGGCTGTGTCTATTCTTTGCGGCCTCCGCCCCGCCGGGGCCGCAATCCGACCCCCTTTTTCCACAAAAACAGTGGTTTTCCACCGCCTGGAGAATGGCAACCGTGGCCAAGAAACCGACCACCCGGAAGAAGAAGCCTCAGATTTCCGCTCGGAAGTCCAGAGCCACCCGGGCCTCTTCGAGTTCGGCAAAGCCCGGTAGCGCCAAGAAGTCCAAGTCCACCTCAAAGAAGAAAACCAAATCCGCGGTGCCCACGAAGGCCACGGCCCCTGGGAAGCGTGCAAAAACTCCCGCGAACAAGAAGACCGTAAGCAAGAAGAAGACTTCGAGTTCAAAAGCTGCGCGGCCTGCAAAGAAGACGACCCGGAAGCCAACCAGGAAAAAGGTCGTCACGACCAAGGCCGCAGGATCCAAGGGCAAGACCGCCAAAGCCCGCGGCACAAACACCCCACGCGCCGCGACGGCTGGAGCCACCAGCAAAAAGAAAACTGAGGCCAAGTCTCACTCCAGCAAATCGCCCTCGACACTCACAACACCCGAGCGCAAGCCAGGAATGCTGGATCCGACTCCAGCCCATCCCAATGACGCAGCCAACGCACGCAGCACGCCCGCACGGCTTACGCGCAAGCAACTCAATCACTTCCGCGACCTGTTGCTCAAACGCCGCGCCGAGCTCATCGGCGACGTTCAGGCGATGGAGTCAGGAGCCCTGCGAGGCGGTGGCTCCGGCGATTCGGGTCACGCACCCATGCACATGGCAGATGCTGGATCCGACACCTTTGATCAGGAATTCGCCCTCCAGTTGGCCGCAACCGAGCGCGAGCTTCTTGAAGAAATCGATCAGTCGCTCGAGAACATCAGAAACGGCACCTACGGCTTGTGTGAAGTAACCGGAAAGCCCATCAGCCTGCCGCGCCTCGAAGCCAAGCCTTGGGCCAAAGTCTGCATCGAAGTCGCACGCGAGCGTGATCGATTCCATCGCTTTCGCCACTGATCCGACATCCGCAGGCATGCGACACAGGCGACGATTTTCCGACCCTCGATCGTTGCCGGTTCACCTTCGCCTCCGTCCCTACCATTGGTTCCAATGACGACTCCGAACCGTCGCGAACACGCCACAATGGCTCCCCGATCTCAAAGACTCCTCGCCGGTCGTTCGCTGGTGTGCTGGATGGCCCTGTTCATTGTGATCGCGCTGGGGTTGTCAGCCGACCTGGCATCCAAGCAGGCTGCATTCGCGCTGATCGGAGAAGCGCCAGTGCTGCTCGATCGCGACGTGATCCTCGCGGATCCACAGTGGAACCCGCCTCCCGACGCCCACCGCGTCGCAATCCAAGGCGTTCTCGACCTCCACCTCGTGCTCAATCGAGGCGCGGTCTTCGGAATCGGCCCGGGACAACGGGCTTTTTTTGTCGTGTTCACGATTCTGGCGGTCGCCGTAGGAATCTACGCATTCGCCTTTCGCACCCGCATCGGAGACTGGCTCGCACACATCGCAATCGGCTGCATCCTAGCCGGAGCAGGCGGCAACCTGTTTGACCGCATCATGTTCGGCGCGGTCCGCGACTTTCTCAAGATCTTCCCCGATACACACCTGCCGCTGGGCTGGCGGTGGCCAGGAGGTAACTCGGAGGTCTTCCCTTGGGTGTTCAATATCGCCGATGTGCTGCTGCTCACCGGCATCGCTCTGCTGATGCTGAGGATGAATCGCAAGTCGGAGTCAAAACCGCAGCGTCAATGCGATCCGGTCCCCGCTTCAGCCGCGGCCACAGCCCCGTCAAGTACGCAACCGAACCAACCGATTGACCCAACGTAGAACCGGAATAGGCTTGAGAGTTATGATGAACCGCACCGCCACCACGACTTGGACGACGACCGCCACTACGACGCGGCCGTAATCGGTTGGTGCGAACGAAGATGGATTTCTGGACGCACGGCCGATGATGGAGCCGTGCGTTATTTGTTTTGAGATGAACAGCCAAGCCGAAGCCCAGAGCATCACCATGCCTGAGCCTCCAAGCACGAGCAAGGGATCGAATCATGCCTCGCATCACACTGCCGGATGGAAGCGTCCGCGAATACGCCGAAGCGGTCAGCGGCGCCCAGATCGCCGCGTCCATTGGCCCTGGTCTGGCCAAAGCGGCTCTCGGCGTCAAGGTTAATGGCGAACTGAGCGACCTCAATCGCGTCATCGATCGCGATGCCAAGGTCGCGATCGTCACTGAGAAGTCGCGAGACGGCCAGCTCGACGCCGATGCACTCTACCTGCTCCGCCACTCGGCCGCCCACGTCATGGCCGAGGCGATCCAGCGCCTCAAGCCCGGCACGCAACTGGTCTATGGCCCGCCGGTCGACAATGGCTTCTACTACGACATGCGCTTCCCCGAGGGCGGCGGCTTGAGCAGTGATGAATTCGCCGAGGTTGAGAAGATCATGGCCGAAATCATCAAGGAGAACCGTCCCTTCTGTCGTTACGACATGCCTGTCGACGAAGGCATGAAGAAACTGCAGAGCGAGGGCTCAAAGTACAAGCTCGACAACGCTGAGAAGGCCATCGAAGCCGGCTCAGATCGCTTGTCGTTCTACGCCACAGGTCAGCCCGGCAAGGACTGGGAAGACCTCTGCCGCGGACCTCACGTACCCAGTACCGGCCGCATCGGCGCCTTCAAAGTCATGTCCCTCGCCTCGTCCTACTGGCACGGCGATGAGAACAGCGACCGCCTCACGCGCGTCTACGGCACCGCCTTCGCCAATCAGAAAGACCTCGACCACCACCTCAAGATGCTCGACGAGGCACGCAAGCGCGATCACCGCGTCATCGGCAAGCAACTGCACCTCATCAGCCTCAATGAGGATGTCGGAACAGGCCTGGTGCTCTGGCTGCCAAACGGCGCGGTCATCCGCCGCGAACTTGAAGAGTTCCTGCGCAAGGCGCGCAGCGAACGTGGTTTCGTCTGGGTCAATACGCCGCACATCGGCAAGCTGAACCTCTATCGAACCAGTGGCCACTTCCCCTACTACGCCGACTCGCAGTTCCCACCACTCGTAGATCCCGAGACGCTCAGCGCCTCACTGCTGGCACATGGAGGTGGTTGCGCCTGTGGCGATCTCGCAAACGCGATGGCCTCCCCCGAGGTCGACGGCTTCCTCCTTAAGCCGATGAACTGCCCTCACCACATCAAGATCTACGAAGCGCAGCAGCACAGCTATCGCGACCTGCCCGTGCGCCTCGCCGAATTCGGAACGGTCTACCGCTACGAGCAGTCCGGCGAGTGCCACGGCATGACGCGCGTGCGCGGCTTCACGCAGGACGATTCGCACATCTTCTGCACACCCGATCAACTCAGCCGCGAAATAGACATCGACATCGAACTTGCTCGAATGGTCCTCGCAGAGATTGGCCTCAACGACTATCGCGTTCGCGTTGGCTTGCGCGATCCATCCAGCAGCAAGTACGTCGGTTCGGCCGAGAACTGGGAACTCGCCGAAAAAGTCTGCATCGAGTCCGCCAAAGGCATGGGCGTACCCATGACCATGGAGCCCGGCGAAGCGGCGTTCTATGGACCGAAGATCGACTTCGTCGCCAAGGACTCCATCGGCCGCGAGTGGCAACTTGGCACGGTGCAGGTTGATTACAACCTGCCCGAACGCTTCGGCCTCAACTACATCGGTGCGGACAATGAAAAGCACCGCCCGATCATGATCCACTGCGCGCCCTTCGGCTCGCTCGAACGCTTCATCGGCATTCTCATCGAGCACTTCGCCGGCGACTTCCCGCTCTGGCTCAGCCCCGAACAGGTCCGCATTCTCATGATCTCCGAGAAGTTCGCCGACTACGCAGCCAAGGTAAAGGCCGCGATCGACGCAGCCGGTGGCTTCCGCGCCCGCATCGACGACTCCCCCGAGCGCCTCCAGGCCAAGATTCGCCGGGCAACCGAGGAGAAGACGCCCTACATGCTGATTGTGGG
This sequence comes from Phycisphaerales bacterium UBA5793, assembly GCA_002418285.1. GTDB lineage: Bacteria > Planctomycetota > Phycisphaerae > Phycisphaerales > UBA5793 > UBA5793. The sequence continues at coordinate 172,298 of DIDT01000052.1, forward strand.
CGGAAAGGACGCCGAAGCCGGAACCGTCAGCATCCGCCACCGCACTGAGGGCGACATCGGCAGTGTGCCTCTGGATCAGTTTGTCGAAATGCTCCGCGAAGAAGTCTCGAGCCACGGCCGCTCGACAGTCCTGAGCGCCGTGCGCGACTCGTAGCCACGGTGAGGGCCAAACGCCGGTGCTGGCGAGCAAATCTGCATGCGCAGCGTGCGGGTGCCCGATATCCTTTGCCGTGGACTGGGGACAGACGCCCGCATGAGTATCAAGGTGGCCCAACTAGTGACCGGAGCCGATCTGCGACTCGTCAAAGGCGCGTCTGATCGGCAATTGTCCGAGATCACCGAGGACAGCCGGTGCGCCACCCCCGGATGTCTGTTCGTCGCGCGGCGCGGCGCCAATTCCGACGGCCGACAATTCGTGGCCGATGCCCTCGAGCGCGGCGCGACAGCGATCCTCAGTGAAGACGACTCGCTCGAAGTCGGCTCGGCAACACTGCTGACGCCCGGCGATTCCCCCAAGCCGTATCAGGACGTGATTGCCTCGACAGCCGAGTTCTTCTTTGGCCTGCCTTCCTCCCACCTGACGCTCATCGGTGTCACCGGGACAAATGGCAAAACTACAACAGCCCATGTCCTCCAGCAACTGCACAATCACGCCGGCTGGCACTGCGGCTTGATCGGCACTGTGATCTCGGACGATGGTGCCGGACAGACAAGCTCCACACTCACGACGCCTTCCTCGATCGATTTGAGTCGCCTGCTCAGCCGCATGATTCGCAATCGCTGTACGCAGGCGGTGATGGAGGTGTCAAGCCACGCGCTCGACCAGGGACGTGCGGCGGGTCTCCAGTTCGATGTTGGCATCTTCACCAACCTGACCGGCGATCATCTCGACTACCACGGCTCGATGGAGGCCTACGCGCAAGCCAAGGCGAGACTGTTCGACGCGCTGCCGCCAGGCGGACTGGCAATCATTAACGCCGACGACCCCGCTGCAGAATCGATGGTGCGCAGCTGTCGCGCGACCATTCGCCGCACGAGTGTGACGGACAAGCCCGAAAAACCAAGGGACAAGGATGCCTTGGCGCGGATCATCGACTTGAGCCCGACCCACACCAAGGCAGAGTTCCTCGGGCCGTGGGGCGAATTCGACCTCGAGCTGCCCCTCATTGGTCGGCACAACGTTTCCAACGCGCTGCAGGCGGCCTGCGTGGCGGCATGGTGCGGCATCTCCGTCGATTCGATTCGCGAGTCGCTGCTTCGATGCGTCCCACCACCCGGACGGCTCGAGCCCGTTCGTCATCCCAAATCATCATTCACCGTTTTCGTCGACTACGCCCACACGGACGATGCACTGGAAAACGTCCTGAAGGCGACGCGACCGATTGTGCCCGAGGGCGGACGCTTGACAGTCGTTTTCGGCTGCGGTGGAGATCGGGATCGCACCAAGCGGCCGCGCATGGCGGCCGTGGCGTCTCGGCTTGCCGATCGCGTCTACATCACCAGCGACAATCCGCGAACTGAAAACCCGCAGTCGATCGTCAACGAGATCCGAGCCGGAGTGCCCGCCGAATCGACTGACAAGGTGCAGACCGAAGTCGATCGCCGCACGGCCATCATTCGCTGCCTTGGCGAGGCTGCTGCCAACGATCTGATTGTCATCGCCGGCAAGGGACATGAGAACTACCAGATCATCGGAAAGACCAAGCATCCCTTCGACGACCGCCTCATCGCCAGCGCCACTTTGCAGGCGAGGTTCGGGCGCCTCGCCGAACTGCAAGGACTCACAAAGTGAGCGCCGCAGGTTCATTCTGGCATCCCGATGCCTTGCGCGCCGCCGCGGGAGGCGGTCGGTGGCTGCGCCGACCGGTGGACAGCACTGCCCCGGTACCGGATCTTGCCGGCCTTTCGACCGACTCCCGCTCGATCAAACCGGGTCAGGTCTTTCTCGCTTTGCGCGGTGAGAACTTTGACGGCCACGACTTTATCCATGACGCCGTGCGACGTGGCGCCGGCATGGCAATCCTCGACACCCCGCCGTCGCAGATCGACACGTTTCCTCCCGCGACACACATCCTGCTCGTCGATGACAGCCTCAAGGCCCTGACCCGCCTCGCAACTGCGTACCGCAAGTCACTCAAGACAACGCGTTTCATCGCAGTGACCGGCTCAAGCGGAAAAACGACCACCAAGCAGATGCTCAGTGCCGTGCTCAGCCGGAAATTTCGGATAACGGCCAGTCCCAGGAGTTTCAACAACCACATTGGCGTACCGCTGACGGCGCTCAGCGCCGGCAATCGAGATCAGTATGTGATCTGCGAAATCGGCACAAACAATCCCGGCGAGATCGCCGCGCTCACTTCGATTGTTGTACCCGACATTGGCGTCATCACCGGAATCGGACGCGTTCACATTGAAGGCCTTGGGTCGCTTGAAGGTGTGGCCAACGAGAAGGCGGCTCTCCTGCACGGCCTGGCGCATGGCGGATGGGCTGCCGTGAACATTGACGAGCCCGCCGTCCTGCCGCATCTGGAGTCAATGGAGCGTGGCGTCACGTTCGGCTTTTCGACCGATGCCGACCTGCGCATTACTGAGTGTGAAATGAATGACTCCGGAACGACGTTCGCACTCAATGATCGCAGCCGATGGAACATCGGATTGCACGGCATGCACCACGCTTCGAATGCGACCGCTGCCGTCGCCGTCGGACGACGCTGCGGCCTGTCGGACGCCGAGATCCGGGCCGGCCTGCTCGCGGTTGCGCCGCCAGCCATGCGATTCGTTCGCCACCTTCTCGGTTCACTCGAACTCTTTGACGATTCGTACAACGCCAATCCCGAATCGATGAAGGCGTCGATCCGCACCTTTCGACAGCTCACCTCAAACCGATCCGGACGCGTGGTTGTGATCCTCGGGGACATGCTCGAACTTGGTTCACTGAGCGAGGCCGCCCATCTCGAACTGGCCGAAGAACTGTCCGATTGCTCGCAGTCCATCGCTCCCCCGCATCTGGCAATTCTCATTGGACCGAATATGCGACATGCCGCCGCCTCACTGCATGACCGCGACGAGGCTTTGAGCGTCGTGCATATGGAATCGGCTTCGCCGCCCGACGTATTGGACCTGCTGCAGGCAACTGATCGCATCCTCGTCAAGGGGTCGCGCGGCATGCGGCTCGAACGCGTGGTCGACGCGATCATGGCGCGGTTCGATTCGACGCGATACGGCATCGAAACGCCCGAGGCGGCCACTCAGCCGTGAGATTCCCAACGCCTCGCCGCCTGACTCGTCGATAAACCGAAGACCGGCCGTCGCCACGATTGCGGCGCCGGGGTCCAAGACTCCCGATTCCATGATCGTCGCACTTCTCAACCTGATCCGCAGCTGGCTGGAGGAAAACGGCCTCTACGGCTACGTACGGATCTTTGACCGCGTCGACTTCCGCGCCATTGCCGCGGTCATTGTGTCGTTCCTGCTGGTGGTTCTGCTCGGTCGACCCGTTATCCGCTGGCTGCTGCGGCAGAAAGTCGGCGACTCGCCGGAGTTTTACAACGCCGATCTGAATCGACTGATGGCCCAGAAAGCCAACACCCCGACCATGGGTGGCGTCCTGATCTCCGGGGCCATCCTCATCTCAACGGTGTTGCTCGCCGACCTCAGCGTGTTCTACATCAATCTCGGTCTCATCCTCCTCGTCGGGCTGGCGGCGCTGGGAGGCATCGATGACTGGCTCAAACTCACCAACGCCCGGCGCGGCCAAGGCGCCCGCGAAGGTCTGCATGCATGGGAGAAGCTGCTCTTCCAACTCGGCTTTGCGTTCCTCGCCGGCTTCTTCGTCTATCGATGGGGCATCGAGAACCAGGAGATGACACACAGCTTTCCGGCCCTGCCACTGGTGCGATCGTACAAGCCGGGAACCGATGAACCGGAGATGCTCTTCCAGTTGCCGGCGTGGGGGTTCACGCTGCTGGCGATGATGATGATTGCCGGATCCTCCAACGCGGTGAACCTCACCGACGGCATGGATGGGCTGGCCAGCGGCATCTCCATCATCTGCGCGTTTTCACTCATGATCCTGTGCGGCGTCGCCGGATCCGAATCGATCGCCAAGCTGCTGCTCATGCCCTACATCCCCTACAGCAATGAACTGGCGGTGATGGCCGGGGCGATGGCCGGAGCCTGTCTCGGCTTTCTGTGGTACAACTGCTCCCCGGCCCAGGTTTTCATGGGCGACACCGGCTCGCTGGCGCTGGGCGGGCTCATGGCCTACATCGCCGTCGTCATCCGTCAGGAATTCCTGCTGCTCATCATCGGCGGCATCTTCTACCTCGAGATCCTCAGCGTGGTCATGCAGGTCGGCTACTTCAAGATGACCAGCGGCAAACGCATCTTCCGCTGCGCTCCGATCCACCACCACTTCCACCTCGGCGGCTGGACGGAACAGCAGGTCGTCGTGCGGTTCTGGCTGGTCACCGCGATCCTTGCCGCACTCGCGCTGGCCACGATTCGACTGCGCTGAATCGCAAAGTGGCCAATGCAACGCCCCTATCCTTGCCCGTGCCCGATCTCGCCGAACTTGTCGAGCAGCATCCCGAATTGCGATTGCGCCCCGTCTCGACGGATGAAATTCATGCCTTCAACGGCACCACGTGGACCGAAGAACCCGGGGCCTACGAGTGGTGGGAAGTCAGCGCGCTTGACGCAACCGGATCCGGCCTGCTCTGCTCGCTGCACTGCGGCAACGCATTCGACCCGGCATATCGCCGCCACGTCCGCCAACTCCGTGCCGGCCGTTTCGTCGAACCCGCTCTGGGCCGCAAGAGCGCGACTGCCGCGATCCGCGTGGCGCTGTTCGATCACGGCAGGCTCGTGGCGCGATCGCATATCCGAATTGATCCCAACACGGTGAAGGAGACGGCGGTGGCGGCGGGCTGGTCGTTGCGCTTCGGCTCCAATACGTTTGCCGCCGATGAAGATGGATGGAGACTGCAACTCGACGTGCCTCGCACAGTCACTGGGCTGCGCAGCGTGGTCAGTCGATCGATTCTCGCCGGCGGACGCATCAAGGTAGACCTTCGCATTCAGCCCCGGTTCCATACGCCGACGTTCTGGCGAGGATTCCTTCCGGATTCCCCCAGCGGAGCCTCGCATGACTGGCTGCCGGCGTGCCCCTGCGCTTCCGTGACGGGAACGATAGAGTGGGCTGGCGGCAAGGGGGGCGCCGAAAAGATCGAACTTATCAATGCCGACGGGTCGGTTGATCACTTCCGCGGCTCCGGGCCGATCGGCGAAGGCATTCGCCGTTACTACGTTGCGCGAGTCGCCTGGCCGGGCGGAGCGGCGATCGGCGAACTGATCGTCATCCGCAAATACATCCAACTCGCGCCATCGCTGATGATCTTCACCGCAGACGAGCCGCCTCGCATCATCCGCGGCGATCGGACGCCGCGTGCCGACTTTCAGCGTTCCGCGTGGCTGCTGGGATACCCCCTTTCGTTGGGCTGGCTCAGCGAGCGTGAGGGTATCGTGGTCGAACACGAGATGGACCGCCTCGCCGACGCTTCGCCGTATCGCACCGCGGCCATCAGCCGATGCCGCGTTCAGATCGACAGTGCGGCACGGGAGGTGAGGCTCGAGGACCATCCCGGACTTGTTCAGTTGATACAGCCTCCTCGCATTGATGGATTCCCGTGGCGGTGGTGGTGCGGCCCGGTCGAAGCAGGCGGTCGCTAGGCGGCCAGCGAGCCGGGCGCGGCAATCGACAGCATACTCTCCGCGGATGAGTCGCCTGGCTGCGACGTCGATCTCGGGGCCTCGCGTGCCGCCGTGCGTCGATCCATTCCCACCAGCAGACCCAAGCAGGCCGCGGTCAGCATCCAGCCGGTCCCACCCGATGAGAGCAGCGGCAGCGCGATGCCCTTGGTCGGCGCCAGGCCCGTGACGACCATGAGATTGATCACCGCCTGCATGCCGATCGTCGCCGCGATGCCCAGCGCGACAAAGCGGCACAGTGCATCGGTCTGGCGACGGATCACATTGGCCGCGGCGAGCAGCAGCGTGACGTAGAGAAAGACGACGAGAGCAGCGCCGAAGATGCCCAGTTCCTCGCAGATCACGGCAAAGAGAAAGTCGGTCGTGTCTTCGGGCAGGTAGCCAAACTTGTACACGCCATGCCCGAGGCCGCGGCCGGTGACGTGCCCCTCGGCGACGGCGACCATCGACTGGATCATGTGATACCCGTTGCCCTGCGGATCGGCGTAGGGGTTGATGAACGACTCGATACGGTCCATGCGATACTCGCTGGTGAGCACCGCGAGCACGATCCCGGCGACGGGCAGCGGAAAGAGAATGCCGATGTGCCACCACTTCGCCCCGCCGGCAAAGAGCAGGAACAGCGCGACGGCGCCGATGAGGACCGCTGTGCCGAGGTCTTCGAGGACGATCAGGGCGCAGACGAGCATGGTGATGACCAGCGCGGGCACGAGGCCGGTCCAGAAGTTTCGCATGCGCTGCACGCCGAGTTGGACGACGTAGGTCGCGATGACGAAGACCATGGCCCACTTGGCGAGTTCGCTGGGCTGGAACGAGAGTTTCCACGAAGCGGGGCCGAGATAGACCCAGCGGCGGGCGCCGTTGACCTCCTTGCCCACGCCGCCGACGTAGACGAGACACAGACAGACGATCGAGAGCAGCAGCAGCCAGGTGGCGGGCGTGGCGATGACGCGGTTGGCGGGGCTGATGCCGCGACTCGTCGGGCCGCGCAGCCACTCGACGGGGATGCAGGACGCGACGAACATGAGGCCCACGGCGGCGATGGCGTAGATCATCGACCGGCCGGTGAGCATGCCCTCGAAGGAGACGGCGTGCTCGGGGTCGATGGTGAGACCGGCGCTGGTCACCATTACGATGCCCAGCGTGAGCAGGGCGATGACGCAGATGATGATGGTCTGGCCGGGGCGCAGCATTGCTCTGATCATCGGAAAGTTGGGGTTTGGGGCTGCAAGAGTGAGGTGGAGCGGCGACGAGGGGGTAAACCAGACTGAAGCGCGAGCGAAGAGGACGAAATGGGAAAGGCGCTCGTCCTCGCTGGCGCGTCGGTCTGGTTCGGGTGTCAATGGCGATGTCGAGTTGTGGGCGATTGAAAAGCACGTCTACCTATAGAGATTCCCGTGCGCCGGCGTGCGCGGCCGGGTCCGGTGGCGCGGCGGGAACGCGGGCGGGGTCGATGCTCGAGTTGGTCAGCGCGACAAAAAGTTCGCGGCTGGCGACGCAGGAGTCGCGATTCTGAAAAATGTGCAACGCAAAATGCGTGCCAACACAGAGATGCACCATGTCGGGCATTTTTCATGCGCGCCGGAGCGCTCCTGTGCGCGATTTTTGAGCGATGGCGCGCGCTGCGGCGCGCGTTTGTGTAAATGAGCGCTTCTGTGCGGGACGAATCAGGAATTTTCGTCGATTTTCATTTTTCTGAGGGGGGTGATTTCGAGTTTGGCTCAACTTTTTGGCGTTTTCAAAAAGTCAGCGCACGGCATGCGATTGAAGTGGTGCGCGTGCGTGCGAGTCGAAGAAGAAATTCACCACGGAGCCACCGAGAATACGGAGAATGCAGGGAGAAAGGCATCGGATTGGGTGAGAATGCAGGAGAAAGGCAAGTTACCGCAGAGATCGCAGAGAGCGCCGAGAGAAGTCGATCGGTTGGGGTGCCATGCCTTGACCCGCTTCGGGCAAGGCATGCGGCGGCGCGATGCACGTTCGAAGGAAAAGCACACTCGAAGGCCATTGCCCGCTCGGCATGCTTCACGCAAAGCCGATGAAGCATGGCACCCCGGGTACGCGAGATCGCTCGCACGCAAGCCCAGCAAGAGACGATCGGGTGGGGTGCCATGCCTTGATCCGCTTCGGGCAAGGCATGCGGCGGCGCGATGCACGGCCCAACGAGAAGCACTCTCGACGGTCGTTGCCCGTCGACACTGAACTCTCGCCCGGAGCGACGAGCGTTCAGTGCCACCCAACGCACTTGAATTCGCCGAGGGCGATAGGATTGGCCACGATGCTTGCATCACTGCCGGCTGAGTTGGAGGTCGGCTGGTTCGCCGACTTTGTCGAGTGGGCGGGATTCACCTAGTTCCATGTGCTGCTCTATGGAGTCATCGGGCTGGTCTTCGGTTTCATCGGCGACTGGCTGATTGCCACGGGCCGGGGCCGGGTTGGCTGCTACAGCCTGTGCCTCTCAATCCTCGCCTTTCTCGGATTGTGTTTCCTCTGCGGGGCCGTGATCTACACCGCGTCCCGGATGTCGGCGTTCAGATCGATCCGCCGCAATGGCTCTGGATCGTCGGGGCGCTGTGCTGGGGAGGTGGCGCCTGTGCTTTGCATCGGCATGTGGTGAGTCGGGAGTAGGCCGAGTCGGTGGGATGCGCTCTCGGAGCGCCCCGTGTCTCCACGCTACGATTCAAACCACGTTACTCACTCATCGATGGTCGTTGGATTAGGGAGGCAGTGAATTCGGTGCCCAAAGCCTTTGATCTGATGGGTTGGGACGTTTGTCACCCCGTGAGCAGCAAGGAAGTTGTCCACGCACTGGTGGAACTCGCCGAAGCCGAAGGAAGCTATCTCTGTCGAGGAGAGCCCCGGCTGTATCAGACTGGCACACCCTCCATTGCCCGAGAGCGCGAGCAAAAAGCACCATTAGTCGAGAGCGTTTTGCAGTCTGCCGAACCACATCTGATAGCGCATTTCCGTGCCCGCATCGGTCCACATTTGTCACCAAACGAAATCGAACTCACGCGAACCATTTGGGGCACGCTCGTGCTGATGCAGCACTACCGGGCTCCAACGCGGTTGCTTGACTGGTCGCTTTCACCGTTCGTGGCGGCCTTCTTCGCCGCCATATCAGATCCGGAGCAGGATGGCTACCTATTTGCCATTCGTCTAGAGGACGTCAAGTCGACTCCATCGGAAGATGATGCGCTTCGCTCGTTGATTGGGGCACGGCGCCTGGTCGAGTGGCAGAATCGGATCCAGACCATTCTCGACCGCCATCCCAACGGATGGCTCGCAGCACTACGACCAATGAGAGCAACTTCCCGGATGGTGGCTCAGCAGTCGTACTTCACCATTGGAATTCCCGCGTCGCTCGATCATCGACAATGGCTCGCGCACCACGTGCGACGTTCACCACATAAGCGAGTTATCATTATTCCGCAAGCGCAAAAACCTGACTTGCTGCATGTCTTGAGTAGGATGAACATCACCAGCGCTGCACTGTATCCTGACTTGGTCGGAATCGGGGAATCAATCGGTGATGTCATCAGATATCGTCTGCCAATGTGTGGTTCACCGGAGGATGATTGGGTCAGCGACGTGCTGTAGCACTGTCTCGGGCGGGAAACAGCAAGGTCGTGCAGTCTGCTGCCAAATATCGTGGCCTAGAGGAAGGCCTCACGATCAGAACCCCATGGAGGCGATGCGGGTGGCTCCCACCACCGAATCGTAAGTGCGCGATCGCGTGATCATCTGCCCTGGAGCACCGGCGAGGCCACTGCACCCCGCTCATGCCATCCTACGATTAGACCTTGGCTATGGACTGGAGATTGACGAGGTTGAAATGTCCGACCTGTCTCCTACTGAGCGATTAATGTTTGAGCGGCTACTCGGCATGAGCGGCGGCTACGTTCTTGACTTCTCCACTCGGAGCTTTCGGGACTTTGTCATTGCATTGACCGGCATCGACATATTCGATCAGAAGTACGATTACGAGAGTGGCTCAAAGGCCAATAGGCTTCGCGCATTTTTGAAACTGGAATCAAATCAAACCGTAGGAACTCTTCTGGCGGGCTTCTGCACATACATCCGGTCTGTCATTCGCGATGGTATTGACGAAGCGTTACTAAACGACTGCGAGACTGTCGCAAACCGACTACTCGTAGAGTGGTCGGAAACCCGTGCGGAACCGCTGTTGTTCATTTCGTATGCGCGACCAGACCTAGTCGCAGTTAGAGCTATCGTAAGCCTGCTGTCAGATGCTGGCATTCCAACTTGGTTCGACAAGAAGGACTTAAGGGGTGGCGAGCCCTGGGAATACGTGATCCGACAACGCATTTCCGAAGCGTCATTAGTGTTAGTATGCCTATCCACACATTCTGTGGACCGAAAGGGCTTCTTTCACCAAGAGATGCGGTACGCGGTCGGCGAGGCGATGAAACTACCAAAGGGCAAAGTATTTATCATGCCCGTGTGCTTGAACAAATGCCAAATTCCAGATGATCTACGCCAATGGCATGCCATTGAACTCTGGACGGAATCGGCCTCATATACTCTTCTCGATTCGATTGGTCATGCCATCAATTGTGGTGCTCGCGCTCGATCCGAGGCGCATGCTTTGTTCGGCGAGATTCTTCGTAAGTTCAACGCTGTGGATTAGCAAGTGGGTAGTGGGTAGGTCAGGTGGAACCTGACAGTTGGGCGTGTGTTGGAACAGTGGTTCTGCCCCGTGGCGAGATCCGCCAGCAGGGCCGCTGGTCGCCGGGAGACTACCCGCGAGTCTCGGGCGCCGTTTGCCCGTCGGCAGCGCGCACGCCGCGAATTGTCAGGTTGCACATGACCGGCGACTCAGCACCCAGAGCCGCGTGCGGAGCGGCGCCCCGCGGGAGGCCGGCACTATCGCCGATCGGGTGTGACACGCAGCGTACGTGCCTTGCGAACTTCGGAGGTCCAACACCCGCTTCGTTACCCTTCGGCGAACTCAGGGCCTGCGGCGGGCGCGGCTCGTTGGGATGTGCGGCGCGTGCGGCTCGTTGATGGCCTCGCTTACGCGTCGGGCTCGCTTTGGGCGTTGAGCGCCGTTCGCAGCGATTTGCAGTTGTTGGTCGCCATTGCACGTTCGCGGTCCGCACGGCGGACCCTACGGAGGTAGTTGCACGTTCGCACTCAGCACCGCAGAGCCGGATGCTGAGTGGCATCCTCATTCAGATGCAGGTGGCAGAGGGAGTTTGCCGGCGGCTTTTTCGGCGAGGCATTCATCCAGCGTCAGTCGCGCGTGGCGGAGGTGCGGGATGACGATGGAGCCGCCTACGACGAGGGCGACGTTCATGGCGTCTTCGATCTCGGCGTCGGACCAGCCGTGGATGACGGCCTGCTCGATGTGGTAGTCGATACAGTCGTTGCAGCGGAGGACCATGGAAGCGACAAGGCCGAGCAGTTCCTTGGTGCGGCCGGGCAGGGCGCCGTCGCGGTAGGCGGCGGTGTCGAGGTTGAAGAATCGCTTGATGCCAAGGTGGTCGGTGGCGAGGACGCGCTGCTGGCCGATGGCGCGGTCCTGGCGGAACTGTTCGATGGGGCGATGGGGCATGGCGGGTCCTTCGGGGCTGGTGCGGAGAAGTGTATGGAGTCCGGCATGAGGCGAAGGCGCAAGCGGGGATCGGGTGGCGATGAAGTTTGTGGATCGAAAAGCGGTTCGGCCTTGCTGCGGTAGCGGGGTTTGCCCGCCGGTCTGGTTGTCGGCCTGGTTCGTGTGTGGCGTACCATTTCGGCATGAATGGGAATCAATCGATTGCGGTGGTTGGCGCGACGGGGGCGGTCGGGCGCGAGATGCTCGACATACTCGCAGCCGAGGGCGTTGAGGCCGGGCGGGTGCGGGCGTTTGCGTCGTCGCGGTCGGCCGGTCAGCGGCTGGGATACGGCTCGGGCGAGGTGACGGTCGAGGCGTTCGGCGGCGAGAGCCTGGACGGAATCGACATCGCGCTGTTCTCGGCGGGCTCGGCGATCAGCAAGCAGTTCGGCCGCTCAGCCGCGGCGCGGGGAACGGTGATCATCGACAACTCGTCGGCGTTTCGGATGGATGCGGATGTGCCGCTGGTGGTGCCGGAGATCAATCCTGCGGCGCTGGATGCGGTAAAGAGCGGCGGCGCGGTGATTGCGAACCCGAACTGTTCGACGATCATCACGCTGATGGCGGTGACGCCGATTCATCGATTGCTGGGCGTGAAGCGGATGATCGTGAGCACGTACCAGGCAGTGAGCGGCGCGGGTGCGGCGGCGATGGAGGAGCTGCGCCGGCAGGCGCGGCAGGTGCTCGAGGGGCAGGAGCCGACTTGCGAGGTGTTCGACCAGCCCTGCGCGTTCAACGTGTTCAGCCACAACACGACGATCGGCGAGGACGGGTACAACGTCGAAGAGACGAAGATGGTCAAGGAGACGCACAAGATCTGGGGCGATGCGTCGGTGCGGGTGACGGCGACGTGCATTCGCGTGCCGGTGTTCCGGGCCCATTGCGCGTCGATCAACCTGACGCTGGCGCAGCCGGTGCGCGATCTGGATGCGGTGCGCGAGGCGATCGACGCGTTTGCGGGCGCGAAGGTGTTGGATGATCGCGCGGCGAATCGATTTCCCACGCCGCTGGAGGCGTCGGGGAAAGATGATGTGCTCGTCGGGCGGTTGCGGCTGGATCCATCGCAAACGGATGAGCAGGGCCGGTGCTGGGGGCTGAATCTGTTTGCCTCAGGCGATCAGCTGCGCAAGGGGGCGGCGCTGAATGCGGTGCAGATTGCGAACCTGCTTGGTGAGCACGCGGCGGTTTGAGTTGAAGTAGGTTGTCGTTGCACGTTTGCGTGGCCTGCGCTCGCGGAGCCTCGCTTAGACCACGGCACCCGACCTCGCTTGGAGCACGGCACCCGACTTCGCTTCGATCACGGCGCCGTGCGTCGCATGCGACGCTGCTAAACGCGCAACTTGGCGCCCCCTACCACCATTTGACGCATTTCATGCGGCGGGTGAAGGCGCCGGGCAGTGGGCCGCGCTTGAGCACATAGAGCGGGAGTTGCGGTGGGCAGAAGAGGCGGACGTCGAAGTAGGACTCGCCGAGGCCGCGGGAGATGGTGCCGACGGAATCGCGGCAGCGAAGAATGCCGCTGGAGTGTTCGAGGGGGATGTTGGAGCTGTTGTGAAAGGCGAAGGGCAGGCCGAAGCGCACCTGGCCGCCGTGCGTGTGGCCGAGCAGAGCCCACTGCACGCCGAGTTCGGCGCAGGTGATGAGAATGGATGGTTCGTGGCCGAGGAGGATGCGGTAGGACTTGCCTTCGACGCCGACACGCTGCTCGAGTTCACGTGCATCGACGATGGTCTGGATGAGATCGCAGGGCGTGGAAGTGCCGAGGAATGTGATGCCGAAGTCGGCGAGGACGGCGGCGCGATGTTCGAGCCAGACGACGCCTTCGATCTTTGAGGCCATACGTTTGAAGGCTTCGGTATCGTGGTTGCCGAAGCTGGCGTAGGCGCCGACGCGCGGGCGGAGAGCGGCGACGAGATCTCCCATGACTTTGAGGGATGCGGCTTCATCGCGCGGCCAGCTCATGTAGTCGCCGGTCATGCAGACGAAATCGGGGCTGATGCGGCTGCACATGGAGATGACCTTGCGGAACCAGGGGCGGTAGCGGCGGATGTGCAGGTCGCTGAGGTGCAGGACGGTGCGGCCCTCCATGGCGGCGGGCAGGCCGGGCAGAGAGAGCTCGATACGCTCGGCGACGGGTGGTTCGGGGCGCGGGGGCGAGAGTGTGGCAGGGGTCATCTCGGGATCATCGTACGCGTGAGACGGGGAAAATCGGGAGTGGGTGCGCAGGAAGGGCGAGGCTGCGGGCGGCTGGGGCGAGGGGGTGGGATCCGGCGTCTTGCCGGAGTGTGAAAACGACGCTAGTCTTCCAATTGCAGGGTGATACACTCGCCCCGGCAATGACCCGTCGGACCACGCCCGCGCGGGCGGGTCCGGCTTATCGACGAGAACTCAGGGAGGTCTGTCACGATGGCCAAGATGTTCTATACGCTCGAAGAAGCCGCTGCGCGACTTGGCAAGCCGGCCGAGGAAGTCACGAAGATGGCCGCATCTGGCCAGATTCAGGAGTTCCGCGATCGTGACAAGCTGATGTTCAAGAAAGAGCAGATCGATCTGCTGGCCGGTGATGACGAAGGCGAGCCGATTGGCCTGGCGGACAGCGCCGACAACAAGGCGATTGAGGACAAGGAAGAATCCGTTCTGGGCCTGATGGACTCGAAGGAGTCGACGGGCATTTCGATCTTTGATTCGGACGATCTGGAGAAGGCCGACCCCAGCGCGGCGACGCAGGTTTCTGATTCGATCTCTCCGGCCGGGTTCAGTCTTGATCCGCATGCTTCGGGTTCGGGACTGCTCGACCTGACGCGCGAAGCGGACGACACGTCGCTGGGTGCGGTGCTCGATGACATCAACTACCCGGGCGACGAAGAAGGCGCCGCGCAGTCTGGCGGGGCGTCGGGCCTGTTTGCCTCGCCGGGCGGCGAAGTCGCCGCCGTGGCGGGCGGCGCGATGGTGATGCCCTCGACGGTGGAGTACTACGACGGGGCCGGCAGCGGCCTGACGATCGGGTTGGCCATCGGGGCACTGGTGTCGCTGATGATTTCGACGCTGGTCGTCTTTACAGCGCTGGTCGGCGATCAAACGGTCGCAGGAATCGCGGTGTCGATCGCGGGCAACCTGTGGATGTACGTCGGGATCTTCGGCGGCGTGACCATTCTGGCGGGCATCATCGGGTGGTTCGTCGGCAAGACGTTCCAGTGATCCACTGCTGATTGCAGGACAGGCCATCGTGCTCGCGCTGCGGCGCGCTGGACGTTGCTGTTCGTTGATGGAGACTGCCGCGCATGCCGCTTTCCATGTACGGGTTGCGCGAATGGGGTGTGGCGCTGCTTGTTGCGGCGGCACTCTCGGCTGGCGCGTGGCTGGTGGGGTGGTGGTGGCTGCTCATTCCCATCTGGCTCTTGTGGCTGGTGGTGGCGGCTTTCTTTCGCGATCCGATCCGCAACGTGCCTGCTGATCTTGCCGACTCGGTCTTTCTGAGCCCGGCGGATGGGACGATTTCGGCCATCGAGCACGTTGACGGGCACGAGGCGACGGGCGGCGCACCGGCCGTGATCATCCGCATCTTTCTCAGCGTACTCAACGTCCACATTAACCGCAGTCCGTGCACCGCGAGCGTTGTGCGGTGCCATCATCGGCCTGGCAAGTATCTCGATGCGCGAACGGCCGAGTCGGCGCGCGTGAATGAGTCGAACCTCATCATCCTCGATCGCAATGGCGAGACGATCGGCGTGCGACAGGTAAGCGGCGCGATTGCACGGCGCATTGTGTGCCCATTGCGGGGCGGACAGCGTCTCGAGCGCGGCGAGCGATTTGGGATGATCAAGTTCGGTTCGACGACGGAACTCATTCTGCCACGACCGGAGGATGTCGAAGTCCGCGCAAAAGTCGGTGACAAGGTGCGCGGCGGACTGACGATGCTCGCGGCGTTCACTGATGCGAAGCGGGATGACGCCGGCTAACTCAGTCCGTGCTCCAGGTCGTGCCAGAGATCTTCGACGTTTTCGATGCCAACGCTGAGACGGCAGAGGTTGTCGTCGATTCCGAGCGTCTTGCGCTTTTCGGGCGGTACAGACGCGTGCGTCATGATCGCGGGATGTTCGATGAGCGACTCGACGCCGCCGAGCGACTCGGCGAGCGAGAAGAGATGCACGCGTTCGAGAAATCGGCGCGATTCGTTGAGGCCACCTTTGAGCCAGATGGTGATCATGCCGCCGCCGGCCGGCTCGCCGTTGAGGCGCATCTGCTTTTGTGCGATGGCATGCTGCGGATGCGATGGCAGGCCGGGGTAGACGATGCGTTCGACGCTTGGGTGCGCCTCGAGGCGCCGGGCGATTTCGGCGGCGTTGCGGCAATGCCGCTCCATGCGGATGGCGAGCGTCTTAATCCCGCGCAGGACGAGGTAGGAGTCCATCGGGCCGAGTATGGAGCCGATAGCGTTCTGCATGAAGCGGAGCTTCTCGGCGAGATCGGCGCGGTTGGTGACGAGGATCCCCCCCACTGCGTCGCTATGCCCACCGAGATATTTCGTGGCCGAGTGCATGGCGATGTCGAAGCCCAGTTCGATCGGACGCTGGAGCATCGGCGAGGCGAACGTATTGTCGCAGACGGTGATGATGTCGCGCTTGCGGCCGATGGCGGCCAGGGCCGGCAGATCGACGAGTTTGAGGGTGGGGTTGGTTGGCGTCTCGACCCAGATCAGTTTCGTGCGGTCGGTGATCGCCGCCTCGACGCGAGCGGGATCGGTCATGTCGACGTAGGAGATCTTGATACCCTGGCTTCGCTCGCGGACGCGCGACATGAGGCGATACGAGCCGCCGTAGAGATCGTCCATGGCGATGATGTGATCGCCGGAGTAGACGAGTTCGAGGCAGGTCCCCATCGCGGCCAGGCCGGAGGCGAAGGCGAAGCCACCGTGGGTGACGTCTTTGTCGACCTTGCCGCCTTCGAGCGCGGCCATGCAGCGTTCGAGTGCGTATCGCGTTGGGTTGTGCGATCGGGAGTATTCAAAGCCCTTGTGCACACCGGGGCTCTGCTGGACGTAGGTGCTGGAAAAGCTCACGGGCGGCATGACGGCGCCGGTGTTGGGGTCAGGCCATTGTCCGCCGTGGATGACTTGGGTTTGAAGATTAAGCCCGTGTGATTCGCTCATGACTGCAGCGCCTGTCTTCGGAGGTAGTTGAGGAGATCGATCTGGGTGATGAGGCCGTAGTAGTTGTCGTCGTCGGCGATCAGCGCCACTTTGCTGGCGCGGAAGATCGGTACGAGGGCCCGAACGTCGGCGTTGGGCGGCAGGGTCTCCAGCCGCGTCACCATGAAGTCCTTGACGGACTTTTTGAAGTTGGCCGGGTCGGTGTTGACGGCCAGCAGGAGGTCCGATTCATCGATGATGCCGACGATGCGTTTGTCGCGGATGACGGGTACCTGGCTGATGCCGTAGAGCTTCATGCGGCCGTGCGCGACGGCGAGGGTGTCGGTAGGCGAGATGGTGAAGTCTTCCTGATCGAGGTGGCGGCGCGGGATGAGGTCGCGCAGGTCGCCGAATTCGGGTCGCTTGATGAACCCGTTCTCGATCATCCACGAATCGGAGAACATCTTGTTGAGATACTTGTTGCCGGTGTCGCAGACGAGCACGCAGACGCGCTTGGGCGATTTCTGGTCGTGGCAGTACTTCAGGGCGCCGGCGAGCAGTGTGCCGGACGACGAACCCGCGAATACCCCTTCCGTCTTAAGGAGATTGCGCGCTGCGATAAACGCCTCGGCATCGGTTACTTCGTAGGCGGCAGTCACGAGATCGAGATCGAGAATGCTGGGTACGAAATCTTCGCCAATGCCTTCAACCAGCCACGAACCGGGCTCGATCATCTTGCCGGTGTTGATGAGCGGCGCGAGGATGGATCCCTTCGGATCAGCGAGCACGATGTCAATGTCTGGCTTCTTCTCCTTGAGGAATCGCGCGGTGCCGCTCAGCGTGCCACCGGAGCCGACACCAAAAACGACCGCGTCGATGTTCCCTTCCATCTGATCCCAGATTTCGGGGCCGGTTGTTTCGTAGTGCGCCTGGGCGTTGGCGGGGTTGCCAAACTGATTGACGTAGAAACCATGCTCCTCGTCTGCGATTCGCTGCGCGACATCCTGGTAATAGTCCGGGTGCCCCTTGGCGACATCGGAACGAGTCAGGACGACCTGGGCGCCGAGGGCTTTTAGGTGGTCGATCTTCTCCTGGCTCATCTTGTCGGGCATGACGACCTTGACCTTGTAGCCGCGCAGTGTGCCGACGAGGGCGAGAGCGATGCCGGTGTTGCCGGCCGTGGCTTCGATGATCAGTCCGCCGGGCTTGAGTCGGCCGTCCTTTTCGGCCTCGGCGATCATGCGCCAACCCATGCGGTCTTTGACGGATCCGCCGGGGTTCATGAATTCGAGCTTGCCGAAGAGGCGGCATGGGCCGGTGTCGAGCCGGCGAAACTCGAGCATCGGCGTGTTGCCGATCATCTCCAGAATGTCAGTGAAGACCGGTGCGGTTTGGGCGGTGGTGCTCATGCGAGCATCGTAGCGAGCATGCCCTTGGAGGGTGACCGCCAATGGAGCCAGAAATCACCCCGGTTTTTCATCGTCCCGATTCAGAATCGTCGTCATCCGACCAGGCCGGCTCGATGGTGGCCGTCATCGACCCCTTGCAGCGAGCGATGAGGAGGTCGGCGCCGTAGGAGAGGATCTGGTCGCGCTTGAACTCTGCTCGCTCCTTGTGGCAGGTCTCGCAGATGACTCGGCCCTGGGTGTCGACGCGCTGGGCCATGAGGAAACTCTCTTCGAAGCCCTTGATGAAAAGGTGCTGGAGCATCCGCATCACGTACATGTAGGAGTGGTCATCGTCGTCATGAAGGACGACGTGCCAGAGCGTGGGCTGATTAGGCTTGCGCTTCGGGTCGACTTTGGTGGCAGTTGGGGTCTGAGTTCGTTCGAGTATTGCCGTGTCGCTCATACCCCATGAATATACCAGAATGTGGCGCGAGATGCAACACTTTTTGGATGACGGACCCGAGAAAGTGCACATGTCGACCGAACACGCACCCGGGCGACAAACATCTGGTGTTTCTAGACATCCGTGTCGAGTTGAGCCGCCTCACGGACGAGATCCACCAGCCGAGGATCCAATGCCGCATCGCGGCTGGGGATAGCGACAAAGCGCTTGTACTTTCCGCTGCCGCGGAGCAGGTGGTGCGGGTCTTCGAGTTCGACGCCGCGGATGAACGAGAGTGTGACCTGGCCTCGCTTGGCGTCGATCATGCAGATATTGCTCCCGATCGAGGCAAAGGTTGCTCCCCCGTGGTAGTAACTGAGCGCTCCGAACTTGATGGATTCGGTTGCCTCGGGCGCCGCGCTGAGCACCATGCGCCGCAGTTGGCGCACGATGCCGCAGACTTCGCCGGACTCGAGAGCCAGATGGTCGCGCATCTCCGACGGGCTGAGGCGTTGGGGCGGCATCGGTGGAATCCTATGTGTGGGATGAGCGGCGGCCGAATATCCCTACGATCATGGGTGACCTGGCTGCCGGAACCCCTGATCGATCCGCAGTTGAAGCTCAGCCCCAGCGAGCGACGGGCTCTGAGAACCGCGGCCTGGAGCCGGTGGATGCGCAACCCGATTCACGTCGCGCTCTACGCGGGCGGACTGGGTGCGGCGATTCTGGGCTTCCTGTTCCTGCCTGACTTCATCGAACCGATGTTCGGCAGGCACCGGTGGTACTTTACGCTCATCTGGTTTGTGCTTTACATCGCGGCCGTGGCCACCGTGTTCGTGGTGTTGCGCAAGGTCGGGTTTGCGCCCTGCGTTTACGCCGAACTTCGCAAGCGCGGGTACAACGTTTGCGCCCGTTGCGGCTACCTGCTCGACGGGTTGCCTGACGGATCAACGACGTGTCCGGAATGCGGGACCAGTCAACGGCCGCTCTCCTCGGCGTGATGCCATGGCCTTCCAGACCTTCAGCGCCATGCATCTCCGTGAAGCCACGGCGTTTCGAATGGCTCGTCGGGGTTGTAGCCACGGAACGTGCCATCCGCTTCGAGCCGATCTTCAAGTCGCTCGACCTTGTGGGGTGAAATGGCGTGCAACTCGGCCTCGCAACGCCGCCACATTTTCACATACGCCCAGTAGTCGGCATCGGGATTAGCGTTTTTGCCGAATCCTGGAATGAGTGATCCGGAATGTCGACGCGCCTTGCTGGTCCGTACGCGCAGGGCCATGGTGCTGAAGCCGGCATCGGGCACGCCGGAATCATCCTTGAGCTTGCCGAAGAACCCGGCACGGATCATGGCCTCGACCATGGCATCGACATCCGCGATATCGGCCTGGCCCACCAGCATGTGCTTACCCGGGCTGCACTCGCCGGCGGAGAACAGCATCGTGCCATCTCGCCAGACAGCCATGATCAGGCCGCATGGCGAGTCCGGCGGTCCGTTTCCGGGGGTGTACATCACCATCGCGCATGGTAAGTCATCATACTTCGACCTCTCACGGGGGAGCGAGGACCCGCCCAGGCCAATACCGAGCATGATCGCCAGCGTGATGACGGCAATCGTCGGATACTTCATTGGCAACCTCCTTCAGGGGCTGGGTACGAGGCCCTCACGCACCATCCGCCCACCCTGACAACGCCCAGAATGCCAGTGCATTACGCCGGCTCGCCAGTTTGAACACATATCGGCGCCCCGCACTCGGAGCAGACCGGAGAGGCTCCGATCGGATAACCACAGTGCTGACACTGACCGCGACGACGACGAAGACGGCGGCGCAGCGTGGTCGGGATAAACAAGCAGACACTACTGATGACTGCGAGCAGCAGTGAATTGACAATCACCCCCGACCAGAGCGGTCGACAGGGCAACGCCCTCCATGACGCGACGGCGCCGCCCACGGGCCACGGCTTCAACTCGATTCCATGCTCTATGTGCACGAGGCCGGTTTTCGAGAGATTCGTAGCGCCGCCAGAGTCGCGAATTTCCACTTCCGAGTAGTTCCGGCAGGCCAGCGCGGGCAGGGGCCAGCCGGCTCGTGTCTCGCTGTATTCGTGGCCGGTGATGTCCCACTCGAGTTCGAGGATCTGACCCGAATCGGGATAGCCTCCGATGCTGGAGAGCGTGGCGCGGCTCACTCGCTTGTGACCAAATGAAGCCCGACAGGTCGTCGCATCAAAGCGGCCATCTGATCGAGGAACGATCGAGAGACTCGTGGTCCCGCGGGAAGGCTCGACCCATGCAGCGCACATCCAGGCCATCGCCAGGTTGAGCGTCACGCCGAGGGCCAGAGAGGGCAGGATGATTGCGTACAGGGCTCGCATGGGATTGGGTGACGCCTCGGCGCGCACTGTTCTAGGGCTTGCGCCCGCAGGCTCTGATCATGATCGTCACGCCGGCGACGACGAGGATCAATCCGAAGACGATGCTCCAGACGGTGGAATCGGTGAACTGGCCGGTGAAGAAGTGGCTGAACCGGTCGGCGAGCGAGTCGGTGGCCATGATGCCGAGGACAAGCAGGACTCCACCGATAATGACCATGATCATGGCGGCAATGCGTGTCATGTGTTGCTCCGTTGAATTCAGAAACGGGACAGTGGATCGTACGGGTGGACTGCGGCAACGACTGCGGTAGTTGCGGGTTGTCGGCGAACCGCTTCACCTACTTAGGTCGGTGGCCGGCTTCGGTCCTTGCATCGGAGCGGGTCGCGTTCGCGGTTTCTCTATCCTGTCCGCATTCGGGGCACTGAGCGATCGAAGCGTCGAGTCCTCGCAATTCGTAGCCGCAGTTGATGCAGAGGTCGTAGCCGGTTGCGCGCATGGCGCGGCGTATGGGGCGGACGTAGAGCGAGCGGTACATCCACGCGCTCCAGATCCAGAAGAGAATCACCAGGATGGCGTAGGCGATCAGATACGGACCCGCCTGACTGGTGAAGCCCAGCCACGTCATCAGCGGATTCAGGAACTTGAGCAGGACCAGGAACGGCAGGAGGATGAGAAATGTGTGCCAGAGAAAGGCGCTGGTCGAGACGAACTTTTTGTGCGCCTCATTCGAAAGACGAAACTGCTCGCGCCGCGGTATGTTGTATTGCGGATCGGTGAAGTTGCCCAGCAGCCAGCGGAGGTTCATCCGTTGAGTCTACGCGGCAGGAACCAGACCGACGCGCGAGCGAGGACGAATGGCGCTCGACCTGCGTTGCGCGGTTTGTGAGCCAAGGGTACGGAACGTGCGTGCTTTGATCGGCCGCGACCTACAGTCCCGCATGCGGCGATTCCAACCCTCGAACATCTGGATCCGCGATCTTGTTCCGTACCGACTCAGACCATTCAGTGCACCGATAGCACTCGTTGTCTATGCCACCATCGCCGCCTGGTGCTGGATTCAGTCAATCTCGCAGTGGCTCGGTGGCTCGGGATTGTTCGGCATCGATCTGATCCTGGCACTGGGATTCTCCATCGCAGTGGTTGCAGGCGCGGTACAGCTACCCTCTTGGTACCACAAGGAGCGGCTTCGCAGAAAGCGAAGCAAGGCGGACGCCATGCTGGCTGCTGCACGCGCCGGCAAATGCGCGCACTGTGGTTACGATCTCACGGGCCTGACAAGCGAGAAGTGCCCCGAATGCGGAGGGTGGATCGGACGGCATCGCGCCACGCCATGAAGTTGTGCGCTCACTGAAATTCCAAACAGCCAGCGCATGTTCGTCGATCGAGGCCCACTGCAATATTCGCAAGTGGGAGGCTCTGGCCATCAATGTGCGTACGAATCATGTGGACGTTGTCGTGATTGCGGGGGATGCGAAACCTGAGACGGTGATGGAGCAGTTCAAGGCGTGGTGCTCCCGACGTTTGAACGAAGAGTGCGCACAATCTCGCAAGTGGTGGACCCCGCACGGCTCGACACGATGGATCAATGACGAGCCAAGCCTGGCGGCGGCGATCGAGTATGTGCTGAATCGACAGTAGGACATGCGAACGACAGGATTGCTCGAATCCACTCGTCCTCGCTGGCGCGTCGGTCTGGTTTCGAATGCTCATGACCGGAGTGCGACCAGATGATGCGTGAACTCGCCATGCAACGTGCTCCTCGCGGCTGCTGATCTTCAATGATCGTCGCTTGTGTTTGACTTCAGATACTCGCGAACCATCTCGTTCGGATCCCCATCCTGCCAGAGAACGGAAAAGGCGCTGCCGTCGGGCCGGGTGACGGGCGACGCGTTTCCGGCTTGGGCCGGGTCGAAGCTCCAGTCGATGGCGATCATGCCTTGAAGCACGAGGGCGTAGTCTGACTCGTTCGCGTGGGGCGCGCGGAGAGTGATCTCTGAGCCGCGCGGCGTATCGAGCACGGATAACAAATCGTCCCACGACGTTGGCCAGTGGTTGTCGTGCATTTCGAGGTAGGTAACGAGTAGTTCGCCGGCATCCCATGCCGAGTAGGCCTCGGGGAGGTGGCGCAGCGTGTAGATCAGCCGGTCGCCGACCCAGAGCACGCATGCCAGTCCCACGATGGCGGTGAGGCCGATGATCTTGCGACGGCGGGTCATGGCGACTTGTTCAACGCCTTGCCACATTCGGTGCAGACTCTTGAGCTTCCTTTTGGATAGCCGCAGGTCGGACACACATGGTCTGGCCGTCGAGTCAACTGTCGCGTGGAACTGAGCCCAGTGAAGCGGTCGACAGAGTAGGCGAGTAGCCCGCCCACCGCGATCGGGAGAATGAACATGCGGGCAAGTTGATCTCCTTCGTACGCAAAGCCCGTTGGCGAAGGAAAGCACCCCGCGAGAACGAATGGAATCTGCACAAGTGTCAGAAGCGACCAGAACAGGGCATGGCGAAGAACGGGCCAACGATTCCAAAGTGATGCGACAACGTAACTTGCCACAACGACCATCGCGTAGACCGACGAGTACAGGCCTACTGACACCCAGTCCTCTGCGATTGTGAGCCGCGCCGCACCAAGACACCCCGCCACGGCAATCGCCAGCATTGCTGCGAGCGAGGCCAGGAAACGGGACCACCGTACGGTCGGCATGGACCATCACCCCATTGGAATCTTGACGTGCTGCTCGACGGCACACTGTTTTGCTTCGTCGTAACCCGCGTCGACGTGGCGGAAGACGCCCATCATGGGGTCGTTCGTGAGAACACGCTTGAGGCGGTTGGCTGCGGCCTCGGTGCCGTCGGCGACGATGACCTGGCCGGCGTGCTGGCTGAAGCCGATGCCCACGCCGCCGCCGTGGTGGAAACTCACCCAACTGGCGCCGCTTGCGGTGTTGACGAGTGCGTTGAGAATCGCCCAGTCGCTGACGGCGTCGGTGCCGTCTTTCATCGCTTCGGTCTCGCGGTTGGGGCTTGCGACGGAGCCGCAGTCGAGGTGGTCGCGGCCGATGACGATCGGGGCCTTGACTTTGCCGGAGCGAACGAGGTCATTGAATGCGAGGCCGGCTTTGTCGCGTTCACCCAGGCCGAGCCAGCAGATCCGCGCGGGCAGACCCTGGAAGGCGATGCGCTCTTGGGCCATGCGGATCCAGCGGTGGAGCGACTCATCGCGCGGGAACAGCTGGAGGATCGCCTCGTCGGTGGCGCGGATGTCAGCGGGATCGCCGGACAGCGCCGCCCAGCGGAACGGGCCGCGGCCGCGGCAGAACTGGGGCCGGATGAACGCGGGGACGAAGCCGGGAAATGCGAAGGCTTCACTGAACCCGTTGTCGTACGCGCGCTGACGGATGTTGTTGCCGTAGTCAAAGACGACCGAGCCGCGGTTCTGGAATTCGACCATGGCCTTGACGTGACGCGTCATGGTGTCGAGGCTGAGGCGTTCGTACTCGCGCGGATCGTGGCCGCGCAGGTACGCGGCTTCATCGACCGTCAGACCCGACGGCACGTAGGAGAGCACATCGTGCGCGGAAGTCTGATCCGTGACCGTATCCGGCGTGATGCCGCGCGCGAGCAGCGCTTCGTAGAGATCGGCGGCGTTTTCTTCGACTCCGATTGAGATGGCGCGGCCATCGTGCGCGTACTGGAGCGCTCGCTCGATGGCGGTGTCCACCGAGTCGGCAACTTCATCAAGATAGCGATCGTGGCGCCGGCGCTCGAGCCGCGTGTGATCGACGTCGGCGATGAGGCAGACGCCTTCGTTCATCGTGATTGCGAGCGGCTGTGCGCCGCCCATTCCGCCGCAGCCCGCGGTGAGATTAAGGCGACCCTTGAGTGTGCCGCCGAAGTGCTGACGGGCGGCTTCGGCGAATGTCTCGTAGGTCCCCTGCACGATGCCCTGCGTGCCAATGTAGATCCACGATCCGGCGGTCATCTGACCGAACATCATCAAGCCGCGCGCGCAGAGGCTGTCGAAGTGGTCCTGCGTCGCCCAGTGCGGGACGAGATTGGAATTGGCAATAAGGACGCGCGGCGCGTCTTCGTGTGTGCGGACAACGCCGACGGGCTTGCCGGATTGCACGAGCAGGGTCTCATCGACGGCGAGGTTTTTGAGCGACTCGATGATCGCGTCGTAGGCTTCCCACGAGCGAGCCGCCTGCCCGCGACCGCCATAAACGATGAGGTGGTCTGGGTCTTCGGCGACCGCCGGATCGAGGTTGTTCATGAGCATGCGCATGGCGGCCTCTGCCTGCCAGGTCTTGCAGGATCGCTGGGTGCCGTGCGGTGCGGTGATGTGGTGGTGTGTCGCTGTGGTCATGGCGCTCCCCTGTTCGATGATACAGGTTCGAATCGAGCCCGACTGACTCCCTTCACTTTGCTCGATGATCGGCCCGGAATCAAGCGGAAACCCAAAGAATGGGTGCAAATCGGGGATTGGAGGCAGTTCTTCGGGCAGGTCGAGAATGGCGGGCCGTTGCCCCCTGCCGGGAGGGGGAATATCATCCCGGATAAGAATCACAAGACGGAAACACCAGAAAGAGACGAGGAAATTTTTTGATGTCTATCGCACCCGCCGCCAAGACACGGGTCATTACCGATCACGGCCGACACGGCACGGACACCGGTTCACCGGAAGTCCAGATCGCCGTGCTGACCGCCCGGGTAACGGACCTTACCGAGCACCTCAAGAGTCACCGCCATGATCACCACAGCCGCCGCGGCCTGCTGATGATGGTCGGCAAGCGCAACCGCCTTCTGCGGTACCTCTCGCGCACCGATCGCGACGGCTATCTCAAACTGATCGAAAAACTGGGCCTGCGCAAGTAACCGGGAGCGTTTCTCTGGTGCGCATCCGGCTGCTAGGACCTTCTTCGCCTTGGCAACGGCGGTTCAATGGGAACCGTTCGATTTCGCTCGCATTCTGCAGCGAACTCCCCGGGGCGCAGGCGGTCATTCCATCGCATCGGGCGACGGAGTCGGACGCTCGGGCCCGCTGAGCAATCAATCGGCCAACCAGGCAAGCGCTTCCCGGAGGTGATCGACATTCGATCACGACTCCGCTGGTTTGCATTTGCCGCTGGCCCCAAGAAGGGACAACAAACGAATTATGGCACTTACTCGAGTTGAACGTGAAATTGGCGGTCGCACACTCGTCCTTGAAACAGGTCGTATCGCCCGCCAGGCCAGCGCCGCGGTCATGGCGACGTATGGCGGCACCACGGTGCTGGCGACCGTCGTTCGGGCGCCAGCGCGTCCGGGGCTGGACTTCTTCCCGCTGACCGTGGACTACCGGGAGAAGACGTCGGCGGCCGGCAAGTTCCCCGGCGGGTTCCGCAAGCGCGAAGGCGCGCCCAATGAAAAAGAAATTCTCACCATGCGGATGATCGACCGGCCGATCCGCCCGCTGTTCCCCGATGGGTTTATCGAAGAAGTGCAGATCCAGTGCTGGGTCATGAGTCATGACACGCTCAATGACGCTGACGTGCTGGCGGGCACCGCCGCCTCGGCCGCTCTGGCACTAAGCAGTTGTCCCTTCGAGGGGCCGATTGCGACGGTCCGCATCGGACGCATCGATGACCAGTTTGTCATCAACCCCACCAGCGCTCAGCTCGAGTATTCTGATATCGACCTGGTGCTTTCGGGCCACAAGGACGGGTTGAACATGATCGAAGTGGGCGCTGCGGAAGTGCCCGACGGCGACGTGATCGGCGCCATGAAGTTTGGCTACGAACACATCAAGGACATCCTCGGCCTAATCGGCGAACTCACCGAGAAGGCTGGCCAGCCCAAGATGCTCGGCGGACTCGTCGTCGTTCCCGATGAGATCACGAATCTCGTCAAGCAGGAGCTCGGCGATGCGATGACCGAGGCTCGGCAGATTCCCGGCAAGCAAGAGCGATCCGACCGGATCGCAGCGATTGCCAAGGAATTCATGGACAAGCACTGCGCCGCTCCCGAGAGCGGCAACTACAACGACGTCGTCGCGCACGCCCAGAAGCAAGGTCACTGCAAGGAAGCCATTCGACTTCTGGAGAAGAAGACGGCCCGCCGCCTGCTGGCCAAGAAAGGCATCCGCGCCGATGGGCGCGATCTCAAGGTCATTCGTGATCTCGAAATGGAAGTCGGCATCTTCCAGCGCACGCACGGCTCGGCGTTCTTCCAGCGCGGTGAGACGCAGTCACTCGTTTCGTGCACACTCGGCACGGGGCGCGATGAGCAGATCATCGACGGCCTGCTTCCCGAGTACTCCAAGAAGTTCACGCTCCACTACAACTTCCCGCCGTTCTGCACGGGCGAGGCCCGGCGCATCACAGGGCCGGGACGTCGCGAGATCGGCCACGGTGCGCTGGCCGAGCGCAGCCTCGTGGGCGTGCTGCCTGATCCGGAAGAATTCCCCTACACGATCCGCATCGTCTCGGACATCACCGAGTCGAACGGCTCATCGTCGATGGCCTCGGTGTGCGGCGGAACGCTGGCAATGATGGATGCGGGAGTTCCCATCAAGAACATCGTCTCTGGCATCTCGATCGGCCGCGTCACGGATGAAGACACCGGTGAGGAAACCTACATCACCGACATCATCGGCGAAGAGGACTTCTTCGGCGACATGGATTTCAAGATCTGCGGCACGCGCGACGGCATCACGGGCATTCAGCTCGATCTCAAGGCCCGCGGACTGAACTTTGAGCAGATCGAGCTCATCTTCGCTCAGGCGCGCGAGGGGCGGCTGTTCATCATTGACCAGATGGCCAAGGTCATTGCCGAACCGCGTTCGGATATCAGCCAGTTCGCACCGCGCATCATCACGTTGCGCATCAGCCCGGACAACATCGGCAAGCTCATCGGCCCGGGCGGCAAGACGATTCGCGCCATCCAGGAACGCACGGGCGCCAGCATCGACGTCGACGACGACGGCACCGTGATGATCGCAACCGCCAACGGCGAGGCGGCGGCCCAGGCGAAGGCCGAAGTCGAAGCCCTGACGGCCGAGGTCAAGGTCGGCACGGTGTACACGGGCAAGGTCGTGGCGGTGAAGGATTTCGGCTGCTTTGTCGAGATCGCGCCCGGCACGGACGGCATGTGTCACGTCTCCGAACTCGCCGACGGGTTCGTGAAGAACGTGAGCGATGTTGTGAAGATGGGCGACACGATCAAGGTCAAAGTGATCTCCATCGACGACCAGGGCCGCATCAAGCTGAGCCGCAAGGCCGTGCTGCGTGATGAAGCCAAGCAGGAAGAGCCGGCGAATTCCTGACTTAAGTCGAATCAATGAAAGCGGCCGCGCCCGGAGGGGTGCGGCCGCTTTCGTTTTTCTCAGGTCGTTCAGTTCCCCCACGGAAACGAGATGCCGACGTAGCCCATCAGCGAGTCGCGGCCGGGGTTTTTCTGCTCGCCCTGCGTGCGTGCGTTAGAGATGTGATGCCAGCGCAGGCCGGTCATCAGGCGAGCGCCGCCATTGCCGACGGCGATGGTGGCTCCGAGTCCCGCCTGAGGCGTGAAGTCGAAACTTGTACCCTGATCGGGTACATCATCTGCGGTCCAGAGCAGGCCAGCGCCGGCGTCGCCGTAGACCGTCCAGTTGTCGCCTTTGAGGAAGTGCCAGCGAAACAGGGTATTGAAATTCGTGCCCCATGTGTTCTGGATCTGGTCGAAGTAAAAAACGCCCAGCTCCAGGTTGACACTGAAATCGGTGGCAATGAAGTACTCGGCGGAGAAGTGCAGGTTGTAATTTTCGGAGCTGTCGAAGTCGTGAGCCGCGCCGGTGTAAATGGCCCAGCGCCAGGTGTCGGCGGTGCCGAACGGCGCCAGTGGCTCGACCTCGTGAATCGTCGAAGGCGCCTCATCGGCCTGCGGCTGCACGGTGGTCTCCACTCCCCTGACCAACCAGTCGAAGTCGTCGTCGGCGCTGGCGGTTCTCGCGGTGGCAAGACCGATGATCATGAGTACACACGTGCTGTTTCGCATCATGTTCGTTCGCTCCGTTCGCAATTCAGTTCAGGCGGGACCGAGGAGGATATGCGCGCCGGGTCGGACATCTGACGAGCCGGGAACGGCGGCAGGTCAGCCGACGTGGAAGCAAAACGAAACCCGGCGACTCGCTGTTCGCGAGTCGCCGGGCGGTTTGTTCACATTGAATGCTGGCTCGAACCGCGGCGAGGTGCCGCACCGGTTCAAATCTCTTACGCCGGGCGGATGATGCCCTGTTTGGTAAGGAACTCGACGAGGGCGATGACCTCTTCATCGAGCGACATCTCGGCGGTGTTCAGAACCAGTTCAGCCTTTTCGGGGGCTTCGTAGGGATCGTCGATGCCCGTAAAGCCCTTGATCTCGCCGGCGCGGGCCTTCTTGTAGAGGCCCTTGGGGTCGCGGGCTTCGGCCACTTCGAGGGGCGTTTCGACGTAGACCTCGAAGAACTTCATGCCCCCCTTCTCGGTCGCTTCGCGGGCGATCTGCCGGTCGCGGAGGTAGGGACTGATGAAGCTGGAGAGAGTGATGATGCCGGCGTCGGCAAAGAGTTTGGCGACTTCGCCGATGCGGCGGATGTTCTCAGCCCGATCCTCGGCACTGAATCCGAGGTTCTTGTTGAGGCCGAAGCGGATGTTGTCGCCATCAAGGCGGTAGCAGTGATGGCCGAGGTTGACAAGGGCGGATTCGAGCGCACAGGCGATTGTGGACTTACCCGACCCTGAGAGCCCGGTGAACCAGAGAACGCAGCCCTGCTGCTTGAGGGCCTTCCAGCGCTCATCGCGGCTGACTTCGCCCTCGTGCCAGTGTATGTTCGTTGCCTTCTGCTGCGTCATCGACCGCCTCCTGATTCCGCCGTTTGCGTTGAAATATGAGTACACAGACGGGCCGGGGTCTCGGGGACACGAGCCGCGTCGAGAGATGAGCAGTCTAGGCCGCGGCCCGCCCCGTCACCAGTTGACGGCCCCCTACTGCTGGGTTGAAGCAGGGCGCAACCTGATGGTGACCGGCGTAAAGGGCTCGGGCATGGCCTCGGTGTTCGCTTCCCATTCCGGGGCCATGACGGCTTCCTGATCGGGGAGGACTTCGCACCAGCCGAGGAGTTCATCGCCGAAGGTAACCAGACCGGCGATGGAGCCAGTGCGATCGGCGAGGTACCCGACTTCTCCGGTGTAGTCGGCCTTCATCATCGAGCCGCCGAAGATCCAGGGCTCATCGGGAAGCAGATCGTGGCCGTGAAAGTCGCGGACCCACTGGCGGATCGGCACTTCATGCTGCTGCTCCTGCGTGTCGGTCCACTGGACGGTGATGCTCACCGCCGCGCCTCTGGGGGGCTCGACGATCCACTTCTCTCCTTTGGGATCATCCGGGTCGATCTTCCACAAGCCCGGTCGACCCGGTTCGAGTCCGATGAGCAGCAACGCTGCATGGATGTGGCTCGGCTTGGCCTCGGTGATGAGGACCGACTCGTGCGTGCGGGTGCCGGCCAGGCAGATGATCTGTTCGAGCCATCCCTTGTGGATCCCACTGAAGCCTTCAATTTCGACGACTTTATTGTTGAGGTCGACTTTGAGGTGCGGCCAGTCGACATCGGCATAGCGCGGCTGCGTCGGGCCCGGCGGTTGCTCGGGAGGCGGGCTCGTCGGCTCGGCTTGCCGTGAGGTGGAGACGGCGTCGGCCGGTGGTGTCGCCGCCTCATTCGATGGGGTGGGAACCGTGCGCTGCGATTGATCTGCAGGCGGCTGCGCGGACGGCGATGGTTTGGGAGCCGCTTCGCATCCGCCGAAGGCGAATGCCAGTGCGAGCGAAATTCGAAGCAGGGTGGTGAAGCGGCTCGGCATGAGGCCTCACATTTGGGCGGCGGAGGTCTCATACTGCTCAAAGAGCTTGTAGATCTCTTCGGCGGACCCCGCGTTATAGACGGCTTCGCGGAAGTCGTCTTGTGTCATGAGGCGGCTGATGCGAGCCAGCGCCTGAATGTGCCGGCTGGTCTGATCGGGCGGACTGACGAGCATTACGACCAGGCGCACCGGCTGCCGATCGATGCTTTGAAAGTCGATGGGCAGCGCGGGTTTTCCGATGGCGAGCATGAGGTCATCGCAGACTTCAGCTTTGCCGTGAGGAATGGCCAGCCCCTGACCGATGCCGGTCGTGCGGGTCTGTTCGCGACTCCAGACCGCGTCTTTGAGCGCGGCTGGATCGGAGATCGTGTGCGTCGCGGCAAGCAGGTCGACCATCTCATCGATGACGGCCTTTTTCTCGGCGTGCTCGAGAGGCACCTTGATACAGTCAAGTTTGAGTATGTCAAGCAGATTCATCAGTTGACGATCGCCTCTGTCTAGACGTGCGGCCCAACGCATGGGAGCGATCGGGCCGGTTCCAATGATGTTATGCTAGCCAAGCAGCGCGAGGTAGCCGCCATCGCGATAGCCGGCGGGAGAATCCCCGGGCGTTCCGGCGGGTTTCTGTGAAAACTCGGTGACAACCCTCGTTCGGTGCCAGCGGTTGATCCATGCGCTCTGCGCCTCGTTCTCCTCGGGTTCGAGACTGCAAGTGCTGTAGGCGATGAGGCTCTTGCCACCCCGCAGCGCGAGATGATCGGCGACGACCTGCTTCTGAAGCGCAACGAGCGAGGCAAGATGTCCGGTGTCCACCCGATACTTGGCTTCGACCCGCCTCGCGAGCGTTCCCGAGTTCGAGCAGGGTACGTCGAGCAGCAGCAGGTCGACTCTCCCGGCAAACTCCATCAGCCGCTCCCGTTCGATCACCGCCACGCGATCCGAATCGGCGAAGCGCTGGTGCAGCATGGAGAAGCGCCTTCGATCGACATCCGTCGCAATGATCTTCGCTTCCGGATACGCCAAGGCGAGGTGGGCGGTCTTGGTTCCCGAACCGGCGCAGACGTCGGCGATCAGATCAACGGGGCCGGTGGCCTCTCGCGTACGGCGCACAGCGTCGAATGACATCGGATCCTGCACGCGAGCATCGCGATGCTCGCCGAGCAGTTCGACGAGACCGGCGTGTGAACCGGACCAAGCCGCAAACCCCGGAGCGTTGTGCGGTACGAGATCATCGTGACTGTCGATGACCTCAGAGGGCAGACCGACAATCAGCGTCGGCGCGATGACGAGACTGTGCAGGGCAAGTCGCTCCAGTTCGGCGGGAGAGCATCGGTTGTTCCAGCGCGCGATCAACTCTACGGGATGGCTCGTCTGGACCGCCAGGCGCTCGATTGGATCCTCCGGCAAAACTGCGTCCGCAAGCGTCAGCCACCGACCGTCTGAGAGTGGAAGCGCCTCGGCGCTGACACCTGGCCTGGTTTCCAGGAATTCGCCGCGCAGGTCGATCATGCTTCGAAGCACAGCGTTCACCAAGCCACCCGCTTTGGGCCGCACGCGTCGCTTGGCCCAAGCGACGGTCTCATTGACGACGGCATAGTCCGGCTGATGCTCGAGGAAGAAGATCTGGGCTGCTCCGACGAGCAACGCCGCCTGGAGGTTGACTTCGTTTTCGATGAGCGGCCGGCGCAGTCGCGCGTTGAGCAGGGATTCAAGCGTCTTCCATCGGCGGACCGTTTCGGCACAGATGGCCTGCGCCAGGCGGGCGTCGCGCTCGTCGAGTCCGGCCGTGGCCAGCGGGCGCAGATCCAGATCGGGCCAGCGACGAATCTGCTCAGCGATGAAGCGCATTGCCACCTGGCGCGCATTGGTCGGCTCGGCGGATTCAGTCCTGTCTGGCGAAGTCATCACGGCTGGGAGCATAGGCGTGGCAGCCCGTCGACCCGGCGCGATCTTCGTCGGCGTCAGTCGTGGCGCAGAGCGACGATTGGGTCCTGACTGGCGGCGACATTGGCGGGATACAGGCCGAAGACCAGCCCCACACCACAGGCAACGATGAAGCTCACCGCAATGGACCAGCCCGTCACTTGCGTTGGAAACTGCTCAGGCAGCGCCGCGCCGAGCAGGACCGCTCCCAGGACCCCGACGAAGATCCCTATGAAACCGCCAAAGAGCGACAGCACACCGGTCTCGACGAGGAATTGCCAGGTGATGTGATTGCGCGTCGCTCCCAGTGCGCGGCGAATGCCGATCTCGCGGGTTCGTTCAGTCACCGAGGCGAGCATGATGTTCATAATCCCCGTGCCGCCAACCACCAGCGCGATGGCGGCGATGAAAAGCATGACGCGACTCCAGATCCGGGCCGTTCGCTTGGCCATCTCCTGAAGTTCGTAGGGAATGATGACGGTGACATCTTCATCCTTGCGCTGACCGATGTTGATGATGCGCTCGGCCATGTGCCCGCCGCGCGAGACGGACTCGATCGTTGGCATGCCGATGTAGATTTCGCTCAGCTCGA
The DNA here is from genome assembly GCA_002418285.1 of Phycisphaerales bacterium UBA5793. Lineage (GTDB taxonomy): Bacteria > Planctomycetota > Phycisphaerae > Phycisphaerales > UBA5793 > UBA5793. Next base: position 205,388 of record DIDT01000052.1, read on the forward strand.
TGTTGGTGATGTCGCGACTGCCGGCGCTGCGCTTCATGATCACATCGCCGAACTTAGCCATGGCGGTCGTCAGGGGAATGTGGACGTCCTGATTGAGATCGCGCCCGACCAGCGCGCTGCCGGCTCCGCCCGCCAGGCCAACTGGCGCCAGCACACCGACGACGGTGAAGATCTGATCATCGACGCGAAGTGTCTTGCCGAGTGGCTCTTCGAGCGGGAATAACTGAAGGGCCACCGTACGGCCGATGACACAGACGGACGCATCCTCTTCGAGGTCGAGTGGGGTCAGGTATCGGCCCTGCGACACGGGAAGATTGGCGCACTTGGGCAAATCTGGCGTCGTGCCGAATGTCTGGCTGGACATCTGGCGCGAACCACGCGTGACCATCGCGCCGCAAAGTTTGAGCGGAACGATCTCCTCTGCCTGACCGGCGAACTGGGCTTCCAGTCGGCGATAATCCTGGCGTGTGAGGCCGTAGGAGAGAATGAAATCACCCTGGCTGCTATCGCTGCCTGACATGTTTGCCTGCTCGGGCGGCTTGACGGAGCGAAGGATGACGTTGCGGGCGCCGAGAATCTCAAATTGCTTGAGTGCGTTTTGCTTCGATCCCTCCGTGATGGCCATCATGACGATCACGGATGCGATACCGAGAACGATGCCGAAAGCCGTAAGCAGCGATCGGAGCATGTGCAGCCTCAGGTTCTTGAGGCCGAGCCGAATTGTCTCGATGAGAAATGTCATTGCGTGAGGTCGTAGAACTCGATTATACTCGTGAGGAGCGATTCGGTGGCTGAGGTTCGGATCGAACACGAGCAGGAAGTGGATTCAGGCTGGCAGTTTGCCGTCGGCGTTGTGGGTGATGGCTCCGCTTCTCCGATCGAACTGACGTTGACGATGTCCTGGGCGGATTATGACTACTGGTCTGGCGGCACGGAGCCGCCCAGCGAAACCGCTCGTCAGGTCGTCCAGTATGTTTTGTTACATCGCCCCGCGACGGAACTGCCGGCGCGTTTCGATGCGGCCACGGCGCGACGCTGGCTGCCACAGATCGACGCAGCGCTGGGTCGAAGTCGCTCGTAGCACCTCGTGACACGGCTCCGATCAGAAGCCGCCGCTGCGCATCCGGTCGAGGCCCTCCGGGAAGGGAAACGACGGGAATACACCAGTGGGCGCACACTCCCACATCCCCAGCGACGGATAGACATCCCCGCGATAGCCCGACTCGTGCATGATGCGCAGCACGCGTTCAAAGCTCGGTTCCTGGCCGTCTGATCCGACAAGTCGATTTGACTTGGCTCCGAGGAAACTGACGGAGGCACAGGGTATCCGGTCGCGTCGGCTCTCGAGCATCTCCGAAAGTTTCTTAAAGCCGCGCTCAAGCATGGCCAAGGTAAACTGCTCGCGCGATGGCGGCCTGAGGAGCGCAAAGACCTCGACCGCGTCGAAGTCGTACTTCATCACCAGAATTTCTTCGCCCTCGAGCGATCGCGCAAAAGCCTGGGCGTGCTGTGTGATCGACTTCTCATTCCACTGGCAGCCTGGAAGCAGTCGGGCGAGTTGGGAGATGATGCCTTGCGCGTTGTCTTTGGCGTTGACGCCGCAGACCAGCGAGCGGTATTTGTGAGCGAGCAGATCGGAAAGCAGGTGCTGGCCCCATTGGATTCGGATGCGGTGGCGGCCTGGGGTGGCCTGCCTGGGATCGCCGCAGGGAAGCAGGACAATGCGATTGGAGAGTTCATCGGCCTGCATCAGCAAGCCAACCTCCTCATCGTAGATTCGGGGCTTTTCGCTCTTGCCGGTCGCTGCTCGCGCCATGCCATGCTCCTCGCCAGTCGGCTTGTTTGCGTCATCGGGCGATTCTGTCACCGCACCCGAGCCACACGCGGAAAAGTGTAGCGCGACCATGCGCCAGAACGGCTCGTGCGAGCTGCATCGCGGTTGTTTTCCTGTTCTGCCGGCCGGTTGCATCGGAAAGCAACGGTATGATCGTCCACTCCATGGCCAACGTCCCCTCCATCGAGATTCGCGTCGAGGCCTTGCACAAGTCATTTGGCGAGCACGCGGTTCTGCGCGGGATCGATCTGGAAGTCAGCAGCGGCGATCTGCTGGCGGTTGTCGGCGGTTCCGGCTGTGGAAAAACCGTGCTGCTCAAGCACATCCTCCGACAGCTCTCACCCGACCGCGGACGCGTGCTCGTTGCCGATCATGAACGGGACAACGCACCGCTGGTCGATCTCGCGGATCTGTCGGATGAAGAGATGGATGAGCTGCGTCTGCACTGGGCGGTGGTCTTCCAGCGCAACGCACTTTTTTCCGGTACGGTGTTTGAGAACATCGCCTTGTGGTTCCGCGAAGTCAAAGGCATGACCGATGCCGAAATCCGCCCCATTGCCGTCGAAGCTCTCCAATCCGTCGGATTCCACGACATGGTCGAGTCGCTGCTGGAGCGGGATCGCGACGAGCTATCGGGAGGCATGGCCAAGCGAGTAGCTGTCGCGCGGGCCCTGTCTATGGATCCGCTGCTCATGTTCTACGACGAGCCGACGACGGGATTGGATCCGGTCCACGCGGGGCAGATTCACCGGCTGATCCTGGACACCCATCTGCGACCCGGTCGGGCTGGGATGCGGCGAACCAGCGTCATCATCACGCACGACAAGGACCTGATTCACCGTCTTGAGCCGCGGGTCATCATGCTGCACGAGGGCCGAGTTTATTTCGATGGCCCATTCCGCACCTTCGAGCAATCGGACTCAGCCATCATCAGACCGTATTTCGATGTCATGCCCATTCTCCATGAGCGGCGTGATCTGGGACCGTGAGAATCCATCGGAACCGCGGCGCTTCGCTTCGGGGTCTGTTTGGGTAGCGATTGCCCCTGTTCCGTCGGTCTCGGGTCCACCCCGGGGCTGGTTCGCGTTGAACCTGTCTCGGTGGCGGGATAAACTCCCTTCTCTACCGAGGTCAGCGGTGGAGCCCCCGGCCGTGGTGAGGCGTCGTATGCGGCCGGTCGGTGACAGGTCGTTGGTCTTCTTTCTCGAGCAGAATCCAGACCGCAGAACACACCCCACAAGCGCCCTTTGCGCGGGGGATTCTCTTCATTTGGTCCATTTTGGCCAAGGAGAGCTGATCAATCATCCGCCGGTGTCGCTGTGCTCGAAGGAGCATCTGAATCATGGCAGAGACCACATCCAAGTCACTCGTCACCGACCTCATTGAGGCCGGCATCCACTTTGGCCAGCGGAGCTCCAACTGGAACCCGCGGATGTCGCCGTACATCTACGGCAAGCGGAACAACATCCACATCATCGACATTAAGGAGACGGTCAAAGGCCTGCTGCTGGCCAAGAAGTACATCTCCAAGACCGTCGCCTCGGGCAAGGACGTCTGCTTCGTCGGGACCAAGCGTCAGGCGCGCGATGTGCTGCGCGAGCGCGTGGGCGATGTCAAGATGCACTGGGTGATCGAGCGCTGGCTCGGCGGCACGCTGACCAACTTCCGCACCATTCGTTCGCGGCTCAAGAGGCTCGAAGAACTCGAGCGCATCGAGGAAAGCGGCGAGATCGTCAACTACTCCAAAAAGATGGAGAGCCAGTTGCGCCGCGAGCGCAAGAAGATCCTGCGCAATCTCGAAGGCATTCGCAGCATGGCCAAGTTGCCCGGTGCGCTTGTCGTGATTGACGTCAAGCGAGAGATGAACGCGATCATGGAAGCCAAGAAACTGGGCATCCCGACGATCTGTCTCATCGATACCGACGGCGATCCCGATCTGGCCGACATTCCGATTCCCGGCAATGACGATTCCATGCGCTCCATCGACGTGATCATCCGCGAACTGTGCGCGGCAGTCGTGGAAGGCAAGAACCAGAGGGTGGTCGCGCAGCAGAGCGAAGAAGAAGGTCGCGCTGCCGGCGAAGGCGGACCGACAGCTCCGCGCCGCAGTCGCCGAGCGATGTTCCCCAGGGACGAGGTCACACCGGCCCCGACGGACGGCGCGGCTGAAGCCGGTGCCGAAGCTGAACCCGTCGGACCGAATCAAACGACTTGACGAACGGGCGATGCTGGAGCGATTGAAGCAACGGCCCATTCGGCGAATCTCGCTCGAGCCCATGCTCCGTCTCACGAACCACTCCTGGCTGTCACCTGCCGACGCAAGGCGGGCCGACGGCCTGAACGACAAGCAGTAGAAGGGATGATGGCATGTCAGCCAGTATCAGCGCAAAGGATGTGATGGCCCTCCGCCAGAAGACCGGTCTGGGCATGATGGACTGCAAGGGCGCCCTGATGGAAAACGACGGCGACATGGAAAAAGCCATCGAGTGGCTCCGTGCCAAACTCAAGGGCAAGATGGACGAGCGGGCCGATCGCGCCATGGCGCAGGGACGCCTGACGATCTCCACTTCGCCGGATCGCAAGGCCGTGGCGGTGGTGGAAGTCAACGTCGAGACTGATTTCACCGCGCGCAACGAAATGGTGGAGAAAGCCGCCAACGAGATTGCGGGGATCGTGCTCGCCGGATCGGCGGGTGACGCCGTCGGGAACGAGAAGATCGCGTCGATCATCGACAACATTCGCATCACGACGGGCGAGAACACCGTCTTCAAGCGAGGCGTCAAGCTCGAAGCCCCCTGCTGCGGCTCGTATCTTCACTTCGACAATCAGAAGGCGGCGATCATCACGTTCGATGGTGACGTTGACGCCGAGGTGGCCAAGGGCATCTGCATGCACATCGTCAGCCACGTTCCGGTTCCAATGGGCGTGACGGACAAGGACATCGACGCCGAGCTGATCGCCAAACAGCGCGAGATGGCGAAGGCCGAAGCGATCGAATCCGGCAAGCCGGCGGAGATCGCTGAGAAGATGGTCGAGGGCAAGATCCGCAAATTCCTCGCGGAAATCACGCTTCTGAATCAGAAGTACGTGAAGGATCCCGAGGGTAAGCAGAGCGTCAAGGATGTCCTGCCCAAGGGCGTGAACATCACTCGCTTCATGCGATTTGAAGTTGGTCGCTGAACCAAGCGGCAGAATAGGACCGAATTACCCGGCGTCGATTCACGCCGCAAGGTCGGCATCGACGCCGGTTTTTGCGCGCGCCCGGGCCGAGCGAATCGGGGCCTGAGTTGCCGCGGGCGCATCACTCTGAATCACGATGGCGGTCAGATCATCGATCTGATGCAACGATCCGGATTGGTCGTCAACGAGGACAGCCAGTTCCGCGACGCTCTCATTCACGGGCCGATTGCCGCCACAGATCTGCGTCATGCATTCAAGGTAGCGGTCTGTGGGCAAGCGGCGTTGTCGGCGAGCAGCAGACTGATCGGGAAATGCCGTTTCGAAGCCGTCGGTGAAGAGAACGAGCCTTTCGCCAGCGCGGAGCGTGAGCGAAGTCTCGCTGAAGGTCGCGTCTGGAAAGACGCCCAGCAGTCCACCATCGGTCTCAAGGCCCAGGGAATTCCCATCTTCCTTGATCAGGCGCGGTGGCGGGTGGCCGGCGCCGGCGATCGTGACTTTGTGCGTGCGCGTGTCGATGATGCCGTAAACCGCAGTGGCAAACCGACCTCCGGCGCTCTGGAGTCGGAGCATTTCCTCGTTGAGTTTGGCGAGCACTTCGCCGGGCGGGACAATGCGGTAGTCGACGTCGTTGATGACCTTGAGCGTGAGACAGCGCGAGATGACCATGGTCAGCAGCGCTGCGGGCACCCCGTGCCCTACCGCATCGGCGAGGAAGAAACCGATGGTGTGTTCATCCAGTCGACGAACATCGTACATGTCGCCGCTGACGTAGCCCGCGGGACGATAGAACACACCAAAGCGTACGTCGTCCAGTTCTGGCAGAGTGCGCGGCAGGAACTCGCGCTGGATCATTGACGCCAGTTGCATCTCATCATGAATGCGCGAGACTTCACTCTCCAGGCCGGTCTGGCAACGGCGGGCGATGCGCAGTTCCTCAATGCAGCGATCGACGGTGACCTGTCGTCCGAGCAGCGTGTCGAGTCGCAGAGCCACACTGCGGGGATCGTCTCCGAGGTCGCAAACCAGCGCCTGACCTGGCGTGAGGTGGTTTGTCAGGGCGCGTCGATCGTGCGTGAGGATGATCGTCGGGATGCGCTGCTCGTCGAGGGAATCAAGCAAACGATACGTAGCCGTCCCAAAGGGCTGGCTCATCAGGAGCAAAACGCACGCTTCCATCTTTGATTGATCGAGCGTCGCCACGGCGTTTTCGACGCTCATGGGCTCGACGAAAACGCGACTCTCACCAGGCCAGGCCGCGGTGATCCCATCGGCCCAAGGCGCAAGCAGAGTTGGTTCGTGATCGAAGCCGACGAAATGGATGTGGTGTGTGGCCATGACTGCGAACCGCGGGCGGGAGCGCAGCCGGGGTCCGAAAAAAAGGCCGCACTCATCGCGTTCATCGGCTCACTTGGCCAGCTCCTTGAGGCGATCGAGATCAAGATCGAGCTTCTGGCCGCGCTTCAGTCCGAGTTCGTTGATCCGGCCGGCCCGCAACTCGATGACATACCTCGCTCGTCCCTTGCTGGGATAGGTATCCGCCCTCAGCCGCTCCTCGTACTCTCTCGTGGTCTCGCCGGGTTGCTGCAACGGCTGAGCCTTCATGGTGTAGGCCGAGACAATGAAGCCCGTGCGATCGACATAGAGGATGTCGATGTCGACGAGGCAGTCGAGCATCCAGAAGTTGCGATTCTCATCTGTTGAGAAGATGAAGATCATGCCGCCGTCGTCCGGGATCGATTCGCGCCCTCCGAGGCCCCGCTTTTGTTTCTCAGGAGTAATTGCCGTTTCGAGCGTGAACCACTGACCGCCAAGTTTGGCGGTGAAGGTGTCGGTGGTCTTCTCGTCGCAGCCGACCAGGCCGATGAGCAGGATCACCACGACGGCGATCCGCCACGAACCGGGCCACATTTTCATCGTTCGTTCAACCATCGGTCGTCCTCGCACGTGAAGGTCGTTTTCTCCCGGGGAAGCGTAGACAAGTCAAATGCGTCGCGAAACTCATCGGCGGACATTGGCTCGCGACGGGCGGAAAGGCTGCACCAGAAGGCCATCAGGCCGACGAGACGCTCCGCGGAGGCCCCTTGATCCCGGTACTGGGCAATCCGGGTGTCGCCGTGCCGTTTTGCCAGGCGGCGACCATCCTCCCCCACAACCAGCGGCAGATGCGTGTAGCGCGGCTGCGGGCCCAAACCCAGCGCCTCGATGAGCAGCATCTGTCGCGCCGCGGAATCGATGAGATCGTCGCCGCGCACCACGTCGGTAATGCCCTGGCTGGCATCATCAACGACGACCGCCAGCTGGTAGGCCGGCTGGCCACGCCTGGTCCAGACCACAAAGTCGCCGCAGTCCCGGGCGGGAGATCGCTCGATGTGACCCGCAAAGTGATCGTCAAACTCGATCGTACGGTCCGGCGCCACGAATCGCCAATTGGTGTCCACGTTGTCGAACCGGCGCGGCAAGACCGTCGGACGCATCGCCGCGGGAAACGGCGATTCGCCCTCCGGGCCGTGGGGAGCAGCGGCGGCGGCCTCGATCTCCGAGCGCGTCAGTTCGCAAGGGTACACGCATCCGTGATCGGCCAATTGGCGCATGGCCTCGATGTAGGGTTCAAGATCGGCGCTTTGAATGCGGATCGGACCGTCCCAGTCGAGGCCAATCCACCTGAGTATGTCGAGGGTTTGTTCGATCGCGCCGGGTTTGACTCGCGGCCCATCAAGATCCTCGATTCGCATGGCGATCGACCATCCGTCGCGACGGGCAAGCGCCCAGTTTACCAGGAACGTTCGGAGATTCCCAAGGTGGAGCGCCCCGGTTGGTGACGGGGCGAGTCGGGTAGCGCGGCTTGACATGTCGTGATTCACTCCCAAGATCATATTGGATCGTGCACGATCGGAGCAGCGTCATGAAGAAACTCACGCCCCCCGAAGTTGAGGCTCGCCTCGACAAGGCGTCTGACTGGTCCGGCGTCGGTGACACCATCAGCCGCACCTTCGAATTCAAGAACTTCATCAAAGCGATGAAGTTCGTCAACCGGGTTGCGGAGTACGCCGAGCAAGTGCAGCACCATCCGGACATCCTGGTGCGTTGGAACCGCGTGACGCTGACGCTCAGTACGCACGACGCCGGCGGGATCACGGAGAAGGACTTCACGTTCGCCAGCGCCGCGGACGGCTTGGCAGATTGAGCCGGGCGCTTCGGCGATAGAACCTCGCGACGATCGACCGAAAAGAAAAAATGAAACAGGCCGACCCACTGTTGGGTCGGCCTGTCGTTTCGCGCAGAATCGAACTGAGATTCGAGGTGACTTATACGTCGACGTCGAAGATCAGCTGGAGTAGGTCCACTTCGTTCTCGAGTCCGAAGAACCAGGAGTCGGACAGGATCGAAGCGGTGGCGTAGGGATCGTTGGGATCACCGATGAACTGGTGCGGCGTGCTTGGGGGAACACTCGTATCCATCATGCCGATGGGCCCGAAGGGATTGGGGTTGAAGGCGTGACGCAGGCCGAGCGTGTGACTGACTTCGTGAGTCACGACGTTGGCGAGAGCGAGCGAGAGCACGTCGACCTGACCAGCCGCGACGAGCGAGGCAAAGGTCGGCACGAAGACGATTGCCTCATCGTTCTTGCCCTGGTTCTGCGGATCAAGGGTGCTCGCGATGCCGTACAGTCCCGGCTCGTAGTTGTTGGCGAGGAAGACGGTCGTGAAATCTTCGCCGACGAAGTCCGCCGGGTTGATGCTCACGTGAGCGGTGACGCCGGCGGCGTCGAACAGGTCGGTGACCGTCTCGATCACTTCCGACAGGATCTGGGCTTCAAGGCCCTTGAACCCGATGCCGCTGAGGTCGAAGGCGTTGAGGGACGTGCCTTCGCGGCCGTGCCAGGCGGCGAATCCGCCGTTGGTTTCGAGGAGGATGTTGAGTTCCTCGGCCGTGGCCCGGCGATCGCCTTGCGTGTTCGTATCGATGGTGACAACCAATTCGTAGTTCGACTGGATGTTGCCCTGAATCATGACGGCGTACGTGCCGGCTTCGGGAACCTGGAAGGTGAAGGTGGCGTTGCCGGCCTGATCGAAGATACCCAGATCGTTGAGGTTCGTCGGGGCACCCATCAGGATTCCGTCGGTGATGCCGGTTGTCTGGGTGGTCTGGAAGACGCCGACTTCGTACCGGCTGCCGAGATTACCGCCGACGTTCTCAAGTCGCAGCGTGACGGTGAGGGTCATGCCCTCTTCAAGCTGCGAAGTGAGCGAGTTGTCAGCCAGACGCACGCGACTGATGTCGTAGACGTCGGCGTCGCCGAACAGGTCAGACGGGACCCCATTGGTGTCAAAGCCGATGAAGCCCTCGAGGACCATTTCCTGTCCGTCGACAATGTCGGTCTGTGTCGCCTGGCTGAACCCGGTGTCTCCATCGTTGAAGACCATGACGTTGAGTTCGTAGTTGCCGATGTCGTTGCTGATCTCGTCGGGAGAAATCGCCCTGACCAGCAGCGGCGGGGTGTAAACACCAGTGGAGTTGGAGATGTCGATGAGCGAATCGAGTCCCGGAGGGCCGCCGAGGCTGGTGCCGGCGACGGTGAGGTAGTAGGTCCCGCCGGAGGTCTCGATGTAGCCTTCCGAGAGCAGCGACTGACTGCGGGCGACCGAGCCGCCGATGATGCCGCCGGTTTCGGTTCGTAGCGTGACCGAGCCAAGGAAGGCCGAACCCGGCACGATGTCGGAAAGTGTGGCGCGCAGGATATCACCCGCGGCGAGCGTGACTTCGAAGACATCCACGTCGAACCGACCCGGGAAGTAGAACGACTCCGTGTCCGGATGATCGCCGATGCGACCAAGGAACGAGATCTGGTGATTCTTGGTGCCCGTTCCGCCGACGAGATCGTCGAGCAGTAGACTGAGCGACGTGGCTTCCAGGAAGTCGACGTCATTGGGTGTGAGCGGGTCGCTGTCCGGATCCCAGGTCCCCGCTTCGACACGGTCGCCCGCGTCGCCGACGAGGAAGTTCTGGGTGTAGGAATCACCGGCCACACCGTCGTGATCGGCATCGAGATGAATGCCGGTCACGCTCTGAATCGCGGCCCCGTCGATCACCAGCGTGTAGACGCCGGGGTTGGCGAGGGAGAACGAACGGTTGAAGCGAATGGTGGCTCTGAGCTTGGCTCGATCGTACGTGATCGTGTACGAATCATTGGGTGTGGGCTTGATGCCGTTGGGATCGATTGGATTCTCGAAGTAGATCGCCGACTCGGCCTGCGGATTCTGAGGATCGAGCAGGATGGTCGAGATGTCGATCTCTTCATTGAAGTAGATGTCGATGAGCAGCGTGTCCGCCTCAAGGCGAGTCCGGATGTTCTCGACGACGAGCGGCAGCGGCGAGGAGTTGACGGTCCGCGTCCTGACATTGCCCTCCTGGATGAATGCCTCACCGCCGACACGGACATCCATGACTTGGGAACTGGCGGTGAAGGCCCAGTTCTGACTGTTGAAGTTGGAGCCAACCACGGAACCGGAGACATCCACGTGCTCGAGCAGGCCGAAGCCCAGCGAGCCGATGTCATCGCCGGTGCCGTAGTACTGGTCAGTGCCCCGCGCAACGCCAGCAGCCACGCTGCCTCGAATGACCGATCCGTTCACGCGCAGATTCTGCAGCGTTCCGCCAGAAAGACGATCCGCAGCGGTGCCGACGCCGCCATAGCGGCCGTCAGAACCGAGGGTGAATCCTGCGAGGATGTCGGAATCGATAAGGTCGCCGGAGATATTCACGTTGCCAATCAGATCACCGGCGGAAATGAAGGTGACATTGCGGATCGTGCCCGCATTGATGGAACGAATCTCACCAAGGGTGGCGATGGAGGCGTGATCCATGATCCCGCCGGTGGAGTTGTTGGTGATCGAGTTGATCGAGTCACGTCCCCAGATCACGCCGCTCAGGATGCCATTGCGAACATTGACGTTGCCGATGGTTTCACTGAAGATGCGGCCGCCGAAACCGCCGGTCAACGCATCGAAGGTGTCAAGCACCGAGACGACGAAGGAGCCGGCCGTCACGGAATTCGTGGCGATCCGCTTGGCCTCGCCACCGACGGCGATGGTGCCACTGGTGTTGGCGGTCTGAAGGGTGATCGTGTTGACCGATCCATCGATCGTGACACCGTCGGTCCCATCCAGATTGCCTTCGATATCCAGGTTGCCAAGGTCCGCGTCGTCAGCGAAGCGGATGACGACATTGTCCAGATCGACGCGACCGTTGCCGGTTGCGGCGGTCACGCGGATTTCGACGTTGGTCTGCGAGGCCGTGTCGTTGAACACGAGGCCCGTCAGGTTTCCACTGGCGCCATTGGCCAAGGTGTAAAGACCCGAGCCGGGGCCGCGCATCGACAGGGTAATCTGATCGCCGTCGGTATCGGTGAAGACGACCGCTGCGTTGTCGCCGAAGGCGATGCCGCCGGCGAGCGTAAGCGGGTCCTGGTCCAGTTCGGTCAGAACCATGTTGGCCCCGGGGTTGCCAACCGTTCGCTGCGTCCCGTCGACAGTCACATTGCTGACGGTGGTATCAGCGATGATCCGGTTGGTGCCGGATGCAGCACCGTCAACGCGAACGTTGTTGATGTTGCTCAAGCCGGGAGCGAGGTCGGTGTTGGCATCGGGAGTGGCATAGCCGTCTGAACCGGATCGGACGCCGGCCGCGATGACTAGGTTGTTGATGGTGCCGTGGATATTGACATTCTCGACGTTGCCGCTGGAGAAGGTGTCGGCGTTGTCCGCCGCACCACCCAGTGCATTGTCGGCGCCAAGAGACTCGAGGCCGCCGATGATGTAGGAGGCGTCAACGTTGCCACCGATGTCCGCGCGGAGAACGCCGCGGCCTGCGCCGATGATGGTGCTGGTTACATGGCCTCCGATGGAGAGGTTGTTGAGATCCCACAGTGCCCGGATGATCGCACCCGTGGCGTTTCCGTCGACATCGAGGCGATCGATATCGGTTTCGCTTCTGACCGAGGCGGTCAGGTTGCCACCAACGCTCATGGAGCGGATGCCCTCATCCGCCGCAATCGCACCAGCAGCATTGCCACCGATGCTCAGATTGTCGATCGACCCGTTACGGGCGGTAATTGTGCCGTTGAGATCACCACCGATATCGAACCGGCGGATGCTGTCGGTGTAGGAGGCGATAACGCCCGTCATGCCGCTGTCGAGGCTGAGCGTGTTGATACTGCCGCGAGCGGTGATTTCGCTGCCGTCCACAAATGTCATGATGTTGAACGACTTGGTGATCGAGCCCTCGACGATGATCGTGCCGTCGAAGGAGCCGTTGCGCACATCAAGGGTGCCGAAGTCGCCATGGACCTTGAGGGACTGATTGTCCAGGCCGCTGAGATTGCGACCGACGACGAGTTTGTCAATGTCGCGATCGACCTCGAGGTCAAGGATGAGATCTCGACCCGACTGAAGGTTGCGAACGAAACCGTCGCCCGAGAAAGTCTCGATGCGACCAATGATGTCGCCCTCACGGGTGCGGAGGTTCTTGACCTCACCGGAAACCCGGATGGCGCCGGTGATGTTGCCGTAGGCCTCCAGTAGGTCGAGGCGGCCGTCCGGACCGTCGATGGTGAAATCGAGCCGGGTGATGTCGCTGCGTTGTGAGCGGAACTGCTTCACGGGGCCGGCGACAGTGAACGTCACGCGGGTGATGTCCTCGACCGCGTTGAACTTGGTGATGGCACCGGCACGGAAGAACGACCGGACGATTCTGGCTCGGGCGTCCACGACGCGGATTTCTTCGTCCGCATCGATGCTGAGGCCGTCAAGCGAGTTCGCCCGGAGGTTTCGGATGTTGCCAATGACATCGACCGTCAGGTCAACGATGTCGCCGCGACGGCCTTGCGTTTCGATTCGCTGAACATCACCGACCACTGTGATGAGGTTTCGCGCGCCTTCGTCAACGTAGGTATAGACGAAATCGTCTGCGCGAACGGTGTTCAGACTGCCATCGGCGCGAAGGACGTTCGAATCCCAGAGGCCGCCCTTGATGTTGATACTGTTGACATTCACGCCAGCGATCAGGCTGTTGATGATGCTGCCGTCCTTGACATCAATCTTGTTGATATCCGCAAGCGGATTTGATCCGCCGTCATTCGAATCCGGATCCGGGTTGGTGAAGGACGAATCGAGGTGGTTGGTGGTGATCCGGGCGCCGCGGATCAGCGATCCCTTGGTGGCGTTGATGCGGCCGATGCCGTCGATCTGCCCGCCGAAGCCGGTGCCGGTGATCGTGCCGAGGATATCGTGTCCCTCGCCGGTCACCTCGACGCGACTGACGATGCCGCCTGCGGCAATGAGACCCTTGATGATTGGACCGGAGCCTGACTCCACCAGGCCATCACCCAAGTCGATTCGAGTGATGGAGAGCGGCGTGTAGATGGTGCCTTCGACGCCGTGGAAGTCGCCGAAGGGAGTGTGCTTGTCTGCATTGGCAATTACGCGACCAATGTTAACTTCGGAGTAGATGTCAACGATCGTGCCGTCGATGCGCACCTGCGAGATCTGGTTGGTCCCACCGGATGCGCGGACCGCCAGTCCATTGAGGTACTGATCGAACGCGGCTCCGGCGAGATAGGGATCGCCACCACTGCCCGAGGCCGCCGAATAGACCAGCGGACCACCGACGTCCGATGCTTCGCCGAGCGCCATGAGGTATTCGGGACCCCGAACCCAAGACGCTACGGCTGTCGAGGAGAAGGTGCGGCCGAGGTTACCCGCGAGCTTGAGGGTGTTGAGGCCGTCGACGTCGATGGCGACGATGTCGCCCATCGTCTTGTTCTCGATCGAGTTGATGGCTCCGAAGGCGCGAACCATGTAAACGTCGGTGCGGCCGCTTCCTTCGAAGACGACCTTGCTGCTGCCGGTTCCCGTGACGATGACGTCGCCGATTTCGACGTTGCCGGAGTTGTTGGTGATGATGAGGTTTCCACCGGCGCCGAGGGAGGCCTCGATGCGCACCGTCGCGACGCCAACTGAACTCTGAATGGCGTGCGTGCGCACGGTCGCGATGGAATTGCCGGTCACGCGTATCGTGAAGATGGCGCCCGAGTCGTCAACGACGGTGAGCGGCTGATTGCCGAACACGACGGCAAAAGCGTCGTCGACACCGTTGCCCCAGACGAACGGAGCGCGGAAGAACCGGACATTTCCGCCCAGCCCGGTGGTGATCACGGCCTGGCCGTTGATGACACCGGCTTGAGTCGGTGCTGCGCCAAGGTCGAATCCGTCCGCCACAACGGCGCCGGCTTCGATGAGGTCGATTCGCTCACCCGCGCCGACACTGACGTGAAGACCGAGGGCGGGATTGGTATTGGCCTGAATGCGGTTCTCAGCGCTGATGACGCCGATCGATCCACCGGCGTTGAGTTGGGTCAGTGCAGGGGTCGCACCATTTGCATCCGCAATGGCGCCGATATCGCCCAGATTGCTTGAGAGTTCAGAGCGGATGCCGCCGCTCATCTTGGCACGCACGACACCGATGTCACCGCGCGCATTGACCAGCAGGCTGCCGAACGAACCACCGTGGAATCCATCACCAGCGGGCTGCTCGACGTTGCGGCCGTAGCCGGCGAGCAGTTCGCCGACGTGTTCTTCGGCCGCGAAGGTGGTGCCAAAGAGCACGCGGTTTCCGTCCTGCGTAATCGTGCCACCGATGTAGCCGCCGGAGGTGATGTTCCACAGGCTCTGGCCGGCCTGAATGAGCAGGTTGCCGATCGCGGGGGCATCGCCCTCGCTGTCTGCGCCGACGTCCTGTCCAACGCGGATGGTGCCGATGCTGCCGACCTGGGTAATGATCGCAGAACCATCAGAGGCGCGATAGGTCAGGCTGCCGCCGGTACGAACTTCGCCGAGCGTCACGGGGGCCTGGTTGTTAATAACCAACTGGTAGGCCTGTCCGCCACCCGAGTATCCTGCCGTATTTTGAATGACGATGTAGAGGACGCCCGCGCGATCAGGCGTGTAGAGGATGTCGCCAAGCGTGCCGTCGTCGCCGCGAGACTGGAGGATGTTGCCCTCGGCGTCCTGCAAGGTTACGAGGGTCTGCGCGCTGAGCTGGATCCGCAGCTGGTGGAGACCATCAACGGCGATGGCGTAGTAATCGACATCATCGCCGCCGTCACCGATGACGTGCTGATCATCCGATGGAGTCGTGCCAAGAACACCCTGAACGACGGTGAGTCCTGTTTCACGACCGGCGAACTGGGCGGTGCCGAACGTGTCATTACGAAGGTAGACGGCGTCTTCGTTGTCTCCGCCCGCCAGGGTGAACATCTCGCCACCCGCCGCGAAGGAGTTGTAGTAGTCCATGTCAATTCCGGGGGGGAAGATGTCGAGTTCGTGCTCGACAACGACCTTGTCGGAACGGAGGAACGGCTTGTCGGTGATCGACTCAGGAGAGAAGTCGCCTTCAACGGTGATGGTTGTTGAGTTGTTTCGACCGGTGATGAATGAGCCGAGTACACGGCCCACCTTTACGGCAGCGCGTGTGTCGGTGGGATTGCCGTTGACTTCAATGTAGCTCGCATCGCCGACGACATTGATGACATCAACATCGCCGTCGACGAACAGCTTACCGCCGAAGAACCCGACCTGAAGGCGCTCAAGCGCACCGCCGAGGCGGCTTACGCCGAAGAGCGAGCCGTCGATGTAGATACGACCCATCTGTTCGTTGAGTGAAGGGTCTTCCTGAATGATGCCTTCGCTAGCCCGGTCGTAGTGCTGGAAGCCGGGCGGGAGAAATGCGAGGAGATTGTCCGCCGGACGGTTGACGGTCCAATTGGCGTTGGTCGGGTTGCCGATGACAATCGGCCCCATGCCGGCAGCCTGGTAGACGCTGCCGTCGGCGTTCATTGCCAGACCGATACGGTCTGATTCCGGAATGGCGAAAGGTTGCGACACCTCGAAAGTGTCTTCGAAGTCGTCAACGACGAAGAAGATGAGGCGCGTCGTCGCGGTCGAGCCGCTGATGATGATGCGACCGATACCGTTGTTGAAATCCGCCTTGCCGTCGCCGGCATAGAGGTTCTCATCTCCGGTCCATCCCGTCGTGCGATCGACGAGGTGGGGTTCGAAGGTCATCGTATTGGGAGCGGCGAACGGATCTGACGCCATCGAGGCGACCCACGCGTCATCTGCGGTACCCAACTGGCGGTCGTCAGTTCCTGCGCCAGGCAACACGCCGGCATAGGCGAGCGGGAGCCGCGAATCGTCAGCGGTCTCGTAGAAGCCATCGGGTCCGACGCTCCAATAACCGGTCTGAGGAATGACTATCTGGAAGTTGTCGGGAACGTTTTCGGTATCCCAGGCCGGGGGATCTGCATCTTCCGCCCAGTCGATCTGACGAACCGGGTGGAATCGTCCATCGGGGATCCAGACCCCGGGGAGGAAGTTCCCGTTGGAATCGGTCGCAACGCGCCAGCCAGGGTTGTACCCGGAATCCAGACCGAAGAATGAGTCTGACTCATCGTCGTCAGAACCCCAGTAGATGTCGGACTCGCTCGGCGGCGCGGGCCCGATGCGGGTGGACACTTCGATTTCGGTGCTGAAGGTGCCGTCAGGCTGCTGACCAATCCACGGGAAGAGCGGGTGACCATCCAGGTCGAGGATCGTGACGATCGGATGTGCATCTGGATTGTCATCGAGAAGCCTGATGCCGAGGCGGATGGAGCGATCTTCCACGCTCGACGCATCCAGAGACTCACTGAAGTACCACGCGGGCATGGCGACCCAGCCAAAGAACTGGTTGGTTTCGCCCATATCGAGATCGGGGTTGCCCACGAGCGTCGTGAGCAGTTTGCGCGGCTCAAGTGGCTGGAAGACCGGCGTGGACGCCACTGAAGCGGCGGAAGCACGACGGCTGGGACGGGCGAACGGGCGACGGTTCTTGCGCTGTTTCATCTCGCCATTCCTTTACGACCTGGTAGCAGGTGATTCACGTTCTCACGGGACATTGCGTCCCGATGCAAATCAACAAGCTGGGTTTGCGGCGGGGCCTCGCCTCGCCGAGTTGGTGGGACAACGGTGTGCGGGTGAAGACGAACTTCGTGAGATTCGACGGAAGATTCACAGCATGTGCCAACCGGAATGGTCTCATCTCGTTCCTGTGTCCTCACACCCAGCGCGACTCTGGTTGAGCCAGCACCGGGATACATTAGCCAGACTCTGCGCATCTCGCTACCGGCAACCAAACACAGGTCTCGGGAGGAGTTGCGTTCCGGGGCGCCCCGGCCTGATCCGAGGAGCTTCTCGCCGAAGTGCGGGGTCGGCGAGCGATCGATCCGTCTCGGCCGGAAGCTGGCGCGGCGGCCGGCAATCGCGGGGGATTGCGCGGATCGATCAGTGACTCTCCATACGCCGAACATGGCCAAGCGGTTCCCCTATCTTCGCAGAGGGTGACTCAGTGTTTGTAGTCAGGCGGACGGTACAATGCCGGAGCGACTGGGCTTGTGGCGGAATCGGCAGACGCAGCGGACTTAAAATCCGCGTCCCCATTGCGGGGAGTGTGGGTTCGAATCCCACCGAGCCCATTTGACTGGCACAAACCGGAATGTATGTCCCGGTTCACCTCGCGGGGGGTGAACCATTACCTGTTACTGCAGTGATCAATATACAGGGTCCAGACCCAAACGCCAGCTCGGATCGTCAGAAAAACTGACTTTTCTTACTTTTCTTGGACCTCCGGGCGGTCATGTGGAATGAGACATGCCGACCCGCTCATCAAAACCGACCCCCACCGCCCCGCCCGTCCACAACCATCGGGCCACCCGGCGGACGTCATCACCGATCAGCATGATGCTCGGCAGCACAATCAGCACTACGGCAGTGGCGCTGATCAAGCCGCAACTGATGGTGATCGCCATCGGGATCAGGAAGCGGGCCTGGAACGACTGTTCCATCATCAGCGGCGAGAGCCCCAGCACGGTCGTCATGGTGGTGAGGACAATCGGCCGAAGCCGCCGGCGTCCAGCCTCAACCAGAGCCGGCCGCATCTCCATGCCTCCCCGCCGCAGTTCGTTGTAGAACTCGATGTAGATCAGCGAGTCGTTGACGACGATGCCCGTCAGCGCCACGAAGCCGATGAGCGACAGGATCATCATCTTGTAGCCCAGGATCCAGTGTCCCCAGATCATGCCGATCATGGAGAATGGAATGGCCAGCATCACCGCCAACGGCTGGAAGTAGCTGCCGAACAGCCACGCGAGAATGACGTAGATCATGACGCAGGCGATCAGGAAGCCGTACTTGATCCCCGAGAGCGATTTGTTTGTTTCGAGCTGTCGGCCGCGCGGCTCGATCTGGACGCCGGGATAGCGACTTTGAATCTCGGAGATCACTGGCATCATTGCGGCAACCACGCGTTCGGGGTTGTTCACGGCCGTGTCGACATCGGCCAGCACCGTGACGGCCCGCTTGCGGTTCAATCGCTTGATCGTGGCATAGCTGGAGCCCTCGCGCAGTTCGGCGACCTCGATCAACGGGACACTGCGCCCATCGGCGGTGAACACATACTGACTTTCCAACTCCGCGAGACTGCGGCGTGTCGGCTCGTCGAGCATCACCCGCACATCGACATCCTCCTCGTTGGCCGAGAAGGTGTGCGGCTCAAAGCCGAAGAGATAGCCGCGCACCTGTCGCGCGACGAGTTCGGGAGTCAGACCGAGGGTCGTACTGCCGTCCCGCAGGCGGATCTGCAGTTCGCGCTGTCCGCTGTCCGAGTCGTCACTGATGTCCACAACGCCGGCGAAGTCGCGCAGGGCCGTTTTGATTTCGGCTACCGCTGCAAGGATCTTGGTGTCATCCTGCCCCGTGGTCACCAGGTTGATCGATGGTCCACCCGGCCCCCCCTGCACCTCTTCGTAGCGAAGGGACCGCACGCCGGGCACCTGCCCCACCTCTTTGCGAACGGCGGCGATGATCTGCTGGCTTGTCCGATCTCGATTCTCGACGGGGCTCAACTCGACAAAAACCTGCGACACGTGCGTCTGCGGCCCATTGGGTGAGAAGTCATTCAGATCGACTCGCTGACCAACCAGCGCGGTGACAATGGTAATCTCCGGCTGCCGTGCGCAGGCGTTCTCGATGCGACGGACGACCGCATCGGTACCTTCGATCGAGGTGCCAATGGGCATGGCGAGATCGACGACAAAGGTCTCGCTGTCGGTGCCTTCAAAGAACGTGAAGTCCACGCGTCCGCCGACGACCATCCCGATGGAGATGATCCAGATCGCCACTGCGGAGGCCGTGGTGACGTAGCGGTGCGAAATTGTCCAATCGAGAATGCGGCCGAAGATCGGGATCAGCCACTCGAAGATCAATCGGTTGCGCCAGGCTTCGTAGCCTCGCAGGATCCGCGCGCCGAACCAGGGGCGCTTGTGCCGCTCAAGGCGGGCAAGACTATGACCCATGTGGGCCGGCAGGATGATGATCGCCTCGAGCAGGGAAACAGTCAGGGCGCAGGCCACGACCACCGGCAGAGCGCCGAGGAAGTCGCCAATCTGTCCTTCGATCATCGCCAGCGGCATGAAGGCTGCGATGGTCGTGGTCACGGTCGCGAAGACCGGCCAGGCGACCTCGCGCGTTCCGCGCACCGCCGCCAGCAGTGCGGGTTCTCCCGCTTCGAATCGCGCGGTGATGTTCTCAGCCACAACGATTGCGTCGTCGGTGAGCAGACCGAGGACGATGATCAAACCGAACATGGTCAACAGGTTGAGCGTGACCCCGATCGCCGCCATGAACGCGAGTGTTCCGAGCACGGCCAGAATCAGGCCGAGCATGACCCACATCGCCACGCGCAGGTTGAGGAACAACAGCAGTGTCAGGAAGACGAGCATGGCTCCCCACTTGGCGTTTCGCGTAAGCAGGTCGAGTCGTCCCTCGATAAATCGCGCCAGATCACTGAAGAGCATCAACTCGCCAGGGAGAGGTTCGACGTGCGAAGCCCCCAACTCGTAGGCGACCAGTCTGGGACTCTTGCGAAGCGTCGGCGGCGCCGGAGGAGCGCTTTCCGATTCGCCAGCCGCTGCCGCCTTCTCATGTCTGGTCAATTGCTTCCGGTAGCTGCTCTCCATCATCGCATTGACGGCGGCGTTCCAGCGATCAATCCACTCCGGTTTGAAGGCTTCTTTTCCGGTTCGCCCGGCCACATAGGCACGAACCGCCTCGGCGACCTTGACCGCATCGCCGTCGCCGACGTTAAAGGCGGTCAGCGTCACAACCGGCTTGCCATTGAGCCGCGTCCGAATCTCAACGTCTTCAAATCCGTCGGAGACTTTGGCCACTTCACCCAGGCGAACCACCGCGCCGCCCGGATCCGACTTGATGATGATGTCGCGCACCGCCGCGGCGCGTTCCTCAACGCCCATCGTGCGGATGCGGATGTTCTGCGACCCGGTTCGGACGGTTCCGCCGGGTACCTCCTTCATCCACTCTCGCACCTTGTCGGCCACGGCGTTCAGGCTGAGTTCGTAGTTCTGCAACGCCTCGGGGCGCACTTCGACGCTGATCTCATCCGAGCGAATGCCGCCGAGAATGACGTTGCCCATGCCGGGCAGTGACTTGATGTCTTCCTTGATTCCACGGATGGCGTGTTTGAGGTCAACCTCATCAGCATCGCCGTACAGGCCGATCTGAATCACCTGGAGTTTTGGATTGAACTTGGCGGTGCGCAGCCGCTCGGCATCATCAGGAAGATCCGTCAGCGAGTTCAGGGCCGACTCGACGGTTCGCACCGCTTCGTCAATGTCCTTGATATCGCGGCGAAACTCGACGACGACCGTGCCGAGCCCCTCAACGACAGTGCTGTTGATTTCGACGACTTCATCGAGTTCGGCAACCTTGTCCTCGATCTTGAGGATCAGGCCTTCTTCGATCTCGGTCGGACTCGCGCCCGGATAGACGGCGGTGATCGACGCCATTCGCGGCCGCACTTCCGGGAAGAACTCGCGGCGGAGCGTGGAGCCGTAGACGAGGCCGAGGATCATGATCGCGATGTAGAGAAGATTCGCCGGCACGGGCTGGCGCACGCCGAAGTTGGTGAGCGTGAGCTTGTCGGGACTCGGATCGATCTCTGGGTGCGCCATGGGAGAATTGTTCGCGATCAGCGATCGGCCGGCGAGGTGTTGGGCTCATCTGCCGCCCGCAAACGCGATAGACCATTTGCGTCCGTTGCGTCGGTCGAAACGAGTTTCTCGCCGGGCCTGATTTCATCCACGTTGGAGAGTATTACGCGATCGCCGCGCTGCAATCCCGAATCGGCGGCGAGGACAACCCACTCCTGCTCGGAGGGGTGCAACTGGTTGAACGTCTGGCGGATGTGGTACTCGACGTTGACGCGCCGACGGATCGCCACGCCCCCGTCATCCACCATCACCGCATCTCCCACGAGGGCGCGCCTCGGGACGACAAACCGTTCAACCGCGGGGGACGACACCGTGGCGTGCACGAACCGGCCCGGAATGAGCAGCGGGTCGGCGTCTTTGTCCTGCGACACTTCGGCAAAAGCCACAAGAGTGCGAGTGGAGGCATCGGCCTCCGGCGCGAGGCGCTCGACGCGGCCTCCCCAGCACCATCCCATGGTGTCCGACTTGAGCAACACGGGATCGCCCACGCGCACAGATGCCTGCGCCGATTGCGGCAACTGAAGGGGAATCCGAATGAGATCGAGGTTCACCACCCGCGCCACGACGGTGCCGGCAATGACGCGCTCGCCGTCCTGCACATTGACAAATTGCAGAACGCCATCGATGGGACTGGCAATGGTGCAGCGCTGCACATCGCGAGCTGCGATTTCCGCGCGACTCACTTCAAGTTGGCGGGAGGCCTGGAGGTCGCTGCGTCGCGGTGCGATCTTGTCGACTTCTTCTTCAAGTTGCCGCACAATGCGCAGCGAGGCGGTGTACTCGCGCCGGCGCCGATCCACCTCGATCGGACTTCCGGCTCCGTTGCTCTGCGCCTCGCGCGTCTGGTCGTATTCGTTCCTCGCAACAGCCAGTTCCTCGCGGGCCAGGGCGAGTTGGTCGGTCCAGTTCTTCTCCTCGATATCAAGGACGCGCAGCTGAGCGTCATACTTCTCCATGTTCTGCCGGGCGATTTCCTGCTGGGTGAGGTAATCGCGATCGTCGAGCACGATCAGCGTCTGGCCGCGCGTCACCGCGTGACCCGGCTCGACGTTTTCGGGGCGCGAGACAACCAGGCCAGAGACTTCGGAAGCGACATCGGCGACGTACCGCGCCTCGGCCGTGCCAAAGCCTTCCCAGATACGGGTTGTTGAGACGGGCTGGGCGACCATGACTTCGACCAGGCGGTTCCCCGCACCGGCTTGTGATCGAGGCACTTCGGGGCGCGTGGCCTTGAAATAGTCGAACACGCCAAAGCCAACCACGAGAATGACCACGCTCACGACTCCCCGTGTCGTGTACGCAATCAACCTGGACCAGCTCTTTTTCATCGGTGCCCTCAAATTGACCGGTGCACCCGCGCCGGGCGCGAGGACCCAGAGGATAGGCGAACGCGGTTGCGATTTGCCGCAACAGCCAGTCAACTTCGGGAGTGAAGCGTCGATTCAGGTTCAGTCCGCAGGCCACGGAGCCGGCTCCAGTCGAAACTGGTCCGGACGATCATGGTGGCGAGAAACGTTCACGAGAGCATGACCTGGATCGTGATCGATGGCGATCCGCCAGCCGTGCTCGATGCAGCGCCCGAGCAGGCGGCGTTTGGTGAGCAGGTTTTCGTAGGGCAGGACGTCGTAGGCCATGTTGTAGGCGGGTCCGACGTGGTTCGCTGTAGGCATGACATCGCCGGGAAAGACCACCGCGCCCAGCGCGTCGTCAAAGAGCACCCCCTGCTGTCCCCAAGTGTGGCCGCATGTCGGCATCACTCGAATTCCGGGAATCGCTTCCGCTTCGCCATCGAGCAGCACGACGCGGTCGGCAATCGGGTCCAGATTCTCACGCAGGTAGGTGCGCGTCATGGTCGACTTGTTCGCCAGCGCATCGTTCCACTCAGTTTTCTGTACGTAGATCTTCGCGTTCGGGAAGCTGGGACGCGGCGCGCCCCCCGGGGCATCGATGCAGGTCAATCCGCCTGCGTGATCGAAATGAAGATGCGTGACGACGACGGCATCGATGTCGTCGCAATCCACACCGATCTCGCCCAGCGCATCGCCGATCCATCGCGATTCGAGCGCGAACATCTCGCGGCCCTTTGCATCGAACTTATTACCGTACCCGGTTTCGACGAGAACCTTCCGCTCGCCATCATCCAGAAGGAGGCAGTTGGTCTGAAGGGTGATGCGATTGAGATCATCCGGCGGAGCGACCCTGGCCCAGAGCACGCGGGGAATGATGCCAAACATCGTTCCGCCATCGAGTCGAAACGACCCCGCCCGAAGCAGATGCCACTGCCACACGCACTTGCCCATCCCTTTCCTCCGAACACCAGCCGGTCGGGGTGGCTTCCCACATTCTCGGTTGCGAGGCATCCGCCCGTCTCGACGGGCAGTGTAGCCGCTTACACTGTCCCGGTACCCCTGTGAGAGAGGGTGCCAGGGAACAAGGAATCGGCCTTGTTTCTTTGAAATGGAGATGATCCAGGCTGAATAGCGGATAAGAATGTCTATTGAGCAGGCGACTCCGCCGAAACCCAATTCGGGAAGGCGGCAACGCTGCCGGATGGGACACACTCGAAATGGACAGTTCATACATCACCGTCGATGGGAACGAGGCGTGCGCCTCAGTCGCCTATCGCTGCAGCGAAGTCATCGCGATCTATCCAATCACGCCGGCATCACCCATGGGCGAACTGGCTGATGCGTGGGCGGCTCGCGACATACCCAACGCCCTGAACATCACGCCGCGGGTCATCGAAATGCAGAGCGAGGCGGGCGCCGCGGGCACGGTGCACGGCTCACTTCAGACCGGCGCCTTGTGCACGACCTTTACGGCCTCACAGGGCCTGCTGCTCATGATCCCCAACATGTTCAAGATCGCCGGCGAACTCACGCCGACCGTCTTCCACATCGCCGCCCGCAGCATCGCGACCCACGCTCTGTCGATTTTCGGCGACCACAGCGACGTCATGGCCGCCCGCTCCACTGGCTGGGCCATGCTCTGCTCGTCGTCCGTGCAGGAAGCGCAGGACATGGCGATGATCGCCCACAGCGCCACACTCAAGTGTCGTGTGCCGATTCTCCACTTCTTCGATGGCTTCCGAACTTCGCACGAAGTCAACCGCATTACCAGCATCGACGATGACACGGTCCGATCCATGCTCGACGAAGATCTCATCCGTCAGCATCGCGAGCGATCGCTAGATCCGGACAAGCCGACGTTGCGCGGCACGGCCCAAAATCCGGACGTGTTCTTTCAGGCGCGCGAGTCGTGCAATCCGTTCTACGACGCGGCGCCGGAGATCATCCGCGAAACGATGCAGGACTTTGCCCGCAAGACCGGCCGCAAGTATGACCTGTTCGACTACGTTGGCGACCCGGAGGCCGAACGCGTCGTGGTGATCATGGGCTCGGGTGTGGGCGCGGTTGAAGAGGCGATCGCGGAACTCAACAACAAGGGCGAGAAAGTCGGCATGGTCAAGGTGCGCGTTTACCGCCCCTTCGACTCCAAGGCGTTTATCGCCAGCCTGCCGGAAACGGTGCAGTCTGTCGCCGTGCTCGATCGCACCAAGGAACCGGGCGCCGTCGGTGAGCCACTGTTCCTCGACGTGGTTGCATCAGTGCAGGAAGACTGGACCGGTCCGCAGCGGCTCAAAATCATCGGCGGACGTTACGGATTGTCATCCAAGGAGTTCACGCCCGCGATGGCCGCCTCCGTGTTCGCGGAGTTGAACAAGCCCGAACCGAAGCGCCGGTTTACGGTCGGCATCGTGGATGACGTTACGCACCTGAGCCTCAAGTGGGATCCCGATTTCGTTACCGAACGCCCCGACAACGTTCGTGCGGTCTTCTACGGGCTGGGCAGCGACGGCACCGTCGGCGCCAATAAGAACTCGGTCAAGATCATCGGCGAAAATGCCGGGTTGGCGGCGCAGGGGTACTTCGTCTACGACTCGCGCAAAGCGGGTTCCGTGACGGTTTCGCACCTGCGATTCGGCAAGCACGCGATCGAGTCAACCTACCTCATTCAGAGAGCATCGTTCGTCGCCTGTCACCAGTTCAACTTCCTCGAGAAGATGGATGTGCTGGAGCTGGCCGCACCGGGCGCGACGGTTCTGCTGAATAGCCCGTTCGATGAGAAGGATGTCTGGGATCACCTTCCGCGCGAAGTGCAGGAGACGATTATCGAGCGCAAGTTGCATCTCTGGGTCGTCGATGCGACTGCCGTGGCGCGCGACGTCGGCCTTGGCGCCCGCATCAACACGGTGATGCAGCCGTGCTTCTTTGCCTTGTCAGGCGTTCTGCCGCGCGACGAAGCGATCGGACACATCAAGGATCTGATTCGCAAGACCTACTCCAAACTGGGCCAGAGCATCGTGGATCGCAACATTGCTGCCGTCGACCAGTCGCTCGAACGGCTGCGCGAAGTGAAGATCCCGGTCCGAGCGGAGTCGGCGCGTCATCGCCTGCCTCCTATCCCCGGCGTTGCGCCGGACTTTGTGCAGCGCGTCACGTCGATGATGATTGCCGGCAAGGGCGATCTGCTGCCCGTCAGCGCTCTGCCCGTGGACGGCACCTTCCCGACCGGCACAACACGCTTCGAGAAGCGCAGCATTGCCATCGACATCCCCATCTGGGATGCGGATCTCTGCACTCAATGCGGCCTGTGCCCACTGGTGTGTCCGCACGCCGCCATCCGCAGCAAGGTTTTCCCGGAGTCAGAACTGAAGGACTCGCCCGAACGCTTCGAATCGCGAGAGTGGAAGAACAAGGAACATCCCGGCTATCGCCTGACGATCCAGGTCGCCCCCGACGATTGCACGGGCTGCGGTATCTGCGTTGACGTGTGCCCGGCGCGCAGCAAGGAAGTCGCCAAGCACAAGGCGATCAACATGACGCCCAAGGATGAACACCTTGAACGCGAGCGGAGCAACTTCGACTTCTTCCTCAAGGTACCGGAGATGGATCGACGTTCCGTGAAACTCGAGACCATCAAGGGGTCACAACTTCTCGAACCGTTGTTCGAATTCTCCGGAGCTTGCGCCGGGTGCGGCGAGACGCCGTACATCAAGTTGCTCACCCAACTGTTCGGCGACCGGCTCGTCGTCGCCAACGCCACGGGCTGCTCGTCGATCTACGGCGGCAATCTGCCAACTACGCCCTGGTCGTGCAACGCCGAAGGCCGTGGCCCCGCGTGGTGCAACTCGCTCTTTGAAGACAATGCGGAGTTCGGCCTCGGTCTGCGGCTTGGCGTTGAGCAGAAGCACCTGATCGCCAAGGAACTGCTGCGCCAACTTGGTCCGAAGATCGGGGACGACTTTGTTGCGTCGCTGCTCTCCTTCTCCTCCACCGACGAGACCTCTCTCGCCGAGCAGCGCGAACGCGTTGCCGCTCTCAAGAAGATGCTCGGCCAGGATCAGTCGCTGGAGGCACGTCGTCTGGTGACGCTTGCCGATCAGTTGGTGCCGCGCAGCGTCTGGATCATCGGTGGCGACGGCTGGGCCTACGACATCGGCTTTGGCGGCGTCGATCACATTCTGGCCTCGGGCGTCAATCTCAACCTGCTCGTGCTCGACACCGAGGTCTACTCCAACACCGGTGGACAGGCATCCAAGTCCACGCCGCGCGCTGCGGTCGCCAAGTTCGCGTCGGGCGGCAAGCATGCGTGCAAGAAAGACCTCGGCCTTCTTGCGATGTCCTACGGCAACGTGTACGTGGCCCAGATCGCCATGGGCGCCAACCCGCTGCAAACGCTCAACGCCCTGCGCGAGGCTGAGTCCTACCCCGGTGTGTCGCTCATCATCGCGTACAGCCACTGCATCGCGCATGGCATCGACATGGGTACCGCGATGACACACCAGAAGGACGCCGTAACCACCGGCTACTGGCCGCTGTTCCGCTTCGATCCGCGCAACGCACACGATGAACTGCATCCGCTGCGACTGGACAGCCGCAAGCCGACCTCGCCGTTCAAGGTATTCGCCGACAAAGAAGCGAGGTTTGCCATGCTGCAGCGGGCGAATCCAAGCGAAGCGAAGGAGCTGTTCGAACAGGCACAGGCGGATATCGATGCCCGGTGGCGCTTCTATGAGCAGATGGTTGGAGTCTCACGACACGCCCACGAACCTGAGGTGGCCGAGGAGGTGAATTCATGAACGTCGATCTGAGCACACGCTACCTCGGCCTGACGCTGCGCAACCCGCTCATCGCCTCGGCCTGTCCGCTCAACCAGGATCCTGAGTTCCTCCTGCGCCTCGAAGAGGCCGGGGCGGCGGCAGCGGTCTTTCCCTCGCTTTTCGAAGAGCAGATCGAGTTTCAACAGCAGCAGATCTTCGGACTCTATGAGTACGGTACCGAGTCGTTTGCCGAGTCGCTGTCGTACTTCCCCGAACTCGAGGATTACAACGTCGGGCCGACGGAGTACCTCCGTCGCCTCCGCGCCGCGCGCGACGCCGTACGCTTCCCACTCATCGGCAGCCTCAATGGCATGACAGTCGGCGGCTGGATTCAGTTCGCCAAGCTCATCGAGGACGCCGGAGTCGACGCGCTTGAGTTGAACGTGTATTTCGTACCCAGCGATCCGCGCCATGGCAGCGAGGAGGTGGAGCGGCGGTACCTCGATCTGGTCACGGCCATTCGCAAGGCCATCAAGATTCCGCTGGCCATCAAGGTCGGGCCGTATTTCACCTCATTCGGCCACTTCGCGAGGCGCCTCGTTGATGCAGGGGCGGATGGCCTGGTGATATTCAACCGCTACATTCAGCCCGACATCAATCTTGAAACGCTCGACTTCTTCCCGAACCTGGCACTGAGCGAGTCGTACGAATCGCGGCTGAGCATGACATGGATCGCCATGCTGCGCGGCCGGGTTGGCGCCTATCTTGCCGCCACGAGTGGCATTCACAGCGTGGAAGATCTGGCCAAGATCCTGCTCGTCGGCGCCGATGTGGCCATGCTCGCGTCCGCCATCTATCGCCACGGTCCGGATCACTTCGCGCGTCTCGAAGCCGGGCTGAAGTCGTGGCTCATCGAAAAGGACTATGCCTCGGTTCAGCAGATGAAGGGCAGTCTCTCGCGCGAGAACTGCTCGAACCCGGAGGCCTTCGAACGCGTGAACTACATGCGGTCGCTCGTGGCCTACACGAGCAAGCCGATCTGAGCCGAAAACGTCGGTTCTCCTTAGGGCAGAGGCGCAGCCGTGGTACAATGCGCACCACGGAGGTGTCCCATGCTTCGCACCGGAATTGCAACCGTTTATGTCAGCGACATGAATCAGGCCGTTCAGTTCTACACCGAGACGCTTGGCTTCTCGCTCACCCGTCGCGTCGGCAACGAATGGGCCGAAGTCGATGCCGGCGGGGGCTTTGGCATCGGACTGCACCCGCACGGCGGCAGCAAGCACGTCCCGCCGCCGGGTGCGCGAGGCTCAATCTCTATTGGGTTTGAAGTCGATGAACCCCTGGACGCCGTCGTCGAACGACTGCAGTCGCGAGGCGTGAAGTTCCACGGGCCGATCCTCAATGACGACCCCGTGCGACTCGCCTTCTTCGGCGATCCCGATGGCAACGCGCTGTATCTGTGCGAGACCAAGCACCAATAGGACCAAACCCGTTTCGTCTCAGTTTACCGCCCCGCCGGTTCGAGCAGGATTTCCGGATTCTCGAGGAACTGCACGACGGCGCCGAGCATCCGTGCGCAGTAAGCGCCGTCCACAACGCGGTGATCGCACGACATGCTTAGCGGCATCTCCTTGCCCACGAAGATCCCGCCGTTGCGGGCCATGACGGCTTCACGAGCACGGCCCGCCGCGAGGATCGCCACCTCGGGGTAGTTGATGATTGGCGTGGCAAACGCTCCGCCGTAGCTGCCCACGTTGCTGATCGTTATCGTGCCGCCCTTGAGTTGTTCGAGGCCGATCGTGCGATTCTTGCACTTGGCCGCCACGTCGTTGACCGCCCGCCCAAGGGGCAGGATACCGAGGCGATCCGCGTTGCCGATGACCGGCACCATCAGGCCGTGGTCGGTATCGACCGCGACACCCATGTTGATCACGCCCTTGATGTAGATTTCCCGCTTCTCATCGTCCACCACGGCATTGAGCTGCGGGAACTGTTTGAGGGCGCGGCACATCGCCTGGATGATGAAGGGCAGGAAGCTGACCTTTTCGCCCGCCGCGTGCGCCTGCTGGCGACGCAGCCGATCCAGTGCCGTTACATCGGCTGTGTCCATCACGGTGAAGTGCACCGCGGTCTTGACAGATCGATCGAGCGCCTCGGCAATCTTGCGCCGAATGCCGGTGAAGGGGACCGTCTGCGCGGTGCCGCTCGCGTCAACCTGCACCGGGGGATAAGAAATCGGCTGTGAAACGGCGGTCAGAACCGAGTGACCGGTCGCGGCCTCGCGCGGCTTGACCGCTGGAGCCTTCGCGGGGCTTTCGCCCTTGCCCGCGCGCTCGACATCCGAAGCCGTCACGCGTCCGCCGCGCCCCGTGCCCTGGATGGTGTTGATGTCGATGCCCTTGTCCTTGGCGAGTCGGCGCACGGCAGGTGTCGCCATGACCTTGCCGCCGCCGCCCAGCGTGGGCAGCCCTTCCATGGAGCCGACCACCGTGCCGGCATCTTCGCGCTCTTCTTCGACTTCGGCGCTTGGCGTCCTGGGTTGAGGTTTCGCCTCTGCCTTGGCTCCAACGTGCTGATCCGCCTTGGGGGCGGTACCGTTGCCCTTGACGGCCTTGCCGCTTTGCGTGGCGCCGGTGAAGGTCACAATCGGCTGGCCGACGTGGGCGATCTGCCCGACGTCGCCGTGAAGCGCTGCGATCTTGCCGGCAAAGGGGCTGGGCACTTCGACGAGCGCCTTGTCCGTCTCCATTTCGGCGAGCACCTGCATCTCATCGACCTTGTCGCCGACGCTCACCTTCCAGGAGATGATCTCCGCTTCGTGAACGCCTTCGCCAAGATCGGGCAGGATGAAATCAACCGTGTCGCTCATGATCATCTCTTTCTCATCGCAACGGCCCCGCGCGAGAGCGCCGGCCGACGGATCAATACGCCATGATCTGCTCGATCGCCTCGACGATGCGCGGCGTGTCGGGCAGGTATTCGAGTTCGAGTTTGTAGTACGGCATCACCGTGTCAAATCCCGTCACGCGCTGCACCGGAGCTTCAAGATACTCAAAGCAGTGCTCCTGCACGAGCGTCGCGATCTCCGCGCCCAGCCCGGCCGTGCGCGGCGCTTCGTGCACCACGACGCAGCGACCCGTCTTGCTCACCGACTTGCGGATTGCCTCGACATCAAGAGGATAGAGGGTGCGCAGGTCGATGAGTTCAACGCTCATGTCGACTTCATCCAGCGCGTTGATGCACTGCACCACCGACGCTCCCCAGGAGATCACCGTCACGTCCGTGCCTTCTTCGATGACCTTCGCTTCGCCGATCGGGATGGTGTAGGACTCGTCGGGCACCTCTTCGCGGAAGGCGCGGTAGATGCGCTTGGGTTCGAAGAAGATGACCGGATCAGGGTCGCGGATTGCGGAGATGAGCAGGCCCTTGGCGTCGTATGCGGAGGAGGGCATGACAACCTTGATGCCGGGCGTATGGACATAGATCGCTTCGGGTGAATCGCTGTGCAGCTCAGGGGCGTGAATGCCACCGCCGACAGGGACGCGCACCGTCAACGGTACGGTGAAGCGGCCGCGCGTTCGCGTGCGGAAGCGGGCGGCATGGGTGACGAGCTGGTCGTACGCCGGCCCAAGGAAGCCTTCGAACTGGATTTCGGGGACGGGCTTGAGCCCCGCCATGGCCAGGCCGATCGCCGTGCCGATGATACCCGACTCGGCCAGCGGCGTATCGACAACGCGTTTGTCGCCAAACTGCTTGTGGAGTCCGTCGGTCGCGCGAAAGACGCCGCCGTTGACGCCGATGTCCTCGCCGAGCAGGACCACATCCGGGTCGGCTTCCATCTCCTGGCGCAGGGCCTCGGTGATTGCCTGAATCAGAAACAGGTTCGCCATGTATGCCTTTCGCTGGTGGCCACGAGCGCGACCAATCGGCCCGCTGCTGGCCAATCATTGCGAAGGCCGCCCGCCGGGTCGACTGATGAAGTTCCCCAATTGGTGAGCGCGCGTCGCCGGAGTCGCTTGGCGGTGACGCATGCGTCGCCGCCAAACGATCTGCACGCCTCAGATCGACGACCCCCAACATCTCGTACCCACCCCCGCGGCGGGTGAACACAATCGACACCGGCCGCCAATCTATCCACAACATCTCCGCAGGCATTTTCGGCACGTCGAAATCTGTAAACATGGGCGGTTTCTGCGCTTAGCAAATCGGTTCCATCCCGCTGGAGAAATCAGGGAGAAAAACACGACATTTTGTGAGTTCACATGTTGCCGATACCACATCTTGTTGTATCCTATCCCTTGGCCGCACAGGTCGGCGAGGGAGTGCAACACCCCGGTGGGACTGGGGAGCACCAACGCCCGAACCGACCGTCTACGGCTGACATGTCCCGAACATCAGCAGGCGTTTCACCGCCCCAAGCAATCGGTTCAGACCGGCCAAGGTGTCGCGCCCTCTGAAATAAACCCAGACCCCCCGGCTCGGAAAGGTTCAGCCCGATGCCCGTGCTCTCCGACGCTCAAATCCGACGACTCGTCGACATCAAACCCTTCGAGGAAAACGTCAAGCGGCCCAGCACCGTGTCGTACGGCGTTTCGTCGTACGGCTACGACGTGCGCGTCGGCTCGGTCTTCAAGATCTTCACCAACGTCACGCCGCACGGCGGACAGGCGATCGTCGATCCCAAGGCCTTCACCGACGATTTCTTCATCACCGTCGATACGAAGACGACGGGCAAAGACCACATCATCATCCCGCCCAACTCGTTCTGCCTCGCCGAGACGGTCGAGTGGTTCAGCGTGCCGCGCGATGTGCTGGTCATCTGCGTGGGCAAGAGCACGTACGCGCGGTGCGGGCTGATCGTCAACGTGACGCCACTGGAGCCAGAATGGCGCGGCAAGGTGACGCTGGAAATCTCCAACACCACCCCCCTGCCCGCCAAGGTCTACGCCAACGAAGGCATCGCCCAGATGATCTTCCTCAAAGCGGATGAAGTCTGCGAGAAGAGTTACGCGGATAAGAGCGGGAAGTACCAGGATCAGGGCGGATTGACGCTGCCGAAGGTCGATTGAGCAAGCGCTTTGCAGAGCACGTTTCAAGACTTCATCTCAGGAGTAACTAGCCATGTAGCCACGCACCATCCATTCGTCACAGATTTGAATTCTCTTGACACCTTACTAGAGAGGAATGAGCAATGGACAAACGACAGTTCCAATCCAACTTACGAGAGGCATTTGCAATCCATGAAGGCTACAACATTGATTCTTCACGACGAAAGCGGCACCACTTCCGGTAGCGGAGTTTTCTCGCACACTATCGCCTTTATCCACCGCGAAGACTTGACCTCGTTCTCAGATGCAGAAGCCAGAATTCGGGAGAAATCTCGTTTCCAAGGCATTGTCAAATGGAGTAGGTATTCAAGCGAACGACGTACGTTTCGTTGCGAAGCCTATGTGAATGGTTTTCTCGATTGGTTCTATTCGACAGGACACTCAATCGTGCAGTTCTGTACCGTAATTTTCGACCAATCTTCACCACTGTGGGATGTCTCCCTTGCGCCACAGAAGCATCACCTCTACAACTACTCGCTTCGCCAGAGCGTGAACTTTGCAAAGTCGTACATGGACTATCCCGGAAAGGATTCACACCAACCAATCCAGGCCGAGATGTACTCGGACTGGCGCCGGCGACACACTGCCGACAATTTCACCGAGTATCTTCCGAAGATATTGTCCGCCGAGGTCGGCATTCAGTTGGCGAACCCGATCGTGCTCTTGGGCAGGAACCAGAACTACAGCGGGCAGTTGGAGTGGATGGCGGAGAGAGCACTGCCACTTGTTGACTTTGTCGCAGGCGCATCTCGCAGCACTTACCTTGCAAACATCCCACTCTGTCCACGCAAGGAGCGCATTGTGGCAACGCTTTCATCCTGGCTGCAAGACATAAGACCGCTCAAACCAGCCCAGTCCGGGCAGCTGAAGCGTAAATTCGAAGTGATCGCAAAACCTAGCCCAAGGCTAATACATCGGGACTTTTTGTTGCCACATGTAGGCAAAACGGCGACCTCGTCGCACTCAAGGGACTCGAGCGCACCAAGTAGCGGCAACCGACTTGGTAGAGGTTCTTTCAGGCCACAACCCCACCGAGCGCGGGGCAAGCAGCGGTCTGCCCAAGCGGCTCGTACGACAAAGCCGGGGCAAAGCAAATTGTTGAGCGCGGGATCCGGCGAGAGCGAGAGACTCGCATTTGGAATCGAATAGAGGAAGTGGTCCGCACGGCGGACCCTACGAAGAAGTGAAGTAGAGAGAGACACGGAAGGCGGCATTGTGAAGGTTACCCGACGATTTACCGAGGCAGGCAAGGACGTCTTCTCGACCGTCAAGTGGGCGAAGCGCACCAGTCGCATCTCCAACTCCGATGGGTCCGTCGTCTTCGAGATGAAGGACGCGGAGGTTCCGGAGTCGTGGTCGCAACTCGCGACGGACATCATGGTGAGCAAGTACTTCCGCAAGGCGGGCGTGCCGCAGGAAGACGGCGTCGACAATGGTGGAACGGGCGTCTCGCCCGTTCACGGCAAGACCACGGGCCAGAGGCCCGTTCCACCGGCCACCGGGCCCGAGAAGTCAGCGCGGCAGGTCATTCATCGCCTCGCCGGCTGCTGGCGGCACTGGGGCGAGAGCCACAACTACTTTGACACGGCAGAAGATGCGCAGGCGTTCTACGACGAACTGTGCCACATGATGCTGCACCAGATGGCAGCGCCAAACAGCCCGCAGTGGTTCAACACCGGCCTGAACTGGGCGTACGGCATCACCGGCCCGGCGCAGGGGCACTACATCGTCGACCCCAACACCGGCCAGGTGCAACTGGCCGACGACGCCTACACCCACCCCCAGCCGCACGCGTGCTTCATCCAGAGCGTGAGCGATGACCTCGTCAACGCCGGCGGGATCATGGACCTGTGGGTGCGCGAGGCGCGGCTGTTCAAGTACGGCTCGGGCACGGGCACAAACTTTTCCGGCCTGCGCGGCGAGGGCGAGCCGCTCAGCGGCGGCGGCACGAGCAGCGGGCTCATGAGCTGGCTCAAGATCGGCGATCGCGCGGCGGCGGCGATCAAGAGCGGCGGCACGACGCGCCGCGCGGCCAAGATGGTCTGCCTCGATCTCGATCACCCCGACATCGAAGCCTTCGTGAACTGGAAGGTGCGCGAAGAACTCAAGGTCGCTGCGATGGTCGAGGGTCTCAAGACGCTGCCCAAGGACCAGCAGAAGATCGCTGCCGACCTGGGACTGAAACTCAACTACGACTTCAATGGCGAGGCGTACTACACCGTCAGCGGGCAGAACAGCAACAACTCGGTGCGCATTCCCGACGCATTCTTCGACGCGCTGGATGAAGGCAAGCCGTGGAACCTCTACCAGCGCACCACAGGCGAGGTGCATCACAGCATCGACTCCGACCGCCTGTGGGAGGAAGTCTGCTACGCGGCATGGCGCTGTGCCGACCCGGGCGTGCAGTTCGACTCGACGATCAACGCCTGGCACACCTGCCCCGAGAGCGGCCGCATCAACGCGAGCAATCCGTGCAGCGAGTACATGTTCCTCGACAACACGGCGTGCAATCTCGCGTCGATCAACCTGCTCAAGTTCTACGAGCCCAAGACTGCGACCTTTGATCTCGACGGCTACGAGCACGCGATCCGGCTGTGGACGATCGTGCTGGAGATCAGCGTGCTCATGGCCGCATTCCCCAGCGAGGAGATCGCCCGGCTGAGTTATGACTTCCGCACGCTGGGGCTGGGGTTTGCCAACATCGGGGCCGTGCTGATGCAGGCCGGCATTCCGTATGACAGCGAGGAGGCGCGAGCGCTGTGCGGCTGCCTGACGGCGGTGTTGTGCGGCCGGTCGTATGCGGTGAGCGCGGAGATGGCCGGGCAGCTCGGCGCGTTCCGCGAATTTCACAAGAACCGCGAGCACATGCTGCGAGTGATGCGCAACCACCGCCGCGCGGCGCACGGCGTGTCGCGCCACAGCGGGCAGTATGAAGACCTGCGCATCGCGCCGGTGCCCATCGACCACGATGCGACGGCGCGGGCCGGCGACCGCTTCGCGAATGCCGACGAACTGCTCATGCGGGCGATGAATGCATGGGATGAAGCGCTCGACCTCGGCGAGCGCCACGGCTATCGCAACGCGCAGGTGACGGTGATCGCGCCCACGGGCACAATCGGTTTGCTCATGGATTGCGACACCACGGGCGTCGAGCCGGACTTTGCCCTCGTGAAGTTCAAGAAGCTCGCCGGCGGCGGCTATTTCAAGATCGCCAACAACTCGCTCCGACCCGCCCTCGAGACCCTTGGGTACCGGGAACAACAGGTTCGCGACATCATCCGCTACGTGATGGGGTCGCTGAGCCTGAATGTGCCGCTGCCGGGGTCTCAGGGCGGAACTTTCAAAGAGTTTCTCGCCAAGAAGGGTTTCACCGAGGACGACCTCGACGCGGTCGAGGCGCAACTCGGCTCGGTCTTCGAGATCGGCTTCGCGTTCAGCGCCTGGTCGGTGCGCGAAGACCTGCTGCGGCAATTGGGCATCGATGTCGAAGCGGCCCGCAACAGCGCTTCGTTCAATCTGCTCCGCGAAATGGGCTTGACCACCAGCCAGATCGAATCGCTCAACGAGGCGATCTGCGGTACGCAGACGGTCGAAGGGGCGCCGCACCTCAAGGACGAGCACCTGCCGGTGTTCGACTGCGCCAACCCATGCGGCCGCAAGGGCGTGCGTTTCATCGCGCCGCAGGGGCACATTCGCATGATGGCAGCGAGCCAGCCGTTCATTTCCGGCGCCATCAGCAAGACGATCAACCTGCCCAACGACGCCACGCTCGAAGACATCGCTGCGTGCTACCGGCTGAGCTGGGAACTGGGCCTCAAGGCGAACGCGCTGTATCGAGACGGCTGCAAACTCAGCCAGCCGCTGAGCACCAAGAGCGATGCGGCGGTCGATGAACTCGAATCAGACGAGGATGAACTGGACCTCGATGCGGCAAAAAAAGAGGTTGCCACCGAGGTCGGCGAAGTCGCGGCGATTGCTGCGGCCTCTAGCAACGGGGAAACTGTGCGCACCGTCGAAAAGATTGTCGAGCGCATCGTCGAACGCCCGCTGCGTCGCCGCCTGCCCGACACCCGCAAGAGCCTGACACACAAGTTCAACGTCGCCGGCCACGAGGGCTATCTGACGGTGGGCCTCTACGACGACGGCATGCCCGGCGAACTGTTCCTGACCATGAGCAAGGAAGGCTCGACGATCGGCGGGCTGATGGACTCGCTGGGCACGGCGATCAGCGTCGCTTTGCAGTATGGCGTGCCGATGGAGAGCCTGGTGGGCAAGTTCACCCACCAGCGCTTCGAACCGGCGGGCATGACGACCAACGCCGACATCCCCTTCGCCAAGAGCCTCGTCGACTACATCTTCCGCTGGATGGGCATTCAGTTCATTCCCGGCTATCGCAGCCAGGCCGCTCCGCAGCGTGGCAGTACGGAAGCAGCCACGGGCGAAGTCGCGGTCCGCGAAACCAAGCCGGCGCCAGTCGCGCCGGGACCGCAGATCGAAATCAATCGTGAAGCAGCCCCGAGCAAGGCCAGCCCCGCGTTCGACCGCGATCAGACCGCAGGAACGATGACCGAGACGCGGACCAAGTCGCGCACGGTGCTCGATCGGGCGATGGGCGAACTGATGGGCGATGCGCCGGTGTGCGATGTATGCGGCGCTCTGACGGTTCGAAATGGAACCTGCTACAAGTGCATGAACTGCGGCAACAGCATGGGATGCAGTTGACGCGTTGATGAAGTGCTGAAGTGTGACCGTTCAAACGGTCGGCGATGCGACGCGATAGCGTCATGGATTTGCCGACCGGCAACCGGGATGCGGCTGAAACAGGAGGCAATACCAAGTCCGACGGCGAGTGGATGGATCCTGAACCGTTTGCCGGCCTGAGCAGGGAGTGACTCAGAACCGGTCGTTCCGATCGATCTCGATGGCAGAGTCGATCGTTGCGAGGCCCCGCCGCCTCATGCCGCATCTCCGGATTTTCTTCACCGTTGGAGGGGCGTCCCGTCCCCCGGGATCATCGGCCCCCCACACCTTCCCTGCAGTGGCCCCCACCACCGCTGCAGGGCTTTTTCATTTTCCACCAGTGGGATTGGTAGTCCGCCGCCGCAGTCGCGTCCAGTGGATTCTCGGAGTTATCCCGGCGAGCGTTCGAGACGCATAAACTGGCGAGATGCCCGGTCTGCCCAAACCCAAGACGATCCTCATCACCGCCGGCCCCACCTACGAGCCGATCGACTCGGTGCGCTTCATCGGCAATCGATCTTCGGGCCGGCTGGGCGTCGAACTTGCCCGTGCGGCGCATGCCGTGGGACACGATGTCATCCTCGCGCTGGGCCCCAACACCGTGCCGGCGCCGAACTTCGCCGATCATCTGCGCATCGAGCACTTCCGTTCCTGCGCCGATCTTGAAAGCCTGCTGCGGGAACTCTGGCCCGATCAGGCGGATGTGCTGATCATGGCCGCGGCCGTGGCGGACTACCGGCCCAGGCCACCGGCCACGGCGGGCAAGCTGCGTCGCGACCTCGAGGGACTGACCATTGAGATGGAAGCCACTCCGGACCTCGTGGCTGGCTGCGTGAAACGCCGCAAAGAGAGTCAGCGCGTCATCGGTTTTGCCCTCGAACCTGCGACCGAACTCATGGCCAGCGCCGCGAGCAAAATCCAGCGCAAGGGCCTTGATGCGATCGTTGCCAACCCGCTCGAGACGATGGATTCAGATGACATCCGAGGCACGCTCGTCCACGCTGACGGCCGCGCCGAGTCGCCGGGCGACCTGTCCAAGTCGATGTTCGCGGGCTGGCTCATCGACCGCATCATGCGGATCTGAGGTACTCACTCCGACATCGTGCAGCGCGACTCGGCCCACTGGCGCATGGCGGCGATGCGCTCGGCCATCGTGACCGCCATCGGGTGGGTGCGGCCGATCGCCTCGACAATGTGCTTGGTCGCGAGTTGTTCGCCGGCGTTGAATGCGCCGTGCAGGGCGTCGACGATGAGTTGCTCGATCTCGGCGCCGCTGAATCCGGGCGTCAGTCCCGCAAGCGTGTCAATGTCAAACGCCTTGGGCATGCGGGCCCGGCGGCTGAGATGAATTTCGAAGATCTTCACGCGCGCTTCCAGCGGGGGCAGATCGATGAAGAAGATCTCATCAAACCGACCCTTGCGGAGCAGCTCCGTCGGGAGGCGCTGCAGTTGATTGGCGGTCGCCACAATGAAGACGTCGCTACGTCGATCATTCATCCACGTGAGCATGGTGCCAAAGAGCCGTTGGCTCACGCCCCCATCCGCGTCGGCCGAGCCTTCACTCGCAAACGCCTTTTCGATTTCGTCGATCCACAGCACGCACGGTGCCATGCCGTCCGCCTGGCGCAGGGCTTCGCGCAGGTTAGCCTCGGTGTTGCCGATGAAGCGATTGTAGAGGCCGCCCACGTCGAGGCGAAGCAGCGGCCGGCGCCACTCCCCGGCGACCAGCCGCGCGCAGAAGCTTTTGCCGCAGCCGGGCACGCCCAGCAGCAGCACGCCTCGTGGCGGGTCGATGCCAAACTCCTTGCCCTTGTTGGTCATGGCTTGCCGGCGCAAGCGCAGCCAGGTCTTGAGTTTGTCGTGCCCGCCGAGCGAGTCGAGGTTGTCGTTGACGGGAAGGACCTCGAGCTGGCCGTGCGATGAAAGTGTGGCCCGCTTGGCATTGCGCACGCGTTCGATATCGCGGCTATCCAGACGGCCGTCCTCAAGAATGACCTGCCGAATGATCCGCTCGGCTTCGATTTCCGTAAGGCCGATGAGCGACTCGGAGAGGCGTTCGAAATCTTCGCGATTCAGCTCGTGCTCGACCTTGATATTGGTCTGTACTACATCGCGGTAGACTCGCTTGATGAGCTTCTCGAACTGCGGCATGTCGGGCAGCGGCAGCGGAAACGAAAACGCGAGCCGTTGTAGTTCGGTTGGCAGATCGACCGTCGGACCGACCAGCACCAGCGTGCTGCCGTTGCGGTGCGCCTGCTCAGCCGCTTCGCGCGCCGCCCGCACAACCTTGGAATCCGAAAAATGTCGATGGACATCCGCCATCACGGCGACCCAGCGATCGCTGAGCGAGATGAGGTGAAGCAGCGCCGTAGCGGGATCAGCCGTCGCGTTGGCGGGTTCGGCATCGCGCTTGTCCAGCGGCACCAGGCCGCGCACCATCGACCATGCCCAGCAGCGCTGCTCGATCGCCTGGGTGGCTTCGAGGACCAGCCGCACTGCCCGTCGCTCTTCGTGCGTTTCCATGACGATCAGGCCGTAGCCCGATCGCATGAGCAGCGAGAGTCGTTCAGCATCGGTGCGATCGAGTTCGTAGGACATCGTGGTTCCGCCGATCAGTTCGGTGCTACGCGATGGTATCGTTTGGGCGGGCGGAGGTAGCGGCGCACGTCAAATGTGGTGCCGCACTCGGGACACCGGCCCTTGCCGGCTTGATCAAGGGACTGGCCGACGAGGGCATAGCCGCAGTTGAAGCACAGGCGCTGCTCGATGAGACGCCTTCGAAAGCGCGTGCGACCGCGCAGCGCCCAGACGAACATCACTGCGAATGTCACCCAGAGTGAACTGACAATCATCCATGTCAGCCACTTCGCGACAATGGGGTCCGAGATGAGCCATTGCACGCCCCAGCGGATGAGACCCTGGCCGCCGACCCACATCAGGATGCCGAACACAAAGATGTACGCCCAGGCGAATCGCTCTGTTGCCGCGCCGTATTGATGAATCATCCGGTTGGACGCTGTAT
Source organism: Phycisphaerales bacterium UBA5793 (assembly GCA_002418285.1). GTDB lineage: Bacteria > Planctomycetota > Phycisphaerae > Phycisphaerales > UBA5793 > UBA5793. Next base: position 245,537 of record DIDT01000052.1, read on the forward strand.
CAAACTCGTTGTCGAACTGGCGCTGATAGCGATACGAGCTGACAAACTGACGCCCGGTCTGCGGATCAGTGACAATCGCAGGTCTGGTTGAGTCTGTCAGAATCTCACTCGGCGCCAAAGTCATGTCATATGTAACCAAGGTCCATGTTCGTTGAACACGGGATTCGAGGTGCACTGATCCTTCACTCAATCGCTGGGCGTCACTCCCAGCTGGTTCATGACGAACAGCCGCTGATCCACGACCTCGCGAATCCGCGCCGCCAGCGGCTTGCCCGAGCCATGACCTGCCTCGCGATCGACCCACAGGAGCACCGGCCGATCAGTAGGCGAGGCACTCGTCGCCGCCTGCACTTCCGCGGCCATCTTGCGTGCGTGCAGCGCGTGCACGCGGGCATCATTCTCACCGGCGGTGAAGAGGATCGCCGGATACTTCACACTCTTCTTGACGTGCTGGTAAGGCGAATAGGCGTAGATGAAGGGGAACTGGTCATTGTTCTCGGCGCTGCCGTATTCCGGCACCCAGTAGCGCGCCATCAGGAAGTTCTGGTAGCGCAACATGTCCAGCAGCGGCACGGCGCAGATCACGGCGCGGAACATATCCGGCCGTTGCACGATCATGGCGCCGGTCAGCAGGCCACCGTTGGATCCGCCGACGCACGCGAGCTTGTTTGGATTGGTGTAGCGGCTGTCAATGAGCCACTGCCCGGCTGCGATGAAATCGTCGAACACGTTCTGCTTTTTGTCGAGCATGCCGGCGGTATGCCATTCGTCGCCATACTCGCCTCCGCCGCGCAGGTTCGGTATGGCCAGCACCCCACCCGCGTCAAACCACGGGAACATCGTGGCCGAGAAGTACGGCGTCATCGAGATGTTGAATCCGCCGTAGCCGTTGAGAATCGTCGGGTTGTTTCCGTCGAGTTTCAGTCCCTTCTTGTGGACGAGGAACATCGTGATCGGCGTGCCGTCCTTGCTCGTGTAGGTCACCTGCTTGACGTCCACGATCGACGGATCAACGGGGACATCGGGGCGCGCCCACAACTCACGGTGGTTCGTCGCCAGGTCAGTAACGTAGATGCTCGGCGGTTCGTTGAAACTCGAATAGGTGATGAACGCCTCGGTGCGGTCGTCATTGGTCACGACGCCCGCGCTGCCGATGCCCGGCAGTTCGAGCTCACCCAGCGGCTTGCCATTGAGATCAAATCGTTCGATCTGTGAATGAGCCTTGTAGTTGTACGAGGCAACAAGCATGCCGCGAGCCGTGCCGACGCCTTCGAGCACCGCGTCCTCGCGCTCCGGAATGACGAGTTTCCAGTTGGCCTTCTCCGGCCGATTGAGATCGACGGCGTACACGGCGGTGTTGGGTGCGTCGAGCGTGGTCTGCATGTAGAGCGTGTCGCCATAGACGCTGCCGCTGAATGTGGCCTTGGCGCCGACGGAAATCTCACGCCGTTCGAATTCACCCGTACGTCGCCACTTGTCAAAGTCGATGCACCAGATGTCGTTGCTGTTGGTGCCGGTCCAGTAGATCAGGATCATCCACCGACCGTCACGGCTGAGCGACGCACCGGGGCCCCATGTCTGGTCGTATTGCTCAAACAGAATCGGGTCCTGCCGGTGGTGCTGGCCGAGCGTATGGAACTTGATCTGCGTCGAGTAGGCATCCTTCGGATCCTTGAGGCACTCGTAGAGGAACCCCGAAGAATCCGGCAGCCAGGACACGCCGCCGGCCCGATTGGGAATCTCCTCCGCCAGCCACTTGCCGGTGTCCACGTTCATCACGTAGAGCGTCGGCAACTCATTGCCGGCATACCCGAGGCCAAAGGCCATGAGTGAGCCATCATCGTTGGGCGCCGTCCAGTCGAGGGAGACGAGACCCTTCTCATCCAGTTTGTTGGGATCGAGCAGCACGCGCGGCTCGCCATTGAGCCCATCGCGCACGTACAGGATCGACTGATTCTCAGTGCCGCGGCGTTCGCGATTGAAGTACCGATTGCCGTACGACTGCGGCGCGCCGATGGAATCGACACTCATCAGTTCGGTGATGCGCTTTTCGAGCGCCGGCCGACCGGGCAGGTTGTCGAGTACGCTGCGGGTGTAGGCGTTCTGCTCATCCGTCCACTTGCTCACGCGCTCATCGAGTTCCTTCGCCTTGGCGGGGTCGGCGTCTTCGAAGAGGATGCCGCCTTCGAGCCACCGGTACGGGTCTTCGACCTTGGTGCCGAAGTAATCGTCCGTCACCACCTCGCGGGGCGAGTCCGGCGGGGCCGCGGCGACGAGCCCGGAAACCAGGATGAGCGAAGCGCAGGCCAGCAGGCTTCGCTGGAGGCGCGGGTGGGTGTGACGATCGATGAATTCCATGATTCCTCCGGGCGGCAATCGCCGCGTGCTGGGTGATTTGCAGTGTTTCAATCCTACCCGCTACGGTTCCCGAAAGTTGCGGCCGCTTCATCCGTTGAAAATGTGACCCCTGACTCGACGGAATCCCGAACCGCTCCCGCCCGGCGACAGTCAAATGGGCACAGGCAACGCGACGCATGAACACGCACGACCAGACCGATGAGCGACTGCTCGAGGACTTCGCGAGAGGCAACCATGCCGCGCTCGGCGACCTCGCGCACCGCTACGAGTCGAAGATGCTTGGTTTGGCGTGCGGCCTGCTCGGGCAGGATCAGTCGCTTGCCTGCGACGCCGTGCAGGACGCGTGGGTGCGCGTCATTCGCCACGCGGCGGGATTTCGGCGGGAGTCAACGGTGAAGACCTGGTTGTATCGAATCACGATCAACTGCTGCAAGGACCTGCAGGGCAAGTCGCGGCACACGATCGCATTTCTCGATTCCACCTGTCCGCCATCGCCAGGGAATCCAAGTGTTGATCGATCGGAAACGGATGAGCGGCGCAGCCGGCTGAACGACGCACTCATGACGCTGCCACTCGACACGCGCGCCCTGTTGCTGCTCTGCTACCAGAACGACATGACGCATACGACGGCGGCCGTCGTTCTGCGCATCCCCGTCGGCACGCTCAAGTCGCGCCTGAATGCCGCGCTCAATGAGCTTAGACAACGCCTCGAAAGCGAGGTCGCCCCATGACCGAAGCCGAACACAGCCAACTCGAAAAGGATCTGGCAGCCATGACGCAGTACACCGGCCCGGCAACTGAATTGTGGCGCCGGGCGCTGAACGTCCCGGATTCGGGCGAGGCAATGCGTTTCCGCGATCGTCTGATTCAATTTGCGGGAACGAAGTGGCAGTGGATGCAGGTGGCAGCGCTGCTGATCGTCGGCTGCGGCGTGCTGTGGCTGGCTCTGACTTCGTCGTTGAGCCGCGCGCGAAGTGCCGCCCCAGGAACAATGGCATCATTCGCCGATTCGGATCGTTATCGATACAAGTCGAGCCCCCAACTCGACCTGTCCGGCATGACCGTGGACAAGAGTGTTCGCGATCGGGCGACGGGGCGGGCGCTTGTGGAGGGGGCTGGTGGTCTGGACAGGCGCGAGAGTGTTGATGGGTGGATTGCAGAGAAGGCCACCAAGAACATCGAACCGCCGATCGCAGACGGAGCCGAGCCGCGCCAGGTCGTCCGCAAGGCTGCCGTCGAGCTGCACACCAAGGACGTTCGCGCCGCGTTCGTCAAAGTCCAGATGCTCGTGAGCGAAGCGGGCGGCGAGTACATCGAACAGTCTGCCATCTCCGGCCAGGACGAGCAGATGCAGGCGGACCTGACGTTGCGCGTCTCAGCGAGCCGCGTGAGCGAGGTTCTCAATACCCTGCGCGACATCGGCGAGGTCATCTCGCAGCAACTCAGCGGCGAGGATGTCACGGCCCAGGCCGTGGATCTCGAAGCGCGCCTGAGCAACGAGCGGCGCGTCGAGGCGGAACTGCTCGAACTGCTCGAATCGCGCCAGGACGCTGAACTCAAGGACGTCCTCGAACTCCGCCGCAACATCGGGCAGGTGCGCGAACAGATCGAGCGCCTGGTCGCTCAGCAACAGCACCTGTCGCATCTCGTCTCGCTGGCGACGGTGCTGGTGATCATCCGCCACGACGCCCAGCCCGAACCGGAGCCCGAGCACACCGGGATCGGCGCGTACTTCGCCAGGGTGATGGGCGACGCGTGGGAATCCGGCATCACCGGCCTGGCCGACTCGGTCGCTTGGATCGCCTCAACGCTTCTGGGCGGCCTGATCTGGTGGTCGATCGCCGCGGTCGCGCTGTGGATGGCGTGGAGGAAGTTCCGAACGTTGCGAGCAAAGCCGCAATCCGAGCCCCGACCGTGAGCGAATGTCTCGGGTGATCAGGATCACCTGCGCGGGTGTCCTGAAAAGACTCCCACGCCGTCGCTGTAGGTTCTACTTCCCCTCCAACCAATTTCCCGCCGCGGCCGCCTCGACCTTCAGCGGCACGCGCAATTCCATCGCCGACTCCATACGGTCGATCACGAACGGCATGACGCGCGGCACATCCTTCTCGGGCACTTCGAAGACGAGTTCGTCGTGGATCTGGAGCAACATCCGCGCGGCGGGGAACTGGTCGGGCAACTGGCGGTGCAGGTCGATCATGGCGAGTTTGATCAGATCGGCCGCGCTGCCCTGCACGACGGAATTGATGGCGATGCGCTCGCCAAGTTGGCGCTCGTTGGGGTTGCGCGATTCGACCTGCGGCACAGCGCGGCGGCGGCCCATCATCGTTTCGACGTAACCTTGCCGTTTGGCTTTGCTCACGCACTCGCCCAGGAAGCGGTCGATGCCGGGGTAGCGGGCTTTGTAGTCGTTGATGATCGTCGCGGCCTGCTCGTTGCTGACGCCCTCGCCGAGTCGGCGGGCGAGGCCGAAGGCGGTGATGCCGTAGATGATGCCGAAGTTGACCATCTTGGCGCTATTGCGCTGCTCGCGCGTAACGTCCTTGAGATCGATGCCGTAGACCTCAGCCGCGACGGCGGTGTGAATGTCCAGGTCGTTGCGGAAGGCGTCAATCAGCGTCTCATCCTGCGAGAGGTGCGCGAGGATGCGCAACTCGATCTGCGAGTAGTCGGCGGTGATGAGTTGGAAGCCCGGCGGCGCGACAAACGCCGCGCGGATCTGCCGACCGACCTCGGTACGAATGGGGATGTTCTGCAGATTGGGATCGCTCGACGAGAGTCGCCCCGTCGCCGCCACCGTCTGGTGGAACGATGCGTGAATGCGGCCGGTATCCGGATCGATGCTTTCTTTGAGTGCGACGAGATAGGTGTTGACGAGTTTGGTCAGTTGCCGGTACTCGACGATGAGTTGGGGAATCTGGCTGGTGATGGACGGATCGGCGGCGAGTTTTTCGAGCACCTCGATGTCGGTCGACGGCCCGGTCTTGCCCTTCTTGAGCGGCTTGAGGCCGAGGCCCGGCGGGTCGGCGTCGGGTGCGTTGAAGAGCGCGGCGGCAAGTTGTTTGGGCGAATCCGGATTAAACGCGTGCGGGGCGGCATCGATCAGGCTCTGTCGCAAGTCTTCGATTCGCTTGGCAAGAAGTTCGCGCTGCTGATCGAGAATACCTGCATCGACGCGGATGCCGTTGAATTCCATCGTCGCCAGCACTTCGACGAGCGGCATTTCGAGATCATCGAAGAGTTTGCGGAGTTTCATGGCGCTTAGTTGCGGCTCAAAGTACCTCCAGAGTCGCAGCGTCACGTCGGCGTCTTCGGCCGCGTATTCGGCGGCCAGATCGAGGGGCACCTGGTCGAAGGTCTTCTGGGGCTTGCCGCGCGTGGCTTTTCCGATTAGATCGGAGATCGGAATGCAGTGGTAGTTGAGCAGCGCCTGAGCGAGCGGATCCATGCCGTGGCTCGGGCGGCTCGAATCGACGACATAACTGGCGATCATCGTGTCGACGTCGGCGCCGCGCAGATCGATCCCGGCCCGCTTGAGGATGATCCAGTCGTACTTGATGTTGTGGCCGCACTTGGGGCGCCTCGGATCTTCGAGGACGGGGCGAAGGGCGTTGACGACCGTGGTTGCGTCGAGGTGTTTGGCCGGCTCGGGCGAGCGAACAGGGATGTACCACCCCTTGCCGACTTCGACGCTCAGGCACACGCCGCACAACTGGGCCTGCATGGGGTTGATGCCGGTCGTCTCGGTGTCGATCGAGATCATGTCGGCCTGGGTGAGTTGCATGACGACCGCTTCGAGTTGTTTAGTTGTGCGAACGCACTCGTAGGAGCCTCGCTTGGTTTCGCGCTGAGCCTGGGTATCGCTGCGCACTTCATCGACGACACCGGCAAAGAGGCCGCCGTCAATGGCGTCGGCGGGCTTGCTCGCTCGCGTTGGCGCCGGCGCATCGCCCGTCGCGTCACCGGTCGCCTCGCCCCCCGTCACCGCGCGCAGATCGTCCTGCATGCGGTTAAAGCCGAGTTCTTTGAATGCCGCAATGACCTTGTCCACGGGGATGGCGTCGATGTCTACTGCGGCCGCGTCGAGGTCAAATTCAAGCGGCACGTCGTGTCGAAGCGTCACAAGCGTCTTGCTCAACGGCAGCGCGTCTTTCGCCGCCTCGATGTTCTCACGCCGCTTGCCCTTGATCTCATCAAGGTGAGCCAGCAGATTGTCCAGCGTGCCGTATTCGCCAATGAGTTGCGCGGCAGTCTTGGGGCCGATGCCCTTGACGCCCGGAACGTTGTCCACCGTGTCGCCCATCAGCGCGAGCATGTCGATGACCTGCTGCGGCGTGATGCCTTTCTTCTCGCGCAGGGTTTCGACCGTAATCAGTTCGTCCTTGTGGACATCCGCGATCGCGACGTGATCGTCGAGCAGTTGTTCGAGATCCTTGTCCTTGGAGACGATGCGAATGTTCAGAGCCGGCTGCTCCTTGCGCAGACGCGTCACGAGCGTGGCGATGACATCGTCGGCTTCAAAAGTCTCGACGCCGAAGACGGGAATGCCCATCATCTCGGTCAGTTCGAGACTGCGCGTGGCTTGCGGCCGAAAATCCATCGGCGGCGGCTCGCGATTGGCTTTGTACTCCGGGTAGATCGTCGAGCGAAACGTCTCGCGATCACCTGACTTGTCTATGGCGACGACGAGGTAGTCCGGCTTGTACTCGCGCAGCACCTTGAGCAGCATGCCGACGTAGCCGAACGTCGCGTTGGTCGGCTCCTTGGTGACCGGGGAACTCATCCCACCGCGGATCGCGTGGTACGCGCGGAACAATTGCGCGAAGTAATCGATGATGTAGATGGTCTTGCCGGCGTCGGCTCTGGCGGCGCTCATTTGGCCGTCGCCTCGCTGAAGAGGGCCCGCATCCGGAGCTCCATCGCGCCGGTCAATTCGATTCGACGTCGATCCATCACGGTGCGGGCTACTTCGATGAACTTGTCGATGCGATACGGCCGTGCGCCGTCGTCCGTCAGCCACGTGAACGGCGCGACGCACGTTGGCGGCGGGGTGCTGCTGGCGATCATGGCGCCGGTGCCGATGATGCTACCGGTCATCAGCCTGGTGCCGATGGCGAACTTGGCGTGGTCGCCGATGATCGAGCCGAGAAACTGCATGCCCGTTCGGCGGTTCGACCCGCCGACGCGCTGGCGAACAAAGACTTCGCCGTAGGTGTTGAGCAGATTGCTGTTGGTGGTGCCCGCGCCGAGGTTGACCCACTCGCCGAGCCACGAGTCGCCGAGGTGGCCATCGTGCGCCTTATTGGTGTAACCCTGAAAGATGGTCGCGCCGACTTCACCGTTCACCTTGCACCACGGCCCGATCGACGTGTTGGCCTTGACGATGGCGCGATCGAGAACCTGCGAGTGCGGCCCAATGTACGCGGGGCCGATGATCGTCGCCCCGGGACGCACCAGCGCAAAGGCATCGATGACAATCGGCCCATGCTCGGCATCCAGAATCACGCCGGGCATGACGCGGGCGCTGGGATCGATCATGAACGGCCCGTCGCCAATCAGTGTCATTTGCTCGGGCGTCTGCAACCCGTCCTGCGGTTCATGCGCGAGCAGGTCGGTATGCAGCACCTGGGGCAGTGCGGCCAAAATCTCCCAAGGTCGGCGGACGAGGAAGCGTCCATCGTGTTCGAGTCGCTCGACGCTCGATGGCAAGTCGCCTGTCTTCAAGAAGGCTTCGCTATCGGCGCGACTCAGTTCAGCGGCAACGACGTGACCGCTCTCACCCTCGACGAGCGCCTGGCCGAGTTTCAGTTCGAATCGAACGGCGGGATAAACCCAGCGTCCATTCACGCAGAAGAACGAGTCGCCCCGCGGCAGCACGTTCACGGCGACATCGGTGGACAATGCCGTCACGGCCTCGATCTCTTTGGGCACCCAGACCGCCGCCACACCCGGCTCCCACTGCCGCTCGAGTCGCTCGCGGGTCGTCAGCATGCCGCTGCGGATGTCAAAGCACGCGCGCAGGTCCGTCATGGGGGAGAGGTCTACTACGGCCGGCCCGCAGCCCGAATACGCGTGATCGTCAAAAATGATCATTCGGCTCATGGCATGAGCATCGCCGCCAACTGGCCGATGGCAACCTCGACCGCCCGAAATGAGTGGGAATCAGCGCGGCAGACCCAGCCGGGGATGCGATTGGAAGCCGAAGAGCCCTGAAGTGCGATTCAGAATCCAGCCGGTTGGCACTGCGATCACCGCCGAGTAGATCACCGTCAAAAAAGCGTGCACGAGCTGGTCGGAGGCCACCCAGAGTATGACGTGCTCGGAGTCCAAACCGGCGTAGACGACGCGCCGCATGGTGAGCAGGAAGATGGCCGGCACGAAGGCACACGCTCCGGCGACCGCCGTCAGCAGACCGGTGATCAAGGGGTGTTTGCGATACACGAGGCTCCGCAATTGAATCGTCAGGGCCGCCCCGAGGACGAAGCCCAGCGCGTAGGGCCCTGCGACGATTGTCGCTCGGCCATCGACGGTCGGATACTGGGCAAGCAGATCAACCAGCAATCCCAGCACGAGAGCCGCCCAGCGCACCGCGTGTGTCGGCCCCATCGAAGCGATCCACACCATCAGAATAAGCGTAAAATTCGGCGCAAACGCGGTTTTGCCGATCTGCACCATCAGCATCTGCTGCAGGCCCGTGTCGAGCGCGACAAAGACGTAAGCGAAGAAGGCGAAGACGGTCCAGCGCATCAGTGGTCGCCTCCGTCTGAGGCGCTGCCGCGCGGGATCTTGAGATCCACGACCGAGACATCGTCAAGATCCGACTCCGGCCGGACGGTGATCGTGAACCAGCGCAGATCCTGATCATTGGGAACGACCTTCTCGATCACGCCGATGAAGGGACCCGAGTTGAGTTGTCGCACATCAGGGTCGTAGTACACGACCCGCTGACCGACGCCAGCGGGCGACGCTTCATCCTCTGTGTTCCTGCCGACATCGCCGACCAGCGTGCCGTCGCCAACAGGCTCGAGCGAGCACCTGGTCGACGTCTCGAGACCGCCATCGCCGGCAATCACCATCGCCGAGACTGGACCGAACGCCCGCGAGGTGATCGGCGTGATCGTCGCAGACCTGGGGCTCACCGCTGAGACACGGCCCAGGAGCTGATACCCCTGGTAATAGACCAGCATCCCGACGCGCACTCCAGACAGACTGCCGAGGCTTATTTTGAACAGGTCCGACTTGCCAAGGGATTCAGCGACGCGATACGCAGAAACCGGGCGAGAGGACGGGTCGGTCGCCTTCAATTCCTGAAGCCTCTCGAGCTCTCGTTGCAGACTCGCCGCACGGGCTTCGAGATTGTAAATCCGCACTTCCTGCTCTTTGTTCTTGTTGGCGAGCTTCACAAACTCAGGATTCTCCCGATCCAGGCGCTCTGGTACAGCACGCACCGCGATGCTCAGCTTTTCGAGAGGCGCGCTGAGTGGAATGGTCAGCTCACCGAGCCGCCCACCCAGCCAGTTGGTGAACCCTGCGGGCAGGAAACACGCGATGAGCATCACCGCAGCGGCTGTGTAGAACGAACGGTTTGGCGAGGCGTGGTTCATCGCGGGGCCATCGTCGACCGGTCACAGTCGCGTCGGGGTTTCGGACCGTAGTGTGGAGCGCCTCGGGCGGACCGATCATCCCTCGTCGAGGTTGGACTCCATCGTGCCCTTCCACTCTTCGAGGTTCTCGAGGTAAATGCTCGTTCCCTTGGCAACACAGGTGAGCGGATCATCGGCGACTCGAACGTCAAGACCGGTCGCGTTGGCGATCACGACATCGATGCCGCGGAGCAGCGCGCCGCCGCCGGCGAGACAAATGCCGTTCTCGACCAGGTCGGCCGCCAGCTCGGGTTCGGCTCGTTCAAGCGTGCGCGTGACCGCTTCGATGATGGCGCTGATGGGCTCCTGGAGCGCCTCGCGGATCTCTTCGCTGGTGACCACGGTCTTGCGGGGCAAACCGGCAATCATGTCGCGGCCGCGCACTTCCATGGTCATCTCCTCGCCAACCGGGGCGGCCGTGCCGATCTCAATCTTGATGCGCTCGGCACTTTGTTCGCCGATCATCAGGTTGTACGTCTTCTTCATGTGATTGATGATCGCCTCGTCGAGATCATCGCCAGCCACGCGGACCGACTCGCACACGGCAATGTCCGCCAGGGACATGATGGCGACTTCGGTTGTGCCACCGCCGATATCCACAATCATGCTGGCCGTTGGCTCGACGATGGGGAGCCCGGCTCCAATTCCGGCCGCCATGGGCTCCTCGACGAGGTAGACCCGGCGAGCACCGGCGCGGATCGCGGAATTGAGCACCGCCTGCTTTTCGACGGCGGTGATACCGGATGGAATCGCGATAACAACGCGCGGACCAAGAATGTAGCGAGCCTTGCCGTTCACCTTGCGGATGAAGTAGGACAGCATGGCTTCGGTGATCTCGAAGTCGCTGATGACGCCGTCTTTGAGTGGTCGGATGGCGGTGATGGAGCCGGGCGTTTTGCCCAACATCTCTTTGGCCATCCAGCCGACGGCGTTGCCATTCTGGAGGACGCGGTTGGTGCCCCGCTTGACGGCGACCACTGAGGGCTCATTGAGGACAATGCCTTCGCCGCGGACGCAGACGAGCGTATTGCACGTCCCGAGGTCGATGCCCATGTCAACACTGAACCAGCCAAGGAGTTTATCAAATGCCACGCGGAGCCACACCCTTCAAGCGGTCGATGGACGCGGTGGAGGAACTGACGGCGGCGCACACCGCCCCCGAACCACCCTTTGACTAGCATTTCGGCATCGATTCGCCCAAGCCTTGACATTATAGGCCATTGGCCCACACCGCTATCGAAATGCCCCTTGGCCCATACAATAATCCTGCTACGGCGCGAGTCGCGCATTTCAGCCCCATCTGGGGCGCCAGACTGAACCTGAAACGGCGACTACGGATTGGAGAGCCGTTCAATGACCAAGCCCGCGACCACGACTGATGCGAGCCCTGCTCCAAAGCGCCGAGCGCCAAAGGAGTCCGTGGATCCACAGTCTCTGGCCCCTCCAGCGCCAGAGGCCAACGGGATGGAAACCCCGACAAAGCCCAAGGCTCCGCGTTCATGGCCCGACGAGCCGGATCCGCGTCGCAAGAAGGTGCCGGAGGGCCTGTGGATGCGCTGCGTGGCCTGCGGGGAGACGCTCTACCGCAAAGCTCTCGAAGACAATCTACACGTCTGCACCAACAAGGAATGCCAGCACCACTACCGCATCGGTGCCGCCCAACGAGTTGAGCAGCTCTGCGACCCCGATACATTCGAGCCGATGGATGAGCATCTCTCCACTGGTGATCCTCTCCACTTCACTGACCTGAAGCCCTACCCCGATCGGCTCAAAGCGGAGCAGCAGCGCACCGGCCGCTCCGAAGCGATCCTGACCGGCTCGGGCTACATCCAGGGCCGACGCGTCGTGCTGGCCGTGTTGGATCTCACGTTCATGATGGGATCCATGGGCAGCGTCGTTGGCGAGAAAGTCACACGCGCGATCGAGCGAGCCACCGAGCAGGACTGGCCGCTGATCATCGTCAGTTCTTCCGGCGGCGCACGCATGCAGGAATCCACGCTCTCGCTCATGCAGATGGCCAAGACCTCGGCCGCGCTGGCCCAGTTCGACGATGCGGGAGGGTTGTACATCAGCGTCCTCACCGACCCCACCACGGGCGGAGTTACCGCATCGTTCGCCATGCTCGGCGACATTATTCTCGCCGAACCCGGCGCCCTCATCGGCTTTGCCGGACCACGCGTCATTCAGCAGACCATCCGCCAGGATCTGCCGGATGGGTTCCAACGCGCTGAGTTCCTCAAGAAAACCGGTTTCGTCGATCGCGTCGTGCCGCGCGGCGAACTTCGTCGCGAAATCAGCCGCATCATCGACTACGGCGGGAAGTAGCGTTTCGCATCGCAATCTCAAACACCGTGCGCGTCACACGCAGCGCCAGGTGAAATGGGGTGCCGGCAGGCGGATAATGCTGCGCCTTGAACGTTCCCACTCGAGCGACAACCTGGCCCGGAGCGATGATCGCCGGCCTGCTTCACGCAGGCTTGTTTGCGCTTGCCTTTCCACCATACGACCTCTGGCCGCTGGCCTATTTTGCATTGATCCCCATCGCCCTGCTGGCTTTGCGCACCTCCGGCCGCGCAAAGGCGGTGCTGAGCGTGTGGCTGATGTCCACGCTGGCGTGGTTGTGGGTGCAGCGCTGGCTCATTGACGTCACCGGCCCGGGATACGCGGCGCTCGCCGTAGCGCAGGGTGCTTTCCCTGCTTTGTTCGTCTGGATGCTGGCCACCTTGCGGCCGCGCGGTCGCAAACCGGTGCTGCCGGGTGTCACCAACATCCTGCTCGTGCCGGTGCTCTGGGTGGCGACTGAGATGCTCCGAGGCTCACCGCTTTTCTTTTCGGGTTATCCCTGGTTCTTCCTCGCACATCCGCTCATCGCCCAGCCCGTCGTCTGCCAGACAGCTGATCTCTTCGGCACCTACTTTGTGAGTTTCACCGCAGCCATGCTCGCCGGCTTCGTGGCGGATGTGCTCACCGTGCCGCTCTACCACAACGGACGCCTTTCGCTGACAATCCGAGCTTCGATCGGGATGTACATCACGGTGCAGGTCTTTGTGCTCGGCTACGGAATGTGGCGTTTGCGCCAGACCAATGGAATCCAGAGCAACGCACCCTCCATCGCGGTCGCTGCCGTCCAAACCAATCTTCCACAGAACAACAAACAGACGTGGACACTTGAGCAACAATTCAGCGACTTCGACGACTTTGTTGCGCTGACGCGCCTCACTGAAGATCCCACGGGACAACGTGCGCGCGCCGATCTCGTGATCTGGCCCGAAACCATGGTGCCCGGCCTGGCGCTCAATATTGAAGCGATGCGCGCGACAAGACAATTCGAACAGAAGCTTGGTCGCGATCTGCCGAACGTCACTTACTTCTACGACTCACTGTCCCGGCTCGCGAGGGAGTTGCACGCACCCCTGCTCGTGGGCGGGTCTGCGGTTGACGATCTCAAGTACTCCGTTGAAACCAACAAGGACGATGACGGCAACGAAACCATCACACCGAACTGGGAGTGGAAAGCCCGCTACAACTCCGCCCTGCTGTTCGAAGCCGACGGCCGGCTGAGCGACATTCGCTACGACAAGGTCCATCTGACGCCATTTGGCGAGGTTATCCCATTGGCCCACTACTGGCCCGCCGTCCAGCAATGGCTGCTCAATCTCGGCGCCAACGGGATGAAGTTCGATCTGGATGCCGGTCACGAGTTCACTCGCCTCGAGGTTCCATTTCAGCAGAAGGGCGGAACCCGCATTCTCGTCGGTACGCCGATCTGTTTCGAGTCGACGATGCCCTACGTTTGCCGCCTGCTTTCCCACCCATCGGGAAAGCCACCGGCTGATCTGCTCATCAATATCACCAACGACGGTTGGTTCGGCGCGATCTACGGCGGACGCGAGCAGCATCTGCAGATCGGCCGGTTCCGCTGCATCGAAAACCGCGTTCCGATGGTTCGCGCCGCCAATACCGGCGTCAGTGCAGCAATCGACTCAGCCGGCCGGATGACTCAAATGGGGCCCACGATCCCCGGCAATCGTCCGACATGGAACGCCGAGGGCGTTATGATGGCGACTGTTCGATTGGACTACCGCCAGCCGCTCTACGGGCGCATCGGCGATGTATTCGGATGGTTGTGCCTCGGATCGAGCGCTGCGCTGGTTAGCTGGGGACTGTTCGTCGGGCGCGGCAACGTCCGAGCAGGAGATGAGACGTCATGACGCGTGTGCGATGGAGTTTGAGCGTTGGGTGGATCTGCGGCGCCGCTGCCCTTGTGGCGGGAGGATGCGGACCGACCAACGCAACAACGCCCCTGGCGCCGGGCTATGCCTCGATCGGCTCGGATCTGCAGGAACAGAGACAATTGCGCCGAGACGCCGCCGAATACCTGAATCAGATGCGCAAGGACGAGTACGCGCTCTATCGCGCCAATGCCGTCGAGGCGCTGCAGTCTGATCCCAAGCTTGGCGAGGTCGCGGCACGCGAGGGCATTGAAGACGCCAATCTCGGCGTGCGCTTTGTGGCCGCGATGGCGATCGGACAGCACGAGTATTCCGCCGCAGCGCCGCTGGTGCACGCATTACTTCGCGATGAGTCCGCCTCTGTGCGCGCTGCCGCGGCGTTCGCACTCAAGCGAAACGGCACAAACGTCAACCTCGGGCTCTTGGCGGAGATGCTCAGAGGCGATGACCCCCGCGCCGCTGGAAACGCCGCGTTGGTCCTTGGCGAGATTGGTGACGCCAGCGCGTTGCCGCTGCTCCGCGAGTCCATCGACTTTCGCTCTCCCCGGACGACGGCCCAGCAACAGCGCATCGTGCAACTCCAAGTCGCCGAAGCCATGGCAAAGCTGGGCGACCCCTTCGCCATTCCGCGGATACGTTCCGAGTTGTATTCCCGGCAGCCCGAACACGGAGAAATCATGGCCTTGGCCGCGTCGATGCTCGGCTCGCTGGGGGCCACCCGAACAATTGGCGACCTGCGCAACATCGTGGCCATGTGGAAGCAGTATCGGCACAGCGCCGAGGTGCGGCTGGCCGCGCTGACCTCCCTGGCCCAACTCGGCGACCCGCAACCGATCGAGCTTGTTCTGGAATATCTCGGCTCGACTTACCGAGATCGGACGAATTCTTCCTTTATCGCCATCCAGAGTCAGGCGGCCCACGCGCTGGGCGAATATCCAGCCGCCGAGGCCCTGCCGCATCTCGCCAGAGTCTTCGATTCCAGCGGTGAACCGCTGATTCGGCTGCAGGCGGCGGCATCGATTCTGCGACTCACCGCCGGTCTCGGGGCCGAGGAGCCCGGGACGGAAACCGACGAGGGGCTGTTGACACCGGATGACTTGCAGTGATGATTAGCGTTACCGATTGCGGCCGGATGATTTCGGAGGCTTCGGTGGTTTCAGTAGACGACGGTTGTCGGAGTCAACAGACGAGAAGAAGTTGATCCGGCAAGAGATAGGTTCGACGGATTCGCTTCCACCCCGGCACACTGCCACGCCCTGCGTGCCGGGATGGAGAGACCAAACACCAGCGTTGCGTGGAGGATCGATCGTTGCACACGCTCACCAAGGTATTCATCGTGCTCTGGGCCCTGCTCTCCGTGTTCATCATGGCCCTGGCTGTACCGCTGGTCATGAACAACGACACGTGGAAGGCCCGCTACCAGGCGGAGAGCGCCAAGCGCCTCGCCGCGGAGAACACTGCCGCACTCGCCAGCAAGGATCTGGATTTGGCCAACATCGCCAAGGCCCAGGCCGAGTCGGCGCTGAACAAGGTCATCTCGGGCCTGCGTGAAGACATCGCATCGACCACCACGAGGTTGGCCGACCTTCGCTCCCAGCTCGCAACCTCGCGGCAGGAGAAGGATGCCATCCAGGCGCAGATCAATCGACTCAGCGCTGCTGCCGAGACCAGCTCGCACATCATCCAGACGCAGGGCGAAGAGATCACCCGTCGTCGCGATGAGTCACTTCAGTTGATGGCGCGCTCGACGGAACTCGAAGATCAGTTGCGCGACACCCTCAGCCGCCTCGATGTGGCCCTCGATGCGCAGCGCACGTTGCAGGAGCAGATCGCCATGCTCCTCGAGAAGCAGCAGAACGGCGGAGTGGAAACCGCTTCGTCTTCTGAGAATGTGCCTGCTATCCCCTCGCCGCTGGTCAGCGGACGCGTGATGAGCGTGCAGGTCGGGGCCGATGGCAACCGGTACGTCGAGGTGAATCTCGGCTCCCGTGACGGCGTCGCAGAGAACATGCAGTTCCTGCTCGCGCGGGGAGGCAAGTTCCTCGGCAATCTGATCATCACCAAGGTCGAACTCAACCGCGCCGTCGGCTACGTACGACTCGAACAAGACCAGGTCATGATCAATGACGAAGTACGCGGCGGACTGCGCGCCGGCCTTTGATGCACGCTTGACGCGGCCCACCGGGCCCGATTCTGGAGAGCTCCACTATGACCCAATTCAAAGGCACATCGCCTCGACGCGTCTCTTCCGGCGGCAACCTCGACGTCTACACCGTCCTGGCCCTCGCCGGCGTCTTCTGCCTGCTCGTGCTTCTCGGCACGCTCTGGTACAAGGGAGGCCAACTGGCCTCATCAGACAATTCCAAGGCCTCGCCCTGGACCATTATCAAATAGACGCATTCCCCTCCCCGAGGGCCGCCCGTCAGCATCGGGCACAAGTCGATCTCCTGATGGGTCGTGTCCCGGACACGGCCCATCGTTGTTTTTGGATCGCCCCTGACCCCGCCAACTTGAACGATCCGACCGCCCGCGTAGACTGTGCGGCTTACAAGTCGCCGGAAACGGCCCCCCATTCCGCCGCACGTCGCCGCCCGCTCTGGCTGCGATCCCGGCGGAGACTCGGAACGGTTCCGAGGCCAGGGCCCTCACATTCTTCGGAGCACCCAGATATGGTTCGTCTTCGTCTCAAGCGCTTCGGCCGTCGCCACACGCCCCGCTATCGCCTCAACGCCATGGATTCCCGCTCACCCCGCAACGGCCGGGTGATCGAGGAACTCGGTTGGTTTGATCCGACCGCCACGGATCAGGGGCAGCAGATCCACTTCAAGACCGACCGCATTCAGTACTGGCTCAGCGTCGGAGCCCAGCCCAGCGACACCGTCGCCGGCCTGCTCAAGCGCCTCGGCGTCGATCCGACTCCCGGTCAGAAGCTTACCGCCGCTGAATCGACCGGCGCCTGAGGGCCCCGGCGATGATGCGGATCGATGTGTTGAGTCTGTTTCCGGAAATGTTTGCACCGGTGCTCAACGCGTCGATTCCCGGGCGGGCCCAGGCGGCTGGACTCGTCGAATTCAATCTGATCAACATTCGAGACTACACGGAGAACAAGCACAACAAAGTTGACGATCGCCCCTTCGGAGGAGGCCCGGGCATGGTGATGATGTGCCAGCCGGTGTGGGATGCGGTGCTCGCGACTGAGCAACTCGACCCGAGACCGGCCACGCGAATCCTTCTCACCCCGCAAGGCAGACGCCTGGACCAGCAGACCGTAGCCGAACTTTCGCAGCATGACCGCCTGCTTCTGATCGCGGGCCACTACGAAGGGATCGATGAACGGGTGATCCAAGAACTTGAGCCGATGGAACTGAGCATTGGCGACTACGTGCTCAGCGGCGGAGAACTGCCAGCCATGGTCCTCATCGACGCCATCGTGCGACTCCTTCCCGGAGCGTTGGGGCACGAAGAGTCAGCCGAGCAGGACAGTTTCAGCCCGATCGATCGCGGACAGATGTTGCTCGACTGTCCGCAGTACACAAGGCCGCGCGAATGGCGAGGCCGGGAAGTGCCGGAGATTCTCCTCAGCGGTGACCACGCCGAAGTGGACCGATGGCGGATGGAGCAGCGAAGAATGCGGACGGCCGATCGACGGCCGGACCTGCTTGAAGGAAACGACACAACCGCGACGTAGGTCGCGCCGGATAGGAAAGGCCCATCATGAACCAGCAGGAACTCCTCGCCAGCGTGGTCGAGAAACAGATCAAGACCGACCACCCTGAGATCACCATCGGCGACACCATCGACGTTCACCGCCGCATCATCGAGGGTGAAAAGGAACGAATCCAGGTCTACCAGGGCGTGCTGATCGCGCGCAACGGCAGCGGGATCAACGAATCGATCACGGTGCGCCGCATTGTCGCCAACGCCGGCGTCGAACTGGTCATTCCGCTCAACTCGCCGCGCATCGCCAAGATCGAACTGGTGCGTCGTGGCGACGCCCGCCGGTCGAAGTTGTACTTCCTGCGTGAGCGCGTCGGCAAGAAGCGCCGCCTCCGCGACCAGCGCCGTGGATTGCAGCGCCCCGGCGACAGTGCCGAAACCACAGAAGCTGCAGGCGAGTGATCGTCGGCCCCCGGTAGGCCACGACGCGCAGGCCTCCAGAGCGGAGCGATGATCGCTCACGACTTCTTCATGCATACCTGAACCCCTCCGCCCCGTGGCCGGAGGGGTTTGTCATTGGTCCCGGAGATCACACACGTGGAGGGAACGCCGCATAGGACCGCGCGGAAGTTTTTCAGGGTATTCACGTTCCAACCACCCGAATCTGATGTCGGAGCCATTGAGCATGCGAGCAACCAACTGGCTTCTCACCCAGAAACCAATGAGTCCAAAACTATTTGTGACTTGCCTAGTATGCGGGCCAAGCCATGCTGGAGTCACTACATCTCGAGAACTACAGGTGCTTTGATAAACACGAGGTGCCGTTCCACGAATTGACGGTTGTAGTCGGCGCAAACAATGCCGGAAAATCCACATTGGTCGAAGCAATTCGACTACTTGGCTTGGTCGTCGGAAGATACCGGGGTCTCACCTATGAGCGCCCGCCGGCATGGACAGAACTCAGCGGTAGGCTCCGAGGAGTCAGCCCCTCGATGGGTGACTTGGATCTCCGGGGAGGAAGCGTCTTTCACCGATACGGCAGTCCGCCAGCGGTCGTAACTGCTCAATTCACGAATGGAAGCCGTATCGAACTCTACATCGGGGAAAGCAATCAGATCTTTGGGGTTGTTTACGACGCCCTTGGCCGACTAGTGTCCTCCAAGACGGACGCCAGACGAACTGAAATACCGAGCATCGCGATCCTCCCTCAGATTGGCCCCCTTCTGCAAAGCGAAGTGCGACTATCTAGAGAGTACGTACTTCGATCAACCGACACTAACCTGGCGTCAAGGCACTTTCGAAGTCAAATCTACTGGATGAGCGAGTACTTCGC
Organism: Phycisphaerales bacterium UBA5793; assembly: GCA_002418285.1. Classification (GTDB taxonomy): domain Bacteria; phylum Planctomycetota; class Phycisphaerae; order Phycisphaerales; family UBA5793; genus UBA5793. Next base: position 264,760 of record DIDT01000052.1, read on the forward strand.
AGAGTTTAAGCGACTCGCGGAAGAATCTTGGCACCATCTCCAAGTCCATGAGCTGGACGTCGAGCTGGACCCTCCCGACACCTATCTGAGCTTGCAGGTTCGAGATACTGATTTCGTCGCAGAGGTTGGCTGGATGGGCCATGGTCTCCAGATGTGGCTTCAGACAATGTGGTTTCTTTCTCGTTCCTCCGCCGCCGACACAGTTATCTTGGATGAACCTGATGTGTACATGCATGCCGACTTGCAACGCCGTCTTATTCGCCTGCTAAGAAACCGCGCCGGACAGACGTTGGTCGCAACGCACTCTGTCGAGATTATGGCAGAGGCAGATCCCGAAGACATTCTGATTATTGACAAGACAAGACGCCGTTCGTCCTTTGCTGCGAAGCTCCCCGTGGTGCAGGGCGCGATTGATCGAATCGGTGGCGTCCACAACATCCATTTGGCTCGCCTTTGGGGAGCGCAGAGATGCTTGCATGTCGAAGGTAAGGATGTTTCCATACTCAAGGCACTTCAGGACAGGCTTTATCCTGATTCGGAGGTGCCCTTCGACATAATCCCCAGATTATCCATCGGCGGTTGGTCCGGATGGCCGTACGCGATTGGCTCAAAGATGTCGTTGCAGAATTCAGCAGGTGATACCATAGTTGCCTACTGCATTCTCGATTCTGATTATCACACGGAGCAAGAGGTTGCCGACAGGTATGAGGAAGCAAGGAGGCACACCGTCCAATTACACATTTGGAGACTTAAAGAAATAGAAGACTACCTCCTCATTCCGGGAGCGATTGCTCGGCTAATCTCGCACGGGGCACCGGATGGTCAGTCAGGCCCGTCATCAACTGAGGTTCTGCATGAAATGGACGCGATCGCCGAGGGTGAGAAGAACAGAGTGTTCGACGCACTGGCTCAAGAGTACCTCAGCCGAAATCGTTCCGGTGGTGCGCCTGCGGCGAATCGTCTGGCGCGCGAGCGAGTCGAATCGGCTTGGAAGTCTGGCCAGGGGCGACGTGGCCTGGTGTCCGGAAAACACGTGATATCTAGGCTGTCGAACTGGGCCCAAGATGCCTACGGCGTTTCGTTTGGAGCACTTCGCATCGCCAAAGTGCTTCGATCCGAGGAGATTCCGCTGGAAATGAAGTCAGTGATCGGGGCGATGGAACGAGGGGAAGCTTTTTCTCCGAGGCTGAGCAAGTTACGTGACAGTAGTGATCGATGAGCCGACAGAACGTGATGCCACAATCCGGGTCGATCACAAAAACAAGGGCACTCGATAGATCACATCTCACTCATCGGCGGACAGGTGCAGATCAGGTTGCGATCGCCGTAGGGGTTGTCGATGCGCGCGACGGGTGGCCAGAACTTGGCTTCGTGGAGCCACGCCGCGGGGTAGGCCGCTTCGGTTCGGGTGTACTTGTGCGTCCACTCGTCGGCGGCGACGACGTGGATCGGGTGCGGCGCATTTTTGAGCGGGTTGTCGGCCTTGTCGGCCTTGCCCTCTTCGATCGCGCGAATCTCTTCACGGATCTGAATCAGAGCATCGCAGAAGCGATCGAGTTCTGCCTTGGGTTCGCTTTCGGTCGGCTCGATCATGAGCGTGCCGGGCACGGGGAAACTCATCGTCGGGGCGTGGAAGCCGTAGTCCATGAGTCGCTTGGCGACGTCTTCGACTTTAATCCCCGCGGACTTTTCAAAGCCGCGGAAATCGAGGATGAATTCGTGCGCGACGTGCCCGCCGATGCCGCTGTAGAGCACGTCGTAGTGTTCCTTGAGACGGTTGGCCATGTAGTTGGCGTTGAGCATCGCCACTTGTGTCGCTTTGCGAAGTCCATTCGCGCCCATGAGCGCGATGTAGACCCAGGAAATCGTGAGAATGCTCGGGCTGCCGTAGGGCGCCGCCGCGACGGCGCCGACCGCGTGTCCGCTGCCATTGAGCGGGCTGCCCGGCAGGAACGGCGCGAGGTGCTTGGCCACACCGATCGGTCCCATGCCCGGACCTCCGCCGCCGTGCGGAATGCAGAAGGTCTTGTGCAGGTTGAGATGGCACACATCCGCGCCGATGTCGCCGGGCCGGCACAGGCCGACCTGCGCATTCATGTTCGCGCCGTCCATGTACACCTGACCGCCGAACTCGTGCACCGCAGCGCAGATGTCCTTGACCTGCGGCTCGAAGACGCCGTGCGTGGATGGATAGGTGATCATCAGCGCACCGAGCCGGTCGGCGTGCTGCTGCGCTTTGGCGCGCAGGTCGTTGAGATCGACATTGCCGTGTCGATCGCACTCGACGGCGACGACGTTGAAGCCGGCGATCACCGCGCTGGCGGGATTCGTCCCGTGCGCCGAGACGGGAATGAGGCACACGTCGCGATGGGTGTCGCCACGCGACTCGTGGTAGGCGCGAATGGCCAGCAGACCCGCGTACTCGCCCTGCGAGCCGGCGTTGGGCTGGAGCGACACGGCTGCAAAACCCGTGATCTCGCACAGCCACCGTTCAAGGTCGCTGAACAGCCGCGCGTAGCCGCGCATCTGCTCGGCCGGCGCGAAGGGGTGGATGTTGCCGAACTCGGGCCAGGTGACGGGAATCATCTCGCTGGTTGCATTGAGTTTCATCGTGCACGAGCCGAGCGGGATCATCGAGTGCGCCAACGACAGGTCGCGCGACTGAAGTTTGGTGATGTACCGCAGCATCTCCGTTTCGCTGTGGTGCGAGTTGAAGATCGGATGCGTGAGGTAATCGCTCGTACGTTCAAATGAACCGAACTTGAGCAGGCCGCGCGAGCGGGCTTGGGCAAGAAGGGCGTCGACATGGACATCCACAGGCTTGGCGGCAACACCCGTCAGTGCGGTGAGGATGTGTCGCAGATCGTCGCGCGAGGTGGTCTCATCGAGCGTGATGCCGACGCTGCCATCGCTGTACGATCGCAGATTGAGGCCGAGCGAATCGCCTGCCTTGTGAACCGCGTCAGCTGTCACGCCCTGCCCCAGCCGCACACGCAGCGTGTCAAAGACGGGGCCGTCGCCGATCGTCTCGTGGCCGAGTTGTTCGATGCCGACGATCAGCGCCGCCGTCAAGCCGTGCACGCGCTGACCGATGCGGCGCAAACCCTCTGGCCCATGATAGACGGCATACATCCCGGCCATGATGGCCAGTAGCGCCTGCGCGGTGCAGATGTTGCTCGTCGCCTTCTCGCGCTTGATGTGCTGCTCGCGCGTCTGGATCGCCATGCGCAAAGCCGGTTTGCCGGTCGCATCGCGCGACACGCCGATGATGCGCCCGGGCATACGCCGGACGAATTGCTCGCGAGTGGCGATGTATGCTGCGTGCGGACCTCCGCCGCCCATGGGCACGCCGAATCGCTGGGTGCTGCCGACCGCAATGTCTGCACCGAATTCACCCGGCGGCTTGAGCAATGTCAGTGCGAGCGGATCGGCGGCAACGACGAGCAACGCATTGGCCGCGTGCGTCGCCTCGGCGAGTTTCGAGTAGTCTGCGATGCGTCCATCCGTTGTCGGGTATTGCACCAGCACACCGCACAAACCAGCGGTGAAGTCGATGGCGCCGGGATCGCCGACGATAATCTTCACACCCATCGACTTCGCGCGGGTCTTCACCACCGCGATCGTCTGCAGATGGCAGTGATCCGCGACGAAGAACGCCTTGCGCTCCCCGCTGCTTCCGCCGGCAATCGCAAAGCACATCGCCATCGCCTCGGCCGCGGCCGTCGCTTCATCAAGCAGCGACGCGCCGGCGAGCGGTAGGCCGGTCAGATCCGCGATCATCGTCTGGAAATTGAGTAGCGCCTCGAGGCGTCCCTGCGAGATCTCCGCCTGGTACGGCGTGTACTGCGTGTACCAGCCCGGGTTCTCGAGAATGTTGCGCTGAATGACCGGCGGCGTGATGCAGCCGTGGTAGCCCATTCCGATGAATGATCGATTCACCTTGTTCTGATCGGCGATCGTCCGCAGCTCGGAGATCAAATCAAACTCGCTGCGCGCCTCCTCGATCTTGAGCGAGCGTCCGAGCTGGATGGAGTCGGGAACAATCGCGTTACCGAGTTCATCGAGACTGGCGCACCCAAGTCGAGCAAGCATCTGCGCAATCTCGTCATCACTCGGCCCGATGTGCCGGTTCGTGAAGACGTCGGTGGGATTCAAAAGTGCATCGCTCGTCGCGACCGGTGTGGCAGACTCGGTGGTGTTGATCATGGCGGGGTCGATCGTGACAGGGCGTTGCTTGGCGGTGGTGGGCGACATGGGAACAAAGAATCCTCTGTGAAAAGCCCCTACGACGGCGGAGGCTTGGCGGGCAATGGGATCGCTGAACTCCGGGCGAATAATAGCCGAAAGCGACGTTGCCCCAGCCCATCGGCGCCCTGGCCTTCCACAGAATCGGGTGCTGGCCCCCTGCCCGCGCCGTTGCGGTCCAGCGGTGCAACGAAAGACCCGCGGGGCCGTATCGCTCGAGCGTCGCCTCGCATGACGCCATCCCATACGATGATTGCCTGATCTCGTTCGATTCCCCTCGCACCGAATGCAAGGACACAGCCGCCATGAATAGCGCCCGCCTTCGTCCCCACCATATTGCTGCTCTCGCCTGCGCGGCGCTCTTCTTCGGCCCGCCGGCGTTCAACCCGATCCATTCCGCAATGGCGCAAGATCCAACCGCAGAAGCGGGCGGTGTGACCACCCCGGACCAGACACAGGGCTGGATCGACAAGTACGGCGACGTGGACATGGCGGCAATCCTCGGCTCGCTCGATCCCGATGTCCGAGCCTACATGGCCCACATCACCACCATCGCCAACCCCTTTTTCGAGGGGCGCTCACCCGACACGCACGGCAACCGTGTGGCAGCCGACTACATCGAATTCTGGTTCAACTACTTTGGACTGGCTCCCGCCTTCCCGGAGTACGACTCCGAAGGAAATGTGATCGGTGATGCCGCAAGCTGGGTTTCATATCGCCAGCCCTTTGACATGCCGGGAGGAATGGAAGCGACAAAGCAGGAATTGACGCTCTCCGACGCCTCGGGCGGCAAGACGAGTTATGTCGCCGGCAAGGACTTCAGTGCACTGGGCGTTGGCGATGGCGAAGTCACCGCGCCTCTCACGTTCGTCGGCTACGGCATCGCCTCGGGCCCCAACGGGCAGGACCACTTTGGCGAAACCGACCTCAAGGGCCACATCGCGCTGATGCTCCGTTTCGAACCCAGCGACGTCAACGGGCGGAGCAAGTGGAACGACGGCGCTGCCGACTGGAGCGCCCGGGCCTCGCTTGACACGAAGATGCTCGAGGCGGCTCGGCGCGGCGCCGTGGGCATCATCCTCGTCAACCCACCGAACACCACTGACCGCCGCACGAATCAACTGATGACCGCCGGAGAGTCTTCGTGGAGGCAAGCCGGCGTGCCAGTCGTGCAGATGTCGCTTCCCGCAGCCGACAGACTGCTCAAGAAGGTCGCCCACAAGAGCCTCAGCGAGATGAAAAAGGCCGCCGATGAAGACTCATTCAAAGCCTTCCATATCGGCGATGGACTTACCGTCTCCATCGCCACGGCCCTCGATCGCAAGCACAACTGGACCGACAATGTCGGCGGCATCATTCGCGGTCGCGGCGATCTCAAGGACGAGTGGATCATCATCGGCGCGCACTACGACCACGTCGGCTATGGCCACTTTGGCAGCCGCGGCGGCGCCAGAGCCGATGGCACCATCCATCCCGGCGCCGATGACAACGGGTCGGGAACTTCGGGTGTCCTCATTCTGGCGGACCGACTCACCAAGGCATACGCCGACCTTCCGGACGACGCCAACGCAAGATCGATCCTGCTCATGACCTTCTCAGCCGAAGAGTCCGGGCTAAATGGTTCGCGCTATTACACGAGCCACCCAACGCTTACTGCAGATCAGGTCAACATCATGCTCAATCTCGACATGATCGGGCGATTGCGCAAGAACGCGCTTTCAGTCAGCGGTGTCGGCAGCGCCACCAGGCTCGCTGAGATCGCCCAGCCGTATTTTGACAAGAGCGGCCTGCGCGTCGTGACTCAGGAAACAGGCGGCGGACCAAGCGATCATGCCAGTTTCAACGCGGTGGGCATTCCGGTGCTCTTCTTCTTCACCGGACTGCACGCTCAGTACCACCTTCCCACCGATGTCGCATCGCTCATCAATCCGGTGGGGGCGATCAAAGTCGTCAATCTCGCCGAGCAGATCGCGATGGAATTCGCGACCCGTCCCGAGAAGCTCGAATTCCAGCGCACCAGCGGCGGCCTCCGTCTCGATGCGCTCGACTCGCTCGACGAGCCACAGGCCGCGGCACCTGAGGCAGCCCCGACACCGGTCCGGGTGCGATTGGGCGTGAAGCTGGACTATGCGTTCAAAGGAACCGGGGTGCGGGTGGACAGCGTCTCGGATGACTCCCCCGCCAAAGCCGCCGGATTGCAGGCCGGCGACGTGATTCTCAGTTGGAACGGCGCCCCCGTCGTTGACACGAGGGCCCTGATGACCGAACTGGCCAAGCGCAGCCCTGGTGACAACGTGAAACTCGGGGTGAAACGCGAAAACCAGATGATGCAGATCACCGTCACGCTCGTCGCCAGCGATGGGTAGTCGGTCCCGGCGGTCCACTGCAGGGGTTGAATCCGAGGACACCAAGCGTCGCGCAGCCATTGTCGGGATCGACGTTTATGCGGCACCCCTCTTTACGCCGATGCCAATCGCTGATAGCCTAGTAAGCCAATAACTGCCCCCTCCCCGCTCCGGGCGTCCAGAACGCCGGCCGCGGAAGCGGACAGATTGGCGGGCTTGCTCTCCGCAACGCCCGCATCAAGATGTCGATGGAGCATTTTCGGGCCTGTATGTCCGAGAAGCGGGTTTTGTTTGTGACACAAATCGGGGTCGAGACACCGCCATGAGTTCACCTCAACTACGAGAAACGGCGCCATCAGGAATCGATGCACAGGGCTGGCCATTGCCCGAAGTCCGATCGATGATGATTGACAACTTTGTGCGATCCTGGACACAGCACTGGCTGGCCGTCATCCTGCTGTTTGCAGTGTCGGTGGGCGTTGTGCTCTTTCCCGCATGGCTGGTCACTCCCACTTGGGAGGGCCAGGGCACCATGGAGATTCAGCAGGCGCCATCGCCGTCACTGCTGGTGACCAGCAACGAGCTCACGCCCGTTGCCTCGCTCACCGCCAGCCAGCTTGCCAAAAACCTTGCCGAGCAGACGCACTCGCTGAGTTTTCTTCGCGAGGTGGTGGATCGCTCCGGTCTCGCCGCCCACTACCAGCAGAACGCCGAAGCCCATCCCGATGCCCGGATGAGAATCAAGAAGGCGATCGTGTACATCACGCGCCTGCAGTTCCTTCGCGGCGACTCCACGGTGAACTACTCCGTCAAGGCGCTTGAAGACCTGCAGTCATCCTGGCTGAGTATCACACCCACGGAAGGTTCCACGGTCATTCCGATCTACGTTTATGGCGACGACCCCAAGATCACCAAGACCGTCGGCAACACGATCATGGACCTGCTTCAGGAGCGCACCAACGACGCGATCAAGTCCAACGTGAAGCAGCAGGCTGAGGTCGTCAGCAAACTCGTCGACGAGGCGCAAAAGAAGGTCAGCAGCAACGATCAGGCCCTCGAAGCTGCCCGTATGCAGTACCAGTTCTTCGACCCGCAGTCCTACGCCCAGAAGGTGCAGGAAGCGTTGCAGGGGCTGATCCAGGAAAAGACCACCTTCCAGGCGCAGGCCGACGGACTCACGGCCAAGGTCACAACGCTTGAACAGCAGTTGGCGGATGTCGAGGAATTCGTCAAGATGAAGCAAGAGGGCGTGGGAACGAGCCCGGACAATTCATTGTCCTCCCGCATCCAGAAGGACATCGCCGATGCCAAAGCGGAAATCGCTCAGAAGACGGTGACGCAGGGCCCGAATTCCCCCGCAGTGCGTTCGCTCGAGGTCAAGGTCGAGGCGTGGGAGCAGAGTCTGGCTGACGCCCAGAAGGAAGAGTCGAAACTCGATCGATCCCAGTCCAACGTGAGAGAGACGGTCGATCCCAAACACACCGCTTTGTTCAACGCATGGATCGATTCCACGCTTCAGCTCAGCGCCCTTCGGGCTCGGTTTGCCGCACTCGATCAGGCCATCGCCGCCCTGGCTGAGATGCAGCGCGACGCGATCAAGGCCGACATTGCGCTCAAGCGAATGCAGCGTGATTCGCAGGCCGATGAGGCGCAGCTTCAGATGCTGACCTCGCAGCTACGCCAGTTGAACAACCTGCTGGCGACGCCTCGACTGTTCACTGGCATCGTTTCGCGGAACGACATGCAAGTGCTCAATGAGAAAAACAGCGACTACCCGAGTATGGCGCTGGCGGTGATTCTGGCCCTGGCCATCGGCATCTTCGCCGCCCTGGTCCTGCCGATCGCATATGACTACCTCAACCAGACGCTGCTCACGTCGCGTCAGGTTGCCGGGATTCCCGGCGTACGCGTAGTGGCCTCGGTGCCTCGCGTCGGCGCCAGCAAGATGTTCGCCAGCGTTTGATCTTTGTGCAACTCAAGAGTGAGAGTGACATGACCACACAAGCTGCATCAATTCCCTCCGCCCCTTCTGCGGGTTCTTCGGGCGCTCCGGCGCAGTGGAACGCGTCGAGCTCGGTGGGATCGTTTCTCAATCGTCTGGCTTCCGCTCCCCCAACGGCTCGTATCGCGATGGCCGTAGGAGAACTGGCCGCCTCCTGCGACACAGCAGGAAATGGCGGTCCCGTAGCCGTCGCCATCAGCGCGGTGGAGTCCGAACGACGCGCCGGCGAGGCAGCGGTCGCCCTTGCCGCACTTTGGGGTCGATGGGGTCGCTCGACGGTGCTCGTCGATCTCGGCAGCGGCGTTGGATCCGTCAGTGGCGCCCTGACCGCCTCCTCGCCCGACCTCACGGCCGCTTGCCAGGCCGCCGTCGCCGGCGAGTCACTTGACTCGATTTCACGACTTCATGCGAGCATCTCCAAGACCGGCGCGATTGCCACCGGAAAGGCGGACGTGCTCGGGCTCATCTCGACGGGTCAGATTGCTCGACTTGTGGCTGCTCTCAAGAAGAACCACGATCGCGTCGTCCTCGTGGCGCCGAAGATCGCCACCGGCTTCCCGCTGCTGGCGCTCAACTCCTGCTGCGATCGGATCGTCCTCGCGCTGCAGCGAGGCAAATCGCGAGGCGGGCCGGTTCGAGAGATTGCCGAACAATCGCTGCTCTCGGGTGGTCGCCCGATGGATGTCATCTGGTTTGATTGATGGGGTTTCCCTCGGGCACGCGCCACAAAGCGGGGCGGCTCGAACTCCTCGGCGTGGCCCCCTGCCGCACCATTCGAATGAAGCGCCAAACGCGATGCTGACCACCACTTCACCAGGACGCGACTTTCGGCAGTGGATGCTCCTGGCACTGCTGTTCGTACCGATCTTCGGCCTGATGTTCATCCTTGGCGTCTTTGTCGGACGAGCGTCGGATTGGGTGTTCCCAACCGTGCTGTGCATGGCGATCATTGGCACCATTGGCACCATTGTTCTACTTGGTCTGGACTTCCGCCTGGGCATCTATCTCATCATGCTTCTGGTGCTCTGGGATCGCTTGCAGACATTTGGTCAGACCGGCCGAGTCAGCGGCACGAAGATCACAATCGCCATCACCATCGTCTTCCTCGCCGCCACGATCCTGGGTGGCCAGCTGCGCGGCTGGTCGAGACGACTCGGCGACCCGTTGATCCTACTCGGCGTGCTATTTCTGTTTGTCAGTGCCATCGGGCTGCCCTTCATGCCCCACCCTGAACTCGGCTACGATTTCGTCAATCGACGCGTCAACGTCGTGGCCCTGATGGGGATCCTCATCCTCGCCGTCAATGACCGCGACGTATTCCATCGATGCGTGGTCTGTCTGGTCATCGGCGGCACCCTCGTCGCCATCGCCACCACCAGCGAGATGATCACCGGCGTGGGGCTGCTGCAGCGCCTCGGGAAGTCCGATCCCGAAACCTCGAAGAACGTGCTCGGTTCGTTCGGTGGAACATTGCGCGTGATCGGACCTTCCGGCGATCCGGTCCGCTACAGCCTCGCTCAGAGCATCCCTGGCGCACTGGCGTTTGGCTTGTTGCTCTACTTCCGGGACTGGTGGAAGAAGATCCTGCTGGTATTCGCGCTACTCGTCATCGGGATGAACATCGCGGCAAGCGGATCGCGCGGCGGCGCTCTTTCGTTCGCCGTTGCCAGCCTTATCGTTTTCCTGACGTGCCCGGTCAAACACCGTTTCACCAAACTCACGATCGTCGCCGTATTCGCGCTGTCCGCACTCGCGCTTCTTTCAATCACCGGAGCCGACGTCGCCGCTCAGCGCATCGCCGACCCGACCGAGGCCAGTCGAACGGTTGTCTGGCGCCTGGCGATGTGGAAGATGGCGCTGGCCATGTTCCTTGATCATCCGTTCCTGGGTATCGGAACCAACGCATGGGGCCTTCACTACAACATGTACCGCGTGCCCGACGCGCCCTCGTCCTACTTGCGCGTCCACAGTGCGTTCATGCAGCTACTGGCGGAAAACGGTGTCCAGGGCGTATTGGTCTACGTCGGCATGTACGTAGCAGCCGCGGGAAGTGCCTACTGCGCGGCACTGGGTACCGCTGATCGGCGCCTCAAGTTTGAAGCCACGGCGATTGCGTCAACTACCTTTGGGCTCTTCGTCGGCGCCGGCACGTCCAACGTCCTCGAGAATGAGCTCTACTTCATCGTCTTTGGCCTGTGCGGCGCGGCATACTACGTCTACCTCCATGAGGTGCAGGGCGGCACCGTCCCATTGAGTGATCGTCTCCAGCTCCCCGCTCGGGATCGATCAATCATCCATCTTAAAAAACAGCAGCGCGAAAAATATGGGACCCCTCTATGAGCGGCTCGGACGCGCAAGTGGCGGCAAACTGGCAGGGATTCGGATTCAACGGCGTCGAGCATTCGGCAGCGGGAGTCTCTCGTCATGAGCCCGTCTGATCACGCCTTCGTTTTCATCGGCGGATTGCATCGAAGCGGCACCTCTCTGTTTGCCAAGTGCCTCGCGGATCATCCCGCAACCGCGGGATTTCACGACACCGGCGTTCCCGAGGATGAAGGCCAGCATCTGCAGAGCGTGTACCGTAAGGCCAGCGCCTACGGCGGACCGGGTAAGTTCGGCTTTGCCGAGGAGATGCACCTCACCGAAACCTGCCCACTGATCACCGACGCCAACCGAGCGAAACTGTGGAGCGAATGGTCGCGCTACTGGGATCTCTCCCACACTCACCTCGTCGAGAAGTCGCCGCCGAATCTGATCAAGGCGCGTTTTCTCCAGGCGATGTTTCCAAACTCGTGCTTCATCTTCTTGCTTCGCCATCCGGTGGCTGTCGCCGGCGCGACCAAGAAGTGGAAGAGGCGCACTCCACTCGACAAGCTGGTCGAGCATTGGACCGTCTGTCACGAGATCCTCCGCGACGATCTGCCGCACCTCAAGCAGGCCATGGTGCTTCACTACGAAGACTTCGTGCGCCAACCCACGCGCGTCCTCGAGGAGACCTTTCGATTCGCCGGCCTCCAACCGGTCGAAGCCAAGCGCGAAATCCGTCGCAACGTCAACGACTCGTACTTCGAGCGATGGGCAGCCTGGCGAAAGGAGTTCTTCGCTGGCAGGGCCATCCGAAGGGCGGAGCGCCTGTACGAATCCCGCCTGAACTCGCTTGGATACAGCGTGGTGGAGCCGCGCAGCGAAAGGCGCAGCCCCTGGTCGCGCGTCAGCGACTGAGGAATCCTCCGCAGCCGATTGCATCGGGGTGTTCCTCAAGCGGTTGCGGGTTTCCTACGATCGACGGTATGTGAGGCCTCTGGCCATTGAAGTACTACGTCAAACCGCAAACCAGGCATCGAAACGCCCGGGATGACCTCGCCACACGATCAACCTCGCCTCATGCTGCCCGGCGCCGCCGCGACGCCCACGCCGCGGACCCGTCGGCCATCCCCGGGTCGATTGCGCCGCAGCGCGTCGTACATCCTGCTCTCGATGCACACGCAGCCGGTTCTCACGCTTGGCACCGCCGCTGCTTGCGTGATCATCGGCATCACTCACCTCTGGGCGACCCAGCCGTACTGGGTGCTGCGACCGGAGTACCGCATCGGCAGCCTCGACAACGACCCCGCCGCATCGCAGTTGCGCGTCGAAGTCGCGCCCGGAGAACTGCGCGACTTGCTGATCTCCGAGCCAATCGTGAGCGAGGTCACCCATTTGCTCGACGCCGAAAGCGGAGTGGCTGACGGCAGCGAACCCGGTCGAATCAGCGCCATGCGCCGGGTCGCGATCAACTCGTGGCAGGCAGTTCGCGCGTTCCCAGGCGCCGTCGCCGCGGCGCTCGGCCTGGGCGGCAGAGTCGATGGGTCACGTCCCGCTCCGCTGCAGGTCAGCGCGCAACGATCCGATGATCGCGACCGGGTCGTAAAGATCAAAGTTCGTGCCGTGTCTCCGGCAATCGCTCAGCGGGCGCCCGAAATGCTCCTCGACCAAGTGCGTCAACTGCTGCTCCGTGAAGAGCGGTCGCGTACACTGGGCAGAGTGGAAGAACTCCGCCCGATGCGCGACGACGCGCTGGTGCGATCACGAGACGCCGCCAGCTCCGTGGCGGAGTACCGCCTCGAAATCGGCCGGCATGATCCCGAAGAAAGTGCGAGGGAAATCCAGTCGCGACTTGTCAAGACGCGCGGCGATCGGGCGGATCTCGAAACCGATCTCCGCGAAGCCGAGGCAAACCGCGTCGACATCACCGGCAAGCTTCAGAACGCCGCGCTCGAACAGACCACGCGCGTGGTTGTCGAACAGAACCAGCGCGTTCAGGAACTCAAGAATGAGATCAGCACCCTCGAATCCCAGTATGCCGCCGAGCTGGCAATCAAGACGCCCAAGCACCAGGACATGGTTCGCCTGCGACTCGAAATCGAGAGCAAGAAGCGAGACCTGAACAACGAGGAACTGCTCGTCATACGCCAAAAGGTGCAGGAACCCAGCATGGAGTACGTCGGCTTGCTCGAGCGCCAGGCCCAGAACAACCGACAACTCGTTACGTTGGCGGGCCGCGAACTGGGTCTGGCGGAGACGGAAGCGCAACTGCAGGATCAACTTGTTGAGGCGATGAAGACCGCGCAACACATGGAGGACTTGCTCGCCGCGCGCGCCGCCGCCGAAACGACGCTGAATCGGATCGACGACGAACTCGTGCAGCTCGAAGGCCGCCTCACCAGCGTGGTTCCTTTCTCACAGATCAGCCTGGTCGGACGACTCAAGGTCGCCGATCCATCGCGACCTGACGAACCGAACGCGACAATGCACCTGCTTTTCACCGCCGTCAGCGCCGTCGTGCTGACGTTGCTGCTGCCCACTTTGCGCAGCCTCATGCGCTCACGACTCATCGCGCCCTGGCAAGTTGAGCAACTGGCCGATGCGCTTCCCGTTCAGCTGGTCGGCGAACTCCCGGGCGCGACCCAGCGACTGCTGGCGCGGCTGCCCGGCGGCGAGGGGAGGTAGCGCGAGCACATGGACGACACTCGCGCCATCGTGACTCGTGCAACTGACGCGCTAACCGTGTCCAGGCCGCGCTGGCTCTTTCGCCAACTTGACATCGCCGCCCCTCCCATCGCTCTCGGACGACTGCGCCCGCTCGTGCGCGAAGTGGCCACAGAGACTGAAGACTCATCACACTTCACGCGATACGCCCGCATGGCCCAACAGATCAAGGGTGATCACCAGAATCCGTCGCTCTCGATCGGCGTCACAACCGATGCGCGGCGCGGCAACGGCCACTCGCGCACCGCCATTGCCCTCGCCGGCCTCTGGGCTCGCTGGGAATACTCCACACTGCTCGTCGAAGTGGGCGGCCGCTCGTGTGAAACTGGTCGCCATCTCCGCCGCACCGTACCCAAAATCGCCGACGTGCTGACCGCGATTGAATGCGGCCAACACCTTCCCATGCCTCAACAACTGACGCCGAACCTGCCGAATCTCGATGTCCTCGCGGATCTCGGGCGATTCTCGCTGGCGCGGCTTGCAGATTCGGGATTGCTGCGCGAATTCGACGCCGCATTGCGCGATCGCTACCAGCGCATCATCTGGTCTCTGCCGGCGATCGGACCGGGCTGGAGCCTCGCCATGTTGGCCGAGACGCTGGATCGCTTCGTGCTCTCCGTGCGCCGCGGCCGAACGGATCGGCGAACGGTCGAGAAGTTGGCCTCAGAGGTGGCCGATCTGAATCTGCATCCGATCCAGTTGATCTGGCACCGATAGGTCCCCAGTGAGCCACTCTTCCTCAACGCATTCTGACGCAGCACACGCCGGATCGCCGATCCCGCCGCCCCATTTCCAGGGCAGCGTCGTGCACCTGCTGCTCGGCACTGAAGGTGGAGGAATCATTACCACCACCCGTCAGTGGGCGCCCCTTCTGACGGCCGCCGGCTGGACGATCCACTTTGTCTCGCTTGCACAATCCAAGGCGTGCGACATGCTCGCCGCCAGCGGCATCAAGGCGCGCGTGGTGCCGGTCAGTCGCTTCGGACGCTTCACGCGATTTCCCGGCAAGATTCGCTCGCTCAATCCGCGCATCATCCACGTACACAATCCCTCCGCCCACATCATGGCGATCAACGCTGGTCGCCACCTCCACGCCTCGGTGGTACGCACAGTCCACGCGGACATGTTCCACGAGATGCGCGGCACGCTGCCGGGTTGGAAGATCTGGCTCTGGAAGCAAGCGATGAAGCGGGCGTTCCGACGTACCGACCTCACCACCATCGTCAGCCCACATCTCGCAACGCTCCTGCCGGGCGTCGATGATCCAACCAGCGTCCGCTTCCTTCCGAACAGCTACGACCCCTCCGACATCGAGCGGGACCGGAGCCCGTTGCCCGACGGCATTCCACGCTGGCTGGGCGAGGCGCCCCTCGTGCTGGCCATGGGACGCCTTGTCGCCGTCAAGAACTACGCCATGCTGCTTCGCGCGTGGGAGTTGGTGGTCCGCGACCACCCCGAAGCCAGACTCATCCTCGCTGGCTCGGGCCCACTCGAGGCGAAACTTCACGAACAGGTTAAAGCTGCAGGGTTGGGTGAGTCGGTTCGGTTTCTCTCCTGGATCGCCGCGGTTGCCCCCCTGCTCAAACGCGCCACCATGATCGCCATCACCAGCCGCAGCGAGTGCTACCCGATGCTCGCGTTCGAGGCGATGGCCGCAGGAAAGCCTGTCGTGTCGACCCTTCTGGATGGGCTTCAGGTGGAGGATGGTCGCACAGCCGTTCTGTCCCCCTCGGACGATCACGTGGCATTTGCCCGGTCCGTGTGCCACCTGCTCGACGAGCCGGATGATGCCGCTCAGCTCGGACGCCAAGGCCGATTGGACCTCGAAGAACGCTTCCACCCGCGCGTCGCGGCAGTCCGAATGGCGGAAGCGTACAATTCACTTCAGAGTTGACAAAATCGATCGTTCCGCGTGGATGCGGCCCGCTTCGCGCACAAGGCAAGGTCGTCCCAGCCTACCCGTATTATCGCGCCCAGCCAGACGGTGTGTTCCGGATCCCTGGAACAGTTTGCCTCGCTTTGCGTCTTTGTGGCTGGAGAACGAAGCGCCGAATCGTAGGATTGACTCAGCATTCACTTGATATGGGCGAATCGAGCCACAAATCGCCCAAAGCCCCTGAGAGGGAGGATCGGAATGAGCATTCTGAAGCACCTGACGACCGCCGGAGTGGCGATCACCGTGATGAGCGTCTATTCCGCCTGTTCCGGACTTCCCGGACGTCACCAGGCCCGAGGCGAGACTGAGGGCTCGGAATCAGCCATCAATTACGTCGGTGCGCCGGAGATGTGGGTCCACGGCATGGGTGGCGCGCCTGACAAGGCGGCCGAAATACACGCCAAAGGTGTCCGCCAGATTGTCAATCTCCGTGGAGCCGATCCGCAGGACATCAGCAAGTTCTTTGCCCGATACGTGAACTACAACATGGGATTGTGCCTCACGCTCCGCTGGGCCGAGAGCGAAGGCGATGAAGGCAAGTCCAAGTCAGACAAGCCGCCGAGCCCAGCCGAGTCGCGTCGTGCGCTGGACGGACTGATCGAAGCGTTGAATTCCGAGCCGGCCAAGAAGATGGCTGGTCGCCTGTGGATTCAGTTCTATAACGAGTATCTCGGCGGTCCCGGGACGTTTGCCGCTGCCGACGATGATCGCCTGTTCCAGTGGGCGACCGACGCCGCCCGTCGAATCCGCGCGGAAGCGCCCCACGTTCGCCTTTGCGGCCCGGCGATGATCGCGGTCGAAGTCCTCGACGAAAACCCCGTCGCTCTTCCCGCGAACCGCGCCGAGCGTCGAGGCCGGCTGGTGCGAGGACTCAACTGGTCGATTCAGAACACTGATGCCGTCGACGTCCACCTGCACACCGATAGCGGCGCCTCGGCGGAAGCGCGGCTCGCAGCCGTTCGCCGCATCATGGATCAGCAGCCCGGTGGGGAGCAGTGCGGCATCGTCGTCTGGGAATGGAGTTGCTCCAAGTCCAAGGACCACGATCCTGCGGCGGCACGGCAAACGACCATCGACATCTACAACGCCATGGCGAAGTACAATGTCATCGCTGCGGCGTACTCACAGTATCACGTTCCCAAGCGTATTGCCGATCGATTCGGCTGGGTCACACTGACCGACGAAAAGGGGAACCCGCGCCAGCCGTTCTATTCGCTCTTCATGGAGCTGGCCGACGGTCAGGTCGGCGCCCAACCAACGAATCAGCCGGAAGTCTCACCGGCCCAGGACAAACCCAATCCCCGTATCCGCCGTCGCCGGAATCGACGCGTGGTAGATCCGGCGGCCATCGTGGGCGAGCCCGTCTCGACGACCACCAATCGCAAGCGAGCCCGCCTGGTTCGGCGGAACAAGAAGGGGGCCAAGTAGCGCCGCGTGGCGCGCTACCTGACCGCGCGCCATCGACCGCCAAAGACAATCCCTGCCGGCTCTGAGCACGTCGCTCGGAGCCGGTTGTCCGTTAACCCACACCCCGGAAAGCCAGAATCCACATCCGTGACGCAGGATCACCGTCGCGCCCGTCCATATCATTTCCGCTCAAATCATGCACATCCGTAACTTCTCCATCATTGCCCACATCGACCACGGCAAGTCGACGCTGGCCGATCGCCTTCTCCAGGCTACCCATGCGGTTGCCGATCGTGACGCCCGGGCCCAGCTTCTCGATGACATGGACATCGAGCGGGAGCGCGGCATCACGATCAAGGCCTCCGCCGTGACCGTCTTCCACCGCCATAAGGACGAGGACTACCAGCTCAATTTCATCGACACGCCCGGCCACGTGGACTTTCACTACGAAGTCAGCCGGGCCCTGACCGCCTGCGAAGGCGCAATCCTTGTCGTCGATTCCACGCAAGGCGTGCAGGCCCAGACCGTTGCCAATGCCTACCTCGCTGTGAACAACAACGTCGAACTCATCCCGGCCGTCAACAAGATTGACCTCCCCGGCGCCCAGCCGCTCGAAACGGCCATGGAGATCGAGCACGTCCTGGGCATTCCCGCCGAAGAGTGCACGGACTGCTCAGCCAAGACCGGGCAAGGTATCGACGAACTGCTCATCGCCATCTGCGATCGCCTGCCGCCTCCGCGCGACCCAGTCATGCCCCAGACCCGGGCGCTGATATTTGATTCCGTCTACGACGACTACCGCGGCGTCATCGTCTACGTCCGCGTCTTCGACGGGCAACTGAAAGCCGGCGATCGCATCCGCATGATGAGCAGCGGACGCGTCTGGACCATCACGGAGCTCGGCCGGTACACGCCCAAGCCGACCAAGATTGACAAGCTCGAAACCGGCGAAGTGGGTTATTTCATCGCCGCCATCAAGACCCTCGTCGATGTCCGAATTGGTGACACGGTCACCCGCGACGTCGATCCCGCGCCCGAACCTCTACCCGGCTATCAGGAACCTCTGCGCATGGTCTTCTGCGAGTTCTATCCCTCCAGCAGCGGCGAGAAGGGCGCTGAGTTCGAAGCGCTGCGCGAGGCAATCACGCGACTGCATCTCAATGACGCGTCGTTCACCTACGAGCCGCACCACTCCGAGGCGCTGGGGTTCGGCTTCCGCTGCGGGTTTCTGGGCATGCTCCACATGGACATCATCCAGGAGCGCCTCGAGCGCGAGGGTGGCGTTGACATTGTTCAGACACCCCCCACCGTCAGCTACGAGATCGGCCTGCGCGACGGCACAACGCTGCCGATCAACAATCCCGCCGACCTGCCGGACATGAGCAATGTCGTGCAGATCCGCGAGCCAATTGTGCGCGTCGAGATCATCTGCCCGACGGAGTTCATCGGCGACATCATGCGCCTTTGCGAACTACGACGAGGGGTCTACAAGGACCAGAAGTACCTCTCTGAGACGCGCAACATCCTCGACTATGAGCTACCGCTCGCCGAGATCATCTACGACTTCTACGACCGCCTCAAGTCCATCACGCGCGGCTACGGCACGATGGATTACGAACTGATCGGCTATCGCGCCGACCGACTTGTCAAGTTGCAGATCCTCGTCAATGGCAATCCCGTTGATGCGCTCAGCCTCATCTGCCATCGCGACAAGGCCGAGCAGCGTGGCCGCTCACTGCTCGTTAAACTGAAGAAGCAGATCGACCGTCACCAGTTCGAAATTCCGCTCCAGGCCGCGATCGGCGGCAAGATCATCGCCCGCGAATCCATCAAGGCCGTCCGCAAGAACGTCACCGCCAAGTGCTACGGCGGCGACGTGACGCGCAAGCGCAAACTGCTCGAAAAGCAGAAGGAAGGCAAAAAGCGGATGAAGATGATCGGCAACGTCGAGATTCCCCAGGCCGCGTTCATGAGCGTGCTGGAGACGGAAGACTGATTTCACGCGAGGCGCAAAGTAAACAGGGCCGAGCCATGCGCCCGCCCTGTTTCATCTTGTTCATTCACTCGATCTGTGCCGACCAACTATCGCCACCACGAGTTGTTGTACGTCTTGTCGTCCCAACTGTCGAGATCGCGCAGCACTTCGCGCTCGCGAAACGCGACATGGCTGTCGGCATACAGCGCGTTTGAGCCGTGGCCCATGTGACGCTTGCTGCTGATGCGGGCGATGTTGCCGCCCCATCCGTTTGAATTGTCTTCCGGGCCATTGATGTGGACCTCGAGGAAGACGTCGTACCAGTGGTCCAGATACGGGTAGTTTTGCATCTGGGCCGAAATCGAATTGTCGGGATCATCCGTGAACTCGGAAAGATACATGGCGTGATCCGGCTGGATGAACTCCGCCAGCGGCGCTGTCGGATGGCGCCCGTCGCGGTAGAGTCCCCCCTGCCGTTGCATCATGATGCCGTTGTTGATGTAGTGCACCACGTGCAGCGGATTCGGATACGACGGACACTGGTACTGCCTCATATCGTCAAACAGTTTGTGGTCTGTCCAGACCGTGCTGTCAAGGTTGTTCATTCGCGGATCGGAGAGTGGTCGCACATACTTGTAAAACGCACGCGGCCAAGGGTAGTAGTAGGCAAAGATGTTCTGCCCGCGCGATTCGTGATACTTGCCTTCACGAGGCACGAAATCCTTGTACTCGGTGGCATAGATGTGCAGCGCATAGCCAATCTGTTTCATGTTCGATGCGCACGCGCTCCGCCGCGCGTGCTCGCGCGCCTGACCCAGCGCCGGCAACAGCAGGCTGATAAGCAGCGCGATGATCGAGATCACCACGAGCAGTTCGATGAGCGTAAAGCCGCTTTGCCGGTCACGAACCGTGAGCCGGTGACGAGACGAAAACGTTCCAGCCACGAGAAGACCGCCTTTCAGATGGGGTCGCCGGTGCGTCGAACCCGAAGCAATGCCATGTGGCGGGCGAATGCCGCCAATGAACCCATGTACAGCATCGCAGATGATGTCGAATCTGTCAAGGGTTTTGCCTGAATTATTCGGACACTTTTTGCCTGAACGGCCCGCTATCCTTCGCCCATGCGACTGATCCGCTTCGTTCCCCAAGGCACATCCGCCTCTCCCATCTCGGGTGTCGACTGCGGAGATGGCACGGCTCTGCCTCTCGCCGGCAACCCTTTTGGCCCCCTGGAGCCCTCCGGGGAGCCGATTCTCGTCGGCCGACTTCTCGCTCCCCTTATCCCCCCGGTCATCATGGGCATCGGCCTCAACTACCGCGCCCACGCCGCCGAGCAGGGCAAGGAGCCCCCCGAGCGGCCGATGATGTTCATGAAAAACCCGGCCGCTATTTGCGGGCCGACTGACGACATCGTCGTGCCGAGAGTCTGCCAGGAGCGTCAGCAGGTTGACTTCGAGTGTGAACTCGCCGTGATCATCGGGCGCCGGTGTCGCGATGTCTCAGCGAACGTTGCGATCGAGTGCATACTGGGCTACACCGCCGCCAACGACGTCAGCGCCCGCTGGTGGCAAAAGCACGCGGGTGGCGGTCAGTTCAACCGCGGCAAGTCTTTCGATACGTTCTGCCCCATCGGTCCGAGCATCGTCACCCCCGACGAACTCACCGAACCTGGGAACCTGCGAGTCCAAACACGCGTCAACGGCGAGACGATGCAGGACTCGAATACGTCGGACCTCATCTTCTCCGTCGCGGAACTCATCGCCTTTCTCAGTCAGGGTACGACGTTGCTGCCGGGCACACTGATCCTCACGGGCACACCAGGCGGCGTCGGCTTCGCCCGCACGCCACCCGTCTTTCTGCGTAATGGCGATATCGTCGAGGTCGAGGTCGAAAAGATCGGCGTGCTGCGCAATCCCGTGGTCTACGAGAGGTGATTCAGAAAAAGCTCAGCGCAGGCCCCGCAATTCGACCTGAGAATTGTGACTCAGAAGAGTTGCAGCCCGAGTCTACACCACAGCGTTCAGTCGCTTCATCACCATCTGAAGATCTGACCACGCCTTTCCGCGCGCATCCGGGGTGTAGTTGCGCAGCAGGTACGCGGGGTGGTACGTCGGCATGACAGGAATCTCGAGATCGCCGAGCCGGCACGCGTGCCAGGAGCCACGGAGCGCGGAAATTCCCTCCGTCGTATCCAACAGGAATTTCGCCGAAGGCGCGCCCAGAGCAACAATCGCTTCAGGGGCAATGATCTGCAATTGCTCGGCCAGGTACGGCGCGCATTTCATTACTTCGGCGGGCGTCGGCGTCGCGTTGTTCGGCGGGCGGCTCTTGAGCACGTTGGCGATGTAGACCTCCTCGCGGCTCAGCCCCATCGCCGTGATCATCTTCTCAAGCAGTTGACCGGCTCTTCCAACGAACGGACGCCCGGTCTTGTCTTCTTCCGCACCCGGCGCTTCGCCGACAAAAACCAGGCGTGCATTCGGATTCCCTTCACCGAACACGGTGCGCGTGTGTGCCGTCGCCGTTGTGCAGTGTGGGCACTCTCGATCGTGCCGCTCGCGCAAGGCATCGAGTAACTGCTGCTTTGCTGCCGCGGTTCCCGCGAGCGCCTCCGTGATGGATTTCTCCGGCTCCGCTGCGTGAACAGGCAATGGAACGAAGTCGACGCCGAGCAACTGCCCAGCCTTGACCATTTGCCGCGCTGCCCGCGTCCGATCGCTCGAACTGGTCAAGAAAACGTCTCCATGCAAAGGCGCTGCAGCGCTCCCAGACTCTTCCGAACCGAATCAAGCGATGAACCGGCGAAGTCGCTGTCTTGCTCGACGATGAACCATTCGACTCCGCCTTCCGCGGCGGTGCGCAGAATCGGCGCGAAGTTGATGATTCCCGAGCCGATCTCTGTGAACTTCTTGCTCTTGGCGTCGCGCATGTCCTTGAGATGCAAAAGCGGCGTCCGCCGCACGTGCCGTGTAAGGAACTTCAAGGGATCAGTTCCGGCGTGCCGGCACCAGTACACGTCAATCTCCATGAGCAGCCGGTCCGGAGGCGCTTCAACCAGCACGTCGATTCCCCGGCGGCCGGAATCAGGGCCAAATGTGAGGAATTCAAAATTGTGGTGGTGGTACGCGAGTCGCAGCCCGTGGCTGCGCAGTCGACTGGCAACTCGGAGCATTTCGGACACCGCCTGAGCATACCCGGCTTCGGTGCGGTACTCCTCGGTGAGATAGGGCACCACGACCAGGTCAGTCCCCAGAGTCTGCGCCTCATCAATGCACTGGCCAATATCGCTGTTGAGTCGCTCGAGGCTCATGTGGCCTCCGCACGCGCGGAGACCAACCCGGTCGAGCACAGCGCGAATCTGCTCCGGCGGATGGTCAAACAGTCCCGCAAACTCGACGCCGTCGAAGCCCATCGCCGCAACCTGCTCAAGTGCGGCGGGCAGGTTCCGCTCGGTCTCATCACGGATGGTGAAGAGCTGGAGCGCGATCGGAGGAGTAACCGTCGGGCTCATACCAATCTCCCTTGGTCAGGCACAACGTGGCAGTATACGCGCCGCGACCGAGCAGCGCGGGGTGTTCTTCCTGTGGCATGTTCAAGGCGGCCAACCTATCGTGCTGGCCTGTATGACGGGGTGGATGCGGAGGCGCCGCGGGGTCGCAGCGCCAGTCGCAACCCGGCGATTTCCTGGATGGCGCACCGACCATGGTCGAGATGAGCATTATCTATGCCGCATGCGTCGCAGGGGCGATTGGACTGCTGTTTCTGCTGCCCCGGCGCGGTAACCGCTGGGGACTCATCGGCGCCGTTCTGGGCGCCGGCGCGCTCGGAGCGGGCATGCTCGCCCTCGCACGCGGCTCAAACGCCTCAGGTGATCACCCTGATGTCTTCTTCTACGTGCTGAGTTTTGTCGCGGCTGGCGGAGCGGTTCGCATGATCACGCATCCGCGCCCGGTTTACGCCGCCCTGTACTTCATCCTTGTCGTATTGGCCACCGCCGGACTCTTCGTGCAACTCGGCGCCGAGTTCATGGCCTTCGCGCTCATCATCGTCTACGCCGGGGCGATTCTCATCACCTATCTCTTCGTCATCATGCTCGCCCAGGAAGCTCCGGACGACCAGCATCCGGACGCCCTGCTCGATTACGACGCCACCGCACGCGAACCGGTCGCTGCGACGGTCATTGGTTTCGTGCTCCTCGGGGCCCTGCTGGGCGTGATGTACCGCGGCACAAACCAGTTGCCGGCCCGGGCGGCGCATCGGAGTGTGCCGGACGCCGAACTGGCGATGCTCGCCGGCAAAGTCGAATCGACCCTGCGCGATGCCGACCTCATGAAGGACAGCGAGACAATCGCCAGCGTCGACCCCGCCGCTCGAATCGCGTGGGTGCGCTCACCATCGATGGAGAATCCCCGAGTTGTCGAGTTGCCTGCCGATCTGCATGTGGCCAACGTCGACACCGTCGGCGTATCGCTGCTGGCCGAGTTTCCCGTCAGCCTTGAAGTTGCCGGTGTGATTCTGATGCTCGCCATGCTCGGGGCCGTGGTGCTGGCCCGCAAGCCGGCGTTCGCAGCCGCGATCGGCAGCCCACACGGTTTCTACGTGGGCGAGCCGCACCGGAAAGCAGGTGCGCCTTGACCGCTCCGCTTTCCATGCTCGCGCTCAATCACTACCTGCTGGTGAGCGGCGTGCTGTTCGTCATCGGCCTGATCGGCTTCCTGACGCGGCGCAACCTCATCATCATGTTCCTCTGCACCGAACTGATGTTCCAGGCCGCCGCCATTGCGATGATCGCTTTTGGCGCCTACTACGGCAACGCCCAGGGGCAGGTGTTCCTGATCTTCATCCTCACCATCGCCGCGGCCGAGGCCGCTCTCGCGCTGGCGCTGGTCGTCGCGTTGTATCGTCGCCGTTCGACACTGGATGCCGAATCCTGGTCGGAGTTGCAGGGCTGATCCCATGATGAATCTGCTCGCCCAATTCGATTTGAACCAGGTGCTGAGCCTCGCCTCCGAGGAGACAGCCACGCGCGGCATCGGTTCGTGGGCTGGTTGGATTCCGCTGTTCCCACTTATTGCCGCGATCGCCTGCGGCGTGCTCGCGTATCGGCCCAGCGGCGCCAAGACCAAGCGGGCCGGTGTGATCTGCATTGCCGGCCTCGGCTTCGCCTTCGTCGTATCCGTGATCCTCGCGCTGAACATCGGACACGGTCAGGGGCACGTCACCCTCTTCGAGTGGATCCGCACCGACCACCTCAAGGCCGACTTCGCCTTCTTCCTCGATCCACTCACGAGCATCATGCTCATCGTCGTCACCGGCATCGGCACGCTCGTGGCCGTCTACGCCTCAGAGTACATGTGGGGTGATCGCGGCTACGCACGCTTCTTCGCGTTTGTGAGCCTGTTCATCGTTGCGATGACCTGCCTCGTGCTCGCTGACAATCTCATCCTGATGTATCTCGGGTGGGAAGGCGTCGGCCTGTGCTCGTACCTGCTCATCGGCTTTTACTACGAAAAGCCAGCCGCCGTCGCCGCCGCGAAGAAAGCATTCATCGTCAACCGCATCGGCGACCTCGGCTTTGCGCTTGGCATCATGCTGACGTACCTTCAGTTCGGCAGCGTCGAGTTTGCTGTCATCTTCAAGCAAATCGAGGCGTGGCAGGCCTCGGGCACGGAGATCTCCATCGCCATCCAGACGATTCCCTTCCTGCTCATGCTCGGCGCCTTCGGCAAGAGTGCGCAACTGCCGCTCTACGTCTGGCTGCCTGATGCGATGGAAGGTCCCACGCCAGTCTCAGCCCTGATCCATGCGGCAACGATGGTCACCGCCGGCGTGTACCTCATCGCCCGCATGCTGCCGCTGTTCCTGCTCAGCCCGTACGCCCTGCCCACCGTCGCGTGGGTCGGCTGCATCACGGCTTTGTTCTCCGCAACGATCGGCATGGCGCAGTACGACATCAAACGCATCTTCGCCTACTCGACCGTCTCGCAACTCGGCTACATGTTCATGGGTCTAGGCGTGTTGAGTAGCGTGGGAGGCACGTTCCACCTCTTCACTCACGCATTCTTCAAGGCTGCCCTCTTCCTCGGCTCTGGTGCCGTGATGCACGGCTTCGCTGGTCAGCTCGACCTGCGAAAACTCTCGGGGCTGTGGCACGTGCCAGGCTGGCAGATAGTGACGGCGTCCATGTTCGTCGCCTGCCTGGCGCTGGCGGGCTTCCCACTCACGGCGGGCTTCTTTTCCAAGGACATGATCCTGGCACAAGCCTTCGTTACTCCCGGCCCGGGCTTTGAGTGGCTTGGCTGGATCGGCCTGATCACCGCCGGGATGACCGCGTACTACACCTTCCGAGTGTTCTTCCGCGTCTTCATGGGGCCGGTCTCCTTCAAGCCCGGCGACGACCACCACGGCGTCCATGACGATCACCACTTCCACCCGCACGCACCGGGGCCCGCCATCAACTTCGTTCTCATCGTCCTCGGGCTGGGCGCGATCTTCGCCGGCTGGCTTGGCGTCGGCGGCGAGTCACACGGCTGGTTCGGCGGCATGGTGCACGCCTCATCCGCCAACTACGAAGCGGCGCATGAAGCAGCACACGAAACCGGCTTCTTCAGCAATCCCCACCAGTGGATGATGCTTGCCTCGTCGATCATCGGCATCGTCGGTATTGGCATTGCCGCCTACCTCCACTTGCTCAATCGACCTGCTGCCGAACGCTGGCGTCAGGCCATCCTGCCCGTCGCGCGTCTCGCCGAGCACAAGTGGTGCGTCGACGAAGGCTACGACCTGCTCATCCGCCGCCCGCTTCGCGCCGTCGGCCACATCTGCTATTCACTTGGCGACACACTGATCATCAACGGCTTGGTCGCGCTGGCCGGCTGGATTCCGCGACTCATCGGCGCCGCCGTACGGCCGCTGCAGAACGGTCGGCTTCAGGGCTACGGCCTCGGCATGGCCGGTGGTGCAGCCATGCTCCTCATCATTGTCTGGTGGATGCTCTAACTCACACGCATGCTCCTCACCCTCCTGCTCATCCCGACCCTGACCGCCCTGATCATCATGTTGCGCCCGGCGCGACAGGCCGCCTTGATTGCCCTCATCGGCTCAATGGTCGCGCTCGTCTGGGCCTGCTTCGTATGGAGCGCGTTCGACTTTGGCGACAGCGCGTCGATCCAACTGGCCGCATCGTGGACGTGGATCGAACCGATGGGTCTGAGCTTCTCGCTCGGCGTCGATTCTGTCGCGCTCATGCTCGTCATGCTCACGGCGCTGCTGATCCCGCTGTCGGTGCTCGGATCCTGGACAGCCATCACTGAGCGAGTGCGTGAGTTCTTCCTGTGGCTCATCATTCTCGAGATTGCAATGCTCGCCGTGTTCATGGCCCGCGATCTGCTCGTCTTCTACCTCGCCTTCGAGTTCACGCTCGTACCGATGTTCTTCCTCATCGCGGTTTACGGTTCGACCAATCGCGCCCGCGCCTCGATCATCTTCTTCCTGTACACCTTCACCGGCTCAATCATCACGCTGGTCGGCCTGCTCTACGTCGCCTGGCTGCAGTGGAGCCACACGGGTCACTGGACCTTCGACATCGCCACGCTCACCGCCACGGCCGCGTCCATGTCGGCGACGCAACAGGCCTGGGTGCTGCTGGCGCTTTGCTGCGGCTTTGCGGTGAAAGTACCACTCTTCCCGGTCCACACCTGGCTGCCCTTGGCGCACACCGAGGCCCCCACCGCAGGTTCAGTCATCCTTGCTGCGGTTTTGCTCAAGCTCGGCACCTATGGCCTGTATCGCTTTGCGATGCCCATGTGCCCGGTGGCGTTCAGCCAGTACGCGCCACTTATCGCGACGCTGTGCATCATTGGCATCATCTATGCCGCGCTCGTCTGCTGGGTGCAGCGCGATGTGAAGCGACTCATTGCGTACTCGTCGGTCAGCCACCTCGGCTTCTGCGTGCTGGGCCTCGCCGCGATCAACACCGCCGGCGTGAGTGGTTCGGTGATGTACATGATCAATCACGGCCTCTCGACCGGGGCGCTGTTCCTCTGCATCGGCATGGTCTACGAACGCTACCACACGCGCTCAATGGATGAACTGGGCGGCATGGCGCGGCGCATGCCCATCTGGACGTTCTTCACGGTCTTCTTCGTCATGAGCAGCGTGGGCCTGCCCGGGCTCAACGGATTTGTCGGCGAGTTTCTCACGATCTTCGGCGCGTTCACCTCCGGCCAGCCGCTGCAGGGTCTGCCGACGACTGGCCCGCTCGGTCCGTGGTACGCCGCATTCGCCGGCACGGGCATGATTCTCGCCGCGATCTATCTGCTCTACTTCACCGGCCATCTCGTGTTCGGCAAGTACCACGTGCCCGATGCCTCGCACGGTGGAGTGCACGAACACGCCCATCACCATCGGCTGCCACGCGATCTCTCGCTGCGCGAGGTTCTGGTGCTCACACCGCTGGCAATCTTCTGCGTGTGGCTGGGTGTGCAACCCGACGCCATCCTGTCTCGCATCGAGGCGCCGGTTAATCAGGTCGTCGCCAGCGTCGAATTCGCCAACAGCCAACCCCTCGCTGCGCTCGTGACTGAAGACGGGGAGGGCCGCTGAGCATGCTCGACCGCGTCGCCATCCTCTGGCCCGAGATCACCCTGCTCATGACGGTGATGCTGCTCATGCTCACCGGCACGAGCAAGGACAAGGATCTCCGCCGCGCGGGATCGTGGATCGCCGCGATGGGATTGTTCATCGCCTTTGTGCTTGCCGTTCGCATGCCCGAGCCGGACACACTGCTTCCCGGTCTCGCCGGCTTTGTGCGACCGGCCGCGTGTGTGGTTGGGCTCTTGCTTCTGCTGGGGCTCGGCAGCGTCGACACTCGATATGAGTATGAGATCGACGGCGGCCGACAGTTCGATCCGCTTGACACTACGCAGGGCGAGTTCCTCTGCTTCTTCCTCTTGTCGCTGGCCGGGCTCATGCTCTGCACAACCGCGAGCGATCTCATCTGGCTTTTCCTCGCTCTCGAGATGACCAGCCTGCCGACCTACATCATGGTCGCGTCCGGGAGGTCCAAAATTGTGGCCCAGGAGGCAGCGGTCAAGTACTTCTTCCTCGGCGCCGCGGCGGCCGCGATCTTCCTGTATGGCTTCGCGATGCTCTACGGAGCCACCGGCTCATTGCACCTCATCGACATTCGTACCGCGCTCGAGGCTCAGGCCGCAAACGGCGGCATCGGCGCGCTGGCCATCCTCGGCCTGACTCTTTCGGTCATCGGCATCTCCTTCAAGATCGCCGCCGTGCCCATGCACTTCTACACCGCCGATGTCTACGAAGGCGCCGCCACGCCCGTCACCGCGTTCCTCGCCTTCGTCCCCAAGGCTGCTGGATTCGTCGTGCTGATGCTCCTGCTCAGCACAGTGCTGCACCTCGGCGAAGGCGGCCAGGCGTGGCCCGAGGCGATACGCGTCCTGCTGTGGGTGCTTGCCGCCCTGACGATGACGGTCGGCAACGCACTGGCGATGTGGCAGAACCGCATCAAGCGCGTCCTCGCCTACTCCTCCATTGCCCACAGCGGCTACATGCTCGTTGGTCTGGTCGCGGCGATGGAAACGACCGGCTCGGCTGCCGATTCACCCACCACCAACGGCTTCGCGGCTGTGCTCTTCTACCTCGTCGTTTACGGCCTGACCAATCTCGGCGCGTTTCTGGTCCTCGCCTGCCTCCAGCGCCGCGGCGAAGAACTTGAAACCTTCGACGACCTCGAAGGACTGTGGGATCGGCACGGTGGGTACGCCACAATCATGGCCCTGTGTGCTCTGTCGCTCATGGGCCTGCCGCCGCTCATCGGTTTCTTTGCCAAACTGTTCCTCTTCACATCAGCGATCCGCGCGGGTGAGTACACGCTGGTTATCATCGCCGGCCTCAACAGCGCCGCAGCCGCTTGGTATTACCTGCGCCTGGCGGGCGTCGGCTGGGTCAAGCGACCCGGCACCGCCGCAGCAGAGGTCGAGCGGTCACCCTCGGGCGGCCGACGATTCGCGGCAGGGATTTCAGCCGTCGCAGCGATCGCACTCGTGGTCATGACGGCCAGACTGATTACGGCCGGCGATGATGCGGTGCGCCTGCGAACCTCGGATCTCATCGATCATCACGCGACATTGCCGGATGACACGTCGACTGCGGCGCGACACTGAACAAATCAATTGCAGCCAGACTGGCGAGCCAACGAATATAGCGGGTTTGCTACCTCGCGTGATGGAGTCCGCCGCGCGGGCGCGTCGGTCTCGTGAACTCGCGACATCCCCCACTTCCATAGCATTTCCCATGTCGACGGCCGAATATCCCGTCATTCTCATCGTCGGACCCACCGCAGGCGGTAAGAGCGGCCTTGCGCTCACTCTGGCACAGCAACTGCCCGGCGGCGGCGAGATCATCAGCGCTGACTCCATGCAGGTCTATCGAGGCATGGACATCGGCACCGCCAAGCCAAGCGGAGACGAACAGGACCTCGTTGCCCATCATCTCATCGACATCGTCGATCCCGATCAGCCCTACTCGGTCGACGACTGGCTCAAGGCGACTGAGCAGCTCATCATCGACATCCGCGCGCGCCATCGCTGGCCGATCATCGTCGGCGGCACCAACCTCTATGTGAAGGCGTTTCTCGAGGGCCTATTCGACGGCCCCGCGCCCGACGAGGGGCTGCGTGCCCAACTCGCCAACTGGTCGCTCGACCAGCTCCATGCTGAAGTCGCGCGAGTGGATCCACCCAGCGCCGAGCGCATCCATCGCAACGATCGGAAACGACTCACGCGCGCCATCGAAGTCCAACGATCAACCGGCCAGCCGCTCTCACATTGGCAATCGCAATGGAACAGCAGCAGCCGGCGGTCCGACGTCCTGCTCATCGGCCTGGAGTGGCCCGTCGAGGCCATCAATCGGCGCATCAACGCTCGCGTCCGGGCCATGATCGAGGCCGGTCTGGTCGAAGAAGTTCGGGCTTTGCACGCCTCCCGTCGCCTCGGAATTCAGGCGCGAGAAGCACTCGGGTACAAGCAACTCATCGCCGCTTTCGAGGGTCACAGCACCGTGGAGGACGCGATCGAGCAAATCAAGATCGAGACCCGCCGATTCGCCCGCAAGCAGCGAACTTGGCTCAAGAGTTTCCGGTCGCGCCCCGATTCTCACTGGATTACCTGCGAAGCTCTTGATACACAAGATATTGCAAAACAAGCACTTGCGCACATTCAGTCGTGAAGGCCCCAAGGACCGCCTTCGGCGAGGCCGTCCGACTGAGACTTAGACTGCGAACATCGGCGGGGGTCACTTGCGTTAAAGGTATGCCACTTGACCAGCCGACTGCCTAGGGGTACGAAATGGCCCCCAATGCATTCGCTCCGCGACCGCCGGCCGCGCAGGACGGCACCGGGTTATTCCAAACTGACAGGCAAAGACCACTCGCATGGCCAAGAAGACCAAGTCCAAATCATCACCGCGACGCCCCGCCGCCGCGACCGTCGACACCAAGGGCAAGCACCTGGTGATCGTCGAGTCGCCCAGTAAGGCCAAGAACATCAATCAATACCTTGGCTCGGACTACGTCGTAAAGGCTTCGGTCGGCCACGTCAGAGACCTGCCCAACAAATCTCCCAAGGGCGTCAAACAGCCCGTCCCCGGCGTTGATCTCGAGCATCATTTCAAACCGACCTACGAAGTGCTCGCCGGAAAGAAGACCACCCTCACCGATCTCAAGAAAGCCGCGAAGAACGCCACCGACATCTGGTTCGCCACCGACCTTGATCGCGAAGGCGAAGCCATTGCCTGGCATCTCGCGCAGGAACTGGGAATCAAATCCGCCGATGCCAAGCGCGTCGTCTTCAACGCCGTCACTCGCAGCGAGGTAAAGCGAGCGTTTGATAATCCGCATCCCATCGACGAAGACCGAGTCAACGCCCAGCAGGCTCGCCGCATCCTCGATCGCATCGTCGGCTACCAGGTTTCGCCGCTGCTCTGGAAGAAAGTGGCGCGAGGGCTGAGTGCCGGCCGCGTGCAGTCCGTCGCGGTGCGGCTCGTCGTCGAGCGCGAGCGTGAAATCCGCGCGTTCATTCCCGATGAATACTGGAACCTGAGCGTCCGTCTCACGACCCAGCGCGACAAACTCGATCGCATCACGGGCGACTGGGCTACGTTCCTCGGCAAGCTCGACGACAAAGGCAATGGGCCAACCGTCAAAGCCCAGAACGCTTGGCTCGCCAAACACCATGCGTTCCGCGCCGATCTCTTCGAGGTCGATGGAAACAAGCTCGACGTCACGACCGCCGACACGGCACTCAAGATCGCCAGGCGGGCCGGCTTCGTCCTTTCCGATCGAATCGAGACGACGGACGATAAGGGCAAGGGACCCGCAGCCAAGCTTGTCGAATTTGTCGGCACAACCAATCCTGCTGACTTCATCGTCAACTCAATCGAGACAAAGCGCACCAGCTCGCGCCCGACCGCCCCGTTCATTACCTCGACCCTGCAGCAGGCGGCCTCGACGCGACTCGGCTTCGGCGCCCAGCGCACCATGCGTGCGGCCCAGCAACTCTACGAAGGCGTCGACCTGCCAAGGCACGGCACCGTCGGCCTCATTACCTACATGCGAACCGACTCGACGCATCTGTCAAAGGAAGCCGTCAACATGGCGCGCGAGTACATCGGGTCGACCTTCGGCCCCAAGTACCTGCCCGACTCGCCCAATGCCTATTCCAGTTCGAACAAGGCCGCACAGGAGGCGCACGAGGCTATCCGCCCCACTGATGTCAGCATCCATCCCGATTCCGTCACCGGCGCGCTCTCAGCCGATCAGGCGAAGTTATACCGCATCATCTGGGAGCGCTTCGTCGCTTGCCAGATGACCCCGGCCCAGTGGGACGCCACGACCGTCCTCTCCAGCCCGGCCAGCGACAAGGGACTCGTGTTCAAGTCGACGGGTCGCGTGCTTGTCTTCGACGGCTTCCTCAGAGTGACCGGCGTGCCAACGGCCTCCGACGAGCAGACGCTGCCGAGCATGAACGAGAAGGATCTGCTCGGACCCTTCGATCTCAAGCCGTTGCAGAAATTCACCACTCCTCCGCCGCGCTACACCGAAGCCTCCCTTGTCAAAACGCTGGAAGAAGAGGGCATCGGCCGCCCCTCGACCTACGCCGCGATCATCCAGACCATCCAGGACCGCAAGTACGTCGAGCAGCGCGAGCGCCGCTTTTTCGCCACCGATCTTGGCGAAGTCGTCACCGACAAGCTCATCGAAGCCTTCCCCGACATTCTCAATCTCGGCTTCACCCGCAACATGGAAGGTGAACTCGACCGCATCGAATCGCGCGAGATGAACTGGGTTGACGTGCTCGACGAGTTCTACGAACCCTTCCGCATCCGCCTCGAAGAAGCGCACGAGACGCTCAAGCACGCCAAGGCGGAGATGGAACCAGCCCCCGATAACATCCGCTGCGAGAAGTGTGGAGCAACAACCGTCTACCGTTTCGGAAAGAACGGCCGCTTCCTCAGCTGCTCGCGCTATCCCGATTGCGACTACGCCTCACCGATCGATGCGGAAGGCAAGCCCAAGAAGATCGAGCCCGTCGACGTCGCCTGCCCCAAGTGCGGAGCGCCAATGAACAAGCGCACCGGCCGCTTCGGCGCGTTCCTCGGCTGCACGAAGTACCCGGACTGCGATGGCATCGTGAAACTCGACAGGAAAGAACGACCGGTCGCGCCGCAGCCTCCGCCCTATACGACCGACCTGCCTTGCCCCAAATGCGGCGAGCCGCTCAACCTCCGCAGCGGCAAGCGCGGTCCGTGGCTGAGTTGCTCCGCCTTCCCCAAGTGCCGTGGCCGCGGAGCGTGGTCCAAGCTCGACCCCAAGGAGCAGGAACGCCTCGAAAAGGCCCTGACCGCACACGAGCGCCTGCACCCCATCCCGGTCCTGACCGATCTCAAGGGCCATCCGCTCACCGACGACCGAGGTCAGCCTCTGGAAAAGCCGGCTGATCGGGCCGAGGGCGGCCAGGGCAACCTCTCCAACGACGCCGCTTAAACCGCCCGCCAAGACCGGAATGTTGCGTCCGGGCAACATGGACCTTCAGTCGACGCCACATCGCGCCGATGGATCCCGTGGCATGTTGCCGCAACGCGACACGATCTCGGCTTCGGTGTGGATCATTCGCCTCTCGCGGGTCGATGCATCCATCTCGATCGCACCCGAAAGTGGGCCACCGAATGCGGCAAGCACCGCACGATTCGGCCAGCCGCTGAGTCATCTGTCCGCCGTTCTTCGAGAAATGCGCAGCGCGTCGATCCCGATCGCCGAGATTGCGCAGCAGCAGGCCGTCCAGCAGCGGCTTCGCCGCGCCGCATGAGGGGAATCCGTCTGAGATGAACACGCACGACTCGCCACCGCCGCCGCGCATCCTCGTCGTGGATAACGACCCCATCGCCTGCGAAGGGCTGCGCGAAGTGCTGCGCAGCCACCACTACGATACCGCCACGGCGCTCAACGCTGAAGAAGCGCTGGCCGCACTCGCCGATGCCCAGCAGGCGCGTGATGGTCACCCCGCGCATCCCTTCGGCCTGGTCATCACCGACCTCAATCTCCCCGGCACCAGCGGAACCGAACTGCTCCGCCACATCCGCAGCAAGCACCCCGATACCGTCGTCATTGTGCTCACCGCATATGGTACCATTGAAGCTGCCGTCAACGCCATCAAGCTCGGCGCGTTTGACTACCTCACGCATCCGCTCGTCGAAGAAGAACTCCTCGCCCTGCTCGACAAGGCGATGCGCCATGGCGCACTCATTTCGCAGAATCACAACCTGCGCCAGCAACTCGACGATCGCTTCGGACTGGACAACATCGTCGGCCGCGATCCGCGCATGCAGCGAATCTACGACCTCGTCGAAGCCGTCTCGCCCACGAAGACCAGCGTGCTGATGACCGGCGAATCCGGCACGGGCAAGAGCCTCATCGCCCGCGCCATCCACCAGCGCTCGCCGCTTCGGGACAAACCTTTCATCGAGATCTCCTGCGGCTCGATCCCCGAAACGCTGCTCGAATCCGAACTCTTCGGCCACGTCAAAGGCGCCTTCACCGGCGCCCATGCCGACAAGGTCGGGCGTTTCCTGGCCGCTGATGGCGGCACGATCTTCCTCGACGAGATCAACTCCGCGTCGCCGGGCATGCAGCTCAAACTGCTGCGCGTCCTGCAGGAAAAGCGATTCGAGCCCGTCGGCTCGACCAAAACAGTCGAGGTCAACGTGCGCGTCGTCCTGGCCAGCAACGAACCCCTCGAACAACTCGTGACTCAGGGCCAGTTCCGCCAGGATCTCTACTACCGCATCAACGTCGTGAAGATCGAGTTGCCGCCGCTGCGTGATCGACTGACCGATGTCCCCGTGCTCGCCGGTCACTTCCTCGAAAAGCAGAGCCGCGCCGCCGGTCGTCAGATTCTCGGCTTCACTCCCGACGCGATGGCGGCACTCCAGCGCTATTCCTATCCCGGCAATGTGCGCGAGCTCGAAAACATCGTCGAGCGAGCCGTCGTCCTCTGCCGCGGCCCCAAGGTCGGCATCGACGACCTGCCGCCGATGGTCGTCGAAAACCGCCCGGGCCAATTGGCGCTCATGCACCACCGCCACGGCGACGCTGACCCGATCCCATGGGACGGCGAGACACTCGCCGAAGCACTCGAAGTGCAGGAACGACGCATCATTCGTGCGGCGCTCGACGCCAACAACTGGAACCGCAACCAGACTGCGGCCCAACTCGGCATCAACCGCACCACGCTCTACAAGAAGATTCGCGCCTTCCGCCTCGACGAATACCCGCAGGCCGGCTGACGCTCAGTGATCTGTCCGCGGTCGCACCACCACGTGCGGCGCGATCAGTTCAATCGTGCGATCGCCGATCCCATTCACCCGGTTGACATCTTCGAGCGACACGAATGGCCCGTTGGCTTCGCGATCGGCAACAATCCGCGCCGCCAGCGCCGGCCCGATGCGCGGCAGTGCCTGCAATTGTGCAGCCGTCGCGGCGTTCAAATCCAGTCGCATGTCGGGAGGGGTTCGCTGCGCATGGCCCAGCGGTTCGACGCCGACATAGATTGGCCGCCTCGCCGCCACCCATGCCAGCGCGCATGTCATCGCCAGCAGGCAGGCTGCCGCGACAACCCATTGCATGGAACCCCGATCGCCCGGCCCGTCAGCCGTCATCGTTCTCGCTCGCGAGGTTCACAACCCAGTCGCGCTCGCTCGGCAACGAGCACCGCAAAACACGTTTCTTGAGTTCGCGATGCAAGTCGCCCATTGCGGCCAGCGCCGGCTTTGGCCGCCCCATCGACGAAATCAGTCCCGCACCCGGCAATTCAGAAGACTGATGGTCAAACAACTCATGGCACACCGCCGACTCGACAAACGGCTTGCTCAGCGCAATCGAAAGCGCCTTGCGCAGCCACTCCGCCTGTCGCACAGGCGTCCAGGGTTCGCGGTAGAACCCCGCTGCATCAAGTTCTTCGGCCGAAGCGCTAACCGTCTGCGCTCCCTCGTCCCCCTCCACCGCTTGCGCCTTCGCATTGCGCGTGGGCCGGTGGCTCGGCGCTCCCACGCCCGTCACCACGACCGGAAACTCGAGGAACAGCAGCGTGTCGAGAATGGAACTGATCTGCATGAAGTCGCGCGTCGCCTGGCCGCGCTGATGATGGCCGAACTGCAGATTGATCCCGACCATGTCGAGTTTGAATCCCGACTGCGCGATCATCTCCGCATACACGATCGGCGGCACCGAACGCGGATGCCCCGCAAAATACTCGCCGAACGGCTCCGTTACCTCGACCAGCGTGCGCCCCTGCGGGTGCAATGACTTCACCAGCCCCGTCGCCATACGCGTCAGGTCCATCAACTGGTCATATGCGATCGTGAAACTCTCATTGATGTGCAGTGACGACGCGATATTCCACACCGATACCGACGAGCGGTACCGCTTGACGATCGCCTCGATGTGCTCGTGAAGCAGGTCGTAGAGTGTGTCGTAATCGTGCTCCCAGATGTAGAGCCACTCCGGGACCGCCAGGGCGCGGAAGTCAATGATCGGCCCGAGCATGACCGGAAAGCCCGCCTTGCCCGCCCACTCGATCCACCGGTCGAACTTGCTCCAGTCGTATTCACCTTCCTCCGGCTCCACCTCGCGCCAACGAATCGGCACCGAGATGAGGTCAAAATCACGCGTGATGATCTCAGTCAGAGGCTCGGCGAATTGGCTCTGGTACGTGCGGATGCCAAGCGCCGGCGTCGGCTCCCCGCGATTGCCGAACCGCTTGGCCAGCAGAATGTCCGCGTGCATGAAAGTCAGCTTCTCACCAGCCGCGATCGCCGTAATCAGCGCCTGCCGCGCCAGTTCCTGCGCCTTGGGAGGATCTGTGTTCTCGAGGCACAGTGCCTGCATGAACAGGTCCCGCGCCTCGGCCCAGAGTTTGATGATCGGATGGTTCTCTTCGAGTTCGAACAGCAGCCAGTCTTCAAGTTTGACGAGGAAGAGCTTGATCCGGTGCCGGGCCAGTTCAAGGTAGAGCAGATACGGCGACTCGCGGTCCGGCAGCAGGCACGTCGGCAGCATAAGCCGCCCGTGCTCGCCCGCGTCGACCAGCAGCACCAGCGACGCCGACTCCGGGGATCGCTTGTCGCACTGGATCATCCCCTCACGAAAGGTCACGTCCCCCTGTACGCCGATCTCGTTGGCCCCGATGAGGTGGGCCTGCTGCAACGGGAAGTCTGCGGCGGGTTGTTGTCCGTCGTAAACGGAGTAGACAAGCATCCAGGAACGCTCCAGCCGGAGGACGGTCGCAGCAAGCCAAGCCGGGCCCGCGCGGACCCCGGCATCGGCCGGGCAGTCGATTGTAGCCGCAAAGCGGCGGAGTCTCGTAGCGCCCGCCCACCACATGAACCCGACCAGACCGACGCGCCAGCGAGGAAATCACGCAGGTCGGAACAAAGCTCGGCGCCGTCCCGGCAACTCGGAAGCGATTGAAAATGATTCGATCACCGCACCAGCGTCGACCGCCTGCCTCGCCGCAACGGGGCCTACTTCTCCACTCCACGCCCGAATGGGTACGATTCGCCAACGATCGGAGACGGCCCTGATGGATCCGCAGATGCCGGAAATGGATACGACGGGCAATCCGCCGGCGATCAAAGAGACACGTTCTCTCACGACCGCCGATGAGCAACCTGCGCGGTTCCTTCCCGTCGATCCACAACGTGTGTCCATCGACGAACTCGAGCCAACCTGGCTCAGGGAACGTACGGCTCAGCATCGTCGCGAGCACGGCGCGTGGTGGGGGCGACGACCGGCGGCCATTACGCTCACATTCCTAGTACTGGCGGCGGTGCTGCTGGGCTGGTGCGGCTACCTGCTCCACCTGACCAGTGGATTCATGACGACTGTGGTCGCCGCGTTCCTGATTCTGTTCGGCGCTGCTGTGGCGCTGTTCTTCCTTTCCGAGGATTCCAACCGACGGGCTGCCGAAGCAATGCTGGCTCGTATGCGAGCCCAGAACAAAACCCCGGTGTTGCCTCTACGCGCCGAATACCACCCTTCGAGGTTCCCAGCGCGAACTGGAGAGTCTCGAATCAGGGAGCGAACAGGACTGCCCAACTTGTGGATACCGATGCGCTACATCGATCGGTTTCGATCGATCGACGCCACTTGTCCGTACAAACAGATCGTAAGTCGGCTGTGCCGCGAACCGAAGTACGCGCCGCCATGGAGTCGGTTCGCGTCACGCACGCTGTACACGCCGGTGGCTGCTCCTTCGGCGCTTGCGCTGTTCCAGATTCTCGTCATCCTCCACGTAACAATCCCAGCACTGGCGATCATCGCGATCGGCTTACTGGTCGTCATCTTCACGGCGCGAGCACACACGAGGTTTGCCCGCTCGATCTACGCACAACGGATCAACGAGGACTGGCCGTGCCTCGAGTGTGGCTACCCGCTCAGGACGTTGCAGCACACAGAAGGTACGATCGCTCACTGCCCCGAGTGCGGCACATCGCTGACCACGCTCGACATCTGTCTTGCCTCGTGGCCGCCTCCGAAAACTCAGAAAGCGCGTTGGCTGCAAGGCTGACAGGAGCCGAAACGAGACTCGGCGCGGATCGCGCCCCGTCCTGGTAGAATGGACTTCGTTCATCCTCAACAAGAGGGGAATTCGATGATATGGAACTCCAGTCACGCGATGTTGCCGCTGATATTGATTGCCGCCATGGCCGCTCCACTGTCGCAAACGCCTCCGGCGGACGTGGCTCCCTCCGTCGAGCAAACCCGAGTAATCCTGTCGCGCGACCCACACGTCGCGGCGATGCTCGAGAAGGCGCCGTACAAGACAATCGACTACACCATCGTTCCCGCCGACGAAGCGGCGCCGAAATCGGACCGAATTCTGGTCAGCGATGGATCGCATGACTATCACGTGCCACGTTCTGTCAATGACGTTCGCGTCAGGTCCACCTCTCACGACTCCGTCATGTCGCTCAGGTTTGATGGATTCAGTTTCATCAGTTTCAATCGAATCCCTGAGAAGGACGAGGAGGGCAACCCGATCGACGACGGCCGCAATCGCATCGATGACTACTGGTCCTCCACCGACTGGAAGGCAATCAGAGCGACGCTGGCGGCTTTGGGTGATGGCGATCCCGAATCAACGGGTAGCAAGGAAGCGTATCGTCGAGCCCTACTCTCGCTGCGCAATATGAAAGACCGTGAACTGCTGGATCTGGTGCTTACCGCTGACAAGTCGCACTGGGTGAAGGCGGCGAACAGCGATGAACTCATCAGCATCGTCTTCGCTATGTACATTCGTGAGGGCTTTGAGGCAAAGGACAAAGAACTGCGCGGCACGATCATTCGCATCAAGCACCCAACGGGCAGTGAAATCGTGATGTTCCCGACCGACGTCACGCCAGATGGCAAAGGAAGATGCCTCGTTCAGTTGAACTTTCTTGAACTGGACCCGCTGGGCATCGCAGAGCGAGAAGGCGGAACGCGAACTCGATTCGAGTGGGATGATCCGGAGGACAAAGTTGCCGACGAGTCGGCTGCGTTCCTCGCGGGCATCCTGTTCGATCGGACCGTCAAGCGCACCGATGAACCCGAGATCGAAGCCGCGCCGATGCCGTAGCGGCGGCTCTCACGCGCGCACGGAACTACTCGCGCCCGTGCGGGGCACGGCGTTTGCCGCGCACTTTCTTCGGGTGTTCCTCTGCTTCTCGATTGGGATGGCCAGTCGATTGCCTTCGCCGTGCCGATGCCGGGCCCCTCGTGAAATCGCGGCATACATTTAGCCCATGACCAACGCACTCTACCGCACCGATCTCCCCCTCCCGAAC
Organism: Phycisphaerales bacterium UBA5793; assembly: GCA_002418285.1. Taxonomy (GTDB): domain Bacteria; phylum Planctomycetota; class Phycisphaerae; order Phycisphaerales; family UBA5793; genus UBA5793. The sequence continues at coordinate 304,101 of DIDT01000052.1, forward strand.
CGTCGCCAGGGCAAGGTCCGCGACATCTACGAGCTGCCGGCCGACTCCAACGGCAAGCCGCGCCTGCTCATCGTCGCGACCGATCGCCTGAGCGCCTACGACGTCGTCATGCCCACGGCCTTCCCCGGCAAGGGGCGACTGCTCACGTCGATCAGCATGAAGTGGTTCCGCTGGATCGAACAGAACCCGGCGCTGGGGCTCAAGCACCACGTGCTCAGTACGAGCAGTGCTGATCTGCCCGTTCCCGAGGCCGACCGTAAGGCGCTGGACGGCAGCATCATGATCTGTCGGCGCAGCAAGGTCGTGCCCATCGAGTGCGTCGCGCGAGGGTACCTCGCCGGATCGGGCTGGAAGGAGTACCAGAAGGATGGGACGGTCTGCGGCATCAAACTCCCGGCGGGCCTCAAGCAGTGCGACAAGCTCCCCGAGCCGATCTTCACCCCCGCAACGAAAGAAGATGTCGGGCACGACGAGAACATCAGCTTTGAACGCGCCTGCGAACTGGTCGGCGAAGGGCTCATGACGCGGCTGCGCAAGGTCACACTCGATCTGTACAAGCAGGCGCATGACTACGCCCGGCCGCGCGGCATCATCATTGCCGACACAAAGTTCGAGTTCGGCCACGCCGTCGATGGCAGCGGCAAGCCGACCGATGAACTGCTCATCATCGACGAGGTGCTGACGCCCGACAGCAGCCGCTTCTGGCCACTGGACATCTACGAAGCGGGGCGCGACCAGGAAAGCTTCGACAAGCAGTATGTTCGCAACCACCTCGAGACGCTGGTCGCGGCAGGCAAGTGGGACAAGACGCCGCCGGGGCCGGAGATTCCGGAAGAAATCGTGGCGAATACCATTCTGAAGTACAAAGAGGCGCATGATCGGCTGTTTGCCTGATGTCGCGACTGCCGTTTGATCCTGACCGGGTTCGAGGCGGCGAGCCGAAGGGGCCGAAACGCTCCGACAAGGTGCCGCCGCTGACCGTCTCGCAGCTCGCGGAGTTGATCAACCAGGCGCTGATTGAATCGCTGCCCCGCAAAGTGAGCGTCGTCGGCGAGATGAGCAACCTCTCGCGGCGCGGGCACTGGTACTTCTCGCTCAAGGATGAGACCGCGGTGCTCAAGTGCGTCGCGTGGGCGAGCAAGGCCGCCAGGTTCGGCTTCGACGCCAGAGACGGCCTTTCCGTCGTCGCCAAAGGCGCGATCCAGCATTATGGCCCGCAGGGGCAGACGCAGTTGTTCGTTGATTCGCTCGAGCCCGTCGGAGCCGGGGCGTTGGAGCTTCGCTTCCGAGCTCTCTGCGAGGAGTTGCGGGCGCTGCGCTACTTCGACATCGAGACAAAAAAGCCGATCCCGACGTTTCCACGACGGGTGGCGATCATCACCTCCGCCAAAGGAGCCGCGCTGCAGGACTGCATCGACACCATGCGCCGGCGTTGTAGAGCAGTCGAGATCCTCGTCGTCGATGTCCGCGTGCAGGGCGCACTGGCCGCAGGCGAGATTGCCAAGGCCATTCGACACATCTCAAAGCATCATGTGAAACTGCGGATAGACGCCCTGCTGCTGACGCGCGGCGGCGGATCGATCGAAGACCTTTGGGCCTTCAACGAGCGCGTAGTCGCCGACGCGATTCACGCGTGCTCGGTTCCAACCGTTGCTGCGATTGGCCACGAGACGGATACGACCATTGCCGAGCTCGTCGCCGATCTGCGCTGCGCGACGCCAACCCAGGCCGCGATGCGTCTGGCGCCCGATAGTCGCGAACTGCTCATGCAGATCGACCAGAGCGCCAGGCGGCTGGCGTTGCAGATGCATCATCGAACGCGGTACGCCATGCAGCAACTCGACGGGCTCAGACAGTCGCTCGACACCACCGGCCGGGCAACGCTTCAGCATCGCGCGACGCAACTCCATCACCTTGCGCTACGGCTTGGCCCGCTGCGACCTGACCGGGTCATTCTCGAACGCGGACGGCGCGTGAGCATCGACTCACTTCGATTGCATCGCGCCGCGGAACAATTGATCCGCGACCGTCGCGACGAGCCGCTAACCCTGACATCGCAACTCGATCGCGCGATGAACCGACGCGCTGAGTCCGCCACAACCCGGCTCGACCGCGCCGAGGCAACGCTGCGCAGCATCGACCCGCGCCGCGTGCTCAAAAGAGGCTACTCGATCACTCATCAGCCTGACGGCTCAGTCGTGCGATCCGTAAGTGAAGTCGGCCCCGGCACGAGACTGTTGACCAACGTCGCGGATGGCACAATCGCAAGCGAGGTGGACTCATCCGCAGCGCGCAAGGGCCGGGCAGCCGCCACCCCCAAAGTGCGGAAACGAAGCAACCGACCTCGCAGCGCGGCTTCACCACCTTCACCCAGCCAGATGGAACTTTTCGATCACCTCCGGTAGAGTCGAACCCATGTCCAAGCGCAAGTCGAACCCGAACAAGCCTGCCGCCCCCGAGTCGCTGACCTACGAACAGGCTGTCGCCGATCTGGAATCGATCATCGATCGGATGGAATCGGGGGAGACGCCGCTCGAGGAATCGCTGGCCGATTATGAGCGCGGCGTTGGATTGCTCAAGCGCTGCCGCGGCCTCATCTCCCAGGCGGAACAGAAGATTGAGTATCTCAAAGCCGGCGCGGCGTCCGACGTAGGGGCCGCGGGCGACCACGACGACGAGGATGAACCTGTTCGATGAGCGGCATCGACGCTTATCTCCGACCGTTCTGGATGTACCAACTCGTCTACGTGCCCTTCGTCTTTGCGCTGGGCGCGATCGTGGGCAGTTTTCTCAACGTCGTCATCTTTCGCCTGCCGGCGCGGCAGAACATCATCTCGCCGCCGTCGCACTGCCCGGTGTGCGATACACGACTGCGCTGGTACGAAAACCTCCCGGTGGTCGGATGGATCCGGCTGCGCGGCCGGTGTGCTCATTGTGGGACACCGATCAGCATCCAGTATCCATTGATCGAAGCGCTGTGCGGCACGGTGTTCGCGCTGATCTTCTTCTTCGCCTACATGGTGCTGCCCACCGCACCCTACATCGGCGAGTGGCTGCCGGACTATCTCGGTCGCTATCCCGGCGTGGCGGAAACGTGGCCGATCCCGTTTCTCTATTGCGTGCTGTTCTCGGCGCTGCTGGCGATGACGATCATCGATCTCCGCACGTACACCATTCCCATCGAGTTGACCTGGGCAGTGACGATCCCAGCGTTTGCGGTACATGCGATCATGCCGATCTGGCCGGGGGGCCAGTTGCACGTACCACTCTCAACGCTTCCGCCGGGCATCGGAGGAATCGACCTCGGCCAGTGGACGATTCCCCTTGTAGGGCCCGGAGGACTTGGCGCGGGGCTTGGGGGGCTGGTCGGGCTGGCCGTATCCACCGTGCTCATTCGGTCGAACCAGCTGCGCTACTCGTTTCTCGACTTCGATTTCTATGTCAAGGATGGTGACGAGATCATCGACTACCCCCATCCCCGGCGCGAACTGGAATGGGAGTTGGACTTCCTCGGCCCCATCCTCCTCGGGATCATGCTCGGCTGGACGGTCGGCCTGCAGTGGGTCGGCGCCGCTCTGCCGCTGTGGGCGGCGTCACTTGGTGGGTCGATCATCGGGTATCTCGTCGGAGCCGGATTGATCTGGCTGTTTCGGCTGGCAGGGACTCTGGCGTTCGGCAAAGAGGCGATGGGACTGGGCGATGCTCATATGCTCGCCTGCATCGGGGCAGTGCTCGGATGGGTGGATCCGATCGTTATTTTCTTTCTTGCGCCATTCCTGGCCATCAGCGGGATGCTGCTCGGGACAGTGTTGAGCCGCTGGTTGAGAGGATTCTCACGCTACATCCCGTACGGACCGTGGATTGCGCTCGCGGCGATCCTGGCGATCTTCGGAGACCGATGGATCGAGATGGTGCTGGAAGCGATTCTCAAGGTTCCCGTGAATCTGCCTTGATTTCCGCCTCGCAGCCCCGTCGGCACTGGACTCGCACATCGGCATCGCTATTGATGATGCGCCTGTGTTGAACATCGACGCCGAATGTCGATAGACACAGCGCAAAAGTGATCATGAAAGGAACGGGTCAATGGGAAAAGTGTCCAGGGTGATGGGAATGGCCGGCGTGCTCGTCCTCGCGATGGGGCTGACCGGTTGCAACAACAAACTGAAGGATGAAAACGCGCGATTGCTGGGTGAAAACGCCGGCCTGCGCGACCAGCTTTCCCAGACGGAGGATGCCCTCCAGTCGGCTGAGCGTCAACGCTCCGAACTCGCCGCAGAGGCCAGCCGCTACCGCCAGCAGGTCCAGGACCTGCAGAACGCCAAGCCCGCCCAGCCGCAGCAGAGAAGCGGCTTTGAGAACATCCCGGGCGTCCAAGGCGAATTTCGCTCCGGCGAGGTCGCCGCGGTGGTCGAGGGGGATCTCCTCTTCGACTCGGGCAAGGTGACGCTCAAGGCCTCGGCCAAGTCATCGCTGGACCAATTGGCTCGGGTGCTCAACGGCGAATACGCCGGCAAGACGATCCGCGTGGCCGGGCATACCGACTCCGATCCGATCAAAAAGAGCCAGTGGAAGTCCAACGACCGCCTCGCCTGCGAGCGGGCGATGGCCGTCAAGGACTACCTGGTCAGCAAGGGCGTGGACGGAAAGCGGATGTACGTCGCCGGCTACGGGCCCAACGAGCCCAAGGGCTCCAAGGCCCAGTCGCGGCGGGTCGAAGTCGTCGTCATGCTGCAATAGCGGTGCTGGGCTGCGGAAACGCCACCCGATATCGATCGAAGAATGAAAAAGGCGGAGACCCCCACGATGGTGTCTCCGCCCTTCTTTTGCGCCGGTGCCACACCGCCGCTGAGAGTGTTGCCCTAAATATACACTGTTTTTGGGGTTCGTGGGAAGAAATCCGCGTTTTCTGCCTAATTTGTCTCCGCCCGCCATCTTTTGTTCGCCACCTTGGCGGAGGGAACGCAGACGGAGCCCACGCCACCGGAATCACGCCAGCGGATCGGGTCGATAGAGCCGGGTGTCCAGTCCCCAGATCTTGTCCGTAAAGTCCGATTCCCCATCCGCGACCACCCCACTCTCCGGCCGGGCGTTATCGATGCCCATCTGCGTTCGGGCGTCGAGTTCATCGAGGCGGGAAACGAAGATCGCCTCCGGCGTCGAGGGAATCTTGGCTGCGCCGTATTCCGGTATGCCGTGGTGCGAGAGGATGATGTGGTGGAGAACGAGCAGCGCCTCGTGGGGCAGCTCCGGTCCGCCCCTGGCCCTGACGGCGTCTGCCTTGCGCTGGAGCCAGAGGGAGCCGAGCACGATGTGCCCGATCAACTGCCCTTCGGTCGTGTACGTAAAACCATACTCGTAAGAGAGTTCCCAGCACTTGGCCAGGTCGTGGATGAACAGGCCCGCGATGACGAGGTCGCGATTAAGCTTGGGGTACAGCGGCAGCATGCGGTCGGCAAGGGTGCACAGTTGCAGGGTGTGTTCGAGCAAGCCGCCCATGTAGGCATGGTGCATTGAAACCGCCGCAGGTGAAGCACGAAACGACGCCATGAGGGGAGCATCGTTGAGATACTCAGCGATCAGCGCCTTGACGCCCGGATGCTGGAGCGTGTCGAGCAGCGCCAGCAGATCGGCGAGCATCTGATCGACGTCTTTTTTGGTTGCCGGCAGGAGGTTGGGCAGGTCTTCCTCGGCGACTTCGACGCCGCGGATGTCCTGCACGATGAGTTGACGTTCGCCCTGGAAGGGCTGGGTCTGCCCTTCCAGCCAGACGAAGCCGTTGGTGGGCAGGGCCTTGAACTGCTGGTCGGTAATGTTCCACATGCGGGCCGGGATCTGGCCGGACTTGTCGCGGATGATGGCTTTGAGGTACGGTTTGCCGGCCTTGGTCTGGCCGAGCTGGGCGTTGTAGATGCAGTAGATCCCATCAAGGTACTGCGAGTTCTCAAAGTCGGCGATGAAGGTGTGATTGGACATGCAGGGCGCGGCCTTCCAGGCTGGTGGACTCGTGAATCTCATCGTAGGCGGGGGCGATCTGTCGCGCTGATACGCCCAACGCACCAGCAAGGGCCCGAAGCGGCCACGGAGCATTCAACGAGCCGCGACGGTCGGCCGGAGCTGAGGTTCTCAAAGGCTGAGTGAGCGAGTCCAAGGGTCGACGCGACGACTGATCCTTGCGGGTTGCGGGCGATGCACGGTGGGTGATTCTCCTTTCGTGGTTGTGTGATGGGTGTCTACCTAAGTGGTGAGGTGGTGCGTTTGCGTGCGCGGTCATGGGGCCTGGCGCGTTGCAAATGGGGTCAGGTAGATGTCGGAGGGCGCGGTGCGCGATGACTTTTTTCATGGGTGGCGCAGCGCCAGGCGCGATTGCGAAAAATGTGCAACGCAAAATGCGTGCCAACACAGAGATGCACCATGTCGGGGGTTTTTCATGCGCTCCAGAGCGCTCCTGTGCGCGATTTTTGAGCGCTGGCGCGCGCTGCGGCGCGCGTTTGTGTAAATGAGCGCCTCTGTGCGGGATGAATCAGGAATTTTCGTCGATTTTCATTTTTCTGAGGGGGGTGATTTGGAGTTTTGCTCAACTTTTTTGCGTTTTCGAGAACGCCGCGCACGGAGTGCAATTGAGGTGGTGCGCGTGTGTGCGGCACGCGAAGTTCTTCACCACGCAGGCACGGAGAACACGGAGAATACAAGAAGAAAGGCAGGGGATTGGGTGGGAATGCGGGGGAAAGGCCATTCGCCGCAGCGCCAACCCGGTGGGTTTTGCCGGGCCTCAACACCACCCTACCTGCGAGCAACGCAGGCTACTTGCTGGTCACGATCGCGGAGACGTCGCCGCGCCAGTTCTGGCAGTAGGAGCGGCGCTGTTCCATGGTGCCATCGGCGGCTGAGGTCCAGCCCGAGTCGGGGTGGGTGGCGTGCGTGAACACCAGAGAAGTGTAGTGGGCCGGAGTGCGGGGAGGATGGGCGGTGGTCGGACGATCGGCAGGCGGGAACGGCCGTGCGAGGCGGCGGAAAGGGAGATGGGCGGGACGGTCGCGGCCAAAGAATCGTACCAGTCCTGCTCTGTAGAAAACCTCCGGGATGACACGTGAGGATCATGATGTTGTGAGTGATCGCCTTGAGCGCCATGGCTCGGTTCTGCGCGTGCAGGGTGACGGCTTGCAGGCAGTCGCCTTGTCGCCGCTTGATCATGCTCATGCCCGTTTCCGCCTGCCACCGTTGTCCGTACGTCTTCTTCGGGAAGTGTCGTTTCATCTGCGCGCGGAAGTGGC
>DIDT01000071.1 GCA_002418285.1 Phycisphaerales bacterium UBA5793
GGGCGGCACCGGCCGCGGCGCAGGGCGCGGATGCGACGGTCAGCATCGGGATGGATTCGTTCGGCCTTGGCGGCTATTGGCGGCCGGGCACGCTGACGCCGGTTCGACTGTCGATCACCTATGCGGGCAACAAGCCGCTGCAGCCGGCGATGGTGGTGTGGGAGCAGAAGGATGGCGACGGGGACATCGAGGAGATCAGCCAGATCGTTGCACTCAACCCCGGGCGCAACCCGGTGTGGCTGTATGTTCCGGTGCGGTATGGGACGAGCGCTTCGACGATCTGGGATGTGATCGTCTACGAGTATGAGAACGATCGGCGTGGGATGCAACTGGCGGCGACGCGGGTGACGGCGACGAGCCAGCCGCGGGCTGAGGAGCACGGCTTCATCGGCATTGTGGGAATGCGTTCGGGCAACCTCTCTGACTACGTCACGATCGGGCAGATGCGCGAGACGCCGCCGACGGCGCACGAAGTGACGGAAGTGCTGAGCAACCTGGCCGTGGAGCAACTGCCTGACCGGTGGATGGGACTGGACCTGCTCGAAGTGCTGGTGTGGACGCAGGGTGAGCCGGCGCTGCTGACCATCGACCAGGCGGCGGGGATCCGGGACTGGATCGAGCGCGGGGGGCACCTGGTGATCGTTCTGCCGCAGGTGGGTGATTCGTGGAAGTCGACGCGGCTGGATCCGGTGCTGCCGGATGTGATGGTGCAGCGTTTTGAGGGGATTGAGATCCGCGACAACGAATCGAGCGGCGGGCTGCTGCACCTGCTTGGTCGGATGGACAAAGTTGAGCCGGACACGCGCGAGCCGCGCTATCCGGTCATCAATGTGCACGCGTTTGAGCCGGTGGGCAGTTCGTGGTCGACGGGGACGACGATTCCGCTGATGGACATTGATCTGCCGGACGCGGCAACGGGTGGGACGATGCGGCGCGCGGTGGTGGTGCAGCGGCCGCTGGGGTATGGGCGGGTGACGCTGGTGGGGATTCCGGTGGCGGATCTGGTGTTGAACCGGCCGGGACTGGATCTGCCGCAGGCGGAGGTGTTCTGGAACCAGATCCTGGGCCGACGGCAGGACACGCCGAGCCAGGCGGAACTGAATCGCGCCATCTCGCTGACGCCGAACACTGCGGGGCGGGCCCGCAACGGGGCGCGGCTGAGCGAGGTGATTCCGCAGCAGACGCGCCTGTCGGCGGCGGCGGGCAGGGGATTGCTGTTGGCGCTCGTGCTGTTCATCGTGTATTGGGGGGTGTCGGGGCCGCTGGTGTTTACGCTGCTCAAGTATCGCAATCTGTCGCGGTACAACTGGCCGGCGTTTGTGGGCATCACGGCGATCTTCACGCTCATGAGCTGGATGGGCGCGTCGGCGCTGCGCAGCAATGAGATTCTGCCGGTGCACCTGACGTTTCTCGATCACGTGGCTGACGGCGAACTGGAGCGATCGACGAGTTACATTACGGTCGCGCTCAATGGGTATGGCGATCGATTGATCGACGTGCGGTCGTCGGAAGATGAACCGACCACGGAGAATAAGTACAACATCGTGACGTCGATGTCGGTGCCGAACGAGAAGATCCAGGGGTTTCCGGACGTGCGGCGCTACCTGGTGGATTCTTCGGACCAGAGCCACTTCCGCGCTCCGGCGCGCAGCACGAGCAAGACGCTGTTCATCTCTTCACTGCATCCGGTTGCGGATGGGTGGAAGATGCCGAACTTCGCAGCCGACGCGGACCGGCCGCGCATTGACGCGGGGGGTTCACTTCAGGGCGTGGTCACGCATCAACTGCCGGGAACGCTGAGGGATGTGGTCATCTACTATGCCTCGAACGAGTATGCGGATGTCAACCCTCGACCCGAGGGGCGGCAGCGTGGTTCGACGCGGCTGAAGGTCTATGCGTGGAAGCTGCCGAATGGGACGTGGGCGCCGAATGTGCCGCTCGACTTTGCCGTGCTGACGCAGGGCGGGCTGCAGATGAGCCTGCTGGTGACGCATCCAAACAGCGGGTACTTCAAGGACGTCGGCAACGATGCGATGCGGCCGCACGTTGACTATCGCACTTTCTTCAATCCCAGGGAAGTGACGCGGTCGCTGGAGGCGTTGACCTTTTTCAATAGTCTGAATCCGCCGGAGTGGGCTAACCCGCCGCAGACGGCGCAGCCGCAATTCATTCGCACACTGGGCCGAGAGGCGGATTTGAGCGCCTGGCTGGTGCGGCCATGCATCATCATTACCGGGTTTCTCGATGCGAGTCCGATTCCCTACCCATTGCGGATTGAAGGGAACCGGCAGACGAAAGCGGACGCAAAGAGCATTACGATGGTGCGCTGGATCTATCCGTTGCCGGTGGACGGCCAGCCGGAGCGGCCGGGGTTGGCCGATTCGCCGGATGCGCCCGGGAGCTGACTTTCGCTTGGTGAACTGCCGATTGGAGTACGCGCCTCGATGTCGATGATCGAAACCGTCAACCTGACCAAGAAGTACGGCGAACTGACCGCGCTGAACAATCTCAATCTCGTGATTGAAGAGGGCGACTGTTTCGGCTTCATCGGTCCCAACGGCGCGGGCAAGACGACGACGATCAAGATCCTCGCCACGCTGCTCAAACCGACGTGGGGCGAAGCGCGCATCGACGGCAAGGTGATCGGGTATCAGAACCGCGAAATCCGGCCGGTGATGGGCTACGTGCCGGACTTCATGGGCGCGTACGACGACATGGTGGTCGAGGAGTATCTCGAGTTTTTCGCGGCGGCGTACAACATCCACGGCCAGCAGCGCAAGGACGTGGTGCGCGACGTGCTCGATCTGACGGACCTCGCGTACAAGGCGGATGCGGAAGTGAACGGCCTGTCGCGCGGCATGCAGCAGCGGCTGTCGATCGCGCGTGTGTTGCTGCACGATCCGAAGGTGCTGCTGATGGACGAGCCGGCTTCAGGACTCGACCCGCGGGCGCGCATCGAGATTCGCGAACTGCTCAAAGAACTGCGCAAAATGGGTAAGACGATTCTCATCTCATCGCACATCCTGCACGAGCTGGCCGAGTTGTGCAACACGGTCGGCATCATCGAGCGCGGCGAACTGATCTACCAGGGCACGGTGCGGGAGATCATGCACAAGGCGAGGATGGGTCACGTCGTACACGTGGCGGTGGAAGATCGCGCGCCGGCGGCGGTGGCGTATCTCGAGACGGTCAAGGGCGTGGAGAAGGTCGGCACGCGTGAGATGGACGGCACGCTGATTCTCGACGTGGCGCTGACGCCGGGCGGCGGGTTGCCGGTGAGCGATATCCCGAGCCGACTGATCGCGCAGGGGTTCCGCATCAGCATGTTCCAGGAAGAGCAGGTGAACCTGGAGACGGCGTTCATGCGGCTGACGCAGGGTCTGGTGCAGTAGGCTGGTTGCTTCTGGCGCTATTCGATGCGTGCGACGTTGCTGGTCGTGCAGGTGGTGAGGTCGAGCAGTTGGAGGTAGCCGCCGCAGGCGCTGGGGCCGGCGGTGGAGTTGAGTGTGCGCGAGCCATCCGGTCCTGCATTTCCTCGGAAGGCGATCTGAATCTGGTTGGCTCCCAGTCCGAGTGTGGCGCCGGCGCAGGGGTTGTTGTTGGGGATGATGAATGAGCCGGTGTTTCGGGCGAAGATCACAGCAACTTGGCCGTCTGGGGTTGCGTCGGCCCACGCGATCTGTATTGCTCCACCGGAAGGGCAGGTGGCATTGGCTGACAGCTCCGGCACGCCGGCCTGGCGCAGCCGGACCAGGAAGACGTCGCCACCACCGTGGTATGAGTTGGTCCGACCCTCGAAGTCGACAGATGTAGTTGCTCCTGACACCAAGAGGTTTCCAACACGGTCGAGCGCGATGGCGCGTCCCAGTTGGTCCTGACTGCCGCCGAGATACTGCATCCATTCGAGTGAACTCTCCGGGTCAACGGCGGCGACAAACGCATCGGTGGCGCCGCGCGACTCATTTGTTCGGCCCTCGAAATCGTCCGAGTAGGTATACCCGGCGAGGTAACCGACACCGCCGCCATCGACAACGAGCGCCGACGCGAAATCTCCGTTGGTTCCACCAAGATAGCTCATCCAATGCAACGTACCGATGGCATCGAGTTTCGCAAGGAACGCATCGGTGGCGCCGTGGATCGCGTTGTTGCGACCTTCAAAGTCTGCAGACTCGGTGCGTCCAGCGACGCGGAGATGTCCCTCCTGATCGGCGCCGATTCCATTGCCGCGCTCGGCCGCGGTGCCGCCCAGGTAGGTCATCCACCGCTGTTCGCCCGATGAACTGACGATCGCCGCGAAGGCATCCCACGCGTTTCCACCGTGATGTTCATTCGTCCTTCCGGTAAAGTCAGTCGAGGATGTGTCCCCGGTCACGAAGGCATCGCCATCCGCATCCACTCCGATGCCGTAGCACGCCTCGCGGCCGGAACCACCGAGGTACGCCATCCAGATGATCTGACCTTCAGTATCCACGTTGATCACCGCCGCATCGGCATCGCCGCGAAACTCGTTGATTCGACCTTCGAAGTCCGCCGATTCTGTGAACGCTCCGATCAACGCCTGATCACGGTCGTCGACCACAACAGCCCCAGCGTAATCCTGGCCTGCGCCTCCAAGGAAGCGGGCCCACTCGACCGATCCCGCCGCGTCCAGCCGGGCGATAAACGCGTCCAGCGACCCGTGGTGGTCATTCACCGCGTTGCTGAAGTTCGACGATGCGGTGATCCCCGTCACCAGTGAGCGGCCCTCACTGTCGACTGAGACGCCGCGACCACCATCTGAACTCGAACCGCCCAGATAGGTCATCCATTGGAGGGTGCCCGCGGGACTCAACTGAGCCACAAAAGCATCGTCACAGCAGTGATACGAGTTTGTTTTGCCCTCGAAGTTGGAGGATGTGGTTCGCCCCGCGACAATGACGCTTCCGTCAGGCCCGACCGCGACGCAGTCGCCGCCTTCGTCGCCCGATCCACCCAGATATGTCATCCAGTCTACATCCGGATCGATTACGAGGGGCAGCGACGGGTCCGGCGCGGTGTCGAGGGTGATGGTGTAAGTGCGGCGGTCGAGGGTTTTGAAGCAGGCGGGAATGGTGAGCGCATCGACTCGGGACGAGCTGCGCCTCTTAGGAAGCGGCGCAACGCACACGACGTCCAACACCGCTTCCTCACGGGCGCGGCTCGTTAAGTCCTGCCACGCAATCGGCGCTGCATCCGCGAGCGTTCCAAACGAGGTCGTGATGTGCAGATTGCCGGCGTCGTCGATGCAGAGCGAGTCGATGCCGTCGTAGTGGATGCGGATCTGGTTGTAGTCAGCGCCCGGTGCGACGTGGAACTCGTACTTGAGGATGCCGTCGTCGCTGCCGGTGACGTACAGGTCGATGCCGTCGTAGAGGTCTTCGTAGATGACTTGAGCGAAGGAGGGGACGTTGCTGGCTGAGTTGCGACCTTCGCCGCCGACGAAGTAGTTGAATCGAGCGGTCTGGGGTTGCGCGCCGATGGGTTCGACGGCGTTGCTCCCAGGGAAGGTGACGGTGAGTGTGAGTTGGTCAAGGGGCGAGGCGCCCGTGCTTTCAGATGGGTCTTCGCGCGACAGCACCATTGATTCACCGGGGTCGTCCAACACCGCTTCCTCACCGTTCGATTCACTCACGGCCTGCAGGCCGGCGCGGCTCGTCAGGGCCTCCAATCCTCGCTCACGCGTCGGGCTCGCTTCGTTTGGGTGCTGCGCGAAGTGCATCGTCAGCGCCGATTCGCGGAAGGCGACGTCGAGGCCGCGCGTGCGCAGGCCGTAGATGACATCGTTGTCGCTCCACTGGCCCTGGTTGGGCACGAAGTAGACGCCGCGCAGGCCGAGGTTGATCGACTGCTGGAGGTCGGGCTGCTGGGCGATGGTCGCCGTCGCAAGAGTCGCACAACCCGCGAGAATCGACATACGGACGAAACTGTGGCCCAAGTGCAACATGATGGTGGTCCTTTCCAGCCTTCGAGTCCTGTGCGGCGGACCGGTCCCGATCGGCGCGAGACCAAGTCTCTTCCAGCCGAATGCGCTGACTGGTGGATTCTGACAGATTCCGTTCGCGAATGCAACCAAGACACACTTGGTCTTGATCCAAATCGAGTTCAATTTCTCTATGCAAACCCGCTGCGCGGGTTCGCCAATTGGATTTTGCGTCATTCGATGCGCGCGACGTTGCTGGTCGTGCAGGT
>DIDT01000059.1:0-9681 GCA_002418285.1 Phycisphaerales bacterium UBA5793
GTCGGGCACGCCGTCCACGCCGGCCCGGTCGCCGGGCTGGAGGGCGCCGAGCCGGACGCGCTCACCGTCGCGAACGATGATGGTGTGTTCGGTGACGTAGACGGGGATGTTGCCACGGTCGGTCTGGAGCACGATGGCGTGATCGCCAACGCGAGCGATGGTGCCGCGCACCTGGAGTGTGGCGGAGCGAGCTTCGATGGCGATGCCGATGAGGCCGCGATTGGTGCGTTCGGCGAGGACGTGGGCGCGGTCGCCGCGCTGGAAGGAGGCGAGCCGGGCGGGCTGGCCATCGCGAACGAGGCGGGTGTCCTGGGTGACGAGGACTTCAACGGGGCCGCGATCGGTGCGGAAGAGAATGGAGGCTTCCCGAACCTCTGCGATGGTGCCGCCAAAGCGAATGGTCTGGGCGTTGGCGACGGATGTGGTGGGGGCCAACCCCAGCGTAATCAGAGCGGTGATGAGCATGAGAAGGGTCTTGAGCATGGGTCCTCTCCTTCGGACGGGGGTGTTATTCAAACCGGGCGTGGCAGGCCGCCAATTTGGTTGGGCGGCACTCTGAAGTGGCAACGCACGAGGCGGTTGAATATTGCGAAAGTGTCAGTGTCGCTTGCCGTAGCGGTCGATGGCGTTGTTGACCTGGCGGTAGATCTGGAAGGGGTGGGCGAGACTGAGCCAGGCGGCGTCGTAGCCGTCGCTGCCGGCGGTGGCGAAGGCGAGCGTGCCCAGGCCGAAGGCTCGTTCGCGAATGGTCTGGACGACGGCGATGTGCTGGATCTGTTGAAGGGGCGCGTGGAAGTAGGATCGGCGGAGGACGCCGTAGATCGCAATGATGCGGCGGTCGGTGAGGACGTAGGTCTGGTTCCACCATTCGAGGCCCTGCCATGCGAGGCGGATGAGGGCGATCGTCGCGCCGAAGAGGAAGGCGTCGGTGTCGGACCATGCGGCCTTGGGCAGGGAGAGCGCTGAGAGGTAGGCGAGGAGCAGTGTGAGCGTGGCGATGAGCACGAGACTGCCCAGCGATGCGAGGATGATGTAGAGCGGACTGGGCTTGAGCCACATGATGATGATCTCATCGTCGGCAAGCAGGTCGGCGGGAAGGGCGGCGCGAGCCTGGTCGATGGGGCGGCTGATGGGTTCGGCGGCTTCGCCTGCGGCGGCGAAGGCGGTGTGTTGCGCCGTTTGGGCAGTGGTGGGGCGGCCTGTTGAGCCGAGTGGAGAGCGCGGCTTGGGTTGTGGTTGAACTGCGGCGTGTGCGGCGCGAGGTTGTGGGGGCGCGTCGATAGTCATAACAGCGCCTCGGGTCGGAGGGTGACGATGTCGGGTAGGTTGCGGTAGTGATCGTTGTGGTCGAGGCCGTAACCGACGACGAATTCGTTGGGGATGTCAAAGCCGACGTAATCGACGGAGAAGCGGCGTGCTTCGTCGCGATCTTTGCGGAGGAGGACGCAGGTGCGGATCTCGGCGGGTCGTTGTTCGCCGATGATGTCGCGAACGAGGGTGAGCGTCTGGCCGGTGTCGAGGATGTCATCGACGATGAGGATGTGCTTGCCGGCGAGGTTGTGGGGCAGGGCACCGCGGATCAGGGCGCCCTTGCTCTCGATCGACTTGCCGGGGTAGCTGCTCACGGACATGACGCCGATGCGAAGTTTGTGGGGCAGGTGGCGGATGAGGTCGGCCACAAAGACGATGGCGCCGGTGAGGATGGGGACGAGGACGATCTCGGCGGGGTGGCCGGAGAGACCGTCGAGATCGTCAGCGATTTCCCGGCCGAGCGCGGCAACGCGGTCGGCGATGGTCTGGCGGCTGAGAAGGATCCGATCGACATCATTTTGCATGGCGTGAGGCGCCTGGGGCATCTGGTATCATTGGAGGTCGATGGTTCGAGTCGAGCGAGGCCCGGTTGGCGTGCGGAGAAGCATGAACATTTGCACCAGTTATCTTCGGCCAGTTGTCCTTGCCGCCGCCTGCCTGGGGTTGGTCGCGGGGTGCAATGGCAAGGGTGAGAAGGTCGACCCTGAGCCGGGAGTGAAGACGACCGGGCAGGAAATTGTGGAATCGATGCGCCGGGGGATCGAGGTGCACCGCCTTCTGGATCGGCCGTATCGGCATCGGCTTGAGGCCGTCCTGTCACGGTATTCGGCTGAGCCGCTGGGGCTGAGCGAGCAGCAGATCGAGATGTGGCGCAACGAAGGGCTTCGCCTGGTCGCGGTGCCGGCGGATGAGAAGGAAATCGAGAAGTTGATCGTGTCGCTGACGGGTGAGTCGGTGGTGGAGCGCGTGCGTATGGGTGTGGTGCCCGAGTGGCGCGCCGTGGCGACGGCACCGAAGATCGATGGATCGAAACTGGTGCGCGTGGGTGGCGAGATCGGGCCGTTCGCGGGCGGACGGTTTCGCCTGCTGCTGCGTGCGTATCCGCTGCTCGGTGCGGCGAGCCCGGTGTTACGAACGCAACTGATCGTGCAGTTTCACCAACCCAAACGTGATCCGTTTGCGCCTGATCCGGCGAGAGAAGAGCGGATGGGGGTCTACGTGCCCACCTCGGCACTGTCGATGGACCTCGATGGGAAGTGGGCGGTCCTGGTGACGGCTGAGGATCCGGCAAAGACGTGGGGGGAAGCAGCGCCGGAGCCGGCGAAGGACGACGAGGGCGGGGAAGCGAAGACGCAAGCGGGGGTGGATGCGGCTGAGGAGCAGGCGGGTGCGGGCGAGGCGCAGAAAGGTACGGGTGTGGCGCTGCCAAGCGGACAGGGGCACGGGCCGGAAAGTCCGCGCATTCGCACTTCGGGTGAAGAGGCGTTGATCAGCCCGGACGGGAACACGCGGTTTGTGCTGATCTTTTTGCCGCGTGTGAAGTAGCCGGCGTGGTCGAGTTCGCAGCGCAGTGGCGCTCACGGCGTCGGATGCGTCGCTTTCCAACCATCGTTGAGGGCGGGGTCGAGGACGGCGAGGTCGGCGGAGGTGAGCAGTTGACGGGCGAGATTGTCCATCAGGATCCGCTCCTGGGCGAGGCGGGCGGCGCGGGCCATGTCGGTCTTGACGAGTTCGTATTGCACGTCCTGGGGTGCGATGCGGCGGACCATCTGGAGAATCGCGAAGCCCGATTCGATTGGGATGATCGGAGAGAGATCGCCCTCGTCAAGGTCGGCGAGGACCTGGCGTACGGCTGCGGGATAGGAGGCGTCGTAGGGCGACATCGCTTCGAGCAGCCCGCCGCGCTGGGCGCTGGCGAGGTCGGTGCTGACGAGGGCGGCGACGTCGGTAAACGGTTCGCCGGCGCGGATGCGGCTGAGTGCAGTGGCCGCCTCGTTCATCGTGGCCGTGGTGATGAGGCGCACGCGGTACTTGGGGCCGAACTGCTGCTCGAACTGCGAACGGATCATGGTCTCGTTGATCTCGACATCTTCGGCAATGAGGGTGCGGAGCATGGCGTTCCGCTTGAGCATGAGATTGAATCGGCGATCGCCGAGCGACCGGCGCTGGCGGAGGGCTTCGAGGCTTAGCGCGGCTGTGGTCGGATCGGGATCGAGTATCTCCAGAAGGAGCGTCCGTTCCCTTTCGATCGAAGCGGCGTCGATGGACTTCCCTTCGCGCACGAGGCGCTGGGAAAGCAGGCGGTCAAGCACGACTTCTTCCAGGATGGCCCCCCCGGCGGTCTCGGCGAGCAGGTCGCGCAGCTGCGACCATTGCACCGCCTGACCGTTGACGAGCGCCGCGGGAGTGTCGTTGGGAGTTGGCTGGTCGGCGTCGGCGCGGGCGATTAAACCGAACGAACCACTGATTGCCGCCGCCGAGGCGAGCAGGATGGCCGGGAGCGAGGAGGACGAACGCATGAGACACTTCCTTGGCGATACCTGGTTTTCTGAATACGCTGACATGGGTGCATCATCAGACCGTCGAGATGAGGGGATGTCAACCACCTGCGGGCGGAGATGTGAGTGTCGATGAGTGAAGAAGCAACTCAAGTCATCTGTCCCTACTGCGGGCACACGCAAAGTGACGCCACGCGCTGCGAGATGTGCCGGGGGCTCTTTGAGCCACTGAGTCGGCAGGCGACGCAGAACGCGATGGGGCCGTGGTTCATCCGCGATGAGACCCAGCCCTTTCGCCCCGGCTGCTCCTATGAAACGCTGGTGCGGCTGGTCGAGCGCGGGAAAGTGACCCCCGCAACGATCATTCGCGGGCCGACGACCCGACAATTCTGGAAGCGGGCAGACCAGGTGCAGGGGCTTTCGCACCTGATGCACGTCTGCCACGCCTGCGGCGAGCGCGTCGGCAAGACCGATGTATGCTGCGAGTATTGCGGGGCGCCTTTTGCCGCCGACGGTGATCGGCAGACGCTGGGCCTGGCTCCGGTGCGCAACGTCGAGGCGATGGCGGCAAGCAAGCTCTCGAAGACGGAGGTGCGAGGAGACGAGCACCTCGCGTCAGTCGGCTATGACCGATTGCGGGCGGCTGTCGAGGCGGCTGCGCGGGCGGAGGGTGGCGATGCGGCCCGTTCGGCGCTTGCCGAGGCGACGGACGATGAAAGCGATGACTCGGGCGTGCCGCGACAGCCTCGTCGTCGCCGAATCCTCAAGGAGCAGCTCACCCCGGGTCAATTGGCCGTCGAGCGAATCCGGCGTGAGAAGCGGCAGTTCATGGTGAAGGCTTCGCTCGGCGCGGTGACGATCTTCGTCGCGGCGGTGCTGCTCATCTGGCTGCTGGCGTGGGCGGGAGCGATTTCTCTGCCCTTCGCGCTTCCGGGAGTGCATGGGGCTGCGACGTCAGTTTCCGGGCCGTCACCTGCGGGTGGCCCCGCTGAGTCAGCCGGCGGAACATCGCCCGAGGCTTCGTCTGATGCGACGGCGAAGGTGCCGCCGGCCAACGGTGAGGCGCCCGGCGAAGCGAACGCGCTCGATGCTGATCAACAGCAGTTGCTCGACCTGTACGCCCAGGGCGTGCGGCTGGTGGATGGGACGACGATCGCCGAACTTGAGCGGGCCGTGGCGATCTTTATCCAGGTGCGCGACGAATTGCCCGAGAATCTGCATCCGGAAGATCTGCCGGCCCAGTTGCGCAAAGCGCAGCAGCGCCTCGAGCGGCTGCGACTGGATGAACCGCCGGATGGCTGAACCATGGCATCGAACCGATGCCGCCGATCGGACGAAAGGACGAGGAGCATGAGTCGATCTGCAACGTGCGAGGTCCTTGCTTGAGCGCCAATCGACAAAGTGAATCGTCGGCGGGCAGCGCGCGGGCTGCGGTGCGCATCCGCCGCGGCGGCCGTCCGGAGACGCCGATGCGCGTGTACATCTGGTCGCGGCCGACGCCTCCGGAACCCGGCGAGCCGGGTGCCGAGGGATCGGGCTCTTCAGCGCCGGTGGTGATTGAACTGGCCGTCTGGCTGCGGCTGTTCATGATTGCGGCCTGCACTCTGGTCGCGGTGCCGCTTGCGGGGTTGATCGGATTCCGACAGGGATTTGCCGAGAGCATCGGCGTTCCGGATCTGCAGCGCGAATTGGGGGCGAGTCTGTCCGATGGCGTGCAACTCATTCTCGCCGCGCCGCTGCGCGTGTTCGAGGCAGGTCTGGATGACACCTTGGCGCTGATGTTGGCGATGCTGCTGGTGGTGACGGGCGCCGGGGCGTTGACGCTCGTGGTCATGGGCGGGCGACGCGCGGTGGAAAGCGCGGGTGAGTCGGAAGGCACACCGTCAAGCCAAGGCGTTGCGGCACTGGGGCTGGTGGTTTGTGCGGCGGTGAGTGTCCTGCAGATCGTGTGGGTCATTGCGCGTTCGCACGCCGCATTGGGCCACGTCATGCCGTGGACGGCCGGTGAGTTCGGGCCGTGGCACTCGACGGTGCGCATCACCGCGGGAGTTGATCTGATCGCGCTGGCGGCATCGGTCGTGTGGATGCTCGTGGCCGTGCGATTGCGATCAATGCTCTGGCTGCGTTCGATGACGCTGGTGCTGGCGGGGTTTGCGATTGCCGCGCTCTTTACGGCGACGGCGATGACCAACGGCGTTGCCTCACAGATTGACCAGCAGCGCAGTCTGTTCCTGCGCGGCGACGTTGCCGACGCGACAACGCCGGATCTCATCCTCGGCCACACGAGCACCCATCTCGTTGTCGTCCGCGATGGCGGCGAACTGCAACTCATCTCGCCGGACATGACGATCGCCGTGGTCGGTCGCAAGAGCATTGCAGACTTCGTCGGGGCGCCTGCGGAGTGACAGTGGGACGGAAGGTCTCAGCGGTCAAGCGCGTGTGCGTTTGTCGGTTTCACCGCAGATGCTCTGGATCATCCGGACTTCTTCGTCGGTGAAGCCCTTGTAATCGGTATGCTGCTGCGGACGAACGTCGGAAACATCCGTCGGCTCATTGGGGTTGCTCGCGCCGATGTGCGTGAACAGGCGGGCCATGGTGGCAGCCGGATCGGCCAGAAGTCCTTCGTAGCGTTGAATGGTGACTTGCGATGGGTGGCTGGCGCGGTAGCGCTCCCCGCGCTCAACCAGCAGTTTCCAGAGGTGGGCGCGTTTGGCCAGCGGCGATGCGTCAGCAGGAACTTCGTCATACATGCGGCGCCAGATTCCCTGGCTGGGATCATCGAGGCCCGGCTGCCAGCCATACTTCGTTTCGCGCCAGGAGCGAATGGTGAGGACAGGATCGCGGGCGAGGATGATGACTTTGAGTTCGGGCCATCCTTCGACGAGTTCGCCGAGGAACTCCATGAACGAGATCGGATGTTTGACGCCGACGCACAGCGGCTGGGATTGGTCGATGTCGATCTTCACATCACGACGAACTGAACCGCGATGCGCGGTGTCGGTGGTAGGTCGCGATGGATCCTTCTGATCGACTTTGGTCGGCACAGTGCCGCGCGTGACGATCTGGCGGGCGATCGAGTTCATGTAGCCGCGCAGCAGCTGGGCGGGTTGGCCGCGCGCCATGAGCGGATCACCGACGACGACGGGTTCGTTGACAACGACGACATTTGGCTTGCGGGTGAGCAGGGCGCTGAGCAGACTGGTGCCGCTGCGCGGCGGGCCGGTCAGGATGAAGGGCTTGATGGTGATGCCGGGATCGCGATTCGATTCGACCGCGCGCAGCCAGTACGCCTTGAGACGCATCTTGAGAACGAGCGATGATCGGAATTGGAGTCTGGCCACCGGGGCGATTATTCGGTTGCCGCTGAGCACAATCGACAGGGAGCGGCAAATCAGGGCGAGATGGCCGCCGCGCCAGCGCCCACCTCATCCGGGTGGTTTGCGCAAGCTTGTTCGAAGAAAGCCCAATGGGGGACCGTCGTCCAGGAGGGATCGAGCATCTGCTGGAGTTCATCGATCGCGGAATCGAATTCCGTGGGGCTGGTCATGAGGCGGACGCGTTCCTTGAACGGTTTGACGTGCCCGAGGCGGGTTCCGTAGGCCGCGATGCGACCGCGCATCACGATCATCGCCAGCCGATCGCCGCGGAAACGGCGCATCAGATCGAAGTGCAGGCGGATGAGGCGGATCTTTTCGAGCACGGTCGGTTCGACCGGAGACTGGCCGGCAGTGAGGCGATCGTGAATTTCGCGCAGGACCCACGGCCGCTTGATCGCGGCGCGTGCAACCATCACGCCGGCGCACTTTGTGTGTTCGATCATGCGGACGGCGGCGGCGGGGGAGTCGATATCGCCGTTACCGATAACCGGGATCTGCCGCACCGCTGCGACGACCTCGGCGATGCCATCGAGGTTGGCAAAACCCTTGAAGCGCTGTGCGGTGGTGCGGCCGTGGATCGTGATGAGCTGGATGCCGACTTCTTCGAGTTGTCGCGCCAGGCGCGGAGCGGTGAGTTCGCAATCGCTCCAGCCAAGACGAAGTTTGGCGGTGACGGGGATGGAGACTGATTTGACGATGGCCTCGGCCATGCGCGTGGTGCGGTCGGGATCGCACAGGAGCATGGAGCCGCCGTTGGTCTTCGTGACCTTGTCGACGGGGCAACCCATGTTGATGTCGATGAGCGTGGCGCCCTGCGATTGAGCCCACTGGGCTGCCTGACAGAACCAGTCGGGGTCGTTGCCGTAGAGCTGCACGCCGAAGGGCTGATCGTCTTCGCTGACACGGGCAATCTCGAGGCTGTCGCGATTCTGCTCGAGAATGCCACGACTGTGGAGGAGTTCGGTGTAGGTGAGTCCGGTGTGCCCCGCGGCGCGACAGACGAGCCGAAACGGCAGGTCGGTGTAGCCCGCGATTGGCGCGAGCAGCACAGGGCAATCGGTTTGGAACGGGCCGATTTGGAGCATGGGGCAATGGTAGACGTTTGACGGCGACGCATGCGTCGCGGGTCGCGTTGCGCGATCTTGACCAGGTTCTAAAGCAGCCGCAAGAGATCTTGGTACCAGAGATTGAACATCCCCAGCGACAGCACAAACGCAATCCAGAGCAGGATGCGTGCGAAATAGAGGAAACCGATTCGCAGGGGTGTTGCAAAGAGCGGACCGGTCACCATCAGCACGGCCGAAGCCCAAACAAACGGGCTGCCCCAGTGAGTGGTATCCATGCACCCGCGCTTCGTCGTGAACGTGTCCCAGGCCGCAATCATCACAAATGCCCAGACTACGTTCATCGCGGCGCGTCGCATCGATTCTGCCAATTCACATTGACGCTTCAACGAGGTTAATCCGTCGCCTCGCCTATGGGAAGAGCGGTCGGGACTTTGAACTTTCTACCGTGCTCCCGGTGAGAGCATGACGGACAATCGCAAATGAAACCAGAGCAGGATACAGAGAAGCATGATCCAAGCGAGCATTCCCATCATCTGCTCGGCTGCGGTGCGGCCGGGCTTGGTTACTCGGTTGGTGAAAGGAATGGCCCACGCTGCACTGAGAACCACAAGATCCAGGGGATTCATGAGTTCAAAGCGCCTTGCTGTAACCGTGTCCCAGAGCGCGATGATGAGGAACGCCCAGACGATGTTCATCAGCAGTCGGGTCACGCGGGATTATTCGTACGAATGAGGCGTCAGGTTTCGGCAGTCATTGTCGTTTAGCGGCGACGCATGCGTCGCCGCTAAACGATTCGGCGTAAAGTGGTATGTATGGTGCTGGCGTATCACACGATTCTCAGCGCGTATGGGTTCTGGTTGCTGAACGATCCGCGCGGGTCGTGGTCGGAGGTGGTGCGTGTGTTTGAGTTGCGGCGATTTGGACCTGCGACGAAAGTCAGCACTAGAAGATCGGTTGCGGATGCCCCGCATGATCATGTGCAGCGACAGGCGGCGAAGCGAGCGCTGGTGCGTCGACCGGTGCGGTTCACGGGGGCGCTGGCGAAGTCAGTTGCCAAGGGATTCGGGGTCGCCGCGGTCGAGAATGGGTATTCGATTCTGGCGTGTACGATATTGCCGGATCATGTTCATTACATTGCGGCGCGTCATGTGAAGACGGCTGAGGGCATCGCAGCGCATTTGAAGGCGGCAGCGAGTCGGCAGTTGACGGTGGACGGGTTGCATCCGTTTGGCGCTCAGCCGCTGCCGAGCGGGCGGTTGCCGTCGCCGTGGGCGCGCGGGGCGTGGCATGTGTTTTTGAACACGGAAGCCACAGTGACGCGGGCGATTCGGTACGTTGAAGAGAATCCGGTGAAGGCGGGGTTACCGCGACAACAGTGGTCGTTTGTAAGACCAATGTAGCGCCTGCACGTTTAGCGGCGACGCATGC
>DIDT01000059.1:9724-41989 GCA_002418285.1 Phycisphaerales bacterium UBA5793
GCATGCGTCGCCGCTAAACGTGCTGAGCCACAAGCGTGGTTGATGTCAAATTCGCTTTCGCGTCATCGCTCGCTGCATGTCGCGCTGGGCGTCGCGTTTCTTGACATCTTCGCGTTTGTCGGACTGGCCCTTGCCGGTGGCGAGGCCGATGAGGACTTTGGCGTAGCCGTCTTTGAAATACATTTTGAGCGGCACCATCGTCGTGCCCTTGACGCGCGTCTCGGCGGCGAGCTTGCGGATCTCGCGCTTGTGGGCGAGGAGTTTGCGCACCTGGGCGGGTGCGTGGCGGTTAACGCTGCCGCGCGACGGGGCGTAGTCGGAGATATGCACGCTGAAGAGGAAGAGTTCGCCGGTGCGTTCGTCGACGCGCGCGAAGCCTTCGCCGAGCGACACCTGGCCGGCGCGCACAGCTTTCACCTCGCTGCCGCAGAGCACGATGCCACACTCAAGCGTGTCGAGGATGTGGTACTCGTGCCGCGCCTTGCGATTGTTGATCTCGGGCGTCGAGGTTGGTTTCTTCTTGGTTTTGGCCATCGATGAAATCCGGTCGATTACTTCTTCGGCCGCTTGTAGAACGGGATCTTGGTGACGGTGGCGTCGACGGTGGCGCGACCGAGATCGACCTGCACGACCGTGTCGAGTTCGCTCAACTCAGCCGGCACGTAGCCCATGGCGATAGGACGCTGGAGCGTCGGGCTCATGCACCCGCTGGTGACGCGGCCAACCGGTTTGTCGTTGTGCATGATGGCCATGCCCTGGCGCGCGGTGCGCTTGCCGTCGAGGAAGAGGCCGACGAGTTTGTTTTTGGGGCCGGGGTGAGCGATCTCCTTGAGCGCTTTCTGGCCGATGAAGACCTCGCCGCCTTCGAGTTCGTCTTTGTCGATGTTGATGCCGAAGTTGAGGCCGGCCGAGATCGGATCGGTGTCTTCATCCATCTCGTGGCCGTAGAGCGGCATGCCGGCCTCCATGCGCAGCGTGTCGCGCGCGCCCAGGCCGATGGGTTTGACGATGTCTTTTGCCGAGCCTGATTTCTCAAGCATCATGCCCACGGCCTTGCTTGCCATGCCGGCGGGGAGGATGACCTCGATGCCGTCTTCGCCGGTGTATCCGGTGCGGCTGATGGTCATCTTGAAGACGAGCAGACTCTTGACGCAGAAGCGGTAGTTCTTGAGCGCGGGGATCTCGCTGCTGAAATCGGAAACGAGCGGGATGACCTTCGGTCCCTGCAGCGCGAGCATGGCGGTCTTTTCGGTGCGGTCGTCGATGTCGAGGCGCAGGTCGCCGCGCACGACGTTGAAGTGCTGCAAGAGTTTGGTGCGGTTGGACGCGTTGACGACGAGCATGAAGTCGTCTTCGCCGTAGCGGTAGATCAGCACATCGTCCTTGACGCCGCCGTGCTCGTTGCACACGAGGCTGTAGCGGGCCTGTCCTTCGACCATGTCGTAGACGCGACGGGTGCAGAGGCGTTCGAGGAAGACGCGGGCGTCGGGTCCCTTGAAGTGGACGCGACCCATGTGGGAGACGTCGAACATGCCGGCGGCTGTGCGCACCTGGTTGTGCTCCTCGATGATCGAGGTGTACATGATGGGCATTTCCCAGCCGGCGAACTCGACGAGTTTGGCGCCACGGTCAACGTGAAACTGATAGAAGGGTGTGCGCAGCACGGGCGGAGTCCTTGAGAGAGGTGCAAAGGGGTGATTCTATCACGTCGACGCGGTGAACAGGCGTCAGGCGAAGACCCCACCGGGCCGTCACGATCCCCACGGGTGGTCGCGCTGAGGGGACTTCATGACTTCGTCGAGGACGGTGGTGGCGAAGCCGCCGCGAGGAAGTTCGAAATCGACGCGGATGTAGGGGCCGTGGTCATCGCTGCCGGCAGAGACTTCGCAGGCGCGCACGGCGAGTCGCAGCGAGCGCCGCGTGCCGCGCACGTCGACGGCGGACTCGTCGAAGTGGTCGAGGCTGATGCCTGTGGCGTGCAGCGCGGCGAGTTCGGCATCATCGACCGCGCCTTCCGCGCGGCGCATTTCGCTGCCCCACAGCGGACCGGTGGCGGAAAGTTCGAGATTGGCAAAGCGCTCGATCACCGACTCATCAACGAGTTCGTCGGGTCCGATGCGAAAGAGGTTGTGGCTGTCATCGGTGCGGCCGACGATGTCGCCTTCGATGAGTTGCTCGAAGCGGCCGGAGTCGATGCGCTGAGCGAGGAGGCCGTTGAAGATCGCCGATTGGAACGCGGTGATGAAGAAGCGCAGCGACGCTTCGTTTACGTCGTGGATCGCCTGCTGCGGCGTGCGGCCGGCGGCGAGCGACGCCAGCACGCGCGTCTCCGTCGAGCCCGACGAGGGCCAGGTCTTCACGGCCGTGTCGAAGTCACCCGCGGCGTAGGCGGCGCGCGATTCGGCGGCGTGGTCGCCGGCGAAGGCCGTGGGCCCGAGCATCAGATCACACACACGCTGCCAGTCGCGCATGAGGTAGAGCCGGCCGATCTCGTGGTTGGTCTGGTGATAGCCGAATCGCTGTTCGCCGATGAAGTTGGGCACGCCGCTGCGCTCGAGTCGCGTGAGGATGCGGCCGACGCGCGTCACGTCGGTGATGTTCACCTCGCGGATGCGGATGGAGAATCGGTTGCCGCGCAGGTGGCCGACGCGCAACTTATTGCGATGGCGCTCAGACCAGAGGATGCGCACGCCGCTGACGTTGATCTCTTCGGCGATGCGGTGCGGATCACCCTCGGGCAGATGGATGGAGAGCAGTTGGCGCGTGACGGCCACTTTGTCTTTCATCCCGGCGTAGCCGATGGCGCCGACGTTGACGCGCAGGCTGCGAGCGATGTCGCGGATGACGTTGAGCGTGGGTCGCTCGATCTTTTCGATGAAGAGGTAGACGTGCTCGCCGCTGCCGCAGGGTTCGTAGAGGGGGATTTCTTCGACGAGGAAATCTTCAGGGCGGACCTTGAGATGGCCGCCGATGCCGGGCTCGTCGGTCGTCAGGAAGCGGCGTGGGATCCCGACGAACGTGTCATTCACGTCGGCTCCTCGCTGCCCGCCTGTTCGAGGACCTTTTCCTCGACGAAGATGGGCACGTTGGTGGCGGCGCCCAGGGCGATGGCATCGCTGGGTCGGCTGTCGATCTCGATCTCCTGGCCGTCTCGCTTGACGATGAGTTTGGCGAAGAAGGTGTTATCGCTCAGATCGTGGATCACGATGTGCTCGAGTGTGCCGCCCAGGGCTTCGATGGTGGAGGCCAGCAGGTCGTGGGTTTGCGGACGTGGCGGCTCCAAACCTTTAAGACGGCGTTCGATGGCCTGGGCTTCAGGCAGACCGATGGCGATGGGGAAACTGCGCTCCCCATCGACCTCCTGCAGTTCGATGAACTGGAGGTCTTTAAGTTCTCGGATGAAGATGCGGCTGAGTTCCATCCGCACGGTCATGATGCGTCTCCACCGGTTGGGCCAGCGATTGCGGGCGATCCGGAGGATGATACGCGGCCGATTCGCCGGGCAGGGTGGGGTTTTGGCACCGTGCAGCAGCGCCGGGCCGGTGCCGTGCGGCCGATAAGCGGGTGTCAAATCAGAAAGCTCAGCGGCGGTTCACTTGTTCATGCCCACAACTCCCAGACTCTACAAGACACGGAAGCGGCGTGGGTGGGCGCATTTCCTGCCGTCCGCTCTCGATTATTTCTCAAATGCGGTCGATGCGCTATGGCGAGGGTGCAGCGCTGCTGCGGGAGGTTGTCTCCCCGGGTGGAATGGGCCGCGGGCCCGGGCGTCTGCATCCGTTGGATGGGAGGTTCATCATGCTTCGTCTTGGCGAATTGCTGGTACAACTTGGCCACCTGACGGAAGAGCAGGTCGAGGAGATCCTCGAAGCCCAGCGCGAGGGTGGCCGGCCGTTCGGCTATCTCGCCGAGAAGCTCTTTGGCCTCGGCGTCCACGAGATCGAAGGCGCGTGGGCCCGGCAGTACGAGATGATGACGGGCACAGTGGACCTGAAGAAGGAACGCATCGATCGTGAGGTGATCGAGCTGGTCAGCCGGCGCCAGGCGTGGCAGTTCGGCCTCATGCCGCTGCGCCGGCACGGCAGCGAACTGATCATGGGCACCACGGTCGAGCACCTGCCGCGCGCCGTGCGGTTTGTGACGTGGCACATCGATGAGCCGGTGTCGTTTGTCATTGCCACACCGCAGAGCGTCGAATCGCTGCTCAAGGTCCATTACGACCTGCCGGGGATGAGTCTGGGCAGCGGCCGGGCGATGGGGCTCGCGGGGTAGGCGTGCGTGGGTGATGGACTGTGAGCGCGAAGCGGACGCGCGAGCGCCTGCTGTGCGAGCGATGAAAAACCAGGCGTGCCGAATGTGCCCACGGGGACGGATCCGACAAGTTTTCGATAACATAGGAAAAATACCTTGACATGACCCCTGATTCAGGGCATGCTGTGGTGTGTATTTATTCAGGTCGCCCCGTAACCGCTTCATTGGAAGGATGGCCATGAAGGGAACGAACATTCGCCGCTCGCTGCTCAATTCGACTTCGATTACAATCGTCACAGCGCTGATTTGCGGGGGGGGGTAATACTCTGTGCATTGCCCAGACGACCGTAACGACGCCGGATGTGCTCGGGCCGAATCTCGGCAGCGGGTATGGCCCACAATTCGGGCAGGCTCTGGCAGCCGGTGATTTCGACGGTGATGCGAAACGTGAAGTCGCCGTCTCGACGTGGGAGATGATGGATCCTGAGAACTTTCCGAGCAACGACGGTGTCGGGCATGTTTATGTGTACGAATACGACACCACTTGGAGTGGGCCGACGGAGGTTCCGAATCCCGATGCTACTCCGCTCGATTGTGTCTTCTTTGGCTACGCGATGACCGCCGGTGACGTTGATGGGGATGGCGATGACGAGTTGGTCATCTCCGCGCCGGGAGGAGAGGGCGCCGGCGCCCTCGAGAATGGCGCGGTCTACATCTATGACTGGGACAGTCAAACGAGCGCCTTTGTGCTCGCCTACAAGTTCCGCAGCGATCCGTACTATGGCGGGCAGCAAGGCGACAACTTCGGCTGGTCCATGGCGCTGGGTGACTTCAATGGCGATGAAGAACTCGATCTTCTCGTCGGTGCCCGATACTGGAGCGAATGCGAAGACTGCGTCTTTGACGCCAACGGCTTTGCGTTCGAAGACTGGACCGGCGCGGCGTACATCTTCGATCATGACAATTGGGTTGGCGCGGGCAGTGGCTGGAACGACGTTGAGGATGCCGACCTCGTTATCCGTGGCGAAGCGAGCTGGAGCCCAGATCTCAATCCGAACGGCGAGCAGACGCGCGGCTACTTCGGCGCCCGCGTCGCATGTGTTGGTGATGTGAACGCTGACGGCAATGACGATTTCATCGTTGCGGCCACACGACGAACGCCGGACAACTTTGCGACCTGCACAACCAGCTTTGATTACTACGATGAGAATCAGCAGTATGAGGGGCATGCGGAACTGGACAACGACTGCCGCGTTGGAAAGGTCTACCTGTTCGCGGGTGGCGCGCAATGGGCCGCCGTGGATCAGGAAGCCGCTTCTTACGCAAAAGTGATCTTCGAAGGCGAGGACGCCGGCGACAAATTCGGCCAGGGACTGGCTTCGCAGGGCGATCTCAACGGAGACGATGTGAACGACATCGTGATCTCCAGCAACCTTCATTCGGAAACGGCTCAGAACGCCGTTGGTCGCGTCTACGTCTTCCTGCTGCCGGACTACTCAAGCGGCTGGCCGAGTGCGAACGACAAGGTGTGGTCGGCGTCTCTCGCCAACATCATCATTGATGGTCCGACGGGCGACAATACTGTCGCCTTCGGCTACGCCATGGCGTGCAATGGGAATACGGACAAAACTGACTCTTGTGCGGACCTGATTGTCGGCGCGCCTGGTGGCAAGAGTTGTG
This sequence comes from Phycisphaerales bacterium UBA5793, assembly GCA_002418285.1. Lineage (GTDB taxonomy): Bacteria > Planctomycetota > Phycisphaerae > Phycisphaerales > UBA5793 > UBA5793. The sequence goes on from DIDT01000059.1 coordinate 15,656, forward strand.
TGGGCAGTATTAATGCGTCCCTTGTAGAGAATCGAGGCTTCGCCTATCTGTACGAGGTATCAGGCTCAACTACACCCGGTCCCGATGGCAGCCATTGGTCGTGGGCAGCGGTCGGCGACAGCGCAGGGTATTACCGTTTGGAATGCCACAATGACTACGCTAAGAAGAATCCATCGCTCGGCAGGTCCATTGTTTTTCTTCACGACATCGGTGGTAACAACGATGACTTCATCATCGGATGTCCCGGCTGGGATACCACGGATGTTCCTGGCGGAGCAGACCCGGATGATCGAGGCGGTGTCTACTTCAGAGATTTTTGATTTCATCATCCGCCGAAGCTATTTGCTTTGATCGAGCCCGTGACGATGGCTTGATAGCAAGACGAGAGTGTGATGCGCATGCGTTTGCGATTCGTTACAGCATTGGGAAGTACCGCGATGGCGTTGCTGATCGACTTCAGTGCGGTTGCACAGCTGCCTTGTCCTCCAGCTCAGATTCAGCGTCTAATGCCCCTTTGTGGCGACTCGATCTTCTTTCAAGATGTGAGCATCTCAGACAATCAGATGATTGTCGGGCGGTACAACGCGATCGGCGGACGTGTCGAGGCGTACCGTTTCGACGACCATGTATTGAATTGGAGCTTGCGGCAAGTTCTCGAACCGCCAGATCTTCAGCCGCAGGACTCGTTCGGCCAGTGCGTAGAACTTGGTCGAAGTGCGGGCGTCGGTCAATTACTGCTGGTTACAGGAAGTCCGAACCGCGACACGGTGGAAACCAGATCCGGCACGACATCTGTGTTCAATCTGGATCCGGGCGGATCGTGGCTCCTCGATTCGGAACTCGCTCCGAATGCTCCCATCGCATTCGAGTCGTTCGGGAGGAGCGCGACTTGGCTCCCCGCTGGAAACCGAACCCTCCTTGTCATTGGCGCTCCCGGTTCTGAAGGGCATGCCCTCCCGGGTCACGCATACGTCTTCGAGCGGGACGAAAACGGCGTCTGGCAGCAAGGGAGCCAACTGGTTGCTCCCGATGGTGGACAGCCCGACGGCGCGTTCGCGTTGTCAACAGACGCTGCCCAGGGTGAAGGCGTTTCCGTGCTGGCGGTCGGTGAGCCTGTGTTTTGTTGTGTCCGTGACGTCGCGCCCGGCACGGTCTGGTTCTACCGATTTGAGTCGGCGACGAACGAATGGATTCTTGAATCGGAATTTCAAGCCCCTGATCCGTATGCGCAGGATTTCTTCGGGTGGTCCGTTTCGGTTGGTGCCACATCCAACGAACCGGGGATCACTCACCGCGCGGTTGTCGGTCGCCCAAATGATGGCGGCTTCGGTAATCCTGAAGGTCCTGGTGCCGCGTTTGTGTATGTGCGGGAAATCTCAGGAACGTGGCGACTGGAGCAGCGCATCGATCCGCCCTATCAGAATCTGCAATCACAACAGTTCGGACTTTCCGTTGACCTCGAACACGACGGAGCCTCAAGATTCATCGTCGGTGGACCAAACGACAGCACATTTGGTCGATATGCCGGGTCCGCATTCGTCTTCGAGCGCGATGAACAAGCGATGTGGCGTGCAATTCAGCGGCTCGATGGCCAGGATGAAGACGCCGCCGACGCACTCGGCTGGGGCGTGGCTCTCGGCAATGCGACTTCAGACGCAGTCGCGGTCGTCGGCGCCAACGGCACGCAATGCCCCGGGAGCAGTCAGGAAGATTCTGTCGGCGCTGTGTACTCCTTCGACCTCGACCCGGGCAATGGCGGCGACTGTCCGGCTCCGGTGATCACATTGCAGAAGGTGCCGGACTGTTCGAGCGGGCCGGGCGGAGAGATCGAAGTGCGCTGGTTCCAGGCGACGCCGGACCAGCGGGCGCGCATCGCGCTGCTCTACGCCAAGCGCACCGGCAACTTTGTCATCCCCAACGGCAACCCGTGTTCGGGCACATCGCTGCAACTGGGCCAACTCGGCCTGCAGGTCGCCTATGTCGGCTCGGCGGGCCAGTTCGGCGCCGGCCGCCTCAAGCGCACCGTGCCACGCAGCGTCTGCGGCGGCTACCTCCAACTCGTCGACGTCACCCGCTGCGCCACCAGCAACATTGTGCGGATTGAGTAGGCGTAGACTGCGCGGGTCACTCATTCTCCTCCAGAATCTGTGCCGCAGCGGGGATTGCCAGCCGTGAGGTGAAGCGGTGTGGCCTTGCTACGCCAGCATCGGCAGGCCGACGCGCAGGAACAGTTGCAGGATGATGTTGGCGTAGACCGCGACGACGAGGTCGTCGAGGAGGATGCCCCAGCCGGCGGGAAACTGCTGGATCAGGTTCGCGGGCTGTACCTTGACGATGTCGAGGATGCGAAAGAGCACAAACGCCGCGGCGATGACGATGAAGGCAAAACCCCAGTGTGGCGCGCTGGCCGCATCGCGCGCCAGCGGGACGAGCAGCAGCGTGAGCGCCATGCCGGCTGTCTCGTCGGCGACGACGACGCCGGGGTCCTTGCCCTGAAACTGCCGCTCGGCCCAGGTGCCCAGCGCGACACAGGCCGCGCTCGAGACGACGAGCAGCACGAGGAGCATGAGATTGATCGCCAGCGCATCAAGGCCGAGCAGGACAAAGCCGAAGGCCAGGGCGCAGGGGGGCACGCTACCCCATGTGCCGGGTGCCGGGCGAAGCAGGCCCAGTCCGCCGACGGTGATGATCCATTTGCGCCACACGTTGAGTCCATCGGTTGCGGCGCGATCACGCCTTGAGGAGCAGTCGAGCGCGGAAGACGTACGGCAGGCCGCTGATGACGGTCACAACGACCATCGACCAGACCAGCACATCGCGCGTGATGGCGGACCACTGGTGATCGCGCGGATCAAAGTTGCCCACAAGCAGCAGCACGATGGGGATGACAGCGGACTGAAGCACCATCTTCACCTTGCCCGAAAGGACGGCGGAGAAGGCGATGCCGCGCGACTCGGCGAGGCTGCGCAGGCCCGTCACCAGCATTTCACGAAAGAGGATGAGCACGACCATCCAGGGCTGGATGCCGCTGGTGAGGATGCGGTGCGGCTCGAGGGGGTTGCTCAGGTCGAGGCGGACAAAGCCGGGTCCGGCGAGCATGATGAGGGCCCCGAGGATGAGAATCTTGTCGCACAGGGGGTCCATGACCCGGCCGAAAACGGAGACAACGGCCCACTTGCGGGCGAGGTAGCCGTCGAGGAAATCAGTGGTGACGCCGAGCAGGAAGAGGACGATGGAGGTGTTAATGAGCCAGCGCTGGGTGTCGGGGTCGCGGTAGCAGGCCAGGAGGACGAAAAAGGCGACGGCGAGCACCAGCCGGGTCATGGTAATGAGGTTGGGCAGGGCCTGCTTGATGGCGGTGGACATGATCGCGGGATGGTAGCGTGGCAGGGGGTAGCAGCGTGGTGTCGGAGCGATGAGTCGCGCGGCTCCAGCCACAGTTGGCGGCGGGCGGGGCGATAACGCTGGAGTCGGGCAAATGAGTGCAATCGAAGCCGGAACGCGGGCGTTGAAACGTCTGTGTTGGATGTCCGGAGCGGTAGGGTGATCCGAGGTGGGGCCACGGCGACACCCGATTCCAGAGAACATGTCCGACCTGGGCAAAATGCTCGTGGCGTGGGCAGCGTCGTCCGCTGTCTCGTCTACGATCATCTCATGGTCCCGCGGCGTTTCGGCAGTGAAAAGCCGCCTTCTTTGTTCAGGAATAGCGATTCAATGCGACAGACTTGCCACTCAAAGAACCGAATCCACCCGACGCACCGCTGGACAGCACTGGGGCTACTCCTGCTGGCGACCCTGATCGGCTTGGGCCGGCCCGTCGACGCCCAGATCGAGATGCGGACCTTCTATCAGGGCTTCACACCGACGGTGAGTCGGGAGGATCTCAACGCGCTCAAGGACACGTTTGAACTGGACAAGAGCCAGGAGGAACTGGTTCAGGCGGTCTACGACGGCTACCGCAGCGTGTACAACGCGGCGGCCGATGCGGTGCAGGACAACCAGCGACGTCTGACCGAGTCGATGGGGCAGACCGACAATCCGGGACAGCGGAGCAACCTGGCTGCGGAACTCAGCCGGACCCGCGATGAGTGGGGGCTCCAGGCCAGTGCGCTGGAGGTGAGCTTCTTTGCGGATGTTAAGAATCTGCTCACAGAGGAACAGTCGGCTCTCTGGCCGCGATTCGAGCGCGATCGCCGACGACGGGTCGGGTTGCTAATCGCGGCGCGCCTGATGCCCGAGCGGGTTGATCTCGTGGAGCTGCTTGACAGCCTCGAGCTGCCGGATGAAGTCCGAGCGACGTGCGAGCCGGTTGTGGATCAGTACACGCTGGACTTTGACACGCCTTTGACGCTGCGGATTCGGTTGTCGGATCAGATGGAAACGCTGGCAAACGAGCTCGGCGCCAAGGCGGACGCGGGCGGCCAGTTGGCCTCATTGCAGCAGCGCCTCGTCGGGGTGCATGTCCAGATTCGCGATGTAAACATTGACTACGCCGAGCGGATCGCGAGCCAGTTGCCCGCCGAGGATGGCAAACGATTCCGCGAGGCGTTTCAGCGACGGGCCTGGCCGCGCGTGTTCGGCTCGGACCAGGTCGGGACGGACGTGGCGCGCGTGCGTCGCCTCGCGGCGCTGACGCCCGGGCAGGATGAAGCGATCACGGCACTGGTGTCGGCGTACGAATCCCGCGTGGAACCGATCAATCGCGAACTGGTTCAAGTCGAGTTGATGCGTGAATTGCAGCGGCTCTCGCCGCCGACATCACAAGGGACAGGCAAGCCTCAGCCGGGGGCGGTGGGCAATTCGGGGGATCTCGAGGGTCGATCGCATTCGCTGCTCGCATCGCGCCAGACCCTGATTCAATCCACTCTGGCGGATATCCGATCGGTGCTGACTCCCGTGCAACTGCAATCGCTCACCCGGGAACCGACTTCTGGAGCAGGGGAAGACAACCGCCAATGAGTGAAATCGCGCTAGACAACCAGGTCCGCCAGCGCTGCACCCGGCTCGGTATCGAGTGGTACGACGAGCCGCTTGAGCATGTCGACCCGAACGTTGCTTCGGTGATCCCGGCCGAGCAGGCCATCGATCATCGGCTCGTACCCGTGCGGTTCGAAGGCGACGCAGTCGTGGTGGTCATGCTCGACCCGCTTGACCTCGCCGCGGCGGATGAAGTGGCGGTGCTGGCGCAGCGGCCGGTGGTGCGCTGCGGCATGAGTCCTGAACCATTTAAGAAACTGTTTGAGACGCAGTACGGCACGACGGCGGCGCGCATGGCCGAGAGCCTGCGCGGCGACGGTGGCGCAGAAGACATCATCGACAGCAACATCGAGGCGATCGAAGCCGACGACCTGCACCGCATGGCGGAGCAGCCGACGCTGATCAACCTCGTCAACCTGATCATTCTCGAAGCGATCAAGGGCCGGGCGTCGGACGTGCACATCGAACCGTTCGAAACCGAACTGAAGATCAAGTATCGCGTCGACGGCGTTCTCAACGAGCAGACGCCTCCGCCGCGTCACCTGCAGCCGGCGATCATTTCGCGCATCAAGATCATGGCGGGCATGAACATCGCCGAGCGATTCGTGCCTCAGGACGGCCACATCACGCTGCGCTTCGAAGGCCGCAAGGTCGATCTTCGCGTGAGCACCGTTCCCACGCTTTACGGCGAATCGGTTGTGCTTCGTATTCTCGACAAGGGTTCGCTGCCGCTCGATCTGACCGAACTGGGCATGAGCGACAAGGACGTGAAGATCATGGACCGGCTGCTCGACGTGCCGCACGGCATGCTGCTGGTGAGCGGTCCGACGGGCAGTGGCAAGACGACAACGCTCTACGCCGGCCTGCAGAAGATTTTCTCGCCTGAACTGAAGATCATCACCATCGAAGACCCGGTCGAGTACGAACTGCACGGCGTGAACCAGATCCCGGTGAATCCCAAGCGCGGCCTGACGTTTGCCAGCGGTCTGCGCAGCATTCTGCGCCAGGATCCGGACATCATCATGGTCGGCGAAATCCGCGACGGCGAAACAGCAGAGATTGCGGTGCGCTCGGCACTCACCGGCCACCTCGTATTCTCGACGATTCACACGAACGACGCGGTTTCGGCCGTGACGCGGTTGATCGACATGGGCGTCGAGCCGTTCCTCGTGTCATCGGTGCTCGAGGGCGTGCTGGCGCAGCGACTGGGCCGGCGAATCTGCCCGCATTGCCGGCGTGAAGTGCCGATGCCCGATGCGCTGACGCATCGCCTTTCGCAGTCGGAGCTGGCGCTGTTCAACGACAAGTGCTACGAGGGCGCGGGTTGCGAGAAGTGCAACGAGTCGGGATACCGGGGCCGCATCGGATTCTTCGAGGTGCTCGAGATCAACGGGCCGATGCGCCGCGCTATCAGTCAGCGCATGGGCGCGCTGGACATTCTCGGCGAAGCGCACAACACGCACCTGCGCATGAGAACTGATGGACTCATCAAGGCGGCGGCGGGCCGTACGACAATTGACGAAGTGCTGCGCGCCACGCAGGACGCTGAAGAGGAACTGCAGATGACGGGCGGGACGAAAAAATCCTGACGACGGAAGTTTAATGCATGCCGACTTTTCAGTACCAATCCGTGACGACCGCCGGCCAATCGCTGGCCGGAACGATCGACGCATCTGATCGCGCTGAGGCGATCCGCGCGTTGCGGCAGCGGGGCGAGACGGCCACGCAACTGGCGCCGCTCAATGGGCGCACCGGCGCCGACAGGTCGGCGCCGTCGTTCCGTTCGCTGCCCGGTGCGGCGAGCGCGGACATCGGTCAGAGCACTTCGCGCGGGCACGGCTCCATGCGGCGCGGCGAACTGGCGTCGTTCATTCGTGAAATCGCCACAGCTCTCGAAGCCGGTCTGCCGCTGATGAGCGCGCTGCGGGCCGTCGAAAAGCAGGCGTCGAGCGAGCGCCAGAAGGCGGTCATCGAACACCTGATGAGCCGCATCGAAGCCGGTCGCAGCCTCGCGCAGGCTGCGCTGGAGTGGGGCAAACCGTTTGACGACATGATCGTCGGAATGCTCCGCGCCGGTGAAGCTTCGGGTCGGCTTGAAGTCGTGATGATGCAGTTGGCCGACCTGCTCGATCGCGAACTTGAAACCAAGCGCTCGGTGGCGGGCGCGTTGATGTATCCGGCAATCCTGGTCTGCGTGCTGGCGATCGGCATCGCCGTCATCGTGACCTTCATCATCCCACGCGTGCTGGCGAGCCTGGAGGGCCAGACGATTCAGTTGCCCCTGCCGACGGTGATCGTCAAGGGCTTTGCCGACTTCCTTGGCACGTACTGGTGGCTGGTGCTGGCGGCGATCGGCCTGGCGTATGCGTCGTACAAGTCGGCGATGGCCCAGCCGCACATTCGTTACGAGCGTGATCGCCTTTTGCTGGGCATTCCCATTGTCGGCGCGCTGGCTCGCGACGTGGCGGTGGGGCGGTTCACACGCACGCTGGGCACGCTGATGGCCTCGGGCATTCCCATCATCGATGCGATCATCATCACGCGCGACACGCTGGGCAACAAGGCGATGGAGCGGGTGATCGACGAAGTGGCCGACAAGATCCGTTCCGGCAAGTCGATTGCCGAGCCAATGGAAAAGAGCGGCTACTTCCCGCCGATTCTCATTCAGATCATCGACCTCGGCGAGCGATCCGGCCGGCTGGACACGATGCTGACACAGGCGGCGCAATCGTTTGATCGTCGAACGACAGCTTCGCTGAAGATGTTCACTGCGGCACTGCCTCCGATCATCGTTGTGTTTATGGCCATCATCATCGGTTTTGTCATTCTCTCGGTCATCCTTCCCATGCTTTCCCTTCAGGCTGCGATCGGCTGAGTGGCCGCCCCCAAATGGAGATCCAAAAAATGAACCCAACGACCCGAAACACTCGTCACGCCCGGCGCGCGTTCACGCTCATTGAGGCGATCGTCGTGGTGATCATCATCGGCGTGCTCGCGGCCGTGGTGGCGCCCCGCCTGATCGTCAACATTGGCAAGTCAAAGGTGGCGGCGGCGAAGTCGTCAATGGCCAGCCTGCGCACGGCGATGGACATCGTTTTTGCCGATCTCGGCCGCGAGGCACAGAGCGGCGACACGATTCGCAACATCCTCTGGGACAAGCCCAAGGATGCGCCGGACAGTTGGCAAAAGGGCATTAACAAGGAAGCCGATCTCAAGGATCCGTGGGGAAATGACTACCAGCTCGTCATCCCTCCCAATGTCCACGTGGATTACGACATCGTCAGCTACGGCGCCGACGGCCGCGAAGGCGGCGAAGGCGACAACGCGGACATCATCGGCTGACACGCGCCGATTCGAACTGGTTGAACCATGATCACACTTTCGAACAACTCGATGACTCGCCTCGCGCCCCGGCGCGGCGCGTTTACGCTCGTCGAGATGATCGTCGTGATCGTGATCCTGTCGATCCTCGCGGGCGTGACGACGGTGCGCATGACCAACACCCTGCCGCGGCGCGGCAAGGTGACGGTGCAGCGCGTGCAGAACGTGCTCGATACGCTGGCGCATCGGCAGGTGGCAAGCCAGGCCCTCGCGGCCCTGGTCTACGACGCCAACGTCGGTGAACTGTGGGTCGAGCGGCTCGATTCGGCTGCTCCGCTGGGCGAGAATCCGACTACGCGTCCGATCGAAGGGCAGTGGCGGCGCGATACGTTGACTCCCGTGGTGCGATTCGAGAAGGACATCCGCCTCGATGCCGCTGTGTTCGATGGCCAGTTGGAGCGCGGGTCATTTCGCATCGAAGTGGCTCCGAACCGGATGCGGCCATCGATCGAAATCGACATCGCCTTCGGCAATACGCTTGAAACGGTTTCGCTGCTCCCGAGTGAGATGCGTTCGATGAGCCTCTCCGAGGAGGCGACCAACGTGCGTCTTTCGCCGGAAGATCTCAACGCCGAAGGCGCGGGAGATGAACGATGGTGAACCGGCCGGACAACCTGATGTTGCGCCGTCCTCGCCTTGGCATGGCGTTGATGGATGTCCTCGTCGCGGGCCTGATTCTATCGGGCGCGCTGGTGGCGGTGCTGGGCATCGCCAGTCGATCGCTCAATGCGCAGGCGCGTGGCCAGCAGATCCAGGAGGCGGCGATGGTGCTCGATTCGCTGCTCAATGACGTCCTCGCCATCGGACCGGCGGACTATCTCAAGAAGGGCGAGATGAGCGGCAGCGTCGATCCGCCGTTCGAAAAGTACACGTATCGAATCAGCATTGAAGACACGGCTCCCAATGAGCCGTTCCGCATTACCGCCCGCGTCTGGTGGGAAACGGCTGCGGGTGAGCAGACGGTCGAAGTGCAGACACTCATGGCCCGGCGCCTCGGCGAAGAGCCTGATCCAGATCGCGAACCCACTGAACCAGTGGAGCGACAATGATACGACTGACAAATCCATCTTCAGGTTCGAGTCTCTCGGGCGGGCGCGGCGCCGTTCGAAGTGGTTTCACCCTCATCGAACTCGTCGTCGCGACGGTTATCGCCGGCATCCTCGCGGGCGCTGCCACGATGTCGATTCGGCGACTGGCCGACGGGCGTGATCGCTCGGCCGAACGTCAGGCTGCGGTGGAGTCGGTTTACGCCATTACGCGGTTCATCGCGCGGGACATGGCCAATATCGTGCGCGACACCAGCCTGGTTGACACGATCGTCCGCATCGACGATACGGCCGGATCGACCGTTGATCAGCATGATGAGGTGCTGCTGTTCTGTCGTTCGCTGCGGCCTGTTCGTCCGGAGACGGATGGAGATGTGACCTATCGCGAATCGGACATCCACGAAGTGCATTACCGCCTCAAGCCCGATCCGGCGCTGACCGGCGTGCTCTGGCGCCGGGCGGATCCGATTGTTGACGAGAATTACGAGGGCGGCGGCGTGGCCGTGCCGCTTGGCGTGCACATCGCCTCGCTCGACTTCGAGGCGTACAACGGCACCGCGTGGGTCAGCACCTGGGACAGCGATATTGACGGACTGCCTCACGCACTGCGCGTGACGTGTCGAGGTGTCATTCCTTCAACCGGCGCGGAAGTGGTGTCACGCATGAGCGTGGCGATCGACCGCATTCCCCTGCCCTTCGATCCTGCGGTTGATGAAACGTACGACCCGTCCAGCGATATCGCGAATCTCGAGTTTGGGCTGGATCCCGGATCGGATTCCGGCGCCGGGCTCGACTTTGGCGGTGGCGGCGCGGCGGGAAGTGACGGCGGCGCCGGTCGATCGAACCGTCGGACAAGAGAGATTCGTCGCGGCAATCGCCAGCGTGATGGGGGCGCGGGACAGGATGGCGGCGGTCGCGGCGGCCCCCCACCCGGACGCGGCGGCGGAGGTGGAGGACGAGGCGACCAAGGTGGCGGCGGTGGCGCCGGCGGTGGTGGCGGGCGAGCCGGAGGTGGCGGATGATGTCCTCACCTCGACAGCGTCGTTCGTTGCGCGGGCCAGGCGTTCATCGGCGCGGTTCGACGCTCATGCTGGTGCTTTGGGTGGTGACGATTTCTTCGCTTATCGTGATTCCTCTGCAGCTTTCAGCCCAGCGGCAGGCCGTAGCCGGGCGCGAAGCGCTCGGACGCGTTCGAGCGAAGTGGGCGGCCCGGGCGGGGATCGAGTCGTACATGGCGTATCTCGAATGGCAGATCGACACGGAGCAGGAAATCGATCCCACGAGTTTCGAGTCCGATCTCAAGCAACTGGCGCACGGCGAGATTCACGACGTCAATGGCGTTCTGGTTTCGGAGTACCACATCCAGCACTGGATTGATGACCAACTCGTCGATGGGCCGGCGGACGCCAACGCCAAGGCCAACGTTAACATCCTCGATGAGGAGGCGCTGGGCAAGCTGAAGGACATCACGCCGGAGATGATCGCGTCGATACTCGACTGGATCGATGCGGACGATGATGTGCGCGAAGGCGGCGCCGAAGCGGGGTACTACAACAATGCACTCAAGCCGTACAACCCGCGCAACGGACCATTCAAAACCCTGCAGGAACTCGAGTTGGTTTACGGCGTCACGCCTGAACTGCTTCGCGGAGAAGATTGGAATCTGAACGGCATTCTCGACCCGAATGAGGATGACGGCAACGAGTCGCCGCCGGATGATAACGGGGACGGTCGGCTCGACGCCGGCTGGTCGGCGCTGCTCACAACGGCTTCGCGAGAACCCGGGCCACTGACGGAACAGGCCGGAAAGATTTCGCTGAGCACCTCAGCCGTTTCGAAGATTCAGGCGGCACTGGGCATCGACACCGCCCAGGCCAACGCGCTGTTCCACTACTCCCGGGCCGAAGGGAACACGCTGGCCGGCTTGATTACAACGCCATTGAGTTCCATCACCCTTTCGGGCCAGGCGGCTCCAACGGCTCAGCCCACTGGAGGCGCCACGGCCGGTGGCAGGCGCGGACGCCAGGCCCAGCCCCAACAGCAGCAGACGCTGGGCGCACGCGACCTGACTGATGCGCAACTCGGAACCGTGCTGTCCAACGCCACGATCGGCACGACGTATGCATACGTTCCCGGGCGCATCAATATCAACAAGGCGCCCGTCGAAGTGCTCGAGCTGCTGCCGGGCGTGGATGAGGCGATGGCCGACCAGATCGACCTGCTGCGCAACAGTCGGCAGGACGGGTTGACGAGCATCATCGAATTGCTGCAGATTCCCACCCTCAGTCGCGAGACGCTTGCGGCGATCGCGCCGTTTATCGATATCAAGAGCAATGTGTACATCATCACAAGCCGCGGTGTGGCCTTGCCGGGCAGGACTGAGGTTGAACTAGTGGTTACGATCGACCGTTCTTCACTTCCCATCCAGATTATCGATTACCTCGAACGATGACGCGACTCAACACTCCAACCCGATTCAACGGTGGCGATGCCCCTCGCCGCGTGGCGGTGGTGCATCGCCAAGGCGACCAGTTCAACGTCGTGCTTGCGGAAATGCGCAGCGGACGAGCGCACATCGCCGAAACTCAATCTGTTCCAGCCCGGGACGTGGATCGCATGGCCAGCCTGCTGGGACGGCTGGCGCCGGAGCGGATCATCCGCGTGCTGCCAGGCGGCTCGGTGGTCTGTCGTGTGCTCGAGATTCCACCGCTGGATGACGCCGCGGCCACGGAAGCGGCCGGTCTGCAGGCCGAGGCGGAACTGCCGAACATGCTCTCCGACCATCGAAGGGTGGTGGCGATCATGCCCTGGCGCACGCCGGTGGACAATCGCATCGCCGTGGCGTTCGGCTGGCCGGGCGAGCGGCCGATTGACCTTCCCACGGGACTTGAGCACCTGACGTACTGCGCCGAGGCCGCCGCGTTGCTCGAGCTGCTCATTCACAGCGGCATCAACGAAGGGACGATTGCCTCTCTTGATCGCGATCACCATTCGATGGAACTCGCGTCGCACCTGATGGGAACGACGACGGTGCGCACCGCCCGACTTGGCGAGGCGCAGTGGTCCGCTGATGCTGCCCGGATCGTGGTTGAGACAGCAATGAGCGCTGGCGCCGATGACGCAACCCTGAGTGAAATCGAGCAGCGCGTCAGCAATGCAGCGCGGGCGCAGCGGCAGGCGTTGATCGTCGAAGCTGAACTGGCCCAACGGCTCGGTCGCGCCGTGTCCGGCGCCAACAGCGACACCGCGTGGTGGAATCGCTTTGGCGTGTGCGTCGGGGCGGCGCTGGCGGCGATGAGCTCGCGGCACGCGATGACGGAACTGCTCGATCTGGCTCCGCAAGTGCCGCGCGGCGTCGTGGTATCGTCACTCCACTGGCTCAGCGATCGATCACGAGCCAAGCGCGTGGCGCTGCTGGCGGTGCTGGTCATCATCGTCGCACCGATCCTTGGTGGATGGACGCGTTACGCGATTCTCAAATACAAGACGCGCAATCTCGAGGATGTGAAGAAGGTGTTCGAGGAGCGCCAGGCTGAGGCAGACTTCTTCCGCACGCTGCGAAGCCATCGCTGGCCGATGACCAAGCTCCTGGCCGACGTTGCCGGCATGGCGCCTTATAACCTCGACTTCGACTCGATTAATATCGACAGTTCCTCGATGCTGACCATCAGCGGCACGGCGCAGCTGGGTCAGCAGAACGACGTGCTCGAATTCCACAACCAGCTCAACAAGTCCAATCTGTTCGCGGAAGTGAAGTCGCCAAACTTCACGTTTGGTGACGACAAGATCGAATTCGAACTGCAGGCGTTGGTCGTCAATCAGACCGCAAAGGCGGATCGCCCCTACGACAAGCCGCTGGCCGTCGTGCTGTACGGCGACGCAGCCAAGGACATGACGCCCGGCGAGTATATTTTCACCAACTTCAATCTCAATCTTGGCGGCGGGCGCCCGCGCCCGACTCCGCCGCCGCGTTCGAACCCGGGTGTGGGAAGCACCGGGAACTCCAACGGCGATTCAGGTGGAGCTGCGTTTACCTTCCCCTCGGCGGGAAGCACAGCCGGCGGAGCGCCGAACTCGAACACGACCGCGGGCGGTTCCAAGCCTCTTCCGCCGAAACTGTCGGACGATGACATCGGAAAGATGACGGCCGATGAGGTGCAGAAGGCGCTGCTGGTTCGCGGTGCAGTCAAGCATCTCGATCCACGTCTGCAGGAAGAATGGGACAAGCTGCTCGAGCGGAAGCGCGAGCTGAACAGTGCGGGTTCCGATGGGGACGCAAACGAGGACCTTGAGCCGTGAGTACGAATGGATCGACATCACGTTCGAACGGAATCGCCGCGACTTATCAACAGCTCCCGCGGGCGATGAAGTGGCTGGTGTGGCTGGTCGCCGGTTTGGTGTTGTTCTTTCTCGTCATCGACCCCGCCGTACGGACCATGGCGGACTACCGCGACCGGTCCGAGCAGGCGCTGGCGGAGATTGCCAAGTACAGCGAGCCTGACTCGACGAATCGGCAGGTGATCGACCGAGGGCACAAGGACTGGGGAAACGTGCTGCCTCCGGGCGAAGATCAGTCGCGCGTGCTTGAGGCAAAAATGGCGATCAGCGAAGTACTCGCAAAGTATGACCTCGCCAAAGATCGCGCCTCGATGACGGAGCGTTCACCGATCAAACTTAAGACGGACTCCTCCAAGTCGGGCGTCGAATACATGCGAGGACCGATTGAAGTGAAGTTTTCCGCCAAGCCTCATGTTGCGATGGAAGTCATCGGCGAACTTGAAACCGTGCCGTCAATCGCCCAGATCGCGTCGGTGCGCATTCGTCGGCTGACTGATCGCGCTGAGGTCGAAGTGACGCTGGTGGCGGATGCGTGGTTTATCAGTAAGGATTGAATGTTATGAACCGCAATGCAATATACGACGCCTGGCGGGGACTCTCAGGCGCCTCCCGCGCGGCCTTGGGGCTGCTGGCGGTGGCGCTGGTGGTGGTGCTGTGGATGGCGCCCGCGGTGTTTTCATCAATCTTCGCCGGCTCCCTGCAGGATGTGACCGAATCCGCGCCTCCCGACCCCAATGGCGCCCTGGCGTTTGATGAAAGCGTCAAAGCAAACGTCGACTTCATCAGCAAGCGATCACCGTTCTTTGCACCGGTGGGACCGCGGCCCGAGGTGAAGCCGCCGATCGTCACGCCGCGGAATCCGGTGACACCACCGCCGCGAACGTACGGCGGGCCGAAACTCGTCGGGCTGGTCGGGCATGAAGGCGCGGTCTTCGCTTCGAATGTGTACAACGAGAGTCCGTTTGTTCGCGTCGGCGACAAGGGCGGCGTCGTGGAACTCCTGGCCATCGAGCAGCCGTGGAAGGCCAAGGTGCACTGGCAAGGCGCCGACTTTGATATCAACCTGTTCGATCGACTGGAAGCCCTGCCGGTTATCAACTACGGCGGCGCCGGAGCGCGACCCACACCCAACGTGTTTGGTGGAGGGGCCGCGTCGACGGCTGCGGGCGGGTTGGACTTTGGCGCAAGCGAGACTGGCGACGATTCCGCAGGCGACAACAATTGACATCCCTATCGGCCGCGGGTGAATCGACACGGCCAGACCTTGACCTCACGCGACGAAATCAACCAGAGCAAAGTCCAGGCCGCTTCGAAAGTGGCTCAACAGGAACGCGAGATTCATGAAACACATTCGCTGCACGTGCCTGACCCTGGCTGGAACCACTTTCCTTGCCGCACCCTTGGCGCCGTTGTTTGCACAGGACACCCCGGACCAGCCGCTGGAATTCGGCGCGCCTCCGGATGATGGCTCCGGCGAGGAGCCGATGTTCGACTTCGGCGACCCAGAGCTTCAGAAGAACGGGCTGGATTTCGGCGACCTGCAGCCGCTCGATGAACAGGGCACAAAGCAGCCACCCGCAGTCGCCACGACAGGTCCGCAAAACGGCGAGATGGAGTTGCTCACGCTCAACGGCGCCCCGATCGAGCAGGTGATGCTCTTGCTGCAGCGGCTGTCAGGACGGCCGGTGCAGCCCGACAGCCTCGTGCTGAGTCAGCAAGCCAAACTGACAATCATCAATTCGACGCCGCTCACCAAGACGCAGGCGCTCAACCTGCTTGTCGATACGCTCTTTGCCAATCGCATCGGCGTGATTGATCGGGGCTCGCACCTGGCGGTGGTCAACATCGCCAACATTCAGGAGGGCATGGTGCCGGTGCTCGGTCCTACGGATGACGTGCTCAGCCGCCAGGACACCGGCATGATCTATGAGAAGGTCTTCGAGATCAAGTACGGCAAGGCGTCGACGATCAAGGACAAGGTGCAGGCCCAGGGGCCGCCGAACATGAAGATCGAAGTGGACGACGCTTCGAACCAGATCATCGCGCTGTACAACATCGGCACGCTCCAGCGCCTGCAGCAGCAGATCGACAAACTCGACATTTCGGCGAGCAACCTGCAACTCGAAACGTTCTACCTGCGCTACGCCGACGCCGAGCGCATTGCGAAACTGATCGTCGGAATCTTCGGCGAATCACAGGATCAACAGCAGGGCGGTCGGCAGAATCAGCCCAATCTCTTCGGCGGCCGGCGGCCGAACCAGCCCGACCAGGGCCTCACCACTTCCACGCAACTGTCAGTCGTCACGGATAAGGCGCTCAACTCGGTGACGGTCCGCGCCGAGCGCGACATCATCGAGCAGGTCAAGACGCAAATCAGGGAGAGTTGGGACGTTCAGATCCCGGTGTCCATTGCCTCCCCGATGGTTGTGCCGCTGATCAACAGTGACGCCGTGAAGATGGCCGAGATGCTCAACAAGATCTTTGCCCAGGAAGGCGAGGTCGTTCAGCAGATCGAAAGCGATTTTTTCGGCAATCTTGGCGGGGCGCGGCAGCAATCACAGCAATCACGCAACACCGAGGGCGAAGGACCGAAACTGGCGCCGCTCGCCGGGCAGGTGTCCTTCATCGCCGACGCCACAAAGAACACGCTCATTGTCACGTCACGATCGCCCGAGTACTACCCGATGATCAAGACGTTCATCGAGACACTCGACACTCCGGGCGACGCAAATGTCCCCAAGCTGTATGAGTTGAAGTACGCCGACGCGGAAGATCTGGCGAATCGTCTCAATGCGCTGCTTGCCGATGCGGGCTCCCGCGTGGACGTGAACCGCACGAACCAGGAACTGACGCAGCGCTCCAACGTGGCGCAGGTCGGCAATCAGGACAACACGCAGCAACAGCAACAGCAGCAGCAGGACACGTTTACCTTCCCGTGGCAGTCTGGATCGCCTGATCCGAACGCCCGGAAGATCTCAAATCTGATTGGCCAGGTGCGCATCATGCCGATCACGCGGCAGAACGCGCTGCTGGTCATGGCGCCACCGGAGCTGCGCGAATCGATGGGCACGCTTGTTGAGACGCTCGACTCGCCGGGCCGCCAGGTGCTCATCCAGGCGATCATTGCTGAAGTCAGCGCCGATGATGCCACCTCGCTGGGTATTCGCTGGGGCAGCGGAAACGTCGCCAGCGGGCCCAACGAGGACAATCGAATTGTCGTCGGCAGCAGCATCGAAGGCACCAAGAACGAACTCATCAATGCCTTGTTTGACACCTCGACGCTGGGCGTCAATGTCGATCTCAACGTGGCGCTGCAGGCCCTGTCGCAAGTGACCGACGTCAACGTCCTGTTCCGGCCCAAGGTTGTCACGAGCGACAACGAAGAGGCCAACTTCTTCGACGGTCAGGACATTCCGTTCATCACCGATTCGACCACGACAGACGTGGGCGGCGTGACGCAGAGCTTCGAGTACCTCGCCGTGGGTATCCAGTTGAGCGTGCGGCCGCACATCACAGTCGAAGGCAACGTCGATCTGCGCGTCAACCTGCAATTGTCCAGCGTCGTGCCCGGCCAAACGCTGTTTGGCGGCTCGATTCTCGACCGGCGCGAAACGACGACGAAAGTCACGATCCGCGACGGCCAGACGGTGGTCATCAGCGGCATTCGTCGCACGGTGCTCAACGACATCGTCCGCAAGGTGCCGCTGCTGGGCGACATTCCCCTCATTGGCGGGCTGTTCCGTTCGACGGAGAAATCGCAATCTCGCACGGAGTTGGTGGCGTTCATTCGCCCGATCATTCTCGATTCACCAGAGAAGATTCGCTCGACTGGCGCGGAGGATTACAACCTCCTCAATGAGAGTCGCAAGAAGCTCGAAGGCGTCGACGTGGACGAGAGCCCAGCCAGTCTTGAGCACTGGAACGAGCCGATGTACCGCAATGACAATGATGAAGAGCCGGGAATTCCCTCCGACGACGGCAGCAGCCGCCTGCCGTGGATGCGGACTCCGCGCGATGGCGCCATCAAGACTGAGCAGCCGCAGGGCAGCGCCAAAGTGAGTCTTGCCGGACCCAACACGCCGCTGGCCTGGCAACAGAACTCGAAGGACTGATCCGCGATGATTGCATCCAGCGCCACGTGCGCTCGTCGGAATTCTCGCACCGCAATGCTGATGCTGGCCGTTGCAGGCGTCGCGCTGCTGACAAGTTGCGTGACGGAGAAGTCGACGCGGTTGCAACCGACCTTGATCGACAGTTCGCCGCAGAATCGGAGTCGGCCGGATACGAGCACGCTCGAAACGTACGTGCCCACTGGCTTGAGCACCAGCACGTCGGCCGTGTCCGCGGCGATTGGACCGCTTGGGTCGATCGAATATGACGGGAATCTGGTTCCGCTGTTCAGCACGGGCGGCGAGTATTTCGCGGTCCAGGGCGGACATCCCGCTCCCTCGTGGGACACGATTCTCGCGCAGGAGTCGATGCAGCCGCTGCCGTCACTGGATGTCATCGTCTATCGGATTGAGAAGGTGAACGGCGGACCTCGTCAGAAACTGGTCGAACATCGTTCCCTCACCGGCGTCGGATTGATCGGGCGCTATGCCGACGAGACGGGGTTTATTGTCGAGTCACCTCAGCCTGACGGATCGAGACGCATCGGTTGGGTGCAGTGGTCCACAGGTGAAGTCACGTGGTTGTTGCGAAGCGGCATCAACGCCTTTGCCACGCGGTCGCCTTCCGGTCGGCTGGCCTGGTGCGAGCGCGTTGGTGGCGGCGCTTCGCCACGCTTCGATTTGTACGTACAAGGTCGCAATGAGGTCTACCTCGCAGGCGATGGGCAGGGCAGCTGGCTCATGCCGGTGTGGTCCAACGACAATGAGACGCTGTTTGCATTCAACCTGATGCCAACAGGCGAACTCGATCTCGTGGTGTTCGACGCGCGCTCAGCCGCTTCGATGCGAGCCCCGCTGCAGCGCGAACGGTTGACGGACCAGGGCAGTGTGAGCACGGTGTTCCAGGCGCTGGCGGGGATTCAATCGCCGGCCGCGCCGGACGGATCGCCCCGCATTCTGTTCTACCTCACCGGAAAAGATCGGATCATTGAATACGACGCGCGGGAGTCGGCGGGTCGGCGCGCTCGGGGCCTGCCGGCGCCGAGCATTGCGGCGGCATGGCATACGGGTGACGGCATCGTCTACAGCGGCCGCAGCGCGCTGTACTACCAGTTCCTGCGTGATGGCAGTGCGCCCGTCGAGCTGCTCAAGGGTCCCGGCGTGCCGCGCACGACCAGCAACCCCATGCACCCATTTGTGCTCGTGGCGATGGACCAGAACGCCAACTTCCAACTGAACCTCTGGGCGATGGATCTGGTTGATGAGGACACGGTCCGCACCGCCACCGAGCGGATGGACCCCGCCACGGCGGCAGTGAAGTCGCCACGTCGCTAGCCAACGAGAAACGGATTGGTTCGCCGCTCCCGGCCGATTGTTGTTTCCGGCCCGTGGCCCGGGTAGACGTGCGTTTCGTCCGGCAGGGTGAGCAGTTTTTCTCGAATCGATCGAAAAAGCAGCTCACCGTCGCTGGTGGGAAAGTCGTAGCGGCCGATGGAGCCGGCGAAGAGCGTATCGCCGACGATGGCCTGGTGAGAAGGTTCGTGGTGGAGGGTAATTCCGCCGGGGCTGTGGCCGGGCGTGTGCAGCACGATCCACTCCGATTCACCCAGTGTAAGCCGTTGGCCGTCGTGAAGCAGTACATCGGCGGGGGGTGTCGTGACGTTCATCTCGACGAAGGTGGAGAGGTTGAGATCGGGATCGAGCAGGAACGCCGCCTCGGTCTCATGAATGGCCAGCGGAACAGGGCCAAGTGCTTCAAGCACTTCCCTTACGCCTGCAATGTGATCGAGATGCGCGTGGGTCAGGATGATTCGGACGGGTCGAAGGTGGGCCTGCCGCACCAGGTGGAGAAGCGGCTCGGGGTCAAATCCCACATCGATAATCCAGCACTGGTCGCTTCCGGGCAATGAGACGATATAGCAATTCGTTTCCCATGGGCCGAGTGTGCAGGACTGGACATGGGGTCTGGGAAGGCTGGCGGGGGACATTCGGGCGGTTCTCCTGTTATTCTTCGCACCCCGAACGCGGAATGGTCCGTAAACTAGAATAGGAAGACCGACGCCCACGCAGAGGTTCAAACCATGCTGATCCGCAGTATTGAGGAAATGTCCGCAGTTCCCGTGTCCATGGCCGGCGCGGAGAATGTCGGCATGCGCCTGCTGCTGGGCCGCAACGACGGAGCGCCGACCTTTGCGATGCGGCACTTTACCGTCGAGTCCGGCGGTCACACACCCAAACACCAGCACAACTACGAGCATGGCATCTATGTCGTGGGGGGAACGGGAACGGTCGAGGTCGCGGGCGAGTCGCGCGCGATCAAGGCCGGCGATTCGTTGTTCATCGAGCCGAATACGGAGCATCAGTTCCGGGCGGACAGCGGGACGCCATTGAAGTTCCTGTGCATGGTGCCGACGACTTTTGACTGCGGCAAGCCGACGCCCGGCTCCTGAAGCGCCGCAGCGCGCGATGGCGCTCTGCACGGCGCCGTTCTGCAAGGAGGATTCTCATGCGCCGCTCTTCAACCAATCTCTGGATCGTCCTCGCCTATGTGTTCCTCCTGTGCCTGAGCGTGGCGATCGTTGTCATCGGTCGTAACGAGGCGGCCGTGGAGGGTGGCGGCCAGGCGCTGCTGGCCACCGGCATTGTCTGTTTCATGTTCGTCGCGGCGATGATTCCGCTGACCTTGGCGCTGCTGCGCAGCCGAAAGGAAGGCGCCGCCGCGGCGGAGATGCTCAAACAGCAGTTGACCCTGCTCGAGAAGATCAACGAGCACACGCTGCTGTCCGACTCGGCCCGGCACATCGCCTATCGGCGTGAGGAGCGGGCGATGCTGCAGCGCGCCATCGAAGAGGATATTTCAAACGAGGACTGGCAGGCCGCGGCTGTGCTGGTCGATGAAATGCGCGAGCGGTTCGGCTATCGCGAGGAGGCCGAGGAGTTCCTGGCGCGGATCGATCGCAGCCGGGCTGATGGCCAGAATCGACGCATCACCGAGGCGCTGGATCACTTTCAGGCGGTGATTGACGCCCGCGACTGGGGTGCGGCTTATGCCGAAGCAGCCCGCATTTCACGCCTGTTTCCCGATTCGCATCGTACGCGGGGCCTCGAGCAGCGCGTGCGCAAGGCGTGGGACAGCCACAAGAAGACGCTCGAGCGTGAGTTCCTGGAAGCAGCAGGCGGCGGCCACGTCGAGCACGCCATGCAACTGCTCAAGGATCTCGACGTGTTTCTGTCGCCCGATGAGGCGGCTCCGCTGCAGGAAGTGGCTCGTGGCGTCATCAACAAGGCGCGGGCCAACATCGGCCTGCAGTTCAAGTTGGCCGTTCAGGATCACGACTGGGTGACGGCGGTGCAGGTGGGCGAGACGATCATGGATGAGTTTCCCAACACGCGCATGGCCGAGGAGGTGCGGCAGCGCATTGACGTGCTTCGCGCGCGGGCTTCGCAGGCTGCAGCAATGACGCCCAACCTTGATGCGCTGGCGGCGCTGAGTATCTCACAGAACGAGCAGGAAGAGGGCTGATCGCTTTCGCCGCCGCGGGTTCATTCGACGTGATCTTCGATCAGGTATTCGAAGCCGCGCGCCGATTTCATCTCCTTCAACGCGTCGATCACGACGGGCGGCACGATGGCGTTGAGGCTGTCGAGATCACCGCCCAGCGCCGCGATCTGGCGAATCAGGCTCGAACTTGTGTAGCTGAACGCCTGATCGGTGACGACGAACACCGTCTCGATATTGGCGACCTGACGGTTGGTCATGGCCAGCTGGCATTCGTAGGCAAGGTCGCTGATGTTGCGAATGCCGCGCAGGATGATGTTGGCGTCCACGCTGCGGGCGAAGTCGACGGTCAGGCCCTGGTAGGTTTCGACGCGCACATTTCCGGCGTTCGGATCGCCGTTCTTCATCTCGTGGATGAGTTGCTCGACCATTTCTCGCCGGCGCTGGAGGGTGAAGAGTTCGCGCTTGGAGATGTTGCGGCCGATGGCGACGATGACATCATCGAACATCCGCCGGCCGCGCTGAATGACATCCAGGTGCCCCAGCGTGACGGGGTCGAACGAGCCGGAGTAGATGGCCCGGTGGATGTGTTTGCAATCGGCCATTGAGGGTGAGTTTACCGAATAGGAGCCAATCGGTACAGGGGCGCGGCGGAAATCCGCGTTCAAGCGCCCGGTGCGGCGGACCGGGCTTTCATCTTCATTCCGGGAACACCAGTCAAGCAGACGACCCCGCGCCGAAGCGCGGGGTCGTAGCAATCAAGGCAGGATGTCGGACCAACTGTGGGTTACAGCGGTTCGTCGTTGCTCACGGCGCAAGTGCTGATGTCGAGCACCTGGACGCAGATGCGGCCGCAAGCGGCCTGCGGCGCGCTGCCGCTGGTGCTGGCGTTGCCGTTTCCATCCGCGGTGACGTAGCGGAGCAGGGCCGCGCCGCCGACGTCAAGCTGCGTGCCGGCGCAGGGGCCGCCGGGGATCGTGGTGTGTCCGCCGCAACGACCATAGATGACGGCGAGTCGGCCGCCGGGGGTCGCGCCGCTGACGCGAATGGTGATCTGTCCGGGGCAGTTGCCGCTGAGGTCGATGGTGAGGCCACCGCCGCCTTCGAGCATGTAGGTGTTGAAACCGTGGCGCCAGCCGCAGTCAGCGAAGCAGCCGGGCCCATTGAGATAGAGGTTCTGGTCATAGAGCGGAGCGCCGGGAGGAGGGACGTAGCTGCCGACGAGTCCGGCGCCGGTGTCGTTGCCCTGCGTCTCGATGACAAAGGTCTCGCCGACGTTGAGGTTGATATTGGCGGAGGTCACGTCGATGAACATGAGCTCGTTGCCGTTGTTGGGCTTGGTGATCAATTGGTCGAACAGGATCGCGCCGGTATTCCAGCCGTCGCCAACGCGGACACGGGCGTTGAACTGCGCGCCGGCGTTGCCCTGGATCATCAGTTGGAAGCCTTCGAGCTGACCAGCCACGCCGACCTTGACCTGTTGCTGCCATTGCAGCGACGAGGCGCCGAGGTTGAAGCCCGCGTTGGTCATGGGTGAGACCTGTTCAAGTGTTCCGGTTTGGCCGAGCGCAACTGCACTCAGGCTCATGGCCGCCAAAGTCGCCATCACGCGCATTTTCATCTCTCGCTCCTTTTTCTAGTGGCTTTCCACTTATCGGTACCGGCGGCCCGGTCGGTAAGACCGTCTCAGCCGCCGCAAAAGCAGTATACCACAGGATTCCGGAGATTATGAATTATTTGGCAGGTTCCTTTCCCTGTTCAGCAGAAAAACGAACCAGCGCCCGTCGGTCGACGGGCGCTGGCGCTTGCGAACATTTTGCGACCTGCAAGGTGCGGCGCTTACTTGATATCGACGCTGGCGCCGGCCTCGGTGAGGGCGGCCTTGAGGGCCTCGGCGTCTTCCTTGCTGACCTTCTCCTTGACGGCCTTGGGAGCGCCATCGACGAGGTCCTTGGCTTCCTTGAGGCCCAGGCCGGTCGCTTCGCGGACGGCCTTGATGACTTGGATCTTCTTGTCGCCGGCCGCGGTGATGATGACATCGAACTCGGTCTGCTCGGCTTCTTCAGCCGCGCCGCCGCCGCCGCCAGCCGCCGCCATCATGACGGCGCCGCCCGCGGCGGGTTCGATGCCGTAGGTCTCTTTCATGTAGTCTTTGAGATCGACGGCCTGCTTGAGGGTGAGGGCGGCGAGCTTGTCGCCGAGTTCCGCAATGGCCTTGTCGAACGTTTTGGTTTCTTCAGTCACGATGCACTCCATTCATTTTCAACAGACTCGGCGTCCAAGAGGTGATCGACCATCGATCATTTAACCCTTGCGGGCCCGTCGAACGCACGGTTTGGTTCATCCTGCCTTGGCGATGGTCTCGCCCTTTTCGAGTTTTTCTTCGATGGTCTTGAGGATCGACATGATGGCGCCGCCGGGGCCGGTGATGGCGCCGACGAGCGAGGCGCCCGGGCTGAGCACGAGCTGGACGGCCTGGCCAAGCGCTTCGGCGCGCGTGGGGAACTTGCTGAGCGCTTCGACGCCGGCCTTGCCGGTGAAGACCTCGCCGTCGAGGATGGCGCCCTTGAGCTCCATCTTGCGCAGTTTCTTGGCGAACTCGACGACCTCGCGGGCGACATCGATGACGGTTTCGCCGCCGTAGACGATGGCGGTGGATCCGGTCAGCAGCGGGTCGAGGGGGCTCAGCGACGTGCCCTCGAGGGCCTTGGTCGCCAGTGCGTTTCGCACGACGGTGACCTTGATGCCCTTCTTGCGAAGGCCGCTGCGCAGTTCGGTGTTCTGTTCCGCCTTGAGGGCGCGAATGTCCACGAGCAGCGCGTCGCTCACGCCTTCGAAGCGGGTGCGGTACTCGTTGATGATGAGGTCTTTGACGACTTTGCTCATGATCGGCTCGATTCAATCAGGCGCCAGGCACGAGGCACTGGGGCGCTGGGGATTAGACGGCGACGCGGACGCCGGGCGTCATCGTGCCGCTGATGGTGACTTTCTTGACGTAGGTGCCCTTGGTTGACGAGGGCTTGGCTTTCATGATCGTCTGGATGAAGAACTCGATGTTGTCACTCAGGTGATCATCGCTGAAGCTCATCCGACCGACGGCGGCCTGGACGTTGCCGCCCTTGTCATTGCGGTACTCGACCTTGCCGGCGGAGTATTCCTTGACAGCCTTGACGATGTCGGTGGTCACGGTGCCCGCCTTGGGGGTGGGCATCAGGCCGCGCGGGCCGAGCTGGCGGCCGAGGCGACTGACGATCTTCATCATGTCGGGCGAAGCGACGGCGACGTCGAAATCCATCCAGCCGTCCGTCACTTTCTTGACGAGGTCATCGGCTCCGGCTTCGACGGCTCCGGCTTCCCGGGCTGCGGCGGCGTCGTCGCTGCCGCAGAAGGCGACCACGCGCTTGGACTTGCCCACGCCGTGGGGCAGGGCGACGGCGCCGCGGATGAGTTGATCCGCCTGGGTCGAGTCGATGCCCAGGGTGAAGCAGATCTCGACGGTCTGATCGAACTTGGGCCCCTTGAACTTCTTGAGAGCCGCCACGGCGTCCTTGAGGGGGAGGGGCTCGGTCGGGGTCAGTTCCGCGTTGGCGCGGGCTCGTTTGTTGAGTTTGGCCATGGGATCAGCCCTCCACCTTCACGCCCATCGAGCGGGCGGTGCCTTCGATGATGCGAATCGCCGCGTCCATGTCGGCGGCGGTCAGGTCGGCCATCTTTTCTTTGGCGATCTCTTCGGCCTGGGCCCGGGTGATGGAGCCGATGATTTCCTTGCCGACGATGCCGCTGCCCTTTTCGATCCCGGCCTTGTCCTTGATCATCACCGAGGCCGGCGAGGACTTGATCTCGAGTTCGAAACTGCGGTCGTCGTAGAGGGTGACGATGCAGCCGACGATCTTGCCGTTGAACTGGCGGGTCGCCTCGTTGAACTTCTGGATGAACTGGCCGGGGTTGATGCCCTTGGCGCCCAGTGCAGGACCCAGCGGCGGGGCCGGCGTGGCCTGGCCTCCCGGCGCGAGAATCTTAAATTGCGTATTGATCTTCTTGGCCATCGAGGTGGACCTCCCACGGATGCTGCCCGGCTGGTCGGCCGGGGTGTGCCTGTCGCCCGGCCGGGGCAAGCAGACGCACGGTGGTACGAGCGGTTGAAATTGACGAAGCAGATCATAGGCCGGGCCCGGGCGGGTGGGCAAGGGGCTGGGGACAGGGGTGAGGGGGTGTCGGGGTGAAGTCCCTCGGCGCGGCTCAGGATCTTCGACGGTGAGGGGGTGAACCAGACTGACGCGCGGGCGAAGAGTTTGAGTTCCAAGGGGAGGTCGTCCTCGCTGGCGCGTCGGTCCGGTTGGTGCGTCGATGGCGGTGTCGTGTTGTGGGCGATTGAAAAGCACGTCTACCTATAGAGAATGGCGTGCGCGGGTGTGCGCGACGGGGCCGGATTGCGCTGCAGCAGACGGGTTGGCGATGATCGAGTCGCGCCAGCCCGGGCACGTTTTTTCGCGTGCGGCGCGGCGTGAGGCGCGATTGCCAAAAATGTGCAACGCAAAATGCGTGCCAACACGGAGATGCACCATGTTGGGAACTTTTCATGCGCTTCAGAGCGCTCCTGTGCGCGATTTTTGAGCGATGGCGTGCGCTGCGGCGCGCGTTTGTGTAAATGAGCGCCTCTGTGCGGGCCGAATCAGGAATTTTCGTCGATTTTCATTTTTCTGAGGGGGGTGATCTGGAGTTTTGCTCAACTTTTTTGCGTTTTCGAGAACGCCGCGCACGGAGTGCGATTGAGGTGGTGCGCGTGTGTGCGAGTCAACGTAGAAGCTCACGATGGCTCGCAATATGTTTTGACTTTCTTCTCCAATTTGTTTGCCGCATTTGTCCTTGCACCCCGGTGGGCATCGGGTATGTTGAGTGGGTCGGCGACCGGTTTGTTCGGGTTGTCGGCGTTCGGGGAGAATCAGGGGGGACCGGCGGGGAGGAACCCGCCTGCGGGAGGTTC
>DIDT01000024.1 GCA_002418285.1 Phycisphaerales bacterium UBA5793
GCGATCTCTGAAATACCCGGTCGTTTTCTCATCTTCCCACCCGATCCCGCGCCTTTCCTCGTGATTTTTTCGCTTCCCCCGTAGCTTCTTGGTGAGTATCTTCCGCCTTCGCACAACCGCGCACCGCTTGAATCGCATTCCGTGCGCGGACTTTTTGAAAACGCAAAAAAGTTGAGCAAAACTCAAAATGACCCCCCTCAGAAAAATGAAAATCGACGAAAATTCCTGATTCCTCCCGCACAGAGGCGCTCATTTACACAAACGCGCGCCGCAGCGCACCACGGCGCTCAAAAATCGCGCACAGAAGCGCTCTGGCGCGCATGAAAAGTTCCCGACCTGGTGCGCCTTCGTGTTGGCACGCAAATTGCGTCGCACTTTTTTTGCCGAGCCCCATTCCCGCCGCGACACGCGGCACAAATCTTGCACAGCTGCCCCTCAACTCACTCCGGCGTCGCGCGAGCATACCGCGATTTTGCGTCATAGCCGGCGGTCGCCGCGCACAGCCATGCACGATTCAGGTTAATGGTGGACCTCTGAATTTGCCGCCCGCGGCATAGGATTCAACCACCGCTGGCCACTTGCGCCATCGCCGCTCTGAGGACCCAACATGCTCTGGCAACCTTCCCTGCCCCTTAAGTACCTTGAGATGTCCGACGATCAGCTCGCCGAGGCGATTCGCGCCCGCCGGGCTGAGCTGGGCGACAAGGTCGTGATCCTCGGCCATCACTACCAGCAGGACGATGTGATCCAGCACGCCGACTTCACCGGCGACTCCTTCAAACTCTCCCAACTCGCCGCCGACAAGGTCAAAGAGGTCGGGGCGAAGTACGTCGTCTTCTGCGGCGTCCATTTCATGGCCGAGAGTGCCGACATCCTCACCCCCGATGACGTCGTCGTGATCCTCCCCGATCTCTCCGCGGGTTGCTCGATGGCGGACATGGCCGACTACGACCAGACTGTCCAGGCCTGGGCCGAGATTCACGAAGCCCTCGACGAGACCAAGGGGCCGGCGACGCGCGTCATCCCCATCACCTACATGAACAGCACCGCCGCGATCAAGGCCTTCGTCGGCGAGCACGGCGGGGCCGTCTGCACGAGCAGCAACGCCGGCCGCGTCTTCGAATGGGCTCTCAAAGGCGGCGACAAGCCGCTCAAGAAGGGCGAAGTCGTCAAGATTCTCTTCCTGCCCGATCAGCACCTCGGCCGCAACACGTCGCACGCCGCGGGGTTCGTCACCGAAGTCGACGCCGCAGGAACCCGCAAGAAGCCCGAGACGGCACTGTGGGATCCGAAGCAGGAGTCCGGCGGCCTGACCGCGCAGCAGATTCGCGATGCGAAAGTGTTGCTCTGGAAGGGCCACTGCAGCGTCCACATGCTCTACCGCGCCGAGCACGTCGCCGAGATGCGAAAGAAGCACAAGGGCGTCAAGGTGCTGGTTCACCCCGAGGTCTGCCAGGAAGTGGTCGATCTCGCGGACCTGTCTGGTTCGACGGAGTACATCATCAAGACCATCGACGCAGCCGAGAAAGGCAGCAAGTGGGCCGTGGCGACCGAGGTTCATCTCGTCAACCGCATCGCCGAGGAAGCGAAGAAGCGGGGCGTTCACGTCGAGATGCTCAGCGGCTGCCAGTGCCTGTGCACGACGATGTATCGCATCGACCAGCAGCACCTGCTCTGGGTGCTCGACAACCTCGCCGAGGGCAAGGTCGTAAACCAGATCAAGGTTCACCCTGACGCCAGGAACTGGGCCATGGTCGCGCTCAACCGCATGCTCGAGCTGCTTGGCAAGGGATCCGTGAAGGCAGCGAAGAGCAAGTCTTCCACGTCGCGCAGCACTTCAAGGCGCCGCACAAAGACAGAGATGACGCTTACAGATTGACGGTTTGGTTGATTGGGGGTGCCACACAGCACTTCGCTTCGAATGCTGTGTGCAAACGAACAAGTGCTGTCGTTTCTTCTTGTACATCCGACACACAGCTTGACTTGTTCACGGTCATCAGATGCCCGAACTGCCTGACATCCTCGTCTACCTCGATGCGCTGAGGCATCACGCCGTCGGCAAGCGACTCAATGACATCATCGTTCGTGGCCCGTCATTATTAAGATCTGTCGAACCGCCGCTCGACGCGTTTGATGGTTCGGTGTTGATGGATGTGTCGCGAATCGGCAAACGAATTGTGCTGCACTTCGACGCCGGTACCGCGCTGGTCATTCACCTGATGATTGCCGGACGCCTGCTCTGGCACAACGAACGCGCCAGGCCAACGGGGCGCAACGATCTGGCGGCGTTTCGATTCGAGAATGGCACACTGATGCTCACCGAAGCCGGAACAACGCATCGTGCGACTCTCACTGCCGTCGGAAGCGAAGCAGAGCTTCAGCGCATCAATCGCGGCGGCATCGACCTGCTCACCTGCACGCGCGACGAGTTGGCCACACGACTGCACAGCGAGAATCGCACGCTCAATCGGGCCCTGACTGACCCGCGCATCATCGACGGAGTTGGTAACTCGTACTCCGACGAGATCCTGCACGCCGCACAACTCTCGCCGTTTGTTCGCACGGCCGACATGAGTGAGGCGCAGATCGCCGCCTTGCACGAGGCGGCGATGAACACGCTCACTCACTGGTCGAAAGAGTTGCACAGACAATTCGACGGTGGCCGAAAGTTCCCCGGTCGTGGACAGATCACTGCGTTCCGCACGGGCTTTGCCGTACATGGCCGCTTCAGTCTGCCGTGCCCGCGCTGCGGCTGTCCGGTCCAACGTGTCGTCTATGCCGAGAACGAGATGAACTACTGCGCCCGGTGCCAGACCAACGGCAAGGTGTTGGCCGACCGCTCACTCTCGCGACTGCTCCGCGACGACTGGCCGAAGTCGATCGAGGAACTCGAAGAACAGCATGAATGAAGCGCCGATCGATCGATACGATGTCAGGTGATGATGCTCGCATTCAGTCTCGATCTCAACGGTTTCGAGCCCGGCTCACCCATTCATTTCATCGCCGTCGGGGGTTGCCTTCTGGCGACACTCATCTCCAGCGGACTCGGGCGGCGATGGCGAGAACGGCAACCGAAGTTCGAACGCCTGTTGCGAATCGGCTGGGGCGTCTTCATCATCGTTACGCAGTTGGTGACGACGATGTGGTGGCTGCTTCCGCAGAACTTCAACTGGCGTGTCAGCCTGCCGATTCACATCTGTGACATCGTTGCGATACTTGCGGCCGTCGCGATGCTTGCGAGCACGCGATGGGTGTGGGCGGTGCTCTATTTCTGGGGAATCGGGCTGAGCATCTTCGCGTTCATCCTCCCATCGCTCACGCATGGCCCATTACACGTGGAGTTCTACCTGTTTTGGCTGACGCATGTGCAGATTGTCGGAACGGCCGTGTACCTGATCACGGTTCGCCGTTTTGTGCCGACGCTTCGCGACTGGATCACCGTTGAGCTGCTGCTAACCGCCTACACGCTGATCATCTTTCCCCTGGATGCAGCGATGGATCTGAACTACGGCTACATTGGCGCGGTTGATTCGCCGGCGCGGATCATGGGACCATGGCCCATTCGCGTGTTGTACATGTATCTCACGCAGGCCGCCGTACTGGCGTTGCTCCTTGCTCCATGGATGTTTATCCGACGCGGCGCGGTTCAAGGCGTCAGGCAGCCGGATTGAATTCATGGAGTACCGCAGTGTGCCGTTCGAGCTCACTGGTCGGGAGTTCGGCCAGATCTGCCGCGTGCTCGGAGAGTTTTGCCGGCAGTGGGCGCGTGGCGAGTGCGTGGCGCAGCGCGCCAAGGAACTCGGGCGGCGCGAAGAGGCGCAGCGTTCCATCTGTGGGAATGTAGCGAAGTTCGTTGGCGACCCAAGTGACGACATCGGCCGCGAATTGATCGCGCATGATGTCATGATCTCGATCAGGATCGGCGTAGGTGGTGCGCCTTGCTCCGGCGGCGACTGGTCGACCACCGCGATCGTGGCCAATGAGCGTGTTCGAACGCGCGGCGATCTCGTCAAGGTGGATGGCGGTCGAACCGTGCTGCCGCGTTGCGGCGAGCAACCGAGCCCCGTGTTGATTGGCGATGAGCATACATGCCGCAGGCGCGGCCACTTTGGGCGACTTGCGTTTCATGGGATGGCTCCTTGCTGGGCTCAGGCACGGGACAGAATGCGCGAGCCGTTGTTCAATGCTGGAGTGTACCTCACTTGGCATTGCTCTCGATCGGGCAATCAACCCTGATCCCGGTGTATCGTAAAAAAGCGACGGGCCGCCACAGATGCGACGGCCCGTCGGGTGATAATGCGGGTGAGATTCCTGATTGAGTCAGTGGTCGCAGCCGGCGCCGCTGAAGGCAGCCTCTGCGGCCTTGCCCATCTCCTCGGGCGTCATGTCCTTGAGATGGGTGCAGAAGGCCCATGAGTGACCAAACGGATCGCTGAGTGTGCCGTAGCGATCACCCCAGAACATGTCGGCCGCGGGCATCGTCACAGTCGCGCCGGCCTTGGCGGCTCGATCGATGGCCGCATCGCAATCGCGAACGTACTGCGTGAGCGTAATGGGCGAGGCGCCGAGGGCGTTGGGGTTGCGCGCCTTGCCGCCGCAGTACTCGGGGAAGTCATCGGCGAGGAAGACCATGGTCGAACCGATCTTGATCTCGGCGTGCATGAGTCGGCCATCGGGTGCCGGCATGCGGCAGATTTCTTCAGCGCCGAATGCTTTCTTGTAGAACTCGAGAGCCTTGGCGCAATCATCGACGACGAGATGGGCGATGATGCCTTCGAGTCCATCGGGAATGGGGTTGACCTTGCTCATTCTCAAACTCCTTGTTCTGCTGTTGGGGGTGCCGATCGAAGACGACGTGATCCATCCCACCGCGGTCGGACGCACCGCCGTCAACGCCGGCCATGATACCACGCGGCGGCAGGCGCGGTGGTGGAGAAGCGGAGTTTTTGCTGAAGATTACAAGCGCGTGAACAACAGCGGGATCGTGTCAGCTTGCTTGGCTATTCGAGGCGAACGACGTTGCTCGTCAGGCACGTGCCGCTGTCGAGCATTTGCAGATAGCCGCCGCAGGCGCTTCCGGCGGTTTCGCCGACGATGGTTCGATTTCCATCGGCGCCCGCCGACCCGCGCCAGGCGAGTCGGATGCCCTCGACGCCAAGTCCCAGCGCCACGCCCGAGCAGGGCCATCCGGCCGGGATCAGGGTGTGGCCATCCTGGCGCGCGAAGAGCACGTTGACTGTGGCGCGCGGCGTCGCGCCCGTCCACTCAATCCGGATCGGGCCGCCATCGGGGCAGGTGGGCTCGGCGAGCAACTGCGGCAGGCCGGATGCGCAATTCAGCTCGAGCAGATAAGCCGCGCCCGACGCTTCTCCGAAATAACTCTCGCCGATTGCCCCGACCAATGCTTTACCGCCGCACAGCGAGAGCGACGAACCGAACGCCAGACTCCCATGGGCATCATCCGCAAAGAACTTTCTGACCTGGTTCCAGACGCCATTGCTTGCGCGTCGAAACGCATAAACAGCGCCCGCGCCGTATCCGAATTCATCGTCGTGTGCCGCGCCGATCAGCAGTACGTCGCCGAGCACTGCAAAGCCGCTGATGTAATCGCGCGGCAGGATGACTTGATCTTCCGCAACCCAGTAGCGGCCATTCCAGCGGTAGGTGTAGACAGCGCCGTAGGATTGGTTCGCGTTCGCGTGATGGGGAGCCAGCGCGAAGGCAAGATTGCCCGAGATGGCAACGGCGGCGCCGAAAATGTCGTTGGGCCTGCCGTCGGGCGCCAGCAGCCGCGCTTCCTGCCGCCACGCTCCCGCTCGATCCCGGCGGTAGATATACGCCGAGCCCGAGTAGTCGCCCTGCACGATGTCGATGAAAGCACCGACGATGGCAAGATCCCCACAGATGTCGACGGAGTTGCCGAGTTCGCGCTGCACGGGTTCGCCGCTGGCGACGAGTTTTGTCACCTGGTTCCAGCGATCTCCCTGCCGAGAGAAGATGTATGCACTGCCGGAGGCATTGGCGTCAAGCGGCGCTCCCACGATTAGATCATCTCCGGAGGTCGCCACGGCTGTGCCGAAGTGCTGATCCGCTGAGTGATCCAGCGGAGTCAGTTCTTCAACGAGCAGCCATTGGCCTTCGGGGTCGCGTTTATAGGCGTAGACGATTCCCGAATTCCATTCGTATTCGTCGTGGTCGCGCGCTCCGATGACGACCGCATCATCGGCAAAGGCGATGCTGCAGCCGAACCCGTCGAGGAAGCCGCCGTCGGGGGGAATCAAGCGAGCCTGCTCGACAAACTGGAATCCGTTCCAACCGAACATATACACCGCGTCACGCGAGATGCCGATGGCGCAGGACCGCTCCGCGAGCGCAGATGTTTCGCCGAAGTAGTCGTACTGCGTCCCCTGTGACGCGAGGAGCTTCTGCAGCTGGATCGGATCGCAATCCTGAGCGAAAGCGGATGGGGCTTCGGCAGAAAACAGCAACAGCATCGCAGCGGCAATCTGGCCACGACGCCCCAACAAAGGTCGAGCGGCTCGCATGATTCATCCTCCCCGAGGCGACGCCGACATGCGCTGCACTCTGAAACGAGCAACGCATCGGTCGAACTCGTCCTTTAATCATGCAGAGGATTCGGTCGGAACGCGCGAGGAAATCGCCCTGATTGCGCGCCCGGTTCGGGAATGGCACGCATTACGAGAATGCCATCGATCGGCGTCGACTAAAGCGGGTGCGTCGATGCGGTTGGATGCGTCGCGGGCGAAGCCGCAAGCGGCTCACCACTCCGGCCCGCCGCTGTAGCGGCCGAAGACGTCGGCCATCGCCTGCACCATTTCGCCCAGCGTGCAGTTCGATTCGGCCCCGTCGATGAGGCTCGGCATCACGTTTTCATCGTTGCGCGCCGCCTCGCGGATCCGATCCAGTGCGCCCTTCACCTTCGCCGCGTCGCGCCTCTTCTTGAACTCGGCGAGTTGCTTGACCTGGTCCGTTTCGATCTTGTGGGTGATCTGAAGGATCTCGACATCGCGCTGCTCGTTCTCATCGACGTAGGCGTTGACGCCGACGATGAGGCGCTCGCCGCGCTCCATTTCCTGGCCGAAGCGATAGGAGGCCTCGGCGATGGAGCGGCGGAAGTAGCCGCGCGTGATGCCGCCGATGACGCCTCCCATGTCGTCGATCTCGTGGATGATCTCGAGTGCGTCTTTCTCCATCTGGTCGGTGAGCGCTTCGACGTAGTACGACCCGCCGAGCGGATCGGCCGTGCGTGTGACGCCGGTTTCATGGGCGAGAATCTGCTGGGTTCGCAGCGCGATGGTGACGGCCTGTTCGGTGGGCAGGCCGAGTGTTTCATCCATCGAATCGGTGTGGAGGCTCTGGCAGCCGCCAAGCACGCCGGCCATCGCCTGGTAGGCGACGCGGATGATGTTGTTGTAGGGCTGCTGTTCGGTGAGCGAGCAACCGGCCGTCTGAACGTGAGTGCGCAGGAGCCAGGAGCGTGGGTTCTTGGCCTTGTAGCGTTCGCGCATCATCTGCGCCCAGATGCGGCGGGCGGCGCGGAGCTTGCAGATCTCTTCAAAGAACTCGTTGTGACTATTGAAAAAGAAGGAGAGTCGCGGCGCGAACTCATCGACATCGAGGCCGCGGCGGATGCACCATTCGACGTATTCCATGCCATCGCGCAAGGTGAAGGCGAGTTCCTGCGTGGCGGTGGAGCCGGCCTCGCGGATGTGGTAGCCGGAGATGGAGACGCTGTTCCAGCGCGGCACGTGCTGGGTCTGGAACTCGATGGTGTCGATGACGAGCTTGGTCGAAGCTTCGGGCGGGTAGATGAACTCGTTCTGGGCGTGGAACTCTTTGAGGATGTCGTTCTGGAGGGTGCCGCCGAGCCTGTTCCAGTCGAAGCCGCGCTGGCGAGCCATGGCGAGGTACATCGCCCAGATGATGGCGGCGGGTCCGTTGATGGTCTGGCTGACGGTGACGTGATCGATCGGAATGTCGGCGTAGAGCCGATGCATGTCTTCGATGGTGTCGATCGCCACACCGCATCGGCCGACCTCGCCGGCCGAGAGCGGATCATCGCTGTCGCGGCCCATGAGTGTTGGAAGGTCAAAGGCAGTGGAGAGGCCCGTGTTGGCGCTCGTGCCATGGGCTGCCTGGAGCAGGTACTTGAACCGCTTGTTCGTATCATCGGCGTTGCCGAAGCCGGCGAACTGCCGCATCGTCCAGAGACGATCGCGATACATGCCGGGATGGATGCCCCGCGTGTAGGGAAACTGCCCCGGTTCGCCGACGTTGGTCACGTAGTCGCGGGCCTCGGCAGAGTCGGGGCCGTAGACGCGATCAATCACGTAGCCGGACAGACTCAGCGCATGCGGATCGACGGATGGCTTGACGGCTTGGGAAATCGAGGTGGTTTGCTTTCCAACGGTGCTCATGTTCGACAAGCCCTTGCCCGGCGTGGGGGTGGTTTCAGTGAGATCGATAAGACGTGGTATTCTAGACGCTTGGGTTCGCCGAACGCTCATCGGGTATCGGCTTTCCCATGCGACAGGGGATGATTCGGCTACAATCGGGTGAAGTCATGAAACTCATCGTCTTCCATCAACTGCTTATCGCCTCGGCCATCATTTTCATGATCGGCTACGGAGGATGGGAACTGTACGACTACTGGTTTGGAGGGGCGGCAGGACCCGTCAGCGCTGAGGCCGACATCATGGGCGCTGCGACGCCCGCCGGACCGGCGGCGATGTTCACCGGGCTTGCGATGCTGGCGGGGGCCGGAGTTCTGTCGGTCTACCTCTATCGCCTGTATCGGCGATATGCCGGGCAGATGTCGGGCTTCTGAGCGACATCAGTTCACCGCCAACTGAGGCTCAACTTGCTGCACCGCGGCGGCCTGCTGGTCCTATGATGCGGCTGCACCGTCCATAGGGAAGTTGAAGCGACCATGCCTTACACGATCAAGCCGATCGACGCCATCGAACTCGACGACGAGCGGGTGGACTATCTCAAGGACCACGTGGACACCGGCGACCGCTGGGTGCTTAACTTCGGTCCGCAACACCCCGCCACGCATACGACGCTGCGTCTGGTGATGGAACTGGACGGTGAGCGCGTGGTCCGCGTGACGCCGCACATCGGTTACCTGCACTCGGGCTTCGAGAAGCTCGGCGAGCACCACGACTACAACCAGTACGTCTGTACGGTCAGCCGGATGAACTACGTCTCGCCGATCTGCAATGACATCGCGTGGCACGGCGCGGTGGAGAAGTTGTTCGGGATCGAGATCACGCCTCGCTGCAAGGTGCTGCGGACGATCATGCATGAGATCGGGCGCATCCAGGACCACCTGCTCTGCGTCGGGGCGGCGGCGCTGGACCTCGGAGCGTTTACCGGCTTCCTCTACGGCTTCAACCAGCGCGAACGCATCAACGACATCTGCGATTACATCTGCGGCCAGCGGTTCCATCCGGACTGGACGCGTGTCGGCGGCCTGATGCATGATCTGCCCGACGAAAGCACATTCAAGACGCTCATCAAGCGGTTCATCAACGAAGAACTGCCGCCGGCGTTGGATGACATTGAGACGCTGCTCAATCGCAACCGCATCTTCCTCGATCGCACCCAGGGCATCGGGGCCATCTCCAAGGAAGATGCGATTGCCTGGAGCCTGTCGGGACCGGTGGCTCGCTCGGCGGGAGTGCGGCGCGACGTTCGCAAGGATGACCCGTACCTGTGCTTTGCCGACAATTGGGACGGGCAAGGGGCCGAGGCGGTCAAGTTCAAGGTCGCCGTGATGTCGCAGGGTGATGTGTTCAGCCGCTACTACGTGCGTCTGTTCGAGATGCGTCAGTCGGTTGAGATCATCCGGCAACTCATCGACAACATCCCGGGCGGATCGGTGGATACCTACGCCGACGGGAAGTTCGTCAAGCCAGACAAGAGCCAGGTGTACGGCTCGATCGAAGGGTTGATTCAGCACTTTGAACTGGTCATGACCAATCGCGGCTGGAAGGCGCCGGTCGCCGAGGTCTATTCGTGCCAGGAAACGCCTAATGGCGAACTGGGGTACTACATCGTGGCCGATGGTGGGCCGCGGGCGTGGCGGGCCCGGACGCGGCCGCCGTCGTTCATCAACTACCAGACGTTTTCGAAGATGCTCGAGGGACACCTGCTGTCGGATTCGGTGGCGATCCTCGGGAGCCTGAACATCATCGCGGCAGAACTCGATCGTTGAGATAGGAACAGTCGATGGCGTGGATCACGAAGAACTCGGCAACGATGACGATCGAGCGGCGGCAGCAGCCTTGTCTTACTGAAGAGATGAAGGCTGACATGAGCAAGCGGCTGCTGCCCCGGTACGAAACGAAGATGGGCGCGCTGCTGCCGGTGCTGCACGAGGTGCAGGAACACGTGGGGTACCTGCCGCACCAGGCGCTGGAGGAGATTGCGGCGTTTCTTGAGCTGCCGCCGTCGGCCGTGCTCGATACGGCTTCGTTCTACGAGGAGTTTCACTTCTCGCCGGTGGGCAAGTATGTCATCGGCGTGTGTCAATCGATCGCGTGCGAGGCGTGCGGGCATCAGCCCATTGTGGACCATCTGCGTAGCAAGCTCGGCGTTGAGCCGCACGAGACGACGAGCGATGGCCTGTTCACGCTGCTGTGCATGGAGTGCCTGGGTTCGTGTGACACGGCTCCTTGTGCACTGGTGAACGAGGATCGGCATGATCTGATCAACATCGAGCAGATGGATCAGATGATCGATGAAATCCGCGCCCGCGAGGGTGGGCAGGGTTGAGATGCCCCAGCGCGAGCCGAACAAGCCGCTCATGCGCTACATCGGCGAGTTCTTCGGACACATTCTCAAGGGCATTCGCCAGGACGTGAGCAAGGACCGGCGGATCATCGAGTCGGAGCATCGCGAGGAGAAGCGCGGCACAACGGTGATCCGCGAGACGCGCATTCGCGAGATCGAGGTGCGGGATGAGTAGCCATGCGAGGCTCAATACGCGGCAGGTGCTGGCCAGGATCGGGATCGGAGCCGTGCTTTGGTTCGGCGGGGGCCTGGTGACGTCGCGGGTACTGGGTATGTCGCTGGTTGATTCGATTGCGTTCCTGCTGTGCCTGGGTGTGGTATTCCTGCTGGGGTCGGTTTTCTTCACGGCGGTGTACGGGCCCAAGGGCGAATCCGAATAAGGGATTGAAGATGCTGCCTGCGCTGATCATCGTCGGTGTCATTGTGCTCGTCCCGGTGTGTTACGTCATCGTGATCTACAACCGGCTGGTGGGACTGCGCCAACTGGTCACCGAGAGCTGGTCGGACATCGACGTGGAACTCAAGCGTCGCTACGACCTGATTCCGAACCTCGTCAACACGGTCAAGGGGTACACGGCCCACGAGAAAGAGACGCTCGAGAGGGTGATCGCGCTGCGCAACGCGGCGGCGGCGAACCACGGCAATGCCGCGTCGCAGGCCAGCGATGAGACGAAACTCATGCTCGGTCTCAAGCAACTGTTCGCGGTTGTCGAGAACTACCCGCAACTGAAAGCCGATGCGCACTTTCGTGAGTTGCAGCGCGAACTGGCGCTGACAGAGGATCGAATCGCGGCGGCGCGGCGGTTCTTCAATGCCAACACGCGCGAGATGCGGCAACTGTGCCAGACGGTGCCGTCGAGCATGGTGGCGGGGATGTTCAACTTCCAGGGCGGCGACTTCTTTGAGTTGAGTGACGAAGCCGAGCGGGTGACGCCTCGGGTGGAGATGGGGTGAATGGGGGTCGCTCTACCAAGAGATGTGACGCATCACGTCATCAATGGCGCAGACCGTAAAGAAGTAAGGCAACATCAGAAGAGTGATCACGATCCAGCCAATGGGCCATTTCCATCGGTCGGCGAGAGGAAGTTCTTGGGGGATTCGCAGGTGAAGCAACGGGGGAAGAAAGACCGTGGCAATACCTGCGGCACGCGTGGTGAATCCCAACCACTCAAAAAGCAGTCCCAGAGCGATGAAGCAGAGGTGAGCCTCCAGCGAAATCACGAGAACGACGAATGGCCAAAAAGCTCTTGGAGTCTTGGTCATACTCTCTCCCGCCGTGGCGGACGTCGAGTCTCTTCACTCAGGAACGCATTCCTGTCGGAAGTCACAACAGTGTATTCGAGCAACTACGAAAGACTGTTGCATTGCAGGTAGTTTGGCGGGCAGGGAAAAGTGTGCCCATCCCGCGCCGGGAGTCAGTACTGGTTGTGCTTGCGGGGTGATGGGGGGCTCCCCTGAAACTGTTCGAATCTTGCGGCAATGCGCTGGCCGGATTGACCATTGCCGTAGGGATGGTTGGCAGCTGGGTGGTGTAGCCTCGCTTGTTGGACGGCTAGGGCGATGCGGGATTGAGTCGCTTCGGCCGCGTCGATAGCGTTTGATGCGCGCTCGCGCCCGGCCTGACGCGGGCCGACGTTGACGACACTCACACCCAGCGCCGCAGCTTCGATGAGGCCGGCGGACGAGTTGCCGATGAGGAGTTTCGCCCGTTTGAGCAGGCCGATGAACTGTTTGCGCGGCAGGTGGGGGAGCATCGGGCGATCGCCGATGGCGCGGATCACGGCTTCGCGGCCGGGGTCGTGGTTCGGGGTGCCGATGACGAAGTTGCCTTCAAAGGCGGATTCGGTCGCCGCGAGGATCGCGGACATTGTGTCGTACTCGGTCGCGTCATCGAGTCCGGTCGGATGATGGAGGACGACGGTAAAGTCGCGCACCGGATCGATGCCGAGAGTGCGGAGTTGATCGTCAGTCAGCGGTTCGAATGAGGCGAGATCGTC
This sequence comes from Phycisphaerales bacterium UBA5793, assembly GCA_002418285.1. Taxonomy (GTDB): domain Bacteria; phylum Planctomycetota; class Phycisphaerae; order Phycisphaerales; family UBA5793; genus UBA5793. Next base: position 12,816 of record DIDT01000024.1, read on the forward strand.
GATGGCGGGGGAGCCGACGAGGTGAATGGAGTCTTCGCGTTCGCCCATGCGCCGGATGCGTTCGGCGCTCTGCTGCGTGGCGGGAAAGTGGATGTGGGCGAGTTTGGTGCTGGCGTGCCGCATGGCTTCGTCGGCGACGCCTTCGGCTCGGTCGCCGCCGTGGATGTGGGCGACGAGGATTCCGGCCACGCTCGCGGCCGACGCTGCAGCAAAGGCTTCGATGCGGTCGCCGAGCACGAGCACGACGTCGGGGTGGAGTTCGGCGAAGGTCTCCGCGAGCCCGGTGATGCCACGGCCGAGTGCGATGGCGTCGGCGATGCGACCGGTTTCGCCGGGCTGCTGCATGGGCAGTTCGGCGGCGATGTCGAACTCGGCGGCGACCTCACTGCGCGTGTTCAGATCGGGCAGGAGGTGAGTGCCGGTGATGATGGTCTGAAGGCGCAGTGCGGGCGACGCGGCGATGGCGCGCATGACGGGGCGGAGCAGGCCGAAGTCCGCGCGTGTGCCGGTGACGACGGCGATGGTCCACGGGGTGTTCGACTCGGTCATCGCGCACCTCCCTCGAGGTCATCCGTGGTGAGCGGTGTTTCGGCGGCGACGTTGCGGGCGAGTTTGCGGCCGGGTAGTCGAGTGAGCATTGCCGGGGGCAGGCCGGTGCCGGGGCGTTTGATGGTGAGGTCGTCGCGTGTGAGCGTCGCGCCGGTTTTCAGTTCGCGCGTGGTCGTGACGCTCTGGCGGCTGACGGTTCGCACATCCTGCTCAATCGCCTGCACGATGACGCGAGGCTCACCAAGCATCGACCAGGCGCGGCGGGCTTGCGCGACATACTGCGCGAACTGGCGGGGATCGAGGGAGGCGGCATGGTCGGGGCCGCGCGCGGTGCGATCCCAAGTGAGATGTTTCTCGAGGACGGTGGCACCACAGGCGACGGCGAGGGCGCCGGTGTCGACGGCTGTGGTGTGGTCGGAATAGCCGACGGGGATATCGCGTCCGTCGGCGGCGGATGCGGCGAGTTGCTCCAGCGCACCGATGCCGGCCAGTTGTGCGTTCTCATCGGGCGAGGGATACGCGCTCACGCAGTGCAGCACGATGTGGCCGAAGCGGGTGAGTGCGGCGGCGATTTCATCGGCATTGGCGGCGCCGGTGCTCAGAATGAGCGGCTTGCTTGCGGCGGTCAGCAATTCGAGCAGGGGGATGTTGATGATGTCAGGCGAGGCGGTCTTGAGGGCGTCCCACTGCAGTTCGGCGGCGAGGCCCGTGTGTTCGAGACTGAAGATCGTCACGATCGCGTGCAGTTCGAGCGAGTGGGCGTAGCGGACGATCTCGGCCATGGCGTCGCGGTTGAGCTGAAGGCCGCGGAGCATCTGGATGGGATCGGTCTCGCCGGCCTGCTGCTGGTAGGTCGCGAGGCGGCAGGCGCGGCTCATGAGCGATTCGGCTTCAAAATACTGCACCTTTATGGCGTCGGCGCCGGCCTTGTGTGCCGCCTCGACGAGTTGCAGGGCACGCTGAGTGGAGCCGTCGTGGTTAACGCCGATCTCAGCGATGATGTAAGGCAGCTCGTCGCGGCCGATGGGACGATCACCGATGCGCATAGCGTGTGGTCTCGGAAGCGCCGTGGGCGGCTGTCTCGGTGAGCATCAGTTGAGCGAGCAGGAAGTCCATGCGATTGTCGACATCGACGACTTCGCCGGCCTGGTTGTGTATGCCGCGCCGATCGGCACCCAGGAACGCATGGGGCTGACCTTCGATCACGTGGTACAGGCTTTCTCGGCGCACAGCGATCACGCCGCCATCGGGGATGAAGAGCGGTGGGAGATCCTGCCGTCGGTAGACGGTGTTGGCGACGTAGGGATCAACGCGACCGGCTTCGTCGATTTTCACTTCCCAGTAGGGGTGGTACTTGCCCACGGGGGCGTAACTCTGCACCGAATCAGCGCCGGACTCGATGAGCAGTCGGACGGCGCGATCGATCAGGCCGAACGGTCGAATGGGAACGTTGGCGTAGAGGATAACGGCGATGGGGGCTGCGTCGTCGAGAAGGGCGTGGCGGGCGGCTGCGTCGACGGTCGCGTGGTCGCCGGCCAGCTCGGCGGGGCGGTCGATGACCTCCACGCCTTCGCTCCGCGCTGCCTTTGCGACCTGCGGACAATCGGTTGAAACTAGGACGCGGCTGACTGTGGAGGCGGCGCGGGTATGGGCGATGGAGTGTACGACCATGGGACGGCCGGCTAGGAGCATGGCGTTCTTGCCGGGCAGGCCCTTGCTGCCGGCGCGGCCGAGGATGACGGCCGTAGCTTGCGGTTTGGTGTTGGACCGGTGGTTGGTCATGCGTGTCCCCATGCTCTCAGACGGCGCCGAGTTCGAGGATCAGCGTGGGTGTGTCCCGGTCATCGATTTCCGAGGCTCGTGTCACGCCTGCCTGCAGTGATGCCCACACTTCGGTGAGAGATCGAGAGTCGAGTTCGACGATTGCCTGGTCGTCGGGCTGGAGCCAGGCGTGGTGGCCGACAAACGCCGCGCCATTTGCCCGCACCTGCAGAATGCGGCGGTTCATTTCATCGAGGGCGGCCGAGGGCGGATCGATCTGAATCGAGTTGTCCGCGGAAGGAACGGGAACGGGATCGACCATGGCAGCACCGGCGTAGTGCATCCATCGGTCGAAGAAGTTGCGCATTTCGTCAAGTGTGGCGTGGCAGCGGACGATCCGAGGGACGATCCATGGTTTGGCCAGCGTGTTGGCGTTGCCGGTCCGCGCACTGCGAGCGTTGATGAGTGCATCGAGTCGCTCGCGCAGCTCATCGAATCGATCAATGCCCATGACGGCCTGGTAGGTCGGCGCGGTCTCGGCATGAACCTCAACGCTGATGACTTCGATAGGGAGCTCGAGCAAACGGGTCGGATCACCAAGCTCGCCGGGGAGATCAGTGCGAACGTGAATGGCAGTGCAGCCAACTTCCCGTGCGAATCGGATGATCTCTTCGAATTGCGAATGCAGTAAAGGGTCGCCGCGGCCGCCGAAGGTGACGGCGAGGTCGGTGCGTGCGGCGGCTTCGCGCAGGAGTCGCCTTGCTACGTCGATGTCGATGTCCACCTGAGGATTGATCGCCGGAAACCAGAACGGCTCGGTGGAGCGGCGCGTAGTGAGTTCGATCTCAATCTGCTGCGGGAGTGAGTTGACGGCGCCACGGCGAGAAGCGACTGCTGCGATCAGTTCGGAGCCGCATAGATCGGAATCGACCGATTCGATGCCACACACGGATTCGGGTATGTCGGCAATGTACCTGCCCACGTGATTGCGCATCTCGGCCGGGAGTTTGACGCAGGCGTCTTTGCTGATGGGATCGAGCTGCGGCAGGCTGGGGATGTAGGAGAGCATCGAGCCGAGGGTGAACTGGCGCACGCGCTGGGTCATCTCGCGCATGAGCGACGCTTCGATGAGCACGCCGCAGAGTCCCGGGGGCGCCTGAGTGAAAACGAGACGATGCACTTCCGGGTGTTCGAGGTAGCGGGCGACGAGGGCATCGCAGCCGGTCGTGTCAGACCAGTCGACGAGAGGCCAGTCGGGACCAACGACGATTACGGCATCGAGGCTGAGGTCGTCCATGGCCGCGATCATGTGTGAGGGGGCGATGATCTCGTCAAAGACGGTCATGCCGCCGATGCCGCCGCGCCACGACCAGTCGCTCCAGCGTCGGGCCGCGGCGATTGACTGGTGGGCGTTGTCGAAGATGGGGCCTTCGACTTCGCGGATGATGAGGCGACGGCCGACACGGGCTTCGTCAAGAAGCGAGCGGACGTTGGTGCTGCGCGGCACGAGCAGCACGATCGACTCGATGCGCATGCAGCGACCGAGTCGTTCGAGCGTGGCCTGCAGGGGCGAGCGGCCGCCGTTTCGGTCGTGCAGTGATCGATCGATGAGCAATCCGCTCCGTTGCGGATCGACGGCGATCATCGCGGCGACGCGGCGCGGAGCCCTTTCAGTCGCGCTGGTGTCAGCCGCCTCCGAGTTTCCGGCGTTTGTCACGGCTCGCTCGCTGATGCGGGTACTAACCGACTCGCCATTGAGGATGCGCAGCGCTTCGTCGAGGATCTGTTGCGTTTCGAGGCACGCCTCCGCGAGCCAGCGGACGTTGGTCTGATCACGTTGCAATTGCGCCTTCTGGCGGGCGAGCGGATCGAGCGATTCGGTGAGTTCGAGCTGACGGTCGGCCTTGAGTCGCTTGAAGACGCCGAGCTGGTTGACGAGATTGACCAGATCGTGCAGGATGGCGAGACGATCGACTTCCTTCTGGTTGACCCGGATCTTCTGGAACAGGCGATTCATTGCGGCGGAATCGTGCTGATGCTCGAGCATCTCGCCGAGGATGCGATCCGTGTCACGGCTGAGCTTTTCAAGACGCTGCACGTCGCTTCGTACGGATTCGAGTCGGCGGCTGGTCTGGCGCAGGCGATTGGCGTCGAGTCGCCGACGTTCGATTGCGAACTCTGGCAGGGGAGTTGACGCGGCCTCGACGAGCACTTCGTCGAGCGGGCGCACGATGGTATGTTGCTTGGCGACGCCTCCGCCGGCTGCGTCGATGATGGTCTGCGGAGCATTGCAGAAGTCGCGTTCGAACTGGGTGAGGTAGGTGCTCATCTGCTCGTCGACGAGCATCGCCCGACCACTCTGGCTGCGGGCGGGGCGCAGGTTTCGCTTCATGCGAGCGACGCGCGACCATTCCATCATGTCGATCGTGTTGAAGGGATTGGTTTCCGGCGCCCACTGGTCGTGGATGGCGGCGCCCGGGCCGTAGTAGAGATTGTCGGTAAAGCCGAGATCCTGGCCGACGAGGACGATCGGATCGCAGCCGAGGTACTGTGCGAGATAGAAGCTCAAGTGGGCCACGGTTGAACCGGCGGGGACGGAGCCCATTTCGCGAGCGAGCGGGCCGAGAAGCTTGTCGAGGAAGTTGTTGCCGACGCAACGGATCGGCCCGGGGTAGGACTCGACGACGATGCGGTTTACCTTCGCTTCGCAGACCAGGGTAGTGTCGCGCAAGTCATTGGGATCGAGACCGTCGTAGAACTGGCGGCTGATTTCGTGGTAGTCCAATGCCGTGACAAAGTGCGGATGGATGCCGCGCCGCAGCAGAGGGAGTAGACAGGTCTGGACGGCGATGAGCACGACGCGGTCGCGCAGTGTCGGATCGGCGAGGAGTTCGTAATGCCGAGACAAACTCGGGCCGGCGGAGAGGAGCAGGGCGGTTCGACCGCGGGCCATGTTCTTCAGGGGCGCGATGCCTTCGCCGGCGGCGTAGTGATCGATGTTGAGGCTCAGGTTGCGGCAGGTGGTGGAGGAATGCACGAGCGTCGTGAGCATCGTGGTGCGGATATTCGAGACCAGATCGGCGAACATCTTGCTGAATCTGGCTGCGGCTTCACCGAGTCGGGCTCGACTGGGAAGATGGACTTCGATGGTGGTGCCCTGAGCAACGATGCCTTCGGCTCCGGTGAGTTGGACCGAGATGCCGGCGCGATCTTCGGGTTCGTCGGCGATGACGAGATTGGTCCCGCTCATCCAGGCGGAGTGGTCCACCTGCTCGAAGACGGCGCGTAGCAATGCTACATCGGGTTCGAAGACGATGATCAGCCCCGTCTTTCGCATGGCTTCGGCGAGTCGCTGGACGTGATATCCCATGGCAAAGCCGAGCACGACGACGGTGGCATGCTGGATGATGTCGATCCCGCCCCGGAAGCGATCGGCCTCATCGAGCGGGCGGTGCCGACTGCACAATTGTGCTCCCTGCAGCGAGAGGGAGGGAACCCCCTGCGAGGTCGGTGCGAACGCGCATGAAGAGGATGGGGGGACGGCTCGGATTCGCTCTACGAGCCGGGGGTTGTGCGGAGCGAGAGCCTTGAGATTGGCTTCGAGGATTGCTGTACTCACTCCACCCGCCACTCCGCCTGAGGGTCGTTTTCGGTATCGGCATCTGTCTTGCACTGGTATTATCGGAATCAAATCGCTGGAGACTTGAGCCATGGATCTGCCAAGCGGCTCGCCGCTGATCGCCAACACGCTGGAAAGCCCCTGGTTTCTGGCGGCGCTGCTGCTGATTGCGGGGGGAATCGCGTGGTTCGGGTTCCGCTATCGGTTTCCGCGCCGGGCGCCGATGGCAGCGGGCGCATTAGTTGCCGCAGCGTTGGGACTGGTGGCTCTGGCTGCACTGGTGGAGACCACGGGTGAACGTCTCGCTCGCGAGACCCGCTCACTGGTGGCGGCTGCCGTGGCTGGGGATGCCACTGCTGTCGGGGAGTTGCTGGACAACGATCTGGTGCTGCGTGTGGGTCGCGACAAGTCATCGCTGGACAAGGCTGACCTGCTCGATCGCATCAAGGGGATCAAGGCTCTGGTGCAATCCAACAACGTTCGCGAAACGCGGGGCGTGCGTACCGGGAGCGAAACGGGTGAGTCGGTGCTGGCACAAACAACGACGACAGCGATGGGTCAGCCGACGCCCAACGAATGGCGGTTTCGCTGGCGCAAGGACGCCGGCGGCCACTGGCGTGTCGTCGAGATGATCTGGGAGAAGTGGGGATTCAATGATGTTCCCAATGCGGCCATGCTGCGCAACTGAGCGCAATCGGCACTACTTCTCGGGGGTTTCTTCCTGAAGCGGATCCTTCGCCGGCGGTTCCGGCGAACTGAAGTAGGCGAGAGCGTCCTGGGCGATGGCGCGGAGCCGGGCGTCATCACTGCGAAGTGCGCCTTCGAGTACGACGTCGGAGTCGGTACTCGAGCGGGCGGCAATCCAGGCCATCTGCACCAACGGATCGGTCGAGCGACGGGCGGTGGCTTCGAACTGATCCAGCACGGCGATGCGATCGGTACTTGTGTTCCTCTGGAATGGCAGACTCAACACCGTCCATGCGGCGATCTTTGCATCCAGTTCCGGCCACAATTCGATCAGTCGATTCACCCCGGCGTCAACCTCGGCCATCAGTTCGGGATTGGCCGCGGGATCGATCATGTGAGTGAGCCGGGCATGAAGCAGGGCGCCGATTTTCGAGACTGCCTGAACAGTTGCGGCGGGATCATCGGCGAGAATCTGGCTGGCGAGATCGGGCGTGGCGCCATCGAGCAGATCGGGCCAGGGAGAAACCTGCATTGGTTTGGATTGACGAACCAGACTCCACGATTGCGGGCGAAACTTGCCATCCGGACCGATGTCGTAATCGAGCATGGCCTGGAACTGCAGGCTGAGAGGGCGCAAGGCGAGGTTGGGAATCAGCAGACCAAAGAGAGTGTGATCGATGGAGATCGACACTGTCGCCTGTTCGGCCGGCTCGAGCGACAAGCGGCGCTGGAGATCCAGCGCAAGCGGCCGAGCGCCGGTGGGTACTCGTCTGCCGCCGATCTGGAAGATCGGAAACAGAGCCAACCGGCTGGGCAGAATCTTGTCGGGACCGATGGCGACGGGCCAAGGGCCGTCGTTGCTAATCGTGACGTCGAACGTGATGGCGTCGAGGGGTTCGGCCCGCTGGTTGCGGGGAGCGATCGACAGACTGAAGTAGCGTTCCGGACGCGCAAGCAGGTCGCTGAGTGTTTGCGGGAACCGATCCAGTTCCTTTTCGACAGCCCGAGCTCGACGCGGCGCCGGCATGTCCTTTCCAGTGCGTTTTTCGTAGTCCCACTTGCACAAGACCCCTACCAGCTTGCCCGGCTGACCCTGGTAGATCTCGCCGAGCAATCGCAAAGCGTCGGCGGTACGGCCGAGTTCGAATTGAGCGGTGGCGACACCAAGATCGCTCAGCGGGTCGACGGTCTGGAGGGACTGGAGCCCGTCAAGAGCGGTCTGAGCGTCACCCTGTCGCAGGCTGAGCCACGAACGAAGTCGCTGCATCTCTGCCGGGTCATGCGCGCCGCTCTTGTCGAGTTCGAGGACGTCGGCCGCGGCCTCGTCGACATGACGATTGACCCACAAACGCGTCCAGGCCCGATCCGCGATAATGCGGCGTTCATCGGCCTTGATCGCATTGATGGCGGAAGTGGGCAACGACGTGCGATCGGTGTTCTTGAGTTCATCGAGACGAGATTGCCAGAGACGTTCGAGCGACGCCAGGGAACTTTCGACGTCGTTCTGTGATTCGGCTGCGTTCGCAAGAAGCAATCGGGTGATTTGCAGGTGAATCGAGAGATCGACGGAGACTTCTTCGAAGCTGGGCATCTCGCCGATCTGCGGGGCCGGGCGACCCTCGTCGGCGGCCTGCTTCAGCGCTGCCTGCTGTTGGAGCACCCACTCCTGCTGTCGCCTCCGGCGCTCGAAGCGATCAAATGAGTCCTGCCGCTGTTTGATCAGATCGAGGCCCTGTTGTGGACCCGAGTCGGCGCAACGGAGGCAGGCATAGTCGGCGAAAACGTCATCCGGGACGCTGGATCCGTGACGGGAGAGTTGAGCGCTGAGGCCCTCGATGAGGTCGGCGGCACCGCTTTGGAAACCTGCATCCTGGACGACGGCGATCAGATCGTTCAGCGCGGCCTCATTGACCGGATCGGCCTTGACCAGTTGCATCATGGCGCGAACGAGCAACTCGACCTTGGCAGTCTGGCGGTCGGTCTCGAGGGCATTGAGTGCCGCGGCATCGAGGTTGGCCGGGTTCCGCTTCAGCGCCTCATCGAGGTAGGACGAGGCGAGGCTCGCTCGTCCCTGTTCCTGGGCGAGCGTGGCGGCTCGGTAGGCGACGTGACTGAGCACCTCTGGGGCGAGCCGGCCGCCAGCGGCAGACCTGAGAAGCCGCTCGCAAAGATCAAGACGCTCGGCGACGCTTTGGCGGTCGTCGATCGCGCGGTTGATCACGCTCATCTGGGCCATCGCGTTATCAGGCTCGAGGCGGAGCAGGTTTCGCTCCGCCTGAACGACGACGGGAAGGTCGGCGTCGCCCAACGCGGACGCGGCGGCGGCCAGTCTGCGGTGGATTTCCACATCATCCGGAGCGAGTTCAGCCGCCCATTCGAGGATGCCGACGGCAGTGCGATATCCCGCTTGCGGATCGGACTCAGGTCCGGGCCGCACCACGAAGCGCGCGGTGTGCTGGATCAGCCGGCGGGCGATGAGTTGGTCTATGGGGTCTGCCTCAGCGGCAGAAACGGCCGTTGCGGCAGGTCGGGCGGCGCCAGGCTGGGGAGTGGCGACGACGGCGGCGAGGGGGAGAAGGGCGACGAGCAGTCGAATCATGGTGTATTTCACATCGGACGCCGAGGGGTGGTCACGTCAGTGGGCGGATCCGCCGGGGTTTCAAGAGGCGCTGGATGGGGCTGGCGATGCTAGGGACGCGAATGCTCAATTGCATTCCCACATCTGTCGGCGGATTGACCATCTCATGTATCAATCGTAGCGTAAGGTTCGGTATTGCCAGCGATTGAGTCTGGCCGAGCCGGGCGGCCACACGCCCAGAATTCGCGGAGATCCCAGCATGCACGCTTCCCGGCGACGACAGTCGACGTTCCTCGCCTTTTTGATGATGGTACTGGGCATGAGTCCACTTGCTCTGGCTCAACTGCCGCCGGACGTCTTCAACACGCCGCGGCCGCTGACGTCCCAGCAGGTAGCGGCGCTCAAGGACTTCGTCCAGAAGAATCTCGCGGGTCTCAAATCCAAGGACAGTCGAGAACTGGCTGATGCCCGACGGTCGCTGCTCGATCCCGTGCGTCGGGATACCTCCCGGACCTTCCGCATGGCGTACAACGATGCGCTGACGCCCGGATTGACGGTACTGGCCAAGGATGAGCAGGCGGAAATGGCCAACCGCCAGGCGGCAATCTGGATTCTCGGGTCGGTGGCCAGCGATGACTCGGATGCGGCGCTGCGCGACGTTCTGGAGTCAAAGGTGCCGGCCCTGCGCTACGCGGCCGCCACGGCTTTTGAACGATCGATGCAGGCCAACCTCCTCGACCGCAATGCCTACTCAAACGCGCTGCAAAGCGAAAAGGATGTCGCCCGCATCCTGCGAACCGGGCTGGAAACGGAAACCGACGCCGAGGTCCTTCGCGCCCTGCTCGCTGCAGCGGCCGCACTCCCAACCGTCGCCAACGCGCTGGACACGATCAGCGATGGGCTCGTCGCACAGGCGCGTCGGCTCAGGGACGCGGATTCCCCGGCGTGCCTCAACTCCATGCGGATCGGTCTCGAGCGAATGCAGAAGCGCTACGTTGTGGATACGGTGGGCGGTCCGGCCATTGCCCCTCACGAACACAGGATGATCGAGGCGGCGGCGGATGTGTTGCTGCTCGTGGTTCGCCATGGCAAGGCGGAGAAAATTACGGATGAGAATCGGGACACGTATTCGAATCTCGCCCGCACGAGCGAGAACCTGCTGAGTCTGCTGTGCAAGCGAGATAGCGCTCAGACCCGCGTGTCCAATGCCGTGGCTGCCGGTCGCTATGACGACGCCGACGCGGCGCTCAAGTCGACGTGGCTCGCGGGCGATGGCCCGATCTACTCCAATCGGGTGTGGGAGTTTGAGGCCGGATCGATTGAGGCGGCGTTCAACCGCTGATCTTCGATTGGTTTCGCTCGGGGGCGATCGCGGCTCTACGCTATGGGCATGCGGACGATCCTGCCCATCCTGCTGCTTGTGGGTCTGCTCATCGGGGCGGTCATTCTCGACCGGCCTCAGCCACCGGCGGATCTGACGTTCATCAATCGCGGTGAAGTTCATTCACTTGACCCGCAGCGCATGAGCTGGCTGCAGGACTTTCGTATTGCCGACGCGCTCTACGAGGGACTGGTCAACTACGACAACGATACCTTTGAGATCGTGCCGGGAGTGGCCGAGACGTGGTCCGTATCGCCGGACGGGCTGACGTACACGTTTCACCTGCGCGAGAACGCGAAATGGTCCAATGGCGATACGGTGACGGCACAGGACTTTGCCTACTCATGGCGAAGAGCGCTGTTTCCCGACACGGTGGCGGGATACGCCGACCTGTTCTTCAAGATCAAAGGAGGACGGGCGTTCTTTGACTGGCGCGCCAAACAGCTACAGGAATTCGCAGTGCAGGCTGCAGGGATGGATGAGACGGCGCGGTTGAGACTGGCCCAGCAGATGCTCGACGAGGCGCAGCAGCGATATGAAGAGACGGTGGGGGTGGATCCGGTCGACCCGCGTACGCTCGTGGTCACGCTGGAGGTTCCCACGCCCTACATGCTCGACCTGCTGGCGTTCGGTCCGTTCAAGCCCGTCCATCGGCCGACGGTTGAGCCGTATCTGCATCTTGATGCGGCGTCAGGCGCGTTCCGGCAGCACTACGGATGGACCAAGCCGCCACTGCTCATCAGCAACGGGCCATACGTCTTGACGGTCTGGCGCTACATGCGCGACTTGCGGATGGAGCGCAACCCTTACTACTGGAACAGCGCCGCGGTGAAGTCGGACTCGGTGCTGTGCATTGCGGTGGAGGACGCAAACACCGCTGTGCTGGCGTATGAAACCGGGACCATCGACTGGCTGAGTGATGTAGGCGTGGATTACCGCGCCGACATGCTCGCACAGAAACAGAAGTACATGGATCGCAACGCGGTGCGATACCAGGAATTGCGCGATCAGGGGAAGAGCTACAACGAGGCGATGGAGATTCTCGCACGCGAGTCTCCACCTCAGGCCGGCGAACGAAACGACATTCACGCCTTCGCGGCTTACGGGACCTACTTCTACAACTTCAACTGTCAGCAGACGCTCAACGGCGGCGAGTTCAATCCATTCAAGGACGCGCGGGTGCGCCGAGCGTTTGCCCGGGCTGTTGACAAGCAGGCCATTGTCGATCGTGTGACGCGCATGAGGCAGCCGGTTGCAAATGTGCTGATTCCGCCCGGCTCAATCGCGGGATTTGAGGGCGCCAAGGGGATTGGCTATGACCCCGCGAAAGGCCGCGCGGAACTTGCCGAAGCGGGTTGGGAGGATCGCAACGGCGACGGGTATATCGAGGACGCGTCAGGCAAGCCGTTTCCAACCGTCGAGATCCTGTTTCCTTCGGTCGCGGAGCACAAGTCGATCGCGCAGGCGATTGCCAACATGTGGGAGCGCAACCTCGGGGTTACCTGCCGCCTGCGTGAGGAGGAAACGAAGGTTCAGGCTGCACACCTGCAGGAGCACGATTTCATGGTTTCGCGAGGCAACTGGTACGGCGACTATGGTGACCCGACGACGTTCCTCGATCTCGACCGCACCGGCAACAGTAACAACGACCGCAACTACTCGAACCCAGTTTTCGATGAACTCATGGACCGGGCCGACAAGGAACTCGACCCCGAGAAGCGCATGAGGATTCTCGAAGAAGCGGACGCGATGATGGTGAACGAGGAGGTGCCGATTCTGCCGCTGTATCACCAGGTTACGCTGTACATGTACGATCCGGCGAAGCTGCGAAACGTCTCGACACATCCACGTCTGACGCAGTTCCTGTGGGAAATGGAAGTGGTCAAGTGAGCTGCGGAGTCACCCAATGACTGCGATGCTCATTCGCCGCCTGCTGCAGGTGCCCCTCATCCTGCTGGTGATCTACACCGTTACCTTCACGCTCGCATGGCTGCTGCCGGGCAATCCCCTGGAACGGGAAGGCCGGCGGCCCGATCCCGCGGTGCAGGACGCCATGAAGGCGCAGTACAACCTCGACAAGCCGGTGACGTTCTACGTTTCGTATCTGGATCAGGCGTCCGGACTCGCCTGGTTGCGTGGCGATTCGGACAAGGTCTTCAATCTCGGACCTTGTCTGCAGTATCAGGATTGGAGCACGAATGAACTCATCGGCGGCGCGCTGCCCGTGAGCATCGTGCTGGGCATGGTTGCACTCGTCTTTGCGCTGGCCATCGGGCTGGCGTCGGGGATCGTCGGAGCCGTGCGACCGGGCAGTTGGATGGACGTTGCGACGTTACTCGTGGCGCTGCTGGGAATCAGTCTGCCGAGCTTTGTGATTGGCACGGCGCTGCTGATCGTGTTCGCGGTCTGGCTGGACTTTGTGCACGTCGCGCACTGGGGGTCGCCGCGCGATCTGCTGCTGCCGGCACTCACGCTCAGTCTGCCGTTTGCCGCGTACATTGCGCGCCTGACACGGCTGGGGATGCTGGATGTGTTGCAGTCGGACTTCATTCGCACCGCCCGAGCCAAGGGCGTATCGGAGACGCGCATCGTGCTGCGGCATGCGCTGAAGGTGGCGTTTCTTCCCGTCTTGAGTTACCTCGGACCGGCTGCGGCGTATGTAATGACCGGCTCGTTCGTGGTTGAGAAGGTCTTCAACGTGCCGGGGCTTGGACAGCACTTCGTCAATTCGGTGCTTAACAAGGACCTGTTTGTGATCATGGGCATCGTACTGACCTACTCGACGATGCTGGTGCTGTTCAATCTGGCGGTCGATGTGATGTACAGCTGGGTTGATCCGCGGATCGAGCTGGCGTGAGACTGCGGAGGAGTTATGTCTGAGCGAACCGACCTGCCGCCGACCGACCCCGCTGACATGGGGTGGGATCTCGAGCACTCGATTCCTTCGTTGCGCATCATCACGATGCCCAAGGACACGAACAACCTTGGCTCGATCTTCGGCGGCGTGATCCTCAGCTACATCGACCAGGCGGGGTACATCGAAGCGCGCAAGCAGGGACTGTATCGATGGGTCACGGTCGCCATGGAGAAGGTCATCTTCCACGCGCCGGTCCACGTGGGCGACATCGTCAACCTGCACACGCAGACGATCCGCGTGGGGACGACGAGCATCACGGTTCGGGTGCTCGTGCAAGTCGAACGGTTCGTCAGCCGGGAGATCGTCGATGTCACCGAAGCGCAGATGACTTTTGTCGCGGTTGACGAGAATGGTCAACCCACGCCCGTGGTGCACCAGAGCTAGACGCCATGGCGCAAACGATCGACCAGGTGGCGCGGCCAGTGTTCGAGGTAGGCTTTGGCCCACTGGAGGTGACCCTCGAACTGGGCGGGCTCCCAGCGATGGTGGCCGTCGGTCAGCAGGATGGTTGACCGCTCCATATCGATGCCCGGTGGGCGACTGGCCAGCAGGAACTCCATCATGCGCGGGTCGATGAGGTCGTAGGCGAATCGCTTGTCGGGTGATTTCACGAAGAACGCCTTGCTGAACTCAGACGACTCAAAATCGATGTCATCAAAGCCGATCGCGGATTTGATCTTGTCGAAGAACCCCTCAGGCCTGATGAGCAGGTCGGGCACGCCGACGTAGGGCAGGTGGAGGATGGCAAAGCTGAAGCGATAGGTCGTCGTCTGCGTCGTCTTTCCGTTCGAGGTCGTGATCTTGTACTCATAATCGCCGAGCAGCACCCGAAGCGATTGCTCGGCGCAAGTGATCGTGCCGGCCAGGGTGTTGAACGCGCAACGGCTGTGTCCCTGCCGGAACACCTCGAAGTACGGATAACGCGAATCGTGCGACTTATCGCGCCAGGGGCTGAACTTGAAGCCCAGTCGGCGCGCCAGCGCGGCGAGATCTTCGGTGCGTTTTCGTTCCGCCTTCCATGCAAAGTAGCCGAGAATGGCCACGATGGCGATGATCGGAATGATGATCAGAAACTCAAGGCCGTGCACTGGAATGCTCCAGCGAGGTGGGTTTTGAACGTGTCTCCGGGGCGACTGGTGCGGCAATCAGCGCTGACAGCCGTGCGATGCGATCCTGCAGCGGCGGGTGCGTGCGAAAGACGCTGTCGAGCTGGTGGCCGTCGTTTTTCAGGGCGTTTCGCATTGGATTGACGATGTAGAGGTGCGAGGTGGCGCGGTTTGCGACTTCGAGCGGTTCGCGACAGGCGCCGAGTTTCTGCAGCGCGGAAATCAGGCCCTGCGGGTAGCGCGTCAGCTCGACGGCCCCGGCGTCGGCGAGGTATTCGCGCTCTCGACTGACAGCCATGCGGATCAGCATGGCCAGCGTCGGCGCGATGATCATCAGGATGATGGAGATGACAAAGACGATGAGCATGATGACGGCAGCGCCCTTGTTATCGCTGTCGCTGCGGCGCGATGACCGGCGGCCACCGCCATACCAGAAATGGATGCGCATCATCTGGAGCACGGCGTCGGAGGCGAAGACGATCAGGCCGACCATCGTGGCCATGAGCATGGCGAAGCGGATGTCGTAGAAGCGTATGTGGGAAAACTCATGGGCCATGACGCCGGCGAGTTCATCTCGGCTAAGTTGAGCGCGCAATCCTCTGGTGATGGCGACTGCGGCGTGCTCGGGGTCGCGGCCGGTGGCGAAGGCGTTGAGCGCGGTATCGTCGATGACGTAGATCTTCGGTGGGGGGATGCCCGCGGCGATGGCGAGTTCTTCGACGACGTTGTACAACTGCGGGTCGTCCTTTTTCTCGATCTCTTTGGCGCCCGACAAGGCCAGGATGGCGCTTGATCCGCCATAGAAGCTCCACACGCCCGCGATTGAAGCGACGATGGCCGAGGCGACGCCCCCGAGAATCAGCGACTGGACGAGATTGACCTGGTGCCGCGCCGCCCCGGTGTAAAAGCCAAGGATGATGGTGACGGCCATTCCGACGAGAATGACCAGCAAGCCCATGCCGAGCATGAGCAGAGCGCTCCGGCGCTTGTTGCGGCGAATCAGATCAGGAAACGTCACGTTGGCGGGCAGGCCGCGAATCGCCGGGTTGTCGGTGTGAATGACGTCGGACATCGGAAAGTGGCAACAAACACGGGACACTTCGAATCAGTGGGACTCAGAACTGCACCTTGGGTGCTTCGCGCTCGGCCTGGTTTTCGAGTTCGAAGTATTCCTTCTCCTTAAAGCCCATGAGACCGGCGATGAGCACGCCGGGGAAAACGCCGATCGCCTCGTTGTACTGCTGGGTGGAGCGGTTGTAGTGCTGGCGCGAGAAGCCGATCTTGTTTTCGGTGCTGGTCAGTTCTTCCTGCAGAGCGAGGAAGTTCTGGTTGGCCTTGAGATCGGGGTACGCCTCGCTAAGCACCATGAGGCGGCCGAGCACCTGACTCAGTTCGCCTTCGGCCTGGGCCCTGGCGGCGACGCCCGACGTATTGACGGCCTTGGCGCGCGCGGAGATGACAGCATCCAGCGTCTGCTTCTCGTGGCTGGCGTATCCCTTGACCGTTTCGACGAGGTTTGGTATCAGGTCGTGGCGGCGCTTGAGTTGAACATCGATATCTGACCATGCCGCCTCGGAGGCGATCTCCTTGCGCTTGATGCCGTTGAAGATCCCGATGGCCCAGAGGAAGAAGAGAATGAAAGCGCCGACGAAGACGAGAAGAATGATCACGGCTGGTCCCACGGTGTGCTCCTTTCAGAGGCGAGGGAGACGTCTGCACGGAGTAGCATCATCGACTTGTAAGGAAAAAGCAAGCCGGGATGCACGAGAGGTCCCGCAGGGAGTGCGTTGAGACACGTCAGGGCACTTGCCCGTTTGCACAGGCAAGGTAGCATGAGCCATGAATGAACCGCACCGGAGCGTCGTGGTCGACCGGGTGAACTGGAGCGGCATCCTGCTCATCAGTCGCATTCCCAGGGCGTTGGCGCTGTCTTTCCAGCCCAGCCGGGTCATTATGGGATTCGTTCTCGTGGTGATGCTCATGGCTTCGGGGGCGATCTGGGACGGCCTCTTCGGGAAACCGGTGGGGCCGGGCGGGCTCGGTTCACTGCCAATCAGCGACGCGGTGCTGCGGGACGATCTGCGGTTGCTCATCACCGATCCGACGTTGGTACGCACCGATCGGGCCGAGGCGCTTGGAAGCGCGGAGATGTTGAGCGTTGCGGATGTGCGGGGGGCCGTACTTGAAACCTACCGTGACAAGACGGCAGAGGATCAGCTGCGGGATCGGGAGGCGGTTGCCGCCGCGCTGACCCGATTGAGGCTTGTCGCCCCGAAGGGCGTGTTTGAGGCGACAGCGGAATCGGTTGTCGCGCGGTGCCACGGCGTGCTCAACGCGGCTCTGCACTTCAATCTTGCCGGCGTTGGCGATGAGCTGGCCGCTGTCGGGCAAGCGATGGGCATCCTGTTCCATGACTATCTGCCCTTTGCGATCATCTTTGGCCTGTGGACCCTGGCCATTGGCATGATCGGCATGGCGACGATTTCGCGCACGGCCGCGTGTCAGTTCGCGATCGAGCAGTACATCACATGGACAACTGCACTGGCCTACGCCCTGAAGCGTTGGATTCCTGTCCTCGGGACGATCGCGCTTCCTCTGGTGGCGCTGGCGCTGGGGACGATTGCACTGGCGGTGGGGGGCCTGCTACTCGCCGTGCCGGGGCTCAACGTGATCGGCAGTCTGTTGTACGGGCTGGCGCTCTTCGGGGGGACGATTGCGGCTTGCCTCATCCTGCTCACACTGATTGCCTCGGCGCTGTTCATTCCGGCGGTGGCCGTCGAGTCCGCCGATGCACCTGATGCACTGGCACGTGGTTTTTCGTTTGTGCGCAACCGCCCCCTGCACTGGATTGTGTACGTGGCCGTCGCATTCATTCAGGGTGTTTTCGGGCTGCTTATCGTCTCGCTCGTGGCATCGCTGGCGCAAAACTTCACAGCGTGGGGCGCGGGGCTGTTCGTTACGGCGCCCGCGATCGAAGCCGTAGGCGGAGGAGCCAGTCCGTATCACCTGCTGCCACTGAGCGACAATTGGTCGCTGGCGGGCACGCATCGCATCGCGGGCGGCTTTCTCGTGCTGTGGCGAACGGTGGTAGGCGGCATGGTGGCGGGATGGGTGGTGTCGTATTTTGGTTGCGCGACTACGGTGCTCTACTTCCTGATGCGCAAGGCGACGGACGATCAGGATCTGGAAGAGATCTGGCAACCGGGCCTGATCGAGGGGACGATGGCGCCGGGTCGCGCCTCGGTTGTGGACGCCGGCGAAGCGTCGTGAACCGGCGACGATCGTTTTACGGATGACCGGCGGAATCGGCCGATACCATCAGTCCATGCCAGACTCATCAGACCACGCCGCCGGTCCGTTTACTCTCGCTCATGTCACGCACGAAGCCGTCGAAAAGATGGGTGGCATCGGCACGGTGCTCGAAGGCATGATGACCAGCGCTGTTTACCAGTCGGCCGTGCGGCGGTCGATTCTCGTCGGTCCAATGGGCGGTCATCATTTTGAGAGCCCACTGCGCCGGCTTGGGCCGCATGTGAATGTCCGTTACAGCAGCGCCGACAACATTGACTTCGATGGCCTGGGTCGCAAGTTCCACCCGATCCAGTGGGCCTTTGGCGTGCATATCGCCTACGGAATCCGCACGTATGAGAAGAATGGGTACAACCGCGACGGCAGCGCCGAGGTGTTGCTCATCGATGTCTCGAATCCGAATCGCGAGCAACTGGCGATTTTCAAGATGCGGCTGTGGGATGAGTTCGGCATCGACGCCCGGCGCTACGAGCACGACTGGGGGTTCGAGGAGTATTGCCGCCTCGCTGAACCGGCGTTTTATGCGCTTTCAGCGATCGTTCCGGCGAGCGAGTTGCCTTGCATCATTCTCAGTCACGAGTTCATGGGATTGTGCACGGCGCTCAAGTCGGTCATGGATGGCGGCGATGCATTTCGGACGATCTTCCACGCCCATGAGTGCGCCACCGCCCGGCGTCTGACCGAACACCACCCCGGCCACGACACGGCCTTCTACAACATGATGCGCCAGGGGGCCGCCAAGGGGCTTTACGTCGAAGATGTGTTTGGCGATCAGTCGAACTTCATGCGGCACGCGCTGATTTCCCGGGCGCACGAACTGGACGCGATCATCGCCGTGGGCGATCCGACGGCGGAGGAGATGCGCTTTCTGAATCCCGAAACCAAGCACGGGCGTGTGCATCTCGTCTACAACGGGCTGCCAGCTTTTTACAGCGACTACGAAGAGGAGACTCAGAGCCGTCGACTGATGGACGAATGGGCCGAGCGCGTCATCGGGTATCGACCTGATGTTCTCATGACGCACGTGGCGCGGCCGGTGATCAGCAAGGGCTTCTGGCGTGATCTCAAGGTCGTGTCCTACCTGGACGGCATGCTCGGCGCCGAGGGCAAGACTGGGCTTCTGGTGATCCTGACGTGCGGCGCGCCGCCGCGCGGGATGAACGAAGTCAATCGGATGGCGCGCGAGTATGGCTGGCCTTGGCAACATCGCGAGGGCTATCCCGATCTGGCCGGTCCCGAACTTGAGTTGTTTCAACTGATCAAGCAGTTCAACGCAGGGCACACGAATATCAAGGTGATGCTGGTCAATCAGTTCGGTTGGAGCCGCGAAGTTCTCGGGGACGCGGCGGCGGAGGAGATGAGTTTCAACACCCTGCGTCAGGCAGCAGACGTGGAGTTCGGCCAGTCGGTCTACGAGCCCTTTGGGATCGCGCAGTTTGAGCCACTGGGCAGCGGCGCGATCTGCGTCGCCAGTTCTGTGTGCGGCTGTGTGACGTCGTACCAGCACGTGCTCGCCCGGCTCGGCGAGGCGGCCATCGCCTTTGAGAACGTCGTCGTGGCGGACTACACCAAACTCGAGCGGCCCATGTCGATGGATGAATTGCGCGCCATGACCCAACAGCAGCGCGACAAACTGGAGGACCGCGTGGCCCGGGAGGTCGCGACCGAACTGCACCGCCGACTTCCTCGAAGCGAGGCCGATGCCAAACGCCTGCTCGAAACTGGCCGCGAACTGGCGGACGGCATGAGTTGGGACACGGTGATGGCCGAAGGCATGATCCCGCTGTTGTCGCAGGTGGCGGCCCGGGAAACGAACCGAGCGAACGGTCACGCCTCACCTGGGCCGATCATGGATCACGCGCGCTGATCCCAATCTGCAGAGCAACCAGTTGAAGTCGCGATGAACCACGACGCTGCCACGCGAGCGACGCCGAATCCGAAACGCCGCTCATTCAACGCGGGCCACGTTGCTTGTTGTGCAGGTGGCCACGTCAAGCAGCTGGAGGTAGCCACCGCACAAGCTCGGGTCCGCCGTTCCGATGATGATTCGATGGCCTTGCATTCCCGCCGCTCCGCTAAAGATGAGCTCCAGGCGATCCGGCGCAAGCCCAAGGATGGTTCCCTCGCAGGCACTGCCATCGGGAATGCGGAACGAGCCAGTCTGACCGGCGAAGAAAAGGGCGACTTGCCGGCGAGGTGAGGCGGAACGCCACGCGATCTCGATCGGTCCTCCCCCAGGGCAGGCCGCCGTCACCGCCAGTTGAGGGCCTTCGGCCGCTCCGATCTTGACAAGGAACGCGTCTGACCCGCCGTGCGATTGATTGTTCTGTCTTTCCCACACGCTGGAGCCTCCGACTCCCGTGACCAACACGTTGCCGAGCGGCCCGACCGCGATGGCCTGCGCCCACTCGTCGTTGTCGCCTCCCAGGTAGCGCATCCAGACCACTTCGCCGAGCGAACTGACTTTTTGAGCGAAGGCATCGCGATCTCCGCCATGGTAGGAGTTCACGGCGCCCTGGAAGTTCGTCGACCGTGTCTGTCCTGTGATGAGGGCGTTGCCGGCGCCGTCCGCCGCTATTCCGAAGCTTTCGTCCATGCCGCTTCCACCACAATAGGTCATCCACTGAAGCGCCCCGACGGAACTCACGCTGGCGACGTACGCATCGCGACTGCCATGCGATTGATTCGTACGGCCCTCGAAGTCACTCGAAGTGGTGTAGCCAGTCACGATGGCCCGGTCGTCTCTGGATACCGCAACGCCATGGCCGTAGTCCGGCCCGGTGCCGCCCAAGTAGGTCATCCAAAGCAGTTGACCGGACGGATCAGCTTTGACGACAAATACCTCGGGTACGTTGGTACCGTGAAACGAGTTGATGCGACCTTCAAAGTCGTTCGAGTGCGTGTAGCCCGTGATGAGCGCATCGCCTGCGGCATTCACATCGACACCCTGGGCGTAGTCATTACCGCTCCCGCCAAGATAGTACATCCATCGATGCGCCCCAGAGGGTCCAATCTTTGCGACAAAAGCCTCAACCCCGCCATGAGTTTCATTCTGGCGTCCCGGAAAGTTGACCGAGGCAGTGTGGCCCACGACGAGTGCGTTACCGGCGTCGTCGGTCGCGATGCCGCTGCCATCTTCGTCGTGCTCCCCTCCTAAGTAAGTCATCCATCGAAGTTGTCCCTCGGAGTTGACTTTGAGGACGAACGCATCAGGTTGCTCGCTGTACTGGGAGTTGTTGCGGCCCTCAAAGTCATTTGAATACGTACTTCCGCTGACCAAGACGTTTGCGGAACGGTCGACCGCGATTGCGAGTCCTTCGTCGTCGTCCTTGCCGCCGAGGAAGGTCATCCACTGGAGCGTTCCCGCAGCGGTGACCTTCGCAACGAATGCATCGCCAACGCCGTGAATGGAGTTGTTCATGCCTTCAAAGTCAGGAGATCGAGTCGTACCTGCAACGAAGATATTGCCGGCACGATCCACGGCCACTCCATTGCCATGATCCAGTCCGATTCCTCCAAGGTAAGTCATCCACGTGACTTCCGGATCGATCACCAGCGGACGCGTGGGGTCGGGCTGATCGAGCAGTTCGAAGCCATAGGTGTGCCGGTCGAGCACGACGAACCTGGCGGCAAGCGTCGATGTGGGAACGACGCTCATTGAGCCGGAGTCGGTCACAAACTGTGCGTGGGGTTGCCAGACCACCGGGGCCCGATCCGCGATTGTGCCTCTGGCCGTGATGATCTGCATGTTGCCGGAATCGTCAGTGCGCAATGAGTCAATGCCGGCATAGTGGATCCGGATCCGAGCATGATCCGCACCGGGGCGGCAATGGAACTCGTATTTCAGAACGCCATCTTCTCTGCCCATCACATGAAGATCGATGCCGTCGTACAAATCCTCGTAGACGATTTTGCTGAATGAGGGCACGTCGCTGCGGCAGTTGCGACCGTCTCCGCCCACGAAATAGTTAAACCTTGCGGCCCGCAGCCCAACTCCAGTTGGCCTCACTTCACGGCTTCCCGGGAACGTGACGACGATCACTGCCGGCTCAACGCCGGGCGGGCCAACGCGGTCTTTGCCTGAGTTTCCAAGTGGCAGCAAGGTCCTTTCGACTGCGCCAATCGGAGCGAGGTGAAGCGTGAAGCTCGAATTGCGAAACGCGACATCCGAGCTTTGCGTCTTGAGCCCATAGGCAAGGTCCTGATCCACCCATTGCCCCTGATTCTCAACGAAGTAAACATCCCGCAAGCCGAGGCGAATGGCCCCAAGGGCGGACTCGTGATCGAGCGTTGCCTGCGCCAGCGTGGGCCCGACGGAAGCCGCGAGAATGCAGGCGGAGACGATCGAGCAGAGTTGATGAGCGGGCTTTGGCGTCATGATGGGACTCCTCTTGGGTCACATCCTAATCGACTCAGCGTGGATCCTGTGGCGCGATCGAGTGGAATGGGCAAATTCGCGAAAAAAGTAGGTCAGGCTGCGGAGCTCCGGCTCTGATTCCGGACCAAGCCGGCGAACTCGCCGGTGCCCAGCCGGCGCTATGATTCGCGACACGGCTGGATGGCAGCGCACGCTGCGTTTGGAGTTTGATCATGCCCATGACCGGCCCGGTATTGACCCGGCGCATTCCCACCTTTCCCTACGGCGATCCCAAGAAGCGGCGGACGTACTGGTACGACGATTATGTCAAGTCCGGCGGGTACGAATCGCTGCGCAGGGCGCTGGAACAAGAGCCGGCGCACATCGTGGATATGGTTAAGGATTCGAGCCTTCGGGGCCGAGGCGGGGCGGGATTCCCCTGCGGGCTGAAATGGACGTTCCTTCCCAAGGACTACGAAGGTCAGCGATACCTTGCTGTCAACGCCGATGAATCGGAACCGGGAACGTTCAAGGATCGGCTGATCCTCGACTACGACCCGCACATGCTCCTCGAGGGCATCGCGATCTCGTGCTACGCGTGCAAGTTGCAGACCGCATACATCTACATTCGCGGCGAGTACCACCACCAGGCGCACATTCTTGAGAAGGCGATTGCCGAGGCGTACGACAAGGGCATCTTCGGCGGCAAGGGGCTGCTCAGCGGGGCGAGTTCGTTCAAGGTCGACTGCTACCTGCACCGCGGCGCCGGGGCGTACATCTGCGGTGAAGAGACGGGTCTGCTCGAGTCGCTGGAAGGCAAACGCGGCTGGCCGCGCATCAAGCCGCCGTTCCCTGCCGTGAAGGGGTTGTTCGGCAAACCGACGATCATCAACAATGTTGAGACGCTTTGTTGCGTTCCGTTTATTGTCGAGCACGGTGTGTCGTGGTTCAAGTCGCTGGGATGCGAATCGACGATCAAGGGTCCGCCGAGTTTCGGCACCAAACTCATGGGCGTGTCAGGTCATGTGAACCGGCCCGGCGTCTACGAATGCGACCTTGGCATTCCCCTGAGCAAGCTCGTCGAGGAGTACTGCGGCGGCATGCGCAACGGCAAGAAGTTCAAGTCCGCCATCGCCGGCGGCATCTCCATGGGTGTGCTCGCAACTGATCAATACGACGCGGAAATGGATTTTGATATCGGTCGCAAGTATGAAGTGCTCGGTCTCGGAACCGCGTGCCCCACGATCTTCGATGAAGACACCGACATGGTCATGGTGGCGCGGAACATCACACGGTTTTTCAAGAACGAGTCGTGCGGGCAGTGCACGCCGTGCCGTGAAGGCTCGGGCTGGATGTACAAACTCATGTGCCGCATCGAGGCGGGTGAAGCGAAGATGAAGGACCTCGATCTGCTGCTTGAATTGGCCGGCTCGATGGGCGCCATGCCCGGGACGACGATCTGCGGTCTGGCGGATGGGAACAACTGGGCGGTGCGCACGATCGTCAACAAGTTCCGAGGCGAGTTTGAAGCCCGCGTCAAGCCTTCTTTTGTTCCGGTCACGGTCGGTGTAGGTTGATCCCGTATTCCGTGATCGACGCGCGGCTTTCGCACGGAAGGAGTACGTCGCCATGGCAAGGAAGCACATTCGGCTCCATTCGCTCTTGTTGCTGACGGCGGTCACGATAGCCCTGGCACTTGCGGGCGTTGCGGCGTTGGCTGGGGAGCGCGGCGACGCAGCGCCGATTGAGACGCCCGGCCGCCTCTTCGCCGTCACGGTTCACAATGACTGGGCGAGCATCACGCGCGTGGCGACCTTTGAACTGGAAGTCGGGCAGCACGAGATTCGGTTTGTCGACCTGCCCTCGACCATCGAGCCGGCGTCGATCCGCGCCGATGCGGGCGGGCGCGCCGTGGTGACGCGAGTGACGTACGAAGTGAACGAGGATGTTGACGCGTACAGGGCTGAGCTGGCCGCTTTGACCGCCCGACTCGATGAAGCGCGAAAGTCGCTGGCCATACTTGACGAGAAACTCGCGGTGATCGGAAAGGAAGAGGGGTTGCTCGACGCGATCGCCGAGCGCACTGCTCAGCGTTCCGGCGAGTTGGTTGGTTCGGGGAAGATCGATCTTGAAGAGATTACGCGAGTCTCCAAGTACCTGGCGGAGCAGAATGGAGCGCTGCTTGAGCGTCGACGGGGCGTGATGGCGGACAAGGATGCGGCACAAGCAACGGTGGACGACCTGTCGATGCGGAAGATGGAGTACGAGGCTGCCGGGCCGCCGCTTATTCGCTCCGCCCTGCTGGGAGTCTCGATGAGCGAATCGGCAGATGCAGCCGTCCAGGTGCAGTTGACGTATCTTGCGTCGGGCGTGCGCAGCCACGTCCAGTACAACGTGCGCACGGACTCGAATCTCACGCAATCGACTGTTGAATTCGAGCTCGTCCTCGAACAGCAGACCGGCGAGGACTGGAACGACGTGAACTTTGCCTACTCGACGCACCCGGTCGTCGATCCCACTGCTCCGCCATCTTTGCAGCCCGAACTCGTCGAGTCGGGCGATGACGAGAGTCCGTCAATGACGGTCCGTCAGCCGAGCGAGCGCGGTCCGCTGCTTTCCGGCCGCGCGAGTCTGGCGCGAATCGTTGGCCAGGGCGGCACGGTGACGTCAACCGGTTCGCTGGGCTCACCGCCGTTTGCCCTCTTCCGGTTGCCCCAGCCAATCTCGATTCCGTCAGGCGACACGAAGACTCAGCGGCTGCGGCTCGGGACCTTCATCACTCGCCCCGCGTTCCGGTATGTCGCGATCCCGGTCATTTCTGACAACGCGTTTCTCCGCGGCACGGTCGAGAACACCAGCCGAGTCCACTGGCTGCCCGGTCCCGTGTCCGTCTTCCTCGGCAGCGAATATGTCGGGGAGACGACACTTCCTTACGTGGCTCCCGGATCGAGTGTGGAACTGTTCTTTGGCACCGATCACCGAGTCAGTTCTCAACGCATCAGGATGAGCAATCGCACGCGGTCTACGGGGTTGCTCGGCGATGGGCGAGAGACGCTGGTCGAATACCAGATCAAGGTTGGAAACGCGACGGGGCAGACGGTGGCAGTCGAGGTGTGGGATCGGTCGCCGATGACGCGGGACGACCGGATCAGCGTGTCGACGACTTCGATCTCCCCTTCGCTGAGCCGCGATGAGTATTTCCGCCTGCGACAGCGGTCGTCGGGTCTGCTTCGGTGGGACGTTGAACTGCCGGCGTCCGGTCGAGAGGCCACGATTGAGTACACGCTGGTGGTCAGCCACAAGTCCGATGTCGAGGTGCCCGAGATCCCGGATTGAGCCCCCAGGGGGAGACGAAGCGTTCCTGGCTGGTTGACTTCCAGCGAATGGCTCCACAACATACGCAAGACCCGATTCTGCCTCTACCAGATCTTGCATCGGAGCCGCAGGCGTGATCTGCCCAGCTTGTGCCGCCAATGATGACCGTGTAATCGACAGCCGCGCCAGCGATGGAGGCAAGGCGATTCGCCGTCGGCGGGTGTGCAATCACTGCGGCAAGCGGTTCACCACGTATGAACGTGTCGAGATGGCCGGACGACTCATGGTCATCAAGCGCGATGGGACGCGCCAGGCGTTTGACCCGCAGAAGATCCTCGCGGGAATCGAAGCGGCCTGCGGCAAGCTTCCCATCGCAGCGGAAGCCAAGAGCCGGATCGTAGAAGAACTCGACGAGGAGCTGCACCGCGAGTTCGAGCGCGAAGTGCCGGGATCGATCATCGGCGAGCGCGTGGCGCAGAGGCTGCGCAAGCTCAACCAGGTGGCGTACGTGCGCTTTGTGAGTGTGTACAAAGAATTCCACGGTCTCGATCAACTCATTGATGAAGCGCAGGATGTTCGCGAGCAGGCGAGCAGCGAGGTGCCGGGCCAGGCCAGTCTGTTTCCGGCCGGCGAATGAACTGGCGTGACCGACCATGACCGACGCGAACCCAACCCCCAAAGAGTGGTATGCCGACGGGCTGCGCTTTGAGTGCACGCAGTGCGGCAACTGCTGCACGGGGCCGACGGGGTTCGTGTGGGTGAGTGATGACGAGTTGGAGGTCATCGCTGCAACGCTCGGGATAAGAGCTTCGGAGACCGAGGCGAGGTACACACGCCGGCTGCACGGACGACGATCGTTGACCGAGACGCCGGGCGAGCAGGGCTACGACTGTGTATTTCTCGATCGCAATTCGGTGCCGGGCAAAGCGGTGTGCGGGATCTACGGCGCGCGACCTACCCAGTGCCGCACTTGGCCGTTCTGGCCGGAGAACCTGCGGCATCCGCGCGACTGGCAGCGCGCCGGACGGACATGTCCGGGGTTGAATCATGGGTCCCTGGTTCCGATTGAGTCGATCCGCATTCAGCGCGATGGGACGCCGAAGTAACACACTTTGTATGAACGTTGTCGCGTTCGCGCCACATCTGACGCGGGATGCTGGGTACCATATCTTCAGTCGAACAAATGATTGAGTATCACGTTGCGGACCGCGGTGCAGTTCAGTTTGTTCGTCTGAGTCGAGCTGTGCTGTGTAATCAGCACGGGCTGGTGCTCGGGTGCCTGGTCGATACGGCCGTGCGATCCGCGGACGAGGCGGGTGTCGAGGGGGATGACGTCAAAGAGGGTGCGCTGGCCGAGTTTCTTCTTGAGCAGTTTCCAGGCAAGGCGAAGTTTGGGCCAGGCGATCGCCGGGTCGATGAAGAGTTCGAGCGGGTCGTAACCGGGCTTGTGATGGATGTCGACCGTGCGGGCGAAGTCCGGTGCACGGCGATCATGGAGCCAGTAGTCGTAACTGAACCAGCGGCGGGGGGCGGCGACGAGGGTCAGTTCGCCGGCTCGCGGGTGATTGATGCCGAGTCGCTGTTGGGCGGAGCGGTCGAGGACTTGATCGACGCCCGGCGCCTGCGCGCACGTCTGGCGCACCTGATCCTCGATTGACGCATCAATGACGTACACGTGGGCGATTTGATGATCGGCCACGGCGAAGGCCCGGCTTGAGCCGGCGTCGAGCAGTTCGCGGCCGTTCTCTTCGCGGATTCTCAGCCAGTCTGCCTGTCGCAATACCCTGTTGATGTGGACGGCATCATCGACGGGTTCGATGCCGTATTCGCTCAACAACACGACTCGCACTTCGTGCTTGTCGAAGAAATCGATCAGTTCGCCTGCCAACGCGTCGATGTCGCGCAATTCTCCCGGGATCGAGTCGTGTTCTGGACCGAGCTTCTGCAGCGCGTAGTCGAGATGCGGGAGGTAGGCGAGCGTCAGCGTGGGATTGTGTTTCTCCCAGACGAGTTGCGTCGCTTTTGCGATCCACCGGCTCGATTCGATTGATGCCCCGGGCCCCCAGAAGGAGAAGAGCGGGAACGGTCCCAGTTCGTGCTGGAGCATGTCGCGAAGATCGGCGGGGTGGCTGTAGCAGTCGGGGATCTTCTGTCCGTCGGCACGGTACTGCGGGCGCGGTGTGACCGAGTAATCGGCGCTGGAGTACATGTTGTACCACCAGAACATGTTGGCGCAGGAGACTGATGGGTCACGCTTCCGGGCAGTCTCCCAGACCTTCTCTCCCGCGACGAGTCGATTTGACTGCTTCCAGAATTGCACTTCGCAGGCAGTGCGGTCGTACCAGCCGTTGCCGACGATGCCGTGTTCGCGCGGCATCAGGCCGGTGAGCATGCTCGATTGGACGCTGCACGTGACCGCCGGGAGTACGGGGTGTATGCGTTGGAGGCGGCCGGCCCTGGCAAAGGCGGCGATACGCGGCGTGTGCGGCCCGATGAGCGATGAGGAGAGGCCGACGATGTTGATGACTGCCGTGGCGTGGGCCATCTCAGGTTCCCGCGATCCATTTCTGACCGACCAGCGTGAGGGCGAAACAGGCTCCGGCTGCGAGTGCCGCCTCCGGCTGGTCGAGCCGGGTGAGATGGTACACGTCGAGCAGGGCGATTCCCGCGATCCACCCGGCCACGGCGCGGCCAAGGTGGCGCTGGGGCTGCTGCACATACATCGCAACGCCGAGCGCCCAGATGAGAAACACGCCGCGCCCGATGATGGTCAGCCACGCCGGTGCGTTACTGGGTACGAACTCGCCGAAGACGACAGCGAACATCGGCAGCAGGACGATGATCGACTCGAATCGCATGCGTTCGCCACCGGCTTCGCCCCGAGCCACAAGGGAGAAGAGCAGCACGTAAGCCGTGAGCGCCGTCGCCAGGAGCGGCAGGGCGCCCCATTGCGGCGACCAGCCTGCGGCCAGCGCCGCGATGACGTACACCAATCCGCGACAGAGACCCATGAGGAGGACTGAGGCGGCGGTGCGCGCGTGGATGATATTGTAGAGAATAATGGCGATCATGAGCACGAAACCGTAACCCACCGTCATCCAGCCGCGCAGCGCGAGCAATCCGAGTGCGGTCGCGAAGCACGCAATCACGAAGAGTGCAGCAGCCGATCGCGAGATTTCGCCCGAGGGGATCGGCCGAGCGGGTCGCTCGCGGCGGTCGACCTCCACGTCCATCACGTCATTAAGGGCCATGCCGCCGACGTAGAGCAGGAGCATGGCGATCGTGGTCGGCGCGATGCCGGTCCAGGAGCCGTCTGAATGAGCGTGCAGTCCGATGGCCCAGCCGACGAGGACGTTGCTCACGATCGTCGGAGCGTTGGAAAGGCGGATCAACTGCAGCCAGGGACGAACGTTCATTTCGGGGCCTCGTACGCAATGTCCAGGCGTGCGAGCTCGGCACGCAGCCACTCGATTTCCCCCGTGATGCCGCTCGCAATGGACGGCGGACGTTGCTGCTCAGGCAGGACTCCCCACGTATAGGTTTCGATCTCCAGATCGCGCACAGCGATTGCAGGGAGACGTTGCAGGCACTCGGTGATGGCGGACTGCGTCGTGCCGAGTGATCCCAGGCCGGCGCGGCTGACGGGAACGTGGTAGTGGATACGCCAGTGTTCTTCATGCGCAGTCGGTGATTGGGACAGGGCTGCGGGCAGATCCTCAACAAACGACTGCTCGCCGTTTCGCATGATACTCGTCTGGTGCAGATAGCGATCTTCGGCAAACGGGCGAAGCGCATCGAGAACCTGTCGGCGCTGCCCCTCGTCCGCTGGCACTCGAATGTCAAGAGCGCTGGAGACCTGCACCTTTCCAATTGTGATTCCCGCCGCGGCGTAACGGTCGATCGCCTCGCGCTGCGACTCGAACATCACTGCGGCGTGGCAGACGTCGTGGCACGCGCGAATGTGGCGGCGAATGATGTGCTCCTCAGTTTCGGCGACGCCGCGCAGCAAAAGTTCGTGATAGAATGTGCAGAGATCTTTGCTGGTTGAGAAGATGCAGCCTGGTTCGGGTTCGATGTCGAGATGAATCAGACGTCCGGTTTCGGCGGCCAGTCGATTCAATTCGCGCGCCGTCGTGCGGAGTTGCATGACCGCAGTTGCACGATCCACGGAACTGCAGGGCGGCCCCGGCCAGCCGAGCGGCAGCGTGGAGATGCCGGCGTGCTCACCTTCTTGCACCAGGCCGACGAGTATACGAGCCAGAGCGAGCGTGTAATTCAGTCTGCGGTCGTCAGCCCAGGATGGCTCATACACACGGTGCTTCACGACTGGACCGTGGAAGTCGCCGTACGGAAAACCGTTAATCGTGAATACTCGAAGGCATCGAGCGGCGAGCCACTGTTCGAATGAGGTGACAGCGGGGGGGGAGTCGAGTTCTTCGGCCGCCTCGGCTGAGAGCCACAGGCCGATGTTCAGGCAACCTCCTGAAGCCACTTGTTGCTGGATGGCCGTGGCGTGCTTCTCAAGTTGCGCCTTGGTTTCAGCCAGCGTTCGTCCAGCGTGCACGTTCGTGCAGTAGCCGATCCGGCAAGGGTGGGACACTTCAGCGCTCATTGACCCTGAACTTCGGCGATTGACTCAAGAATGTCTGAGGATTCTCGAGTGAAACGCGTCGCACGAGGTCTTCGGTGTGGCCGCGGCGGCGGAGTTCGACCTGGCATTTGGGAACGGCCAGTGGATCGCTGACGCCCCAGTCGCCGGCGGAATTGATCCAGATCCGCTCCGTGCCGTACATCTCGAAGATATCGGCGGCGCGTTGCGGCGTGCACTTGGTGTCGGGGTAGAGCGTCATGCCCGCCCAGAAGCCGGCGTCGAGCACCATCTTGACGGTGTGTTCTTCAATATGGTCGATCAGTACGCGACCGGGATCGATGCGACCGTTGCGCTTGATCGCATCCATGATCAGCCGCGTGCCCTTGCGCTTGTCTTCGAGGTGCGGCGTGTGGACGAGGATGAGTTGATCGCGCTGGGCCGCGAACTCGACATGGGCTTCGAAGATCTCCAGTTCATTGCGGCTGTTTTTGTTCAGGCCGATTTCGCCGACGCCGAGCACGTTGGGTCGATCGAGAAAGTCGGGGATGAGCGACATCACTTCGCGGGCGAAGCCGGGGTCTTCGGCCTCTTTGGGATTGATGCACAGCCAGGTGAAGTGGCGAATGCCAAATTGAGCCGCACGATTGGGTTCGGACTCGGTCAGTTGCCGGAAGTAGTCGTAGAAGCCCTTGGGGCTGGAGCGGTCGAAGCCCGCCCAGAAAGCAGGCTCGGTGATGGCGAGGCAGCCGGCCTGCGCCATGCGCTGGTAGTCGTCGGTCGTGCGCGAGACCATGTGAATGTGTGGGTCGATGTAGGTCATATGACGCCCGCCTTGCCGCCGGGATAGACGCCGAAGGCGCCTTTCATGCCTGCAGCCGATTCAATTGGGGTCTCGCTCGGATCGCTGAAGTGATCCAGGACGCGCTTGGCCCGTTGTCCGTGCCCGTCGAGCAGCAGGGCGATCGACTGCTTGAGCGCGGCGACGCGGAAGTCCTCATGGCCGATGTCATCGGCGGCTCGGTCGAGGCGGTCGAGAAACGCCGCCAGATCGAGCACCTTGGCGCGATGCTCCAAGAAGTAAAGCTCGATTACTTTCGAACGCGATGCCGGGCAGGATGGCGTTGCCGGGGCCATACGCTCCTCCTCTCTGAATCAAACACCAAGGCTTCGGAGGTACTCTACGACTGCGGCGCGGCTGCTGCCTCGTTACGAAGTCGATTGATCGCCCGAGTGACCACCTTCTGGTCCACCGTGTGGACGTCGAAAGCGTCGCCGATTCCGCGGAGCATGGCGAGGGTCAGTTGCCCGCCCAGGTGTTCGCGGAACTCTTCGAGGCCGTCGAGCAGTTCGCGGGTCCGGGCGAGATCATCGTGCCAGGTTGGCAGGCCCATTCCGCGGAGGCAGGTCAGAATTCGCTCTCGATCGAATTCGTTCAGCCAGCCTTGCAGCATGGAGTAGGTTGTGTCGAGGGCGATGCCGATGCTAACTGCTTCACCGTGGCGCAGAGCGAAGTCAGTCATCTGTTCGAGCTTGTGCGCGGCCCAGTGACCGAAATCCAGTGGGCGAGCCGCGGTGAGTTCGAATGGATCGCCGCCCTGGACGATGTGCTTCAGATGCCACTCGGCGGAGCGGCGGATGATGGCGGTCGTCGTGTCGAGATCGCGAGCGACGAGTCGTGCGCTCGCATGGCAGATGTCGTCAAACAGCGTGGCGTCCTTCACGAGCGCCACCTTCACGCACTCGCTCAGGCCGCTGCACCAGTCACGATCGGCAAGTGTAGTCAGCAGGCTGGAGTCGTTGACAACGGCCCAGGGCGGTGTGAAGGTGCCAAGAAAGTTCTTCTTGCCGAATGCGTTGATGCCGTTCTTCACGCCGACGCCGGAGTCATCCTGAGCGAGGACGGTGCTGGGCATGCGGATGAGTCGCACGCCGCGATGGGCGACAGCTGCGGCGAAGCCGACGACATCGAGCACAGCGCCGCCGCCGATGACGAGCACGTACGACCGGCGGCACAAACCGGCGGTGTTGATCCCGCTCGTGATCGATTCGAATACCGAGCGATCAGTCTTGGCGCGTTCGCCGCCTCGAATCACGATCGGTTCGCCCGTCAGCCTGAGTTGATCGCAGTGAGCTTCAGCGTACTGGCGAATGGTACTCGTGAACCGAGGGTTCGCGTTGGGTATGCCATCATCGATGAACACGAGCACACGGGCGGGCGACTCTTCAGCCTCGATGACACCACCCAGAACTCGGTTGTTCGGCTCAAACGCTCGGCTGGTGAACCGGAGGCGAAACCGCCAGCCGACGGAGAATCGGGCATCGATGCCGTCGGGCCGGCGGTCATACTCGGCATGGGTGGCGTGGCCCGAAAGATCGGACAATGGCGCGGCTTCCTCTTTGGGTCGTGCGAGGCTGGAGTTTGCACTAATCATCGTACGATAGGCCTCGGCCTTCGGTGCCCCGCTGGTGTCCGGTCAATTCAGGTACCCCCTGGTGTGAATGTCCACCACAGCGCGGAATATTGCAGGCGATGGAGGGGAACCGCTGGGAGATCGGACGCGCGCCGTGCCGACCGCCCCGGCGCAGGGCAATGCCCCCCGAAGGACTCGAACCTTCGACCCGCTGATTAAGAGTCAGCTGCTCTACCAACTGAGCTAGGGAGGCAATCAACCGGGATGATGCCGGCTGACCGAACCCAAGCGTACCGATCAGCCGCGTCGGGTCAAGTGGGGTGGACTACCATGCGCTTGACTGATTCTGGTGTCCGAACTACCTTTGGGGACGTGTTATTGCCGCTCGGACACAGCGGCGGGCCGGTCGGCCACGTCCGTCTGCGGGCCTGGATCGGCCTGTTCCCCTGCCATACCCAATTTCCTGATCATTGCGAGGCCCTCGGTCATGCACCCGACTCATCGAACTTCACCCGGTCGCAAGCGCCGGCGTCGATCGCACCACGCCCTTCGTGGCGCCCACACCACTCTCTGTCCAAACTGCGGCGAGAACAAGCTGCCCCATAGCGCGTGCGCGAATTGTGGCTATGTTCGGCCCGGACTTCAGATGAAGACCGAGACTTCCGAGGAAGATTAACCCATGCGGATCGCCATCGACGTGATGGGCGGCGATCACGCGCCAGGCGCCATCCTCGACGGCGCGTTTGCGGCCCTTGAGTCACTCGATCCCGGTGATGAACTCCTGCTGGTCGGCAAGAGCGACATCATTCGTCAGGCGATGGCCGCGCACGGCGTGAGTGATGCACGCGTGGCGGTGGTTGATGCGCCCGATGAGATCGGCATGGATGAGTCGCCAGTGGAAGCGGTCCGGTCCAAGCCGAAGAGTTCTATTGTGGTAATGTCGGAACTGGCGCACCGTCGGGCCGAGGACAGTGCCGACATCGTCATGTCGGCCGGCAACACTGGCGCCTGCGTTTGTGCGGCGCAGATGTCGTTGCGCCGATTGCCTGGAGTGCATCGGCCGGGGATTGCCGTGATCCTGCCGACATTTGGGGGCCCGGTCGTCCTTTGTGACGTCGGCGCCAATCCGGATCCTCGACCTTCCCACTTGGCCCAGTATGGGTTGATGGGTGAGGTCTACGCCCGGGAGATGCTCGGCATCGCCAACCCGCGGGTGGCGATGATGAACATCGGGGGAGAAGAGGGTAAGGGCACGGGTTTAATCAAGGCCACTCGCGATCAGCTTCGAGCCACGCCGAATCTCAATTTCGTCGGTTTCGTAGAGGGTCGATCGCTCTTTGATCATGCCGCTGACGTCGTGGTCACTGACGGTTTCGTCGGCAACGTGGTCATCAAGCTGGCTGAAGGTCTGGCGTCCGGCCTGTTCCGGACCATTGCGCGAGAGATCACCGCCATCGATCCGGAACTTGCGACGCGCTTCAAGCCGGTGCAGAAGCGCATCTACGCGCTGCACGACTACCACGAACATGGCGGCGCGCCGCTACTTGGCGTGAACGGAATCTGCATCATCTGCCACGGGTCGTCCGAAGCCAAGACGATCACCAATGCAATTCTCAAGAGTCGCGGCATGGTCACCAAGGGCCTGAACCAGGCCCTTGTCAATCGCATCGCGGAAGCGGATACGAAGGCGGGTGGCGCGTGAGCGCGGGTTCATTCGGCGTGGAAATTCTCAGCAGCGGGATGGCTGTGCCCAGTACAGCGCTCACCAATCGCGATCTCGAGAAAATGATGGACACCAGCGACGAGTGGATCGTGCAGCGCACGGGTGTGCGCACGCGCTATCGCAGCGATCCGAAGCTCGGCGAGGATGTCACGTCGTTGTGCGAAGACGCCGTGCGCTCGGCCCTGGAACGCGCGAACGTCGCCGCAGGAGATCTTGATCTGGTGATTGTGGCGACATGTACTCCGGACATGTCCTGCCCCAGCACGGCGAGCCGAGTCGCGGGACGCATCGGGGCCGTCCCGGCGGGCTCATTCGATCTCACGGCCGCGTGCAGCGGCTTCGTTTACGGCTTGAATATCAGCGATTCGCTTATCCGGCAGGGCAGCTATCGCACGATTGCTCTAATCGGGGCCGATTCGCTGACCCGCGTGGCGGACTACACCAATCGCAAGGTCAGCATCCTTTCGGGTGACGGGGCAGGAGCGGCGATCTTGCGCCGCTGCGATGATCCATCGCGCGGTTGCCTGTTCCAGTCGATGTACTCGGATGGCACGCTGTGGGACTACCTCTACATCCCCACACGAGAAGAGCATGTACCGGCGGATGTGGACTGGAACGAAACCAAACTCAACTACCTTCAGATGAAGGGCCGCGAAGTCTTCAAGTTCGCCGTGACGAAGTTTCCCGAAGCGCTTGAGGAAGCACTGACGAAGTCCGGCGTCAAGATGAGTGAGCTGGCGATGGTCATAGCGCACCAGTCCAATGCCCGAATCATTGACGCGACGCGTAAGCGCCTCGCCCTGCCCGCGGATCGCTTCTATGTCAATATCGATCGCTACGGCAACACAAGTGCCGGAAGCGTGCCCATCTGCCTGCACGAATTGCGCGAGGCGGGGCGGATTCATTCGGGCGACGTGGTCGCATTCGTCGCGATGGGAGGCGGCATGACCTGGGGCACGAGCATCTGGCGTCTCTAGCCACAGCACTGCTGCTTGCCGGTTCATTCGTTATGCGAGCACGATTTCTGAGAGTTGAACATGTCAGAATCCACGATCATTCTTTGTCCGGGCCAAGGCGCGCAAGTTGTCGGCATGGGTCGCGCATGGGCTGAGTCCAGCGATGTGGCACGCGCGACGTTTGCACGGGCGGACGAGGTGCTCGGTGGATCGCTGGGGGCGCCGCTGTCCCAGCTCTGTTTCGACGGTCCGGTGGAACGCATCAATCAGACGGACGTGAGCCAGCCGGCCATCTATGTGACCTCGGTCGCCTGTCATCGCGCAGTGGGGGATCTCATCAACCCTCAGGATGTGGTCGCATCGGCGGGATTGAGTCTTGGCGAATACACCGCGTTGCACCTGGCGGGGGTCTTCTCGTTCGAGGAGGGTCTTCGGCTGGTCGCCCAGCGTGGGCGATTCATGCAAGAGGCGGCCGAAGCCAGCAAAGGATCGATGGTCGCGCTCATCGGTGCAGATGATTCGCAGGCGCATGAGCTGTGCGAGCGAGTAGG
This sequence comes from Phycisphaerales bacterium UBA5793, assembly GCA_002418285.1. Taxonomy (GTDB): domain Bacteria; phylum Planctomycetota; class Phycisphaerae; order Phycisphaerales; family UBA5793; genus UBA5793. The sequence goes on from DIDT01000024.1 coordinate 48,627, forward strand.
CAATGGGCGCGTTCTGGTGCCGGCCAATTTCAACGCCCCCGGGCAGATCGTGCTCTCGGGCGATGCAGATGCTTGTGCCGATGCCGTTGCGGCTGCCGGGCCGATGGGTCTTCGCGCTACGGCGTTGGCTGTCGCTGGGGCATTTCATTCGGCCCTCATGCGGCCGGCTGCGGAACGGATGGGGCGGGCCCTTTCGGCGGTAGAGTTCAAGCCGCTCGCGTTTCCCGTGGTGTCCAACGTTACGGCCAGGCCGCACGACTCGGATCCCGAATCGATCCGTCGACTGCTGGTCGAGCAGATTACCTCGCCGGTTCGGTGGAGCCAGTCCTGCGAGTGGTTGGGGAAGCACGTTTCAGGTCGCTATCATGAGTTGGCCCCCGGCAAGGTGCTGATGGGGCTGATGCGCCGAATCAACCGCGAGATAAAGGTGGTAAACCATGACCAGCCTGACTCGTAAATCACTGTCGTTGTTCGCGCTGTGCGCGATCGGTCTGCCGATGGCGGCTTTCATTGTCGGCTGCAAGAAGGAAGAGCCGCCACCGCCGCCGCCGCCGCCACCGCCGCAGGGACCGACGACGGTGGATCCAAATTCAGTCGCGGAGTACCTGACTCTCGACTCAAAGGTCAAGCTGCAGAACGCCAAGCCGATGGAGTGCAGTGAGGACGAGGTCAAGGCGATCCTCGAATTCATGAGCGACTTTGCTTCAGGCAATGCCGAGGCACTGCGTCCGAAGATGGATGCAACGGGCAAGAAGGTGCTTGACGATCTGGTTGAGAGCGGCCAGTGGAAAGAGGAGACGTCGAAGATCGTCGAAGTCGATCTCATCGATCGCGTCAGCATGCCGATGGGCACCGGGAACGTCGTTTCGTTCAGCGTGGTGTTGCCCCAGGCCGGTCGCGTCCAGCAAGACTGGCTGGTGACGCAGCGCGGCGATCTGTACCAGTTCTCTCCCTTCGCGGTGGTGCCCGTGAGCAAGCAATCGATCGCGGCGGCCGAGAAGGCAATCGCCGACGCGACTGGCGATGGGCAGCCATCGGATCAACAGCCGGATAATCGACCTCCAACCGATCCTCGCAAGCGTGTTCCGCAGCCGACGGATCCTGGTAATCCGCCGCCGGGCAAGAGCCCTGGCTCGCCCTGAGTTCAGCTCTCTTTGGCACACATTGGGAATGGGATGGGAATGAGCGACGAGAAGCGCGTGGCTTTCATTACCGGCGCAAGCCGGGGCATCGGACGTGCCGTGGCAGAGCGTCTCGCAAGAGATGGTCGGCATGTAGTGCTTGTGAGCCGTACTCCCGGGCCGCTGGGCGATTTGAAATCCTCAATTGCACAGACCGGCGGTTCGGCCTCAACGCTGGTCTGCGATGTCGGCGACTCCAAGGCGCTTGCTGAGGCCGTGACTGATACCGCCAAGTCGTTGGGGCGTCTTGACATTCTGGTGAACAATGCAGGGATCACGCGGGACGGCCTGCTGCTGCGTATGAGCGATGAGGATTTTGACGAGGTGATCCGGGTCAATCTCAAATCAGCGTTCGTCACCTGCCGGGCCGCCGCCCGGCCGATGATGAGCAACCGCTGGGGGCGCATGGTGAATATCAGTTCGATCTCGGGCCGCGTGGGTCGGGCGAGCCAGGTGAACTACTGCGCCGCCAAGTCCGGGCTGATCGGGATGACCAAGGCTATCGCCAAGGAGTTTGCGACCAAGGGCATCACCGCAAATGTGGTAGCGCCCGGCTTTATCGAAACGGACATGACGTCTGATCTACCCGACGCGGTGAAGGACGAAGCGAGGAACATCACGCCCATGCGGCGATTCGGCCAGGCGGGTGAGATTGCGGCAGCTGTGGCCTATTTCACTGCTGAGGATGCTGGATTCGTGACGGGAGAAGTTTTGGCCGTGGCGGGTGGAATGGGCATGTGACGGTTGATGGATGTTGGCCGCATCGCTGCGTCGAACGTGCTTTCGTGGCACATCGGGGCTTGTAGGCTGCGGTCCTGACGGCTATATTTCTGCCCCTCGCTGCGGGCTCGACGCTTCGTCAGATGAGTGGAAACGAACGTACCAACCCCTGAGGAGATTCGAACGTGCAAGAATCCGAAATCGAAGCCAAGGTGATCAGCATCGTCGCCGAGCAGATGGGCGTCGACAAGTCGCAGATCACGCGCAACACCAGTTTCGTCAACGATCTCAACGCGGACAGCCTGGATACCGTCGAACTGGTCATGGAACTCGAAGACGAATTCGAGACTTCGATCCCCGACGAAGAAGCCGAGAAGATCCAGACCGTCGGCCAGGCCGTCGAGTTCATCATGAAGGCCACCTCGGGAGGAGAATGATCCTCCTTTTTGACCCGCGGCACCACTGGGGGCGGCGGGCCTGTTGTGTCGTTCGGCGGGCTGCGGCTTGCCGGATGACTGCTCTTCCGCCCATGCAGCCCACGCGCCTACCGATTCCCGTTCCATGAGCAATCCCCCCTCACGTCGTGTCGTCGTCACCGGACTTGGGGCGATCTGTAATGTCGGACACAACAGTCTCGACATCTGGAGGGCCATGCGCGAGGGTCGGCCCGGCATGCGGCCCATCGAACGCTTTCAGGGCGAGCGCTGGTCCGTCAAGTTCGGGGGCGAGGTCATTGACTGGGACGGTAGCGACCGACTCGAGCGCAGTGAACTCAAGCGCCTCGACCGCTTCACCATGCTGGGCATGTACGCCGCCATCGAAGCCGCGCAGGACTGCGGCATCGACTTCACCAAGGAAGATCCATTCCGCTGCGGCGTCGTCATCGGCTCGGGCGTCGGCGGCGTGAACACGATCGAAGAATACATCGACAAGATGCACGTCAAGGGACCGGACCGCGTCACGCCCTTCCTCGTACCACGTTTGATGGTCAACGCCTGCTCAGGCAACGTGTCGATTCGCTTCGGCCTCAAGGGGCCCAACAGCGCGCCGGCCACGGCATGCGCGTCGGCCGCCAACGCGATCGGCGATGCCTTCCAGTTGATTCAGGATGGCGACGCGGATGTTATGGTCACCGGCGGGGCCGAAGCCGCGATGACGCCGCTGTGCATGGCCGGCTTCATGGTCATGCGTGCCCTTTCGACGCGCAACGATGATCCGATGCACGCCTCGCGGCCGTTCGATCACGATCGTGACGGTTTCGTGCTTGCCGAGGGCGCCGGTATTCTGGTCCTCGAAGAACTTGAGCACGCCAAAAAACGCGGTGCCCGCATTTACTGCGAACTGCTTGGCTTTGGCTCGTCGGGTGACGCCGGCCATATCACCGCCCCCGATCCGGAAGGAACGGGCGCGGCGAGGTGCATGGCTCTGGCGCTCAAGGACGCCAGGCTCAAGCCCGAGCAGATCGACTACATCAACGCACATGGCACCTCCACGCCGCTGGGCGACGCGGCCGAGGTCATGGCCATCAGGAGCGTCTTTGGCGAGCACGCCAGCAAACTCGCCATCAGTTCCACCAAGGGCGTCACCGGCCACACATTGGGCGCCTCGGGCGGCATCGAGAGCATGGCCGTCGTCCGCACGCTCGCCGAACAGGTCATCCCGCCGACGGTCAATCTGGACAATCCGGATTTTGATCTCGACTTCGTGCCCAATGTTGAGCGAAAGGCAAACGTCCGTTACGCGCTCAACAACAGCTTCGGCTTTGGCGGGCACAACGTGACGCTGGTCTTCGGTCGATACCCTGACTAAGTCCAAAGCCAGGCTGCCAATGGATCCACACTGATCAGGCAGACGCGCCGGGCTCGATGAGGTCGCGTGTGGCGCGGCTCTCGCGGATCGGGCGCAGGTTTACCTTGACATCGCGATAGATCTTGCCGCGTCGAAGGCGAAGGGTGACTTCCTCGCCATCGGTGCGGCGGAGAATATCAACGACGACCTCTTCGACAGCGAACATGGGGCGGCCGTCGATGGCGGTAATGACGTCTCCGCTGCGAATGCCAGCGACCCGGGCCGCGCCGCCCGGGTTGACGTCGAGCACCTGCACGCCGTCATTAGCGGCCTGGTCGGCGATCCAGACACCGATGGACGGCTGGCTCCAGCGCACGACCTCGGGGACTTTCTCTTTGCCACCCAGCCACATGCGGTAGTCGCGTTCGACATCTTCGAGTGGCTTGTCGAACAGCCGCTCGAAGGCGAGGGCTCCGGTGCGATCTTCCGCGTAGGTCGTGAGATAGAGGCGGTACCACTTCTCGAAGAGGTCTTTCTCTGCGAGGTACTGAAAGATCGCCCGCGCCTCGGCGTACTTGGCCCTGGCGCGGACCTTATTGAACTTGTCATCTGCCTGCTTGAAGAAGTCGCTCCATCGCGACAGGGCAGCGCTGCGCTTGAGGTTGAGCACAATGTTGAGGCGGGTGTTGTCGAGCACGCGGTAATGGCCGCTCTCGTCGATGTCGTACATCTCAAACATCGATGCGAGCCCCTCCTGGATCCACATCGGGTGTTCCTGGTCGAGGCGGTCCATCTGGGCGTGGTGCAGCGCGTGGGTAAGTTCATGGCGCAGCGAGGGGCCGATGTCACGCAGCACAAGCTTTCGCGTATCATGGTCGTAGTAGCCGGCGACGCGCACCGAGCCGATCATCTCATCCGCCTTTCCTGGCGTGGGGACGAGCACGAGCACGTACGAATTGGGTGGCCCGTCGAAGATCGTGTCGATCTGCATGCGCATCTGTCTGCGGATCGTGCTGCGCATGCGATCGAAGGTCTCGCGATCGAGATTGGTCGCCAGCACGAGGCGGAGATCTTCATCTCGCTCGATGATGGCGCTGGTGCCGAGTACTTCGCGAGCCCAGTTCTCCATGTACTGGGCGGCGTCGGCGTATCGCTTTTCTATGGAGTCGAGGAGTTTCGTGTAGCGATCATCCTCGCGCAACGGCTCGAGGTCCGCATCGTGCTTGAGGTGCTCGAAGTTGACAAAGCCGAATTGCACGGCGAGGTCGAGCAGTTTGAAGGCTTCGTCCTTGTAGCCTAGCTTCGTGACAGCGCAGGCGCTGTTGTAGAGAGCTGTGGTGTCGCGTGGGTCGCTCTGGAGGATCTGTACCCACATGGAGAGAGCCTTCTCCGTCTCTCCCTTGTTGTACGCTTCGACTGCCTCATCCTGCAGACGATCGATGGCCTCTTCATCGAGTTTGGGTGCAGCGGGCGGGGCAGTCTTCTCGTCCTGCCGGGCCACCGTGGGCGTGCACAGGCACAGCAGCGTGGCCATCACGCAGAGCCAGAGCGAGAGTCGAGTGAGATGGTCGCGGCGTTGGCGCATGATCAATCCTTGTGATCCGTTGATCCCCGCAGCGGAAAGGGAGGCGAGCGACGATTCTATACGCCGGGCTTTCCCTGCCCGGCCTGGTTCAGGACCATCGCGACGGCCTGCGGCAACGCCACGAGTTCGAGGGCAAAGACGCGAGCGGCCAGTGTGGCCGGCGTGTCGCTCGCCTGCACGGGACAGCTTTTCTGGAGGATGATGGGGCCGTGGTCGTACTCGTTGTCCGCGTAGTGCACGGTGCAGCCCGATTCCCGCTCGTGATTCTGCAGGACCGCTTCGTGGACGCGATTGCCATACATCCCTTTGCCGCCATACCTGGGCAGCAGGGCTGGATGGATGTTGATGACGCGTCCGGCGAAATCATCCGGGATCAGAAGCAGTTTCAGGAAGCCGGCCATGACGACGAGATCGACGCCGATGCGCCGGATGGCGTCGAAGACGGCTCGGCTGAAGGCGGCGTCGTCTGTGTGGGCGGCCCGGTCAATCACCATGCAGGGCAGATTGAAACGGCGGGCGCGGCTGATTCCGCCAGCCTTGGGGTTCGAGGAGATCACCACGGCGATTTCGCACTTGAGCCGCCCGTCCCGGACGTATTGCGCGAGATTCTCGAGCGATCGTCCGCCGCCACTGATCAGCACCGCAATCGTGGGCCGATATCCTGCAACAGTCTGAGGCGATTGAGCTTGGGTCATGGGCGATCCGGTGGGAGCGGGAATAATCGTACGGGTTTGGGCGGTCGATGATAGCGGCGCTGCGACGCGCACCGCGTCTGCAGAGGGCCGGATTGGTCGGGCTGGCACCGCCTATCATCTCGAAGTGAACAGCACGCCCGGGGGCCCATGGGCGGATGCCGCACTCGGCTTCTCCCAAGGAGAGAAGGGCATGACCGCTGCAGGACGCCGGCGACGCGGTTTTACGTTGATTGAGCTGCTCGTCGTCATCTCCATCATCACGTTTCTGATCGGACTGCTGCTTCCGGCGCTGTCGCGCGCCCGTGAAGCGGCGCGAACCGCCGCGTGCCTGAGCAACTTGCGCCAACTCGCCGTAGGGATCGGGTTGTATCTTGACGATCAGAATGATGGTCTGCCGGCGGGTGTGATGCTCGGCCCGACGTACCGCGGATTCACGTTCGGGGGCAAGTGGGTGAAGCCGACCAGCCTGCTGCGAAACGGGGTCTTCGCTGCGCCCAAGCCGTATGAGCGTCCGCTGAACCGCTATGTGCAGACCGGCGTCAACCTCGGCCGACCGGGCGACCCGGACCCCGTCATCGACGCGATCGATCTGCCGCTCTTTGCGTGCCCGTCGGACAAATCGTTCAACTACCAGGAGGCGTTCTATGCCCCCGAGGCGAAGTTCGGCCTGAGCGACTATGACGCCGCGGGGACGAGCTACTCCTACAACGTCTTCTGGAGCCTGGATTCGAATCCCCGCGAGGCGCGCCGACGGGTCCGGTCACTCATTCTGACCGACGCGAGCCGTTACGTCTCGGTGCTCGACGACTCTGCTGAGTGGGCGCTGTGGTTCCATCGGACCAATTCGATTCCGCACCACGGTATCGTGGATCGACACTCCATGCTGTTCTACGACGGGCATGCCGGACAGATCGACATCGACCCGGCTGATCTCATCACCAGCCAGTACATGGTCGTGTTCGAAAACAACGAACGCTGAATGTCGCGACCGCAGCTGAGCCTTACGCCAGTTCCGGGAACATGTCGCGGACGACCTTGACGAGATCCTTCACGTGGCTGATGGACTCGTTCATCAGCTTTGTTTCGCCCTCATTGAGATCAATCTCGATGACGCGCTCCACGCCGCCCGCGCCGAGCACGCAGGGCACGCCGACGAAGTAGCCGCCCACGCCGTATTCCTTGTCGCAGTAGCCGGCGCAGGGCAGGATGCGCTTCTTGTCCTTGATGATCGCTTCGGTCATCTGGATGACGCCGCTGGCCGGTGCGTAGTAGGCGCTGGTGCCCATGAGTTTGACGATCTCGCCGCCGCCGACCTTGGCGCGGTCGGTGATCTCCTGGAGTTTGGCTTCGCTGATGAACTGCGTGATGGGAATGCCGGCAATGTTGGTGAAACGCGGCAGGGGGACCATGTCGTCGCCGTGTCCGCCGAGGAGCAGGGCGTTGATGTCTTCGACGCTGAAACCCGTTTCCATCGCGAGGAAGGTGCGGAAGCGAGCCACATCGAGGCAGCCGGCCTGGCCGACGATGCGCTTGGTCGGGAAGCCGGTCGTCTTCCACGCGGTGTAGACCATCGCGTCGAGCGGGTTGGAGACGACAATGACGATCGAGTCGGGCGCGTACTCGCGGATGTTCTCGCTGACGCTCTTGACGATCTTGACGTTTGTCTGGATGAGGTCATCGCGGCTCATGCCGGGCTTGCGCGGCAGGCCGGCGGTGACGACGACGACGTCGGAGTTGGCGATGTCCTTGTAGTCCGCCGTGCCGATGATGTTGGCGTCGAAGCGCTCAATTGGCGAGCACTGGGCGAGGTCGAGCATCTTGCCCTTGACGAGATTCTCAGCCTGCGGGATGTCGAGGACGACGATGTCGCCCAGTTCCTTGGAAGCGGCCCAGAGGGCACAGGAAGCGCCGACGTTTCCACCACCGATGATCGAGATTTTCGCTCGTGCGGGCATGGTTGTGATCCTTCTCAGAGACGGATAAATGGGTGTCAAAGGCATGATAGGCGATCGCCGGATTGGGGAGGTCGGGGTCCAGTGGGGGTGGTTCAAATCGGGTAACTTACCGGTAGGGCGATATCCGCGCTCCGGCCAGAGTATCGTTTGCCAAGATGACCGAGACGCGAAAACTCCCGGCGTGTCCGCACTGCGGGTACTGGCTGCGCGTTTGAAGGGCAGGTGTGTCCGGAGTGTGGAAAGACGATCAACTGGAGATGGGCCCGCTCGGGCACCAAGGCGCAGACACGATTGTCTCGCGGGCTGAACTGGGCCACGCGAGGGGGCAGTCTCAGGCGTAATCTCGGCCATCTTGGTTCTGCTAGGTGCAACCGTTCGCGGGCACTCGTACTCGATTGAAGATTCCAACGGTCTGCGAGACTTATTGGGGGACGCTCTGGAGACGAGTCCTGCGATTGTGTTTGCGCTCTTCGTCGTGTCGCCGCTGCTGAAGCTCGAAGGTCGCTTGCCATGGCCGAGGATTCTCGGCTGCGCCGCGTCGTTCTTGTCGCTAGTTGTTGCTGGGGTTGCAGCCGAGCGTTTGTTGCGCAACTTGAGTTCGAGTGAGCAAGTGCTGAGCTCCGCCATCGCGGGCGGCGCGTTGGGTGTTCTCGCGCTTGAGTACTTTATGACGCTCCCACACCGCATTTCTCGACCTCACCGAGTGCATGGCAGCATTCGCGATTTGCTCAATCTCCGACGCCATCCGTGGCGGGTTCCTTGGGATCGAGCCATCGCCGGTTTAGTCATCGGTGTCGGTGCCGCTGGGCTGCCTGCGTTGGCCCTGGTGCTGCTCACCGCGCCAGTTACCAGGGCTACGGGAGTCTCTCATAACTTGCTTTACCTTGGGTCAACTCTCATCCTGTGGCAAGCCGGTGTCGCCGCCGTGTTCGGCTACTACTCGTTCGAACCAGCCCATCCAGCTACCGCTGCTTCAGCATCTTCTCAATCACCGTGCGAGTGACCAAGTGCTTCATCTGACGGCGGCTCGCCTCGACGAATCCGCACGCGGTGCGGCTCCACGATAGCCAGTGCGCCCGCAAGTTCGTCGAGGTCTGCCTGTTGCGCGAATCGCTCTATGAACTTGTTGACGGTCAGCGGTCCGAACGTAGGTGGTCGAGACAGGACCACTCCCGGATGCTCGCCCGGCGGGAACCGCCGCACGTCGGCAAAGTCGAGATCAAGAGTGAAAATCACCCGATCCTCGCGCTTCGCGGCTGCGGCGACTTCCGAGTCCGGCTGCGAGAGGAGCCCCTCGTCGGCGGCAGTTTCAACGTCGTGGCCGATAGCTGTCAGAGTGCCCTTGAGGTGACGGGACAGATTCTCATCCAATTTGATCCTCATACCGCCGTCTTCCAGACCTGCTCCCGGGCCAGTTCTCCTGCGTAGGCGAGTGTGGCACGAATGTCGTCGGGCGCCAGCTGGGGATAGTGATCGATGATCTGCTCAGCCGTAAGACCCTCTGCAAGGCCGTCGAGGATGATTGCAATGGGAATTCGAGTGCCGCGCACGCACGGTCGGCCGGCGCAGATGGCTGCATCGATGGCGATCCGATCAAGTAGTTTTCCATCTGCCATGATGTTTCCTCAGGTTCGACGGTCTGTTTATCAAGAATACACGGTTTTTCGAGTTCGGCCAATCTGAAGCAAAGCGGTGCGCGCCTACCGCTGCTCCAGAATCTTCTCCACCACCGCCTGATCAATCGTGAGCAGGCCAGCATCGACGAGACGGGGGAGGAGTTTGGCCCAACGCTCCTCTTTGGCGAACACGCGCTTGAAGATTGGCAGGGCCTCATCCACCTTGCCTGACTGGACCAGCGTGGTCGCTCGCCAGAACGAAATCTCGACGATCTGCGGCTGGAGTTGCTCGGCCAGCGAGTATTCGCGGTTGGCGGTTTCGGCGTCGCCGTGCTCCATTGCGAGGTCGCCCGCGTTCATGTGGTTGTAGGCCCGCTGCACGCCGACGAGTCTTCGCAGTTCCTTGAGCGGTTCGGGGTTGTCTTCGACTCGCAGGTCGAAGAGCCGATCGACCCACGGCTTGCCGGTTGACTTGGATGAGACGATCAGAATCGCAGCGGACTGGCGGCCGCGTATGTCGCCGCCTTCTGCCTGCGCCGCGTCGAGCGCTGCGAGCAAGCGATCCGCCAGATCGCCTTTGGTGGCGAGATAGGCGTCGGCCATGGCGGGCCAGACAGTGTCTTTCTCCATGAGGTTTGCCTGGCAGGAGAACTGGTTGTCGGTATCGACGATGCAGCCGGCCGCGGCAATGCACTTGGCGCCGGTGTGGGCGGCGATGCCACCGGTGGCGTCCACCATGGCGACCTGCCGCACTTCTCGGTGCTCATCGCTGGTCAGCAGGCCCGCGAGCGAGTCCGGTGCGCTCTTGCCCAGGCGCATCATCTCCAGGCCGAGGGAGCCGTAGGAGGGGTCGACGAAGGACTGCGTGGCGACGGCTCCCACGCCCGCATCCGCCCACGGGACGATGGGTCCAACCGAGAACCAGTGTGACTGGACCGCCACACCCATCTGCCCCGTCTGCGGATCGCGAGCGACGATGGAGTAGGTGGCGACGGGGCGGCGGAGGTCTTCAATGACGCGCGCGTCAGACTTTGGCGCGGTCGTAGCGCACCCAGTAATCCACGAAAACGGAATGGCAAGCAGCAGCAGGGACATCAACTGCATGGCTGATTTCCTTTCGATTGAATTGTCTTCAGGATAGCGTCGAGGCGGTGACGGGGGATCAGCGGCGCAGCTTGTCGGCGACGGAGGCGAGGATCTCATCCGGCTCACTCATGCGGCCCACGCCTTCGGTGCGGCACGCCTGCCAGCCCGAGTCGGGTCCGATCAACTGGAAGCCGTCGTCCTTGAGTTGGGCCAGGGCGCGCTGCGTCGCGGGCTGGTTCCACATCACCGCATTCATGGACGGCGCCAGCAGGCAGGGCTGCTTGCTGCGATCGATTGCGGAGGCGACCAGCGACACGACATCATCCGTGCGGCCTGTTGCCAGTTTGGCCATCATGTCCATGGTGCAGGGAGCGATGAGCATGAGAGCCGCACCGCGGGCGAGGCTGATGTGTTGAGGATCCTGAGACTCCACATGTTCCCACTGGCTCGTGTAGACCGGCCGGCCTGAGAGCGCCTGGAAGGTCAGTGGGGTGACGAAGCGCGTGGCGGCGTCAGTCATGAGCACCGAGACGCTGGCTCCCGCCTGAGCGAGGCGGCTGACGATGTGGGCCGTCTTGTAGCAGGCTATGCCGCCGGTGATGCCGACGACGATGCCCTTGCCTGCGGCGAGGCGCGGCAGGTCGTCGAGGCCTGGTCTGGTCGGGCCGTCACTCATAGGTCACCAGCGACGGAGTGCGGGAATCCTCAGAAGCGCCTAGAGGACCTCGGCGGGGGCGGCGCCAGTGGCGACGAGGTCGATGTGCTCGTAGGTCAGCAATCCAAGGCGGATTTCCTCGACCACAAGCTCGAGATCGGTTCGGCCGGCTCGCTCAACCATGGGTCGGGCGCCATCCATGAGCTGGCACCAGCGGCGCTGGATCATGGCGGCGAGGCGAAACTTGCCGCCAACCTTGCGCATGAGTTCGTCGTCTTTAAGCGCTTCGATCATGGGATCGGTTGACCTCCGGTTGCGTTCTGGGTGGTGGAGCTTGGGCATTCGCCACAGCACCTGCGAACTCGATAATAGGAGCGACGGAGGTCGGCTTCCAATCCGGGTGGGGCCCGCCCAAGGCCACCGGGGGATGAGGTGGGGCCGTGCGATGTCGATTGACGCGGACCGAGGGCTGGCTGGTGCGGGTTATGGGGCTGGAGATCAAAGTGAGTAGACAAGCTGGCGAGTCTGGATCAGGGATCAGAGTCTCGAATCCGCAAGCGAACCGCACTTTTTGTCGCGAAGCAGCGTTTTCGTCCCCGAGAAGTTCCTGAATCTGGTATATTAGCGGAAACAGCTTCGGCGCGGCCGTGGCGGCGCAACTGTATGAATGACAGGTTGAAGGAGAACGGCGATGAGACGAGGGGCCTTATTGGCATTGGCGGTTTGCGGCGCGGCGGCAATGGCGAGCACCAGTCTCGCCCAAACCTACAACGAGAACTTCGACGATCCCTTTGCGGATTGGACCACGCGATGGTTCTATCAGAACACCAACGCGGGCAACTACTACGTGGCGGCGGGAAATTGCGATGAAGGCAATCGCGGCAACAACCCTTGTGGCCTCTGGATCACCGACACGCAGACTTGCGGCGCCGGAAACGGCGGTCCAACCAGCACGATTGTTTTTGATCCGGGGTTTGGCTCGACGATTTCATCGTTTTCCTTTGACCTTTCGGCATACACCGATCAGCGGCTGACGTTCTACGACATGAATGACAACATCGTGTTCGACGTGCCCTCCGTGACGCGCACGAGCAACAACTGTGCCGGATTCCGATACACCGCCACGAGCAACAACGGCATCTCGCGCATCGTGATGGATTCGACGAACAACGGCGGAGGTCAGATCGAGGGCAACACGGCGTGGGACAATATCGAAGTGATCGCCGGTCCTCCGAGCCTGTCGCTCACGGTCACGGGTGACTGCCCCGGTCGCGTAAGCGTTGCCTGGGCCAACGCGACACCAAACAAGCCGATGGCCATCGTTCATGCGAATAACACCGGGAGCTTCGTTGTGCCGGGAGGCCCCTGCGCGGGTACCCAACTTGGGCTTGGCACTTCCGGAATTCAGATCGCCTACCAGGGCGGCACAGGCTCGGGATCTGGCCAGGTTGGCAGCACGATCGGCACCAATGTCTGCGGTCACTACCTGCAGATGGTGGTGGTCGGCAGCCCGTGCGATACCAGCAATGTGGAGCAGCTCCCGTAGCCGGCTCTTCGACGGCGAAAAGTTGGATTCACTTTCAGACAGCCCCGCTTCTCACGAGTGGGGCTGTCACCTTTTTGCGGGTTTGCCACAGTTGCCAGGGAAACCAGCGCATCTTCGGTTTGTGCTGTCTTGTTCCCCGGGACAGGGGTTGCCCTGCAGGTGGTCTGATGCCAATAGCGCCCGGAAACGATCTTTTGCCTCGGGAGTCAGGTTTGCCCCTTGCAACGCGAGAGAGAATCTGGTATAAACAAGGGAATCGCCTTGCCGGTGGGTTCGCGGAGGTACTCAGGCGACCCAAACCGTTTCCGGCGGGCGAAACACGCTTCGAAACTCAAACAAGGAGAAGGAAGATGAAGTCAAGCAAGTCGATTATGGCTCTCGCTGGTGGTGCGTTGCTCGCGGCAGGCACTCTGGCCAACGGTCAGGTTACGTTCTACTCGGGTGCGACGCAGATCGTCAACTCCGATGGGCAGCTGCCGTTCAGCGACATCACCTAGAATGGTCAGACGCTCGTGAATTACATGGACGCTGGACTGATTGTGAATGTCAATGACTTCGCGTTTGTCACGACCTTCTGCGGATTCGCCAACCCCAATTGCTACTACCCCAACGGCGGAGTGAACGAGCGCATCGTCATCACCAAGCAGAGTGGCGCTGACTTCTCGATTCTTGAGACGCACGTTTCCCATGGTTTTGGTGGATGCACGATCTACGTGTGGGCCACGGCCTATCTCGATGGTAATCCGGTTGCTGACTTCGACATCGATGTCCCTGGAGGCACGCTCCTCGGCTGCAGCGGCAACTTTGATGAGCTGCGCATCGGGTCCTATCAGGACGCCGCAACGCGCGACCAGCACAATCCGGCTCTGCTCAATGCGATCGCCCTGGATGACATGGAGCATGGCGATGACGGCAGCGGCGGCGGCTACACCTGCACCGTGACCGGCAACTGCCCCGGTAGCGTCAACGTGGCGTGGAGCGGCGCACAGTCCAACAAGCAGCAGGCGATCGTCTTCGCCGCCAACACAGGAAGCTTCGTTGTTCCCAATGGTCCCTGCCAGGGCACGCAGCTTGGTCTGGGAACCCGTAGCCTCCGCGTCGTCAACACGATTGGAACCGGCAGCGGTTCGGGTAACGTCAACGGGCAGGCCGGCAGCGGTGCTTGCGGCGGCTACCTCCAACTCGTCACTGTGGCGAACCCCTGCGAAGCCAGCAACGTGGATCAGCTTCCGTAATCGCATCGCACGTTCAGGCGATTCTCAGAATTCGTGCAGCCCCGTCCCGTCCGGACGGGGCTGCTTCTATTGGCGCAAGCGCGCAGCGGTCCAGATCCGCAAAAGCACGGTGATAAAGGCGGAGCCCGGTACTTTTTCGTGGCTTCTCGGAAGATACTCAGGACTGCGGCGCGGCGATGCGGTATAACCACACCGGCGGTCTTCGAGAGCAATCGGAGCGGTGGAGCCGCCTGCTCGCGCGCCAATTACCGGATAATCATGTCATTACGCGAAGGAGAGAATGAATGGAATCGACCCACCTGTTCGCAACACTTGCGGGTTGTTCACTACTGGTTCTCGGAATCGCAGCGCAGGGTCAGGTCAGTTTTTACGACGGAGCAAGCCGGATCGGAGTCTCCGACGGATTGCTGACGTTTTCCGACATCACCGAGAATGGGCGATCGTTGCGGAATTACGTCGGCGAAGATCTGATCGTCGACGTCCAAGGTTCGTCGTTCATCTTCACACCATGTGGTTTCAACAACGAGAACATCTACTACGCCTCAGGGGGTGGCGCGGGTCGCATTACGATCACGCGGATCGACGGGCGTGATTTTGATACGCTCGAAATGCTGATCTCCACGGGCCGGAATGAGTGCACGGTCTACCTCTGGGTCGCCGCGTTTCTTGACGGCAACCTCTTGGACGAATTCGATGCAGACTTGCCGGGCGGGACTCTGGTGGGACTCCAGGGGATCTTCGATAAAGTGGAGATTGGTGCCTATGCGAACGCCGTCATCAGAGACGAACACAATCGCGGATACCTGAACTACCTTGCAATCGACGACATGGAGTACGGTCGCGGTGGGGGTGGCGGGTATCGACTTTCCGTGACCGGCCAGTGCCCCGGCACGGTTACCGTCGGTTGGCTGGGCGCGAACCCAACTCTCAACAAGCCCTGGTCATCGGACAGAATCAGGGTCAAACCGCGATTCCAAACAACCAGCCCTGCCCCGGGACCATGCTGGGAATCCAGGGCCAGGTTCAACTGGTCAATCCGCCTGGGTTCTTCGGGACGGGCACTGGCAGCGGATTCCTGAACGGAACTGCCGGCGCGGGGGCATGCGGGCGGTACCTCCAACTGATTCAGGGCGGATCCTGCATTGTCAGCAACGTTGAGCAGATCCCGTAATCGGATCGAACACCTTGCCGAGTTGCAGAACTCGCGCAGCCCCGTTCAATCAGGACGGGGCTGCCTCATTTGTGTCGCGACCGTGTGCTTGTCCAGACTTTCAGTTGTGTTGCGCGATTGCCTGAATTCGCGTCTTTTTTTGCGAGTTCCACGAGGAATTTCATGCCGACGGCGCCGCAATCCGGTATAAACGTACTATCGGCCACAGTGGATTGTCCTCGGGCTTGGAGCCGCCTTCTCGGGCGGCTTTGATGGCGGTCGTTCATGTCACAAACTGAAGGAGAGATCGAATGAAATCGCTTCACATTTTCGCAACGCTGGCTGGTTGTTCGCTGCTGGCTCCTGGAACGGCAGCGCAGGGTCAGGTCACTTTCTACACCGGCCCAACCCAGATTGTGAACTCGGACGGGCAACTGCCGTTCAGCGACATCACGCAGAATGGCCAGTCGCTTGTGAATTACCAGAGCGCCGGCTTGACGGTCAATATCAACAACATCGCGTTCATCTTCACGCCTTGCGGCTTCAACAACCCCAACATTTACTATCCCAACACCGGGACGCTCGACCGCATCGAGATCACTCGCAACGACGGCCGCAACTTTGACATCCTCGAGATGCAGATCTCGCACGGCTTTGCTGGCTGCACGATGCCGGTGTGGGCTACCGCTTATCTCGGCAACCAGGTTGTCGCGCACTTTGACGTGGATGTGTCTGGCGGTACATTGCTTGGATGCCGTGGGACCTTTGACCGACTGCGCATCGGTTCGTACGCCGACGGCGCGACGCGCGACACGCACAATGAGTCGGCGCACAATGCAATCGCGCTGGACAACATGGAGTACGGTCGCGGCAACAGCGGCGGATACACATTGAACCTCACGGGTCCTTGCCCGGGCTCCAAGAACCTGGCCTGGAGTGGCGCCACCCCCAGCGTTCAGCAAGGCATTGTCTTCGGCAACAACCTTGGCAATACCACGATCCCCACTGGCGCGTGCTCGGGAACGGTCCTTGGCGTGTCCGGCAACGTCCACCTCGTCAACGTCATCGGTACGGGCAGCGGAAGTGGTTCCGTCAACGGCAATGCCGGAACCGGCGCCTGCGGACACTACCTGCAGCTCATCGAGGCCGGCTCGTGCAACACGAGCAACACGGCTCCGATCTGATCGCTTGGCGGACCGAAACGCCATCACCGAAACGGGTGGGCTGGGCCCACCCGTTTCGCTTTTCTCAGACCTTGCGGCTCATCGCGGTGTTATCGGTGTGAGCAAAAGGCTGAATCGTTGAGAACTACGCCCGCAACACTTGCACATCCATGTGTTTGCATTGTACATTTGATCGACTCGGCAGCGGATGAATCCATGCACGGGATCCGCGCCGCGTCACCGCCGGGCACTGCGTCCAATCGCTGGTCACCAGGCCATGATGAAAGAGGGCGGCGGTTGTCGCACCCGCATTCGGTTTTCAAGAGGAGAACAACACATGCATCGCTCGATTTGCGCGGCTCTTGCCATCGGTTTCGTTGGGTGGCTCAGTTCGGTCGCCGGCGCTGATCTCATCCGAGTGCAGGGAGCTCCCGGCTTCAGCACGGAGGGACTGGGGAACTTTGCGGGCACGATTCAATACGACTATCAGTCCGGGAACACTGGTCACCTGGCGATCAGCCTTACCAACACCACCGATCCCGTCATTGGGGGATACATCACCGGCTTCCTGTTCAATATCGGGACCCCGGAGCCCAACGGGGTGGATACGGCCGCGCTGCTCTACTCCAGCTATCCAACCGTTGTGAACATCCCGGGACCCGCGATCAACGGCGCACCGTTCGGACAGTTTGACGCAGGCGTTGGCATTGGCGCGCAGTTCGAAGGCGGGGGCAATCCAACCACTGGTATCGGGATTGGGGCGAGCGGCTTGTTCGAGTTCCAAGTGGTCTCGGAGTATGCCGACGTCCTTAGTGCTTCGAGTTTCATCGACGGTCCCAGCGACTTCAATTTTGTTGTGCGCTTCCGTGGACTGAGCAACGGCGGCTCGGATAAGGTGCCGGTACCGGTGCCCGGCTCGGTGGCGCTTATGGGGATGGGTGCGATCGCAATCGGATCGCGTCGCCCTCGCTATCACTGAGTCGCAGCCTCACGTGTTTGTCTGCTTCATTCAGCGCGCTTCCGGTCCGGCCCGGGGGCGCGCTGTCTTTTTGGGGCCGGGGAACACCCGCTATTGCACCCGAAGGACACCCTGATTAATGGTCCATTCCCGGCGGTGGCCCTAGCATCGCCCACACGTTTTGAGGGACCCGGCAGCACCATGAGCACGACCGAACGCGAGATCGACTTCAAAGTACCCGCCGCGGCCCGTTTCGAGGGTGAAACGCAGGGCCCGGGGCCCAACGGCTTCACGCCCAGCCACCAGGTGGCGGCGTCGGGAATCGAGCTCGAAGACGTCCAGACAGAGGAAATGCTGGTCAACATGGGTCCTCAGCACCCTGCGACGCACGGCGTGCTGCGCGTAGTGCTGCGGACCGACGGTGAACTTGTCCTCGAAGCCGTGCCACACCTGGGCTACCTCCACCGCTGTGCCGAGAAGATCGGCGAAAATATCCCGTACTACAAGTACATCCCCTACACGGACCGGATGGACTACGTCGCAGGGATGAATGAGAACTGGGCGTACTGCATCGCGGTTGAGAGACTGGCGGAGATCGAAGTGCCCCGCCGGGCGGAGTTCATCCGCGTGATCATCGGCGAGTTGCAGCGCATCGCGAGCCACTTGGTTTCGTTCGGCACGTACGGCCTGGATATGGGCGCCTTCACGCCGTTTCTCTATGCGTTCCGCGAGCGAGAGTACATCCTTGACCTGTTCGAAATGGTGTGCGGCGCGCGACTGACGTATTCGTACTACACCATCGGCGGGCTGACGCAGGATGTGCCCGACGGCTGGCTGGACAAGCTCACCGAGTTCATCAATTATTTCGAACCCAAGATTGCCGAGTACAACGCGCTGCTCAGCTACAACCGCATCTTCACGAACCGCACTGGCAATGTTGGCGTGCTGAGCAAGGAACTCGCGATCGCCTACGCCTGCACCGGGCCGGTTATTCGCGGCAGCGGCATTCCCTACGACCTGCGGCGCGACAAGCCGTTTTCGGTGTATCCGGAACTCGATTTCAATGTCTGCGTCGGGACCGGCGAATTCGGCACGGTCGGCGACTGCTGGGATCGCTACTGGGTGCGCATGCTGGAGATGAAGGAGTCCGTCAAGATCATCCGCCAGTGCCTGAAGATGATTCCCGATCCCTCTGACGACAGCGCGACTGGGGGTCGGCATCGCGTCAAACTGCCCAAGAACTTCAAGCCTGATGCGGGCGAGGTGTACGTCGAGATGGACAATCCGCGCGGCGTGCTCGGCTTCTTCATCGAGAGCCAGGGCCAGACGCAGCCGTACCGCGTGAAGGCGCGCAGCGGCGCGTTCTGCAACCTGAGCGTGCTACCGGAACTGTGCCGAAACGTGCTTCTGGCGGACGTCCCAGCGATCATTGGCTCGATCGATATTGTGATGGGGCAGGTCGATCGGTAGGTTGGGGCTTCAGGGACCGCGTTGAAGAGCGCTCCACCCTCCGTCGCGGCGGAACATCTTGCCCTTTGTTTCGAACACCTCCAGATACGTCATCTTCATGGCGTGCCCGTCGCCGAACACCCATTGATTGGTCGCAGCTTCTTCCGGATGCAACTCCTGGCCGGGCGGCGTGTTGCCGTGCGCCGAGTTCTGGCACTGCGCGAAATAGCAGCCATGGAAACCAATACGGCGCACATCGGCTTCACGACGGGTGTTGATGCCGACGTTGTTCATGTCGCCGGCCATGGCGAACGTGTCGGGTCGCTTGACGTAGTCAGTGCGGCACGGCGACATGTTGCGGCCTTCGGAATTCTGGCCGTAGTTCAACCCTGGCTCATGGCTGAGTCCCATTGCGCCCGCCGGCGTATCCCGGCCGTAGTAGTTAAAGCCGTATGCGTAAACGGGCAGCCCGTAGTTCGCTTCTTTCCACTTGAGTTTTTCGAACCCGGGGATGATGTCGTTGAAGCCCGAGTAGTTGGGGTAACGCTCGGGCGCGATATCGCAGTCCCACATGTATTCGTTGCCAGACGTGAACTCTTTGAGCCCCCGATACCACGAGTGCTCGAGAAGTTGGCTGCGATTGTCAGTGAGATAGCCGGGCGCGAAGTACTCCTTGTAGAACGTCGAGTAGGCGTATTGCGCCTGTCCGATCTGCCGCAACTGGCTCAGGCACTTGGTTTCCTTTGCGGCGTACCGGGCGCGCTGAAGCGAGGGGAGCAGCAGGCCAATGAGCAGCGCGATGATGGAAATGACCACGAGCAGTTCAATCAATGTGAATGCGCGGCTGCTGGGTTGTGTCGCGGTGCGGCGGCAGAGCATATCGATTCTCCCTGTGCAGGCGGCCGAGTGGCCTGTAAGAGGCGGGTCGCCCATGGAAGGCAGTATCGAACCCGCTGTGTGTTCGTGCGCGGATTGGTGCGCGATGAACAGTTGATAGTATCGAACGAGCCGAGGGTTTTCCCTTACCTTCGGCGCCGTTTGTCTCGGAGATATCAGGATCGATCGAGTCCGCTTTGCGCGACCGATCGCATCGCTAAACTCACGCATGGATCCGTCTACCGATTCCCTTCCCGTGGATGAACTCACCTGGGCGGCGCTGCTCGGGCGCTGGCTGGATTTCGCTCGGGCTTCTGTAGCGCTGCCCGGCGATGCCGAGGGGCAACGGTGGAGAGCGTCGGTCGCGCCGATCATCACGTTGCAGGCCATTACTTTCGCGCTGGGCCAACTCAACGGACTTCCCGAAGACGAGCGGGCACTCGGCCTAGATCGGGCGGAGGTTTTGTTGCGACAGGAATCAGTTCGACTCAACTCCGATTGGCGCGGCGAGCCTATGCCGGCACTGCTTCTGGAACTGATCAACGATGCTTCGCTTGCCTTGCGCACCGCGGCTTTCGGGTGCTGTATTGAATGGCTGGTTGTTGATTCCCCTTCGTCTCCGCGCGAGTTGCCGGACTACCGCGCCGCGCTGGGTGCTGTTGATCCCAGGTCGTTCGATGGCGCGATACACCTCGCCTGGCCGGGGACGCTGGCGGTCGAGGGGGAGTTGATCGGGTTTGCGATCGGTGCGTCGCCTCGGCGCTGGTGGCGCGAGCAGCACAACGCTGCCGAGGCGGCAAAGTGTGCATTGCCCGATCTCATGGAGGCGCTGAGCCCCGTGCGGGTGCGCTATGCGATGTCGCCACGTCAGGTCTATCGGCGCATCGATGGGCAGGGGCGCATCGCCGAGGACGTCGCGGCGCCTCTTACCGACGATCCCCTGTCGGGCCAGCCTCTGCTGCACTGCATGTGGGAGGCGGGGAGAGCCAGTGCGCCGCCGATTGACGCTGATCGCTGGGTCAAGCAGCAGCGGGCCGCGTGGCCAACTCAGCGGTTGAGATTCATCGGAGCTTCGGAACCGGACGCATCCGCCTGAAGCGGTGACTCCTTGAGGAACAGGTAGTACAAGCGCCCTTCCTGGTACTGGCGTCCGGCGATCAATCCCGCTGCCGCGCCTTCACCCATGTACAGATCACCGCGGCCCGGTGCCTTGATCGCGCCGCCGGTGTCCTGGTCGAACATGAGTTGTGTAAAAGGCTGAAATGTTCGGCCAAAGGTCGGAATGCGTGTATCAACAATCACTGCGCCACCTCGCGGGAACACATCCTTGTCCGTAGCGATGGTGCGCTTCTCCGTAACCCGATAACCCAGCGATCCGGCCGGCCACTTGCTCGATTCGTACGCGGTGAAGAAGACGTAGCGGTCGTTCTCGCGGATCATGTCGAGGACTTCCTGCGGGTGGGCCCGGTAGTAGTCCTTGATGAAGGGCAGGCCGACGCGACTGGGATCGACGATGCCGCGCTTGATCATCGTGGCGCCCAGTCCGGTGTACGGCCGGCCGTTGGTTCCGCTGTAGCCGAGGTACATGATGCTGCCGTCTTCGAGCCAGAGCTTGGCCGAGCCGTTGACTTGGATGAAGTAAGCATCGAGAGGGCTGCGAACCCAGACGAGTTCGGTGCCCGCGAGCATGCCGCTTTCTTCGATCTCGCGGCGAGTCGGGTAGGGGCGGGTGGTCTTGCCGACGCGCTGGCCGATGACCTTGCCGGTCTTCTCATCGACGACCAGATCCGCGGGCCGGGTGTAGAGCGGGAAGTTGAATTCGCTGCTTCGGGTTCGGCTGGCGTCGAAGTCCATGGCGCAGTAGCCGGTGAAGAGCACCTCGCCGCTGCCGTCCCAGCCGACGGACTCGTAGAGGTCGAATCGATCCATCACGCCAGCGATGTACTGCGACTGCGATGGATTGCCTTTGAGGATCTCAACGAGCGCATCAACGCTGGCCTGGGCCCGGTCGAAGCTCACGCCGGCCACGGGAAAGAACCCCTTGGCGGAGGGCTTTCGGAACCACTCCGCCGCCCTCTTCGCTGCCTCGACCAGCAGCGGGTCGTTGGGCGAGTAGGTTTGTTCGAGCAGGCGGCGGTACACTGCCGGGTTCTCGACCTTGCGCAGCGGGTTCACTCCGGGCGGCAGTGGCCGGGTGTATTCCTTGGTTGCGATCGGTTCGGTGATTTCGACCTTCTTGGTGGTCTTGCATCCTGTCAGAGCCAGCCCAGCCGTGCAGAGAAGGGTGATAGCGAGTATGCGCATGGGTAACTTCATTCCGTCCGCAGCGTTCAACATTTCGATACCTCAATTGAATCACGCCTGAATGCGTCACACGGACGCTCAGCGTGGTATTGTTCATTCGAGATCGACCGACCACCGCATCGTACACCAGTATTGTTGACACACGAAGTGAGTTCGCCCTCCCCCACATCTTCGTCGACGTCCTCCGAGGAAAAACCCCTCCGCGACCGCGGGGATGAACCGCTGATCCGCGTCCTCGAGGTCGCCCGGAGGCTGGGAGGTACGTCCAACGTCCGAGAGATTCTTTCGCTGATCATCGATGCCCTGCGCGACCTGCTGGGGGCAGATCGGGCGACGGTCTTTCAGTATGATCCGTCCACCGAGGAACTTTATTCGCGTGTGGCGCATGGGATTGATGATTCGATGGCAAAGGAGTTTCGCTTTCCGGTCGGCAAGGGTCTTGCCGGGGAATGCTGCAAGACGCGCAAGATCATCAATGTGCCTGATTGTTACGCCGATCCACGATTCAGCCAGGAAGTGGATCGCCGTACGGGGTACCACACTCGAAACCTGCTGTGCGTCCCTCTGGTCGCCACGGATGGATCGACGGTTGGCGTGGCCCAGGTGCTCAACAAGCACGAGGGCGTCTTCACCGTGGATGACGAGTTCTTTTCGGAGGCGCTGGGAATGCAAGCCGCGGTTGCCCTCCAGCGAGCGACGCTCTTCGAGGCCAAGCTTCGACAGGAGAAGCTCGATCAGGACATCGCCCTGGCCCAACGCATGCAGAAGGCCACCTGGCCGACCCACGTGCCCCAGCCGGACGGCTACGAGATCGCCGTCTACCTCCAACCCGCGGAGGAAACGGGAGGCGACGCCTGCGATGTGTTTGCAGTGCCCGGCGGGGGGGTGGTGCTCTTCATCGCTGACGCCACCGGCCACGGCATCGGCCCGGCTCTCAGCGTTACGCAGGCTCGATCCATGGCTCGGGTGGCCATGCGCTGCGGCGTGGGGATTGACCAGGCCACGCGGCACATCAACGCCCAACTTTGCGAGGACCTTCCGGCGGGTCGCTTCATTACCGCGTTCCTCGGCCAACTCGATGCCGACGCCAACCGGATGGAGTTTCACTCCGCCGGGCAGGGGCCCCTGTTGCACTTCCATGCGGCGACTGGGTTGGGCGACTTCAGCGAAGCCAATGGTCTGCCGCTCGGGATCATGGAGTACGCTGGTATTGAGGGTGTCGAACTGGGTTTCGCTCAACTGGCGCCGGGCGACGTCTATGCCGTACTCTCGGACGGGTTTTTCGAAGCCCAGAATTATGACGGGGAGCAGTTTGGCCACGAGGCGGTTCTCGAGGTGATTCGAGAGAACCAGAACAAGAGCGCTGAGCAGATCATCCGTCGCCTCCTTCAGGTTCTCGCCGGTCACTGCGGCAGTCGGCTGCCCGACGATGATCGCACGGCCCTGCTCGTCCGCCGAAAGCCTATCGATGGGGCGGCGGAATAGATGCCGATGGGGGAGTCATGAGCCAGACCCGGCCGACGGTGATTCAAACTGAACATCTCGATGCAGCCGCCGCAGCCTGGCTGGACGAGCGGGTGAATCTCCTCGTATGCCGGTACGACGACCCACATCTGGATTCGATGCTCGATCAGGCGGATGGGCTGATCGTCCGCACCTACACGCAGGTAGACGCCGCCCTGCTGGATCGGGCTCCGCGGCTCAAGGTCGTGGCGAGGGCGGGTGTGGGGGTGGACAACATCGATCTCAAGGCGTGCGCCGGTCGGGGCATCGTTGTCGTGAATGCACCTGACGCGAACACCGAAGCCGTGGTCGAGTATGTGTTCGCGGCCACGCTCGATGGGCTACGGCCGCGGGAGTGGCTGGGCCAGGCGGTGGATGGAGCACGCTGGCGCGAACTCCGCGATGGGCTTGAGGCAGAGAAGCAGCTTGACGAACTCACGCTGGGCATCCTTGGCCTGGGGCGCATTGGCAAGCGGGTGGCTGAGGTCGGCCGGGCTTTCGGGATGCGCGTGATCTACAACGACCTGCTCAATATCCCGGAACCGATGCGGCACGGCGCCGACCCGGTCGATCGAATCACGCTGCTGCGAGAATCCGATGTGTTCACCATCCACGTCGACGGGCGGCCGGGCAATCGTCGGCTGATTTCAGCAAGCGAGTTGGCGCTCATGAGGGACGCGGTGACGATTATCAACTCGTCACGCGGCTTCGTCATCGACGCGGCAGCGCTTGGGTTGTTTCTCCAGGCGAATGCGAAGGCGCAAGCAAGACTGGATGTCCATGAGCCTGAGCCGTTTGGTGCGGACTATCCGCTGCTTGGATTGCCCAATGCACACCTTTCGCCGCATATTGCCGGCCGCACGCACTCGGCTATGGCGCGGATGAGCGATGTGGTGCATGATGTGTGGCGCGTGCTGCAGGGGCATGAAGCAAAGTATCCAGTCCTGCCATGCAATGAGTGAATCCGCCCACCAGCCTGGCGCCGTGACGATAGCAAGTCGATTGGTCAACGAATCGACCTGCGTCAAATGTGGCTATCCACTGCGCGGTCTGTCGGAAGCCGGCAATTGCCCTGAGTGTGGGCTTGCCACGCATGCGTCCCTCGATCCGAACCGGCTGCTCCATGCCGATCCCCGCCGTTTGCAGCTGATGCAACTTGGTTTTCTGGCGCTCGCTTTCAGTCCGCTGCCGGCGATCTTGGGGGCGGTTGTTGCCTCACGGTTCTACTCCGACGTTCTGTTCTACTCGCTTGTCGTTGGTGTGCCGGGGTGGGTCCTTGGGGCACTGGTCCTGTTGAGTGTTCCGCCCCGGGCGCCTCGTGCCGACACTTCCTTCGATGGCATTCGGCGGATCATCCGGCCGTCGGTGTGTACGGTGGCGGTGCTGCTCTGTGCCGCCGGTGTTGCGATACTCCTGGACTGGCTGGTCGCGTTCGTTGTGTTGGGGGGAGCGGCGGGTTGCACGAGTCTGTGGCTTGGGCACGGTGTGATCCTGTATGCATCTCAACTATCGTCGTTCGCCGACAACGACCGCTTGAGCAAACAGTTCAGAGAGATCACGCCGTATTACGTCGTATTTGCGCTGGCATCTGTCGTTGCGCTGATTCTGGGTCTGCTCACCGCGCTTGTCTCAGAGGCGGGCGATGGCCTTCAACAACTGGTGCTGCTTTTAGTTGTGTGTTCGTCGCCACTGCTGCTGCTGGGTGGTCTTACGGGCGTAGTCGTCGCGTTGGTCCTTCCGATTCGACTGATTGGGATGGCCGCTGCCCTGAACCGGCCGCTTCGAGAGTCTCGGGACCGTATCGACCGCGAGAGTCTGCACGTGAGCCCGAGTTGATTGGCCGCGGGCCAACGCAATCGCGGCGTTTCCAGGCATACCATGCCGCTCCTGAAACGAGGGTGCATCACATGTCATTCGAAATCGAAATCATCGAAGCCCGGCAGGTTCTCGACTCGCGCGGCAATCCGACTGTTGAAGTTGACGTCCAGTTGATGGGCGGGGCGCTCGGACGGGCCGCCGTGCCCAGCGGGGCGTCTACCGGCGAGAACGAGGCGTGCGAATTGCGCGATGAGGACCAGAGCCTCTACGGCGGCAAGTCCGTCCTCAATGCCGTCGCCAACGTGAATGGGAAGATCGGGCCCGAGCTCATTGGTTATGATGGCCGCGAACAGCAGTTCATCGATCAGATGCTCATCGCGATGGATGGCACCGAGAACAAGTCCAGTCTCGGGGCCAATGCGATCCTCGGCGTTTCGATGGCCGTTGCCAAGGCCGCCGCGACGCAGTGTCGCCTGCCGCTCTACCGGTACCTTGGCGGGAGCGGCGCGTGTACGCTGCCGGTGCCGATGTTCAACATCCTCAACGGCGGCAAGCATGCGGACAATACAGTGGATTTTCAGGAGTTCATGATCCAGCCGTGGGGCTTCGATGAGTTCGATAGCGCGTTGCGCGCCGGCGTCGAGATCTATCACCAACTCAAAAAGGTGCTTTCGAAGCGCGGCCTATCCACAGCCGTCGGCGATGAAGGCGGTTTCGCGCCGAACCTCAAGACGAATGAAGAGGCCCTGAGCATCATCGAAGAGGCGACGGAGAAGGCTGGCTACCGGTGGGGCGAACAGATCTTTGTCGCCCTTGATCCGGCCACTAGTGAGCTGTGGAACGAAGCCGCCGAGCGAGGCAAGAAGGGCTACTGCTTCTTCAAGAGCAATCCGAATGAGGTTCTCAGCAGCGACGACATGATCGGCATCTGGGCCGAGTGGTGCGGGAAGTACCCCATCCGCTCACTCGAAGACGGTCTGGCCGAAAACGACTGGGAGGGGTGGGCCAATCTCACGGCGAAACTTGGCGCGAAGGTCCAACTTGTCGGCGATGACATCTTTGTCACCAACCGCAAGTTCCTTCAGCGCGGCCTCGATGAGAATTGCGGCAACGCGATTCTCGTCAAGGTCAATCAGATTGGCACGATCAGCGAGACGTTCGACACCGTCGATCTGGCGATGCGCAATGGGTATGCAGCCGTGATGAGCCACCGCAGCGGCGAAACGGAAGATGCAACGATTGCCGACCTGGCTGTGGCGACGAACTGCGGGCAGATCAAGACGGGCGCGCCCTGTCGATCAGACCGCACAGCCAAGTACAACCAGTTGCTGCGTATCGGCGGCGAGTTGGGCAGCACCGGGACGTACGGCGCTGGCACGTGGCGACGCGGTTGAGCGCGACATTACACTCAGAGATCAAGGCTTGATGCCGGCGGGTCCAACCGCCGGTTGGTCGCCTGCAAGGCGTGCGATAAGCGCCTCGAGGTTGGTGATGCGCTCCGTCAGAACCTTGATCTGCATCTCGAGTCCCTGGATATCACCGACGGAATCGGGCGACGGGCGAAGCGTGAAGGCTCGCGAGCCCAGGTCGAACGACTGGCGTGCGACGACGATCGCGGAGTCTTCGCCTTTGAACTCGATCACCGGCCGATCGGAAGGGAACCAGATGTCAGGGCTCCGGTACGTGTCACCATCGATCTCAATGAGGTCGCCACCGCCAAGTGCCGTGCCGAAGAAGGGATCCGCCGCATTCTGATCCAGCGCGTCGACCTTCTCGACATCCACGGTCAGTTCGAGCGGTTGCGCCTTGCGCAGGAGTCGAAGTTGAATGGTCTGTCCCGGCTCCTTCGAGAATACAACCCGTTTGAGTGTTTCCTGGCTCACGCGATCCTGGTCATCAATAGCGGTGATGATGTCGAACTGGTGAACGCCCGATTTGAACGCGGGCAGGTCTTTGACAACTCCCGTGACGAGTAGCGCCGCATCGATATCAAGTCCAAGTTGCGAAGCAAGTGGAGGAGTGATCGGGTCGGTGTAGATCCCGATGGCCACGCGAGGCGCGTTGGCGCCGCGATACTCGAGCCACGAGTTTGGCCGGACGTATTTGATCGAGCCTTTTTCGCCAAGGGCTACTTCGAATTGGCGCTGTCGCGATTCATCGATCAGCATGACGAGATTGTCAGGTTGCCAGATCACTCGGTCGGGCGGAAGCGCTTTGCCATTGACGAGAACACGTTTGCCGTTGCTGTCGACAACGATGCTCAATTGACCAACGGGCGGCAGGTTTGCTTCCCATTTGCCAGTGGGAGGTTCGGCCGTGTCAAGTTGCCGCGTGATGAACACCTGACGCGTGGCCGTGCGCGACTCGGGCGCATCCGAGTCAGCCGGCGGGCTGGATAGCGCCGCGAGTGCTGCCGCGACCATTGCTCCGAGACTTCCACAGATCATGATGCCGTTCATCGCTAATCTCCAAACCAAATGCAACTCGGTAGCGCAGCAAACTCGCTCCGAGGTGAGTCAATACAACTCCGACCCCGCACCCATCGGGCTGCTGACCCGCACGGCGCCGGGGCGGCCGTGTTCATCGGTACTCAATTCGTACAGATCGTTCACCGTGGCCTTCTCAACGAACTGGCGCAGGTACGTCACTTCGGTGCTGCGGCCATCCGCGGCGAGATGTGATTCGACCATCACCTTGGGCAATTCTTTCACGAACCGATCTTCCGCCTTGCTCGCCTCGATGTACTTCGCCAGTGCGTCATCAGCGGTCATTGATACGTTTCGAACCCCCGATCCGGACATTGGCGCTCCGCTGTTTACGGGCCCACTGCTTGAGATGGTCCAGGCAAAGATGACAGCTGCTGCAGCGGCCCAGCCGATCCAGCCCGACCAGCCGACAAAGCGGTATGGGCCATTTGTCGCCTCTGTCTCATGGAGCGGTGCGGCTACGCCGTCGGCAACTGCGATCTCGCTTTCGACGGCGAGGCAGAGTGCTTCGCGATCGGCATCAGCCTCCGCGAGACGATCCCAGAGGGAGCTATCCGCCAGAGCGAGACTCGAGAGCTGTCGCAGGTCATCAGCGCGCGCGTGCCCGTCGATGATCCGACTGATCAGAATGTCTTCGTTACTTTCCATTGGCTCCGTCATTTCCGTCTTTTCCCCTTTGAGTCCGCTAGGTGGATCCGGCCTGGGTGACCGATCGCGCCTGGCGCGTCTCCTGCGACGCATCCTCGCGCTCGATCTGTTCGCGAACCATGCGCCTCGCCCTTACCAGACGCGTTTCGACTGTGGTTTCCGGCAGATCCAGCACTTCTGCGACCTGCTTCTGCGACATTCCTCTCACCGCCCGCAAAATAAGCGGCTCCCGATAAGCGGAGGGCAATGTCTGGGCTGCCTCCATCAGCCGCCTGCCTCGCTCCAGGCGGGCGGCCCGGTCCTTTTCTGCGGCAATCGATCCGCCTTCGGCCCCGGACATCGTGTCCATGTCTTCGACCTCTCGCACGAGGCGCATTCGGACCTTTCGCTTGCGTCCGGCCGATCGAGAGGTATTGATCGCGATCGTTCGCAGCCACGGTCGGATCGCGTTGATGTCGTTTAGCGTGTGCAGCGAACGAACCATGAGCAGGGCCACATCCTGCAGCAGGTCTTCCAGATCTGCATCGCGCGGCATGTGGGCCAAAATGACCGCCGCCACCCACCGACGATGCTCCCGCCAGAGCGCATCGACCTCCGACGCGCTGAGTCCGGCGGACGAGCCACCTGGCTCTTGCTCGTCGAGAGGCGGCGGATTCGAATCCATTCGCTCCATACTGACGCTCCGTGCCCGTACTCCCGTCGCAAAACTCCGACGGGCTACCACCCGCATTCTCGGACTACCGGGAGTGTAGGTGGACAGTTGCGTGAGGTAGGGCGGAACTAGTAGGGGTGCGGGTGGTTCACCCAGCCAAACTGGTTCGCCGCGGAGCGGTAGAGATCGTTGTAGATCTTGCCGCGCGTCAGCCAGAGTTTCAGGTGCAATGCTCGAAGATCGGCGGACTCTTCGGACTCCGGCAGTTTGCCCTTGGGGCTCGTGAATGGCCCAGCGGAGCCATCGAGGTAGGAGAGATTGCACTTGCCGTCGTGTCGATCGCTGAACTGGTCGTTCCAGGCCCAAGTGCCGTCCGGCACCTGTCGGTTGTACCAGTACTCATCCTCTTCCACGAGCAGCGGCATGGCTTGGAACCATTCGTAACCTGCGGATAGGCTGGCTGGATCCTTCGGATAGCGCACGCGCCACTGCAGGTCCGGTCGTGCTCCGGCCATTCCGGCGACCAAGGTGTAGTCGAAATACTGGTTGGCGAAGCGTTTGGCTTTTGGGCATTCAACGGATTTCTCGGAGCCGCTCACATAGGGAAAGATGCGGCCAGCGCGGAAGGGGTGCGTGCCGAAGGGATGCGGGTTGTTGTAGCCGCACCAGTCGAGCTTCATCTGTGATCCGCCGTGGTTGTAGCCACCGGGGATGACCTCGTAGTCACCCGCATAAAGGTTGAATGCAGCGGCAAGCTGCTTCTGATTTGAAAGACAGCCACCTGCCTGAGCCGCCTCGCGGGCTCGACTCAGAGCGGGGAGCAGTAGCCCAATAAGCAGCGCGATGATCGAAATAACGACCAGCAATTCAATCAGCGTGAACGCGCGTTGGCGGGCAATCATGGATGCGTCCTCTACGAATCCGGCTTGGGGGGGCGCCCTCGCTGTGCTCAGAATAACAGATTTGCGGTTCGCACGCAACCCCGATACCGGGATTCTGTTGTCAATCAACGGGTGATTGCCACCGCTCCGGGCTGGGGAGAGTCCGTCCGGGGGCGAGCTCGACCATCGCGATCGAGTGCAACTCGACCGGCCACGAGCGCCAGCACGGCTCGGCCGCGCATATCCCAGCCCTCGAATGGTGTGTTGCGCGATTTGCCAGGGAAGTCCGCTGATCGAATCGTCCAACGCGCCTCCGGATCGATGATCGTGATATCGGCGGGGGAGCCGACAGCCAGCGACCCGAGCCCATGCGACGGACCATCGAGATTGCAGAGCCGCGCCGGGTTGACGGTCATCAACTCGATGAGCCGCGGCCAATCGATTGTGTTCGTATCGACGAGCGCCTTGATGTACAGCGCCAGCGCTGTCTCGAGGCCCACAATCCCAAACGGTGCGCGGTCGAATGGCAGGGCTTTGCGCTCGGCCGTGTGCGGCGCATGGTCGGTGGCGAGAATCGTGATCGTTCCGTCCGCTACTCCGGCCCGGATCGCTTCGACGTCTGACTTCCGGCGCAGCGGTGGATTCATCTTCGCCATTGTGTCGTAACCGTCGCATGCTTCGTCAGTGAGCAATAGATGATGCGGCGATGCTTCGGCTGAGACCGGCTGGCCCGCGCTGCGCGCCCGTCGAATGATCTCAACCGCGCCAGCGCAGGAAAGATGCTGCACGTGATAGCGGCAACCGATGCTCCGATTGATGCGGATGTCCCGCTCAATAATGAGTTCCTCTGCAACACTCGGCCAGCCGATCACGCCGAGTCGCGTCGCGGTCGGCCCGGCATTCATCACGGCGCCGCGCGTTAGCGTCGGCTCCTGGCAGTGCTGCATCAGCGCGAGGCCCGTGAGGCGAATCTGCGAAAGCGCTCGGTGCATCATTGCGGGCGATTCCACCACGTCCCCGTCGTCACTGAACCCGACTGCTCCGGCGCGCGACATCAGCCGAATCTCGGCCAGCTCTTCTCCCTTTCGACCTACGGTCACTGCGCCTACGGCAAAGACCCGGCAGCGAGCGTGCAGTTGCGCCTGGCGATTGATGAATTCGATCATCACCCGACTGTCCAGCGCCGGATTCGTGTTGGGCATGCAGCAGAGCGTCGTGAAGCCACCCTCAATCCCGGCGGCGGATCCCGTCGCAATCGTTTCTGCATCCTCGGAACCCGGCTCACGCAGGTGCACATGCGGGTCAATCAGCCCGGGAGACACAATGCAGCCGGAGGCGTCGACGCGTTCGTCATCAGCCCTGGGCGACAGCGGCGAGCCAACGTGGATGATGCGGCCGGACTCAATCACGACATCAGCCAGGGCATCGACGCCGTTGGCGGGGTCAATCACGCGGCCGGCAGAGATGACAGTACGACTCACGGGCGGTGTAGCTCCTCTGGACTGACGGGATCATAGGAGCCTGCCAGCATCGTTCAGCCCGGCTGTTCGAGCAGTTCGTCGCATGCCCGGCAGACGGTCTCAAGAGGGATGTCGACCATCGGCTTGCCACCCGTGCTGACTTGCCTTTCGCGACCATACTCGATCTGCGCCCATTGAGGATCTGTCGGACCGAACAACGAGATGATCCCAAGTTCTGGCATGGCTTCAAGAGCCTGTGCGGCAGCCGCGGCAATGTGACGCGTGCCGGTGTCATTGGTCACCAGCAGCCGCGCCCGCGACGCGATGTGCTTCAGGGAACCGAGTGTGATGCTCAGATCAGTGAGGTTGGCAGGGTTCGACTTTGCCTCCTCACACACCTGCGCAACGAGCAAACGCTCTTCCGGTGAGCCGTTGACGAACACCGTCAGTCCATGCCCGCCGGCAAGATGATCTGCCAGCGCGGCAAATCGATCGGTCGGCCAACGCTTTTCTGCCTTGCTCGCGCCGGGATTGAGAATCGCGAAGGCACCGCCATTCTCCAACCCCGCTCGTCGGAGAATCGTCTCTCCCGCTTCACGCTGGGCAGGTGAAGCGCGAAGGCGCATGCGTCGATCGCCACTCGAGATGCCAATCATTTTCCCGATGGCAAGATAGTAGTCGATGGCCGGGATTGGCTGCCTCCAACCTCCGGGCGTGGGGCACGGCAGCCGGTGCGTGAGCATCCAGCCGCGTGCGTCGCGGTCGAACCCGATGCGCGTGGCGATGCGAGCAAGCCGGATGGTGGCGGCCAATCGCCAACTGTTGGGCAACAGAATCGCGGCGTCGAAGGCCTTCGCCGCCAGTCGGGTTCCTTCCTTCCAAGGGCCGAGCCATCCGGCCGGTCTGCCGACAATCATCTCATCGAGCAGATCGCAGCCGTCAAGAAGCTGATCCAACCCCGGGCGCATGTAACCCGTGACGTGCACACCGTGCAGGCGCTCGTCCGCACGCAGGCAAGTCATCAAGGGCGTGGCCATCGTCGCGTCACCCACCCAGGACGGCATCACGACGAGTAGGCGCCTGATTGAATCCCAATTGATTGGAGACGCAGTTCGACTCATGTGTGGGGTTCACCCCAGAGCGTGTCCACACCGAACTTATGGCGATACCAACTGGTGGTGAGGCGACGAAGTTCAGCTGCAAAGCCGATAGCGACGATGCGTTCTGCAGCAACGGTGGTACTAATACTCGACTCATCAGCCTCTACCGAGATGATGTGCAATCCCTGTCGCTCCGCAAGCGCCTCGGCAGTCGCGATGACCATCGTACGGATGTTCTCATGCTGGAGCGGCGTGCCCTCCAGCGCTCGCAGCGTAACGCGGGTTGTGGGCGTGATGGTCATGGGGGAATGCCGACGATGTAGCCGCGCTGCGACGACGCTTATCGTCGCAAATTCAGCAGGACGAATGCGATGACACTCAACTGCGCCACAATCGTCGCACCGATCCAGGGCGTGGCCGTCGCAGGCTCGAGGTAGACGCCGAGGAGTACGGCCACAATGACGAGCGCGATCGACACCAGTGAGCCGAGCATGAGCGCTGGGGTGAACTCCTGCTGACTGTGTCGCCAGGATCGAAGTTCACCAAGCACTTCTGTGAGTTGACGATCTGAAGTGGACTGGCTGGCTTCGCGTTCGGAGCGAGGTCGCTCCACACCCTGCACGCGCACAGGAATGTGTCGGAATGGATCGCGACGTGGAACGGGCATGGCTGGAGCGTCCGGATCCGCGGTTTCGATTTCCAAATCCGCGACATCCGCGTCTAGTGAGACGTTCGGATTCTGACTTGCGTCGTCCTCTTCGGCTGCGTCGGCTTCTGCCTCTTCGGCCTGGAGTTGTTTGACTGATTCGTCTCGGCGCATCGGTTGTTGCTCGACGATACGTCTCATCGGGGCAGCTTCAGCGATCACTCGCTCGACCGGTTCTTCCGCGGCCGCGACGGTGGTCCGCGATTCTGCAGCGAGTGCCGACGCGGGTTTGATCTCCGGTGCCACCTTTGGCGAGACCACTACCGTGGGAGTCGGAGGAATGACCTGGCGTGGGCGAACTCGGTTCTGGGCGATGATCGCAGCGGCCTCCGCCAGCGATCCGGCCTGGAAGTCGGCCTTCGTGTTCATGCTCGTCTTGCGGGTAATGAGAATCGTCTGGCAACCCGCCGTCGTTCCTGCCTCGATATCGCGTTCGTGGTCCCCAACCATCCAGCATTCGCTCAGTTCAAGATCAAGGCTTCGGGCAGCTTCGAGCAGCATCCCAGGCTGGGGCTTGCGCCACGGATGTTCTTTGGTGTATTCCTCAACCGTGCCGTCGGGATGAAAGGGGCAGTAATAGAACCGATCAATGATCGCTCCGGCCGAGTCGTGCACCTTCTGGGCGATGCGCTCGTGCACCGCGTCCACATCACGTTCGGCGTACCGGCCGCGTGCGACGCCGCCCTGGTTGCTCACGACGATGATGCGATATCCCAATTGTCGGAGCGAACCGATGGCATGGGCGGCTCCGCGGATGAGCCGCACATCCTCAGGGTTGCCGAGGTCCCCGTCGTTCTGGATGATCGTGTTATCACGATCGAGGAAAATCGCCCGTTTCACTCGGTAAGTGTAGGAGCCGCCGATTGTGGTGTTCCCGTGGGGCAAGGCCATCAACGCGGGTTCGGTTGATTGATGGCGTTGGGTGGGCACTCGCCCCGCAGCGCGGCGAGAATGTTGCGCTGGGCCATTCGGGCCATCTCGGGTCGGGCGCTTCGGGACGCGCTGCCGACGTGTGGCATCAGGCAGGTATTGCGAAGTTCGGTGAGATCGGCCGCCTGCCTCGGCTCGTCCTCGTACACGTCCAGGCCCGCGCCAGCGATCCCGCCGGAACGCAATGCCTCGACGAGCGCCCCCTCGTCGACGACCGGGCCCCGCGCCGTATTGATCAGATACGCCGTCGGCCTCATCAGCGCGAGTTCGCGTCGGCCGATGAGGTGGCGTGTCTCGGCCGTGAGCGGGGTGTGCAGCGAGACGTAGTCTGCCTCGCGCAACCCGGTATCGAGATCGACACGCCTCGCCTTGAACGGAGCCGATTCAAACTCCTCATGCACTTTGCGGGCCACGTAGAGCACCCTCATGCCCCAGCCAAGCGACCGTATGGCTGTGGCGTAGCCGATGCGGCCAGCACCAACGATCAGCAACGTTCGACCTTCAAAGTCCCCACCGATGAGATGCCGTGGGTCGTAGCCCTTGCGCCGGCTGAACTCGCCGCTGCGCACTTCGTACTCACCCTCGTGCAGGCGGCGTGCGACGGCCAGCATGAGCGCCCAAGCCATGTCGGCGGTGGGGGCGGTCACAGCGTCGGGCGTGTTGGTGAGCCAGATGCCGCGCCGGGTGGCTTCCGCAACAGCCATGTTGTCAAAGCCCACTGCATAGTTTGCCACGACTTTGAGATTCGTCCCGGCCGCATCCAACAACTCGGCATTCACAGCCTCGTTGAATTGCGAGAGGATCGCATCTGCACCGCGGACGCGCTCGAGCAGCTCTGCTCGATTTGGACCGATGCCCGGTGGCGCCACCCAGAGATGAGTAATGGACTTCTCAGCTTCGAGCAGTTCCAAGCCGCCAGCCAGCGTACGCGTGACAACAACTTTCACGAAAGGTCTCCCAACGCCTGGCAGCGCATCTGTTCGAGAACGGCTCTGGCCCGCTCTTTGGTTTCAAGTCGCTCAGGCGAGTCGATGCGGATGATCCCAGCCTTGGCCCGAATGTCAAAGCCGGTAGGGTCGACCCCAACGAGCAGAGCTTCGTCGATTGCTACTCCATTGAACCGGAGGCTCATGGCCATCAGATCCACCTGATGGTCGGTGTTCATCCATTTGCACAGCGCCGGCTCGACAGGGGCCAGCGGATTGGACTGCATGAGATCTTCGCCCTCGAAGACCACGGTCCGCCACTTGCCGGCATCTACCAGCAGGCGAAAGAAAGCTGAATCGCTTGACTTGCCGTGGTAGATGCGCCAACGGTCGGCATCGGCGGAATCGCCGTCTTCGGCATCCACGGTGACGAGAAGTTCGAGCACCTCGGGGACATCGGCAGGGATGAACAGCACTGTCTGCTCGGCGGTGAGGAAGCCGGGCGGACCGGGGGTGACCGGTGCTCCATCGGCGCCTAGTACATAGCGGATACTCGTGTACGTTCCGTCGCACTCCAGCACCCCGGTGGAGTGCCGCCGGAGAAAGTCGCGAGCATCGGCCGCTGTGTGGTCTCGCTGGGTGTCATCGCTATCCATAGTCGATTGTGGCCCGGACTGGGAAGAATTCAAGGTTGGTAGACGGCGAACATGTGCACAACTGCTATCGTTGCATCTATCGCGTACCCGGTTTTGCAGCGCAGGATCATCTCGTGCCGACCATTCGAGTCATTTTGTTTGCCGCGGCGGCTGAATCAGTGGGAGCTTCCACAATCGACATCGATGTGGATGAGGAGTTGCGGGTCAGCGATGTGCTCCAACGATTGACCGCCGCACACCCGACCGCCGAGGCGGTTCTCAAAAGATCGGCGGTCGCCGTGAATGAGCGGTATGCCCACCCGTCAATGGTCATCCGCCAACGCGATACCGTTGCGATCATCCCGCCCCTCAGCGGCGGCTGAGCCACCGGATCAAAACGGGGGACTGATCGCCGCCTTCAGCGGTTCGAGTGGCTCGTCGGGGTACATCTGTGCGACGTATTTGCCGTAGCCATTGTAGATTGCGGTGTCGACGAGCGTGTCCGGATCGTCGAGCAGCGTCTCTTTCGCCTGGCTCCACCGACGGTGTGGCGAGTTCGGATTGACGTTTGAGAAGAAGCCGTACTCATTCGGCTCTGACTGGTGCCAGAATGTCTCCGGTTGTTCGCGAAGCAACTCGATCTTGACAATGCTCTTGGGGTTCTTGTACCCATACTTCCATGGGCAGATGATCCGCACGGGCGAACCGTGTTGCTTGAGCAGGGGCTCGCCATACACGCCAGTGACGACCATCGTCAGCTCGTTCATGGCCTCATCCATTCGAAGGCCCTCGAAGTACGGCCAGGGATACCAGCCAGATTGGCGCATGCCCGGCATCTCCTTGGGACGATTGGCGGAAGTGAAGCGGACGTACT
Source organism: Phycisphaerales bacterium UBA5793 (assembly GCA_002418285.1). Classification (GTDB taxonomy): domain Bacteria; phylum Planctomycetota; class Phycisphaerae; order Phycisphaerales; family UBA5793; genus UBA5793. The sequence continues at coordinate 85,208 of DIDT01000024.1, forward strand.
TCGCGTGCGAGGTCGGTTCAACCATCGCCAGCAACATGCTCAACTGGAAGCCGGACCACGGGACGACCATGGCCCACGTCTCAACGCAGCGAAACCGATAGACCCGTTCTTCGTGTTCGATCTTGAAGAGGTCATCAAGATCGAATGTGCGCGGCTTGGCGCACTCGCCGGTAATCTCCACTGTCCATGGCGTGACTTTGAAATCATCAACGTACTTAAAGACCGGCCCGGCCTGACCCCCAATGAACTCGTAGAAGTTGTTCTGGCTGGCGGCCTTGAACCGCGTCGTGATCGCTCGGCCGGGGTCGTATTTCACGTTGCGGGTCGTGGGGAAGACACCAGGACGCTGGAACGGGACTTGGATTGGGTTTTCGAGCAGCCGAGCAGCACCGTCGATGGCGTTCATCGTGTCGAGTTTGCCGCGACGCTGGGCTTCGACAAGCGCGATGCCACCGACACCAGCTGCAATTGTCCCCAGCCCGAGTTTGGCCAAAAACGATCGCCGACACATGAAGATCTTTTGATCAGTCGTTTTCTCGCGAGGCCGTTCGTCACGGATTGACATGAGGACACCCCCGGGGCATTTCCGCCGCCAACGCCGATTGATGCCGGCCAGCCAGTCAGGATCCAGAGCATTGTAACGATTCGAAAGGCGACGTGCGGACAAAACCAAACCATTGCCGAATGTTCCGCACTACAATCGCTCGAAACAGGACTCCATGACTCGCAATTCGACCCCGATCAAGTTGTACTACGACGGGCAGTGCGGCGTCTGTCGGACGGGCGTGCGACGACTCACCCGTCTCGATTGGCTTGGCAATCTGGAGGCCATTGACTTCAATGCGCTACCCCTCGACAAGCGTCCGGTGGAAGAGTCGGTCTTTGCGGGTGGAATGCCGCTGCACACTCGAGACGGACGACTACTCGTCGGCTTTCCAGCAATCCGCCACGCGCTTTTTCACACGCCGATCGGCATGCTTGTTGCCTGGCTTCTGTATGTGCCTGGCCTGAGTCACTTGGGAGGCTGGGCGTATGATGCATTCGCGCGACGTCGCAAGCGCGACGGGAGCTCGCCGGCATGTCGAATTTGACTGTGCGGCCGACGGACGAGGCGGGATCACTCGCGTGATTCGCGCTTCCAGGAGACGAAGATGCCCGTCTCGCTGCGCTCGGGCGTCGGTTGAGTGACGCGCCAGCGGATGTCGGAGACAGCCGACAAGAGTTCACCGAGGGCCGACAGCTCTGCGAGGCCCTTGCTTTCCGCATTTTCGTTGACGGCCGGCCATTGTTTCAGCAGTGCCGCCAATCGACTTCCCACAATAACGCCGCGCGCCTGTGTCGATGAGCTCTTACGGCACTGAGGCACCACGGACTGTAGCTTGGCCACGATGCGCCGCTGACACGCCTCGTCTGTCGACGCCACCCACCAGCTGCGATCGTTCCCTTGCACGCTCGACCACACGACGCGTTCCGGCCAGGTGCCGGTCAAGCCGAGCTTCTCCAGTTGCAGCCCCGCACCTCGCCACTCCGCCACGCGCAACGCATCCGGCGCCTCTCCCGTGTACGAGACGGCCGGCGGCGGAGTGAGCGCGGCCTGGTTGCGCTGGTTTTCGGATAGTCGCGTCGTCGCGTGTCCCATGAATTCGTCAAGTTCGCCAACGGCATTGGCTGGCTGGCGCATCTCGATGCCGACTGTCATTGCGGGAATGCCGGCCCCGGAGCTTCCAGACGAATCGGGCATCTCGATCACCGTGAACATCGTTGGGCCAAGATGGTTGAGCAGAGCAGGCTTGGCCCGTGCGATGGGTACAAGCACCAGTGGGCCGGGACCGGTCCGACGCTCGCATGAAGGGTCGTCGGCATCCGGCGTCCGCTCAATGCCGACGAAAATGGCGTTTTCGGCGAGGGTACCGAGCAGGCCGAGGTTGATTGCGTCGCCGCGATCGTGCTCACCCCCTCGTGGCTCATGCTTGGAGGCGAAGTTGAGGGACATGTGGTCAGTTTGGATTTTTGCGGAGCCCGCCTGCCATTGCCCAGTGGACGACCCACGTTTGAACATGCCGAAGTCACCCGGGCCGACGCCCCGGGCCTCGCGAAACTCATCATCATCCGCTAGCGCCGCTCCCATCGACTTGGCAAGCATCGACCGCAGAAGCGCCTCCCCTTTGTCCGCCGTCAGATAGAACCGACCGTCCACATACGCGAAGCGAAGATCACCGCTTCCCGCAACATACAGAGGCGTTTCATCGACGAACTCGCGTACGCGCCCGTCGAGCATTTTCAGAAGTTCTTTGGCAAACGGCTCATCCACCCTTGCCATGAGCACCCAGCGACTGAAGTCCGGCGCTTCGTCGCGCCGTCCGTGCCTCTCGTGTTCCTGGTTCGTCACCAGCGTCACGCGCCGGCTGACCAGCATGTCAAACAGTTTGGAAGATTCGACTCCGGTGGCGGCAGCCAAATCGCGCCAGGATTTTCCACTCTGGCACGTCTCGTAGAATGCCCTGAGCCCGGGCCCCAGGCTCGAGCCCATTAATCCCTTCAAGCTCTCGCCAGCCTCGACGAAGCAGAAATACTGAGTTATGTTCGATGGAACATATCTCGCGTCTTCGAATGGGTCGGGAAATGCTTCGCCTCCTCGGGCTGGCGGCGCGGCCCACACAATGACCGACAGCATCATCGCTGCAAGCGACGCCGCGCAAAGCCGGGATGGGCGAACTCCGCTCACGGTTTACACAATCCCCAGATCCTTGTAGATCGCTTTGAGGCTCTCGACATCGATCTGATCATCAAACAGGTCTTCCAGATCGTTGGCGGGGGGGGTCACGGGCTCGAGCAGCGCTCGTTTTGGCGCGGGAAGGGGCGTTGCGGCGGCAGGGGGCGGCCCCGCTTTGAAAGAGGAAGCGGTTGGAGACGGGCTTACATCGGGCTCGGCCAGCGTGGTGCCGACCTCAAGCATGAGACCCCGCATGCTATCGAACGGGTCCATCTGGATCGGAAGAGACTCGATGACCCGCTCAAAACGATGCGCCGTTTCGACGGGCTGGCTCGCGCCAGAGTGGACGAGCGACGATCGCGCCCACATTCCAATTACGAAGGCAAACGCAAGCACTGCTGCGGTCGACAGTCGTCGCGTCAAGAGCGCAAAACGATGATGGCGGCGATCAAACTGATTTGGATCCAGTCCGAGTCGATTCAGGATGCGGAGGGTCTGGTCCGGGGCGGGCGAGGAGTGGCGCATTTCGTCGATCCACTCTCGATCTCGCGCCAGATCTTCAAGAACCGATGCATCGCGCAGTACTTCGTCGAGCATTTGCTTCGCCGGACGTCCCTTGCCATGCGCGTCGAAATAGGCATCGATGGCGGGGGGCGACGATTCGTCGCGCCGAGGTTGCTCTTCGGGATGGCGTCTCGCGGACTTGCTCATGCCGTTTGCACTGCCTCACTCCCGGCGGTTGCATGCTTGGGATTGCGTGCGTCAGGTGCATCAAGCATTTCCGCCTGTTCGATCACTTCGCGCATCTTTCGGCGGGCGCGATGCAGGTGGCTCTTGATCGTGCCCTCGGGCATGCTTAGGTAGAGCGAGATATCCGAGATCGACCATTCCTGCTGGTGGAACAGAAGGACAATTTCGCGCTGCGCATCACCCAGGCTGGCGAGCCCCAGCGCCACCGCCTGTCGGGCGTTGACGCGAGTCTCCATTCCGAGCGCGTCATGCTCGGGCGAGTTCCCGTCACTGCGCCACGCGCTCACAATATCCGTTTCGGCGATCGGGTGGAACTTCTGAACCCAGTTTACATAAAGCCGCTTGGCGATGGTGAACAGCCAGGTCGAGAAGCGATACTTCGGATCGAAGCGATCGAGGTTCTTGAGCACGCGCACAAACGCTTCCTGCACCACGTCTTCGGCCACTTCCGGTCGACCTGACATGCGCAGCATGAACGCGTAGAGCGACTCCTGGTGAGCCCGGATCAGTCCAGCGACAGCTTCGGCATCACCGGACTTGGCTCGCTTGATGAGTTGCTGCTCTTGGGCGCGTAGCATGCGGTGCCTCTGTGACAAGAAGTCAACGTTCCTGATACCGCGTCAAACATGGGTCGTTGCGGTCTCAGGAGGATACCCGATGATCCCACCTTAATGCAACCCCCATGTTTGGGGATGCAGTCAATTCCTTGAGAAATCGACCTCCTGCTGCCCCCGATGCTTTCCCACTTTGACCAAAGCCCTGGTGCTGGAACAACGAGGCTCGTGATCGGCATATCGGCGTCACGCCGATTTCGAGGCCTTCAACAACGCTGGCTCGCGTCGCGGACTCGAGAAGCCTGTAGAGTCCTCGGCGTGGGAAGTGGGGAGATCTCGATCCGCCTGGCCGATGACGGCGAAATGAGCCGGTTGCACCTGCAACACAAGGGGGTTGCCGGGCCGACTGATGTTCTCACCTTTGACTTTGAGGCTCCAGCTGATTCTGATCGCGTCCATGTCGAGGTGGAAATCATCGTCGGGGCTGAGGTGGCGCTCCGCGAGGCGGTGAAGCGTGATCATCCACCCGCCGTGGAGGCTCTCCTCTACATCACCCATGGCCTGCTTCACTGCCTGGGACACGATGACCATGATCCAAAGCGGGCGGCTGCCATGCACCGACGGGAGGATCAGGTTCTCAACTCGCTTGGCGTCGGCCCGGCGTACCACACCGGGAATCAACGCCGGTCCCGCTGACGACTATCATGCACTGTCGGCTTGATCCCTCGCGCCGGGCGATCGGGAACGAGCTGGAGGCCCCGCCCGGGCCGATCACGCGGCTGGGCAGGTTTTGGATCGCTTGAGCCGTGAACGAGGTCCGCACTTCGGTGTCAGATCCCTGGATATGGTTGGCGCTCGTCTCAGCCCTCGGAGGCGGGTACTTGTCGGCTTTGCAGCTTTGTCTCGAGGACTTCACGCGCGGTGAACTCGAAAGCCACCTCGGAGGCAGCCAGAACGCGACCCGGCTGGCGTGGCTCATGGAGCATCTTGACGATCTGATACTCGCCGTTGCGATCTGGCGACGAGCGTCGGCGGTTGTGCTTCTCGCCAGTGTGCTGGCCGCCTTCGCTCTGGGGAGCGAGCATCCGACCTGGGCGATCATCGGCTGGTCCTTTGGTGTGTTCCTGTGGATCTGGATCGCGCACATTGGTCTGGCATGGGCGATATCCGATCACATCGCCGCCCCGGTGGTTGCCGGGTCGCTGCGCGTTCTTCCGCTGTTGCACGTGTCGATGATTCCGTTCATTGCCCCGCTGAACTGGCTCAACGAGGTGGTGCGACGTCTGGTCGGCGCGGAATTGCGTGATGATCTCGAAGACGAACTCCGTCAGGTCATGGAGGAGGGAGAGCGCGAGGGTCACATCACCGGCACGGAAAAGGAAATGATCGAAGCGATCGTTGACTTCCGCACCTGTACGGTCGGCGAGATCATGACGCCGCGCATTGACGTCGACGGGCTCGAACTCACCGACGACCTTCAGGCTGTCAAACAGAAAGTCATTGAAGACGGGCACTCACGTTTTCCCGTCTACATCGACAGCCTCGACCACATCGTTGGCGTGCTCTATGCCAAAGATCTGCTGCCGTTTGTTGGAGAAGACTCGACTGACTTCCGGCTCAAGCCACTGTTGCGGCAGGCCATCCTGGTGCCGGAGTCGCGCCGCATCAGTGACCTGCTGGTGGAGTTCCGCAACGAACAGGTGCACATGGCCATTGTTCTCGATGAGTACGGCGGTACTGCGGGACTTGTGACCATCGAGGACATCGTCGAGGAGATTGTCGGCGAAATTCGAGATGAGCACGACATTGACGATCTTCCGGAACCTGAGGTCACGCGAAACGAAGACGGAACTGCGGACGTGGATGGGCGTGTGCGCGTCAGCGACTTGAACGACGAACTGTCGCTCAGTCTGCCCGAGGACGAAGACTACGACACGGTAGCCGGATGGGTGTTTGCCAGCCTTGGCCGCATCCCCGCGGCGAACGAAGTCTTTCGGATTGGTGCGATTGAAGTGACCGTTCTGGATGTTGAGCGGACAAGACTGCGTCGGATTCGCATCAGAATTCTAAGTGATGAAGAATCGCCCGTTACGGCTGACTCCAGCGGATCCAAGTAGGTCGTGTTTTCTCGAACTCCGAACGGAGTTTTCCCAGAGACCGTCGATGCCTTCATGCGAGGTCTTGGAGAAATCGCGGCTCGTTACGCGATCGCCAGCGGGGCGAACGTCGTGGGCACAACGTGAAACAAGAACGTGCATGTCGCTGCTAAACCACCCCCTGTTCGAGCATGGCTTGAGCAACCCGCAGGAACCCGGCGATGTTGGCCCCGAGCACGTAATCGCCCGGCGCATCGTATTCCGCCGCCGTGCGGGCACAGGTACTGTGAATGTTGTGCATGATCTTGCGCAACTCCTGATCGACGATTTCTCTCGACCAGACCTGGCGCTGGCTGTTTTGCGCCATCTCGAGGCCGGAAGTGGCAACACCGCCTGCATTCGCGGCCTTGCCAGGAGCGTAGAGCACCTTGGCGGCGCGAAAGATCTCGATGGCGTCCGGAGCTGTCGGCATGTTGGCGCCTTCGGTCACGAGCTTGATGCCGTTCCTCACAAGATGTTTCGCGTCCTCTCCCAGAATCTCGTTCTGTGTTGCACATGGGAACGCCGCGTCCGCTTTCACGTTCCACATCGGGTTTGCTCCCTGTGCGGCTTCCGTAAACGTAGCGTTGCGGTAGCGCTCCGCATACTCAGAGATTCGGCCGCGCCGCTTGTTCTTGAGGTCCATTACCCAGTCGAGTTTTTCAAGTGTGATCCCTTCAGGATCGTGGATGAAGCCGCTCGAATCGGACATGGCCACGACTTTGGCCCGCTCCTCAATGAGCTTCTGGATAGCATACTGCGCGACGTTTCCGGAGCCGGAAACAAGGCATACCTTGCCTGCCAGGGAATCGCCGCGCGAGGTCAGCATCTCGGAGGCAAAGTAGACTAATCCATAGCCCGTGGCCTCGGCGCGAATGTTGCTGCCTCCCCAGAGCAGACCCTTGCCGGTCAGCGTGCCAGTGAATTCGTTGCGCAGACGCTTGTATTGACCAAACAGGTAACCGATCTCTCTGCCACCAACCCCAATGTCCCCCGCGGGAACATCGGTATCGGGTCCGATGTGTCGGAAGAGCTCGGTCATGAAACTCTGACAGAATCGCATGACTTCGTTGTCGGAGCGTCCCTTGGGATCGAAATTCGAACCGCCTTTGCCTCCCCCCAGGTTCAGTCCGGTCAGCGAGTTCTTGAACACCTGTTCGAATCCGAGGAACTTCAGGATGCTCCGACTTACGCTGGGATGGAATCGCAAGCCGCCCTTGTAGGGACCCAGGGCGCTATTGAACTCAATGCGGTAGCCCCGATTGACCTGCACCTGGCCCTTGTCGTCGTGCCAAGCCACCCGAAACGACAGCGTGCGCTCGGGTTCGATCAGCCGCTCGAGAATCCGCTCCCTCTCGAATTCGGGGTGACGCCCAATCGCTGGTCCCATGGAGTGCAACACCTCATCCACAGCCTGGAGGAACTCGGGCTGCGTCGGATTGCGTTGATGCGCGTATTCCAACACGCGTGCGACGTACGCTGCGTTCAACATTGATAGCCCCTTTTCGCCGAGGATCGTGGGCTGCACGGAGGTGGTGCGGCAACTCTTAGTATACGGGAAACACCTGAGAGAACAAGGGTTCCGCATACCCCCAATTTGGCGGGGTCGGGATGCTTTGGGCGGTGTTTAGAAAAGGAACCTCGCCCCTTTTTTGAGGGGCGAGGTCATTGATCTCAGTAGAGATCGGTCATCGGGTTCGGACGAACCTGATTACGGGATCTGACCAACGGTGCTCGCTTCGCATGGACTGGCCACCGTTACGAGCTGAACAAATCCACCGCAGGCTCCAGCGCCGACGGCGCGTCCAATGCTGCCCGCCCCGTTGCCGGTGCCGATGGTGCGGACCAGTTGCAGGTTGCGGGTGCCAAGGCCGAGCTGCGTACCCGCGCACGCGCCGCTGTTGATGGTGAAGCTGCCGGTGTTGCTGGCGAAGACGATGCCCTGGGTCTTGTTGGGCTGAGCGCCGGCCCAGTTGACGTCGATGTTGCCCGGGCAGGTACCCGAGATGTCGCAGGTGTAGCCGCCACCGCCGCTGCCGAGACCGGTCACGGAAATGTCGTCGTAGTACTGCGGGGTGCCGAGTGTGAAGAGGTCGATGTTGGCGATCTCGGGGAATCCAGCGTCGACGAAGAGGACGCCAGTCGAGAGTTCGACGTTGTTGTAGTAGGTGGTGATCGTGTCGTTATCGATGTCGACTTCGCAACGAATCTCAACCCACTGGTCAAACGCGATGGGCGGGAAGTTGGTTTCGGTACGGAGATCGTCCGCAACTGTTCCCGGGCCGCCGCCTGCATCACCTTCAAAGTCGAACTGCACTTCGATGCACCAGTCGTACGGGCCGCCGTGGTTGTAGACGTTCTGGAAGATGAAGTAGCAGTCAGAAATGAATCCGCCGACGGGGATGTAGATCCACGCCGAAATGGTGCCCGAACCGCTGGTCAAGCCGGTGAACGGGTGAATCGCATCATCGGCGCCTTCGGAGAGGAGCGACAAGCTTCCGTTGTGGGCATAGGTCGATGACGCGCTGCCGCAGACGGCTTCCAGGTCATCCCAGCCGGTCCATCCACCGACGTGGAAGAGGACTTGGCCGTTGGAATAGCCTTCAAAATCATCGCTCCAATCCTGGCTGAGTGCGGTGTTGCACAGTCCGGCGACTCCAAACGCCATTGCCAGTCCAAATCCTGTCAGTTTGCCTTTCATAGAATCCGCTCCTTCTGAAAATGGTAATGAACTCCAATTGGCGGTACGCAACCGCCTCCGAACATGGTGGTGCCCGTCCAAGCGACGCAAGGCAGCGTCGTACGGTCGTGCGCCGTCTCTCACCCCGGGTCCCTCCCGGAGCGAGTTTTTGGATCGTATCAGAATCGGTCCCGAATCCCGTGCGGGAATGACTCTCCGTCCTACTTATCAAGATAACCGATTCTGAAGGGAAAGCGAAGCGCAATTCCGAAAAACAGCAGAAGTTACAGGTTGTTTTTCTTGTAGTTTCAGGCGCAGGCCGGGATGAGCCGCATCCGCACGGGGGCAGTTTCCCTCTCCGCGACGGTCCGGAGAGCGTCAGCAGCCGGCTCGGTCCGGGAAGACCGGCGGGTTTGCCGAATCAGGTGGTTAAGGCAAGCGATATTAGGTATATGATTGGTATTCGCGTCACCGCATTATGGTGTTTTTGAAGAAAAAACTGATCCCGGCGGCGAGTTCCGTTGCAACAGGCTCAACTCCAAGTACACTCTAAATGGTAAATGACGGGTTACCTCGCGCTTCGCGCGTGAGCTGCAGGGAGAATTTGCCCCCGTCCGACCATCCTCGGCGAGCAGTTCACATTTGCTGAGTCGTGGGTGAGTGGCGAGGAGAGATTCGCTGAGGACACCACGGATGGTGAGCGTTCCCGCTTCCAGTCTCGCGGGAGCATCATGATCCGAACGAGCAGCTTTGATCGGATGGTCTCGATTCTGCGTGTCGCGGAAAGGGGTGTGACGCGCTTCGAGGCAGCCGCAATTGCCGGAGTTCTCTGGAGGATCGAGTCTTGAGAGAGGGAGATCGGGGGAAACAGGTGAGGATGGTGCCTCGTCCGGCCACGAGGATAGTGCAGCCGTTCGGCAGGACTGCAGAGAGCGACCGTCTTCATTGTCAACGCACTTCGCGGTACCTTCGCGTGGTGCGAAGCGTGTTTTAGCACATTCCCAGTTTTTGCTTGGGGCGACGCGTTGCCCCTCGTGACTACTATGTGTTCTTTCCTAACGGAGAAAAGAAGAAATGACAAAGTCAACAACGAAATTCATCCTTTGCGCAGCAGCAGCGGCTCTCGCCGTGACCGGTGCGGTGAACGCTCAGATCGCGTTAGTTGCCCCGCCCATCAGCGGAAACAACGGCATCATCGCTCAGGATGAGTACATGTGGGACGACGGCTCCACTGAGGACCTCCTCGGCTGGAACGCTGGCGGCACCATGGCGTGGATTCAGTGGTTCGACGCTACCGGCGGCAGCGACACCATCACTGAACTCCGTATCATCAACGGTTCGGCCCTTTATCCGGGCTACGGCAACGGCGACGGTTCGCGCGTTGATGTCGGCATCTGGTCCGACCCCAATGGCGACGGCGAGCCCAGCGACTCCGTCCTGCTCTACACTCTGCAGACGACTGTACAGAACCAGGACACGGATACCTATCAGACCGTCGCGATCACTCCGACGGTCGTCACGGGTCGCTTCTTCATCGGTGCCTGGATCACCCACAGTGCCGGTCAGTTCGTGGCCCCCATGGACACGAACTCCGGCAACATCATCGCCGGTCGCGCCTACATCTTCGGCAACTACATCGGTTACGGCGGTTCGTTCAATCCGAACAACCCCGGCGACACGCTCAACAACGTTCTCTTTGAAATGAGCGATATCGGCGCGCCCACCAACTTCTGCGTCCGCGCCAGCAGCGGCGGCGGCGGCTACACCCTGTCCGTCGGCGGCAACTGCCCCGGTACCGTCCAGGTCGTATGGGATGGCGCTCAGCCCAGCAAGCAGCAGGCGATCGTCTTCGCGGCCAACACCGGCAGCTACGTTGTCCCCAGCGGCCCCTGCCAGGGCACGCGCCTGGGCTTGGGTACCCGGAACCTTCGCGTCGTCAACATCGTCAGCACCGGCAACGGTTCCGGTCAGGTGGGCGGCAACGCCAGCAGCGGCGCGTGTGGCGGCTACCTCCAGCTCGTCACCATCGCCAATCCCTGCGAAGCCAGCAACGTGGATCAGCTCCCGTAATCTGGTTCTCACGGAGAGTCTGACAGATCTCTTCTGAGATCACCTGCCTCACCCCCGGAAGGGGGTGAGGTTCTTTTTCTAGTCGGTTGCTCCATGTTGAGAGCCGGGGAGCAGCAAAGCCAAGAAAACACGACATCTCATTGTCCTGCGACGCGACGCATTACTAGGTATGGGTTGTAGCCGGAACTCGCAGGGCGGACTGGTCCGCTCGTCCCCGCCAACTCAGTTAGGAGTCATGCTCCTGTCCCGATTGACCTGACGGTGTTCGCAGGATCGGATGGCGATCACTGGTGTCCTCCGGCTCGCAGAATCCTCGTTGCGAGGAAAAGGAGTTTGGAATGAAGTATTCATGGGTTATTGCCGCAATGATCGCTCTTCTCGGCAGCAGTTCCGCCTTCGGGCAGTGCAGCGACTATCAATTGTCCATCACCGGCACATGCCCCGGGAGCGTCACCGTGTTCTGGGGGGGCGCACCGCCGAGCAGCACCCAGGGGTTGATCATCGGCAACACGACTGGATCGTTTACGATCCCGCCAGGTCCCTGCGCCGGCACAGTGATCTGCATCCAGGGTTCCGTATCGTTGATCACGCCGACCTTTGGAACGGGACCGGCCGGTGTAGGGTCCGTGAGCGGCAGTGTCTCGGCTCCCGCGTGTGGACGGTACCTGATCGCCGTGACCAACTTCGGAACGCCGTGCAAGGTGAGCAATCCAGTTCAGATTCCGTAGCGCATCTTCCCACCGCTTGTTCAGCAGAGCGGGTTCAATTCAGTGGCCCCACCTCCAAGCTTCGGGGGTGAGGCCACTTCTCGTTGGAGCATCATTGCCCTCGAAGCGTCGTGAGGTACTCAACCAGGTCGCGGATCTGCCGGTGACTGAGATGCGGTCCGACGGGGATCATCGCCGATGGCGGCGTGAAGCCTTCGGCGAGAACGGCGTTGGGATCGAGCAGCGACTGGACCATCTGCTCGCGCGTCAGCCGAGTGCCGACGGCTCCAAGATCAGGACCCGCCTCGCCACCGGTTCCATTGATCGCGTGGCAGCGCATGCACGATACGGCAGAACTGCCGGTGAAGACCTCGCGGCCGGCGTCCGCATTGCCTCCGACAAGCAGGGACTGAGCGGCTACTGAGCCGAGATCGACATTTGGCGCGGCCTCCAGATCGGGCACGCGGTATGGCTGCAATTGAGGGGACGTGGACGTGGCGACGGCTTCAAGCGTCTCGAGGTACAGCTCTTTGGGAAGTCGACCTGTCTGAAGTTGTTTGGCGATCGAGGCGATGGCGCTGGTCGCGTCAGGGGTTTCCATCCCGGCCAGCCCCCGAATCGCGGCTTGCTGTTCGACGATCGTGGAGTCCTTCAGTGCGGCAATGAACTCGCTTTGCGCGCGAATCGGATCGATGCGCGCAGTCACATCCCGGGCCAGCGCACGCAACACCGGACGATCAGAACCCAGTGCGGCGGCGAGAGCCGCGTCAAACCGATCATCGCGATCGCGACTGAGCTGGAGGAGCGCTTGGCCGCGATCCTGATCAGAGAGTGTCGTGTCGAGGACGGCCTTGAGATTCGCTCGGTTGTCCAACTGGATGTGGTACATCGCGGCGAGCTCGCGCCCGGCGCTGGCAACCGGCACCGCAGCATGGTCGATCAAACCCGGCAGCTTCTGCTCCAGTACGGCGATGATGGAAGCCGGATCACGCTGCGATTGATCAACCGGTCGAAAGAACCCGTTGACGCGATCGCGCGGCGACGGATCAGTCCAGTCTGCCAGTGCACCCATCGCCTCAAGTCGCATTGACATCGGGACGGTCGGATTGCGAGCCAGATCAACAAGCACTATGGCGTTTTGCGCCTGTCCCAACCGCAGATTGGCGTTGATAGCGCGCCGCAGCAGCGGCTCATTTCCCTCCGGTTGAGTCCCAGCGCCGATTGGGCGTTCGACTGACCCATCCGGGAGGATCCAGCCGACGGCGAAATGATCATCTCCGCCATTCTCATAGTGGCGGACTTCTATCGCGTATCGACTTCCCTGCTCAAGGTGGATCGGTTTGGATGTCTGCGAAGACTGCGCGTCCCACTGGTCCCGACCCACCCAGCCGTCGACAAATGCGATCCGCGCCATGTGGACGGAATCTTCGCTGCTGCCGAGATAGAGAATGGAATCGTCATCGCTGGCGAGTTGGAAGCGATAGTCGCCTGTCTGCGGAGCGACGATCGTGCCGGTGATTCGGGTGACAAAGTCGTCCGCGAAGTTCTGCCGGCCGACTAGCGTGTCCGTGGTGTCGGTTTCGTCAGGTGGCGTGACGTTGCTGAACTTCACCGCCGCGAGCGATTCGAGGGGTTTGTTTCTACTCGCGCCAAACAGCTTTGCGGATGCACTGCGATACCACGCTCGGGAAAAACGGTGCGGGGAACGGGCAGCTTCGTTGAGGTCAAGCATTTCCACCGAGGCGGGCTTGAGCAGCGCTGCCAGGGCGGGGGTGTCCGCATCGATCTGGAGGTCATTGATCGCTCGCGCCGCCTCGGTGACGAGGGTTTGATCCTTGTCCGCAAGAAAATCAGCGATTCGAGGATCTCTTGCACGCCGCAGCACAAGCAGTGCAGCCAAACGAATCGCGGGAGATTCGTCAGCGACGTACTTGAGCACCGCATCGAGATCATCCATCCAGTACAACGCCATGACACCGGCGTGGCGCAGGTAGACATCGCGACTGTCGTTGGTCCAGATGAGCGTGATCAGATCATCGATCGCTTCCTTGTGCTGGAGGTGCCCGAGCGACATTGCAGCAAAGTACTTCACGCGCGACGAGTCGTCGAGCAACGCCTGTCGGAGCGACTCGCCTGCTGGCGCGAACTTCACATCGCCGATGGTCTTGGCAACCTGTGCCCGGACTTCAGGATCGTTGTCGTCAAGCAGATCGGCGATGCGCGCGATGGGGTAGTTTGGATCGCTCTGCTGAAGATCGCAGCGTCGCGCGACGATTCCCAAACCCCAGATAGCGTGCAGGCGCGCCAGTTGGTTGGCGCTCTGGTGCGCGATGTCGCAAAGCAGTTTAGCAGCCGGCAATCCCCGATCGGCGAGAGCAAACTCGGCTCGGAGTCGAACGCGCATGTCGGCATGCTCGAGGAGCCGACCGAGTTCCTCGCTCGTACGTTGCTTGAATCCCTCGGCGAAGATCCGCTCCACTTCGCGCACGCGCGAGTCGGCTTTGGTTTGCGGGTTCCAAACGGTGTAAATGCGGCCTTCGCCATTGCCGGTCCAGCCGGCGCCCCAGTCGCTGATGTACATCTTGCCGTCAAAGCCGAAGTCGACATCCGTCGCGAGAACATGAGATATGAATGTGTGCTCATCAATCATCTTGAAGCCGGCGCCATCCGGCTGCACGCCGAACGAGACGATCTGGCTGCTGTCATTGCCGCCGCGAAAATCGCAGAGGAAGAAGTGACCGTCGTAGCGCCCGGGCAAGCCGACTCCAGGGTAGTAGACAAATCCGGAGGGCCCACTCGTGACGTGCGCCACTGGTGGCAATGTCCACGCGGGCTGTCCTTCGTGAGGCATCTTCCAGATGCCCTCCTGGCTCCAGGGGCCGCGCAGATTGGCGCCTTCGAGCGTCTGGTAGCTCATGTTCCAGCCGGTTTCGCCTCCGTCGACGATGTAGACGAGCCGAGCGCGGTCGCCGGCATCGGAGTTGTTGTCACCGGTGAACAGGTTGCCGTATTGATCGAACGCGAGTTCCTGGGGATTGCGCAGGCCGTGGTGAACAACTTCGAGTTCGGTGCCGTCGGGGTTGCAGCGAAAGACCGCACCGGCACCAGGGCTGTTGAGCACGCTGCCATCGGGTAGGGTGAGGTGGTAGCCGCGATCACCGATCGACCAGTAGAGCCTTCCATCCGGTCCCCAGATCAGGCCGTGCATGTCGTGGCCGCGCAAGGTGACGCGCACGCCAAAGCCGGTCTGCAGGACGGTCTTGAAGTCGGCCTTGAAATCGCCATCGCGATCCTGCAGCAGCCAGAGGTTGGGAATGTTGGTCAGGTACACGTCACCATCACGGGCGATGAGCCCCGCGGCGGTTCCGTCGAGCGGTTTGTTGAATCCATCGGCGAAGATGTACGAGGCGTCGGCGTGCCCGTCTCCAGTCATATCCACGAGCATGCGCACTCGGTCTTCGTGCTCCGTGTAGTACGCCATGCCGTTGGACCGCTTCGAGGCCCACTTCTCGTACATGGCCAGCCGATCCTGCACCGTCTGGGAGGCCAGATCATCCATGAGCCAGTAGGGTTGACTGCGATTGTCTTCGACGCCCAGTTCCTGGCGGAATGACTCAGCTACGAACACTCGTCCTTGCTCGTCGATGCAGAACGTTACCGGATCCATGACCATTGGCTCAGCGGCCCAAAGCGCCGATTCGAAGCCGTGGGGGACGGCCATGGCGCGCAGGGCGCGGAGCGGACCGGAAAGCTCCTGCGGTGGTGCAGGCTGTGAAGAGCCAGCCAAGTGTTGCCAACCGAGAATGGTCGATGCAGTCGCCCCGAAGGTGGTGAGCACGCACAGAATCAGATGCGGAAAGTGGTTCATAGCCCGGATTGTACCTGTGCACGCAGCAGGGGAGCGCGGATTGTGATGTTGTACGGGACTGCGGTGTCCACAATGTTCGCAAGTGGATTGACTACACTGCCGAACGACGCTGGGCTCAAGGCCGCAGCAGAACTGGAGGCAGCTGCGCAATTCAGACAACATCCAAGAGGAGACGCATCATGGTCGGTCGTGTGGCAGCGATGTGCTATGGAGTCGTGGCGTACCTTGTCTTTCTCTTCACTTTTCTCTATGCGATTGGATTCGTCGGTAATTGGGTGGTGCCCAAGTCAATCGACTCCGGTGAGGCCGGGCCGCTCGTAACTTCGCTGGTTATCAACGCGCTGCTGCTGAGTGTGTTTGTCATTCAGCACACGATCATGGCTCGGCCGGCATTCAAGAAATGGGTCACGCAGTTCATTCCCGCCGCAATCGAGCGCAGTACGTTTGTGCTGTTGGCCAGTCTGTCACTGCTGCTGATTTTCGCGTTCTGGCAGCCGACTCCGGCGGTGCTCTACGATGTGAGTGACACGTGGGCCAACTGGCCGCTAATCATCCTCTCACTTGCCGGCTGGATGATGGTCCCGCTATCATCGTTCGTCATCAATCACTTCGACCTGTTCGGCCTGCGACAGGTGTATCTGCACTGGAAAGGCTCGGACTACCACCATATTCCATTTCAGATCACCGGCATTTACAAAGTGGTGCGACACCCCCTGATGGTCGGCTTCATCATCGCGTTCTGGGCCACGCCGACTATGACCCTCGGTCATCTGTTCTTCGCCATCATGACGACCATCTACATCTTCATTGGAGTGTGGTTCGAGGAGCGCGATCTGGTAACCTACTTCGGCGATCAGTACGTCGCATACCGGAAACAGGTGCATGGTTTCCTGCCCATTCCCCGGAGACGTTCGCAGTCCGAAGGTTGACCTCGATGCTCGAGAGAGGGAAATGACCGCGAATTGTGAAACTTCGATCCGCGAACCGGGAAGAAGTCTTCGGACCTCGCCTCTAATCCACGTAGTTGGTCGACCCGATCCCACAGGGCTATCGAGGGCGCTATGCACAACGCCAATCTGATCTTTGCCTGGAGCTGGATCTTCTTCGGCCTGATGGCCGGTGCCGTGCAGGGGATTGGTTTTCATCGCGAAGATTGGATGGACGGCTACGACTCGTGGCGCAGGCGGCTCACGCGACTGGGGCACATTGCTTTTCTCGGCACCGCAATGATCAACCTCGCTTTTGCGTTCACTATCCAGCTGTTTGAGATCTCCGGATCGACGCTGCCGGCGGTGGGTTGGCTGCTCATCGGCGGTGCCGTCTCGATGCCGCTTGTCTGCTACCTCGCGGCGTGGTACAAGCCGCTGCGCAATCTGTTTGCGGTTCCTGTCATCTCGCTGATCGGCGGAGTTGGCCTGTTCGTGTACGCGATCCTCACATCGGATCTTGCGGGAGCTACGCCATGAAGATTGGACTCATCGCCATGAGCGGAGTGCGGGCGTGTGATGAGGAACTGCTGCGCCTCGGACTGACGTTGCCGGGATTTGTTGAACGGAGCAAGACGATTGCTTCGCTGCCGAGCCTCGGATTGCTCACGCTGGCCGCGATGACGCCGCGCGACCATGAAGTCGCCTACCGCGAAGTTGATGATGTCGCGACGCTCGGATCCAATCTCGAGGTATTCGATCTGGTAGCGATCTCGACCTTCACTGCTCAGATTGAAGAGGCGTACGGCTTGGCCGATCGATTTCGCTCAAAGGGAGTTCCGGTAGTCATGGGCGGTCTGCACGTGACCACGCTTCCTGATGAAGCCGCCGCCCATTGCGATGCCGTGATTGTTGGCGAAGGCGAAGTCTGCTGGGCACAGGTCGTGGAAGACGCGGCCAATGGGCGTCTCCAATCGATCTACCGGAGCCGGCCGCAGGAGTTCGATCTGGCCGACGCGCCGATGCCCGCCTTTGAGCTGCTTGACCTCGACAAGTACAACCGACTCACGGTGCAGACGTCGCGCGGCTGCCCGCTGCATTGCTCGTTCTGCGCCAGTTCGATTCTGCTCACCCCGAAATACAAGCAGAAGCCCGTCGAGAAGGTACTGGCGGAAGTCGATCGCATCCGTGAACTCTGGCCTCGACCATTCATCGAGTTCGCTGATGACAATAGTTTCATCAATCGCGCGTACTGGAAGCGGCTGCTTCCCGAACTGGCGAAGCGACGTGTCAAGTGGTTTGCCGAGACGGACATCCGGGTCGGCGAGGATGATGAACTGCTCGATCTCATGCGCCGGGCCGGGTGCGCCGAGGTGCTCATCGGCCTGGAGAGTCCGGTCGAGGAAGGGCTCACGGGGCTGGAGTTGCGTACCGACTGGAAGCACAAGCGGTGGCCGCGCTACGAGCAAGCCGTGCGGAACATTCAATCGCACGGCATCCGCGTCAACGGTTGCTTTATCGTCGGCCTGGACGGACATACGCCGGAAATCTTTGACTCGATTTACCGGTTTGCTCAGCGATTGAGCTTGTTCGACGTGCAGATCACCCTGCCCACGCCGTTTCCCGGCACGACCCTCTACGAACAGTTGCGCCAGGAAGGGCGCCTCATTGAGGAGCGGCCATGGCGCAAGTGTACACTTTTTGATCTCACGTTCGAACCTGATCCGATGAGTGCTGCTGAACTCAGAGCCGGATTCCATGATCTGGCGACACGCCTTTATAGTGACGAATTCACGCATGAGCGCCGAGCCGGTTTTCGCCGGCAGTACCGCCAGGCCAGCCGACTCCGAGCAAGGAGAGCGTCATGAAGAACATCATGGTTGTTCGCGGTCTGCTGGCATTGATGGCGCTGTACGACGGCCTGCTGGGTATCGCCTTTCTGTTTGCCGGCCCAAAGTTGTTTGATGCGCTGGAGGTGACACCGCCGAACCATTGGGGGTATGTCCAGTTCAGCGCCGCCATACTGCTCATCTTCGCGCTGATGTTCCTGGCCGCGGCGAAACGGCCGGTTGCGAACCGCGGTCTGCTGCCGTATTGCTTCCTGCTCAAGATCGCCTACAGCGGCGTCGTGTTCTACCACTGGTTCCTTGGCGACGGCCTGCCGGGCATCTGGAAGCCGTTTGCCGTTGCCGATCTGGTGATGGCGGCGCTCTTGGCGTGGATGTTCTTGCTGCTGCGGAAGGCGCCGGCTGGCGGCCGTGCAAGGCCATAAAGCATGAAGGCATCCACGCTACCGATGTTTCTCATTGGAAGGCGCGAAGCGATCGTCGAGGTGGCGCAATCCCCCTCGGCAATCGGGTATGGTGTACTGTTTGTGCTTTCGGCGGGGCTAGCGCGCGAATACGATGGGCAGGATCTCGTGCATGAGCCCTGGCACGCGGTTGCCCCGCTTGGGGTGTCGCTCGTTGCCGGTACAGTGCTGTTTCTGCTAGAAGCCATTTCAAAACCTCC
>DIDT01000038.1:0-28583 GCA_002418285.1 Phycisphaerales bacterium UBA5793
AGCGCCCGCAGCAGCGCGGCCGGCAGCCGGGCGCCGCTCAAACTCGCCATGCGCTTCACACCCGCGATCGATTGAATCGGCATAATGCCTGCGACGATGGGCGTTTTGATTCCAACGAGATCGCAGCGTTCAAGGAAGTCGTAGTAGTCCCGATTGTCGAAGAACAACTGCGTGATAACGACATCCGCCCCCGCATCCGTCTTCCGCTTCAAATTGTCCAGGTCGAGTAGTTTGTCGGTGGTCTCGGGATGTCCTTCCGGGTAGCCGGCGACGCCGATGCCCAGCGTGGGAAATTCTTGCTTGATGAACGCAACCAGATCACTCGCGTAGGCAAAGCCGTCTGCAGGTGGGGTGTATTCCGTCGTGCCCGGTGGTGGATCGCCGCGAAGTGCGAGAACATTTTCGACGCCGCCGTCAACGTAGCTCTGCAGGATCTCCGCGATCCTACTTTTCGACGAGTTGACGCAGGTCAGGTGCGGTACGGTGGTCAGCGACGTATCCCGCTGCAATCGCAGAACGAGATCCCGCGTGCGCTCGCGCGTTGACCCGCCGGCACCGTAGGTAACCGAAACAAAGGATGGTCCAAATGGCTCGAGGCCGGCGACTGTCGAGTAGAGTGCCTGGGCGGCCTCATCCGACTTGGGGGGGAAGAATTCAAAAGAAACCGTCGGGTGATGGGCGGCAAGGATTCGATCGAAACGCATGAGTGCTCCAGGCGGTCGCGGGAGGGTGGGCCGTTCGTACAAGGCTCCATTCGAGTGTAAACCGTCCATACGATTGGTCAACGTGAGTGTGTACCATCCCTTGCTTGACTCACCGACCGTCGCGTCGCATCATCACTTTGATGAACTCGCCAGGACTTGCTCTATCGATCGCAGCGCACTCGCTGCAGGAGGATTACCATGTTTCGCACATTGACCTGCATCTCTATCGCCTTGGTTTGCGTTTTCCTCGGAGCTTGTTCATCCGTAACGACGACGCATCTGGTTGGCGAGCCAATCGACGCGGAGCAGGGGGCCAAGCTCGAAGGCGCGTGGGCCGGTGGCGACTCGCTCTTTCTGGCGCACTTCCTTGGCGATGGCAAGGTACAGGTGGCCAGCACGAAATGGAACGAGTCGGAGAAGAAGTTCAAGATTGATCAGGACGTGCTATTTGTTCGTTCGGTCGGCGACGCAGTTTTCATGCAAATCCCTGAACAGAGTGAACAGGGCGCCAACACGACGACGAGGTACTCACTTTCGCGTCTGCTGCTGACGGAGAGCGGGGAGATCATCTACATCCCGGCCGACGCGAAGCAGTTCGGCAAAGCTGTCGACGCCGGCGAACTGACGGGCAAAGGTGAGGGGCTCCACGCCGATTCAACCCCGGATGGGTTTGCCAGCGACTCTCGAGATATCCATCTCACCGGCAGCAAGGAGCAACTCGACGCCTACCTCACTCCCGAGCACTTGGCGCTGCTTTTCACGCTTGAGGGAAGCGGTGTGCTGCGGCGGCTGGATCAGGTGGACATTAAGAACTAGAGCAAGGCTCAGTCCTCGGGCCGTTCCCCTCGGGCGCCATGCGGACGATTGTCGGGTCGAATCGTGCGATGATTTCGACCAGATCGGCTTGTTGCGCCATCACCTCGTGGATGTCTTTGTAGGCCATCGGAGCCTCATCGAGCCCGGCGCTGAGCAATGTGATCTCACGCTCCGCGAGCAGTGTCCTCACGTGCGACCATCGAAACGCGGTGCGCGCGGCGCTGCGCGACATCACCCGGCCGGCGCCATGGGAGCCGGACTTCAGCGCGGCGGGCAGCCCTTTGCCGCGCACGATGAATCCTGGCGCCGCCATCGAGCCGGGGATCACACCGAACACGCCCGCACCCGCCGGCGTCGCGCCCTTTCGATGCACGATCACTTCCCGCTTGCCGTGCGTCTCTTTCCACGCAAAGTTGTGATGGTTCTCTACGCCGGTCAGCACACGCGCTCCGAGATGTCGCACAATCCCGTCGTGAATCACGGCGTGGTTGGCCGCGGCGTACGCGCCCATCAGTTCCATCGCCCTCCAGTATTCCCGGCCGGCATCGGTATCGAGATCAAGCCAGGCGAGATGGCGCAGCTGCCTGGGCAGCTCGGGATGTGTATCCATGGCCAGTGTTGAATAGTGACTTGCCACGGCATGGCCGGCACCCCGACTGCCGCTGTGACTGAGTAGGGCGACATACTCTCCGGTCTCGAGACCGATTTGGGGCGCCTCCAGCGTGAGTCGGCCGAACTCAACGAAGTGGTTGCCCGAACCGCTGGTGCCCAGTTGCGACCAGGCCTTGTCGCGCACCTGCCGGGTAATCGGGGTGACCGACCAGTCCATGTCCATGACTTCATGATCGCGCCGTTTGCCCCACCGCGCCCCCATGCCGAAGGAGGTCTCCACCTTGAGTGCGTTGGACAATCGATCCACTTGGCTCCGAAGTGCCTTGCTGGGCAGATCGAGGACGCTCAGCTTCATGCGGCAGGCGATATCGACTCCGACGGCGTATGGAATCACCGCATTGTCCGTGGCAAGCACACCGCCGATCGGAAGCCCGTAACCGACGTGCGCATCAGGCATCAGCGCAGCCGCCACGCTGACAGGTAAGCGGCAGGCGTCTCACATCTGGTCATCTACGGCCAAATCGTGATCCAGGCCCCATGAGTTCCACTGGATCTCGCCACATTGCTCGGTCCGGAACGGCATGAGTCGCTCAGCACACAGTCGCGGGCCGGCTAACCTGCTCCAATTCGAGCAGGCACCTCTTGATGTACAGCGCATCGCTAGCGCGGTTGGTTGTTCCGGCATAGCCATGCAACTTACCGTCGCTGGCAACGACCCGATGACAGGGGACGATCACGGACAAGGGGTTGGATCGCATCGCCTGCCCAGCAGCACGCGAAGCCATCCGCGTCGAACCACCCATTTCTGCCAATTCGCCATAGGAACGCACCTCGCCATATGGGATGGTTCGACACACTTCCCAGCAGCGACGGTGAAAGTCGGGCCCGTCGGGAGTCGGGACATCGGACCAATCCGGTACGGCCCTTCCCGCGAAATAGTCGTGCAATTTCTCTGCCAGATGATCGAGCCACGGCGAATTGCCTCGGGATCGGATGCGATCATCCCTTAACTCTGCCAACTCCTTCCACTCCGAGGACAGCGAGCCGTCCGAAGAGAGAGAGAGAATGAATCGACCCATTGGTGCAGCGATGATGCGCGTTGCGGCAGCAGAATGATGCGTTCGAGTCATAGCTTCCATCCTCCCCGGCTCCGGCCCGCATTATCCGCGAACGATGCGACACACCCGCCTCTTGCCGACCCGCAAGATGATACCCTCGGCGGTGATCGAGACGGCGTGCGCTGCATCATCGATCTTTTCGTCGTTGATACTCACCGCTCCCTGCGAGACAAGGCGGCGCGCTTCGCTGTTGCTCGCGGCGAACCCCACTTCGCGCATCAGGTCCAGAATCGTTGCCGAATTTGACGCGTATTGACGGGTTTCAAGATCACTGGGAAGATTGCCTTCGCGGAATCGCGAGGCAAATTCCCTCGCCGCATGGTCTGCGGCATCCAAGCCGTAGAAGCGCTCGACGATGATGCGGCCAAGTCGTTCCTTGGCCTGCCGCGGATGCGTCTTTTCGGAGTCGCACAGGACGGCCACGTCATCTGCGTCAACGGTTGTGCAAAGTGTGAACCACTCGGCCATTAGGCTGTCGGGAATCGACATCGTTTTGCCGAACATCTCGTCGGGGTTCTCTGTGACACCGATGTAGTTGCCCAAT
This sequence comes from Phycisphaerales bacterium UBA5793, assembly GCA_002418285.1. Lineage (GTDB taxonomy): Bacteria > Planctomycetota > Phycisphaerae > Phycisphaerales > UBA5793 > UBA5793. The sequence continues at coordinate 3,795 of DIDT01000038.1, forward strand.
GATTTGCTCATCTTCTCATGTCCGTCGAGACCGCGGAGAATCGGCATGGTGATGACAATCTGAGGCGGTTGATCATTGGCGATCTGGAAATCACGACCGATGAGATTGTTAAACGTCTGATCGGTTCCTCCGAGCTCGATATCGGCGTTGATGCACACCGAATCCCAACCCTGCATGATCGGATAGAGGAATTCGTGAACGGAGATCGGCTGGCCCGCCTTGTAGCGCTTCTCAAAAGTGTCGCGTTCCAGCATGCGGGCCACCGTCATGTGGCTGGCGAGGCGAATGGTGTCAGCAAACGAGAGCTTCGATAGCCACTCGCTGTTGCGTCGCACCTCGAGCCGACTTGGATCGGGATCAAGCACGCGAGTGGCCTGCTCGAGGTAGGTTTGGGCGTTGGCGTCGATCTCCTGTTCCGTGAGCATTGGACGAGTTTTTGATTTGCCGGTGGGATCACCAATGCGCGCCGTGTAGTCGCCGATGATGAGCACTGCGACATGGCCAAGATCCTGAAAGCGGCGCATCAATCCAAGCACCACGGTGTGGCCGAGGTGAATGTCCGGGCTCGATGGATCAAGGCCGAGTTTGACGCGCAGTGGATTTCCAGACTTGCGTGAGGCAGCCAACTTGCGCTCAAGTTCTTCGCGCGTGTAGACCGCCGCCGTACCCCGCAACAGTGAGTCGATATCCGGATCCGATTCTGGCATGTCATCATGGTATCCGGAGGTGGCGGGTGGACCAGAATCTGGTCCTCCACCACCCGGTGCAACCAACTCGCAGCATCGGATTATGAAACGTGCCGAAGCGTGCTATCGTTCTGCAACAAGGAGGTTGTGCCACGCTCGCCCGGGCCTTCGCCCGGTGGCTTGCACGCTACACTAGCCAGAGGGAAAAGGAAAGCACCAAATGGTCAGCACCGCAGACCAGCGCGATCATCTGAACGCGTTAACTGACTGTGTCATCGGGATGTCGAAAATTCGCGCGAACACGCCACCGGCCTGGCTGACCGCCGCGGCCGAGGTGGTTCGCACCAGATTGGCGCCACGGCAGATCGTTTCGCTCTGGGACGGCAAGGGCGCGGATGCTCTCAGATGGGATCGCGTCCACCTCGGCGTCAGCGCCACTCAACCCGCCGACGTGGAGCGGTGGAACCACCAGTTCATGCACACCCTGGATGACGCTGGCATTACGCCCGGGATCGTTGCACAGTCTGTCCAGACATCGGTCTCCGGCCGACTCACACGCGGCCGGTATGAAACGGATGACGAACGCCGGACGTTCGAGGCATACGCTCGGCGACTGGGCGTCGAGTCTCTGGACTACTTTGGCGGTCCATTGGACCCCGAAAAGCCTCGGACCGCCACCAGCAGAACGCTGTTTCTGTCGGTCTGGTCCGCGGACCGGGTTGCCGCCGATGATGCGATTCGGCGCGCCGTTCTGCAGCAGGCGTGGCGTGCAGCAGAAGATCTCTACGCTGAGGCCATGCGCAATGGACTGGGGCATGTTTCCTCACTCATGGATCGCCTGACACCGGGACAGCGGCGGGTGGCCGAGCTGCTTGCCCAAGGCTTGAGCAAGCGGGAGGTGGCGGCCCGACTTCAGCGCAGCGAGCACACCGTGCACGATCACACCAAGTCGATTTACAGCGCCTTGGATGTGGGCACGAGAGCCGAGTTCATGGCGCTCTGGGCCGGAATCACTGACAAGTAATTCGCGTCAAACTCGGAACAACGCGCCAGCCTTGCGCCCCATAAGGACCGATGCGCCCGTCAGGGTCACGATCAACAGCAACATGCCCCATACACCCATGGCTGATGCAATGTACTCGCCATCGCCGAGCCGCTGATAGAGCGTGTAGATCGCCTTCGTCATCGGGAAATGCATTTCGCGCTGCGCGAGAATCAGCGAATCTGAAACTTCAAGCATCGAGAAACTGAACACCAGCAAGCCGCCGGCGATGAGGTTGGCGGTAATCAGCGGCAGCGTGACGACTCGAAGCGTTTGGAGCGGTCCCGCACCGAGATTTCGTGCGGCATCCTCGAGTTCGACGGCCGTTTGTTCCAGACCTGCCGTGACCGATCGGACCATGTACGGCAGTCGGCGCACGGCGTAGGCGATGACCAGCAGAAGCAGAGGATTGGCTTCCGGGCCCAGGACGTCGAAGTGGTGACCGATCGGCGCAAACCACGCTCGCCATCCCTCTGCATCACTCCCCCATGTGAAAGGCGGCGCCAGCGTCATGGCCACATAGCCAAACGCCAGCACCATGCCGGGAACGGCGAGTGGCAGCATGGAGATGGCGTCGAGCAAGCCGCGCCCAAACACGCGCCCACGTACGATGAGGTACCCGATGAGCGTGCCGATTACGAGTGTGAGAATCATGGAGATGGCGGCGTATTTCAACGAGTTCGCGATGGAACCCATGGCGAGCGTGTGACCCAGCGCGTCGCTGTAGTGGCTCGTAGTCCATTCGGTGGGCAGCACGGAGTTGTACCACTGTCCGGGTGCGGCGAGGCTGGCCGCGATGACGCCCAAGTGGGGCAGCATTGCGGGGATGATGACCAGGCCAAAGAGCACCCAAGCGGCACCGGTTCCCAGCCAACCGAGCGACTGCTCTTGCGAGCGGATGGACGCCTTCGAATACATCGCGTGCCCGCGCGCTCCGAAGATGCCCTTGCCGATGACGTAGAGCATCATCGCGGCTACGAGCATGACGACGGTGAGTGCATATGGCTGGGCCGATGACTCCATCTCCTTGAGCTGGTAGAACACCTGCACAGGTAACACGTGGCGCATGTCGAACATCAACGGCGTGCCGAGTTCGGTAAACGACCAGACAAAGACGATCGTGGCGCCGGCGAAGATACCAGGCCTGATGAGCGGCAGCGTGATTCGGCGAAAGCGCATCCAGCCGCCGGCGCCGAGATTCCGGCCTGCTTCGTCCAGTGTTGGATCGAGATTCGCCAAGGCGGACAGCACGTTCAGGTAGACGATTGGGTACAGGTGCAGCGCTTCGACGATGACCACGCCCCAGAATCGTCCCTGCCCGAGTACGTCAAACTGGGTGCCCAGGAGAGCGTTGAGAGCGCCCGACCTGCCCAGGATGTGTTTCATCCCGATGGCCCCGACAAAAGGCGGCAAGACCAACGGCACAAGCACCAGAGCGTTCCAGATTCGCTTGCCGAAGAAATCGAATCGCGCCGAGACGACCGCCAGAGGAAGCGAGATCAGTATGGCCAGGACGGTTGTCACGACGGCAATCATGCCGGACGTCGCGAGGCTGGCGCGGAGCGAGGGATCGACGAACACCAGCTTGATGGGCTCAAGTGAGAATTCGCCATCCGCCCCGACAAAGCCGCCTCGCACGGTCAGAACGATCGGCCAGATCAAGAACGCGCCCAGGATGACGAGCAAGCCGAGTACGAGAAGCTGTTGGCCGATCAGGCGAAGTCTCATGCGAGCGAAACAGTAGTCCCCAATCGAGTTCGCCGCTGATTCAGATTCGAAGCGCGGTGGCCAAGCGAATGCACCGAGCTGACTCCATTCGGAGTTCGCCTGAAGATGTGATTCGGCGTCCTACACTCACTGCCATGCCGCAGGAACAAGAGAGTATGAACGAAGATCTGGGGCATGGCGAATGTACTCCCGCACCGACTTCCCCGACTGTTTCCGGCGACGTGGCGGGCGTTCCTGCCGAAGGGCAGCGATCGGTGCTCGAAGACGTGACCGCCGAGTCTGCGCAGGATCAGACCGTCGCCCGCATGCTTTCCGGTGCGGCGACGGTCAACGTCGATGTGCTTGCGCCCGCAGTGCAAGCGCTCGAACCCGCCGATGCCGCGGATGCTCTTGAAGAGATCGAGGCGGATGCGGCCGCGGACGTTGTCATGCGGATGCCCGAGGATGAGGCTGCCGCCGACATCGCCGCGATGGAGACGCACTGGGCCGTCGAGGTCCTGCGGCAGGTGCTCACCGATTACGGCGCCGAGACTGTTTCCGGGTACGTCGATCGCATGGAGGCGGATGATGCCGTCGACATTCTCCAGGCGATGACCGAAGAGGAGCGGGAGCGCATCTTTGATGTGTTGCCGCCCACCAGCGCTGTGCATTTGAAACAGCTGCTGCGTTTCGATCCCGAGACCGCCGGCGGCATGATGACCATTGAGTTCGTCAAGGTGAGCCAGAACGCCACGGTCGGTCAGGCCATCGACTCGCTTCGCCAGCAGCACGATGTTGAGTTTAACCAGGTATACTGTGTTGATTCCAAGCATCACCTCGTGGGAACCGTGTCGCCCAAGAGTCTGCTTGTGGCGTCGGAGAATGACCTGATTGAGGGCATCATCGACGCCGAAGTCGATTATCTGCGGCCTGAGACGGATCGCGAGGAAATCGCCGAGGCGTTCGAACGGTACGACTACAACGAGATGCCGGTTGTCGATCATGCCGGGAGATTGCTTGGCATCGTTACGGTTGATGATGTGTTGGATATCATCCGCGCCGAACACACGGAAGATGCGTACAAGATGGTTGGTGCTGGCGTCGGCGAGGCGGTGTACAGCAGTATTTGGCAGAAATTTCGCGGCCGGTTTCCTTGGCTGGTGATCAATGTCTTTACGTCGATGGTCGCGGCGTTCGTGGTGCTTCAGTTCGACCACTTGATAGCCGCGCTGGCGATCCTGGCCGTCATGATGCCCGTCATTGCGAACCAGGCGGGCAACGCGGGACAGCAATCCCTCGCCGTGACCCTGCGGGGGCTCGTGCTCGGCGAGGTGCGCGGCAAGCGGGCGTGGCCACTGGTACGGCGCGAAGTGACGGTCGGTCTGATTAACGGGTTTATTGTCGGGGCGTCAATCGGCCTGCTGGTGGCAATCTTGTCGCTGCTGGGGCTCTACCGCGTTCAGTGGGAACTGGGGCTAGTCATCGCGCTGGCGATGACGGCTTCCGTCGGGACCGGTTGCCTGGCCGGATCCGCCATGCCGCTGGTGCTCGATCGGTTCGGCTTCGACCCCGCGACCGGCTCGACTATCTTCCTCACCATGGTGACCGACACGGTGAGTTTCCTCACCTTCCTGGGGCTGGCGAGTCTGCTGCAGCAGGTCCTGTTGACGCCAATCGGGGCCTGAGGTGACACCGAACCCGACCCCGACTCGAAAATCATTCCCCTCAACCACTTGACGAGCCACGCCCGGAGCGAGACACTGTTGGACCCGTAGGCCGGGCTTGCGGCCCGCGCGGAGCGTGTCGGAAAGGGACTTCCGTCTCGGTTCCGGCTTCCCTTGCGAGGTGGAAACAGCGCCGATCACTTGAATTTCGGCTCTTGGAGGTCTCGGACAATGGCGTCAAGATCAAATAGCGGTATGGGCGTGCTGGTGGCTCTGGTGATTTTCATCATGCTCACCATCACTCTGCTGCTGCTGCTCATGCTCTTCTACACCAAGGCGGACAAGGAAGCTCAGGCGCGTGAGGCCGCGGAAAGCGCCGCCCGAGACTTCATCCGACAGGATGAGCGAAACCGAGATGACATCAGCCGCCTCAAGTCTGAAGCGGCCGGTGAGGGCAAGAGCGTGGTCATCTACCTGCGCGACCAGATCCAGTCGACCATGCGCAAGGTTGCGGGCAATGGCAACCTCTCGCCTGCGCGCCTCGGAACCCAGCTCGAACAACTTGGCATGGCCGAAGGCGAATCCCTCACTGGCCTGGTAACAACGCTACGGACCCAACTCAAGGATTCGCAAGATCAGATCGCGTCCCTTGAGTCCGAACTGAACAACGCGCACACGCGACTCGGCGAAGAGGTCGCGCGTCGCGAGCAAATGCAATCCGATCAGCAGGCCACGATCGCATCGCTGAACGCCGATATAGCCGCCACCAAGCAGCGAGCCGATCGCTACCAGGCGCAGGTGGAGCAGTCGGAAAAGGACATGGACGAGCGCGTTCGAAAGATTCGCGACAACCTCGAACAGCAGATCGCTTCGCTCACCGAACAACTCGAGCGTCGGGACGTTACGATCGCAGGTCTGCAGGACACGGTAACATCCCTCAATAGCCGCCTGCGTGAGTCGACCGTCAGCAAGATCGATGAGGGCCAATTGACGGACGGGGAAGTTGTCCGTCTCGTTGGCAACAATGAGGTCTTCATCAACCTCGGCAGTAAGCAGCACATCGTGCTCGGCATGACCTTCAACGTGTACGGGTCCACCGCCGAAATGCGCCCAGATGCTTTAGGCCAGGTGCCCCAGGGCAAGGCGACTGTCGAAGTCACGCGCATTGGCGAAACGACGTCGACCGCTCGCATCATTCGCTCCACCCCCGGTCGGGCGGTGGTTGAGGGCGATCTCCTCGTCAATCCCGTCTACGACCGCAACAAGGAGTACACGTTCTTCGTGTTTGGCCAATTTGATCTGGACGGCGAGAATGGCACGAGTGAACTCGAGACGGAGATCGTCAACTCCCGTATCAAGGAATGGGGCGGCACGATTCGCGACAAATTCGCCGGAGATATCGATTTCCTTGTGCTTGGCGTCGCGCCGACAATGCCACTGCAACCCCGTTCCGACGCGACGCCGCCCGAAGTGCTCAAGTACCGTCGCGAGCGTCAGTTCTACGAGGACTACCAGAATTTCATCGACCGGGCGGAGAAGCTTTCGATCCCCGTGCTCAATCAGAATCGTCTGCTGACCCTGATCGGCTACTACGGTAACTGATCGGCTCACGCCGCCTTGAATCAGAACCTCAGCCCCGCGCTTCGGCGCGGGGCTTTTCATATCGTTCCCGACTCGTTGCAGTCGATATCCGGTAAGCAGCCGTGGCGCGAAACGAATCTTTCATCGTCAATCAGTCGGCGTACGTCGCGCTTCGAACGCTCGGCACGTTCATGCAGTGCTTCGAAGTCGACGATGTCATGGCGACGGTTGGCGACATCGGAGATCTCTGGTTTCGCCGCGACAAGCGCCGGCGCGATCGCTCGCTTGCCCACATTCGGCAGAGCATGCCCGAGTTGACGTCCGCACAGGCGGAGGATCTCTGCCGCCGTTCGATGCGCCACCTGCTGCAGACATTCATTGTTGAACTGCTCTTCACACCGCGTCTCATCACGCCGACCACGTGGCCCAGGTATGTTCGCCTCGGCAATGTGCGCGAGACCATGCCGGTGCTCACCGCCAATCGTCCGGCCATCTTTCTCTCAGGTCATTGTGGCAACTTCGAGGTGCTTGGCTTCACGCTCGCGACGATCGGCTTTCCAATGACCGCACTCGCCAGGCCGCTCGATCTCCCGCGCGTCAGCGACTGGCTCTTTGACGTCCGCCAGAAGCGGGGCATGACCATTCTGACCAAGTTCGGCGCCACGGAGCAGATCGCCCAACTCATCGAACAGGGGCAGCGCGTTGCATTCATCGCCGATCAGAACGCAGGCGATCGTGGCCTGTTCGTGCCCTTCTTCGGTCGCCTTGCTTCGGCCTACAAATCGATCGGCCTGCTGGCGATGCGCTACGACGTGCCGATCGTCTGCGGCTTTGCCCGCCGCGAGAAGCCCGATGTCTTTCGCTATACACTCGATCTCGCCGATGTGATCGAGCCCGCGCACTGGAAGGACCAGCCCGATCCACTCTACTACATCACCGCCCGCTACACACGCTCGATCGAGGAGATGGTGCGACAGGCGCCGGACCAGTACTTCTGGGTCCACCGCCGGTGGAAGTCCCGGCCGGCGCACGAACGGGCTGGCAAACCGATGCCTCTTTCGCTTCGCGACAAAATCGCGGGCCTGCCCTGGCTGAGTGATTCGGACGTGGCTCGCGTGATCGAGCAGAGCGAACGCGAATCAGCCTTGGCCCGATAGCCTGCACCTCATCGCGAGCCATGGCATTGCAATGCCAAACTGTCAAGCCGTCACGGTAAACCCTCGTGCGGATTGTTCCGATGTTGCCTGTTGTTCATCCCGGAGGGGATTGACGGGCCGTGCCGGATACATCGAGGGTCAACTGCCATGCCGCGTGAGAAAGATGTCCTGACGACGGGGGAAGTCGCCAAAATCTGCAATGTTGCGCCGCGAACCGTTTCGAAATGGTTCGATTCCGGCCAGCTTCGCGGGTATCGCATTCCCGGCTCCAAAGATCGGCGCATCCCGCTCAACGGGTTGATCCGCTTCATGAAGCAGCACGGCATCCCCCTCGACGGACTCGTCTCAGGCCAGACGCGAGTCCTCGTCGTCGACGGCGAACAGGAGATCGTCGACACCCTCCAGAAACTCCTTGCCGAGCACGGCAACTACGAGGTGCACACCGCCATCACCAGCTTCGGCGCCGGAATTGAGTGCGAACGCTTCCGCCCCAACGTCCTGCTCACCGACATCGACATCGAACGCATCGACGGGCGCGGCCTGGCCAAAATGGTCCGCTCGCAGGATGACCTCCAGATGACCAAGATCATCGGCATGAGCGCCAAACTCACCGATGGACAGACGCATCAGCTGCGCATGGCCGGCTTCGACAGTTTCCTCAAGAAGCCCTTCAACCTCCGCCAGGCCATCGCCGCGATCGAAGAAGTTCTCGCGCTAGTGTACTGAGCCGAACTGTGGGACTCCCACCGACCGACTGCTCGCTCCTACAGCGGCCTGCGCTTTGGCTCGCCGGGTGTGCGGGGGTAGATCCTCGGCGTCTTGCGCTGCTTTTCGATGACCACGATGCGGCCCGTTGGCGTCGGGATGGTCTGGACGTGGGCTGAGTGCAGCTTGTGCAGCGCGGGTTTGGCCTCGAGCAGTTCGGCGTCAGCCTTTTCACCCTTTACGGCCAGCACGACGCCGCCCACCTTGGCCAGGGGCACCGTCAATTCGAGCAGCACCCGCAGCGGGCCGACGGCGCGAGCAATGACCGCATCGAAGTGCTCGCGAAAGTCATGATGTTCCTGCCCCAGCGTCTCGGCTCGCTCCTGCACGACACGGGCGCTGGTGAGCCTGAGTGAGTCAATGGCCTCCCGGAGGAAGTTGGCCTTTTTGCCTGTCGTCTCGATGAGCGTGAAGGTTGCAGCAGGCATGCAGATGGCCAGGGGGATGCCCGGCAACCCGCCGCCGCTGCCGACGTCGGCAATGGCCGCGGCGCCCGCGCTGGCCAGCGGACCCAACAGGGTGAGGCTGTCAAGAATGTGCCGCTCCCACGCCTGCGATTCATCGCGGATGGCGGTGAGGTTGAACTCCTGATTGCGCGCCAGCAGCATGGTCAGAAACGCATCGAGGCGCGGCAGATCGCCGGGTTCGAGTTCGATGCCCAACGCACTGAGACGCGGCTCTATGTCCGGTGGAATCATGCGACCCGCCGCCGCATCGGGCCTGCCGCAAACACGCCACCTATGAGCAGCAGCGTCGCGGTGCCCGGCGCAGGAATGCGCCAACCGCCGTTGAGCGCAAAGTCGAGCAGTTCATTCTCCGAATAGAGTTCGAAGTTTGCGTTCCACCTGAGGTTCATCTGCATGATGAGTTCATTGGCAATGAGAGCGTTGCTCACGGCTGTCGGGTGGATCTCGTCGGCGAACATGTCCGACGTTTCGCCGTGCGCGGGTGGGCCGTTGAGGGTGATGTTGCCGATTTGCGGCGGATTGTTGACGAAGTCGGCGAGAATTGAGTAGATGTCCAGCACCAGGACATTGTTGAAGCGGCCGAACGAGCGGATGAAGGCGTTGGCCCGCTGCGTGTGGGCGCGCACGTTGGCTTGCTGCTGCTGATTCAGTTGCTGCCAGTAGCGCGGCGTGAGGGTGATGTCTGGAATGGTCCACATGACGGCCTTCACGTCCGGGCGCGACGTGCCCTCCAGATCGACTGCGTAGTTCCGCCAGTTGCGGATGAGCGAGTTGATCACGCGGTCGGCCTGGGCGTAGGTTCCAGGTGCGTGGTTGGCGAGCAGCGAGGCGTTGTTGAGGATGTCGTTGCCGCCCATTTCCAGTTGGATGAGCGTGCCCTTGGGCTCGAAGCCGAAAAGGGTATTGAACTGGTAGAGGGAAATCTCAGTTCCAACGTTGTCGGAGGTGAAGCCGGCGACGGCGTAATTCTTCAGGCTGTTGCCCTGCAACGCGTTCTTGTCGAAGACCAGTTGCATCGGGTCGTGGCCGTAGAGCGTGGAAGGCAGCCCCGTGTAGCGTGGCAGGAGGCCCTGGTTGTCGGTCAGGCTGTCGCCGAAGGTGACGACACGCGCCAGATTGACGTCTGCTTGCGCGGCCGAGGTGGCCATGAGAATGCACAATGCCGTGAAGGCGATGCATGAGATGCGATTCCAGTTCATGATGCTCCCCTTGTCTTCCCGAACGGCAGTTGTCGGCTCACACCACATCTCTCGCCCGGCGCATGAGCATAGGACGATCGGTGCAACGGTGGAATGCGCCGCGCCCCCTCAAGAGGGGAAGAGGATCATCCAGCCAACGGTGAATACTGCGATGTCGACGATCGCGTGACTCACCCAGCCCGGCCAGACGCTGCCGAACCGAAGGTAGAGCCAGGACCAGGCGATCCCGCCGATGCAGACCCCGACAGAGCCGAGCAGAGTGATGCGCCAGTCAAACTGCAGCCCGAGCGCGAAGATGTGGTGCACCGTGAAGAGCAGACCCGAGAGCACAACAGCGGCCCGCCGCGGCACCAGCGCCGTGCAGTGGTGAAACACAAACCACCGCCAGACGTACTCCTCGAGCAGGGAGTTCACGACGCACAGGTAGGCCGCGAGCGCGAGGTACCTCCACTGTTCGCTCAGTCCATTGCGCTCGGCCACGGCCCGCATCGCATCGGCATCAATCCACTGTTTACCGATAAACAGATACCCACAGATGATGATCGCGGCGATGAGCACACCAAGGCCGGTTCCTAGCGCCAGTCCGTTTGCCTTGAAGGGAGAGGAAACGTTGGGACGCGCGCCATCGATCAGGAGCAACCAGAGCAACGGCACCAGCAGAATCCAAGCTTTCGAAGCGCCATAGAAGACCTGTCCGACCGGACCGGGAACAAAGTACATGGCCAGCAGAACTCCGATAGTGGGTGCGGGGACAAGCACTGCCAACGCGACCAGGCTTCGGCTTTTCGGGGTGGCGAGTTCAAGAAGCATGAGTACTCACTTGTTGGGTGATACTGCACCGACTGTTCGCATTCGGCGATTCCTGCAAGCGACCCCGTGGCATTTGGCGGCAAGAATCAAGCCATGCGAGAAGAAGCAGCCACCCCGGACTCGGGCATGACCTCCGAGCAGTTTCGCCGCGCCGGGCACGATCTTATCGATTGGATCGCCGAGTATCTGGAGCACGCCGAAGACTATCCCGTGCTCTCACCCGTCGCGCCCGGGCAGGTGCGGCAGAGTGTGGAGCAGCCCCTGCCTGCGCGGGGTGAAGCGTGGCAGGCGATGTGGGATGACTTCATCGCGCATGTCATCCCTGGCATTACGCATTGGCAGTCTCCCAATTTTTTTGCGTACTTTCCAGCCAACGGCTCGTATCCCGCCATCCTTGGCGAGTTGCTCTCTGCCGGCCTTGGCGTCAACGGCATGTTGTGGTCAAGCAGCCCTGCAGTCACGGAACTCGAAACCTTCGTGCTCGACTGGCTTGTGGACCTGCTCGATCTGCCGGCGCACTTCAGAGGGTCAGGGGTGATCCAGGACACGGCGTCCAGTTCATCGCTGTGCGCGCTGCTCTGCGGCCGCGAGCAGGCGCTCGAATGGCAAGGCAATGACATCGGACTTGGCGCAGTCGGACAACGCCTGACGATCTACACATCCGATCAGGCGCATTCCTCCATCGAAAAGGCTGCCGTGATCGCGGGCATTGGACGACAGAATGTCCGGCTCGTCCGAAGCGATGAAACCGGCGCGATGATTCCGGCCCATTTGAGCGAGTTGATTGTGGCGGATCGCGCCGCGGGTTGCTTGCCGTCCTTTGTCAGTGCCACCATGGGAACGACCTCGTCGTTGGCCATGGACCCGCTCGCAGCGATCGGTCGGATAACTTCGAGTGAGCGAATCTGGTTCCACGTTGACGGAGCGATGGCTGGAACGGCGCTGGCGTGTCCGGAATTTCGCCGCATTGCCGATGGGCTTGAGTCAGCTGACTCGTTCTGCGTCAATCCGCATAAGTGGATGCTCACTAATTTTGATCTAGATGCTTTCTTCGTGCGTGATCCACACCGGCTCACGCGCACGCTGTCCATTCTGCCGGAGTATTTGAGGGCTGCCCAGTCCGATGAGGTGATCAACTACCGCGATTGGCACATCCCGCTGGGGCGGCGCTTCCGCGCCCTGAAACTCTGGTTCGTTGTTCGCTCATTCGGCATCGAAGGGATCCGCACGCACATTCGCGAGCACGTTCGCCTCGCTACTGTGTTCGAACGGTGGATCGCCGATGATCCCAGATTTGAACTTGTGTCGCCGCGGAGTTTGAATCTCGTGTGTTTCCGGCTCAAGGCCGGGGATGATCCCAGCGAACGCCTTCTGCATGCGCTGAATCGGAGCGGGCGTATGCACCTGACGCATACAAAGCTCGGCGGCCGCTACGCTTTGAGGCTGTGTATCGGTCAGCCGCGGACTCGAGAAGAGCATGTCCGCAGTGCATGGGCGCTCATCCGCGAGACGGCGGGGCAGGTGTTGGGTGAGGAGAGTTAACGCCCTCGAACCGGTGTGATCGATGAATCACAACAGCAGGGAGACAAAGTGATGCGGTTCAAACGCGATGGGTTGAATCTCTACTACGAGGTGTCCGGGCCGGAGCACACGCCGCCGATCCTGCTGATTCATGGCTTTCCCGTGAGCGGTGAAATGTGGCGGCCGATGTGCGAGTTGCTCAAGAACGATCTGCGTCTGATCAATCCCGACTTGCGCGGGTTGGGGCGCAGCGAAGCCAGTGATGATGCGAGCATGTCGGGCTACGTCGATGATTGCGTGGCGTTGCTCGAGGCGATCGGAGAGACTCGGCCCGTCACGGTCATGGGATTGTCGATGGGAGGATACCTCGCGTTTGAGTTCTTCCGCCGCGCTCGGACACGAGTACGGGCGCTCATTCTCGCGGATACGCGAGGCAATCCGGACAGCGCCGAGGGGCGTAAGGGGCGATTCGCAACGGCAGAGAAGGTGCTGCGTGAGGGCAGCCAGGTGGTCGCCGACGCGATGATCGAGAAGGTCTTTGCCAAATCCGCCCCGGCTGACCTGAGGAGCCACTGGCTCGAGGTCATGCGCCGATCGAACCGGCGGGGCGTGGCTGCGGCGCTTCGAGCCATGGCCAACCGGGCCGATTCCACGCTGACCTACAGCGGGATCGATGTGCCGACGCTGATTCTCGTTGGGGATGAGGACGTAATCACGCCTCCGGAAGATTCCCGAATCATGCACGACGCCATCAGGGGCTCTCGACTGGTCATGATTCCCGGTGCTGGCCACCTGGCGCCTACAGAGCGTCCGGAGCCGGTGGCCGCAGCGGTCGGTGCGTTCATGAAGAGTCTGTAAGCAATGCGGCCCGTTTGACTTGTCGCCCGCCTTCCGGCATGATTGCCCGGTAGCTTGACACAATGGGCAGCGCCACGCAGCGCAGCAAAGGTGAGTGCATGACCGATCCCCACGACGAGCCTCAAATCCAGCTTGACAAGGCAGACCGCTGCGCCGGCCTCGATCACAGGCCGCGCGTCCTGCTCGGCAAGATGGGGCTCGACGGTCATGATCGCGGCGTAAAACTGATTGCCCGAGCCATGCGCGACAGCGGCATCCACGTGATCTACTCAGGCCTGTGGCAGACGCCGCGCTCGCTGGCGATTTCTGCTCGCGATGAAGACGTCGATTGCATTGCTGCATCGATGATGAGCAACAGCCACCTCGTGCTCGTGCCGCGACTGATCGATGAATGTCAGAGCGTCGGCCGCTCCGACATGATCGTCAACATCGGCGGAATCATCCCACAGGAAGATGTCCAGACGATGCGCGATGCGGGCGTCAATGAAGTCCATCACACGGGTACGAGCATGGCCGACATCGTCGAGTCGGTTCGTCGCTCCACTAAGCAACGCGGTAAGCCGCAGTCGTACGAACATCCAACCGCCGCACTCGCTCGCTCGCTGAGCCTGGCGCACGACGGGACTTGGACGCCCGACGCGTCGGCCATGCGGCGACCAAGACGCGTGATCGGCATCACGGGGTCTCCCGGTGCGGGCAAGAGCACGCTGGTAGCCTCTCTGGCTGGCGAGTTCGTTCGTCGCGAGTTGGGACGGCTTGCGGTGGTCGCGTTTGATCCACAGAGCCCGATCACGCACGGCGCGCTGCTCGGCGATCGGTTGCGCGTGGATTTCAACAACCTCGATGAGAAGGTGTTCTATCGATCGCTTGCGATCACCGGCGAGGATTACGTCACGCTCCCGGCGATCATCGGCCTGATCGGCGCTGCCGGATTCGACACGCTCTTTGTCGAAACCGTCGGTGCAGGTCAGAATGACGTGGCGATTCGCCAATACGTTGACCGCACGGCTGTCGTTCTTGTTCCAGGCATGGGCGATTCGATCCAGATGGACAAGGCCGGTTTGCTTGAGATCGGCGATCTGTTTGTGTGCAACAAGGCGGACTTCCCGGGCGAGGCGAGTCTCGTGCGCGACCTGCTCGACATCTCCGAGGGTCGACCGATCTTCGAGACGATTGCCACACGCGGACAAGGCGTGCCGGAACTGCTCGATGGCCTTATGCAAGGCTGATCGAGCGGCTCGATTCATGAAGCAGTATGGCAGAGCGGCAGATCAATGTTCGCCGACGGTCAGCGGCACGGGCTGACGGCGCGGCTGATAGTTTGGCTCGATCGCCAGGCGCAACGGAACACGTTTCCCATCCGGGCCGCGAGGCGGAATGCCGTCGCGATCGATGATCCGTTGAATCGCCATCACGCCTTCGATGAGCATCTCGGGGCGCGGCGGGCAGCCGGGGACGTACACATCCACGGGAATGAACTGGTCGATGCCCTGCACGACGGCGTAGGTGTCGAACACGCCGCCCGTGGAGGCGCAGGCGCCCATCGAGATGACCCACTTGGGCTCGGTAATCTGCATGTAGATGCGTTGGAGCACCGGCAGCATCTTGACGGCCACTCGGCCGGCCACGATGAGCAGATCGGATTGACGCGGGCTGAATCGCATGACTTCCGCACCAAAGCGCGCGAGATCGAATCGACTCGACGCAGTAGCCATGAGCTCGATACCGCAGCAGGCCGTAGCGAAGGGCATGGGCCACACGCTGCCGCGCCGGCCCCAGTTGATGACCTCGCGCAGTCGAGTGGTGAGGAAGCTATCTTCTGGCAGTGCTGCTTCAAGTCCCATGTGCTGACTCTCCAACGCAAACGATTCCTCGTGCCGCCGAGTCGACGCCCCGTCTGCAGCGTCTATGGCTGCGAGTTGTTCCCGCCCCAAACCTTACGGCTGAGAGGATCACTTCCTGCTGGCTCGCCAGTGGTCGGGTGTGTCGTGCTCGCGCCGATTCCCTCTCGACGAATCACCGTCGTTTCACATCCAAAACTGACGAATGTGGAAGCGACAACCAGTATCCCAGCGGCAATCAACGCTCTTCGTGTTCCACTCGGCTTGTTCATCGATGACTCTCCGAAAGAAGTCAATCCGGCCGTGGGATCGGCCACGCACCATTCTAGCGCCGCGACCGTTCGCCCGCGGTCTGCGTGCGGAGCCCATCCCGACCCACGGGAACCCGAATGGGCGCTACTGGACTCGAACCTCCCCCGGAAACACCGGGGAAAGTGGGGGGCGAACAGCAAAGCGGCGCGGAATGCGGCGCAGTTCCGCCCGATTCCGTCGATTCTACGCGTCAATCGGACCCGGACCTGGCGCGACTGATCGCGGCATGGGCGAGCCTGCCCCCCGCGATCCGTGCGGGCATCATGGCGATGGTGATCGCGAGCGAAGGGGGTGCGGCATGATCGACCCGACCACTCCAGCCGAACCGATCGCGCCCTCGCCCTGCAACCTGGAGCCTGCTCGCCCGTCGCTCTGCAAGGCGGAGACTGGTGGACCGTCGGCCCGCGATGCCGAACCCCGCGAGCCTCGCCCGTGCGAGACGGAGACGGGGGGGACCGGGGGGGAAGGCCCGGCGAACGGTCAATCGAACCGGCCGCGCGAAACTCTCAGGAAAAATTCTCCGGAGGGGGATACCTCGGCGAACTGCTCCCATGTCGGGCCGACGGGAATCGAGAGCCGGGCGCGGACTGACAACAAACTCGGCACGCTCTCGCGACTGCGGGAGTTCCGTTACAGGGGGCTGCCTGTGGTGTTCCTGATGCGGCCGGACGGGACCGTGGAGCCGTGCCCGTTCCTGATGAGCCTGGACGACGTCGCGGCATTCTTCCGGCTCGCGGAGAGCAACACCCGTTTCCCCCGCAAGACGATCGAGCGGTACCGCACGATGGGCTTGCAATCGGTGCGGGTGGGGCGGCGAACGTGGTTCAGGCTGGATGATGTGCTGCGGTTCCTGGATCAGCAGCAGGAACGAGTTGGCACCGCTTGAGTACTCAACATGCTGGATGAGCCGTCCTCAAAGAGGCTGGCGGTTACACGTGTGGAACCGGCACCGGTACTCTTTGCGCTGTGAGTGGAACTAGATTATTGCAGGGCAGCGAGAAGGCTCGGGCAAGGGAGCAAACGTCGAGGAATGTACATGTGCGGCAGCATAGCAGTTGCTCGAAGCGCCAAACCTCGCAGAACGCGCCTCCGGGCCCACTGCTGCGAGGCCCACAACGATCCCGATTGTCGTCTGTTACCGGTTGCCGTTTCATCGCATGCACGGCTTGATGTGTGCAGTGGTTGGGGCTGCGATCGATGAAGTACGATCTTGGCGAAAGCCTCGAATCGAGTATGGCGGTTTCTTCGTGTGCGACGGTCTGAGCCTTTGCTGCGGCGTGTGTGTGGAACGTGCAATCATCGAATCCCGTCCCAATCCGCACAAAGTGTGGGACTTCACCTGTGAGAAGTAGGAATACTTCCCCGACATCGAACGGAAGTGACTGCACGATTGGACGATTGCGAAAGGCCTCTGCATCACGACAATGCGCCTTAACACTAACCAGTGGAATCGAGGGGCACCGAAGCACACGCTCTACGTCCTCCTTCAGTACACGGGCGCGTGCCTCTACTCTACAGAGGTGTTCATCGATGGGTTCGCGACCATCGGCCGGAAGCTCATCTTCCCAGGTTGTGCCCACCTTAATAAACGTTGTTCCCTCGGAGCGAACGAACAGCAAGGGGGAGACGCTCATGAGCGGAGCCTTGCGAAAGTTGGTTTGCTTGTAGGTGTAGGAAAGGCGCAAACCATGGGAGCATGACTCGATCCTGGCAGGATCGATCACGAATGGGATTTCAGTCGGGAGTACCGTTCGATCAAGGCTAGCGAGCACAGAGTACGCGAGTTGCTCCCAGAGCAGTCGGCAGTTCAGGATTAGGTGGTCTCTGCTCTCGAACACCAAGATGCTGTGCTTCCTGATCGATTCGGGAGAGGCCTCTGCAAAGGCATTCCCCGGTTCGACGAAAGCAATTAGCCATTCTCCGTTTGTCAATACGGCACGTGCGGGCCATGCAGCCCTTGCTGCGACAATCCGGCAATAGTCCCGCAGCTGAACAACAGCTGATTCCCATTCTGCGGTCAGTTGGCTTTCGCCATTCGTGTCCGATCGAGCGTTTTGCAGAAACTCAGCCAGTATTCCCGATACGGGATGCGCATCGGGTCGTAAGTTAGGATTCGGTTCCCCGGGAAGCAGGAGACGGGGGCGCTTCGCTTCGACCACAAGCAGGGGTCTGTCGGTTTCTCGTTCGTAGCCGAAGTAGTCTAGTCGCCGCCGATTATCGCCGGTTTCAGGCTTCAGCTGGCGTACGTCGCAACCCGTACCATCAGATCGCTGCTCTGTGACCAAATTTGCTTGAATGTACTCACCCGCTTCGATAGACGGTTGCAATCGCCAATTCAGTGCAGACAGGATGTGATCTATGACGAAGTCGCGCGCATGACACTCCAACCAGATCTCTCGCCTTGTCTCGATGGCCTGCTCAGGCGACTCTTGTGCATCGATCGGAGGGGCTTGTTCCAGAACCGCCCTGACCGCTTGTGCGGCTCTGAATGCTTGGGTTAGATTCACTCGGAGATCGTCCGAGTTCCAGGTGAACGTCACCGGAACACCTCGCCAAGCCGATAGGTCAGTCGAGTAGCCTTTGGCCACCCCGCACCAACGAACACATCCAAGATGTCGATCAATGCTGCACGAGCATCGGCATCTTCACGGAACAGACTGCCGTATTCGGAGAAGTACCGTTCGACGATGCGGACAACCAAGTCGGCAGCCATTGACTCATATTGAATGCCATCACTTTCCGCTCCTCGCACGAGTGAGGCCACGCGCAGAATTACCTCGCGATTGTCTGCTCCGATTAGGAACTCCAGAGTCTTGAGTACCTCGTATGCTGTTTCAACGAACTCCACATTGCATAGAGAGTCAAACAACTCTCTTCCCTCGTTCAAGAGCTCAGTCTTCTCCTGATCAGTTGGTGGGTGGTACTCGCCAGAGCGATCAGTCGATGCGCGCCGATGTTCGGATGCTCCAGATCCAATGTATACCTCAGTAGCAACGCCGTGGGCTAGCGCATGCAATTCACGAAGTTCATCCAAGTCGTCCTTGCTCCACTGGTCGAACGGTTTCGACTCGTACTGTTGGCGAAGCGATTGCGTGCGAGTTTGGATGGCCTCGACTACCGCTGTTAGGAATTCGAACGCCGACCTTCGAACCCGTTCGTTCTCCCCTGGCGTCGCATTGTCACGGTAGCGAATGAGATCACGGCAAAGACCTATAACTGTGTTCGATTCCAAAGGAAAATGACCCGGATTCGCCGCGAACACTCTGATGTAGCGAATCGCCCGAGAATTGCGGTTCCACAGCGCATGGATAGCGTAGAAGTTTGCGCAGTAACGCCGAACGCTCCGCATCGAGGCTTTGCTTCGACACCGCTTATACAGTGTCCTGACGTACGGCTCAATTCGTTCATAATCACGGAATGGCATTCGTAGCAGGACATTGGAACTGAAGTGTGTGAGAATTGCTGTGCGAGGTTCATTGACGCAAGCATACTCAATGAGCGACCACATAAGCTCACTGGCCGACTTGTAAAGCCAGCCGCTATGAACCAGCACTTGGTACCGAACCGCCGGAACCGGATCCGTGGCCAAGCGGCGTAGCGTGCCGAGTATTTCCTCGTCGACCGTTGTCGAATCTGAGGCAAGGTGGACTAATCCACGCGCGGATTCGATTCGTGCGGCGGGGGAACCCCAGCCAGCGTTATCTCTGTCCCACTGCTCATTGTCTTCTTCCCGATACGGTGGACGCGGTGAGGTGGCGCCTCGCAATAGGATAGTTCGAGCAAAGAGCTTGACGGGAGCGTCAGAGAGGAGTCGACCTGCGAGAACGAGGCGGGTGCAGGCAGCGATAATCTCGTCCTCGAGTTGCTCGACGACAGCCTGATGCACGCCTTGATTGTGATCAGTCCTGACGACCCGTTCCGCATCTCGGAGAAGCGATAGCAGCTGTGAAGCTTCGTCCCTCGATGGATCGTGCGACCGGCGGTCTGCACAGATCCCCACTACTGCTTTGCTGAGCTCCAACATCGCAGCGTTCGAAGGATTACTCGGATCTACCCCCTTTCGCCGAAGCCACCATTGGTCTTCCTCTCCAGTGGAAGAAAAGGATATCGAGAAGTCGGGAGTATTGGGAGGTGGACCACCCGCCTCATCGAGTTGTGCGCGGATAACCCTTAGCTCGGTGGACTGAATCAGATCGACCGGTATGCAACCGATCATCCGGTTTCGCGTGTGCTCGGCGAACTCCTGCATTTCCGGTGGAGTGATTTCAGGGATGCGGATGATTGCAGTCTCGATCGCAAGACGGCGCTCTACAGAAAGAAACGCAAATCCACGTTCGATGAGTTCCCCAGCGTTCGTTCGTGTGTCCATCTCACGCAATACCTCCGGAGCCTCGAGCAACTCGCTTACTGGGCCAGCAAGACTCTCAGGCTGCTCAGCCGCGGCCCCAAGCAACGTACTCCACACAACCGCCCACGCGCATTCATCGCGGAGCACGTCAAGTACCTGCCCTAGAAGAGCCTGCCCATCGTCCTTGGCCAAGGTACTAATACCCAATCGGAATACCGACAAGACCTGATACCAGTCATCGTGTTGATGATGGCTGCCTGCCGTCCAGATGTGGCTTGCATCTGGTTTTAGCGTAGCGGTCGCCCCTCGAAATGGAATGTGATAGGTGTTCTTTGGCTCAGTGAGGTTGGCGTGTTCTTCACTCATCGTTGCGGTCATTACACTAAGGACGATTCGTGTTGCTGTGACCGGGTCTATCGACCAAAGTGCCCCGACTGCCGTCTTCACGTCATGTCTTGCCATTCGAACCAGATCGCGCTTGTTCATCGACATCGGGAGAATGCGACTGCCCAGGGGGACGGATGCATCAGGATCGCCGGATGCGTTGAACACAACTTCGACTACCTGGACGGCGAATGTGGGATCAACCTCTGCGATTAGGTGGAGTCGTTCTGCGAGTGGATGCAGCCACTCGTGCGCGCCGACTTCCAATTTGTCAGGTCGAAGCACCTCAGCAAGTGACTGAACTGTTGAATTGGGATCGGCGGTGATAGTCTCGGCGCACACTTCAATCGCGAGTCGCACGAGTCCATAGTAACGCGAATCTGCAAGTCCGAACTTCAGTAGGGCAACCGCAGTCGTATTCGCGGCTCGGCATTGGTCTTTGGTTGCCGTCTCGGCTCCGCGAGCAATGGGCGAGAGAAGAGACCTGGTGTCCCAGGCAACCTGATCTAGGTGTTCGGAAAGTGCAGAGGCTAGAGCCATCCACTCCGGTGCGCCATCACCCAACATCAGTCGCTGAGTTGGACCGGGTTCTTGCTGAGTTAGTGCCGCCTGAATCATGAATCGCAGCAGTGCCTTTGCTGAGGCGTCCTTCTGTCTAAGCCCATCGAGTACAGGCTGAACATCTGACAGAGTTTCGTATCGCTCCGCGGCAACGCCGGCAGCGATGATCTTGCCGATAAGCCGCATTTGTGGAGGGCGCTCGAAGGCGATGGCACGCTCCCAAAACGCGCATCTCATTGGGCCCTCGAACCAGAGCTCTTCAAAGGCCATCTTGATGCTCGGCCTGATCGCAAGTAGCAGGTCGTGATTCGCTGGCTCGGAGAGTTGGGAGATTTGTGAATCGCTCAGACCATTAAGCCACAGGCGGCACACGGCGTAATCAAACAGGATGTTGTGTGCGAAGCTGATGAGTGCGTCTGCTCTGGATCTCGGCGCGAGCTCCACCAAAACTCCAATGCTCAGCAGACTCTCAAGCGACGCTGCGTTCGCCGCCACCGCCATAGCGAGCGGGATTCGCTGAACATTCAATTCTCGTGCCGTTACCATCTGCCTTACGGCAGCGGTAAGCACGACCTGTCGTCCTGCGCGATCGCTGGCCTCCACACGACGAGTCCAGTGCAGATCCAGCAATTCGATCTGCTGCTGTACGGCCGTCAGGTCAGCGTCGCTCACGTTGTTGTCGAGGAGCGTGCAAAGGAGGTTTAAGTTGAAGGGGTTTCTGACGAGTTCGGCCAATGTTGGTGCGGATTGCAGCAACCCGAGCATTCGTGGATGGCCTGCGGTAACTTGAGAGAGTTCGGCTGCCGACAAGCGGCTGACTCGAATGTGGCGCACCATTGGAAACCGGGAATCGCAGAACTGGAGGTGAGGAGAGCCCGCGAAGAGTTCTTGTACCTCAGGACTCGTTCTCAAGTCGTATTCGCGGATGGATGCGACTATGTGCCACCGGGGAGCACGCTCTCGCAGTTCGCGGAATATCTCACAAAGCACGTTCAGGCTCATCCCGGATCGCGCGGCATCGAGGGCGTCTACGAGGAGGAATGCGGGCCGTTCTCCCGACCAGCGTTGCAGTATGTCGACCAGCGTTCTTGTTCTCGCCAGACCGAGGCTCGCTGAGAGCTCGTTGGCACTTGATGCCTTGATCGTGTCGGCGGCCAAGAGCACGACATCGTTGCCGTCGTCAATCAAATGCTGAGCGAGGTCATGTACACATCCTGACTTGCCCGCGCCGGGCTCGCCAACGAGCACTGTGTGGTCTTTAGCGGAGAATTCGAATAGCGGGACGATTACCTCTCGCCTGATCTTGACGTCCTTGCCTCCGAGCTCCATTACGCTGAGGCGGCGAAGGAACGTGAGCCGATCAGAGGTGTACTTGACAAGTGCCTCGATGTCTCCCGCGTAACTAGGTACGCTTCGGATAGGAATGCGACGGTTCTGAAGCTCAGCTCTGAGAAATGCGAGATCTCCACCGGTCTTGTTCGGTCCGAAACTCCGACAAATTGTGATTAGCGCACTCCAGGCGTCTCCAGATCTACCCGGGTTTGTGAGGACTACTTGCCGGAGAAGATCCTTGGCACGAAGAAGAGCACTTCCATCCGTCCGCAGATCAAGCTGGAGCACACGCATGAGCTGGATCAAGGAGAGTTCATCCTGTGCGCTCGGTGATGTGCCCGTCTTAGCAAGCCAACTTCGCTGAATATGTGCGCGAGTGATCTCGAGTGTTTTCGCTTCTGTTGCGTTCAGTGAACGGAGAAGCTCCTTGAGCCTCGCCGAATCTGTGATCGGTCGACACTTTTCGAGCACATTCGGTAACGAACTGGTGATCGTAGCAGGAGTGTCATGCCCCACGGCGAGAATGAACCGGTCACGCGCGTGGTCGAGCGGACGTGGCTCGGTGCCGATAGGTCGGGCTCCCAACAATCGCTGGCGTACGAACTGGTCGATCACCTTCGCAAATGCTGAGTCGGCAGCCTGCGAACGATCCAGCGCTGTCTTGGCCTGCACATAGAGGGCGCCGCCTTCGGACGTCCCGATCAACAAATCGTCAATTGGTTGCGGTGCTTCGGAGACGATTGCCGTGAGGTACACGTCTTGGGGAAGCCCTGCAAGTGGCTCCGCGGAGGCTTCGGCAAGGATGAGAGTTGAGAGGTAGCACGCGACGTCCTCTTGGAAAGTCGTACCTCCCAAAGTTGCCGCTCCGCCACCCGATGTGGGACCAATAGCTTCACTCACGACCCGTTGCTCCGTGTGCCTCCAAACTGACACAGTGTATCTTCCTCGCTTTGCTCACGAGTACCCTCACTTGCTATCGTCGTCGTGACGGCGGTCGCCGCGGATGACCCAGAATAATAGAGAAGCTCGGTTGATCAATTGACGATCCTAGCGTCAAACGGTCCGAGCAGGAGTGGCATGTCGTAGACATGCACCCAAATGTCGTCCCTGAGATCTTGCATGTTAGCTATGCGTATTCATGGCAGGTGTCCGACGGAGCCGACTGAATCCACGCTACGTACTGTGTTATGCTTCAGTCGAGTGCATAACACTTGCTCAATGCTGCTTGCGTCGCTTCATCCAGCACGCTTCGTACAGGATCCTTCATTGTCTACCTACCTTTCGTGTTGGATAACGTCGCTGGGGGGCGCTCGATGGCGCGCCGGCTCAAACCGAACGAGTCAGTATGCAAGTCGCTCATCTGATCTCTGGCGGTGCAAAATTAGCGGTGAACGTGTCCCATTCTGCCTTCAGTTCTGTACTGGCCGACTTCGCCTGACGGACAGCATCGCAGTAGGCGGAGTCTGGTGAAATCGTGCCACTGTTCAAGAGTTCGAGCGAGTCAAAGGGGATACACGCGGCGACCCCAGCAAAGTAAATGCGCTCATCGGGCTTGAGTTTGCGCCCGCACTGGTGCTCAAATGCGACCATCATTGAATGCCACGCCCTGATTTGACTGGCATTCAGATCGAATCGCTCGATTGGACTGTGCTGCGGCGCTCCGGACGACAGGATCGCATCCACTTCCGCATTGAGTTGCGATGGTTCGCTCAACTTGGCTTCCATTGCTTCCATCGCTCCGTCCATACTGACTTTGCCACTCATTACGGCCTGGCACAATTCATCCTCCGTCGCAGCCGAGAAGATCGCCAAGTTGTGGAGTTCTCGGGAGGTCAGTTTTCGTCCTTCGGTTCGCATGTAGTGCTTGCAGGCGAAGTTCCAGAAGCGGTGCTGCACCGGCGACAGGTCAAGATCAGCAATCGAACCCAATGCCCGCCACGTTCCGCGCAGCCACAAGAACCCGACAACCAGCACCGCACCAAAACCAATCCAGACGATCGCCATCAGGAGCCTACTTCCTGGCCTCGTCTTTGACACTCTGCCACCAACGCGTGCACCGATCGGACGCCCTGATACCCCCGGTCAGGCATTTCCGAAACCAATCCCAAGATGCCCATGTCGAGGCGAACGCAGTGCCAAGAGCCACCAGTATGGCCAGCAGGATGAGTTGCCATCGTTCGATTGCGGGTGACGATGGCATGAGCGAGATGATAATGTCCACTGCCGCCGCAGCCGCGAACAGGATAGCAATCATTATCCTCGCAACTCGACGCATCTGATATACCCCAGTTGTTTTGCGATGACCCGAACTGCAGTCGCTCAGCTAGCGAGCGTAGTTCTGGTCATCGGCCGGCATCCTAGTGCGATAGATGGCCCCGTTTCAACTGCAGCTAGTGCCGCGTCATTTCCGCAGCAAGAGGCATGTCGCTCTGAGACACTAAACTCAAGATCACCACCATCGAGATCGACGCCGTGGTTTGGCCGGAAGCGTCGCTCTGATACACTACCGCCTCCGCACTCGGCTTCGGCTCGCTCGCCGTGGTTTGGCCGGAAG
>DIDT01000038.1:28726-77330 GCA_002418285.1 Phycisphaerales bacterium UBA5793
GGAAGCGTCGCTCTGATACACTCAGCAACGCCGGAACCCAGTCATTCACGGGGCCGTGGTTTGGCCGGAAGCGTCGCTCTGATACACTGTGGCGTGTGCACGATGCTGTAACGACCTCGCCGTGGTTTGGCCGGAAGCGTCGCTCTGATACACTTCCGCCAATCCCCGCCCCGCTGAGTGTTCCGCCGTGGTTTGGCCGGAAGCGTCGCTCTGATACACTGACACGCCCCCGATTGATAGACCTCTTTGGGCCGTGGTTTGGCCGGAAGCGTCGCTCTGATACACTCGAGGCGTTCGTGCGGGTAGTTCAGTTCTTGCCGTGGTTTGGCCGGAAGCGTCGCTCTGATACACTAATGTCGATGATGCAGTCCACGTCTCGCCCGCCGTGGTTTGGCCGGAAGCGTCGCTCTGATACACTGGAGAGGCTCAGGATCGACTGTTGCTACTCGCCGTGGTTTGGCCGGAAGCGTCGCTCTGATACACTAGAGAGGAAGCAAATGAAACCGAGAACAGTGCCGTGGTTTGGCCGGAAGCGTCGCTCTGATACACTGCAGGGGCAGGTGTTGCCAGTGGGGCAGATGCCGTGGTTTGGCCGGAAGCGTCGCTCTGATACACTCGCGCCGACGCGGCCGCCCCGGTCGATCAGAGCCGTGGTTTGGCCGGAAGCGTCGCTCTGATACACTCCCGCCCCCTTGCTGGAGAAGCCAGATGCGGCCGTGGTTTGGCCGGAAGCGTCGCTCTGATACACTAAAATCGTCAGAGACAACACCCCTCCAATCGCCGTGGTTTGGCCGGAAGCGTCGCTCTGATACACTAAGCAGCATCGCCGCCAGCGACCCGATCCTGCCGTGGTTTGGCCGGAAGCGTCGCTCTGATACACTCAGATCGCGCGTATTGCCGCGAAGCACGCCGCCGTGGTTTGGCCGGAAGCGTCGCTCTGATACACTATTCCTGTCCCAAGTAATTGCGGGACATGGACTTGCGCTCGATCCAGCCGTCAGAAAAGCATGAACTGGGTCGGAGGATCTTCGGCCTGATGGCGTTTTTTTCCAAAGTACACCTCCATCTTCCCGAATTGCCGGTCCGTGACGGGGAGCAGCCGCACTTGCCCGTCCGGCGGCAGCCCGTGGCGCAGTCGCTTCTTCAGAATCGCACCTGACTCCTCGCTCGCGAGGTGTCGCGCGTAGACGGAGAACTGGAGCATCGTAAATCCCTCCGCGAGCAGCAGCTTCCTGAATTGCGCATAGCGCTTTCGGGCTGCCTTGGTCTTGACCGGAAGATCGAACATTGCAAAAAGCCACATTGATCGATATGCCGAAGTGTCAGGATGCGTCCGGCGCATGATGAAGTCCATCCGGAAACAGGAGCCGATCCGACGCCCCGAGAAATACCTGCGCCAGTGATGCGGATGTCCTACTGATCCACTCGAAGACGCTTCGCGCTTCTCCCTTCGATTCGAGGCGATCGGTAAGAACGGAAACCAGCGCCGATTTTGATCGACGGTCAAGCGCGCAATCGGGTCCGTAGAGGCCCACGAGTTCCACGACGGCGCTATCCATGAGCGGCCGATATGGTTCCATCAGATCATCCGCAAGGCACCACGGATTGCTGCGCCCGCAGTGATGTACACCGATGGAGGGATGGAGGCCGGATGCGCAGATCGCCCTGCCCACGGCGGCCCGAAGCACAGCGTACCCGTAATTCAGAAGGCGGTTCTGGTCCGGCGATTCTCGGCGCCTCCGAAAGTTCGCATCGTTGAAGAGCAGCGGCCAGTACCGCTGCGCCGCTTGGGCCTCCACGTTTGAGGGGTCACCGGAGCGCACGCGAGGTGCGAGCGCGGGCAAGCCGCCGTCGCCGCGCCCCGCAGCAAGAAGCGTGGCGGCTTGAGCGCGAATCTTCTCCTGAACAATTTGCTTCCACAGCCGTTTCGCCGTTGGAACAGGCGCACGAATCTGTGCGAGCATACGTTGCGTCTGACTCGTGTTGGCGTTAAGCGGCAGCATCATGCCCGCCGGCTGGCGCGAGTCATCGCACACGATGACCGAGCCGCCGTGGCGCATGACGCCGGCGAGAGCGGATTGCGTGGCAGTCAGACGTGGAGTCGTGAGAATGAGCGCCGCGATTTCCGTGAGCGGCACCGTCACCTCGGCCGCCTGCCCCTCTCCATCCTCAGCGCGAATGACGAGCTGCTCATATCGCATCGATAGATGCGCCGGACCATCGGAGAAGTCGATGACACGTTCACCCCCCGGCATTCTTCACCTCGCCGAGATAGGTGATGTGAACCTTACGGGCGTGCCGCGAGTGCAGCGATGACCCCCGCACGCGCTCGCGCTGCTTCTCGGATATCCTAGTCTTCTGCGTCCGCGCATCCTGGTGCGACACTACTTCCATATCGTTCTTCGACACGTTCAGCACGCGGTAGATCGCGCGCCCCTGTCCATCAGGAGTGTCCATCTCGATGAAGTCATTCGCTGCAAGCGAGAACTTGAAGCGACAGCCATCCGGCACTTCATGGGACACAAGTGGCCGGGCGGGGCGCTGCCTCACGCGATCCATGGCCTCACAGAGCGTCACCGGCTCGTCTACCCAGGCCTTCTCGGTTCCGTCCTTCCCAAGTTTCGCCATGATGACCGTGTGATGGTTGGCCTGAAGGTCGACGCGTCGCTGCTTAGCCTCGCCGCGCGCCTTGCGATCACGACGAGCGACACCGAGTAATTGCGGCTGTGCTGACGTATAGAGGCGCACGCGACGTATACGCTCGCCGTGCGGCAGCGTGGGCCGGTGCTGCGGTTCCCCGAAGGCTTGCGCGGGAGTCCTTGCGCCCGCACGCTTGCGTTCTTCAAATGCGGCACGCACCACCTCCCGTACGCGCCGATCGACGATCGCTCCGATCTCGCTTTCGTTGAGTTTATGGAGCTCCTTGCGGATGCGGTGCCTCGTCTTGCCCCCCGCGCTCGGCAGCGGCTTACTGTACACCGTGTCCTTGTGGAACTTGCCGCGAGCTTTCTTGTTCTGGCGATGACTCACGATAATTGCTTGGACCGCGCGCTTCGTATCTGCAAGGTCGAAAGGCGCCTGGACCCCTGCAAAGCGCCGGCGCGATCCCATCTCATCGGCCTTCGCCGCTGATTCCTGAAGTCTCTTGATGGTCGTGGGGGTTGTATGCGCGATGATGATCGCGTCGATGGCGTGGTGGCGATGGTCGCTCCGTTCCTTTTCGTTCCGATCCGAAAGAATCGCGTCCATCGCCCATTCCCGGCGGAGCCATCCTGTCAATCCCCCCGAAGGAACATGGACGCGGCGCGTTGATTCCTCGTCGCTGAATCCTCCATAGAGCAGCGCGATGTACTCAGCAGCCTTGCGCGAGATGTAGCGCGTTTCGGAAAGGTGCCGATTCGTGAAGTCCGGTGGAATAGCCTCCGCTCGAAAGCGGTCGAGCTTCTCTCTCGCCGCGTCACCCTTGAATCTCGCCACGCGCTGGAGAATCTCTGCGAGCCGATCAGGCGAATACGCCTCGCTTGGCATGCGATGCTGCTTCACCTCCCGGTTTTCGCGCACGCAGCAGAGCGTCTTGTTCAGGTACGAATCGTCCAGCGAGCGCTTGAAAGGCCAGACGTGCTCGATGTCGATCGTTGGATGCGCCCCGAACACATCCTCCCAGCCAAAACTCCGCCCCGTATAGGGACAGAGCCAGCCGCACTCATCGGCGAGCAGCACTTTCAGAACATCCCCCGGGCGCACGTCCTCGGGCCTTGAGCCGAAGTCAGGATATTGCTTGAGCAGGCGATACGCGGC
Source organism: Phycisphaerales bacterium UBA5793 (assembly GCA_002418285.1). GTDB lineage: Bacteria > Planctomycetota > Phycisphaerae > Phycisphaerales > UBA5793 > UBA5793. The sequence goes on from DIDT01000038.1 coordinate 32,525, forward strand.
GTCCTCACGAAGTTTCCTCCGCGCTGCCATCTGCTTGCTGATCGCCTCGCGCCGCTTGCGGCCTTTCTTGAGGTCGCGTGCCAGTTCGATGCGAACGTGCGCCGGCTTGCCGTACCTGCGGATGATTGCGTTCACGACGCCGCGCATTTCCGAAAGGGCCCTGGAGACAGCCGGGCTCACGGGCGCATCGAATGCGTCGTCCAGTGGCGGAAGCTGACCGACGGGCACGATCGGCTTGGATGACTCGGGAAACACCTTCTCGCGGATTGTGGCATACCGCACGCCCGATTCGAGACCCGGCAGCAACCTGCGAATCGCGGCACGCGAGAGACTCGCATGCCCTTCTTCGAGTCTCACGCGTGCAAACGCCCGAGCGCTCTCCGCGGAGAGTCCCCAATGCTCGCGGCCGCGCTTTTCCATCGCGTCGGCGCGCTCGAAGGAAAGGCAATCCTCGACTGCCGCATTCTTGTCATCTTCCGAGAATCCGTCCCACCGTTCCCCAAAGACCGCCCTGAGTTTGGCGTCGGTGCGCAGCCCCGGCAGTCCAGTCTCGCCCTCGCGCTCAAAGTTGAAGCGCGATTCTCTCGGCGCAGCGCCGGACTGCCTGAGTTGGTTAAATGTGGCATCGCCCCGCGAAAACCGGACGATGGCGGCTTCTCGCTCTTCCGGAGTGAGCCGCCGCTGCGTCTGCGCCGGGTCCGGAACCCATTGCTTCTTGACTCTCGGCTTGCCCGTCTTTGGATTCATCCTGACCTCGCCGGTCTCCCTGTCGAAGTCCTCCAGTTCGATCTGCACGCAGGGCATGATCTCAAGGTCGTTGACCTTCTGAAGCATCCGGAAGCGCTGTGCGAGACGATCGGCGATCGGCGCGCGGCGTTTGGCGGGAACAAGTGAGCACCGACCGATGAGATGCGCCTGACTCTTGAGCGGCCGTTGAAAGAAGATGGCGCGGTGGATTTCCGTTCTGGCTTCGGCAGTCATCAGCGATGGATGGTGCTTGGACTGTTGCTCCCAGATGCGAGCGAACTCATGTTCGTACATGCTCCGAGCCGTCCATCGGCCACGGATCCGAAGCGCCGCGGAATCGCTTGGATCGAGCGCGGCGAAGTACTGCCCCAAAGTATCCGCGCCGGCGGCCTTCATGAGTGTCTCAAGTTCGCTGATGCCCGTCTTCACCTTTCCAGTGTTCTTGTTCTCGTCACCGGCGTCATCCTTGTCGGTCTTGCGGTTGCTCAGAAACCCGCGACGCTGCGCGAGGTGGTAGAGCGCCCGGCCCACCTCGTGCGCTTCAAGCCGCGTCCGCAATGCTTCGGCGCGCAGGCGATAGGGGAGAAGTTGCCGAAGGCGATGATCGGCATTCTGCTTCGCCTCCCATGCGTGGCGCAAGCCGGCGTCGATCGCCTTGAGATAGCTGTCAATGTCCTGTGGCGAGTCGAGCCGCCGCTCGGGCGCCGGCAACAGCCCCCGCCGTATGAGTGCTTTGAGCAGGACACGCTTCCTATAGGCCCGCCGCCAGGTCTGACGTCTCTGTTGCCTCGCATCGCGGCGCGGAGTCGCGCGGGATTGCTCTCGACCACTGGCCATCGCCGTTTCGGGATTCTGCTTGCCTCCGTCCACGCCCGCCTCAAAGAGGTGGACGCCGGCGCGGATGACTCGTGCCGTGGAGGGATCCACCACCGCCCATCCGATCGAGGCCACACCAATGTCCAGACCGAGGACGTATGACTGACGCGTCCGGCTTCCAACCATGACTCACTCCTGCCAAGGGGACTTGATAGCTCCAACCGGCATTGTACAATGACTTCCAGTGTATCAGAGCGACGTTTTCCGCTTATCACGGTAAGGGAAAATGATCCGCGCAGGGCTCTGCCCCTCCACTGGAGCGACGGCACCCCTTAACGCCTCCCTGTGGGGCGTTTTTTTTCCGGTTGTGAGAACTCGGCGAACACTAGACAAAGGTGGGCAATGTCGGGGGGTGGATTCCGCGTCCCATTCGGCAGCCGACGCCGGCGGAAGTCGCTCGTGACCTGCCCCGACTCCAACCCTTCGACCCGCATCCGACTGGCCCGAGCGAGTTCGCGGCCGTGACCGGAGCGGAGCGGCGGGACCGGTGGAGTCCAGACGGCGCGAAAAACGTTCGGGCGTCCGGTCGCGCGTGTGTGCTTGAAATCTCCGCATTCGGCCCCTACCAACAGCGCGATATCTTTCCCTCTACTAGCCGGGGACGACCCGACTGGATGCGAGACTGACTGACGGCCCCGAAGATCGAGGACACAGCGTGAGCAAGCGCGCGGCCCCGCCGCCTTCACAATGGAGACTGCTAGGCGACGAGTTCCGCGCCTGTGCTGTGTCAACCGATACTGACGTTGCGAGGATCAGCGATCGGGTGGGTTGGCTTTCGCTACGAGCGGCGAAGCTGTATGCGACCTGTCTGGAGCATGATCTCGTTCCCCCGGAATACCAGACCTTGGAGGACGCGAAATCGCTGCGCCGTGCAATCGAGCAGGATGATCGCTTCCGGGAGAATCTCGGGGAGTCTGAGTCGGACCTTTCGATTGGCGAGCATTGCCTTTGGGTTGGCCCGCGGTCAAAGGAGGTGCCGATACCCCTCACCGCGCATGCTCTGGCCGAGATCGCGTGGACTGCCCTCGCGTTCGAGCTGCTTCCCGCGCGCTATCCGGATTGCTTTGACTGCCCGTCCCCCAGTGATTCGATTGTTCCGCCAATCAATGCGCCCGATGAGTTGGTGTTGGGACGGCTGCGCGAGAAGGCCAGAGTAGAGGCGGATGCCTGCGCCCTGCTCGCCGACCTGTGCTCCCCGTCGGCCTCGACTCAGTCTGACCGGACCGAACTCTCTTGCTCGCCCGACAGGATTGTGGAGCCGCCATCTCCGTACGATCGTCCCTCCGGGATGGTGTTGCGGTCGAGAGTTGACGGCGCAGAGGAGGTAGAGTCGGCCGGTGACGATGCCTACAAACCTGCTTCATACTTCGACAAGTCACTAGGGAGTCGGTTGCGAAAGGCGGCTGGTCCGCAACGCAAGAGCAAGCGAGTGAGAAGTCGAATTATCGACGGGACGACGATGTATAACGTCGAAGATGCGCGCCGATGGTGGCCGACCGACGTGCCAAAAGAGTGAACTTGCGGGAAGCCGCGTGAACATGCGTGACGCTCGCCTGTTCGCGCTTTCATTCGCGTTTTTCGGGCCGATGCTTGTGGCATGAACGCGAATAATGCTCTCGATTCAGCCAAACTAGCCTACGAAACTCCCCTAGCCCTCCGCCCCAAAGACGCCGCCAAAGCGCTCGGTATCGGCCAGCGCCTCTTGTGGACGCTGACCCATGAGGGGGCGATCCCGCACGCCCGCATGGGCTCGAAAGCGATCGTCTACCCCGTGGACGCCCTGCGCGCCTGGCTGACGGAAGAGGCGGCCAAGGGGATGCGAAACGCGGAGCGATCCGCCGCCAGTGCAAACGCCAACGGATAACGCCAAACGTCGCCCCGTCGATGCGGGGCGTCACCAAGCCGAACGATGCGCTTGGCCGGGCGGCGCGTCGCTTGCAATGTGTGCCCCGGCGAGATAGTCAACGTTGGAAGGACCCAACCGTGAACAACAACGAAAACGAAAGCACGTCAAAGAATGAACTGCTCGAAGCGGCGCTCGACTACTGCCGGCGCGGATGGTCGATCATCCCGATCGTCAGGAACAAGAAGCCACTGGGCGCGTGGAGGAACTACCAATCTGTGCGGGCCGACGAAGCGACGATTCGCGAGTGGTTCGCGAAGCCCCGTGTTCGCGGCCTGGCGGTCGTGCTCGGCAAGGTAAGCGGCGGGCTCGCCTGCCGAGACTTCGACGAGGTGGCGGCATATGAGCGGTGGGCTGCCGAGCATCCGGACGACGCGAAGCGACTCCCGACCGTGAGGACGCCTCGGGCGTACCACGTCTACTTTCGTGGCGACGTGCCCGCAACTCGGAAGATCGGCACGGAAGGAGAACTTCGCGGTGAGCGCGCGTACGTCATTCTCCCGCCGAGCGTCAACGACTCGGGCGTTCTCTACGAATGGCTCGTGCCCCTTGGGTCCTCAATTCCCGAAGCCGATCCGGTGCAGATAGGACTCGCTCCTGAGATCAAGCAGCAACCCCAGCACCAGCCTCTGCCTGCTATCTCTAATCAGGGCATCGGGGACTCCGGGCCTCAGGGACGTCATACTGAGACCCTAAGGGTGGGGAGTGAGAAGCCCGTGATCCCTGACGAATTGATCGTTCGTGGCAGTGGCGAGCATGATGCCAAGACGATGGACTTCGCGCGGTTCCTGAAGTACGACCTGATGCTCGGCTTGGACGCATCGCTTCCGTACTTCCGCGACTGGCACGAACAGGGCAAGCGGTACATGAGCGAGCCGGATCCCGAACTCGGCTGGTTCAAGTTCGAACGAGCGTATCTGTCGGCCCGCATACCGCGGGGATCATCACCGGCACGGGAAGCGATGGAGCGGGTCCGCAAGGGTCCGCAACCGGCTATCGCCATGCAGTACGACTCCCCGAAAACGCGCCTGCTCGTGGCGCTGCTCTACGAACTGGACAAGCGAGCGCCGGGGAAAGTGATCGTGCTTTCCTCGCACCTCGCCGGCGACCTCATCGAAACTGACCAGAAGATCGCCTACGACGCGCTCTGGAAACTCGTGCGAGACGGTGTGATCGAGAATGTCACGCGAGGGAAGCAAGGTCATGGCGGACGGCCCAACACCGCATCGCGCTGGCGGTGGATCGGTGGCGACGGCGCGACTACTTGACGTACGGCATATATCGGCCTACGCTCTTCCAATGACCAAGCTGGAAGAGGCAATCCGCAAAGCGATCGAGCGCAGTGGCCAGACTCAGTATCGAATCGCCAAGGAGACGGGCATCGCACAAAGCGCGTTGTCCCGTCTCCTGAGCGGCGAACGGGGTTTGAAAGCCGATGCGATCGAACGGATTGCTGACTATCTGGGGCTTGAGATTGTGATTCGCCCGAAGAGGCGGAAAGGACGCTGAACAGTGGCCAGTGTTATACGAGATGCAAACGGAACGAAGCGAGTCCAGTTCACCGACGGCGACGGGAATCGCAAGACGATCCGGCTCGGCAAGTGCTCCGTCAAGTCGGCCGAGACGTTCGCCCTGCGAGTCGAAGACCTGCTCGCGGCGCAATTGAACGGGAACCCGTGGAATGCGGCGCTCTCGGCATGGGTGCGCGATCGGCCGAACGTGATTCACGCGCGGCTTGCCCGCGTCGGCCTGGTCGAACCTCGCGAAGATACCGGGGCGATGACGCTGGATCGACTCTTGACGCGCTTTGTATCGTCGGCAGTCGTCAAGCCGTCAACCCGCGCGGCCTATCGCCAGACAACCGAGAGCCTGCGCGACCACTTCGGCGGGCCGATGGCCATTGATCGAATCACCCCGGCGCATGCGGACCAATGGCGCAAAGTGCTCGCGGACTCCGGACTCGCCACGGCGACCGTGGCCAAGCGGGTGCACGTTGCAAAGACGATCTTCCGCAAGGCCGTCAAGTGGGGACTGATCGACTCCAGCCCGTTCGCCGACCTCCGCGCCGGCTCACAGTGCAACTCGGATCGCTCGCACTACGTCACAGTCGAGACGATCGAAGCGATCCTCGCCCACTGCCCCGATGACCAGTGGCGCGCCATTGTCGCTCTGGGCCGCTACACGGGCCTCCGGTGCCCCTCGGAGATCGTCGGACTCCGCTGGGGGGATGTGAACTGGGAACGCGGCAGGTTGACCGTGCACAGTCCAAAGACGGCAGGGCACGAAGGGCACGCGGTGCGCGTCGTTCCACTCGTGCCCGAACTCCGGGCGATCCTGCTGCGACTCTTCGACGAAGCGGATGAGGGGGCGGAGTGGATCGTCCCCCGGCTGCGCGATCGCGGGACGAACCTGCGAACCACGTTCACGAAGATCATCAAGCGAGCCGGCGCCGAGCCGTGGCCGCGACTGTTCCACAACCTCCGGGCGTCGTGTGCTACGGACTGGTGCGAGCGATTCCCGGCGCACGTCGTGGCGGGGTGGCTCGGGCACAGTCCGCTGATTGCGGCTCGCCACTATCTGCAAACCCGCGATGCTCACTTCGAACTCGCCACCGGAAGCGGCGCGGAATGCGGCGCACCAGAGGCGCAGAATGCGGCGCAGCAGCAAGCCGCGTCTGAAGATCGGACTTCGCACGAATCACCGGATGAGCCTGTATTCGTAGGGGTTGCGCAAGATAATGCGGTATGCGATTGCATCCCGCAGAGTGAACAAGTGGGCGCTACTGGATTCGAACCAGTGACCCCTGCCGTGTAAAAGCAGTGCTCTAGCCAGCTGAGCTAAGCGCCCGAATCGACACGGATCGTAGTCATACCTATTTTCACTCACCAGCCAACTTTCGGAATGATTCGGTGGATTTTGGGGTTTAGCCATTGACACCGGCAACGGTTATCCGTTAGGCTACGCGTTTTGCAGCCATCCTCGATTGGCCACTTCCGGCCGATTGACGGTCGGAGCTTGCCAATAGGAGGAGTTATTGTGAAGCATTGGTTCAATTTTGTTGACAGCCGTGCGGCGGCAGGATTCGCCCTCGGGCTGATTGCTTTCGCGTCGGGCTCGGCGATTGCCCAATATGACGCCCACAATGTCCGGCTGATGAGCCAGATCACCCCGCAGCAGATGAACGCTACGGGTGGCAATGACTGCTGGGGATACACCAGCCCCTCCGGCCGCGAGTACGCCATCGTCGGCACCTATGAAACCACCGCGTTTATCGAAGTGACCGATCCGGTTAATCCTGTCATCCTCCACATTCAGCCCCACGCTCAGAGTGTCACCGAGGACATGAAGATCTACGGGCACTACGCCTACTGCATTGGCGACTACTTCAACCTGCAGGTGTTCGATCTGAGCCAGATCGACAGCGGTACGGTCACGATGATCAACGAGCGACCCTATCGCAGCCACAACTTCGCGCTCAATGAAGAGAGCGGCTATGCATACATGACTGCCTCAAGCCAGGGCAGCGGCATCGTCGCGCTCGACCTGAGCGACCCGACTACGCCTGCTGTCGCGGGATCGACGAACCCCACAGGCGGCCACGTTCATGACGCTCAGGTCGTGAACTACCACGATGGTCCCTACGCGGGCAAGGAGATTGCCTTCTGCCCCAGCGGCTATTGGCGATTTGACATCATCGACGTCACCGACAAGTCCAACATGATCCTGCTGGGTTCGGATATCTATCCCGGTTTGAACTACTGCCATCAGGGCTGGCTCAGCGCCGACAGGCACTACTTCTATCTGAATGATGAACTTGATGAACTCAATGGTTACACGCCGACCACACGTACGCTGGTCTACGACGTCTCGGACCTGAGCAACCCGACACTGGTTTCCACCTTCACATCCGGTTCGACGGCTACAGATCACAATCTCTTCTGGAAGGACGGCTTCATCTACGAAGCCAACTACGCCAGCGGCATGCAACTCTTTGACGCGCGGACCGATCCGGAAAACCCCACGCGGGTTGGATGGTTCGATTCGTATCCCGAGAACGACGCGCCCGGATACGGACACGGCGCGTGGACGGCCTATCCGTTCTTCGACTCAGGGATCGTCATTCTCGACGATCGCGATCGCGGGTTGTTCATTCTCGACGTCTCTGAAGCCATCGGATCTCGGATGGCTCTCACCACCACGGGGCTCGTTGGCGGCCAGAGCACGACGTTGTCAGTGGCCGGAGCAACTCCCGGACAGCGCGTCTACTTCGCTTATAGCCTGGTCGGCGGCAACACATGGACTCGGGTCAATGCGCTCGACGTATATCTCAATCTCGCGAGTCCAGTTCTGGTTGGCTCGTCCACCGCTGATGGAAACGGCGATGCCGCACTGTCTCGCCGCGTTCCCCCCGGGGCAAGCGGACGGACGCTCTGGCTCCAGGCAGCAGAACTTGGAAACACCTCCACGGTGCTCGAGGAGACCGTTCGATAGGAACCGAGACTCACTGCCGCGCGGTCACCTGGTACTGATCGAGGCCATACTCTGACCATCGGTCGGTGACCCGCTGCCGGACCTCCTCGCTCATGCGGAGTATCGGCGGGTAGTCGCGCACCGGGTGGCCATTGATGATCGTGCCGGCGGTCTTGGCGGTGGCATCAAATGCGATTCGCGAACCGCGCCGGATCATGTCTCGCCCTGGATCGCAGTTGGCGCACCAGCAGAACAGCACTGCCTCTGTGTCTCTCGGATCGGCATCATCATCCACAAGCACGATGAATTCCCATGTCGGCTGCCCATCAGCCCTCGAAAGTCGGTCCATCATGGACGCGAGTATCTCTCGTCCATGACCGCGATCTCCGGCGGGAAGTTGCACGAAGGCGCAGCGGCCAAACCCAAATCCCGGCTGAAACATCGCGGTAGCCCCGTCGTCGGAGTATGCGTCGACCAACGGGCGAGGTGGCGCAGTTCTTACGATGTCGATCGGAATCCCGCCCACCTCCTCGCCGGCAATCTTCCGCGTTGCGTCAATGCCAAGCTTGTGTCCCGCGCCAAGTCGAGGCGCGGCGTGATCCAGGATGTCCAGCGGTCCGTTCACAAATTCCAGATCGCGACCAAAGTGCGCATTACGGAAGGTCGCGCGGAGCACTTCGTCACGCCGATGTACATCGACATCCTCATCCACCACGACGATGAACTTCGTCCACGCCATCTGCCCCGCGCCCCATACCGCGTGCATCACCCGCCGCGCTTGCAGGGGATACTCCTTGCGGATCTTGATAAACGCACAGTTGTGGAACGCGCCGAACATCGGCAGGTCGTAGTCCACAATGTCCGGAATCACAGTCCGTAACAGTGGAAGCATGATCCGTTCGGTCGCCTTGCCCAGGTAGTAATCCTCCTGCGGCGGCAGGCCGACAATCGTGGATGGGTAGATCGGGTGGCGTCGATGCGTGATCGCAGACACTTCGACGATCGGATAGCGATCGGGCAACGAGTAGTATCCCGTGTGATCGCCAAATGGTCCCTCGAACGCTGCACCAGCTCCGAGGGGTTCGTCGCGGGTCCGGGGATCGAACCCAATGCCGCCTGCCTCCGTTGAGACCCAGCCTTCGATGACGATCTCCGCGCTGGCCGGGACCTGGAGCGGTACCGACTTGCACTTGACGAGTCGAATCCCGCCGCGGTTGAGAAATCCCGCCATGAGCAGTTCACTGATTCCCGGCGGCAGCGGGCAAGTCGCGGCGTAGGGCAGGACACTCTCTCCGCCGAGCACAATGGCGATCGGCATCGGTTGGCCGAGGCGCTTCCAGGATCGCCAGTGCCGCGCGCCGTCGTGGTGCATGTGCCAGTGCATAATGAGACGCGATCGATCGATGAGTTGAGCGCGATACATTCCGATGTTGCGGCTCGGCGCTTTGCGCTTTCCCCGATCGTCGGCGTGAATCGTGTACATGCCGGCAAAGGTGATGAACCGCCCCTGACCCACGCGCGTGTCGGGTTGGTCGGGGGGAGTTGGATAGCCTACTCCCGCCAGATCCCCATCCAACGGCCAGCATTTTGCGACAGGCAGTTCAAGCAGGTTGACATTGCTGCCTGTTTTCACCATCTCCTGACAGAAACCGCTACCCACGAGTCGGGGGGGTGTCCGTAGCAGAGGAGCAAACTCTGCGGCTTTGCGCAGCAGGGCACCCAGACCGGTCGGCGGCTCGGGACGCGTGAGCGATGCGATGCGGTCCGCGATCGCTTCAAAGCCGCCGGGTGTGTGGCCCGAGTCGTGACAACCAAGGGCCATCTCCATGCGCTGGTAGCTCCCGAAGAGATTGATCGCCACGGGGATCCTTGATTTGGTTCCCTCGATGTTCTCAAAAAGCAGGGCAGGCCCGCCGAGATCGGCATGATCGGGATCAACGATCTGGCCAGTCACCCCGGCGGTCGGCGCCCTGGCTCGGCTTACCCGGTCGGCGATCTCCGTGATTTCAAGCAGCGGCGAGACCGGAGCAGTGATGCGCACCAGTTCACCCGCCTGGTCCAGAGCATCGATGAAATCGCCGAGCGAGCGGTACATGGTCTGACAGGATAGGAACACCACGCGGTGCTGCAGTGGCAGGGGATCACCCCAAGCCAACGGAACCTGATCCGCAGACGTGGACCTCGCTCCGACGTGATTGACCGTTTGGCCCCCGTGTCTACACTTGGCCGTCTCCAATATGGGGCCGGATGGGGCTGGCTTGTAGCCTGGCCCATCCATGGGGCATCGCGGCGCGGCCGGTCGGTGCTCCAGTCCACGGGAGATTTGGCCGCGGATCTGACCGTCCCGCATTGGCGCTCCAAGCCAATTCGCTCGGTGGGCCGCGAAAACGAAGTTTCACGACTCGTCTCGGCTACGAGCCTTTTCAGGGAGCAATCAGGGACGCCGCCTTGCCTGCCCGCGACCACCTGACGGGTCGCACACCACTGGCCCGTGGTGTAATTGGCAACACAGCAGTTTTTGGTACTGTCATTCCTGGTTCGAGTCCAGGCGGGCCAGCTTTTTCGGCGCCGGCGGGGTAACCAGTTCAGATCGACTCATGACCGAGGTATCGCGTACATCTCCAGCATCGATCTCCGCCGCACCCCGCGCGCTGGCGGCGGTTGTTCTTGCGGCTGGGCGTTCCAAGCGGATGAACTCGGACGTTGTCAAAGTGCTTCACCCAGTCTGCGACCGACCCATGGTCGAGTGGGTGGTTGACGCGTGTCGGGCGGCTGGCTGCAGCCGGATCATCCTTGTCGTGGGCTTTCAGGGCGACAAGGTGCGCGAAGCGTTCGCTGAACAATCTGATGTCGAATTCGTCAACCAACACCAGCCGCTGGGCACTGGTCATGCGGTCATGCAGGCCGAAACACTGTTGGCTGGTTTTGACGGTGACCTTGTTGTGCTTGCCGGAGATGGGCCACTGATTCGGTGCGAGACGTTGGAGCGGCTGGTGCAGCGCCACCGCCAGGCTGGGGCAGCCGGTTCACTGGCGACGGCCCGCATCGCCGATCCCGCCGGGTATGGCCGTATTGTGCGTGACGCAACCGGACACTTCGACCGCATCGTGGAAGACAAGGACGCGACGCCGGCTGAGAAGCAAATCAACGAGATTAACCCGAGCTACTACTGCTTTGATTCCCGACGGTTGTTTGCAGCACTGCATCGGCTCACGAACAAGAACGCAAGTGGCGAATACTACCTCACCGATGTCTGCGCCATACTGCGCGGCGATGGTTTGCAGGTCGAAGTGATCGATGCCGTGGGCGCCGACGAGGTGCACAGCATCAACACCGCAGAACAACTCGAGTTCGTCTCTACCATCCTCGCAAAACGCTTGGCCGAGGGAGCGGTGCATTGAACAATTCTGATACCAGCATGATGCGGATCTTCGCAGGTCGCGGCAGTCGCCACTTTGGCGAAAAAGTCTGCGCTCACCTCGAGATACCGCTCGGTCAGAGCACGACCGAACTCTTTCCCGATGGTGAGACGATTGTCAAGATCGATGAAGACGTGCGAGGGCGGGACTGTTTTGTCGTGCTATCCACCTGCCAGCCCGTCAATGACAATTTGATGGAATTGCTCGTGTTCATGGACTGCCTGCGACGGGCTTCGGCGAAGCGGATTACTGCCGTGATGCCGTATTTCGGCTACGCCCGTCAGGATCGCAAGGATGAGGGCCGAACACCGATCACCGCCAAGCTTGTCGCAAACCTGATCACTGTTGCCGGCGCCAATCGCGTGCTGGCGCTCGATCTGCACGCAGCCCAGATTCAGGGCTTTTTCGATATCCCACTTGATCACCTCATGGCCGCACCGGTGATCGTGGAATACCTCCAGTCCGTGCGCGAAGAGCTCGGTGAAATCGTGCTGGTTTCGCCGGACGTCGGGAACGTGAAAGTGGCGAACATGTTCGCCAACGTTCTTGGAGGTGATCTTGCGATCATCGATAAGCGACGCCGATCGGGCAAGCAGGTTGAAGCCGTCAACATGGTCGGCGAGGTGCGCGATCGCACGGTACTGATGATTGATGACATGATCAGCACGGCCGGAACGGTGACGGAGGCCGCCCGCGTGGTTATGGATCGCGGCGCCAAGCGCGTCATCGTCGCCGCGACACACGGCGTGCTCGTCGGACTGGCTTTGGAGCGTCTTGCCGAAGCACCGATCGAGCGGATTATTCTGACGGACTCCATTCCGCTGGCGGGGCGTTGCGGCCCAATCATGGACAGACTTGTCGAACTCTCGGTTGCCCCGCTGTTTGGCGAGGCGATTCGTCGCATTCACCACAATGTTTCGGTTTCGGCCCTCTTTCGCAATCGCGTGGGGAGCAAGCGATAATCACCCGATTGCCGGGCCGGGTCACGCACTGACGTTATTTCACCCACAGGGTTGAGATTGGGAAAGAATCATGGGAAACACACCATCAGTTCAAGCAAAGAAGCGTGAACGACTCGGCAGCCGCTATGCCCGCCGTCTTCGTGCCGGCGGGGAACTGCCCGCCGTCATCTACGGCCATCATCAGGACCCCGTCGCGGTCAGCGTGAACGAAAAAGAACTCATCACGCACCTCACGCGAGGACAGCGCGTCTTCACGATTGACGTCGAGGGCGCGGGGGCCGAGACCTGTCTCGTCAACGAGTTGCAGTTCGACTTCCTTGGCAACAACGTCATTCACGTGGACCTCACGCGCATCGATCTCACCGAGAGCGTTAACGTGAATATCTCGATCAAACTCGTCGGAAAACCGGTCGGACTCAAGACCGAGGGCGCCATCCTTCGCCTCGTAAAGGACAGCGTTGGCGTTTCCTGCCTCGCCGCGGATGTACCGTCCGAGGCGCTTGCCGTCGATGTCTCGGGACTGGAGGTCGGCGACTTCCTCACGGCGGGTCAACTGCAGTTGCCTGTAGGACTCACGCTCGACGAAGAGGCCGACGAAGTCATCTGTCAGATCTCTGTCGTTGAAGAAGACGAAGAAGCACCTGTAGAAGAACCCGAGGGCGGCGAGCCCGAGATCATCGGCGAGAAGCAAGAGGGCGAAGGCGAGGAAGCAGAGAAGGAATGAAAGTGATCGTCGGTCTCGGCAATCCCGGATCCACTTACCAGAACACGCGTCATAACGTGGGGTTCATGGCGATCGACCGTCTGGTGCAACGGCTGGCGCCCGGTGCGCCGGCTCGCAGTCAGTTTCAGGCTGCCGTAATCGAGACCCGAACCGACGACGACAAATGCCTCCTCGTCAAGCCCATGACCTACATGAACCTCTCGGGCACGAGCGTGGCCGAGATTGTTCGGTTCTACAAACTGGATCCCACCGATGTGCTCGTCATCACCGATGATGTCGCGCTGCCGCTGGGCGACATTCGAATGCGCAAGAGCGGTTCGGATGGCGGACATAATGGCCTGTCGGATATCTCGCTCCGCCTGGGCACTGACGCGTTCCCGCGTCTGCGCGTGGGGATTGATCCGCCGGGACGCATTGCCCGGCATGACTACGTGCTTGGCCGGTTCACAGAGGAGCAGACGCCGGTCATTAACGAGCGGCTTGGTCAGGTGGCCGATGCCGCCTGGTGCTGGGCCAACGAAGGCGCTGACACGGCCATGAATCGATTCAACACCCGCAAGACGCGGCCAGGTGCGGAAACGGGCGATGACAAGGAGAAACCTCCGGCCAAGGGACCGGGGATGACCAATCAAGAGAGTTAGCAGGGACACACCGGTCGCGACAAGCGATCGCAACCATTCCGCCGAGTGCTCCTCCGCGGGAAGAAGGACAAGACTATGAGTGACCACAACGTGTACGAGTACGAAGCGATGTTTGTCTTTCCGCAGGCTCAGACGAGCGATCTCAAGGGAGCCGTCGCCCACATTGAAGAAATCATCAATCGAGCGGAGGGTGAAATCATCGCGCTGAGCAAGTGGGGCGAGAAGAACCTCGCCACGCCCATCGACAAGAACAAACGCGGCCTGTTCCTTCTTGCCTACTTTCGTGCACGCGGCACGCGTATGGCGAACATCGAGCGCGATTGCAACTTGTCCGAGATGATCTCTCGATTCCTCATCATCCGCGCCGATCATCTGACGGTGGAGGAAATGCAGGCGACCGATGGTCGCGACAATCTTGCAGCCGAAGCCAATCTCCGGAGCGAAGGGCAGCAGATACCGTCCGAAGAGATCGCCGAACCGGTCGGTGCGGCCACTGGTGATGATGCCGACTCGGCTTCGGATGAATAAGCACGCCGCGCACGGCAAACGATTGTCAATCTGGTGGAAGGTGGAGCATCATGGCGTCCTACAACAAAGTCCTGCTCATGGGCAATCTCACTCGCGACCCCGAACTGCGATTCACGGCGAGCAATCAACCCGTGGCTCAGATCGGACTGGCGGTGAATCGCTACTACACCTCGGGCACCGGCGAGAAGAAGGAAGAGACAACCTTCGTGGACTGCGAAGCGTGGGGACGCACCGCCGAACTTATCAACCAGTACTTTTCCAAGGGTCGGCCCATCTTCGTTGAGGGCCGATTGAAGCTTGATCAGTGGGAAGACCAGCAGGGACAGAAACGCTCTCGCCACAAGGTCGTCATCGAGTCGTTCCAGTTCGTCGACTCGAAGGGTGGCGAAGGCGGTGGGGGCGTTGATCGCAGCGACAGTCGTGTGTCCGGCGCCTCTCGTCCGGCTCGCGCGGGCGGAGGAGACTCCGGCGGTCCCCACCAGCCCATTGACGAGGATGACATTCCCTTCTGAACCACACCGCGACATTGGCGTGACGGGATGTGTATCCCTGAATCGCTTCGGAAAGCCCTATTCGTTGCGGTCCGGCACGTGACCCGACCGCTAACTTCCAAACCCGTACTGAATACGGAAGGACAGCAACCATGCCTCGAACCATCGAATTGCTCCTCACAGAGAACATTGAAAACCTCGGGATCGTCGGCGACGTCGTCGAGGTCAAGCCTGGCTACGCGCGAAACTACCTCGTTCCACTGGGCTATGCCGTCAAGCCCACTGAAGGAGCCAAGAAGGCTCTCGCAGCACGCCGCGCGGAAGTCGAGCGTGAACTCGCCGCTTTGCGCAAGCAACTCGAAGACCTCGTTGAGAAACTCGAGGGCTTCGAAGTCACACTTGAGCGGTCCTGCAATGATCAGGGTTGGTTGTATGGCTCGGTGACGCAGCACGACATCTCCAGCGCGCTGCGCGAGGCTGGATTCAATCAGGTGACGGATCGACATGTCCGGATTGGTGCCGCCATCAAGCGCATCGACTCCTACGAGATTCCGATCCAGCTCGACAAGGATCTGCGCACGGAGGTTAAGCTCTGGGTGGTCGCTGATCGCGAGCTGAATCTGGGCCGGTCCGATGAACAGGAGATCTCGACGGAGGAAGAAGGAGCAGAAGGTGCCGCCGCAGCCACTGAGGCAACCGAAGTGCGGGCCGACTCCTGATACCCCCGCCGGGTGCATCTTGTCAAATCTCGCGACGCAGCGGAAACCCACCGCTGCGTCGCTCGTTTAACGCCGTAGCGAACGGACTTGCTTGGGGTCTCGCCAACCGAACTCGTATCATCAAAGGGAGACGGTCAAGGGATGGGGCTATCAGAGTCGATGAACATTCCAGTGAAATCCCGCGATAGACTATGGGGAGCAGCCCGAGTGAACGCCAGATCGAATTGGATTCTCGCCTTCGTGTCGGCAGCTCTGCTGCTGGTCTCCGGCGCCACCTCGGCATCTCGGGCGCAGATTGACATCAATCCCGATGAGGTGTCGCAGCCATCAGTCGACCTGGCTCCTGCCGCTCAGCGGGCCATTGACGCTCCGTTCCTCACAGAGGACGAGCGGCACGAGATGCGCATCTTCCACGGCGTCTGGACCGACGCCGATCTCACAACTCCCGCGCGCCGGGCGACGGCCGCCCGGATCGCCGGAGACTGGCTCAACCCGATTTTCAATGATGAGTCGATTCCAGCGGTGATCCGCGCCGACCGCATGGTACTCATCGGCGAAACCGATGGCGCCATCGCGCTGCTGGAGGGTGATACCTCGCCAGAGGCCTGCCGCATTCGGGCCCAGGCGCTGGAGTGGAATGGGAAGTTCGACGAAGCGGATCAAGCTATTGAATCCGTCATCGCAGCGCTCGTCGCCGACCAACTGACCACGGCGTTCGACCTGACGGAAGGCGCACGATGTCTGGCCATGCGGGCGCGTCTTCGCGGTGAGCCAGCTTCGCAGTACAGCGCAATTCTCAGAATCGCGGGCCACATTCACCAACAGGTCGATCGGCTCTACTGGCCGGCCAAGCTCGTCGAGGCAGAACTGCTGGCCGACAAGGACAATCCCAAGGAGGCCGCTGCGGCCGCGATGGAGGTGCTTTCGCTCAACCCTCGCTGTTGCGATGCATGGTCTATTCTCGCGCAGCTGAACCTCGACAGCTATAACTTTGCCGGCGCGGAATCCATCGTTCAGGAACTCGATAACCTCGCGCCGAATCACATTCGCGCTCGAATGCTCCTGACTCGCCTCGACCTGGTGCAGGGGCTGCCCGACGAAGCGGATCATCGTGTGGACTTGCTGCTCAAGGAAATGCCGCGCAACCGCGAAGCGCTGGCGCTTCGCGCTGCGGTGCAGGCCATTCGTTATGACGAAGATGGCCTGTACATGGCGCTGCGCGACTTCGAGGAAATCTCCGGCCGCAATCCATGGGCGTGGTATACGGCGGGGGTCTACCTCTCCAGCAACCGCCAGTACGACTTCGCGGCGCAGATTCTCAAGGGCGCCATCGAGCGCCAACCCAACTGGCCGGCCCCACAGGTGGAACTTGGCCTGATGTATCTCCAGTCTGGGGACGACGAAGGTGCATTGACGACGCTCCGACACGCCTGCGCACTTGACCCATTCAATGTTCGGGCGGCATTTAGCCTGCATCTCATCGAGAGCCTTCAGCAATACGAAACCGTCTCATCCGAGCACTTTGAAATCCGCTTTGATCCTCAGTCGCCGGATCGCGCACTAGCGATGGAGATGCTCCAGCCGCTTGAGGCCATGCACCGGGAGATCACCACGGCGTTGCAGCACTTGCCGGGTCGACGCACACGCATCGAACTGATGCCAAACCACAGTCGTTTCGCGGTGCGCATCACGGGCATGCCGCAGATTCACACCATTGCAGCCTGCACTGGGCCGGTCATTGCGATGGAGGCGCCGCGCGAGGGTCCCGATCATTTTGGCACCTACAACTGGCTGCGCGTGCTGCGCCACGAGTATGTCCACACGGTGACGTTGAGCCAGACACGCAATCGCATCCCGCACTGGCTTACCGAGGCGGCGGCCGTGTGGCTTGAAGATGCGCCCCGCGACTTCAACACCTCAGCAATGCTCGCTCGGGCCTGGCTCGATAACGATCTTTTTTCTCTTGACGAAATCAACTGGGCTTTTGTGCGACCCAAGCGACCGAATGACCGCTCGCTCGCATACGCACAGGGGCACTGGATGGTCGAGTTTATGATCGAACGCTTTGGTCACGCTGCGTTTCTCAAGTTGCTTGACGAGTACGCGCAGGGTTTCCGGGAGGATCTCGCCATCCCCGGAGCATTGGGTGTCGGACGTGGACAGTTCTACGATCAGTTCCTTGAGTGGGCGGGTCACCAGGTGCAGCAGTGGGGCCTCGCTCCACAGCCTCCGCTCGAACAGATCGTGCGCGATTACCTGTCCGACGATCCGGCGTACCAAGCGCAGCGCGAGGCGTTTCACCGCGAGTATGGTCGAGTGATGGTCGAGACCCTGCGTCGGGTGTCAGAACAGCGGGCGAGTGACCCACTGGATCTTCTGCGGCGATTCCTTGCGGCGCTGCCGGCGGCACATCCGCCCAAGCCGGTCATTACGGATCAGGTGCTTGACCGTTGGCTCTCGCTCTTTCCCGATCATCCCGATTTGTTGCGAATGCGCATCGCCCGCTGGAAGGGGACTCGCCCACTTGGCCCTGACATGATTCCGCTGCTTGATCATTACGCTGCCGTTCGGCCGGTTGACCCGCTTCCGCAGCAGATGCTCGCGGCCATCCACCTCGAGTCAAGCAATCCCGAGCAGGCCATTCCATATCTCGAATCGATCAATCGACTGCAAAAGTATGACGACACGTATGCGGTTGAACTTGCCAGACTGTATCAGAAGGAGTCACGCTTTGATGTGGCTTTGGATCGGATCGACACCGCTGTGATGATCGCGCCCTATGACGCTCGTTTGCGCGAAGAAGCGGCAGCGATCGCCATCCAGTCCAGAAATCTGCCGGACGCGCGACGCCACCTGGTGGCTCTGACGCTCCTCGAACCGGACCGCGAACAGCACGTCAAGCGCCTCGCGGCCCTCGATCGAATGATGCGATCCGACAATTGAATCCGGCTGCCGCTAGTTGCCATCCTCGAGATCGACAATGCGCTGGACGCTGACCACATCGATCCGCAGGCCGGGATCGTGGAAGGTCTCGCCGATCACGCCGACGTTGAGGTTGAGGCGGCTCTCCACGTCCAGTCGCTCCTTTGGATCAACCCTCAGGTAGGCAATGGTGCGGCCGCTGATCTCATCCTGAACTCGATACAGCAGCGGCAGGCGGCGGCCGTCAAAGACATTTGATGACCCGAGACGACCTTGCGCCGTAAATACGGGCCGATCATTGGCGTCCCTCCAGATCTCAACCTTTGGTTGGGCGACCGGCTGGTTCGCGACGTCGGCAGCATTCTTGAGCTTGCGCATCGCGTTCTGCTGATCGAGACGGATCTTCAGAAGTGAAATACGAATCTCGGCGATGCGTCGCTCACCCTCCTTTTCCGTCTTGGCGGCAAACCCCTCGTACGCTTTGAGCAGCGGCTCAACCTCGGCTTCGAGGATTGGAACCCTGACCAGTTCCGTGTACAGCTGCTCCAGATTCGGCAGCGTCGCCGCGATCGGTTTCTCGGGTTCTTCTACTGCAGCGGGTGGCTCTTCCGTGGTGGGTTCAGGCGTCACGTCCTCTGGAACCGTGGTTGGCTGCGCCTTGGGCTCCTCAACTGGCGGCAAGGTCGTCGCGGGATTCGGTTCTTCCACAACGGCGGGCGGACTGACCTGAGGTTCAATCTTTGGCTCGGGCGTCTTTTCAGGTTGTGGCTTGGGCTCGGGGAGTGGGGTCACCGCCGGTACTTCCGGCTGGCCCTTCTCCGCGTCGTCCTTCAGTCGTTTCTTCCACGCCGTCACCTCTTCGTCGGTAGCTTTGCGCAGGAACTGAGCGAGCACGTAGACGTCCACCTGCTCGGGCATCTCGACCTTGAGAAACATCGTGTTGTCTGCCGTCGGCACTTCGCCGAGTACTTTCAGCACCGTATCCGGCTCAACACGTGACTTGCGGAAGCACTGTGCGGGATCTTCGCTGATGGGGTAGAGCACAGGCACCCGCCCGATCGCTCGTACCGTCCCAGGTGCGTCGCCGTCCGCCACGTCTTGCCTGGCCACAAATCCGTGCAGTCCCGGCGGAGGTGAGATGGCCGCCCAGCCGAAGGTATTGACGCTCTTCACGAGCACAAGGTCACCCTTCTTGAGCGTGCCGATTTTTTCAAATTGTTCCGCTCGCCCACTGTGGATGTTGAGGCGGTCCGTGTCGACCACAGCGTGCCACGCATCAGGCTTGGCGGGGTTCTGTGCGAAAGCCACTTGTTTGGCAGGGCCGGCCAAGACCTCGGTCAACAGGACCGCGACCACGACCATCCACCACCGGCGACCTACAGTATTCCATCGACCCATGATGATGCCTCCCGAGCATTGGGTGTCGTTCATCATGGACATCGTAGACGCGATTGTCGGCTTCCTCACCTTGCGTGGGCAAAGAGAGGCCCCCGGGTCGATGGTCGCTCCGGCCGGATTCGGAGTCGCCAACGGACCCCGGTCGCATGGAAGCCCCTATGACACCGGACAGGATGACGCATGCCGATGCACCACTCTCGACCTAGCGTGTTACTCATGCCCAGTCGCCAGACCATCTTCGTCGTGTTGCTGATCGGCTCGATTTCGGCAGTTGTGGCGTCAATGCAGGGATGCAAGGGGCCACTGCAAACCGCTTCCGAAGCTGAGCTTCGCCGTTCGCTCAACTCAACCATTCCCCATGAGATTGGGCAGACGCGGCCGAACGATCTGACCCTAACCGCCGAGCCGAGTCAGCTAGAGGGAACGTACATCCCAGCCAATCGCATCGATGAACTCGACCGCATGGCCGGTCCGATCGCCAATGCCACCAGCCCGACCATCGAATTTGGCTCAGATTTGAGAGGCGAACCAACCAAGGCCGTACCTCTCAGCCTTCGAGATGCGATTCTTTCCGCCGTGCGAAACAACTTGTCCGTGCAGGTCGGTGCCATCACGCCGGCTATGCGGGAATCTGACATCACGCGCGCCGAGGCGCGTTTTGATGCGGTGTTCTTCTCCAACCTGAGTTGGTCGAACATCGATGAACCCTCTCCGGTGGCTGTGATCCGCGGCACGCCCATCGGCAGCGGCATCATCCAGCGCGATGAACGAACGCTCGGCACGGGAATCCGCAAGAATCTCGCCAGCGGCGGTCGCATGACGCTGCAGACCTCCATCAGCCGCACCAAGGACGAGTCGCCCGGCCGACGCACGACCCCCGACCCGGCATACGCCTCGAGTGTGGAGCTGATTCTCGAGCAGCCGCTGCTTCGAGGCTTCGGCTCAGAAGAGAATCTCTCGGAGATTCGCCTTAATCGCAACGCCCACCGCCGAGAGATTGAGAACTACCGCTCCACCCTGCTCCAGACCGTCAACGACACCGAATCAGCCTACTGGAATCTCGTTGCCGCCCGACAGTCGCTGCTTGTGCGACAGCGCCTGCTGGAACGGGGCGAAGGGACACGGGACAAGCTGGTGAAGCGCGGCGACTACGACACCGAGCCGGCCCAGATTTCCGATGCCATTGCTCGCGTTCAATCGCGCCAGGTTGACTTGCGTCGCGCCAAGGACGACGTCCTTCGCGCCTCGGACCAGATCAAGCAACTCATGAACGCACCCGGCCTGTCGGTCGGTAGCGAGCTGCTCGTTGAGCCCGTCGATGTGGCGGTTTCAGACGGCATCACATTTAACTACGCCGACATCATCACAACTGCTCTGCAGAATCGCCCCGAGTTGCGCCAGGCTTTGCTGGGCATCGACGATGCGTCGATTCGCCAGATGCTCGCTGACAACCTCCGATTGCCGGCTCTCGATCTGGCCACGACGGTGCGCTGGAATGGATTGGACAATTCGTTCGAAGACAGTTACAACCGTCTCGGTGAGCAGCACTTCATTGACTACATGATCCAGCTTCGCTTCGAGCACCCCATCGGCAATCGCGAGGCGCAGGCAAACTACCGCGTCGCCCGATTGGGGCGCGTGCAGTCGATCCTCAATTACAAGCAAGCCGTACAGAATGTAACGCTCGACGTCAAAACAGCCCTGCGCGCCGTGCAGCTGAATTTCGATTTGCTTGGACCGACGCGCGACGCTCGTCTCGCCGCCGCAGAGAACCTTCGAACAATCGAAGTGAAGGAAAAAACGAATACCGCCACCACGCCGGAGTTCCTCAATATCAAGCTGCAACGCCAGGAATCCCTGGCCGCGGCTGAACTCGAGGAGATCCGCGCGGTGGTCAACTACCAGATCGCCGTGGCGAATCTGTACAACGCGATGGGCATCGGTCTCGAGCGCAACCAGATCAAGTTCGCCGTCCCCGATCCGATGCAGTAGGCGACGTCTCGCCCTCGGCGGTAGCGTGCCACCCGGCCCATGCTCTCGGATCGCCCGTCGCAGCCATTGTTCCCACCCTCCTCGTGCGCGCGGGTTTCCTGCACATGAGGGCGACGGTGCACGGAACAACTCTGTCTCGCGGTCGGACTATTCGATCGTCACGACATTGCTCGTTGCGCACGAAGCAAGATCCAGTATTTGAAGATGCCCGCCACAGACTGCCGCCGACGCGCTGGAGGTGAGCGAACCTTCGCCGTCGGGGCCTGAGTTCCCCCGCCAGACGACCCGGATCTGGTTGCTGCCCAGTCCCATCACGGTGCCCGCACACGGGTTGCCGTTCGGGATGCGGTACGAGCCCGTGTCGCGTGCGAACACCAACGCGATTGTCCTGCCGGCCGTTGCGCGTGTCCACAACGCCTCGAATGGTCCACCCGAGGGGCATGAGGTGACGATGTCGAGGCGCGGCCCGCAGTCTAGGTGGAAGAGGTACGCCGACCCCGAGTCGCTGCCGTTGTCGTCGTTCCCAGCCGCTCCGCTAAGGACTGTGGATCCGCTGATCGCGACGGAACTGCCGAATCGATCCCGAGCGGCGCCGTCACGAGGCATTATTTTAAGGAGTTGCTCTCCGGTGTTCAGGTCGAAGATATACGTTGATCCAGCGTTGATGCCGTTGTGGCTGTCGCGTTGGGCTCCCACGATGGCGGTCATGCCGCTGATGGAGACGGACACGCCGAACACGTCGCCATCCCTGCCGTCGCTGGGCAGGAGTTTGAAGAGCTGTTGCCCCGTGGTCGTATCGAAGACGTAAACCGAGCCGGAGTCCGTGCCGTTGTCGTCGTCCAAGGCCGCTCCGACGATGGCGACGTTCCCGCTGATGGCGACGGATCGACCGAAGTCGTCGTCCGCCGCTCCATCATCCGGTGTGAGCTTGAAAAGCTGCTGGCCTGTGGTCGTATCAAAGAGGTACGCCGATCCAGAGTCGAACCCATTGTCGTCGTCGTAGTGTGCTCCGACTATGGCGGTGGTGTCGACTATGGCGACTGCGCATCCGAACTCATCCCTCGTTGCTCCGTCGCTGGGCGTGAGCTTGAATAATTGCTGGCCCGTGAACGCGTCGAAGAGATATGCCGAACCAGAGTCGCTGCCGTTGTCGTTATCGTAGTGGGCGCCGACGATGGCCAAGGTGCCGTTCACGGCGACAGAGTACCCAAACTCATTGCCCGCAGAACCGTCGTCGGGTAGGAGCTTGAAGAGCGGCTGGCCGGTGATCGTGTCGAACACATACGCGGAGCCGGACCCGTCGCCGTTATCGTCGTCCAAGTATGCGCCAACGATGGCTATGGCATCGCTGAGTGCAACGGCATGACCGAACAGGTCATCCGGCGCGCCGTCCGGGGCGAGAAGCTTCGACTCGCACTGCGCATCGAGCTGGCGCACTGCAAAGCCGACAGTGGCGGCGATAACGAGAACCCCCAGAATCCGGGATAAGCTGACAGTCGAAAATCGTGTCGCGGGTCTTCGCATCTCAGGATTCCTCGGTTGCGGTCGTTGGAACTTTGTCCCATGTATTTTCACCGTTGCCGAATCGGGCGGCGGCAGTCCGCCGGCTCAAGATCGTCGAGGCGCCGCCACCAGCGGTAGAGGCGCGGAGACAGATGGGATCAACGTGCAAAAGACAGCCCCTTCGGCGGATGTGCAGTTCGGTACCGCCCAGGACACCGGATGACCGCAATCACAAGATCTTTCACAAAACCATGGGAAGCGGACCCTGTCCGTTCAGTCGCCGTCCCCCTAACAAGGCGAAGCAAACGAAGCCCCGCGCCCTGCGAGGAAGGACCTAGCCGCGGTGGCGGTTGCTGACGCCTTGATCGGCATCGCACCCTGCCCCGCTTCGGTTGCGGTCCGGGAGGACCGTCTCAAACTTCGGGCGAAGAGAGGACGCATTTGGAGTTGCCACAGGCTTGCCGGACGCATTGCCAGTGAAGCGGTCCGTTCCTACTGTTGGGCTCTCATCGCGGAACATTGTGAAATCTGTCACAAACGGGCGTTCATCCCTACAATGGACCGGCCCGGCAAGAAAAGGACTGCTCCAGCATGGCAACCACCGGCAGCGTGATCCAGGTCATCGGCTCCACCTTCGACGCTCAGTTTCCTGAGAGCGATATCCCGGATATCTACAACGCAGTCAAGATCGAGGCGAAGAATCGCGGCATCGAAATCAAAATCACCGGCGAAGTGCAGCAGCACCTCGGGGGTGGCCGCGTTCGCGCCGTCGCCCTTGGCTCCACCGACGGCATGAGTCGCGGGATGGACTGCGTGGACACCGGATCTTCTGTTCGCGTACCCGTGGGTGAACCAGTACTCGGCCGCGTGTTCAATCTGCTTGGCGACCCCGTCGACAAGAAGGGCCCCGTCAATGTCAAAGAAACGCGCCCGATCCACCAGACGCCGCCAGAGTTCAGCGAACTCTCTCCCAAGACTGAGATGCTGGAAACTGGCATCAAGGTCGTCGATTTGCTCTGCCCGTTTGTCCGCGGCGGGAAGATTGGACTATTCGGCGGTGCAGGCGTCGGAAAGACCGTCATCATCCAGGAAATGATCGCCCGCGTCGCCAAGAACTTCGGCGGCTACAGCGTGTTCGCCGGCGTCGGCGAGCGTACCCGTGAAGGCAATGACCTGTGGCGCGAAATGGCGGAAGCCGTTTATACCGATGCCGACGGCAAGCAATCACGCGTCCTCGATAAGGTCGCCATGGTCTTCGGCCAGATGAACGAACCTCCGGGCGCCCGTCTCCGCGTTGCGCTCTCCGCACTGACTATGTGCGAGCAGTTCCGCGATGAGTCGGGCAAGGAAACCCTGCTCTTCGTGGACAACATCTTCCGCTTCACCCAAGCCGGCTCGGAAGTGTCGGCACTACTTGGCCGCATGCCTTCGGCAGTAGGCTACCAGCCGACTCTCGGCACCGAAATGGGTGAACTCCAGGAACGCATTACCTCCACCAGCCGCGGCGCCATCACCTCGGTGCAGGCCATTTACGTGCCCGCCGACGACCTGACCGACCCCGCGCCGGCAACGACCTTTAGCCACTTGGATGCTTTCGTCGTTCTCGAACGGTCAATCG
Organism: Phycisphaerales bacterium UBA5793; assembly: GCA_002418285.1. GTDB lineage: Bacteria > Planctomycetota > Phycisphaerae > Phycisphaerales > UBA5793 > UBA5793. The sequence continues at coordinate 57,438 of DIDT01000038.1, forward strand.
CCGAAAAGGGCATCTATCCCGCCATCGATCCGCTGGCTTCAACGAGCCGTATTCTCGATCCAGGTGTCGTCGGCGAGCGTCACTACAACATCGCCAAGACCGTGCAGGGCATCCTGCAGCGCTACCGCGATCTCAAAGACATCATTGCCATCCTCGGTGTCGACGAACTGAGCGAAGAGGACAAGCTGATCGTCAGCCGCGCCCGAAAGATCGAGCGATTCCTCTCCCAGCCGTTCCACGTTGCCGAGGTGTTCACAGGCCAGCCCGGTATCGACTCGAAACTGAGCGAGACACTCGATTCGTTCGATGCGCTTTGCCGCGGCGAGGGCGATGACCTTCCGGAAGGTTCGTTCATGTACGTCGGCACGCTCGAGGACGCTCGCACCAAGGCCGCCAAGATGGCCAGTTCCTGACCCAGGCCCGACCCGCGTGACCCTGCAAGGCCCGCGGCTCCTGTCGCGGGCCTTGTTCATTGGTGCGGTTTGCATCGAACGGTGGAATTCCTGCCAGGGCTTGCCGCTGCGGTCGACATTTCCATATGTGCCGATTTCAGCAGGAGGTTCCATGCGCCGTTTATTCGTTTCCGTGATCATCATCACCATCGGCGCTCTACTCAGCGCCGGGGTGCAACGGCACCAACCGCCGGATTTGCGATCAATCACCCCGCTTGTCAGCTGGTCGGGAGCATTCAGTGAGATTCACGTTCCGACGATTCAGCGGGTAGTGAATCGCGAGCAGTGGGCCGCACTCTGGAAGCGGCACATGGGCCGCAAGACCGAACGAAACGCCACCAACGTGCAGGTGATCCCCGAGGTCGACTTCGAGACCTGTATGGTCGTGGCCGTGTTCTCCGGCGAGATGACCCAGAGCAATGGCAACACGGTTGCCAGCCTCATCGATTTCGACGACCACCTCCGCCTGCGGTATGCACGGCACCTGTTTGAGGTATCCGTTCGCGCGGAACGGGACGCGCGGCTGGTGGACGTCACTCCCTACGGTATCTTTGTCATTCCACGATCCGATAAGCGAATCGAAGTGGAAGAGGAAATCCCCAGCATGTTTGGCCGCCCACCAGATGCGCGGTCGGTCGGGGTCATCCCGGCGCGGTGAATGGCAAGGATTTCGGCGAATGATCGTGCGGCTCAGACGTCATTGATGCCGGGTGGTCGGGTTTCACGCGTCTCATGGACCAGGTGGGGCTGGTTCAGGACCATCGCGCTGTCGGCAGGGGCCGATCTGTCCGATGCTAACAGCCTGAAAGGACTGGTGTCCGGCTCGGGGCCGGCGCTATGATTGCGACCCAAAAAGAGCGGGCCAGCTTTTCGGACCTACATGAGACGGCCCGGCCCCGCACACAGGAACCAGATACCTGAATCAGGAGGCTGAGATGTCCCTTCACACGACGGAGAATTCGTCCCGCTGCAGCACCATCAACCGGGGATGGGCGGTTGGCTTGATCCTCGCCGCCTCGATCGCTGCTTCGGCATGCGCTCAGGACAAGCCGGCAGGGCCTGCCACCACGGCCACCCCGTCTGCAGCGGAAGAGAATGTCTTCTTCGGCCCCAAGTTTAAGAAAGACCACGTCGTGGTCTACCAGTTCCAGGCCGACAACATGAGCGTCCAGACCCAGAACGATCTGGACATGGTTGATTCAACTTACACCGAATCAGTCATGCGATTCACGGTCAACGACGTCCATGAAGATGGCTCGGCTGACCTGACCATGACCTATGACCGCATCTTCACCTCGGGCGATGTCTATTTCGGCGGTAAGTACGTCTTCGACTCCACACAGGAGACCCAGGATGAGGAGACGGACGCCAAGGTTATCGACGCCCTGCGCAAACTCGCCAATTCGACCGTCAAGTTCCACGCCGATGCGCAAGGCAACGTGGATCCCGCCAGCGTCGTTGGCACCGAGGCCGCCTGCGAGGCGATGGAGAAGCTGACCCCACTGCAGGGACGCGTTGGCGAATTCAATCCCGAGGGCCTTGCGGAACTCTTTGAGAGCACCTGGCGCGTTGGCAACGAGACCTACACCCGCGACATCAGCAAACCTTGGCAGGACGTCCAGAAGACTCCCGTCGAGGGCCTGGGAGAATGGACCTTTACCAGCGACTACCAGACACTCGACAAGTCCACGGAGCAGATTGTTCTGGGCATGAAAATGGTCATGGCGCTCGAGTTTCAGCCGCCCGACGAAATGATCGAGGGGATGCTCAAGATTCTTGAGACCAAGTTCGACATGCTCAAGGGCGACTTCCGCTACGTCTGGGACCGCGAAAACAACGAACTTCTCGAGCGCTCCGGCGAACTCGAGTTCCGCTGGCTCATCGTTCAGGAAGGCCTCTTCGAAGGCGAAACCGTCCGCACGGACCAGCACCAGAATGTGAAATCGTCCATGAAGCGAATCGAAGGCTGATTCACGAATCAGGCCCCGCTTCGCATCACCAGCCATTCGAAACACCCCCGGGTCGTATACTCGGGGGTGTTCGCTTTGGCCGCCTCCCAGCGCGGCCGAGCTTCGCTGACCGCATGACGCCGCGTTCCCTTCCCATCCTCATGCCCCGCACCAGCGAGCAGCGCTATTCGTGTCACGGCTGCGCCGGCTGTTGTCGCGACTTCACCGTCCAGTTGCGAGCTGATGACATCGCCAAACTGAACAAACAGAAGTGGGAGCAGAGCTTGGGCCAGTCGCCGATCGTCGAGTTTCGCGGCCGCAAGTGGCTCCGCCAGCGCGAAGATGGCGCCTGCGTATTCCTCGAAGACGACGGCCGCTGCCGCATTCACGCCGAGTTCGGCCTGGAGAACAAGCCCCTCGCCTGCCAGATGTTCCCGTTCGTGCTCGTGCCGAGAGAGAAAGGGATCCAGGTCGCCCTGAGCTACGCCTGTCCCTCGATGATCAACAACCGCGGCGCGGACATCGCTTCGCACACCGAAGAGGTTCGCCGCATGGCACGGCTGTTGCCCGAACTGGAGCAAGCCAGGACGCGTCCGGTGTTGCTCAACTCGCGTCTCTCGGCCTCGCGTCAAGAAGAAGACGCCGTGGCCCGGGCCTTTGAGCTGTTGCTCGGCCGGGTGGATCTACCGATGTCTCAACGCCTCGACGGCGCGGCGTGGCTCACGTCGATGCTGCGCCAAGCGAGGCTGGACAACGTCCGCGATCAGCGGCTGCGCGACCTGCTCGATTGGCTTGTGCAGACCTTCGAGGAGGAAATCGACGCCACCGGACCGGGAATCGCGACGCCGCGCCGAATGAAGGTGCTGCGCCAGGTGGTTTTTGCCCATGTCGAAGATGTGAAGGTCGGTGCCGTGACGGGCCGCGGTATTGGTGGATTGGCCATCCGGCAGTTCTGGAGGCACCACTTGTTCGGCCGTGGCCGGGGCGTGACGCCAGCCATCGCGCGGACGTGGCCGCAAGAGATCCGTTTTGATGCCGTGGATCGCGTCGAACCTGCAACGGAAGTTGGCGAGCTGCGCGCGATTGACGCCGTACTGCTTCGTTATCTGAGATCCCGCATCCTCGCGGGACGTGCCTGGGGTCCGGGCTACTACGACCTGCCCATCATCACCGGTTTGGAAGCGCTCTGGACGATGACCGCGGCGACGGGCTGGCTCGCCCGCCTGCATGCCGGTGCCCACTCCCGATCAGAACTTACTGCGGCAGACGTCGAAGCAGCCCTGCTCCGCACCGATCGTGCGGCTGGCCGCGCCCCGTGGCTCGGATCTCGCGGCGAGAGGCTGCGCCTTGCCTGGCTCGCCGAGGCGGGTGGTATTCGCAGCCTGCTCCACGCCATGCGCTTCACGGACGAAACGCTTGAAGACGACGAGGCCGAGGCAGGTGATTCACCCGATGTCGCCGCCAATTGATGACGATCCGGCGCGCGCGGCTACACTTTCCGCTTCTGCGACGACCGTCGCGCACCACGCTGTCCAAGGGTGAAAGGCCGCTGCCAGTATGAAAGTTCATGAGTACCAGGCTCGCCAGCTCCTCGCCGACGCCGGCATTCCCGTTCCCGCAGGCGTCGTCTGTACCGACTCGACTCGCGCTGCGGAGATCTACAAGCAGGTCTGCCGCGACGCCGGCACTCAACTCGCCGTCGTCAAGGCCCAGGTGCACGCAGGCGGACGCGGCAAGGCGGGCTTTGTCAAACTTGTCCGCTCGCCGCAGGAAGCCGAGGACGCCGCCAAGTACATGCTCAGCCACCGCATGGTGAGCCCGCAGACCGGCGCCGACGGCCTGGAAGTGAAGAAACTGCTTATCGCCGCTGGCGTCGACATCGCCCGCGAGTTCTACCTCGCCATCACCACCGACCGGTCGCGCAACACCAACACGCTGATCGCCTCAGCCGAGGGTGGCGTCGAGATCGAGAAGATCGCTGCTGAGCGTCCGCAGGCCATCATTAAGATGCCGATGCATCCGCTCGTCGGCCTTCAGCCACACCAGGCTCGCGAGGTTGCGTTCCGACTTGGCTTCACCGGCAGTCAGGTCGGTCAAGCCGCCAAGATCATGCTTAACCTCGCCAAACTGTTCCTCAGCAAGGATTGCTCGCTGGCGGAGATCAACCCGCTGATTGTCACGCCGCCCACCGAGTCGCAGCCCGATGGCATGGTCATGGCGATCGACGCCAAGTTCAACTTCGACGACAACGCCCTCTTCCGTCATCCCGATATTAACGAACTCTTCGACCCGACAGAAGAAGATCCGGCCGAGTTGAAGGCCGCCAAGTTCGGCTTGTCATTCATCAGCCTGGACGGCAACATCGGCTGCCTCGTCAACGGGGCCGGACTGGCCATGTCCACTATGGACATCATCAAGCTGCACGGCGGCGAACCCGCCAACTTCCTCGACGTTGGCGGCAGCGCCACCGAAGAAGCTGTCACCGAGGCCTTCCGCATTATCCTTTCAGATAACAAGGTCAAGGGAGTGCTTGTCAATATCTTCGGCGGGATTATGCAGTGCGACCGCATCGCTCGCGCCATCGTCAGCGCCGCCAAGGAAGTGGGTTTCACCGTTCCGCTGGTCGTTCGACTCGAAGGCAGTAATGTCATCGAAGCGCGTCAGATTCTCGACACAGCGCGCAGCGAGATTACCACCATGCGCACGGCAGAGGACCTGACCGACGCAGCCAAACAGGTGTGTGCGGCGGTGGCGTGATTCGCGCAGTCAGCGAGGGTTATTGACCCAGCCGAACGGTGTCGTCCAGTTGCCCATGTTGTACTTGCGGCCCTTGACGGCGAAGAGAAAATCCCACGCATCAAGGTCGCCTGGCTCGCGCCAGTCCCATCGGCCGCCCTCCGCGGGGCGAATTCCAGCCACTGAAGCGTCGATGAAGCCTAGGTTCCCGACGCCCGTGTGACGATCGGTGATCTGGTCTTCATTCGCCCAGGCACCGTCATCGATGTCCTGGTTCCACCAGTACTCGTCTTCCTCAACGAGTGTTGGCGCTCCGATTTGATTTAGTGGTGAATTGGCGCCCAGCTCAGGGCTCTCTCGATAGAAGAATGGCCACTGAAGTTCTAGCTTGGCTCCACCCATGTTGTGCGGCATTGTGTAACTGAATAGCTGGTTGGCCTGGCGCTTTTCGGTAGGACATTCATAGATGAGTTCAACTCCCTGCACGTACTTCCACAGCAGGCCGTTGTACGGCGCACCGTTGAACGGAAAGACATAGCCCTGTCGAGCATTGTTGTTCTTGCCGGACCAATCCAAGCCTCGTGGATGGGTAGCCGTGCCAGGCAGTATGTTCTTTGGATCGTCTTCGGCGTAGAAATGCTGCGCCAGCAGGATCTGCCGCATGTTGCTCTTGCACTTGACGTTTCTGGCCGCCTCGCGCCCAGCCGACAACGCCGGCAGCAGCAGTGAGATAAGAAGCGCGATGATCGAGATGACCACCAGCAGTTCAATTAGAGTAAAGCCACGTCCCTTGAACGCGCGCTGGGATCGACGCTGCGCGTTCTGTGCCGGAGAGTCATGCTCCATGAATCTGTCCTCGTCGAATCAGAACCGAAGGTGAACGGACAAGCCACACGTTGAATTGAACCGAACGTACGAACCGCCGCGATAGTGCGAGCCGCCGTAGTAGCGCGAACCACACGAAGACCGGCCGCGGTGGTAGTTGAAGGCGTAGTTCGAGAAAGACGGCCGCCAGTAGTAGTAGAACCCGGGGTAGTACTGGTACGAGTACCAGTTCGAGTAGTAGCCGTATCGACCGCCGTACCAGTTGCCGTAGTAGACGTTGTCGTAGTACGAGTAGTTGAGGTATCGCTTGTTCGCGTAGGGGTCGAGACGGAACTCGTTCGAGCCGCCTGAAGCACGACCGGCCATCACCTCCACCTGGCCATAGTTGGGCTGCAAGTACGCACTGCGCTGCACCGGCGGAATCGTTCCACCGTTGTCCAAGACGCTCGCCTTCGAGATAAGCCGCGCGTGGTTGGGGGCTGAATACACTTGCGCGTAGGTGCGTTGCACCGGGCGGGCCTGGATGGTGATTCCGTGGTCTCGTCCGTCAACCACAATCTGGCCGCGGGCGGTCGAAGCGCCGACGGCGGCCAGCACACAGGCGATTGCGAGAGACCGACCCGTCACATTCAAAAAAGGACGACACATGCTCTTGATCGTTGACATAGCCTTGCTCCATCGATCCTCGACCGGCGCGGCATTGGCAGCCGGTCGGTGTATGTGCCGTACACCTCCATAGCATACCCGATTCTTGCGTGGTTTGCACGGCACTTTTCCGGTTTTTTCCTACAACGCGGGTTTCAATGCAACTTTATCCTCTTTCCTTTCGACCCGTCCTCGTCCCCAAGCCGTGGGGGGGTCGAAAGATAGCCAATCTCGGCCGCGATCTGTCCGGCTTCGACACCCCCATCGGGGAATCCTGGGAACTCGTCGATCTTCCCGGCAGGTCCAGCGTCGTGGCCCATGGCCCCCTTGCGGGGCAATCCCTGCATGAGATTCTCACCTCCGATCGCGCCGCCGTCATGGGTGATGTGAGATTGACAGCCGAGGGCGGCTTTCCTCTGCTCATCAAGTATCTGGATGCGCGCGAGAACCTCTCTATTCAGGTTCATCCGGACGTGGCACACGCCGCCGCAAACCCCGGTGTCCGCAGTAAGACCGAAGCTCTGTACGTGCTCGAGGCGGAACCGAACGCCGTGGTCTATCGAGGCATCAAGCCCGGCGTTTCCCCTCGGCAGTTTCGCCACGACATCGACAGTGGGGCGGTGGTGCAGGACATGATCCAGGTGCCCGCCAAGGCCGGCCAATGCCTGTTTCTGCCGGGAGGAACGTGCCATGCCTACGGGGCAGGGATCTGCGGCGTCGAGATCCAGACGCCCGGCGATACGACTTATCGACTCTATGACTGGGGCCGAACCGACCGCGACCTCCACATCGACGACGCCATGGCCTGCATTGATTTCGAGGCCCGCACGTTCCCCGCCGCCGAGCGCCGCACCCACGTGGCAGGGGTCTTCACCACCATGAGCAAGGTCTGCACCTGCGACTCGTTTACCGTCGAAAAGGTCCGGATGGTCGAGGAATACGGCCAAGAGATTCCCTACGACCGCCCGGCGGTCTGGGTGGTGCTTGAAGGTTCGGGTGTCGTCACGGGCAGTCCGGCGGGTGTGGACGTGGCATTCAAGCGTGGCGACGTGCTGCTGCTTCCTGCGTGCCTGCACGACGCTGCGGTCAGGATCCACACCAATACCGTCTGGTTGGACGTCCAGTTCCCCCGCGTAGGGACCGATATCCTCCTGGCGTAGCTATTTGTCTCCGCAATCGAATGGAATACAGCCGCCTCTGGGGCGTCTGAACTATTGACATGCCGCTAGCCCTGACCGAACACGACTTGGGAAGGCTGATGAGGGATCTGGGGCCTCGGCTCCTGGCCCTTTCGCGAGGGATCTGCCGCGACACATCGGTCGCCGAGGACGTGGTGCAGGAGGCGTTTGTCAAGCTCTGGAACAAGCCGCCGGATGGTCCCGAGCAGGTGGTTCCGAGCTGGCTCAAGCGGGTGGTGGTGAACCTGTCCATCAACCACCTGCGCCGCCGCAAGAACACAGAGATGCTGCCCGAGTACAGCGATGATCGCAACCTCAGGCACGATCGGCGTCCCGAGCAGGCCGTGGATCTTTCCGACAACATGGCACGTCTCGAACGAGCCATGAGCCGCCTGCCGGATGACAAGCGGGCCATCTTGGTGATGAAGGTGTTTGACGAGATGAGTTATGACGAGATCGCCGCGGCGCTCGAAGTGCCGATCGGCACCGTGATGAGCCGGCTGAATCGCGCGCGGGCGTCGCTGCGCGATGAGATGGAGGCTGATTTGAAGCACGCCGAGGCGGATCCATTAGTCTTTCCGCTTCGGCGCAAGCAGGGGTGATGACTGAGGTAACAACCATGCAACGCTACGAATGTCAGGATGTGCAGGCCGTGCTCTCGGGGCTCCTCGATGGCGAACTTGATGCGGTAACGTCGCATCTCGCCGAGGCGCACCTGTCGCAGTGCGCTCCGTGCCGCGCGGTGTTGCAGCAGGCTGAGGAAACCGACGAACTGCTCCGCGCCACCATCGGAACTTACGAAGTCTGGCCCGCGGATCTGGAGAAACGAATTCGCGCGGAAGTCTTCGGCGAACCTGAAACCGGACAATCAACGCAACGTCGCCGACGGCTGCTCTTTGCCGCGTGGAGCGGATGGTCGATCGCCGCAATCGTGATGCTTGGGTTCGGTCTTTCGTTCTCGCAGGGGTGGTTCAGTACACGAACCAACGTCAGTGATCCGATCGCCCGCAGAGAAGGGACCTTGCCCGATCAACCGACCATCAAGAGGACATGGCGTCCGCCGGTGGGCAGCGAACTCGTCAGCCGTTCGATCTTCGATAAAGATCTCGGCCTTGGTCAGCCGCACACCGAGCCGACCGCGGTGGCGGTTCGCGACGAGGCGAATCCTGAGGCGCCGACCGATTCACTGGCGATGGCAACCGAACCCACGATTGAACCGAGTCCCCAGGCGATTGAGGCTTTCCAGCCGTCTCGCTCCTCGTTTACCGACCGAGCTACAGCGGGAGTGGAGTCGGAGATACAGGCCGCCAAGTGGCTCCAGTTCATCGCCGCCAACCTGCCGGCGAAATCGCCCCAGACTCCCGTAGCAACCCCCGTGGCCAGTTCGAGCCGACCGGAGTTGGAGCCGGCGCCGACCGTGACGGTTGCAGCGAATACTGAACCAGTGGATCTGAGCACCGGAGAAGTGCTCCATCAGGCATCCATCCTGTTGACCGTTCTTGAGCAGGCGGGCGAAGGTTCATTCAGCGATGTCCGCATGGTCCAGCAGGCCCTTTCGAGCGATGACGTGCTCGAGCGACTGGCCGTGGCACGCGACGATTTGCAATCCCCCGATTCCGTTGACCTCGTCAACCGGGCGTGGTCGATGTTGGAGTGGACCAACGGCAGTGTCGATCAGGAAGAACTGGAGCGCGTCAAGCGATCCATTGCCATGCAGGACCTGCCGAGGCGTCTGGAGCGGCTCAGTGACCAGTACTGGAACTAGGTATGGGGAGGGCTCGAAATCGCCCCGTGCGTCGGCGGCAATCCGCTGTACGGCGCTCTGTTGCATTTCCCTGGGGCCGCTGCTATCCGCTGGATGCAGTTCTCCCGCCATGGACAACTACCGCGCTGCACCGGTCGCGGGCCTGGTCGGAGAGAACTTGCCGTCCGCACAGTCCAATCTCGTTCCATCCGGATCCGGTTCACGTGTCATTCGCATCGAACCCGAACCCGAGCGTGATGCGCAGGTCGACGGGCTGGTCAAGGCGGCTCTGGATGATCTCCGTTCGGGTCAGATCCAGGAAGCGCTCGATCTGCTTACCCAGGCGCAAAGCGTTGAAGGCTGGATGCGAAGCGAACACGCCCCGGCAGTCCTCTTCTGGACCGGGCATGCCTACGACCAGTTGGGCGAACGGAATGCCGCCATGGCGGCGTTTCGCCGCATCGCCATACAGTACCCGCGATCAGCCTTTGCCGATCGGGCATCGCGTCGACTCCGCGAACTTCGCAGTCGCGGCCCGCAGACCGGATCGTGAGCTGGCCGTTCGGTTGCGGAATTGTTCGTCGTTGCGATTGCGGCGAGCGATGAACTTCGCTCCTATATTTGTGGGCAATGGCGAAGAAACTCCCCAAGACTCTGGCGATTCTCGATGAAGACCTCTGCACCGGCTGCGAGGCGTGCGTCTCTGTCTGCCCGGTGGACTGCATCGACACGCTGCCCGGTCCGCAGTTCCAGTCCGTGATGCAGGCTTGCCACATCGATCTGCCCCGATGCATCGGCTGCACACTCTGTGCACAGGTCTGTCCGTGGGATGTGATCACGATGGTTCCAACCGATCAGGTCGTTCAGGTCGAGAAGTACGCCACCCAGTTGTCGTAACTCGGGAGTCTTGATATTGTCTGCGAATTCGAATCGCGCGAAATCTTGGTCCTAGAAAGTGCGACGGGAGATTCCGTACAACTGGGCGAGTGGAATCGCGCAAATCGGCTGAATGATTTGCGATGGCCGTGCCGATAGGTAATGCATTGTGAAGCCTGATACCACACGTCGGACGTTCCTCCTCGCGGGACTTGGGTTCCTTGCGGGGTGCGCAACCACCGGCAGCCGAACCCGTCTGCCCGATGTGCCGTGGTCTTCCAGCCGTTCGCCGGGCTCGGGTCAACCGCCCAGAACAGATTTTCCGACCTACGAGCCATCCACGCCTCCGACTACGGCGACCGTACGGTCGACGCAAACCTTTGGTGGAGCAATCCCCCGCAGCAGTTGGGCAACCGGCGCGCCGATCCCCACGCGCATGGACCCGCTCACCGGGGTGTACCGAATCACGCTGCATCACGACGGCATGACGCCGTTCACTTCGACAAGTCAAGGTGACGCCGCAGCCCGCATCGACACCATTCGACGCGCTCACCAATCCAAGGGCTGGGGTGATGTGGGATACCACTTCGTCGTCGATCCGGCCGGCCGCGTCTGGGAAGGCCGGCTGCTGCAGTTCCAAGGGGCGCACGTCAAGGACCAGAATCCTGGCAATATCGGGATCGTCTGCCTTGGGAATTTTGAGCTTCAGACCCCCTCGCCCGCACAAATCAGTGCAATGCGCGACTTTGTCTGCCGCGTGCAGGGCGCGTATCGGATTCCCAACTCGCGCGTGCAGACGCACCGTGAGCTTGCCGCCACTCTTTGCCCGGGTGCCGCCATGCAGGTCCGCGTCAATCAATTGCGGCAGGGCGGCGCGTTTTCCTGAGCGACGTCCGGATCGCCGAACGTTTCAATTCCAACTGCAACCCTTCGGCCAGTCTGTCGACTGGCATTCGACAGACGACAGCAGTCGTTCCAGGCCGCGCAGTTCGGCTTCGGTGTAATCGGCTCGCTCGATCGTGTCCGGTTCGGCGAGCAGCCGGTAGCGCCGTTCGGCGTCTTCGGCGGTTGTCATCAAAAGATGCCCAACAATCTCGATGAGCACATGCGACGGAATGTCATCACGCTCGAACCACTTCAATACATCGGCACCGAGTCGCATGCGCGAAAGCGGATCGCCTTGGAGTAACTCACACACCCGGCGTCGCCACCCCACGAGTTCCGCCTCGTGGTCTTCGGGATTGGCGTCGAGTGGGGCGAGCCGAGCGATGCGATACGGCCTGGTCTCATCGGGCATCTCTTCCTCCACGACCGTGGCGCGGCAGATGCCCTGGAGCATGATGTTGTACCGACCCATTGGCAGCCGCTCATAACGTTCGATCTGGCCGAGGCAAACGACGGGGCGAATGGGTGGATTGCCGTGGTATTCCTGCTGCCATCGCTTCCCGTCGAACGTCGCCATCGCGATCTGGCTGGAGCCATCGAGCGCTTCGCTCACCATTTGGACGTATCGCGGCTCAAAGATATGCAGAGGAATCGTCGCATGCGGAAGCAGGCAGATCCCCGCTAGCGGGAAGAGCGGAAACTTTCGGCTGAAGTTGATCTGGATCATCTCCGGCATCGCCCGATTGTACGCACCACGGCGAGCGGTTCGTGCCCAATCTGGTTGGCTGAAATGCCACAGCACCCGCGAGAGGTGTCTCTCGCGGGTGCTGCGGGCGGGCGAAGGAAAGAGAGTCTGTTCTGAGATTGAAGCTCAGGCTTCGGGCTCTGGTGATTTCTCGACCTGTTGGCGGAGTTGGATCTGCTGTTGTTGCAGTTGCTTGAGCATCTCCTCAACTTTCTTCATCTGCTCGTCCATGCGTTTCATCAACTCTTCCGCACTGGGCAGAGACTGGTCTTTGAGGAGTCCGTTGCTGTCAATGCGAAGCTCACGCAGCTGTGGCTCGATCATCAGGAACTTCTCTTTCAGTTCCGGGATGTTCTCGAGCTGCAGCCGGCGACCGCTGAAGAACTCCGGAGAGAGCAGTTCAATCTGGTTCTCTCCGCCACCGGCCAATCCGAACGGCTGGGCTTCCCACTTGGCCAGCGTCGCCGTGATCTTCTTCTTGTCACCTTGGCGCAACACGGTCAGAGTGACCTTCGTCTCCGGCTCTGACTTGGCAATGGCCTGGCGAAGTTCATCGATGGTGATCGAATCATGATTCTCCGAGCCGATCCTCGCGCCGACAATGATGTCCTTGGGCTTCAACCCCGCCTTGGCTGCTGGTGAGTCCTCAACGACGCTGTCGATGCGCACTCCGGCCCCGCCGTCGAGGTCCAGGTATTCGCGCAGGTCATCGCTGATCGGCGCAAGTTGCACGCCGAGCATCGACTTTGGCGAGGTCCATGCCATGCCGTTCTGTGTGGGAGCGACCCCAGGAAACGCCTGGCCGAGCGATCGGAATTGCACGCCGCCCGGCTGAACCTGGAAGACATGAGCGTCTGGTCCATCCTCGTCACCTTCTGACTCCTCGAAGAATTGGATGTTCAGATCGCCGAGGGCTTTCTCGAGACCCTCTGCATCTTTCACGTCGACTTTCTTGCCATTAATCCAGAGTTCGATCTGCTCGTCGCCATCAGTCCTCTTGCGCTCAATGCGAACAACCTGCGCTTCTCCCTCCGGCGGTTCGCCGAGAGTGACGACCCGGGTAACCGCACGGGACTCTGACGGTTGTGTCACCACGACCGTTTCTGTGGAGCGATCCTTCTGTTCGTCAACCTGCGCCTGAGTGGAGCAGGCGGCGAGGGTCAAAAGCACCGATGCGCCGGTAGAAAACAACAGCTGTACACCGGAGTCCGTTGGCATGGGGAGCCATCCTTTCAACTGCGAAGGGGACCAGAACGCTTGAGTTAGCCGCCCACGGAGTTTCCGTCGACGGATTGCCGCTGCTGCTCCAGGAGCAGAAGATCCAGCAGCACCTCCTCGATACGACGCAGTTGGGCCTTGATTCCGTCGAGTTCTTCCCGCAGAGCCTGCGAATTGGGATCGGCAAACTGTGGAGACGCACCGGGCACCTGCAGAACCCGGGACTGTGGGTCGTTCTTCGGCACCGCGTAGGTTGTGCCGGGCCGATTCGACGCTGTCTCACTCGATTGGATGAGTTCCCGGAGGATCTGCTCCCGGGACTTGCCCGAGGAATCGAGCGAGCCGTTGGGCTGGCGAACCGCCGCCATGGCAACCGGGTCATATGGCGCGAGGTGGACTTCGATCTCGGTTTCGCGGCCTCGGCGGAGGAGCACCATGTTGACCGTGTCATCTGGCAGAGCGCCAGCCATGATCTCGGAGAACTGGGTGTTGGTCATTGGTCGTCTGCCGTTGCATTCGACAATGACGTCGTAGATCTCAAGACCCGCCTTGGCTGCTGGAAGATTGGGTTGCACTTCAGTGACGATCAATGCGTCGCCAGGCTTGACGGCGAGTTGGGCCGCCAAGGCACCGGTGGCTGGTTCAAGCAGCACGCCGATCATGGCGCGTGGCGAGACGTGCAGCACTTCACCCTTGGGATTCACAAACACAATGGTCCGGTCGGGCAACTGCTCGATGGATCGCTTTTCGATCTCAAGCCAGTTGGTGCTGCGAAACGTGGCGTTGCCGATGGTCGCTTCGAACACGCCATCCGGCGCGTGGGTTACTTGCACCCGTGCGGTTGGATTAATGACATCAGGCGGGAGCGCCGGCGCCTGCCGGTTGGATCCGGCGGACCCATTGCCCGGAGTTTGCGCTTGTGCAACACCGCTCAGGGCCGCCGCGGTGATCACGGCTGCAGCGAGAAACTTCGATCGACGCAGTGCTTCCATGATGTCGTTCTTCAAACTTACAGTTCCCATATGCATACCCCCACGATGATGCAACACCCCAGCCGTTTAGTATCGGCTGGCGAGCATGACCGGCTCGCTGTTCGTTTCACGCAGGACCGGGTTGGAGTTCTCGTCCAGCTGCAGGTTGTAGAGATTCACCGGACGTCGCTCGACGATCTGCCGGACATAGGTGACAAACTCGCCCGATTTCGTCTGTGAAACGTCACGGATTTCGATGGGTAGCTCGCCGATGACATACGGTTGATCCATGTACTGCGCGAGCAACGCATCAGTCGCCGGTGCGGAAGCGGGGGACGGTGGGATCAGGATTGAGCCTATCCAGGCCATGCCCATTACCAGCGCTGCCGCCCAGCCCAGTGCCGGTCGCCACGAGGCAATCGACCAGCTCGGCGCATGAGAACTGATCGCCTGGCGGGCAGGCAGCTCCACGGCAAGTGCGTCTCGAACCTCGGCATCGAAACCGCATTCGAGCGTCTGCATGAGTCGCTGCTCTTCGGCCAGACGGCGCCATGGTTCGGCGCTGGCGCCCGCCATCGCGCGAAACTCGTCCCACTCAGAATGTTGGGCCGAACCGTTCACAATCGCGTCGATCAGTTGGTCGAGGCGGCCCATCTCTGGTTCGGATGGGTTCGTGGGTGTATTGCTTCTGGTCATGATCAGATTCCTTGTGTGCCGGGACTGCACGCTTCCTTGTGTTCATCAGACGAAGCCCGATTCGTGCGGTCGAGCCATTCTTCGCGGAGCATCTTCCGGGCGCGGCTGAGGCGTGTTTCGATCGTTGTACGCGGCAGGTCGAGCAGCTCGGCAATCTGTGCCGATGACAATCCTCGGACGCACCGGAGCAAAAGGGGTTCGCGGAACTCGATGGGCAACGTCTTGGCATGCTCCAGCAGACTCACGGCCTCGTCATGAGTCTGGCCCACTTCAATCGGCCCCTTGAATCGGTCCTGGGTGTAAACATCATCTTCGATGGACCGGTCGCCTCGTCCCTTCAGCGTGCGGGCAGCCTCTCGCGCAATGTTGATCGCGATGCGCCGAAGCCAGGGCCGGAATGATTCGGCGTCTCGCAGAGTGTGCAACTTGGACACGAACTTGACGGCCACGTCCTGCATGAGATCCTCGATGTCCAGTTCTCGCGGCTTGTGAGAAAGAAGAACAGCCGCGAGCCACGGGCGATGCGCCCGCCACAGATCGCTTTGTGCCCTGTGGTCGCCCTGCATAGCCAGGACCACCACGTGATCCGGTGCTTCCATTCCCTGATCGGGCATCGTTCCTCCAGATGCGCCGTAGGCCGCGGTTGGTCAGAAAAGGGCAGCGGACCGGGGGCCAAAAGACAATAGGGGGTCCGCCTGTAGAGGCTGATTCGGATAGACCGGCGGGTGCGGATGCAGAAAAAGGCGCAGAATCCGAGACGCGACGGGCGATGAGTATGATTCGCCGCCATGAACCCTCGTCCGGACGAGTTTCGCATGCCCCTCGGTGACCACCTCGAAGAACTTCGAAGTCGGGTCATCATGTGCCTTGTTGCCCCCCTGATCCTCGTCGTACCTTCGCTCTACTTTGGCAAAGCAATCCTCGAATGGCTCTTGTCGCCCATTCGCGATGCCATGATCCGTGCCGGTTTGCCGGGTCGAATCCAGTTGCTCTCCCCGACCGAGCCCATGATCTCGTACTTCAAAATCGCCCTGTTGGCGGCGGTGCTCGGAGCGGCGCCGGTTATCCTCTGGCAGTTATGGAAGTTTATCGAGCCCGGTCTCTACGACCGAGAAAAACGCGTCGCCTACCTGCTCCTGCCGGGGAGCACACTGCTGCTGGTGCTCGGAGTGGTCTTCAACTACTACGTTGTGTTTCCGATGACCCTGCGGGTCCTGGTCGCCTTCGCCCAGACCATGCAGCCGGCGGCTGCAGTCGCCCCACCTGCGGGAGAGACGATTCCTCCAGAGATCGTGGAGGGTATCCCGCAGGTTCCGCACTACGCCTATGACCCTCCCGAACTCCGGCCCTTCCAGATCTACTTCAACACCACACTTCACCAGCTGCGCATGCGCGGCGAGGATGGCAAGTTCTATGGTGCCGACCTGCAGACCGACACCGGCTTCGCCCAGCAGTACGAGATCAAGGCTTACCTGAACATGATGCTCGGCATGACACTCGCCTTTGCCATCGCGTTCCAGTTGCCTCTCGTCCTCCTGTTGCTGGGCTGGGTTGGGATTGTGGACATCAAGTCGTTGCGGTACTATCGGAGGCATGCACTGCTCGGTTGCGCGATTGCTGCAGCCGTCCTGACTCCGCCCGATGTGACATCGCAGGTGGCGCTGCTTATCCCGCTGTACCTGCTCTACGAACTGAGCATTATTCTGCTGCGATTCGTTCCCGCCGTAAAGCCAGTTGAGTCGCAATAACCCAGCGGACGCGATCGCCAGGGGCCGAATAAACTCCATTGAAGCACGACTTTTCTCAATGTGCGGATTGATGCGGATATAACGCCAAGGACGCTTCTTCATCCACCGATGATGCCCATGCCTGAGCAGGAATCGCAGACCGGTTGGGTTTCGGGGGGTGACCTCCAGACCGGTGCGTTCGGCTCTGTCTGGCAGTGGGTGAAGCAATTGACGATTCTGCGATCGACACCACGCGGGCCGAGAACGCCGCCGATTCGTGCCACCGAGCGGGATGTCCGAATGATGAAGCGGGCCCTCGAACTGGCTCGCAAGTCCGCCGCCGCAGATGAAGTGCCTGTCGGCGCGGTTCTCTATCGCGGCGACGAGATCATCGCCGAGGCCCACAACCTTCGCGAGGCGGTCAACGACCCCACCGGGCATGCCGAACTCATGGCCGTCCGCTACGCTGCTGAGAAACTCAAGACCTGGCGCCTGAGCGACTGTTCGCTCGCGGTGACACTCGAACCTTGCCCGATGTGCGCCGGCGCCATCGTGCAGGCGCGAGTCGGCCGATTGGTGTACGGTGCCACGGATCCGAAAGCGGGGGCCGTCCACTCGCTCTACAACCTGTGCACCGACCCCAGGTTGAACCACAGTGTCGAAATCGTGCACGGGGTTTTGGCGAACGAGTCGAGTGAGTTGCTCAAGGCGTTTTTTCGCCGCCGTCGCGCCGAGAAAAAGGCCGACCGCGACACTCCTCCCTCCACGTCGCCGCGGCGCCGCATTCGCTGAATCGCTGCTGTCAGCGGCATTTACGAGATTCAAATTATCTGCTGCGCGCGTGAAACCGCCGTCGGCCGGGTATACTCAAAGGCCGCAGATTAGGCAATTGGCCTGAGGAGGGCCGACAGATGCAGGCGCGTTCGGTCGCACTCGACAGCAAAGTGTTGGTTCTCAATCGCCTCTACATGGCGGTGCGAGTCATCTCCGCGCGCCGCGCATTTCGCCTGCTCGTCAAGAATCTTGCTGAAGTCATCAGCGTCGAGGATGGTCGATACTGCAACTACGACTTCCAGACCTGGACGGACCTCGCGCAATTGCAGCAGCAGTTTGAGCGAGACCAGCACGACTGGGTGCGCACCGTGCGGTTCGATATTGCCGTGCCGCGCATCATCCGTCTGCTCGGCTACGACCGTCTGCCCCAGCAGCAGGTGAAGTTGAATCGCAAGAACATTTTCGCCCGCGACCGCAATCAGTGCCAGTATTGCGGCCGCGCGTACTCCACCAGCGAGTTGAGCATCGACCACATTATTCCCAAGAGCCAGAAAGGCGGAGATACCTGGGAGAATCTGGTCTGCGCCTGCACTTCGTGCAATGCACGCAAGGGTGGCCGCACGCCCGACCAGGCGAGCATGTCGCTGGTGCGCCGACCGATTCGGCCGAAGCGCAATCCAATGATCACGCTGCGCCTCGGCGACGATCGCTACGCCTGCTGGCAGACATTCCTCGACAACGCGTACTGGTCTGTCGAACTGCGTTGATCGCACTCGCGGTTGACTAATTCGAATGCGCTGGCGCTGCTTCGCGCAGCGCGGTAATCGCGGCGCGGTAGTCGCTCTTCTTGAAGATGCTTGATGCTGCTGCGATGACATCGCAGCCCGCTGCGAGACAGTCGATCGCTTCCTTCGGCCCGATCCCACCGTCCATCTCGAGTCGCTGCTCGTGGCGCAGCAGAGGCGCGATCGCACGCACCTTTTCGAGCACTGGCGAGATGAATGATTGACCAGAGTATCCGGGATTTACGCTCATCACCAGCACCATGTCAAAGTACTCGACGAGCGGCAACACGCGCTGAACATCAGTGGGAGGGTTGATCGCAATGCCCGCCGTCCCGCCTCGATCGTGTATCGCATTCGCGATGTCGCGCGCCGCTGCGACCTCTCCAACCGCCTCGACGTGGAAGGTCAGATTGTTCGCTCCGGCCTCCATGAACGGCTCGACGAAGTGGGCGGGTTCGGCGATCATGAGATGCACATCGATGAATACTCCCGGAAAGTGCCTGCGCACTGCCTTGCACATGTCTGGCCCCATCGTCAGATTCGACACGAAGTGACCATCCATCACATCCAGGTGTAGCAGGTCTGCTCCGGCGTCCAGGACCGCTCTGCATTCCTCGGCAATGCGGCCAAAATCAGCCGAGAGAATCGACGGAGCAATCAGCGGCACGCGCGGCGGATGGGTGAGCAGTTCGTTCATGATCCATCGTAGTCCCCGATTGGACATCATTGAACTTACGACTCACCGCTTGATTCCTTGCCGCCCGCGGAGCCTCCGGGGGCGGCATCCGGCCTAAGAGCGTGGGATCACACATCGCCCGCGATCAGGTCCATCGCGGCATGGATGATGACCGGGACGATCGAGTCCGACGCGAATGCAAAGAGCCAGAGAATCGCGCCCGTGATGGTGACGCCAGTCCCGATACGAAGCGCGCTGGGTGCACCCGGACCCAGGATGCTCCGGAAGCGGCCGCACGCCACCCAGTGGCCCACCACGCAGCCGGAGCAATCCATTGGATGAAAATACCGGTCGAGTAGAACGAGCTGCGCGCCGAACCTGGCTGGCGGTCGGAAACCGATTTCGCAAACTTTGGGTAGAGTCAGCGATCGAGCATGGGGAGCACGATCGCAATCACAAACATCAGCGTCAGATCCACTGCGCCTGCTTGAATCTGAGGCGAACCGACCGCGGTGGTTTGTGCCAGAATGAACGGTGCCGGAATCATGGGTCGATCCCAGCCGTCACTCCTGTTGGGAGGATGGTTCAACCCGGGCGCCCTGCCGATGCACCCTGAAAGCGCGTGACGTACCACTCCTGGGATCACAGCCCTATTCAAAAAATGCTCTTTTCGGACCATCTGCGGCAGAGGGGCGGCAGTTTTGCGCAATCCGGCCGGCTCTTCGGGAGACTCGTCGCCGAATCGCGAGAGCGCCGTGGATGGACTGTTCTTGGCCTCTCTGCAAGTTTCGAAATACCCCCCGACACTGCCGATGGCAGGTGGCGGAGCAGACGAAGTTCAGTCCATCGTCCTTGAGGGATCACCGGAACACGCCACGTCGACGCTGGCGACCGACCGACCTATCCTAGAGGCCATGCCGAAAAGGCCTCAAGCCTGTCGGTACCGGGGTGTAGCTCAGCTTGGTAGAGCGTTGCGTTCGGGACGCAAAGGCCGCAGGTTCAAATCCTGTC
>DIDT01000034.1 GCA_002418285.1 Phycisphaerales bacterium UBA5793
ATACGTCTGTTGCCCTTGGGCGGCAGCCGCGAGAGCCATCACAAGAATAACACTGCAGGGTTGACTAGATCGGTTGACGAATCTCATTGGCTTGTACCCCATCTCTCAACGCAAAGGCAGGTAGCCGGTGCGGCTTGTTTGCCGCACCGGCTATCACCTGCTTCTGGCTCAGGGATCCTCTGGACAATCAGGACAACCCAGTCGGCCTTCTGGGAACGTAATCGTGTAACTGTCCGCCTCATCTGTAAACAGGTATTTGAGTGGCGTGAACTTGTCCGTATCGGTGATAAACGTGATGCCGCCGCCGTTGTTGCAGATTCTGTTGCCCCACAGCGCGGCCATGTCGTAGGTCATCGATGAAGGCGATTGCATACCTGTTGGTCCGTAGCAGGCAACTGTGAATTCCGCGTTGACGAGGGCCATCAGCGCCGTATCTACTTCGAAGTCGCCGTTGAACCCATTCTGTGAGTCATCTCGCCAATCCGCCGAGAAGTCCTCCCATGGCTGACCGGGATCGTCCCAGCAGCAGTTTTCCGGTGGTCCAGGATCGCAGCCTTCGTCATTTCGATAGCGCACGAAGTCGTCATGATTGGCCGTTGCCCAAGCACCGCTTGCTCTCGGCCCCCACTCCAATGCAGTCATCCAACTCGGCACTGCTTCCCAAGGGGCTTCGGTGTCGGTGAGATCATCCACGGTGCTGGTAACGTCCGAAATGTCCTCGTAATGGATGTGTGTATCGAACAGCATCTGGTTGTCGTTGAGCCAGGGCACGAGGTTGGTCATGATGAAGAGTGGAAGCGTCTGTTCGGCATGGGCGCTGAGAACGGTTCCGAACGGGATGCCAGGTCCGATGATGCGCAGCGGCCGACCTGCGAGCGCCGACCCTTCCAATGCCGCCCACGCCTGATCTTCCAGCCAGTCGCGTACGAGGAAGAACGCATCCTGCGCGCATCCCGGATTGACGTTAAGGCGGACACCATCGAGGTCGTAGTAGACTGCTTCCCCCTCCCAAGAACACCCGTCGATGTCACTGTTGCGGAAGAGATACCTGCCCGCGGGCAAGAAAACGGGACTGGTACGATTGTTTGGCATGTTCTTCTCTCCGCCATCCGGGTTCTCCTACTCAAACCGATGGACCACCAGTTGGCTGACCGCACACTCCCCCTGCACCACGGCCTGGAAGAGGATGGTCTGGCCGCGTGCGATGAGGGGGACCGGGCGGGTGATGGTGGCGACTCCCTGCTGGTTGGCGATGGCCGTGCCGATGATGGTGGGGTTGTCGAGTTGGAGCGCGTTCTGCTGGAGGTCGCAGCCGGGGATGCGCGTGCCACCGCTGTGAAGGGCGTAGAGGAACACCACCCGCGATCCCGGCGTTGCTCCGGTCAATGTCAACGTGTTTGGGCCCGGCGCCGCGCCGGGAACAGGTGAGCTGAGTTCCATCGTCGGGGTGACCGGGTTGATCAGAAACGGAAATCCGGTCAGCGGGCTGCCGTTGACGTAGCCTTGCGCGGCGATCTGGCCAGCGTCGTTGATGTCCCAAGCCATGTCGATGCGCCAGTTTCTGCGCGGCCGTGGTGGCAGGAGGTCATTGAGTTTGCGCATGCCGTTAGACTGATCCCAGATGAAGCCGAAGACGTTGGTTGGCTGATTGCCAACCCACCCAACGACCTGGCCGACGTTGTTGAGCCCCCATGCGGAACTGTCGGGACCAACGCCCTGCCCGTGTATGTCGAGCACCTGACCATTGACCCACGCTACTGCATGCGTTTCATCGCTGGACTTCTTTGACTGCCCGACGATCTGACCAAGTTCATTGATGGCGAGTGCCGCGCTGGGATCAAACCGGAGAGTCGGCAGCGCGACGACTCCGCCATTCTCCCAGAGGGCAGCCTTCTGATAGCCGTCGCCATTTGTCGACCGGCCAACGATTTGTCCAAAGTTGTTGATGTCGTACGCAAGGCCGCCATTTCTGCCGAGGGTGGGCAGGGCGAACATCTCTCCGTTTTCCCAGAGAAACCCGCCGCCACTGCCACCCTCGTAGTCGGAATAGCCCACGACTTGGGACGAGTCGTTGATCGCGTTTGCTTCGCTTTCTTCTCCGCCGAGCGTACCGAGGTCGATGACTTGACCATTGCGCCACAACACGGCGTGTTCAATGCTGTTCCCAGGGGAAATCCGACTCCATCCAACGGCTTCGCCCACGGCATTGAGATCCCTGGCCCCGCTTCGATCGCCGCCAAGTGTGTAAAGGTCGATCACCTCTGCAATCGTCCACCGGACTCCGTGAAACCCAACCGCGTCGATGCTCGAAGCTCCCACGAGGTCTCCCGCTTCGTCGATTGCTTGAGCCCAGGAGTGCGGCTCTTCCCGATTCAATACCTGCAGTTCGAACAAAGCGTAGTGATAGTCCTGTGCGCCAGCGAACGAAACGCATGATAACGCGCACAGGATGCCGAGCACGGGGTTCAACACAGTCTCGCATCTACTCATTGGAACAATCTCCTGCATCAATTCGATGGAGGGGCTTATCACCCCTCCACCGAGGTGACGATGGGTCAATCAATTGCACTCCGGGCACACCTCTTCGACATCACATCCTTCTTCATGCGGCAAGAAGTTGTTGATACTGTACGCTCCACCCGCATCCTCATCGATGTACGCGTCCATCAGCGGTGTGAAGCGATTGGTATAGTTGCCACTCTGAAAGAAGTCGGGGTCATTGCGAACTTGATTCGCCCGTAGACCCTCGATCAAGTATGGGCTCAATGTGTCCCATGTTGTCCCGGTTTGCCACTGCAATGCAGACCAACATGCAGCAGCGAACCCGGATTCAGCGTAGGTATCGAAGACTGTGTCGAGCCCGGCCCCGTTGCCATCCCACTGGCCATCGCCGTCGGAGAGCCATCCGCCCACAAAACTCTCGTAGGTTTCGGATGGATCGCCATCGCCGGTAAGAAAGAACCTGGCGAACTCTCGCCTATTCGCGTCGTCATTGAGCGACCACCAGTCATGGCTGAAGTCCGCTCTCGCACCCAGCTCGGTGGAAATGCGCCAATTCGGTACATCCCACGGCGCGCCGCTGCCTGAGTATGTGTCGACGAGCTTGGTGATTGCGTCAGTTGCGTCTGTGACTGAGGTGTAGTGATTGTGAAGTGCAAAGTAGACCTGGTTGTCATTACACCAATTGCTCACCGTTGTGACGAGGTATCGTCCATGGTTGTTCGAGTCGTAGCCGTTGATGACGCTGCTTGAGAAGATGCCTGCGCTTGTCATGCGCAGTGGGCGGCCGGCGAGCGCTGAACCCTCGAGAGCAGCCCACATCTGTTCGCGCTGCCACTCCAAGATGAGATCGATCGCTTCCGCCTTGCAGGTGTCACTCAGTTGACTGAACGCCTTTGGTGCCGTGGTGAAATCACATGCTGAGTTGAATTCATCACCGCGGAAGACGTACTGCCGTGCTCCGCCGAAGGACTCATTGCCCCACTGAAGGTAGTCGATGCACCTGGCGAAGCGGTATGAGAAGTCCTTGAGATAAGCCAAGGCTTCGTCGTGATCGTCTGGCGAAGATGGATCAGGGAGTGTTTCGTAGTCTTCATACGTGTCGTCGGCCATCATGGAGTGAACTCGAATGAGGATCTCGGAAGTCAGATCCTCATCGGCCCGTCCCTCGCCTGTTCCCCAAGCGTGAACAGCGTTGTAGAATACCTCGCAATCACACCCTGAAGTTGGATCGACGATGTCTTCGATCCAATCTTCGTCTTCCACAAGAGTAGATCGCGAAAGGCCGTGAGGTCCGAGGTTCACGCCTAGGCGCACGATCTGTACCGGATCGATCATGCCTTCGGGTTGGTTTGCGGCATTGGGAGAGTGCAACCCTACTCGCATTCCATGGAATCCGCTCCCAGTGTCAACCGACTCTGCAGAGTCGATGAGCCAGTTTCCGTTGTCGTCATCTTCATACGTCAGTGCGATCTCGCGCACATCTGACTCACCATTGTTGTTCACGTCGTAGGGAACGAGTTTGAACGCGACCCAGTCGCCGGCGCTGCCGAGTTGGCCGACGCCGACGATCTCGCCGGCATCGTTGATGTCGGTGCAGTTCATGTTAATCATGTTCGTCGGTAGGCCGAGCGCGTAGGCGGAGAGGTCGATCTGCGTGCCCGTGCCGGAGGCGACATCATCGCAGATCCACAGGTAGTTTTCGCCGACGACTTCGGGATACTGCTGGTCGTTGATTGCTTCCGGAACGAAGTCAGGTGAAGTGCCCTGGCTCACCCTGACCCATTCCTCTTCGCCACCGTCGTAATACCACAGAATGGTGTCGGAGATCGAACCTCCGCTGAGCTTGCCGCCGGCGATGATGTCGTCGTCGTTCACGTCGATGGCGAAACCGACGTTCGATCCAGTGACGCCCGTGAGGTCTTCGACCTGCCATGAACCGTCGTACCACCAGACGACGGCCTGGTACTTGGAACTCGAATCCTTGCATTGCCCGACGATCAAACTGCTGAATGGCATCGTGTTCGGCGTGACGCCAACGGCATTCGTGCCGTCCCCACTCGGCAGGCCGGGAAGCGGCACCGGCTGGGTCACCGTGTCCCACCAGCCGACGGGTGAACCGCCTGCAGCCGTGCCGACAACCACACCTTGGTTGTTCAGATCCTTCGCATAGCCGCTGCCGATCTGTTGGATCGAACCGACATATGTACCGCTCAGCGCCAGGAAAAACGCCTTTGGGCCGGAGTTACTGCGCGTGCCACAGATTTCCCGTTCATCGTTGATGCCGCGCAATCCAAAGTCGTCGAGGACGATATCTCCGGAGCCGTCCTCCAACGGCCCCTGCCAGCCGTCGACGAATTCCTCGTCGTACCAGATGAACCCATAGTTGTCTTGGCCATCGTTCATGGTGGCGACGACGACGCCGTCATTGTTCATGTGCAGGCCGGCGTCCTGAACCAACGTGTAGTTCTCGGGAATGGGCAGCTCCACGTAGACAAACGGTTTGAAGAGCGGGTCGGTCATCATCGCCGCGCCGGACTCGGCGGCGTTCGATTTCGCCGCGTTCAAAGCAGGGTTGGCGGCGCTGCTCGCTTCGGGCGTGGCGATCAAGCCGGCCGTCGGGGCGCCGAGGCGGCTGCTCCCCTGTGCTGCCGCGGCGGAGTTCAGGTGCCAGAGTGTTTCGCCGCCTGCTGCGAGCACCATGGCCCCAACTCCAAACAGCGCCAGACTGAACGAAAACCTAACGGGGGGGGTCGGAACGTCATGACTGAACCTCCATCCAAGGGTCAAGCGGCCGGCCCGGCTGTCAACGCGACAGTTCGAACCGTACCGGAAGTGGAACCTCCCGCAGGCGGGTTCCTCCCCGCCGGCCCCCCCCTGATTCTCCCCGAACGCCGACAACCCGAACGAACCGGTCGCCGACCCACTCAACATACCCGATGCCCACCGGGGTGCAAGGACAAATGCGGCAAATTGGAGAAGAAAGTCAAAACATCTTGCGAGCCATCGTGAGCTTCTACGTTGACTCGCACAAGCGCGCACCGCCTCAATCGCACTCCGTGCGCTGGGTTTTTGAAAACGCAAAAAAGTTGACCAAAACTCCAAATCACCCCCCTCAGAAAAATGAAAATCGACGAAAATTCCTGATTCGTCCCGCACAGAGGCGCTCATTTACACAAACGCGCGCCGCAGCGCGCGCCCGCGCTCAAAAATCGCGCACGGAAGCGCTCCGGCGCGCATGAAAAATGCCCAACGTGGTGCATCTCCGTGTTGGCACGCATTTTGCGTTGCACATTTTTCGCAATCGCGCCTCACGCCGCGCCGCACGCGAAAAAAGTCGTCCGCGCTAGCGCGACTCGATCATCGCCAACCCATCTCCTGCATCGCAATCCGGCCCCGCCGCGCACGACGGCGCACCACCAGATCCATTGGTATGAACACATGCTCAAGAGCTGTTCCCACCCAGCGGCTGTCGACTGTTCCTTGGCTCTCATCGGGAGCACGAGACCACCACACTCGTCCTGCCTCCCCCGCCGCGGTGGCTGATCAATTGTGGACGAGCGACTTTCCCCGAGAATTTGTCGATTTGCCCTTCCCAGGCGCGTCAAAATCGGTTATCTTGATGGACAATGACGGCAAGGTGGTTCCGAGGGGGTCGGGATCAGCTCGTGGCTCTGCCGACTCCCTGGGTTCTTCTGCTGTTTCTGAGGTGCATGTGGCCAAACGCGGCATCGCGTTTGGACCTGCAGGAAGAGTCTGATGGCACTTTCCGGCCGAGGTTGGCTGAAAAGTGCTCACGTTTGGGGGTTTTCACTTTTTCACAAGGAGCGGATTCGATGAAACGCATCACTAGGTGTCTTGGCATTACGATGGCTTTCGGACTCGCCGGACTGGCCAACACGGCCCTGAGCCAGGACTGGAGCGACGACTTCGAGAGTTACTCCGATGGACAGGTGCTCTACCACGTCGGCGGCTGGAGTGGCTGGGACGACGTCGAAGCGGTCGCAGGCAGTTGCACCACGGCTCACGCCCATAGCGGCACCAAGGCCCTTCTCGACGAAGGAGCAGACGACGCCATCCAGACGTTCGATGGACTGACTTCGGGATCCGGCACGATTACCGCCTGGACTTACATTCCAGTCTCGCAGTTCATCGCCGACGCCTGGTTCCTCGTGCAGAATGAGTATGCCCATGGCGGTCCCTACCAATGGTGCATCCAGCTCGGCTTCGACTTCGAGGGTGATCTCGGCGGCGGCCCCGGAACCGTCGGCGACCCCGATCGCACCGAGACCAACTTCCCGCCGATCCAGTTTGATCAATGGGTCGAGGTTCGTTGCGAAGTCGATATCGACAACGACACGCTGACCACGTACTACAACAACATCGAAGTCTCGACGGGCCAGCTTTTTGCCCGCGGCGGCGCTCACGAGATCAAGAACCTCGACCTCTACACGACCGGCACGACCGTCTACTACGACGATTGTGCCGTGCTCGGACTTGGCAGCGGCGGCGGCGGATACACCTGCGAGATCACCGGCACCTGCCCGGGCAACATCGACGTCAACTGGTCCGGCGCTCAGCCCAACAAGACCCAGGGCATCGTCTTCGCCAGCAACACCGGCAGCTTCACCATCAACAGCGGCGCGTGCGCGGGTACGCAGCTCGGCCTTGGCACCCGCAACCTGCAACTGGTCCGCACCATCGGCACCGGCAGCGGCGCGGGCAGCATTGGACGCGCCGTCGGCGCTGGAGCCTGCGGCGGATTCGTTCAGCTCGTGACAGTCGCCAGCCCATGCGAAGCGAGCAGCGTCGGTCAGATCCCGTAATCAGGTTCAACTGATTTCGGCTATCGATCTCTCCTAAGATCTCTCGCCTCACCCCCAAACGGGGGTGAGGTGCTTTTTCGAAAGGCGATACTCCCCACGCGCGCGGCCGGTGATGGAGCCGGTGGAAACAGGACAGATTGCGGCGAACCCGGGGACTTTCGCCAAGAATCTGCGGTTTTGGCTTCCCCTGGGAATCAAAATCGGTTATCTTGGTGCCACAGGGCTGCGGACTCGCTGGGTCTGCAGCCGCTCGTCGACCAGGGTCGGTCGCGAGTTCCGGGATTGTGGCACTGTTCTTCCTTCAGAAGGAGCGGGATTCATGAATTGCAATAAGTTGTGCATTGGACTCACGATGACCTTTGGCCTGGTGACGATGTGCGGGACGGCGATGAGTCAGGACTGGACTGATGACTTTGAAGGCTACTCCAACGGCCAAGTGCTCTACCACGTCGGTGGCTGGAGCGGTTGGGACGATGTGGAGGCGGTCGCCGGCAGTTGCTCCACCACCGTGGCGCATGGTGGAACGAAGTCCATCCTCGTGGAAGGCGCCGATGACGCCATCCATACGTTTGAAGGATTGACGAGCGGCTCGGGAACGATTTCGGCGTGGGTCTACACGCCGGTATCCCAGTTCATTGCCGATGCCTTCTTCCTGGTGCAGAACGACTACCAGCACGGCGGCCCGTACGAGTGGTGCATCGATCTGGAGTTCGACTTCGAAGGTGATGGCGGCGGCGGGCCGGGCACCGTCGTGGATGCGTTCCGTCCCGAGACGAACGCGCCGAACATCGCGTTTGATCGGTGGGTCGAGATCCGATGTGAAGTGGACATTGATAACGACACAATCACCTGCTACTACAACAACATCGAAGTTTCGACGGGGCAACTGTTCATTCGAGGCGGCACGCACGAGATCAAGAATCTAGATCTCTACACAACCGGAACCACCAACTACTACGACGACATCGCGTTCCTGGGCCTTGGCAGTGGCGGCGGTGGCTACACCTGCGAGATCACAGGCGCCTGCCCGGGCAACATCGACGTCAACTGGTCCGGCGCACAGCCCAACAAGACTCAGGGCATCGTCTTCGCCAGCAACACCGGCAGCTTCAGCATTAACAGCGGCGCCTGCGCCGGCACGCAACTCGGCCTGGGCACCCGCAACCTGCAGTTGGTCCGCACCATCGGCACCGGCAGCGGCGCGGGGAGCATCGGACGTGCCGTCGGCTCTGGAGCATGCGGAGGGTTTGTCCAACTCGTCACGGTCGCCAGTCCCTGTGAAGTGAGCAGCGTTGGTCAGATTCCGTGAGCTGGTTCGCCTGAGCACGATTTCGCATCTCAATCGAGTTCAAAAACCTCACCCTCCGCCGAGGGTGAGGTTTTCTGTTGAGGGGTACTCTGTCTCCTGCCGAGATGGCTCAGGAAGGTGGCAAGGGACGCGATTGATGCGATCCCGAGAGGCAAGATGGGCGTACGCTCAGAGTCATGTCCGCGGAACGTTTGCTCGACGAATACGGCAGCGCGATGTACCGATTCGCTACCTTGCGACTCGGACGGGATCATGCTGCAGAAGACGTCGTGCAGGAGGCACTGCTCGCCGCGGCCACCGCACCACCTTGCGAGCGGAGCAAGGCCCAGGAACGGGCGTGGCTCTTCACGATTCTGCGGAACAAGGCGGTGGATCACGTCCGGCAGGAGATCCGTCGGCGAGAGGCGGAATCCGGGGCTGCGGTACTCGCGGCGCTGGGAAGCCCGGCCTGCGGGTGTCACGCCGAAGGTCCCGAGGGTCGACTCGAGGGGATCGAAGAGGATGAGAAGCGGCGGGCGCTGCGAAAGGCGATCGAGGAACTACCCGATCTGATGCGTGAGGCGTTCTGTTTTCGGGTGCTGGACGAGCTTTCGACGGATGATATCTGCAAGATTCTGGAGATTACGCCGACTAATCTCTGGACGCTTATCCACCGGGCCAAACGTCGTTTACATGTTTCACTTGGAGAGCGTTTCTCCGCATCTGCAGGGGGTCGTGAGGCTTGAAGCGCGCGCTGGCCATTCTCTGGTACGTCCTGACGCTTCGATGCGATGAAGCTGATCGCATCCGATGTTGCGCCGGCGTGGAACCGATCACGTGGTGGCAGCGTTGGGCGGAACGATTCCATCGGTTTGCGTGCGGGAGCTGTCGCCGGGCGCGTCGGGAACTGCTTGCGGTGAATGCGACGATTCGCAGCCTGGTCCATGTCGAGCGAGGCGAGGCGGAAGAGTCGCCGACCGAGCCCGGGCTTCCTGAGGAGGCGAGGGAACGCATTCGTGCAGCACTCCGTGAGGCGCGGCCGAAATCGACGGAATAAAAAACCAGAATGATTCTCGGGTTTGCCTGCAAGGCAGATCGCCGTGGTGCGACTAGGGGGTAGAAGTTCTCACCCCTACTTGCACACTTGAATGGGAGATCCAACATGGTCAATCAATGCACCCAAATAGCTATCGGTGCGCTCCTGGTTTCTGGTACGGTTCTTGGAACTGGCGCAACTCGTACATTCGGCGACGAGATTCGCGTCACAATCGACAACATGAACAGCAGCGAGGGCTTCTTCTTCACGCCGGTCTGGCTCTCGGCGCAGGATGGCTCGTTCGACATGTACGATCGCGGCACGTTGTCGCAACCCAACTGGCCGGGCATGACCGCCATCGCGGAGAACGGCAACACAGGGCCGCTCGACGCGGCCTTTCACGCGTGCGGTGCCGGCATGGCGGGCGGCCAATCGATGGTTGTAACAGCAAACACCATTGGGCCGCCAGTCTTCAACCCGGGCGAGTCATCGACGGTGATGTTCGACATCGGCGATCCGACCGTGAACCGCTACCTGAGCTACGCGTCGATGGTCATCCCGAGCAACGACCTGTTCTTTGGCAACGACGACCCGACGGCGCACGAACTCTTCGACGTGAACGGTCACTTCAACGGGCCGATGGAGATTCTTATCTTCGGTAGCATGGTCAACGACAATGGCACCGAAGTGAACAACGCGTATGGCGACGCGGCCTTTTCACTCAACGACGGCCAGGCGATGCCCGAGTACAACCCCATTCGCGCGTTCTTTACCGATCCCGGTGATGCGGACTATCTGGCGAGCTTCCTGGGCACGCAGACGGCCAGCATGGACACAATCAACTCGGTGTTCGGCCCGCAGGATGTCATCGCGCGAATCCGCATTGATCAAATCCCCGCGCCGGGGAGTCTC
Source organism: Phycisphaerales bacterium UBA5793 (assembly GCA_002418285.1). Lineage (GTDB taxonomy): Bacteria > Planctomycetota > Phycisphaerae > Phycisphaerales > UBA5793 > UBA5793. The sequence continues at coordinate 10,562 of DIDT01000034.1, forward strand.
GCTTTCCTGATGGTGGGCGGATTGGCCGCCAGCGGCCGACGACGCCGTCGGATGACGTAAGCCCCCTTCCGACTGCACTCACCATCGACTTCCGAACCGATGCCTCACGACGCGCTGCGGCGCCTTGGCGGGGCATCGGTTTTTGTTGAGACGATCAGGGGATATCGGCGCCGTCGAGCAGCGGCCTGATCTCCGGAGTTCGCAGTGCGGCGTCAAGTTCGGCGATACTCTGCTCGATCTTGTTGATGGCCGCAGAGTAGTAGTGCTCGGTGTGAAAGAAGAGACGTGCGACATCGGCATCAAGGATGTTTGCCTGACCCGCCTTGGTTTCGGGCATCATCAGGACCTTGCCGACGCTGAAGTTTGCCAGGGTGCTCTGGCTCCGGCCGCCGTTGGCCGCAATGACCTTCTTGAGCATGATCGCGCGTCGAAGTCGCACGAGGTCGGACTCGTCGTTGAGGACAATGCTGAACTGCTTGCGCCCATCAGGAAGCGGCTGATTGAGTTCCCAGAGCAACTTGCCCCAGGTTTTCCGGTCGCGGCAGTCGTACATGGCAACTTCGGGAATCGGCTCGGTACCGAGATGGAGCGGATCGTCGGATTCGCGGTCGTAGTGGAAGGTGAAGACCAGTGCTTTGTCCGGGTTGCGTGCGAAGAAGGACTTCGCGTCGGTTCCCCCACCCAGACGCGACATGGTGTGTTCCATGAACTGGACCGAGTAGCCACCAAACTGTTCGGATTCGAGGAAGATGATGCGATCGTCCTGGATCTGCCGGGACAGATCGTGATCGCTTCCGGGGACATCGAGTCGCTTGATGAGTTCATAGATCATGCGGTGGACGAGAATGTCCTCGCCGGGAATGCGTCCGAGAATGAACTCACTAAATGGCTCGACCTCGGTGAGGCGGGCATCGTGTCGAACCGCCATCGCCGCCAGTTTGCTGTAGGTGACGATGCGCTGATTCTCGGGAAGGAAGCGCAGGTCAAACACATCCTCGGAACGCAGGCGGTAGGAATCGCGGAACAACTGGTTTCCGAAACTGTCAAACAGATCGTCGTCCTTGGGCATGGGGCCCGCGACGTAGATATCTTCGGGCAGGACGTAGGGCGTGAGCACGATGATCACTTCGCGCTTGAGGCGTTCGGTCTTTTCGGCGCGGAAGAACATGCCAATGAGCGGCAGATCGCCAAGCAGCGGAACCTTGTCCTTGGTCACGGTGAGATCCCGACTGACGAGACCACCGATGATGAAGGGGGTGTTGTTCTCGATGCGTGCATAAGTCTGAACGCGACGGGTCGAAATCGTCGGCGCCGCGGCGAGCAACTCTCCATCGGTTGATCGAATTTCGAGATCGCGTCCCGGAACGACGGCCGAGACGATCGTGTCGATCAACATGCTAATTTCGTCGGCGCGTTCGGTGATGCGGGGCCGAACGTTGAGGAGAATCCCGGTCGGGATGTACTGAAAGTTGAAGGAGAGTTTGTTGGAGCCGGTGTTGGTGCCTTCCTGGCTCGTGGCGATGGGAATGTCTTCGCCGACGCGAATGGTGGCCTGGCGGTTATCGATGGTGAGCACGCTTGGGCGGGAGAGGATCTCCGCTTTGCCCTCGCGGACCAGCGCGCGGATCCTCGCCGACCAATCCCGTGGGACATCTCGCGAATCAACGCGAGAGAAGTCCAGCGTGTCGATCAGTCCCCCGGCAACGAGCTTGCCCAGGAGCAAATCAATCGGGCCTTCGCGGAATTGCCACTCGATTCCGAGGTCGTCGAGGCCATCCTGACTGATCTCCAGCACCATACCTTCGACGAAAATCTGTCGCGCGGGGCGATCAATGTACTCGTTGAGCAGGTTGCGGACGCGAGCAAGCTGGCCCGGGTTGGCGGGGCTGTACAAGACGAGCAGGCGCGAGGTGGGCGAGGCGACGAGATCGGCTCCGAGCGGCGTTGCGGTGTTGGGTAGAACGGTGACGCCAAAGGTGCCTTTGGCCGCTCCAGAATCGCCGACCAGTGCCATTTGCTCAGCCGTGGGCGCGGGCATCGCGATGACCAACGGAAGTGTGGCGTATTCGATCTGCTTCGGCACTTGAGAAGCATCGCTGATGACGTTGATGCCGAGTCCCTGCAGTGCCGCGAGAGCGCCTTTGGTGTCGATGTAGCTGAGCTGGATGACTGACCGATCCAGGTCTTCATGTGTCAGATTGCTGCGCATCTGATTGAGACCGGCGACCAGCGCTTCCACGCGCGTTTGCACCTGCGCCAAATCAGTGTTGGCCACCCAGGCCGCTTCGCTCGACGGGCGCTGCAGCCCGATGGACCACAGTTGCGGGGGCTGGGAAAGAGAGGTTCGATAGCCTAATACAAGCAGGGACTTCACGCCGTCGGGTGTTGATCGCTGAAGAAAGACCAGATTGACGATGCTGTCTGGCAGTGGCGGCAGTGACTCAACGACGTCGCGAGGCACTTGCTGGTATCCCAATTCGGTCTGCAAACTGACCGACAAACTGCCCACTATCTCGCCGAGTTCAGTTGTGCTGAGTTTGGGCAAGGTGATGAGTCGGCCCGAGTCTGGAGGCAGGCCAGGCGCCGCCGCAGCATCGGGCTGCCGGGCGACTTCGGTCTTGCGTTCTGTCAGCGAAACTTCGCCGGGTGTATTGGTGTCACTCACGAGTGAGTGGGCGAACGCGATCTGCTCGCGCGAAGGCGCCAACTGGCCGTTGGAGCGGGAAGTAATGGGCTGTTGTGCTGCGAGCCTGTTTTCCGTACGATCAATCGAGGCTCGGAGTTGCAGCGCCTCGTCTTCCTTCGGATCAGTGACGAGCAACCCGCCCGTAGCTCGCGCCGACTCTACGCCATAGGAGCGGGTCGAGTTACTCTCGGAGACGCAGCCGGGGTATGACATGGTCGCGACGGTGCAGGCGATGGCGAGCATCGGCGTGATGATGGATCGGGGGACCTGGAAGTGCGGCTTGGTTTCCACGTTGACCCTCTGTTCGTCGGGTGCTTCGGGAGTGGGTTGGGGTGACCCGTTTGTCACCTCGGGCTTCTCCGTCTCACTCTTGCCGTCGCGGACCGGGCTGACGAGCTTTTCAGGCACTGTCGGCCGGACCGCAGCATCATTGGCTCCTCGCAGCGGCGTCTCTTTGAGATCGAGCAGCGCCGATTCACCGGGGGGGCCGTCAAACTCGATCCGGCCGTCGCGGATGACGACGACGCGGTCGGCCAACTCAAGCAACTCGGGCTTGTGGGTGATCATGATGATCGTGCGGTTGCGCAGTCGAGCGTAGATCGACTTGAGAATCGCAACTGAAGACCGGTTGTCGATGGATGCGGCCGCTTCATCGAGGACGAGTATCAGTGGGTTCTTCAGCAGAGCTCGCGCGATATTGATCCGTTGCCGCTCGCCGCGCGAGAGATCGCTTCCATTGGGACCGATGCGGCTGTCATAGCCATCGGGTCGTTTCTCGATAAAGCGATCCGCTCCGGTGAGGCGACAGACGTCGGCCAATTCCTCCTGAAGCGCATCAGGTCGGGCGTAGCGCAGATTCTCCGAGATCGACGCGTCGAACAGGAAGACTTCCTGAAAGGCGATGCCAATGGCGCTGCGAAGCTTGCCGATCGGAATGGAGCGAACATCATGGCCATCGATGAGCACCTGGCCGGACGTGGGATCGACGAAGCGGGGCAGGAGGTTGAGCAACGTGCTTTTTCCTGAACCGCTGGGGCCGGAGATGGCCACGCGCTCGCCAGGCCTGATGGAGAGGCTGATGTTCTTGAGGATGGTCCTGCCGTGACCGAAGGCGAATGAAGCGTTGCGGAACTCGATGGCCCCCAGGAGTGGCGCTTCGGTGGGCGTCATGCCGGATGGCGCCGAATCGGATTCAGCGTCCGGCTGGTGGAGCATCTCGAAGACGCGGTCGATGCAGGCGGTGGTCTTGGAGAGGTGGCTGGTGCCGCTGATGACTTCCTGCATGGCGGGGTAGAGCATGCCGACGTAGCCGAAGAACATGATGAAGGTGCCGCCGGTCATGTGTCCCTTCATGACCTGCCAGGCGCCAAAGCCGAAGAGAAAGACGGTGCCCACGCCGACGAAGAGATCGCCGACGACCTTCTGCATGAACTCGTAGCGCTGGGTGCCAATCTGGCTGTGGCGGCTGGCGTCGATGGCGCGGTGGAAGTGAGCCTTTTCGCGGCCCTCGCCGGTGAAGCCCTTGACCACTTCGACGCCGAGGTATTTTTCGATGACATTGCCGTAGGCGGCGGCGATGTTTTCCTGCGCTTCGGAGTGACGCCGCTTGATGGGTCGCTTGAAGAACCAGTAGGTGCCGAAGTGCAGAGGCAGGACGACGGAACTCGCCAGGGCGAGGCGCCAGTTCACGGCATAGAGGATGATGAGGAGCACCTGCGCCATGAGCAGGTTGAGCAGCAGGGTCGGCAGTTTGTCCTGGATAAAGAACTGGATCTTGAATGTGTCGTCGAGCAGGCGCGAGCCGACCTTGCCGGGCTGCTGGGCCTTGTAGAAGCGCAGGCTGAGCTGCTGGAGGTATTCGAAGAGGCGCTTTCGCATGGAGAAGCAGACATCTTCGCTGACGCGGACGGCGAGCATGCGGCTGGGATAGAAGAGCGCATTGCGGACGACGTAGATGAGGCCGAGCAGCGGGAGGATGGCCCAGAGCAGGGCCCAGTTGCCGCCGCTGCCGTCTTCGTGAGGGAAGACATCATCGATGAGCAGTTTGACGGAGTAGGGCAGAACCAGGTTGGTGGCGACGAGCAGCGAAAGCAGGACGACGACGAGACCGAGGCGCTTGGCGTGGGGGCGAAGCAGATCGGTCAGGCGACCGCCTCCCATGTCCAGTGCTTTCTCGGGCTCGTGGGTCATGTTCTGCTGTACATCCTTGCGAACGACTCGCGGCGCATCGGCATCAGGTTGGTACCACTCCCGGCGAACAGCCGAACGGCTGCCCGCAATAGACCACTGGCGCCGACCGCCAAACCCACGCGTCGAGGCAGGTTTGCCTCCCACCGAAGCGGCGGGGTATGTCGTCTATCGGCGTTGTGCCACTCCTTCCCATAGTAGTTGCACCGCGGCCTCTCTGCGCAGGTCCGCCCGGGAATCAAACTCCGAATACCACTCTGAGGGAGCAGATCGGGGACCCGACCCCCATGCTGTCCATACACTGGTGGGCCCCCGAGGAGTCCGATACCGTGACCCACCCCGACGCCCACCTGGACGAAGCGACACTCACTGCTCTGCACAGCGCGGAGCAGCGCCGGCAGGTGCTGTTCATGATTCTCGGCGGCGTGTTTCTCGGCAACGCGCTGATCGCCGAGATGGTCGGCGGCAAACTGTTTGAAGTGCACACGCCGTGGCATGATTTCACGCTGAGTTGTGGTGTCATCATCTGGCCTGTCGTCTTCGTTACTTCGGACATCATCAATGAGTACTTCGGCCGGGCGGGGGTGAAGCGACTGAGTCTGCTGGCTGCGGCGGTGATTGCCTACGCGTTTTTTGCGGTTTGGTTGTGCCAATTTGTCACGGCGCCGGATTATTCGCCGATTGACGATGCGTCATTTGCCCGCGTGTTTCTTCAGTCGCAGTGGATCATCGTGGGCTCGATCTCGGCGTTTCTACTCGGCCAGTTCATTGATGTGGCTGTGTTCTGGATCGTGCGGCGTCGCACGGGGCATCGATACCTCTGGCTGCGGGCAACGGGTTCGACGCTGGTGAGCCAGTGCATCGATACGTTTGTCGTGGGATTCATCGGCTTGTACCTGCCGTGGAAGCTGGGGTATTCGAAGTCTGAGGGGGACTTCACGTTTCTCACGTATCTCAATACCTCGACGAGCGGGTACATCTTCAAGTTTGTCATCGCCATCGGGGTCACCCCGGCGTTGTACATCGTCCACTACTTCATTGATCGCTACCTTGGCCACGCGGCGGATCGGATCATCGAGACCGTCGCGGGAACGGAAGGGGCAGCCGATGCTGAAGTGGGCGGTTAAGAATTGAACCGTCCAGCCGGCCGGCAAGGGCTGATCGGCTGGCACGAGGATGATCGGTTGATCATCGGGGTTGGATGTCTTCTACCAGTTCGGAGTTGCCTGATGCTGCGTCGCACTGTTGGCATTGTCGCCGTGATTCTCTCGCTTTCCGTGTGCACGCTGGCGATGGGGCGTCAGGAGCAAGTGGACGCGATTCGCCGATTGCAGACGGTTGCCGAATCGAGCGGTTACAAGGCGACTTCGACATACGCCGAGGTTGTTTCGATGGTCGAGGCGATGGCGAAGGGCTCGCCGCTCGCTCGTCGCGTTGATATCGGGACGACAGTGGAAAATCGGGCCATCCCGATGCTGGTGCTGGCCGATCCGGCGGTCGAAACGCCTGAGCAGGCCACCAAGCAGGAAAAGATCGTCGTGCTGATCACCGGCAACATCCACGCCGGCGAGGTGGCGGGCAAAGAGGCCCTGCTCATGCTGGCCCGCAACGTGCTGGCGGGCGATGATCGCGAAATGCTCGACCACTTGATCCTGTGCATCGTGCCAATCTACAACGCAGATGGCAACGAGCGTTTCAGTCTGGACAATCGGCCCGGCCAGGTGGGGCCCGAAAAGGGAATGGGTCAGCGGCCCAACGCGCAGGGACTCGATCTCAATCGCGATTTCATGAAGATGGATGCGCCGGAGACGCGGGCGCTGATCAAGGTGATGCGGAAGTGGAATCCGCAGGTCTACATCGACACGCACACGACCAACGGCTCGCTGCACCGCTATCTCATCACCTACACCGGCCCGAAGTCGCCGGCCGGTGATCGGGGTCTGATCGACTATGCGCACGACACGATGATGCCGCGCATTACCGTCGGGCTGAAAGAGCGCACCGGCTATGATTCGTTCTTCTACGGCAACTTCAATCGCGATCACACGCAGTGGGAGTCGTATCCGGCGGAAGGTCGATACGGCACGACCTACTTTGGCCTGCGCAACGGTCTGAGCATTCTGTCCGAGGCGTATGCGTACGCCTCGTACAAGGATCGTGTGCTGGGCTCGTTCGAGTTCGTTCGGGAGTGTCTGCGCGACATCAGCGCCCATCGCGGCGAGGTTGAGGCGGTGATCAAGCAGGCGGACGAGCGGGCGCAGCGCAATCCCGGCTCACCGATTGCGCTTCGGTCGAAGTTCAAGGCACGGCCTGAGAGAGTCACGGCTCTGGGCTTCGTCGAGAAGCAGGTCGGCGACAAGCTTGAGGCGACGAAGGAACCGAGCAATCACCTTGTTGAACTTGTCGACGACTTTGAGCCGACGCTTGAAGTCGCGATGCCGGCGGCGTATCTCCTGGCCCCATCGCAGCGCGAGATCGCAATTAAACTCCAGTGGCACGGTGTGCAGGTGCTCGAACTGCGTGAAGACATCGAACTGGACGTCGAAGTCGATCGCATCACTTCGCTCAAGCGGGCCGAGCGTGCTTTCCAGAATCGCAAGTCGGTGACGCTCGAGGTTGATCGTCGCAGCGGCAAGATGGGCGTGCCAGCGGGGACCCTGGTGGTCCGCACTGATCAGCCGCTTGGTCGCCTGGCGGCGTACCTGCTGGAATCGCAGAGTGATGATGGATTCGCCACATGGGACTTCTGGGGCAGTCAGTTGAAGCAGGGTGAGGATTACCCGGTCGTGCGGCTGCCCGACGATGATCAGCAGCTTCTGACCACGCCCTACCGCCCCCTCGATGATGAGCGCACCTTCGGCCAAGTGGTGACGGAGGAGACGCTGCGGGACCGGCGCGGCATGCCGAACTTCAGCGGCAACGCGCTGCGCGTGATGCGCTGGCTCGATGATGAGCACTATCTCGTCAACAAGGGCGGCTTGCGAAAGGTCGAGGCGACGACCGGTCGATCCGAGCCTTATACGCAGGAAGAACGCGAGATCGACACCGCCCCCATCGCTGCGGCCCTCGCGGCGCTGCCGACGATTGACCCGAGGTCGGCGCGCAACTATGCCAACCGCGCCCCATCAAGTCTGGACCCGACTGGCGCGGGGGCTTTCTTTCTCCATGAGAACGATCTGTACTACGTTACTGCCGATGGATCAGCGGCGCGACGGCTGACGAGTACGCCCGAGCGTGAGGAGCTGGCCGAGTTCAGTCCGAACGGCAAGTTCGTTGCGTTTGTCCGCGACAACGATCTGTTCGTTGTTGACGTGGAGACGGCCACGGAGCGTGCCCTCACGACCGGCGGCAGCGACATCCTGCGCCATGGCAAGGCAGACTGGGTGTACTTCGAGGAACTCTTCGGCCGCAACTGGAAGGCCTACTGGTGGAGTCCGGATTCATCGCACCTCGCGTTTCTCGAGACGGACTCGTCGATGGTGCCGGAGTTCACGATCACGAACAACTCGCAGTATCAGCAGCGCGTCGAGGTGGCTCGATATCCCAAACCAGGGCAGCCGAATCCGCAGGTGCGGCTGGGCACGGTGACCACCGGTGGCGGTGAGCCGCAGTGGGTTGATGTATCGAACTATGAAGCCGCCGACATGCTCCTCTCCGAAGTCGGCTGGTGGCCGGACGGCAGCGCGATATATTTCTACGCGCAGAACCGAATCCAAACGTGGCTGGATGTCTGTCGGGCGCCGGCAGACGGCGGCGAGCCGACGCGGCTGTTTCGAGACCAGACCGACGCGTGGATCGAGTCGCCGGGCGCGCCGCGGTTTCTTGATGACGGTGGGTTCCTGCTCAGCAGCGATCACACGGGCTATCGCCACTGGTACCGTTACGACGCAGACGGCAACCTGCTCGGCCCCATCACGAGCGGTGCGGGTGAAGTGCACGGCATCGAGCGGCTGGACCTGGAGAACAACCTGGTCTTCGCCAATGGCACGCGCGACAACGGGATCGGTTCAGACCTGTATCGATTCGATGGCGGCGGAGACGGAGTGCGACTGACCAACGGGCAGGGTTCGCACAACGTGAGCGTCAGCCCCAGTGGCAAGTACTTTGTCGATTCGTGGTCGAGTTTCGATCAGACGCCGCGCGTTGAACTGCGCGACGCGACGACGGGCAAGCTGCTTCGGACCATCGACAGCAATCCTGTGTACGCGCTCGAAGAATGGAAACTTGGTCGCGAGGAGCATGCGGTTATCTCAGCACGCGACGGGTTCCCGCTTGATGCGACGGTGCTCTATCCCGCCAACTTCGACGCGAGAAAGCGGTATCCCGTGTGGTTGACGACCTATGCCGGTCCGCACGCGCCGACGGTCTCCGACCGCTGGTCCGGCGGGCGGCTGCGCGACCAGGTTCTTGCGGGCGAAGGGATCGTGCTCCTTGAAACGCATCCGCGTTCGGCGAGCAATCGCGGATCGGTGACCACGTGGACGGCCTACAAGCAGCTTGGCGTGCAGGAGCTGCGCGACATTGAAGATGTGGTGCGCTGGCTCACGGCCAAGCCGTACATCGATGGCGATCGAGTGGGCATGTCGGGGCACAGCTACGGCGGGTTCATGACGGCGTTCGCCCTGACGCACAGCGACCTGTTCTGCGCGGGTATCGCCGGCGCGCCCCCCACCGACTGGCGCGAGTACGACTCGATCTACACGGAACGGTACATGAGCACGCCGCAGGAGAACCCCGAGGGGTACGACGCGACATCGGTCATTCTGGCGGCGAAGAACCTGCACGGCCGTCTGCGCATCCTGCATGGAACGATGGATGACAACGTCCACATGCAGAATTCGATCCGGCTCGTCAAGGCACTGCAGGATGCGGACAAGGACTTTGAAATGATGTTCTACCCAGGCTTCCGCCACGGCATCTTCAACCGCCATTACCAGCGCACGACCAACGAGTTCATTCTCGAATCGCTGGGTATCGGCAAGGAATCCAAAGCCAGTCGTGGCCGCATTCGATCCACGACACGTTCCGACGCGGACGGCTGGTATGATGCGGGGGATTAGGCGAGGATCATTAGACTGCTCTGAGAGCCGGGAGGATGCCTCATGCGCGACTCCACTGCCCTGCTTCGGTTGACTTTGCCGCTCTGTATCGGCCTGTGGCTGCTCTTTGGCAGTCCGTCGCTGGCTCAACCTGTTCCCTTTCCTGATCTGTCGCACGAATCGCTGCTTGACGATTTGGATGTCGAGGCGTTTGCCAATCGAGTCGGGCTGGCTCCGAACGACCACCTCGAAGTGCTGATCATCGTCGACGAGTACGTGCAGTGGCGACGCGGCATCGCGAAGGAGACGGAGGAGAAGATGCTCGACATTATCCACCGCCAGGAGGAATACAACGCCAAAATGACGGACGAATCGCGGCGGCTCGTGCCAGAGTACTTTGAGAAGTGGCGGGCCGCAACCCAGGAGTGGAACGAGCACCGGCAGCACGCGATTGAGCTGGCCGAGGACATGTTCAGCCGGCAAGATGCGGCGATTGCTTCGATCAAACAGTATCTCAACATCAGTCAGCAGCAGGCGCTCGATGAAGTGCTTCGCGATATCCGTCGCGAGCGCACGTGCGACTGGAGTCCGCACTTCCCGGTCGAACGCGCGGATCTAGTGCAGATCTTTCTTGAGTCCGATCTGCTGTCGGAATCTGAAAAGGTACTTGTTCGGCCGATCCTGGAGCGCTACGCCGAAGACTTTGATCTGGCCCTGCGGCAGCGCAACGAGCACACCCGGCGCGAGCCCGTGGAGGTCATGAAGGACTTCGCTCCGACCAGCGTGGATGCAGAGATCAACCAGCCGGGGCACACGCCCGAGGAGCTCCAGGCCCTGTTCGCTGAGCAGACGAAGCAGAGACAGGCGCGCCGAATCGAGCGGTTGCGGCCGATCATGGCGGCACATCGCCGCGTGGCGGATGTGAACCTCGCGTACTTTCGCCTGTGCGTTGATCAGCTCAACCCCGAAACTAGAACCCGCACGGAGCACGAATTTTGGCGTGTCTCATACATCTTTGACGGCGCCATGGAATCGAAATTGACCGCGGGCCGCTTCATCGACGAGGTGCTGGCCATGAAAGACCTCTCGCCCGAGCAGCGGGTGGCGATCGAATCGATCCGGGACGATGACTGGTGGCCGCGGCGGAGAGCCATCGAATCAGTTCTTCGTCGCCTCGTGGATAAGAGGGCGCAGGATTGGGAAGACCAGGCGATGGCGGTGTCGCTCGATGAGTGGCAGAACCCTATTCGCGAGCAGCAGGAAAGCCGCCGCCTGCTTGAGCAAGAGATTATCCGGCGCGTCGTTGATGTGCTCAGCGAATCGCAGCGGCAGCAGGTGAGGATTCCCAAGGTGTGAGGCGCGGGCTGCGTCTGACGTCAATCCTCGCTGGTATCATCATCCGCTCTGCCGATGCGCGTCGGTGGCAGCAAGGATGGTTGACCTGCGAGGGCATCGACGGATGAGTTTCGACTGGATTGTTCAAGGTGGGCCGGTGATGGTTCCGCTGCTGGCGTGTTCGGTGGTGTCGGTCACGCTCACCATTGAACGGGCCATCTTCTGGAACAGCGACCGGAGAAGCCGGGACGCCGGCCTGCTCGATCGTCTGGCCGATTTGCTGGCCCATGGTCAGGTCACGGAGGCACAACAACTGTGTGAGACCTCGCGCGACCCGATCGTGCGGGTGCTTCGTTTCGGCCTGGAGCATCGGCAGGAGTCGCTTGAGGCCGCACTCAAACTGGCCGCCAACGAAGAGATCCGGCGAATGCGCCGCTACCTGAAGATCCACGACACGATCGTGACGCTCGCCCCACTGCTTGGCATTCTGGGCACGGTGCTGGGGATCATCACGTCGTTTGACGTCATGGGCGGAGGCGGGATCGATAATCCGGTGGCGGTCACGGGCGGCATTGCCGAGGCGCTGCTCACGACGGCCGTGGGTCTTGTCGTCGCGATGCTGTCGCTCATCCCGTACAACTACTTCAGCTCGCGCCTCGAGGAGGCCGTGAGCGTGATGGAGAGTCGGCTGACGAGTTTCGAGATCATGTACCGCAAGGGGATGGCCGGCCGTGCATCTTGACAGCGGATTCAGTCGCAGACGGGCGCGCGTGGAGATGATCCCCCTCATCGACTGCATGTTCATCCTGCTCGTTTTCTTCATCTACTCGATGCTGGCGATGACGATCCAGCGCGGCGTGGCGGTCAATCTGCCCAGCGGAACGCGCGTTGATCGAATCACGGAAGACGCGATCGTCATTTCAATCACAAGCACGAATGAGCTATTCGTCAATCGTGAGCCGGTGCGCCGTGAGGAACTGGACGCCGCCTTGCGTCGATTGATCGGCGACAACCCGTCCCCGCGCATCGTTCTCAATGGCGATGCCGACGCTCGGCACGGCCAGATCTTTGCGATTCTCGATCTCCTCCGCAACCGGGGCTGGACCAATCTGTCTATCCTCTCCACGGAGGCGTCCGAACCTTGAGTCGAAACCTGCTCGTGGCTGGTGTCGTGGCATCCGTACTGCATCTTGCGGTGCTGGCGTCTATTGGGTTGCGAAGCAGTTCTGGGGTGCGGGATTCGGTTGCGCTTCAGCCGCTGATGATCTCTTTTGCAGACTTCGAACCGGATGAGGCTCCGGCTCCCCCGATTGAGTCGGCGAATCCACTGAACAGGGAGGTCACCCCGCCGCCGATTGTGGACGAGGAATCGGGAGAGATCCTCCATACGGAGGCTGATGGGTCTGTTGCGCCGCCACCGTCCGAAGCGACTGAGGCTGTCGATGCAACGAGCGAAGAAGGGGTTGAAGCAGGATTGCCTGATCCGACAGCACGAATCCCCGCCCCTGTCGGAATCAGTGAGACCGTCGAAACGATTCCGGACGATGCTGCACCGACGATTGACGCGAAGACTGGCGACACCGCAGAAGTGGATGACGGGATCATCTTACCAGCGCGGCCGATCGTGCATCGACTTGTCTCTGCTCCGCCGCTCATGCTGATGGCCATGTTGACGTCGGTGCTGCAACGCGCGGCGTCTCCGCCGGTGAAACCAAGGCCATCGGAGGTTGCATCGACTGGGGCAGCACTGCAGGGCGAGCGAATCGCACCGGTGCTCGAGCATCGTCCCAAGCCAATCTACCCCACGGTGGCGCGGCGACGGGGCTACGAGGGCACGGTTGTGCTTCGGATAGAAGTGCTTGAGGATGGGAGCGTGGGAGGCGTTGAGATTCATCAATCATCCGGCCATGATGTGCTCGACCGGCAGGCTGAGCGGACCATCCGTGAGCAGTGGCGATTCCGGCCCGGCCGGCTCGATGGTCGAGCGGCGGCGCTGTGGATTGACATCCCCATTGAGTTTCACCTTGTAGACTCCTGAGCCAGTTCCACGTGTGGCCAGCAGGTGGCCAGTATCGGCGCCGGGCGCCGGAAGGGAAGGATCGATGTCGAGTTCCAAGAGCGCCGCAGGTCGTCGAGTGATTTCATGTGCCGCATTGGGTGTTGCGCTTGGCGCCACCACGGTCGTGTGCGGCGCGGTTGCGGACGGCGATGACTGGACCCAGTTTCGTGGGCCGAACGGTGATTGCACGACCAGCGAGAAGGGCTGGACGATTCACGGCGAGGCTGAGCCCGTTTGGAAGCGCACAGTCGGCATTGGATATTCGGCCATGTCGGTGGCCAACGGCAAGCTCTACACGATGGGCTATGACGTCGATCGCGGTCTGGACGGTATCTATTGCCTCGACGCGCTGACCGGCGACGTGGTCTGGGAGCATCACTATCCCGCGGAGCGGTGGGCGCGATCGCACAACGGCGGAACGCTTGTGACACCCGGCGTTGACGGGAAGGACCTGTACTGCTCGAATCGCGAGGGGCGATTCTTCTGCTTTGACGCCGCCACGGGCCAGATTCACTTCGAGAAGAACCTGAAGGACGAGTACAAACTGGAGTTCCCGCGTTGGGGTCTGGCCGCCTCGCCGCTGATTCTGCGTGACATGGTCTTGATGAACGTCGGCAAGGTGATTGCATTCGAAAAGCACACCGGCAAGGAAATCTGGACTACGGAGAAGAACTACGGCGACGCGTACTGCACCCCGGTGGAGTACGACCACAAGGGCGAAGCGTGCTTTGCCGTCTTTAACCAGACGGGGCTCGTCGTTCTCGACCGCAAAACCGGCAAGGAAAAGATGGTCCAGGATTGGGAGAACCGCGCCAATGTAAATGCGGCGGCTCCAATTGTCATCGGCCAGAAGGTGTTCATCTCCTCGGGCTACAACCGCGGCTGCGCCATGCTCGACCTGTCCGGCGATGCGCCCAACGTCGTCTGGGAGAACAAGGAGATGCGCAATCACATGGCCCAGTCGATTCTGTACGAGGATCACCTCTACGGGTTTGATGAGGCGGTGTTCAAATGCCTTGATCTCGACGGGAACGTAAAGTGGCAGCAGCGCGGCCTGGGCAAAGGCGCCAACATCCTGGCTGACGGGAAGCTCGTGCTTCTCAGCGACAAGGGCGAATTGATCTTTGTGGAGCCGAATCCGACTGAGTACCGCGAGTTGTCGCGCACGAAGGTGCTTGATGATGGCGTGTACTGGACGTACCCGACTCTGGCCAACGGCTACATCTACTGCCGCAACAGCCTCGGGAATATCGTCTGCCTCGATCATCGATCGAGGCAGTGATTGGCCTGCCCTCGGAAGAACCCACACCAAGTCGGCAACGGATGGCCGGTCGTCATCCCCAAGCGGAGGTGCATCATGCTGAAATCACTCCTGAATGAACGATTCGGATGTCGGATGGTCGCATTGTTCAGCGTCTTTCTCGGCGCGACCACCATCGTTTCGGCCGCCAACGAGGCGGATGACTGGACGCAATGGCGCGGGCCAAACGGCACGGGGATCTCAGCCGAGACGAAGTGGTCGGCGCAAGGCAGTGAACTCTGGTCAAAGTCAGTCGGACTGGGGTACTCGTCGGTTGTCGTGTCGGGCGATCGGCTGTACACCATTGGATATGTGGAAGACAGGAAAGAAGATGTCATCATCTGCCTCAACGCGAAGACGGGCGAGGAGATCTGGACCTATGCCTACCCGGCAGAGAAATGGGCGAAGTTTCACGGGGGTGGAACGAACTGCACTCCTTCGCTCGACGGTGAACGTCTCATGGTCCTTAATCGCGAGGGGCGCTTCACCTGTCTGAGTGCGGCGCGGGGAGAGGTGTTGTGGAAGAAGGACATGGTCCAGGAGTTTGGCGCTGCGGTGCCGACCTGGGGTTTTGCCGCGTCGCCGCTCGTGCTCGACGAGATGGTTGTGGTCAATGTTGGAACCGTCGTCGCGTTCGACAAGAAGTCGGGTGAGATCAAATGGACCAGCGCGAACCTTGGCCACGCGTACTCGACACCCTCGACGGCCCTCATTGGCGACAAGAAGTGTCTCGTCGTCGTGAATGGTGATGGCGTCGCAGTCCTTGATCGCGAAACCGGTTCAACGCTGGCAAGTGTTGAGTGGAAGACACAGTACGATGTCAACGCCGCCAGTCCGATCGTGACCGGCGACCGCATCTTTGTCTCTTCGGGATACAACCACGGCTGCGGCCTGTTCAAGTTCGATGGCGAGTCGATTGCGAAGGTGTGGGACAGCAAGATCATGCGGAACAAGATGAGCGGGTGCGTGCTCATCGATGGCTTCCTGTATGGGTTCGACGAGGCAGTGCTCAAGTGCATCGATCTCGATGGCAACGAAAAGTGGGCGGAGCGCGGCCTCGGCCAGGGCGCTGTATCCGCGGCGGGTAATCGACTGCTCATCATGAGCGGCAAGGGGGAACTGATCATCGCCGAGGCGACGCCGGACGCCTACCGGGTGTTCTCCAAGACCAAGGTGGTTGAAGGCGGTGTGTGCTGGACCACGCCGGTGATCGCCAATGGACTCATCTACTGTCGCAACAGTCTGGGAACGCTTTCCTGTCGCGATCATCGCGGAGAGTAGGTTGTCCTGCTAACACGTGTCTCGTGAGGATCAAATTCATGACATTGTCCAATCGAATTCGGCTTATCGCCAGGATTGCTTCACTCGGAACAGTCTCGATTGCTTTGCACGCGCTGGCGGCGGGCGATCCGGTCCATGGCAACTGGCCCAAGTGGCGCGGCCCGAATCAGAACGGCATTTCGACCGAAACCGGATGGGTCATCCAAGGCGCCGACAAGCCGCTCTGGACTGTGAAGGTCGGCATCGGGTACTCTGCGGTGGCGGTGCATGATGGTCGCGTATTCACAATGGGTTACGACGTCGATCGATCCGTGGACATGATCACGTGCATCAACGAAGACACCGGCGAGCAGGTGTGGAAGTACGAATACGCAGCGGATATCTGGAACAAGGGGCACGATGGCGGCACGCTTTCGACACCGACTGTGGACGGCGAACACCTCTACACGAAGAACCGCGAGGGCAAGTGCTACTGCTTTGAGGCCGCCACGGGCAAGGTGCTCTGGTACAAGGATCTGCAAGCTCTCTACGGCCCCCAGACGGGGCTGTGGGGCTTTGCCTCGGCGCCGTTGATCGTGGGTGATTCGGTGATCGTCGATGCCGGGATGACGATCGCACTAGACAAGACCACGGGCGACCTGTTGTGGAAGACCAGGGACTACGGCCAGGGGTATTCAACGCCCATTGACTTCGCTTTTGGCGGTACGCGGCTCATTGCCGTGATGAACGCTTCCGGCCTGGTGATTCTCGATGCCGGCAGCGGCGCTGAGCGCTTCGTGCACGAATGGAAGACGTTCAACGACATCAATGCTGCGACACCGATCATCATCGACGACCGGATCTTCATCTCGTCGGGCGCCAATCACGGCTGCGCCATGTTGCGGCTGCATGAGGATCGCCTCGAAGTTCTCTGGGAAAGCAAGGTGCTCAAGACGGCGATGAACGCAGCGGTGCTGTGGCAGAACAACCTCTACGGGTTCGATGACGGCGTTCTCAAGTGCGTCGATCTCGACGGCAACGAGAAGTGGATGGAGCGAGGTCTCGGCCTCGGCGCGATGAGTATCGCGGACGGCAGGATGATCATCATGGACAAAGCCGGCGCGCTGATTATCGCCGATGCGAATCCTGTTCGATACAACGAGATGTACCATGTGCAGGTGCTTGACGGCGGGAAGTTCTGGACCACGCCGATCCTCACCGGCGGGCGCGTCTACTGCCGCAACAGCCTGGGCGATCTTGTGTGTCGGGATCATCGCGGCCCGGTTTGATTGGTGATACGGTTGGCTCCCCGGTTCTGCGGCGAGATGGTTGTGGCGCTTCGCCGCTTGACAGACTTACTTTCAATTCCAAAGGATCATCATGACGGAGCGTCTCGTATTTGCAGCCATGTTTGCAACTGGCGTCTCGTTTGTTTCCATGGCCCGAGCTCAGGACGCGCCTGCGGATGTCCCGCCTGCTGATCAGAGTAGCGAATCCACCTCACCGTCGGATGAATCGAAGCCGGGGCCGAGCGAAACTCCGCCGCAGCCGGTCAAGCAGTATGAGCCCGTCATTGTCACGGCCAGGAAGTGGGCGGAACTGGCGCAAGACGTGCCGGGAAGCGTCGACGTGCTGCCCGAGTCGTTCATCACGGATTCGGGCATTCGTTCGATGCGCGACGCTTCATTCTTCGTTCCGAACCTGTTCATCAATGAATTCTCGTCGCGGCGACTGACCTTTCCGACGATCCG
Organism: Phycisphaerales bacterium UBA5793; assembly: GCA_002418285.1. GTDB lineage: Bacteria > Planctomycetota > Phycisphaerae > Phycisphaerales > UBA5793 > UBA5793. The sequence goes on from DIDT01000034.1 coordinate 28,179, forward strand.
CGGTATTGGCTCAGGCATCGGCGATCCGGCAGTCACAACGTACATCGACGGCGTGCCGCAACTGACCAACAACAGTACGAACATACCGCTCATCGGCGTGGATCGCATCGAGTTTCTGCGCGGACCGCAGGGTACGCTCTACGGCCGCAACTCGCTCGGCGGCGTGATGAACATCATCACGAAGCGACCGGGCAATGAGCCCGCATTCCGCATCGGCGGCACCTACGGCAACTACAACTTCCAGGAGTATCAAGGTTCCGCGAACGTTCCCCTCGTCGAAGACGAATTGTTCCTGAGCCTGGACGGCCTGTACTCGAAGCGCGATGGGTACACGGAGAATCTGGCGACCGGCCATGACGTGGACTTCCGCGAGTCGTATTTCGGACGCGGGCAGGTGCTCTGGACGCCGAGCGAACAGTCGGAGTTTCGCCTGACATTTTTCGGCGAGACTTCACGCGACGGCGGATTTGTGCTTTCTGAACTCAACGCCCTGCGTCACAACCCGAATCAGATCAATCAGGACTACGAAGGGATTGCAAATCGCGACCAGTACGGGACGGCGTTGACGTGGAACTACTACGGCGAGGAGATTGACTTCGTTTCCATCAGCGCGTTCCAGGACTGGGACGTTCACGAAACGTCTGACTTTGACTTCTCCATCATCGACGGCATTCGTCGGCGCACCGAGGAATCGCAGTCGTACTTCAGCCAGGAGTTTCGCGTCTCTTCGTCCGCGGATCGCAATGTACCGATCGGCGACGGCGCCGAGTTGAAGTGGCTGGCCGGGCTGAGTTTCTTTGTTGCCGATTCGGACCGGCTCGCGGCGAACAACTTCCGCCCGGGCGGAGCGGGCATCCTGTTCCCACCGAGCCAGGTTGGTCTCGACACGCAATTCGGCAACTTCGATGACTTCAGCATTGCAGGATTCGGCCAGGCGACGCTCGTGCTTGACCAGCTCGACCTCACCGCGGGGCTGCGGTACGACTACGAGCACAAGGAAGCCACGGTCAACCACACCTTTGAAACCATGGGATTCACGGCGCTGTCCACGACCACGAGTCTGGATCGAGACTTCGATCAGGTGGTGCCAAAGTTCAGCGCCGCCTACCACTTCGCCGACAACGTGATGGCGTACGGATCAGCGGCGATGGGATTCAAGGCCGGCGGCTTTAATCTCAACGCGCCAATGAACCGGCTGCCGTTCGATCAGGAAACGAGTTGGACCTATGAGACGGGGCTCAAGACCTCTTTCTTCGACAACCGGCTGAGTGTCAATGCTTCGGCGTTCTATATCGACTGGGACGATCTTCAACTCTCACTGTTCGATCCGATGGCCGGCGGGTACATCGACAACGCCGCGGCGGCGACCAGCAAGGGCTTTGAACTGGAGTTCAACCTCAAGCCGGGTGAAGGCTGGGACCTCTTTGCGGGGCTCGGCTACACCGACGCTCAGTTTGAGCACTTCATTGATCCATACGGTACGGACGTGAGCGGTCGCAAACTCGCTTTTGTTCCGGATCGAACGTGGAATCTGGGCGCTCAGTACACGGGACAGATCAACAACAGCACCTCATGGTACGTGCGAGGTGAGTATGTCGGCGTGGGCACCTACTATTACGACGCCGGGAACCGGGCGAGCGAGCAGTTCGAACTTGCGAACTTCCGTCTGGGTGTGCGAAGCCGCAACGTGAGTGTGGAGGGTTGGATTCGCAACGCGTTCGACCAGGATTATGTGCTGGTCGCGTTTCAGCCCAGTCCCGTGGATCCGAGCGTGTTCGTCGGTGAGAGCGGCGCTCCACAGACGATTGGAATCACGGTGAATATCACGTTCTAGTCGGCAGGCGCCAGGCGGCCGTTTCAAACGGAACGACAGAGAGATCGAGGATGGCCATGCAGTTCAGACTATCGAAACAGCCGATCATGACGATGATTCGACATGCCCTCGTTGCCGCGAGCCTCGCTGCAGGCATGGCGCACGCGGGAGACTGGCCCAGTTGGCGAGGTCCGAAACAGAACGGCACGTCGGGCGAGACCGGATTGCCGTCGCAGATCAGTCTTGCCGCGCCGGTGCTGGCGTGGACCTATCCCATCGCCAGTCGCGGCACACCCGTGGTTTTCGAAGGTCACGTCTACACGCTGTGCTACGAGGGAACCGGTCCGGATCTCCAGGAAATCCTGCTTTGCCTCGACGAGAAGACCGGGCAGAAGATCTGGGAACGTCGCGCCAACGACTTCATCAGCGACATCGTCTACAACCGCTACGCGATCTGCTCTCCGACTGTTGATACTGAGACGGGCAACGTTTACTGGACGACGCATGCGGGCTTGTTCTCGTGCTACAACCGCAACGGCAAGCTGCTCTGGCAACACTCGATGATGGAGGAGTTTGGCCGAACGACGTATCCCAACGGCCGCACGACGGCGCCGGCGATTGATGATGACCTCGTCATCGTGCACGGCATGACCTCCGCGTGGGGCAAGAACGGACCGACGCGCAATCGCTTCCACGCGTTTGACAAACGCACGGGCGAACTGGTGTGGACCGCCACCCCCAATGGAATCCCGAAAGACAATCCATTCTCGTTCCCGGTCTTCGAATGGCGTGACGGCAAGCGGCTGCTCTACGCCGGCACGGCGGAGGGTTGCGTGGCGTGCATCGACTCAAAGACCGGCGATCTGATCTGGAGAATGCCCATCACGGTCGGCGGCGTCTGCGCTTCGACTTTGCTTTATGGCGACACGCTCATCGCGGTGCACGGCACAGAGAATCTCGACTCATCGGAGTCCGGTCGCATGCTGGCGATCAAACTCGGCGCCGAACCCGAGGCGGGAACGCCTGGCCCGGTTGAAATCGGCAAGGAGCACGAAGCCTGGCGCAATGGCGTCGAGTCGTTCAGCAGTTCACCCGTGCTCGTTGGCAATCGCGTCTACGTGACGAACACGACCGGCGAACTGCAGGCGGTGGATGCCGACACCGGGCATGTCCTGTGGTCGGAGAAGCTCGCGGCGACGCAGATCCACGCTTCGCCGGCAGCGGGTGATGGCAAATTGTACGTGCCCATGGCCAACGGCCTGTTCTACGTCATCAAGCCGACCGACGCCGGACCACAGGAGCTTTCCAAGATCCAACTGCAGGGCGATTGCCTCGGCGCACCGGCGATTGCCAACGGGTGCGTTTACGTCCACACAACGGAGCGCCTGTACTGTTTCCGCGGCACCGGGTCGCTCCAGGCGACCAAGATCATCCAGGCGTCAGAACTTCAGCCCATGCGTGGGGAAGCAAGTCGGATGCTGATCATGCCGGCTGATCTGACAGTGACGCCCGGCCAGGAAGTGCCGTTTACAGCGAGAGTGGTTGACGAGCATGGACTCGTCGTCGAGGCTCATCGCGGCGGAATCCAGTGGGATTTGAATCCCAAAGTCGGCGTCAGCGCTGGACCCAATGGGGAACTGATCGTCGCCGACAACGCCAAGCCCGGCGCAGCGGAGATCGAGGGCGAGTTCAACGGCTTCAAATCGACGATTCGGCTGCGCATTGTGCCACGTTTGGAATTCCAGGAAGACTTTGAATCGACAGCGCTCTCACAGTCGCGAGAGGGAACGGATTACAACTCATTCGCGTTTCCACCGGGTCAGTGGTTTGCCGGTCGCATGCACTGGGAAGTCGTTGAGAAGGACGGCGGCAAGGTGCTGGCGCAGACCATTGACAATCCGATCTTCCAGCGGACACAGACGCTCATCGGAAACCCGGAAAGCCACAACTACACGATGCAGGTCGACATCATGTCCGACGGGAATCGCCGGCTCATGTCGTCCGCGGGCGTGATCAACCAGCGCTACCTGATCCTGCTCAAAGGCAACTACCAGGAAATTGAGATCTCTTCGAACATGGAGCGCATCAAGGAATCGGCGCCGTTCAAGTGGAGACCGAACGTCTGGTATCGCCTCAAGACGCGCGTGGAGGGCCAGCCAGATGGCTCGAACATCGTCCAAGCCAAAGTGTGGGAGCGCGATCAGACCGAGCCGGCAGAGTGGACGATTGAAGTCGTTCACCAGCACGGCCACAGCGAAGGCGCGCCGGGCATCTATGGTTTTGTGCCCCAGAGCCGTTTCCGCGTGTACCTCGACAATATCACCGTGACCGCCAACGACTGAAACGATTGGATACTGCAATGCATTCGCGTTCAATGACACTTCTCGGGCTCGCAGCCACGCTCCTGACAACCGCGACCGCCTGCGCGCAGGACTGGCCCATGTGGGGCGGCAGCATCTCTCGCAACATGGTGTCGAATGTCACGGGCCTGCCCACCGAGTTCGATGCCGGCGAGTTCATCGGCGCGTCGGACCAGATCGACGTCTCGACCACGCACAATATCAAATGGATCGCCAAGCTCGGGTCGCAGGCGTATGGCAATCCCACCATAGCCAACGGACGGGTGTACGTGGGAACCAACAACGATTCGCCACGAGACCCCAAGTTCAAGGGTGATCGCAGCGTGCTGTATTGCTTCGACGAAGCGACCGGCGACATGATCTGGATGCTCAACTGCCCCAAACTGGGTACGGGGAAGGTGAGCGACTGGGAGTATCTCGGGATCTGCTCTTCACCGACGATCGACGGCGACCGCGTGTACCTCGTGACGAATCTCTGCGAGGTCATCTGCCTGGATGTGAACGGCATGGCCAACGGCAACGACGGGCCGTTCATGGATGAGGGCCAGCACATGGCCGGACGTGGCAACCCGCCAATGGAGGTGGGAAGCAAGGATGCTGACATCATCTGGACGCTCAACATGATCGACGAGTGCGGCGTGTTCCCGCACAACATCACGTCGAGCAGTGTGCTGGTGGTCGGCGACCATCTGTGGGTGACGACGTCCAATGGAGTGGACTACGGCCACGTTGAAACGCCTTCCCCCATGGCGCCGAGTCTGATCCTCGTGGACAAGAACACGGGAGCGCTGATTGCCGAGGAAGCCTCAGGACTGAGTCAGCGCATCTTCCACTGCAACTGGAGTTCGCCAGCGTATCTCAAGACGGACAGCACGCAATTGTGCGTCTTTGGCGGCCCCGATGGCTGGTGCTACGGATTCTCGCCGGTGCCGACGACGGATGCGGACGGCTACCCGATTCTCAACGAAGTTTTCCGGTTCGATTGCAATCCGCCGGAGTACCGCATGCGGGATGGCAAGAAGATCAAGTACGCCACGCGGGCCGGTCCGAGCGAGGTGCTTGCGACTCCGATCGTGTACAAGAACCGCGTCTATGCCGCGATCGGTCAGGATCCGGAGCACGGCGAGGGGGCGGGCAACCTCGTGTGTTTCGACCCCACGAAGACGGGCGACATCACGCAGGGCGCGAAGATCTGGTCCTATCAGAAGATCGCGCGATCGATTTCGACGCTTGCGATTCACGAAGGACTCGTGTTTGCCGCAGACTTTTCCGGTTTCGTCTACTGCCTTGATGCCGAGACAGGCCACGAGTACTGGGTGCACGACACCAAGGGACACATCTGGGCGTCGCCCTGCGTGGCCGACGGCAAGGTCTACATCGGCAATGAAGACGGGTACATGACGATCCTCGCAGCCGCGAAAGAGCACAAGCTGATCAACGAAATCGACATGAAGTCGCCGATCTACTCATCCGCGGTGGCGGCCAACGGGACGCTCTATGTGGCGACGCACACGCATCTTTTTGCGATCGCGGCCAAGCCCGACGATGCGAGCGGCGCCGAGGGTCGAACCCAGTGAGTTCGCCGCGCCACTCGACAGCCTGGTGGGTCATCTGGATTTGCGCGGCTGTACTGTTTGTCGTTCACCAGGACTTCTGGTACTGGAATGATCGCAGTTTGATCTTCGGGTTTCTGCCGATCGGGCTGGCCTATCACGTGGGTTTCTCGGTTGCGGCCGCCGTGCTCTGGTTGCTGGCCGTCACGTTCGCCTGGCCAACGCATATCGAAGAGTGGGCAGATCGGAACGATGCCGCCTCCCTACCGCGATCGGAGGGGCGCGAATGATTCTCACTTTCGCGCAAACGTCGCTGATTCCGCTGTGGATCATCATTGGCTACCTCGCCCTGTTGCTTGGCCTCGGCGTGATTTCCAGCAGGTTCTTCAAGGGCACCGCCGCGGACTATTTTGTCGTTTCGCGCTCCGTGGGCTCGTTTCTGCTCCTCATGAGCGTGTTCGGCACGACCATGACTGGGTTCGCCCTGGTCGGGTCAACCGGTGAGGCGTTTGCCAAAGGCGTCGGCGTCTACGGACTCATGGCCTCTTGGAGCGGGCTTGTCCACTCCGGCGTGTTTTTCCTCGTCGGGATCCGCCTTTGGGCCGTGGGCAAGCGAAACGGATACATGACGCAATGCGAGTACTTCAGCGATCGTTTCGAATCGCGGTCACTCGGGTACCTTCTTTTCGCCATCCTCGTGCTGCTGTTGATTCCGTATCTACTCGTCGGCGTCATCGCGTCGGGCCGATTCCTGCAGGCCACGACTGCGGGCATGTTCCCCGAGACGTTCGCGATGACGCTCCCCAACGGCAATCCCCACCCGCTGACCGGCTCGCTGCCGCTGTGGCTCGGATCGCTTGTTGTGTGCGGCGTGGTGCTGGGATACGTCTTCTTCGGTGGTCTGCGCGGCGCGGTATGGGCGAACACGTTTCAGACCATCGTGTTCATGGTCACCGGCGTGATCGCTTTCTATCTGATCGCCCAGAAGTTCGGTGGCCTGCAAGCGGCCACGGCGAAACTGCTCGCCTCCGAGAACGCCGAGCGTGCGGCGCGCGGTTCGCAGATGGGTCCCCTGCAGTTTTTCACGTATTGCTTCGTGCCATTGTCGGTCGGGATGTTTCCCCATCTCTTCCAGCACTGGCTGACGGCTCGCAGCGCCAAGAGCTTCCGCCTGACTGTGGTCGCACACCCGATCTTCATCGCCGTCGTTTGGGTGCCGTGCATCCTCATTGGCGTGTGGGCGGCGGGCCTGTTTGCGGATGGCGGGCTGCGTCTGCCGAAGAATCCGGACGGCACGCCGATTTCCAACGCCGTTCTGGGGGCGATGATCAACCAGCTCGTGCACTCGAATGTGCTCAGCGGGCTCGTCGGCGCCGGCGTGCTCGCGGCGATCATGTCTTCGCTTGACTCCCAGTTCGTTTGTCTCGGGACGATGTTTACCAATGACATCGTCATCCGGTTGGCGGGGCGCGATCGCCTTACCGACACCCAGAAGATCTGGATCAGCCGGGCGTTCATTCTCACGATTGTGGGGGTCACCTACGGGCTCGCCGTCTACATGATGGGCGACGATCGACGCTCGCAGAGTGTGTTCGCGCTGGGTGTCTGGTGCTTCTCAGGCTTTGCAGCGCTTTTCCCACTGGTGTTTGCGGCGGTGTACTGGCGGCGGACGACCAAGGCCGGCGCGCTCGCCTGCGTTCTCGTCACGACGGTGGTCTGGTCCGTGCTGTTCTACCGCGACATCTTCGCTGAGAAAGCGCCCGGCTCGGAAGAAGAGAAGCTGATCTTCGGCATGATGCCGGTGGCGATCATCTTCGCCGCCTCAGCCGTCACGCTCGTTGTCGTCTCGCTGATCACCAGGCCGCTGTCGACCGCCACGATTAACAAGTTCTTTGACCCTCTCGAGACCAACTGAACGTGATGTCCTCCAACGCACTGTCGTCAACAGAGTCTGCCGCTTCAGCGGCTCGCACGGCCCTCGATGCACATTTGCGCGAGATTGTGCGCTGGCACTTCTCACCCGAAACCGGCACGCCGATCTGGCTCGACTGGGCGAAGAAAGCCGGCTGGAGCCCGATCGAGAAGATCAAGACAATTGATGACCTGGTGCGGTTTCCCAACTTCGCCGACGAGTCGCTGCGCAACGAACCGCTCGAGCGGTGGATTCCTGCTGCCTACAAGGGCCGGCCGTTCACCATCTTTGAAACGGGCGGCACGACCGGCATGCCCAAGCAGCGGATTGGCTGGGATGACTACAAGACTGACTACGAACAGTTTTCGGAGACGCTCTCAGACGTCGAGTTTCCCCGCAACGGCTACTGGCTGATGATGGGGCCGACCGGGCCGCGCCGTCTGCGCCTGGCGATCGAGCACCTCGCCAACCATCGCGGCTGCTCGTGTTTCTTTGTCGATCTCGATCCGCGCTGGGTGAAAAAGCTCATCTCGAGCAAGCAATTCGATCAGGCCAAGGCGTATATGGAGCACGTCGTGGATCAGGCGGTGACCATCCTGACGCATCGGCGCGTCGATGCGCTCTTCACCACGCCCAAGCTGCTCGAAGCTCTGGCTGAAAAGACCTCGATTCCCGAGTCGGGCATCAAGGGGGTTTTCTGCGGCGGTACAACGATGGAGCCGCAGTACACGCGGTTCCTCGTCGAAGAGGTCCTCGAACGCAGAACGAAGTTCGTGCCCACCTACGGCAACACGCTGATGGGTCTGGCGTGCCATAAGCCGCTCACGCCAGAGGACCGGTACTCGATCACCTACTACGCGCCCCAGCCACGCGCGATGCTGCGCGTGGTCGACCCAGATCAGCCCGAGCGAGTGGTCGAATACGATCAATGGGGTCGAGTCGAACTGACGACATTGACGCGAGAGTTCTTCATGCCGCGTTTTCTCGAGCGCGATGAGGCAATTCGCCGCCGGCCCTGCGAGCAGTACGCATGGGACGGCGTCGGGGAAGTGCGGCCGTATGGAGCAACCAAAGCGGTGATTGTCGAGGGTGTGTATTGAGTCTGCCGCACTTTCCAATCCTGCGCTGGGGTGAGGCGTACGAGAGTCTCGACGTGGACACGGTGGTGCACTTCGCGACCGGCGAAGAGCTGTGCCAGGTTTCGCAGGCCAATCCGGGGTTGATTACGCGCGACATGCGCCAGGCGCATCGAGCCCGCGCTGCGCTCCGAGCCATCCCCTGCGATGAACTCTGCCGACGCCTCTCCAGGGCCGCGGACCTCTTCACGACAGCCAATTTACCAATGGGCAGCGGAACGCAGTCACCCGACGAGTTTGTCCGCTGCCAGTCGGCCACCACGGGGCTTCCCGAGCACATGTGCCGCTTCAACATGAGCAAGCTGCATCACGTGCTCACAAACCTCGATGCGATTCTCAATTCACTGACGCGCGGCCTCAGCCGCTCGATCATGACTCAGGGATACGGCGTCGAGGGCGAGGTCATGCGCAGCATGCAGGCCAACTCGCCGGTGCTGGGCATGGTGCTGCCATCCAATTCGCCGGGCACACACGGCCTGTGGTTACCGGTGCCGGCTCTGCAGATCGGGCTCGTGCTCAAACCCGGCCCGCTCGAACCGTGGACGCCGTTTCGCATGGCCCAGGCCTTTTTTGAGGCTGGGCTGCCGCGCGAATCGATCGGTCTGTATCCCGGTGGCGCCGAGGTTGGCATGGCGGTGGTGAGCCACGTGCAGCGGACGATGATCTTTGGCAGCAAAGCGACGGTCGAGCAGTACCGCGGCAACCCGGCCGTGCAGGTGCATGGCCCGGGCTTCAGCAAGATCCTCTTCGGCGATGACTGCGTAGACGATTGGGAGCACTATCTAGATCTGATGGTCGACAGCATCCTGCTCAACGGCGGGCGCGGCTGCATCAACTGTTCCGGCATCTGGGTCTCGCGTCACTCGCGGGAGATTGCTGATGCCCTGGCGCAGCGACTCGGACCGGTAGCCCCCCTGCCGCCGACTGATCCCAAAGCGCCGCTCGCCGCGTTTACCATCGCGGCGCAGGCCCAGGGTGTGAACACGATGATCGAGAACGGCTTGCGGGAGAACGGCGTTGAGGATCTAACGGCCAAGTACCGCGGCGGCGATCGGCTGGTGAGCGAGACCCGCTGCGCCTACCTGCGACCGACCATCATCCACTGCGATTCGCCCAAGCGCGGCCTGGCGAATACCGAGTTCATGTTTCCATTTGCGAGCGTTGTTGAATGCCCGCAGAGCGAGATGCTGTCGGCCATAGGCGACACGCTGGTTGGAACCGTCATCAGCCATGACGAGACATTCCGTCGGGCCGCCGTAGATGCAACGAACATCGACCGGCTCAACCTTGGCGCCGTGCCGACGACGAAACTGAACTGGCTCCAGCCGCATGAAGGCAACATCATCAGTTTCCTGTACCGCGAGCGGGCGCTGCAGGTCGAGTGAGACGGCCAAGGACTCTTGAATCGCAGGCCAACATGATCGATCGACAGGAACCGCAATTCGAAACGGCGACATCGACGCGCATCGTCTTCGGTGCGGGCGCCGTCGATCGACTCGGTTCGCTCGTGCGCGAGCATGGCGGATCGCGCGTGCTCTTCGTGACTGACCCGGGGTTGGTCAAAGCCGGGCACGCCGCCAGAGCGATCGATCTCCTGCGAACCGCCGGTCTTGATGTGGCCGCCTTCGACGCCGTACGGCCGAATCCAACGGATCGAGATGTCGAAGCATGCCTGGCCGTTGCCCGCCAACAGCCCATCGACTTCTTCGTGGCATTGGGGGGCGGCAGCAGCATCGACGCGGCCAAAGGGTGCAACTTCCTTCTGACCAACGGCGGGGCCATGCGCGACTATAAGGGGCATGGCAGAGTCCACACGCCGCTGCTTCCATTGATCGCCGTGCCGACCACCGCCGGCACGGGCAGCGAGGTGCAGTCATTCGCACTGATCGCCGATGAGCAGACGCACATGAAGATGGCGTGCGGCGATAGTTCAGCAGCGCCGCGCGTCGCGGTGCTCGATCCCAACCTGGCCACAACGCAGCCCAAGAGCGTCATTGCCGCAAGTGGGATTGATGCGATTTCACATGCGGTCGAATCCACAGTGGCCCGGAACGCCACGCCGGAATCGCGGAAGTTTGCAACTGGGTCGTTTGTGCGCAGCGCCAGGCACTTCGAACGCGTGCTGGCCAATGCACACGACACGGAGGCGCAGGGTGAGATGCTGCTGGCCGCCAGCATGGCCGGGATTTCCATCGAGAAGAGCATGCTTGGCATCGCGCACTCGCTGGCCAATCCGCTGACGGCGCATTACAACATGGTTCACGGTCGGGCGGTGGGGCTGATGCTGCCGCACGTGGTGCGTCACAACGCGGCAGATCGAGGGGCGGCCCACTGGTACGCGAGCCTCGCGAGAGAGGCGTCGCTGGTAGACGATTCGGAATCGGATGAGCACGCCATTGACAGCCTCGTAGCCGCTCTCTCGCAATTCCTCGTTGCCGGCGGCCTGCCAACCACATTGACAACGGCTGGTGTACAGAAGGATCACCTGGCGGCGCTGGCCGAGGAGGCCGCTGCACAATGGACCGCCCGATTCAACCCGCGTGAAGTGACCTCGGCGGATCTGCTAGCCCTTTATGATCAGGCGTTCGGTTGAGTGACTCGCAACGAGCCGTATGGATGATGATTCGGGCGGTAGAATCCGGCTTGTTTCGCAGCAGTGCCCCTACACTAGGATCGATGCGCTTGCAATCCGGTTCACTCCAATACGTCGCATCCCTGGCGCTTGCTGTGGCGATCGGCCCGGCCGCATGCAAGAAGGCTGCGCCAGAGGACCAAGCACCGGCGAACGCCAGCGTCGGCACACCGGTTCAGCAGAGCGTCGAACATGACTGGCCAATGTTTCGCGGCGACCGGCCTCAGACTGGCGTTGCGGCCGGCTCATTGACCGTGCCGCTCAAACTGAATTGGACCTTCAACGCAACGGAAGCGATTACGTCTTCACCAGTCGTTCAAGCCGGTCGCGTTTATGTCGGGTCGGATGACGGGAATCTGTATGCGGTTAATCAGGCGGACGGCACGCTGGTGTGGAAGTTCGCTACGGAGGATTCGATTGAAGCGCCTCCCATGATTCTCGACGGGGTCGTCTACATCGGTTCCTCGGACTATCGCTTTTACGCCATTGATGCGCTCAGCGGCAAGGAGAAGTGGCGATTCGAAGCAGATGAGAAGATACTGGGCGGCGCCAATTGGGTTGACGGTCCGGGTGGCGACAAGCGAATCGTCTTTGGCTGCTACGATAACATCCTTTACTGCCTCAATGCCGCTGATGGCTCCGTGGCCTGGAAGTACGAAACAGAGAACTACATCAACGGCACCCCGGCCGTTGAAGCCGGGCGAATTGTCTTCGGCGGATGCGATTCGTTTCTGCACGTCGTGAATGCAGCCGATGGGACGGTCAACAAGCACATCGCGCTGGGCGAAGAGTGTTACGTGGCCGGATCCGTCGGGATGGCGGGCGGCCGTGTGTACCTGGGTCACTACGGCAATGCGTTTGTCTGCATCGAACTGGCGTCGGGCGAAACGAACTGGACGTATCCCAGCCCCCGGTTTCCATTTTTCTCTGCTCCGTCTATCGGCGATGATCGAGTGTACTTTGGGGGGCGGGACAAACAGGTGCATTGCGTTAATCGCGCGACCGGCGAGGGGATCTGGACCTTTCCGACGACGCGCCAGGTGGATTCATCGCCCGTACTCTGTGATGGCAAGATTGTCATTGGTTCCGGAGATGGGCGCTTGTTTGTACTGGATTCTGCAACGGGAAGCGAGTTGTGGTCATATGACCTTGGGAAGTCGATCGTGTCTTCGCCCGCAGTTGTGGATGGACTGATCCTGATCGGATGCAACGATGGCGGGCTCTATGCGTTCGACCCGGCGAAAGAGAACAACTGATGACTCAGCCATGACAGAACAGACCTCGCACAATCTCCCGATTCTCCATGAAGGCAAGCGTGAGGAGACCACGGCCGGGAACTACTTCGTGGCCAACTACCCGCCGTTCTCTTTCTGGTCACCGGATCAGAACGTGAAGGTTCATGATCTGCTCTCCAGCGAGGCGCCAACCAATGTGCCGCTTGGGCTGTACATCCATATTCCCTTCTGCCGCAAGCGGTGTGATTTCTGCTACTTCAAGGTCTACACGGACAAGAACTCGCGCGAGATTCATCGCTACCTGGATGCGGTGATTGCCGAGGCGGCCAGGTACGCGCAGCACCCCTACCTTGCGGACCGGGCGCCGCGATTCGTGTACTTCGGAGGGGGTACTCCTTCCTATCTTTCAGCCCAGCAACTGGAGTATCTCTTCCGCGGTCTGCAGCGCTACTTCGCGTGGGATCGTGCCGAAGAGATCGCCTTCGAGTGCGAACCGGGCACACTGCAGGAGAACAAGATCAAGGCTCTGCGCGAGTTGGGCGTTACGCGCCTGAGCCTGGGTGTGGAGAACTTCGATCCGACGATTCTCGAGATCAACAACCGCGCCCACCGGGCTGTTGAGATTGATCGGGCTTACAACTATGCCCGCGAAGTCGGATTCCAGCAGATCAACATCGACCTGATAGCCGGGATGGTCGGCGAGACTCAAAGCAACTGGGAATCTTGCATCGAGAAGACGATCGCCATGAAGCCCGAGAGCGTCACCATCTACCAGATGGAGATCCCTTTCAACACGACGATCTACCAGCGCATGAAAGATGGCGGTCAGGAGATTGCCCCGGTGGCCGACTGGCGAACGAAGCGGCGCTGGGTCGAGGAGGCCTTCGCCCACCTGGAAGCCGAGGGTTATATCATCGGCAGTGCCTACACCGCGGTGCGCGACAAGAGTGTGGAGTTTCTCTATCGCGATGCGCTCTGGACTGGAGCCGACATGCTCGGCCTGGGGGTGTCGTCCTTCTCGCACCTTGGCGGCATCCACTTCCAGAATGAACACCGATTTGAGCCGTATGTTGAGAGCATTGAGGCTGGAAACCTGCCGATCCACCGGTCGATGGTTCTGACGCCCGAAGAGAAATTGATTCGCGAATTCGTGCTGCAGATGAAACTCGGCCACGTTGAGGACGCGTACTTCAGGAACAAGTTCGGCGTGAGTGTCATCGATCGATTCCGCGCTCCGTTACTAGAGCATGCGGAGAATGGATATGTGGCGATCGATAATGGGACGATTCGAGCCAACCGCAACGGCCTGCTCCAAATCGACCGACTCCTGCACGCATTCTTCCTCGATCGCCACCGGGATGCACGGTACGCGTAGCGCGACCCTCGGCCATGCGAATCGTTCAACTCATTCCCGGCACCGGAAGCTTCTACTGCGGCAGTTGTCTGCGCGACAATACGCTGGGGCACGCGCTGCGGCGACGCGGTCATGACGTGCACATGGTGCCGCTCTACCTGCCTTTCATGCTCGAACATCATGAACCCGAGGAGCGTGAGCCGGTGTTCCTGGGCGGGATCAACATGTACCTGCATCAGAAGGCGCCCATCCTGTCGCGACTGCCGGAGTGGATGACGCGCTGGCTTGATGCGCCTGGACTGCTGCGCTGGGCGTCAAAGCGCAGCGACATGACCGGGGCGGCGGAACTGGGCGACCTGACGCTATCAACGCTGGGCGGCCGCCATGGACGTCAGGCGTCCGAGGTTGATCATCTCATCAAGTGGCTGCGCAGCGAGCCGCGCCCCGACGTCATCCTCCTGTCCAACGCAATGCTCTGTGGGTTGGTCGAGCCGCTGGCCGAAGAAGTCCGCTGTCCGATTGTCTGTTCACTGCAGGGCGAGGCGCCGTTTCTTGACACGCTGCCCGAGAGTCATCGCGAAGAGGCGTGGAGGCTGATGCGCGAGCAGACTCGCGGTGTACGGAAGTTCATCGCGGTGAGTCGGTACTATGGCGATCTGATGGCCGAGAGGCTTGGCATCGATGACGATCGCATCGAGGTGATCTACAACGGTATCGAGTTGGATGATCTGGTCGAACCGGTGATCGATACACACGAGAATCGAGAGCCGACGATCGGCTATCTTGCTCGCCTGTGCGCGGACAAGGGATTACACACACTGTGCGCGGCGTTTGTCCTTCTCAAGCGGCGACCTGAGTTTGCCGCACTGCGACTGCGAGCGGCAGGCGCCATGCTCAAGGGAGATCGGCCGTTTGTCGAGGAGCAACGGCGGCGATTGCGCGATGCCGGTGTGCTGGCGGATGCGGCGTTCCTCCCCAACATCGAGCGCGACGCGAAGGTGAGTTTGCTGCACCGTCTGGACGTTCTCTCAGTGCCGGCGACATACGGCGAGTCGTTTGGCCTCTACATCATTGAGGCGCTGGCCTGTGGCGTTCCCGTCGTGCAACCTCGTCACGCGTCTTTTCCTGAACTGCTCGAGGCCACGGGAGGCGGGATTCTTTGTGAGCCGGACGATCCGCAGTCGCTGGCGGATGCCTTGGCCGTGCTGTTGCTCGACCACCCTCGCGCGGCGGCACTGGGCGCTGCCGGTCGAGCTGGCGTGCGAGGGCGTTTCCACGCCGACCGTATGGCCCGGGAGGTCGAAGAGATGTGTATGATGCTCACTTCCGACTCCGCGCGTCCCGAGCCGGATCCCTTGCCCGCCTGAGTGGTACGATCGCCCATGCACTACGAGTTTCGAATGCGTCGACTGGTCGAGTTTGCCGACACGGACACGGCCGGGATCATGCACTTTGCCAACTATTTCCGGTTTATGGAGGCCGTCGAGCACGCGTTCGTTCGTTCGCTTGGTGAAACCGTGCACCAGCAGGATGGGTATCGCATGTCCGGCTGGCCGCGTGTCGAGGTAGCCTGCCGCTATTTCGCGCCGGTTCGGTTCCAGGATACCGTCGAAGTGCAACTGCTTGTCGAACGCAAGACAGATAAGGCCATCACGTACCAGTTCAACTTTCACAAAGTCAACAGCGACGGGACGATCGAAGGCATGCCGGTGATCGCAAGGGGCCGGGTGACGGCGCTGTACGCGACAAACCACACACCAGACGGCCGCATGAGAGCGGCAAGCATGCCCGAGGCGTTCGTCCGACTCATTGAAGTCGCTCCTCCAGAACTTCTGAGCCAGGAAGGGTCCTGAAGATGCCCGAGTCAACCTCGTCGTCTGCGTCGCTTTGGATCACATTTTCACTCATGACGGTTGCGTGCTGGGGGGTGTACGGGATTTTCCTGCACTCGGGTCAGATGAACATGGCTGACGCCGCCAACGGTCGCTACAAGGCGTTTCTGTGGGTGGGCATTGCGTACTTTCTCATCGCTGTGCTGGCGCCGGCAGGTGTGCTGCTCGCATCGGGCGCCACGTGGTCGATGCCGGCCAAGGGGATTGCGTGGTCACTGCTGGCGGGCGTCGTCGGGGCGATCGGCGCGTTCTGTGTGCTGCTGGCGTTCGGAGCAAAGGGCAACCCGGCCGTAGTGATGTCAATCATCTTTGCCGGGGCGCCGATTGTGAACGCCGTGGTGGCGATCTGGATGCACCCACCTGAGGGGGGTGTGTCGGCGATTCGCTGGCCGTTTTTCCTAGGCATCTTGCTTGCCGCATGTGGCGGGATGCTGGTGACGCTATACAAGCCGCCGCCGTCGGCCTCCGCGCGACCGGCTGTGACGCCGCCCGTTTCGCAGGCAGATCACTGAGCGAGAATGATGATGGAGATTCCCTTTCAGAATCGCGCCGCGATCGAATCGCACCAACTCGAGCGGCTCAGGTTGCTCATTGGCGCGATTGGGAACGTCAATCCATTCTGGTTGCCTCGATTGAAATCGGCGGGGATCGATCGACAGATCGACTCGCTCAGTGAATTCGCCTCGCGCCTGTCACTGCTGAGCAAGGCCGACCTCGCGGCAGACCAGTATGCGCATCCTCCTCACGGCAGCAATCTCACGTACCCGGTACACCAGTACGTCCATCTGCATCAGACGAGTTCGACGACGGGTGAACCGCTGCGCTGGCTGGACACGGCCGAAGATTGGAGCTGGCTGCTTGATGGTTGGCAGGTGATCTACGAGGCTGCCGGTATCGGCGCTGACGATCGCGTGTTCTTCCCGTTCTCATTCGGTCCCTTCATCGGGTTCTGGATGGCGTGGGATGCCGCGGCGCGGATGGGCTGCCTGTGCATTTCCGGCGGCTCAATGAACACGGCGACCCGACTGCGTGCGATTCTGGCGAACGAAGTGACGGCGATCTGCTGCACCCCCACCTACGCCATTCGCCTCGGCCAGGCAGCGCGAGATGAGGGTATCAGCATGGAGGACGCAGCGGTTCGGCGGATCATCGTCGCCGGCGAGCCCGGTGGAAGCGTTCCCGCGATCCGAAAGCGGCTCGAGCAGCTGTGGCCGACGGCGCGAGTTTTTGATCATCACGGCATGACCGAGGTCGGGCCGGTGACATTCGAGTGTCCACATCGGTCCGGTGTGCTGCACGTGAACGAAGGCATGTATCTTTGCGAAGTCATCGATCCCGCGACGGGCGTGGTCCAGTCGACCAACGCCGGCGTCGAAGGCGAACTGGTCATTACCACTCTGGGGCGCTGTGGTTCCCCGGTGCTGCGCTATCGAACAGGGGACATCGTTCGTTGCGAACCGGATGGCCCGTGCACCTGCGGCCGAGTCACGATGCGGTTTGATGGGGGGATCGTCGGTCGGGTCGATGACATGGTCGTCGTGCGCGGCACGAACCTCTATCCGAGCGCCCTCGATGCGATCATTGGTGAGTTTGCAGATATCGTGGAGTACCGGGCGGAGGTCGGCCGACGGGCTGGCATGATCGAACTTGCGCTGCTCATCGAGCCGAGTGCGCAGGTCAGTGATCCCCTGGCGCTGTGCCAGCGCGTCGAGCAGACAATCCGCGATGCCTGGAACCTGCGCGTACCGGTACGAGCGGCCCAGATTGACGAGCTGCCACGCTTCGAACTCAAGGCCCGGCGGTGGGTGCACCTGAACGACTGACATTGCCGGACCTGTGAGTATTCTTTGATCGCAACCGATTAGAGCCGCAGTGATAGAAGCGATGCCGTCGGATGGAGTCTGCGGCGATTGCAGCAACTGTCTCCTACCATCCACCGCATGTTTGTCCCGCCGGTCATGCACAGGACGTCGCATTCATGACGCCTCTCGTTCATCGCGTCGCCGATCTGATGTTCCCCCTGGAGGAGTTCTACTCCGATCGTGGCGACATGGTGCCTCAAGTCGAGGCCATAGACGGATCCGAAGTGCCCGCACCCTACCGAGAGCTGCTGGTGCACGAGCGCGATATGACCTCAACGCTCGGCGAGTATTACGGTCAGAACATTGCTTTGCGACTACTCGAGGTCCGGCGCGATGGGGACTGGCTGCGCCGGCAGGTGGTGCTTCTGACTGCGGTTGACAATCAGCCCATCGAGTACGGCGCTATCCGGATTGATCTCAGTGCTTTTGACCTCGCGGCGGTGCGCAAAATCGTTGAATGTCGCCAGCCACTTGGATCGATCCTGCACGCGTGTGGCGTCGAGCACATCTGCCGACCGTCGGCGTACTTTCGTTTTCAAAGCGACCTAGCGACGCGAGTCGCGTTTGGCCTCCCGGGCCCCACAATGCTCTACGGTCGCCACAGCGTGACCTATGACGGCAATGGCGGCACGCTGGCCGAGGTCGTCGAAATACTCCCTCCCATTGAGAAGTGTCAATCTGCATGAGTGCCGAACGAGTCGTAGTGCAATGCGACGTCATCATCGTCGGCGCCGGGCCTGCAGGCTCGGCGGCGGCGGCGGTGCTGGCCGAACACGGCCATCGAGTCATCATGATCGAGCGGCAGCGATTTCCGCGATACCGCGTCGGCGAATCGCTGATCCCCTACTGCTGGTTTCCGCTCAACCGGCTTGGCCTGATTGAACGGATCGACGCTGCGTCATGTACGATTCGGAAGCACAGTGTGCAGTTCGTGGGACTCGACGGCCAGCAGACCACACCTTTCTACTTTGCCACGCACACTAAACACGACTGCGCCCGCACGTGGCAGGTGGCGCGCAGTGAGTTTGATCAACTGCTCGTCGACAACGCGACCGAGAAGGACGCGGAGGTTCGCTTTGGAATCAACGCACGAGGCTTGCTGCGCGAGGGCGATACAACCGTCGGTGTGGCGGGAGTTGACGAATCCGGACGACCCATCGAGTTCCGGGCGCCGATGACCATCGACGCCACCGGCCGCGATTCGTTTGCGATCAACCAGCAAGGCTGGCGCATCGACGATCCGCAACTTCGCAAGATTGCCCTTTGGACCTACTTCAAAGGCGGCAAGCGCGACGCCGGAATTGATGAGGGCGCCACAACGGTTGCCTACTTGCCCGAGAAGGGTTGGTTCTGGTACATTCCGTTGCCGGACGACACAGTCAGCGTCGGCATTGTCTGCGAACGTGAGTATCTCTATCGAGAGCTTGGCCTTGATCCGCGCGCCATGTTTGAGCGCGAAGCGAAGATCCAACCCTGGATTCATGAGCACCTGCGAGGGGCGAAGCAGATCGGTGAGTTTCGTGTAACGGGGGACTACTCGTATCGCTCGAAGTACTGCGCCTCGGATGGTCTGGTGCTGGCGGGCGATGCATTCGGCTTTCTCGATCCGGTCTTCTCATCGGGCGTCTTCCTGGCGCTGTACACCGGTGTCCTCGCGGGTGACGAGGTGCATGCGGCTTTGACCGCCGGCGACGTGTCGGCCGCCCGATTCACGGAATACGGCGACAAGTTTCGCAACGCCATCGAAGCCATGCGACGCCTCGTCTACGCTTTCTATGACACCGAGTTCAGTTTCGGCACGTTCCTCAAGGCGCATCCCGAGTTTCGCAGCGATCTGACGGACTGCCTGATCGGCAATGTGGATAAGAATCTTGATCCGCTGTTCGAGGCAGCATCGGAATTCGCAAGCATCCCGGCGGCCCTGCCGCATGGCGGCCCGCTCACGCAGGCTGTCAGTGGAGCCGAACCTCGCTGAGGTGATACGCTTGCATGGCGTCTCGCCTTTCCAATGCGGTCGTCACGGTAGGATGATTCAGTGAATGCAGAGCAGCCGCTGTTGCGGGCGATCAACATCTCGAAACGGTACGAGGGGCCTGTGGGCGGCCAACCGGTCGCTGTTCTGACCGATGTTTCGCTTCAGCTGAGTCACGGCGAGTCAGTAGCGATCGTCGGACCATCGGGTTCGGGCAAGAGCACGCTGCTCAATATCCTCGGCACCCTCGATGAGCCCACGACTGGCGAGGTGTGGTGCGACGACAAACGGATCGACAATCTGGGTCCGAAGCAGAGCGCTGCGTTTCGCCGCGATCGACTCGGATTCATCTTCCAAATGCATCATCTCATGCCCCAATGTACGGCGATCGAGAATGTGCTCATACCCACTCTGGCGAAAGAGGGTCGCGGACGAGCGATGTATCAGCGGGCCGAGGAACTGCTCAAGAGTGTCGGGCTCGGCGATCGATTGCACCACATGCCCGGGCAACTTTCCGGCGGCGAATGTCAGCGGGTCGCCGTCGTGCGAGCGCTCATCAATGAACCGGCCGTGATTCTCGCGGATGAACCAACCGGTTCCCTCGATGCGAATGCGGCAGGTGACGTGTGGTCGATCCTCTCCAATTTGAGTCGAGACCGGGGCGTGGCGACGATCGCAGTGACGCACGCCCGACACCTGGCGGAGCGGATGGACCGCGTACTCGAACTGCACACCGGGTCGCTCACCGTGCAGGGTGCGGCGTCATGACCATCTGGCGACTGGTGTGGCGCAGTCTGCTCTACGATCGTCGATCGCTCACCGGGACGCTGCTGGGCGCCATGCTGGCGGCCATGGTACTTGTCGGAGCTTTGATCATCGGCGATTCGGTGCGCTACACACTGAGACGCCAGGCCGAGATGCGGATCGGATCAATCGACAGCGCCATGATCACCGGCGATCGTCTCGTGCGATCGGCCCTGGCGGGGGAGATGAATGGTGATCTCAAGAACGCCTCGCTGGCTCCGGTGCTGCGATTGCAGGGTGTGGCGTCGACGGTGGATCGCACGCACCGAGCGCTCAATGTGGCGTTGATGGGCGTCGATGAGCGGTTCTTCGCCATGGCGCCGGTCTCGTCATCTCCAGAACTCAACGCTGGTGAAGCATTGATCAACAAGCGACTAGCAGCTCAGCTGGCGGTCAAGGCGGGGGACGCCATCGTCATTCGAGTGAACAAGCCCAGCGCGTTGTCGCGCGATCTGACGCTGGCGACGACTGATGATGCGGTGCTGGCGCTGCGCGTCACGATCTCGCAGGTGATCGATGATGAACACTTCGGCCGCTTTAGTCTTGCCGCGAACCAAGTTCCGCCGTTCAACGTGTTCGTGCCCGTCGACTGGCTGGGAGAGCACGCGGAGCAACCCGGAAGAGCGAACATGGTGCTGGCGCGACAGGCACCGGCGTCGCCCGTCGATCTGGATGGTCTCGACGCGGCACTCCGCGCTCACTGGCAGATCGAAGATCTCGGCTTGAGCACGCGGACGAGCGCCGTGGATAACGCGACGGAGTGGCGATCGAGTCGTGTGTTTATTGATCAGGAACTCGCCTGGGCGGCAGCCGCTTCGGATCCCGATACAGTGGGTGTGTTGACGTATTTCGTCAACGAGATTCGACATGACGAGCATGCCACGCCGTATTCCACGGTGACTGGGATCGGACCGCTCGAATCGACCGCCGAGCTTCCTGGGCCATGGCAGGCCGTCATACCGCATGATCTCGGCGACGATGAAATCATCATCACCCGATGGTTGGCTGACGACCTGAATGCAACCGTTGGCGATCGCATCGACGTCAAGTACTTCGTGCTCGAATCGGGCCGCCAGCTTCGTGAGAGTTCCGCCGAGTTCCTGGTGCGCGACATTGTGGAGCAGGTTGGCCCGGCGGCTGATGAGCATCTGATGCCGGACATTCCCGGCCTGAGCGACAGCGCCACCTGTCGCGACTGGAATCCCGGGATCCCCATCAATCTCGATCGCATTCGCGACAAGGACGAGACGTACTGGGATGAACATCGCGGCACACCGAAGGCTTTCATCAGTCTTGACGCAGCGCAGAATCTGTGGGCGAACCGATTTGGCAGGCTGACCGCGTTGCGCGTGCCGGATCGCGAGACAGTGCTGCTCACTCCTGATTCAGTTCTTCAGCGCATGTGGCCGCAAGACTTCGGCCTGACGTTTCAACCGGTGCGCGGCCCGGCGCTGGCGGCGGCCACCCCAACCACCGATTTCGGCGGGCTCTTCATTGGCCTGAGTCTGTTTCTGATTGTCTCCGCGCTGCTTCTCACAGGGATGCTCTTCGCCTTCACGGTGAACCAGCGTCGCAGGCAAGTGGGAACCCTGCTCGCCGTTGGCTGGGGCGAGTGGTCGGTGCGAGGCTGGCTGCTGCGCGAGGCGGTGATTGTCGCACTGATCGGTTCTGCTGTCGGGTCGGTGCTTGCAATCGGCTACAGCGCCGTGCTGCTGGCGGCATTGAAGTCGATCTGGCAGGGTGCGGTGGCGTCGGCCGCGCTTGAACTGCACATCAGCGTGATGTCGATCGGGATGGGCGCCGCCATCTCATTCATGGCGGCGATGACATCGATGCATTTTGCCGCCCGTCGACTGCTCAAGCAACGAGCCGTACAACTGCTCTCAGGCGAGTCAGGTGATGACTCGGCGAGACTTGCTACGACCGGAAGGCGGCGCTGGCTGCTGCCCCTGGTCACGCTCGCCTGCCTGGCGTCAGGTGCCGGATGTATCGCGTGGGGCGGGGTGGGTGATCAGGGCACGGCCATTGCCGCGTTCTTCTCATCGGGATCGCTGCTGCTCATCGCCGGCATTCTCGCATCGCGATGGGGATTGACCCGAGTGATCATGAAACCAGCCGATGACCGTTTTTCCTCGACTCTTCTTGCATTGCGCAGTGCGGCCCGCAGACCGGGTCGATCCACGGCGGCCATCGCATTGCTCGCTTGCGGCTGCTTCCTCGTTGTGGCGGTGGGAATGAATCGGCTGCAGTCACCCACTGATGCAGGGCGCGATTCGGGAACGGGTGGATTCGCCTTGATCGGCGAGTCGTCCATTCCACTGCTGGCCGATCTCAACTCACCAGCAGCCCGGGCGGCGGCGAACCTGGATGAGACGCTGTTCAAGGATGTGTCCGTTGTTCAACTGCGCGTGCGCGATGGGGATGAAGCGAGTTGTCTGAATCTGAATCGGGCTCAGCAGCCGCGCGTGCTGGGCGTGAATCCCAGAGAACTCGCCCGCCGGCTCGCCATGCGCTTCGGCTCGACGGTCAACAAGACCCGAGTGGGTAGTGCATGGGAATTCCTGCTGGAGCCTGACCGCGACAAAGATGTGATTCCGGCAATCGTCGATCAGGCATCGATGATGTGGGCGATGCATCGCGCTCTGGGAGATACCGTCGAGTATCAGGATGATCAGGGTCAGCGCGTGCGTCTGCGCCTCATTGCCACTCTGACCAATTCGATTCTCCAGGGCAACCTCATTATCAGTGAGACGGACTTCGAGAAGTACTTCCCCTCCGAGGCCGGCCATCGCATGCTGCTCATCGATGCTCCACCGGACAAGGCAGATGCAGTTGGGCAGGCGCTATCGCGCGCGTTCGAGGACATCGGCCTCCAGATTATTCCTGCGGCGCAGCGACTCGCGGACTTCAACGCCGTGCAGAACACCTACATGGCGGTATTCCAGGTGCTGGGCGGCCTGGGTTTGATCGTCGGCACTGCCGGGCTGGGAATGGTGCTCGTTCGCAATGTCAGCGAAAGGCGCGGCGAACTGGCCCTGCTCATCGCCATCGGCTTCACACAGCGTGATCTGAGGCGGCTGCTCCTCATCGAACACGCCATGCTGCTGGCTCTGGGTGTGGCTGTGGGGGTCGCGGCAGCGTTGCCTGCGGTGTGGCCGGCAATTCGACAGTCTGCATCAGGATCGACCGCAGGCATCACGGTGGTCATCGTGGCGTTGATTGCGCTCTCTGGCCTGATGTGGGTGCTGCTTGCCACACATTGGGCGACGCGCGGCAGGCTGATCGAGTCGCTGCGATACGAGTAGCCAATCCATCTGAACCCTGTCTGCATCCGCCGGTAGACCGGAGTGTGTGCGGCTATCCTTGACAGCCCAACCGTCCCATGTGGAGCAATGCATGAGTCGCCACGTCTTACATTCAATGACGCTCGCTTGTGCGATCATCTCTCAACATGCACACGCCCAGCCACTCAAGCAATGGTCGCAGTGGCGCGGCCCACACTTCAATGGTTCATCTGACGCCACGGGTCTTCCTACAACGTGGAGCAAGACGGACAACGTCGCGTGGGCCACGGCACTGCCCGGACAGGGTGCGGCAACGCCAAGTGTGGCGGGTAATCAAGTTTTTGTGACGGCATGTGCCGAGGATGGACTCACGCTCATGGCGGTCGCGCTCGACCGGGTGACGGGCAAGATCCTCTGGCAGCGCCCCAACGGGCCTGGACGCGACTCGCGACAGCGCGGCTACGAAAACACATTTGCCGAGTGCTCGCCGGTTGCTGACGCTGAGTTGGATGTCGCGTGCTTCCTTTTCGGCAACGGACGACTGGCGGGGTACAACTTCAAGGGCGATGAACTCTGGGCACGCGATCTCATCGAGGAGTTCGGCGAGTTCAAAAACGACTGGGGCTACGCCTCGAGTCCACTCCTTTACGATGGTCGTATCTACGTGCAGGTCCTGCGCACCGGCGAGTCGTACCTTCTCGCCGTCGAACCCAAGACGGGTGAAACGATCTGGCGGCATGTGCGCGAAGATGACGCCCGCAGCGAATCGGAGCAGGCGTACACCTCTCCAGTTCCATTTCTCAATGGGGATCGCAAGGAGATTCTCATCCTCGGCGCCGATTGCCTCACGGCTCACAATCCGGCAACAGGCACGGAGTACTGGCGCTGGTCCGGTCTCAACCCGCGCAAAGCGCGCAACTACCGCTGCATCACCAACACGCTTGTCGGTAATGACGGCTTCATCTACGTCACCGAGCCGCAGAACAATGCACTTCACGCATTGCAAGTCAAGGGTGATGAAGTCACAGAGATCTGGACGCTCGATCGACCCACGCCGGACGTAATGACGCCGCTGCTCTACAAAGATCGGCTCTATGTCAGCGACGGGCGGCGGCGGCGGAAAATGGTGTGTCTGAATCCCATGACCGGCGAGCACATCTGGGAGAGCGATCTCGACACGCACACGTTCATTCGCGCTTCTGCGACTGCGGGCGACGGGAAGATCTACCTCATCGATGCCGAAGGCTTTGTGGTTATCCTCGAAGCAGGAGATGAATGCAACGTTGTCTCGACGATCGACATGGCTTCCTATCCCTGCCGCTCCAACATTGTCATCGACAACAACCAACTGCTCATTCGCACGGGCGACAGTCTCTACTGCATCGGCAAGCAAGCCGAAAACGCGCCGCAACCGTAGGGTCCGCCGCGAAGATTGCGCGGGTCAGGTCGCGAACGTACGCCGCAAGATACCGCGAAACGATTCAGGGAGAACCTCATGTACCGCTCGACACTGACTGGACTGTTCTTCGCCCTCCTGCTCTCCAGTTCGATTGCGCGTGCAATGCAGAACCCGGCCGCCGTGAAAAGCGACGACGACGCCCGGGCCAAGCTCGAAGCGGACTTCGCCAGGACCATGTCCGGCGCGCAACTCGTCGGCTACTTCACGCGCACCGGACAACCCGACGACAAACCACTGAGCAAAGATCGCTACACACTCGGCACGGTCGAGAAGGTGAACGGCGACATCTGGCGCTTCGACGCGCGCATTCAGTATGGCGACAACGACGTGACCGTCCCGCTGATGCTCCAGGTCAAGTGGGCCGGCGACACGCCCGTCATCACCCTCACCGACTTCCCGGTGCCCGGCATGGGCACCTTCACCGCGCGTGTGCTCGTCTACCGGGGCGAGTACGCAGGCACGTGGAGCGCAGGCGACCACGGCGGCCAGATGTTCGGCAAAGTCGCGCGACCCGACGCAACGAGTGACGGAGCAAAGGATGAAACAGGCGGCAACTGGCCCTCCTTCCGCGGCCCGGGGGCACGCGGCTACGACGACAGCCACCCCCTGCCCGACACCTTCAACGTTGAGAC
Organism: Phycisphaerales bacterium UBA5793; assembly: GCA_002418285.1. Lineage (GTDB taxonomy): Bacteria > Planctomycetota > Phycisphaerae > Phycisphaerales > UBA5793 > UBA5793. The sequence goes on from DIDT01000034.1 coordinate 54,079, forward strand.
CGGCGAAAACATCCTCTGGAAGACGCCCATCGACGGCCTCGCGCACTCCAGCCCCGTCATCGTCGGCGATCGCCTCTATCTCACCACCGCCGTCAAGGAGGGCGAAGACACGCTGAGAGTCGGCCTCTACGGCGAGATCGGTTCCGTGCAGGATGACTCAGAATACCAGTTCAAAGTGCTCTGCATCGATCGTCACAGCGGCGACATCCTCTGGACCAGAACCGCGTGGCAGGGCGTACCCGCCATCAAGCGTCATCCCAAGGGAAGTCACGCCGCGTCCACTCCCGCCGCCGACGCGAAACACGTTATCGCTTTCTTCGGTAGCGAGGGTCTCTACTGCTACACGCCCAAGGGTGAGCTGCTGTGGTCAAAGAACTTCGGCACACTCGATTCTGGTTACTACATGGTTCCCGACGCCCAATGGGGCTTTGCGAGCTCGCCGGTCATCTACAAGGACAAGGTTCTCGTGCAATGCGATGTGCAGGGCGATTCGTTCCTGGCTGCGCTCAACGTCGAGACGGGCGACGAACTCTGGCGCACGCCGCGCGACGAGGTGCCCACGTGGAGTACCCCCACCGTAGCCGTCGGCAAGGATCGCGCACAGGTCATCTGCAACGGCTACAAGCAGATCGCGGGCTACGACCTGAGCACGGGTGAACAGATCTGGTCGCTCGTCGGCGGCGGCGACATCCCCGTGCCCACTCCCGTCGTCGCCAATGGTCTAATTTACATCACCAACGCGCACGGCCGCATGGCGCCGATCTACGCTATCCGCACCAGCGCCTCGGGCGAGATCGACATGCCCCCCGATGGCCTGGCGAACCAGCACATGGCGTGGGCCTACGCCCGGCGCGGGGCCTACATGCAATCGCCCCTTGCCTACAAGGATCTGCTCTACCTCTGCACCGACGCCGGTATCGTCTCCTGCTTCGACGCCGTCGACGGCGAGATGCTCTTCCGCGAACGCGTCGGCGACGGCCGCTCGGGTTTCACCGCCTCAGCCGTGGCGGGCGACGGCAAGATCTACTACACCAGCGAGCAAGGCTCGATCCAGATCATCCGCGCCGGCCGCGAGTGGGAAAAACTCGCCACCTGCGACCTCGGCGAAACCTGCATGGCCACCCCGGCGATCAGCGGCGGCGTCATCTACTTCCGGGCGCGGAATCATCTGCTTGCGATTGGGTTGCCGGCTGACAACGAAATTCGAGATTCGGATCAATCAGCGCCTTGACGACTTTGCGTGACTCAACCGCGGCAAGCGCTTCGTTGGTTTGACTGAGCCCGAAGCGTTGCATGTGCATCCTGGCCCAGGGCTCGGCGCGGTGTGGGTCCTTGAGGATCTCGACGCCGCGGTAGAAGTGGGCGAAGTCTGAGCCCCAGCAGCCGCGGATGTCGAGGTGTTTGCGGTTGAGATCGAGGTGCGGGTTGAAGGGGATGTCGCCATGGTCGGTGTACTGGCCGACGACGACGACGCGGCCGGCGTCGCGCGTGGAGCGCATCGACTGCACCACGGCGATCGGCGCGCCGGTGGCTTCGATGGTGATATCGGCCCCGCGTCCCTGCGTGTGCTCGTGCACCCAGTCGAGGCGAGTCTTCTCATCGCAGGACATGAAATCGAGCGTGGCCGTAGCACCCGCCTCGCGCGCGGCCGCGAGGCGGGATTCCGGATTACCGATGCACAGCACCCGCAGCGCGCCAGCCATGCGAGCGAAGATGACAGCCGACAGCCCGACCGGCCCGCTGCCCAGCACAAGCACGGTGTCGCCGAGTCCGACTTCCGCCCGATCGACGGCGTGCAACGCCGTGGGCAGTGAGCAGCCTGCAGCCATGTACGTTTCGTACGGCAGGTCATCGAGACGAATGCAGCGCGTGCCCGGCTTGAGATAGAGTTGCTGCGCCCAGCCGCCCGTCAGGCCATCAGCGAGACCGAATGTGATGCCGTAGACCTTGCGATGCGGGCAGCGCGTGGAGGCCTTGGCCACGAGGCAGTGCCAGCAGGCATTGCACGTGCCGTGCACGTCGAGGAAGGTGATGCGATCGCCCTCGCGCAGGGGCCGGCCGTTAACGTCGAGCAGTGTACCGCGGATCTTTGAAAGCACGCCGGCTGAGACGTGGCCGGGAATGATGGGATACGGCACGCCGGAAAGCCGACTGTCGCGCAGGTGCACATCCGTGCCGCACACTTCACTGAGGTGGACATCGAGCACACCGCTGTCGGGCTCAAGTTGCGGCTCGGGCAATTCGCGGACTTCGATGGGCTTGCCGGCGCCGGGCATGATGGCGGCGAAAACGTGTGGCATGCGCGGACTCTCCCTGCTGAATGAGAACGGCACATCGTAGGTGGGGAGATTCGCCGAGCCGGGAGGGAGCAGACGGGGCTCAGACTTCCAGCCGCCGCTCGTAGGGTACGACTTCGCCGATTTCGACGGCGCGCTTCATCAGCCGAAGATACATCGCCCAGCAGAAGGATGAACTGCGATAGTGGGCGTTGGCTTCGGGCCAGCCGGCGTGGCAGAACTGAACTTGTGTTGCCTCGTTACGTTCGTCGAGTTTGAACTCGATGCGCGAGTCGATCCAGTCATCGTCCGCAAAAGTCATTTCAAATGCGAACTCTTCGCTCGGTCGACAGCGCGTGACGACGGCACGCCAATCGAACCCCGAGCCAAAATTAAGGACATACTCGCTGCCCGTCTCGGGAGTGCCGCGGCTGCGCCTGGTCCACCAGCTATCGAGGCCCATAGGCGTGGCAATGGCGTCAAAGACAGAATCAGCCGGCGCTTTAACCGGAAAGTCAAAATGAATCTCGGGCACGATCCAACTCCTGTGCGAGTGACCCCCGTTCCATATTAGTACAACCCCTGGCGCTGGTTGCACATCATCGGAATCGGTACGGGTGAATGCTCGCAGTGGCAAGTGTGGTCCACGCCAACTCCGGGGCGTGCGGCGTCACGCGTTGGGTGCTCGGTTCGGCTCAGATTCCGAGAATAACCCGATCTGCGCGGTCAATCGCGTGAAGCGTATGGATGGGGCGGGATCGGCTCGTGGGAAGCGATCGATCCGCATCCAAAATCGGTATCCCTTTTTCTCCGAATCGGATGGACCGGCGAGACAAAACATGACCAGGCCAATTCCCCAGCCCCATGGCCAGAAGATCCCTCCGAGGTATAAGAGGGTCGAGATCACCAGAAAGAGAAGGGCCACACCATAGCGAAGCCAGGGGCTCTGATCGCCCCACCAGGAAAACAGCCCCATCGCTGATCCTCCTGCCGGAACTCCCGTGCCTCTCGCTGCCAGAGGGTCCTGCAGTCGTGGTCCGGGTGGAAGTCGGAAGGGTCGGTCGTCTGAATAGCATCATACATGAATCACACCCATTCTCTACCAACTTGTTTCCGAAGCGTGTTCGCGCTGTCCGCCATCGTCATGCTGGGCCTGCAGCCACCCGCGATGCAGCCCACCGAAGATGAGAGTCCGGAGATGATGTCGCCTGCGAAGCGGGAAACGGACCTCGCCGGCCCGCTCGTGCCAGAGAGCGCGACGCACAGTCTCGTTCATTACAACGCGCGCGGCGAGTTCCAGCGACTCGAAACTCTCCCGGAGATCGCGGCGATCGAGCTGCTCAATCTCGATCCCGAACGTCGCCAACACACGTGGAAGATCATCGAAGACTATCGCGACTCGGTTCGCGATCTACTGGTTGACCAGATCGATCTGCTCAGGGAGGCAACGGACGCCCAGAAGGCCGGTGAGAACAGGCGAGTGCAGGAGCTTTATCAGACACTGTATGCGGCGTTCAATCCTGACGGTGATCGCGATCAGTTGGCGGCGCCGCTCTGGGGCGTACTTGCGCCCGAGGAGCAGCGTGATTTCGATGGCCTGGTCAGTGCATACTGGGACGCATGGGTTGGCTGGGAGTTGCGCAACCGACAGAATATCACTGATACCCAGCGGAGCGAGACACAAAAGCGATTGGCATTCAAACTATTCCAGCAGCAGATTGCGCGGGCATACCAGGGCAATCTCCGGCCGTATCAATCAAAACTGGAATCAATCTACACGATCACTGAACCGACGGATCAGCAGCGGGCGCAACTGCGCGAACTCGTGATTGAGTTCATCCGCACCACGCGGCTGGCCCCGACTGCAGAACAACGGGCTGATCTGGCGCGGCAGATCTACGACGTACTTAACGAGGCGCAGCGCGTGAAACTCACGCAATATGCCTTGTCGAGGATGTAGGGTGATCGACGATGCGCCATAGAGCGACAAGAGCGGCGCACATTGAATGCGCCGCTCTTGATCACGGGTTGAGCTTCTTATCCAATCCGCAGGCGCGACCTAGCGACACACACCCAGTCTGAAGTCATCGAACATCGCCCAGCTTCCGCCAGTGAACCGATAGCCCCTGCCCCACGCCGTCTCCTGCTGGACGATTTCGTTGCCGACGATGCGGCAAACCACTGCATGAGCGGCCACGTAGATTCTCTCGCCCGGCTCGAATCCCAGATCATGCAGATTGAACTGAAAGACTACCTCTTGAACCGGTGGATCGAACGTGTCATAGAAGCAGAAGTGTCCGATCTCAGGGTTGCCGCCCTCATTCATCGGGAAGTCATGCGGGTCGGCGACGAGTTCGAGATGCACTTCCTTGATGTACCAGTCGCCGGTTGTCCGGTATCCCACGAACAGCGAAGTGTTGTTGTTCGCATAGAGCACTCCACCGACATTGATGGTCCGGCCGGCGATCAGGCCTGTGGCCCCCTGCCCGCAGATCCGAGCCGGGCCGATGAGGCGATCGAATGAGGTGACGTGCACCTTGGGCGCAGATGTCGGTGTAGCCGGGAGCAGCGGCGGCACCACGGCCATGCCCAGCGAAGCAGTCGAAAGGCTCGCAGCGAGCATCAAGTTTACGATCATTTTTCTAACGGGAAGCATGACAGTCTCCTCTCAACAGGTTGTTGGCGCGCCAAGTATCCCTCAGGCGACATAGTGAAGTTGCAACATGGAGATGATGGCGATTGGAAAGGCGCGAGTTCGCATCGCCATCACTCTCAACCCAACCCACAGTGTCCGGGTGGGATCTGTACAGCGCAGGTTATCACGCGCAGCCATCAAGGCCATCAGGGAATAGGCATCGAAACGCGCCCCTGATGCAGAGGAATGGGTTTCAGTCTATTGAAGTACCGTTACTCCGTGCTATCAAGCGGCAGCACGACCGCCATGGCGAAGCCGTCGTACTTTTTGCTGCCCACCGTCTGCATCGCCGTGGCGCTGATTCGCTTGTCCGCCTGGAGCCGGGTCATGAATCGGCGGACACCCTGGACAGCGGTGTCGTCGCTCTCGGCGTTGAGTACGGCGCCCTCTCGGACCACGTTATCAACAATGATCATGCTCCCGGGCCGGCTGAGCCGCACCGCCCAGTCGAAGTACTCGGCGATGTGCTCCTTGTCGGCATCGATGAAGAAGAAGTCGAACGGTCCCATCTTTTCCGCCGCCAGTTCCGGCAGAGTGTCCATCGCCTTGCCGAGGCGGATTTCAACGACGTCGCGCAGCCCCGCCCTTTCGACATTGGCTTGGGCCACCTCGGCGTGCTTTGGATTTGCTTCGAGGCTGATGAGACGGCCGCCGCGGCCGAGCGCTTGCCCCAGCCAGATGGTGCTGTAGCCTCCCAACGTGCCAATCTCAAGGATGCGACTGGCCCCCATGGCCCTGGCCATGAGATGCAGTGCTTTGCCAAAACACGGCGAGACCTGAATTGGGGGCAACCCGGCCTCAAGGCTGCTCTGCAGCGCCGCGTCGAGGACGGCGTCCGGGGCGATGAGATGCCTGGCGATGTACTGGTCAACGGCAATCCACGTAGCTTCATTCATGTGCCATCCTATGCGAAGCTACGGAAAAAGCGGGGAATTGAAGCGCCAACCGGAGGCGGCGTTGAACTCAAAAACGCCGCAGACCTACCAACAACAGGATGCGAAGCACCGGATAAGGGGAGGGAATGCAGCCTTGGTTCCGGTCCAAAGTCGCCATTCCAGGGTGCTTTTGCCAATAATCCGAAATTCTGACAACCGCGGAGTGGGTTTCGGGTTAAAATCGGGGTCGATCTGTAGAGGGGCTCCCGATCAAAACCGATCTGTGCGTGCTCCTCGGAGTGGCACCGCTGATGTATGCGGTGCGCCGACGGTTCATTGCCTGTTCAGGCAGAAGGAGAAGAGACTATGAGAGCGAAGGAAATGTTGGTTCTGGCGGCCAGCGCTGCGATGTTCGCGGGTACCGCGACGTTTGCTGATGGCCCGGTTGCCAAGGTGGATGGCCGGACGATCACTCCCCCGACCACCGACAGCTTCGACCAGACCGTGTACCCGATGGCTTGTGATCCAATCTACGAGACGTTTAACGACACCTACCCGCCGAACTACGGCACAGGCTGGACCGTGTCCGACTGGACTCAAATCGGCTGCTGGGGTCCTGCCCATAAGTTCGTCGCTGACGGGGACTATGCCCTGTGCCAGATCCTCGTCTCCGCGACGCACGTGACCGGCACCAATTCGTACCGGGTGCGCCTGCATGCTGACGACGCTGGCGGCTCTGAGCCCGGTTCGGCTCTTGGAACCTGGGACTTCACCGGCATTCCGCAGAACCAGGCCGGTCCGACCCCGCTTCTCGAGTGCGATGCCACCGGCATTTCGCTGCAGAACGGCGTCTCGTATTGGCTCTCATTTGTGACCAATGGCGGCAACGGCGACACCTGGGGTGTCCTTCGTCAGAGCACACTGCCCGGCAACGAACGCCCCAGCTCGACCTGGAAGTGCAGCTTCTGGGAGAACCGCGGCACCCTCAACTCCGGCGCTTGGCGCATCACGGGTGATCAGGGTGGCGGTGGTGTTTCGATGCGTTTGAGCGGCCAGTGCCCCGGCACAATCACGGTGGCTTGGGCCAACGCGACGCCCAACAAGCAGATGGGCATCCTCTTCGCGAACAGCACCGGCAGCTACACGATTCCCGGCGGCCCGTGCGGAGGCACGACGCTGGGTCTAAGCTCCTCCGGTCTCCAGCTCGTGAACACTATCGGCACGGGTTCAGGTTCGGGCCAGGTCAACGGCCGAGCCGGCACCGCTGCATGCCGCAAGTTCCTGCAACTCGTGGTTCGTGACGGCAGCCCGTGCACCACGAGCAATGTTGTGCAGATCCCGTGATCTGATCGACACACGCGCCGTTCGTGCGGTGCAACTGATCTCAAACACAGCCTCACCTCGCAAGGGGTGAGGCTGTCGTTTTTCTGCCGGCGCGGAATCAGGCGCGACCGACAGTAGATCCCGTGGACCCGGCATGTGGTGCGGACTACCCGCCTACATTTCAGGCATGCCTGTCATCAATCTGGAACGGGTCGTGGTCATCGTCGCCACATTGCTTTGTGCGATCAGACCGACGATGGCCATCGCAATCGGCGTTGGTCATTTTCGAGCAACACATCTGCGATGCGAGTACCTGGGTGATCCGCTTGGCATCGAAGAACCGCTGCCGCGACTGGGATGGATCGTCCAGTCGGACCGGCGGGTTGAAAAGCAGTCGGCGTATCGCATTCTTGTCGCATCGACGCTTGGGCGACTGGCGCTCGAAGATGGAGATCTGTGGGACTCGGGTCGGGTTGAATCAGACGAGACAACGCACATCGTATATGGCGGCAGGCCACTGGCTTCACGCCAGCAGTGTTTCTGGAAGGTGATGAGTTGGGATCGCGACGGCGCCGCCGGACCCTGGAGCGAGCCGGCTCGATGGGAGATGGGGCTGCTGTCGTCGGACGACTGGAGTGCGCAGTGGATTGATGTGCGGCCGGTTCAGGTCGGCATTGAGATCGTCGCGGCAACGTACTGCACTCTTGATGGCGCAGTCCGCAGGGATGTCATGGCAAGCGTCGCCGCGCGACTGGCCCGAGGTGAGTCCATCGTTGCGAGCAACGAAGCCCTCGGGGGCGATCCCGCGCGCGATGTGCTCAAACACCTGGTGATTGATTACCGATGCGATGGCGTCCTGCTGCACGCCGACGTGCCCGAGAACGGCACGGCGATGCTGGCGCAGACGCGCTGGCCGTATCTGCGCAAGGCGTTTGCGGCGGAAAAGAAGGTGCGACAAGCCCGCCTGTACGTGACCGCACTGGGCATGTATGAAATGTACCTCAATGGAGAGCGCATCGGCGACCAACATCTCGCGCCGGGCTGGACCGATTATCGCCAGCGCGTGAACTACCAGGTCTACGACGTCACGGACCAGATCAACCGCGGCGGCAATGTGCTCGGGGCGATCGTGGGGCCCGGCTGGTTTAGTGGTCGGGCGGGGTTGTTTCATCTGCGCGAGTTCTACGGTAAGACGCCGGCCCTGCTGGCTCAACTCGAGATCACCTACTCTGACGGCTCAATAGCGCGGATCGCCTCGGATGACTCGTGGCAATACCACGCGGGCCCGCTGCTCGGCGCGGATCTCATGGATGGCGATATCTACGACGCTCGTGCGGAGATCGACCACTGGTCTGCGACAAGTTCGAGTGAAGTCGGATGGAAGGGCGTGACGGCCCGTGCGGAGTCCCGCAATCTCGAGGCCAGCATTGACCAGCCGGTGCGCGTGCTACGTGAGTTACCGACACAGGTACTTACGGCACCCAGTCCCGGCGCCTGGACGTTTGATCTGGGCCAGAACATGGTGGGTGTGGTGCGGCTCAAGGTGAGCGAACCCGCGGGCACGGTGATCACCATCCGCCACGGCGAGATGCTCAATCCGGATGGCGCGATCTACACCGCCAATCTGCGCGGCGCTGCGGCGACGGACACGTACATCTGCAAGGGTGGCGGCGAAGAGTGGCAGCCTGCGTTTACGTACCATGGATTTCGATACGTCGAGGTCAGGGGACTCTCGAGCAAACCCGGGCTCGACGCGATCACCGGAATCGTGCTTGGCAGCGACCTGCCGCCGACCGGCACGTTCGAGTGCTCCGACGCGGATCTCAATCAACTGCAATCCAACATCGTCTGGGGTTTGCGCGGCAACTACGTGAGCATTCCCACTGACTGCCCGCAGCGCGATGAGCGGATGGGCTGGATGGCCGACACGCAGGTTTTCGCACCCACTGCGACGTACAACGTCGACATCGCAGCGTTCATGAGCAAGTGGATGATCGATGTCGATGATGCGCAGCGTGAGGATGGGGCGCATTCTGATGTCGCGCCGGCGATGAAGGGACTCAACTACGGCACACCGGCCTGGGCAGACGCCGGGACCATCGTGCCGTGGACGATCTACCAGATGTATGGCGACACGCGCCTTCTCGAGCGCCACATTGATTCGATGATGCGCTGGGTGCAGTGGTGCAAAGCCAACAGCACGGATCTCATCCGCGATCATGCGCGTGGCAATGACTATGGCGACTGGCTCTCGATCGGCGCTGACACACCCAAGGACCTCATCGGCACCGCTTACTTCGCTCGCTCGACGCAGATCGTGGCCGAGGCGCTGCATGTGCTTGGTCGTGAGGACGAGTCTCAGCAGTACCGCCGGCTCTTTGAGGACATTCGCCGAGCGTTCATCGCGCGATACGTTGATGCAGCGGGGCACGTGCAGGGTGAAACGCAGTGTGGCTACGTGCTTGCGTTGCGATTTCAGCTTCTGCCTGAGGAGGTGCGCCCCGTGGCCATGAGTCATCTCGTGGCGGACATCGAAGCCAGAGGCTGGCGTCTTTCGACGGGGTTCGTCGGCGTCGGTCTTCTGTTGTCGACGCTCGAGGAGATCGGCCGCACTGATGTCGCATGGCGATTGCTCATGCAGGATGCGTTTCCATCATGGTTGTTTTCCGTCAAGCACGGCGCCACGACGATCTGGGAGCGATGGAACGGCTGGACACCTGAGACCGGTGTTCATCCCGACGCCAGCATGAACTCGTTCAACCACTATTCGCTCGGTTCGTGCGGCCAGTGGCTGTTCGCAGGGGTCGGCGGTATTCGACCCGATCCGGAGTATCCGGGCTTCAAGCACTTCTTCATTCAGCCGGCGATGGCGCCGCCCACCCGGCGATTCGGCCAGCCAGTGACGTGGGCTCGAACGAGCTACCACTCTATTCGCGGCCACATCTCCACCGACTGGGTCGTGGATGGCGTCAAACTGACGCTTCGTGTAACAGTCCCGGCCAACACAACGGCGACGCTGATCATGCCGGCCCTGCTCAGCGAAAAGGTCCTTGAGTCGGGGCGGCCGCTGGAAACGGTCGATGGGGTGGAGGTGCTCAATCGCGAGGCCGACCGGATTATCCTCGGCGTCGGTTCGGGTGCATACGAATTCACCTCGACCAGGCCTTGGAAGCCCGACTCATCGAATTCAAACCGAGATGATCAGTGACTCCGCGAACATCGAGCGGCCCAGCGCAGAATCGGCCGACGCACGTCGCCCTGCTCCGCGGCATCAATGTTGGCGGCAAGCACATCATCCCCATGAAGTCGCTCGCCTCGCTCTTCGAGTCTTCCGGATGCAGCCGCGTCGCAACCTACATCCAGAGTGGCAACGTCGTTTTCACAGCGGACGCGGCGTTGGTCACGCGGCTGGCCACTGATCTTCCCAAACTCATCGGCAGGACATTTGGCTTCGAACCCGTCGTCGTCATCCGAACCCGCACGGCCTTTGCAAAAGTCGTCAGGAACAATCCGTTTCTCGCAACAGGCATCGATACAGCCACGCTGCACGTCGGTTTCCTTGCAGCCAAGCCCAGCGCCAAGCGGATTGCAAAACTCGATCCTGATCGCTCGCCGGGCGATGCGTTCGCCGTGCGCGGCCGGGAGATCTACTTCCATCTGCCCAACGGCATGGGTCGCACGAAGCTCACCAGCGCCTATCTCGACTCCGCACTCGGCACGACCTGCACTGCTCGCAACTGGCGGACCACACTCAAGATCGCGGAGTTGCTTGGTGTGGGAACGGCTTGAGAGCGAGTTGGCGACATGCCGAGGAGGCGAGGCACGGCGATTCCCCGAAGTCGCGGCGGCGCCTGAAGCATCGGCACACTGGAAATGCGGCAATGGATCGCGAGTATACTGGCATGAACCGGGTTGCGTGCGCGATCATCAATCTCTGTGTACTGGTGGGATGTATGCCTGTTCGGGTAGCTCCAACTGAATCGAATGTTCCGGGTACGCCGTACACGATCGTGCTGGGCGTCGCACAGGATGCGGGGTATCCGCAGACGGCGTGCCGACGGGCCTGTTGTGAAGCAGCCCGGCGCGATCCGAAACTGAAGCGCCACGTCGCGTGTCTCGCGATCGTAGATCCGGTCAATCGACAGCGGTGGATCGTTGATTGCACGCCGGACTTCCGCGAGCAACTTGCGATGCTCGATGCGATGGCCCCGTCGCACTCGCCAGACGCGACGGCGCTCATCTCCCAGCCGCTGCTCGATGGGATCCTGCTCACGCATGCGCACATCGGGCACTACACAGGTCTGCAGGATCTCGGACGGGAAGTGACAGGCGCCCACGAGGTGCCGCTCTACGTCATGCCGCGCATGGCGGAGTTCCTCCGCACGAACGGTCCGTGGAATCAACTGGTCGAGTTGCACAATGTGCAGTTGCACCTGCTCAGCGCCGACCAACCGACCGCTCTCAATGAACACATCACGGCCACGCCGCTGGTCGTCCCCCACCGCGATGAGTATTCGGAGACGGTCGGCTACCGCATTACTGGTCCGACCCGAAGCGTGCTCTACATCCCCGACGTCGACAAGTGGCAGCGGTGGGATCGCCTCATTGAAGATGAAATTGCAAAAGTCGACGTCGCGTACCTCGACGGGACATTCTTTGATGGCGAAGAACTTGGCGGGCGCGACATGGCCGAGATCCCCCACCCGTTCGTGCGCGAGAGCATGGCGCGCTTTGCGGCGTTATCGATCGGCGAACGGGCCAAGATCCGGTTCATACATTTCAACCACACGAATGCGCTGCTGCGCTCGGGTAGCAACGTGTGCCGTGAGGTCGAAGCTGCCGGGTTGCGAGCATCGAGTCAGGGCGATATCGAGCCGCTGTAGCGATCCACTGTACACACTTCGGCGCGTAATCAGATAGTCCGCCACGCACTCCCCACCCACACGACCAGCAGCAGCACGGTCAGCACCGTGCAAGCCCACTTGATTGTGCTTCGCAGCCGTTAGCGCATCAGATGGTCCTACGGAGTAATCACCGTCCCGCACTCCGGACACACACCACTCACGCTGCCGCGCAGGTCGTAGTTGCATTTGATGCACAGGCCCGGGGCATGACGGCGGTCGCGGTACCAGAGGAAGGCGGACGGTACCCCGACAAGCAGCACCAGGAACCAGATTGGCACCGACACCCATGTATGTTCCAGCGAAAGCGGCCCACTGATCGCGATGCTCTGAGGGGCGGAAAAGATCCCAAATGACCAACAGAGGCGAGCGGAGCGGGGCTCTCTTTGGTAAGCCCACCAAAGCGATTCCGGCCGCTCCAGCACAAGCGGAGAATCAAAACCGATCTGCACCAAGCCGACGCCTACATCTGCATGATAAGAAGTCGGCGCGAGGCCAACGCGCCACCACCACCAGCCACTCGCCACCCACACGACCAGCAGCAGCACGGTCAGCACCGTGCAGCCCCACTTGATCGTGCTTCGCAGACGCTTGCGCATCTCTCGATCATATCACGCCGCATCCAGCAACTTCGGCTGCTCTACCGCCCCGAGTCGCGCCGAGGGGCTCCACCGCCAACACATCGCCCGGCGTGATTCACTGTACAGGATGATGTCGCTCATACTGCTTGCGTCGATTCCGCGGTATCATTCCCGCGTGCATTGCCTGTCCTGTGGTTACGATTTGCAGAATCTCAGTGGCAATCGCTGCCCGGAGTGTGGCCGCATGTTCGATCCGGGCGATGATCGAACATTCGAGACAGAACCGCATTTGCGCACCATCGTTGCGATCGGCCTACTCGTGTTCGGCGCATGTGCAATCGGCTTGCCACTCCTCATGTGGTTCATTCGGCTCGCACTGTCAGATTGACCGAGCAATGCGGAGAGCGCGGATTCCTCAGGGCGGCTCGGGCAGAGCCATCGCCTGGTGTGACTCCCTGTGCAGGATGATGTCGCTCATGCTACTTGCCTCGATTCCGCCGTATCATTCCCTCGTGCGGTGTCTGACCTGTCAATACGACTTGCGGGGCCTCACCGAGCGTCGCTGCCCGGAGTGTGGCCGCAACTTCGACCCGGGCGACGATCGCACGTTTGACTCCGAAGCGCTCCAAGCGCCCTCGAGCAGACCCGACTGGATTCTCGTTTTCACCGCGTTCGCTATGGTCTGCATCGTGGTGCTCGATGAGGCATTCCTCCTCCTTCCGGCCGACCACTGGTATTCGACCGGAGAGTTTGTCACCGCGGTTTGCGGGGTAGCCATTCTCGCGTGGCGTATTCGGGTCAGAACGCAGCGAACTAAGCCATGACCGCGTTCGCACTTCTTCAGGTGCACTTCCCCGAACACGAATCCGACTACTCCACAGACTGCAGAGAGCGCGGATCCCTCCGCGCCCTCTGCGTGCTTTGCGGTCAACCAATCAAGCCGCCTGTGACAGGCCGTCGCTGATGTACGTGCTCTCCGGCGAAGCGGCCCCGCCCCCTCAAGCCCGGCACCCACCCGCAACCCGTCTGGTTCCGCGCAGCGTAGATTCGCGCGGTGTAGACTCGTACGGCGGCTCCAGCGGGGTCGTGCGTTGTCGTCGTGGCGATCGGCATCGCAATTCGGACAAACCATTCTTTTGGAGACTGAAATGAGCAGAATCGAACAGGTCAAATCGCTCGTGCGTGTTATTCTGAAAGAACACAAGGCGAGAACTGACGCAGACCATGCAGATGCGATGATCGAAGCGATGCTCTCGGAGTTGCAGTCGACCACGGGATTGGATCGCTCAGAACTTGAGAACCACATCAGTGGATTCGAACTGAAAGTGAGAGAAGCCGAGTCGCTGTTCACAAGCTATCAGATGACGACACCGGGCCACGGCCCCATCAAGATCCCCCACAAGTGTCACAAGACAGCTACGATCTGCTTTGTTTGGCCGCCACCGCCGGCGGAGCCCGAGTACGAGATTTGTATCGAGATTGAGTACCCGTGGCCTTGCCCGAAGCTGACATAGCGTCCGCCTTGAAACTGCGTCGGAGAGCTCGTTGTAACGCGGCGGCTGCCACTACGCAGGCGCCGATCACCACGCGTAATTCTTCGGCGCTTCGCCGCCGGGGCCGGGCCAGATTTCGTCGAGTTTGGTCAGCGTGGTCGCATCGAGTTTGAGTTCGATGGCGGGCAGGGATGAAGTGAACTGTTCGAGTGTGCGCGGGCCGATGATCGGGGCGGTGACGACGGGGTTGTGCAGCAGCCAGGCGAGCGCGACGGTGGCGGGCGACTGGCCGAGTTCTTTGCAGAGCCCTTCGTAGGCATTGACGCGACTTTGCGTAGTGTCGTCAAGTTGGGTGCTCACGCGAGGGCTGGCGCGGCGGGCGCCGTCACCGGTTGAATCGCTCTTGAGGGAACGGCCGGCCAAGACGCCGCTGGACAGCGGGCTCCATGGGATGATGCCCACGCCGTAGTGTCGGCAGGCGGGGACGACTTCGCTTTCGATCGCGCGGTTCTTGAGGCTGTAGACGCTCTGCTCGCTCACCAGGCCGGGCTGGCCGAGGCGGCGAGCCGTTTCGTTGTAGCGGGCGATGTCCCAGCCGGCGAAGTTGCTCGAACCCATGTAGAGCACCTTGCCCTGGCGCTTGAGTGTGTCGTAGGCGTCGAAGATCTCTTGGACCGGGCAGGCTCGGTCGATGTGGTGCATTTGATACAGGTCGATGTAGTCGGTCTTCAGCCGCCCAAGCGAGGCTTCGCAATCGAGCACGATGCGGCGGGCGCTCAGGCCGCCCTCGCGATCGGGGTCGAAGCCGGCGGCGGTGGGCATGTTGCCGTAGACCTTGGTGGCGAGGACGACGCGCTCGCGCCGACCGCCGCCTTGCGCGAACCAGCGGCCGATGATCTCTTCGGAGAGGCCGGCGTGACCTTCGTGCTTTTCGTTCCAGTGCGTGCGGCCGTAGACGTTGGCGGTGTCAAAGAAGTTGATGCCTTCGGCCAGCGCGCGATCCATGATGGCAAAGGACTCGGGCTCGGGTGTCGCGCCGCCGAAGTTCATCGTGCCAAGGCACAGCGGGCTGACGCGCACGCCGCAGTTGGAGCTCAGTCGTCGGTATTGCATGGTGGTTCTCCTCTCGGATGCGGCTGCGGGCGAGTGCGCATTGTACAGCGCCCGCGCCGGTTGCGCCGGCGCTTTGGACCAATTTGTGCCGACGAGGAGAGTGCTCAACCGGCGAGCATCGTGGCAAACTGCAGCCAGATATCCGTGCGACCGAGGGCCATGATGGCGATCGAAACAACTCCCAGGAACACAATGCCGATGGCAAGAATCCTGTCAATGGTGCGCGTGACCGCCCAGCGCGCCGCGACCAGAAGCACGCCGAGGATGAGCGTGAACAGAAATGGGCCGAAGATTCGCTCCAGGCTCGTGCCGACGTAGAAGCGGTTGAACAGATCAATTCGGCTGACCGCTGCGGCGAGCACCGCCAGCGTGGCGAGGAGCATCATCGAGCGATGGATGTGCGGCTTCTTTCGGTACTTCACCCCAGCTGCGACAAACACCGCGAAGAGGCAGACACTTACCAGCGGCACGATCATGAACTGCTTGGGTGAAAGCGTCCAGATGACAACTTCTGGTGGTGTCACGGCCGCGGAGCGGATGCCCGTCATCACACCGAGCACCAGTATGACCAGCGCGAGGGCCGCACCCACCTTGCCCAGCGCCATGTGGACTCGATGTTTGCGCATGAAGATCAGAAATGGCTGAACAAGTATGAGGAGAATCCAAGCGCTCATCGCGGCGCCGTGCGCGATGACAAGCGTCTTGATTGGCGGTGCGATCTCCCGGCCGGGGTACGCCTGCCCGTGCGTGTAGAACTTGCTGAAACCCCAGAGAGTGAGTAGCAGCAATACGATGGATGTGACGGGATAGAACAGCCGTGCGAGTTGGGAGGAAGCACCTTTCCCGGCTCGCGCCTGATCGCGCAAGATCGCTGGAGATTGAGTCATGGTGTTTTGGTACCCGAAAGGTTGATGTCCGACGGGATTGCAGCCGCCACAAGACTGTAATCGCACGCGAGCGCCACACATCACGTGCTCGAGCGTCGGAGCGCCGACAGATTTATTGTAGGCTGCATCAGGATTGCGGCGACGCTGAATTGCGTCGAAGCCTGTACATGCATGGACCGACGTTGCGCAGCGGTCGCGGCAAGCCGGTGGCGTCGAAGGGTTGAACATCATCCACATTCCAACCCGCGAACGCATCTTCAAGATCTTGCTGACTGGCCCCGCGCGGCAGAGGGCCGCGATGAGCTGGCGTCCAGGCCAGTATGAGGATTGATGCATCCGCTGAAGCCAGGGCGCTCACCTCCCGCCCCGCGACGCGGCGTTGGGCTTGCGACAAACCGTGGATAGTGCCGAAGTCCCAGATGAACTGAAACTCGGGCTCAAGGCCCGCCGCTCGCAACGCCGTGATGTCGCCCTGGATGATGCTGACGGGTACTCCCACCTTGGCGGCGTTGGCGCGAGCCGCGCGCACGGCGCGAGAGACCAGATCAACGCCGGTTACTTCCCAGCCGCGCTGCGCGAGGACGATGGCCCAGTGGCCCCGACCGCAGCCAAGGTCGAGCGCTCGTCCGAAGGGCGGCTGGCGCTGCTGCTCTTCGCGCTCGATGAGTCTGGTGATGTGCCTCGCAGCCGGGGGATGCGAACCGGCGTATTCCCACGGCGTAAAGCCCAAGCGGTACAAAAGCGGGTAGATGCGGGTCACGTGTTTCGGCTCCAGTACGAATCGTGGTTACTGGTCCGGTCGTGCCGTTCACGGCCACAGCTTTCGTTCTCTCCAACACGAACGAGAGCTTTGGGATTGTACGGTCGAATGAGGTCGGGCTACCCGAGCATTTCCTTCATGATGCCGTCGAGTTCGAGCAGGGCCTTGGCGCAGTCGCCGGTGTAGGAACTGCCGTGCATCGTCGCAAGTGTTTTTGGTTTCAGGGCGGCCAGGCCTTCGAGCAGCGATCGCGTCTTGGGGGTGTACGGCATGTAGTCCATGAGCGGACCAGCTTGGAAGTCGACGAGCGACTGGCGGGCACGACTGAGAATCTCCGACTCGGTAATCGGCTCGACATCGCCGTTGTGCGTGAACAGATCGGAACAGAAGAGCACCTTCTGCGTTTCTTCGAAGAGAACGCCGGCATCCCAGCCGTGCGGCAAGTGCGGAGTCGGACGGTACTTGAATCGGAACTGGCCGGTGCTGAAGACTTCATCCGTGTTGAGAGCACGCGGCGGTCGGTCGGCGAAGTCGTTGAGGTTGACCAGCGAACCCACGATGCCGGACACGGCCTGCGCGTGCGGCGCCACCTTGAGCCAATCGTTGAGCGAGCCGCACTCATCCACTTCGAAGTGGCTGAACCCGATCCAGCGCAGCGTTGCCGGATCGATGATGCGCTTCACGGCTTCGAGCACATCGGGAAACATGCGGCGCATGCCGGTGTGGTAGAGCAGCGGCTCGTCATCAACGACGAGGAAATGGTTGAATTGAAGGTTGATCTCCGGCATGAGGACGCTGATGCGGTGGACGTTGGGTGCGATTTCTGTAATCGAGGTCATCGGGCGTCTCCTTCAAGCAAATGGGTACATCCCGGGACATTCGCATCACTCCCTGGTGGCGCGGTGGGTCTGGAACTCCTCCAGACAGTACGCTGTCAAGTTCCAGGTGGCGCGCGTGAGGGGTCGCGGAGCGGCATCCGGGGACCGCGGGTGCAGCGGGCGCAAGGTCGAGACGTCGCGCCTCGAGTCTCCTAAGGTCCGTGCCTTATCCATCGCATCCAAACACCTCAGACATCACAAGAGGATCATCAAGTGAACCGGTTCTCATATCCCATCGGCTTCGTGGCGAGTCTTGCGTGTCTCTCTGCGTGTACTCTCTCTGGCCCGGTTCAATCCGACGCGCAAATTGCCCATCGGGCGCATGAGGCGTATGTCAATGCGATCAATTCCAACAACATCGATACGTTAATGGGCATGCTCACGGATGATGTCGTCTACATGTCGCCGCACGAGCCGCGCCTCGTCGGCAAGGCGGCCGTGCGAGCGTGGGGCAAGGGGTATCTCGACGCCTTTCACATCCACTGGGAAAAGACGACGCTGGAGTTCGTCGTGTGCGGAGAGTGGGCATTCGAGCAATATGCCTACAAGGCGACCGACACGCCACGCGATGGCGGCGAGGCGCTGCACGACACGGGTAAGGGCATCAACATCTAC
Organism: Phycisphaerales bacterium UBA5793; assembly: GCA_002418285.1. Classification (GTDB taxonomy): domain Bacteria; phylum Planctomycetota; class Phycisphaerae; order Phycisphaerales; family UBA5793; genus UBA5793. The sequence goes on from DIDT01000034.1 coordinate 72,476, forward strand.
CACCACGACGCAGACGGGGTGTGGCGCATCGCCCGCGACGCCTGGAACTCGGATCTGCCGATTCCGACAGAGTGAGTTCTGCGGCTTTTCCTGTCGCGTCTTTCGGCGGCATCTCCCACCCCTCCACGCGCGCCACCACGCGCTGCGACCACGGCCCGACTTCGCCCGTCGCATCCGCCCACCGGCCCCAGTACACGATCATGCGCGGCCCGGCCGGCGTGGGAAACTCCACGCGCATCGGGCTGCTCGTGAACGATCGCAAATACCACGGCCGCTCGCGCGGCGACTCGGGAATCGCCCGCCCCGGCTCGACCATCTCAATGAACAACTCCAGCCGGCTCGCCCCGCGCGGCTTGGCCCGGCTGCGGTTGCCCCACTCCTCCCGGAACTCCAGCAGATGCACGCCGCGCTCCGAACCCAGGTAGCGCAGGTGCGGCGCATGCTTCGGACACTCCCGCCGACGCAGCCGGCCCGGCCGCTCGCGCACGCCTACGCACACCTTGGCGCTTTGGCTGATCTGCGGGTTGGCGCGGATCAACGCGCCGAACTTGCGCACGATCCGCTCCGCCCGCTGCCGCGCAGCATCCTTCTCCATGATGGTCCGGGTCGATCGCGTGCTCGGCCAGGACGCCAGCGCCAGATGATGACGAAACTCCGAAACGGCATGGCCGATGTCCCGCGCATCCTCCGCCGTCAGGAAATACCGCTCGGGCTCAAGGGCAATGTTGTCCGAAAAGACCCTCGCCATGCGGGCAAAGCCGCTGTCCGAATCAGGAATGAACTTTCCAGCCATGTCGAGACCTCTCATGGTCGATGAATCAGGAATCAACGAGCCGCGCATGGAAGACAATCCGAGCCCCGACTGTCAGGGAGGGCCTTCGCCGTTGACCAGCCTTCGCGTTCCAGCATCGCGCCCTTCGCCGCACTCGCCGAAGACCCGTGCTTACGCGTGGGGCTCGGTTCCATTTTGCCCATCGGCCAATAACGCACCGACCTTCACGCCTGATCTCCAGATAGGCCCCGCGACTTGCAATTCATCCCTGCCGCCTCGCGAGCGATCGCAGGACACCTGCGAGTGCGAGCCGCAGCCCTGCGAGCCGCCCGGCCCGCTCCGGTCGCCGATTCTCCCGCTCCAGTTCTGATGCTGTCCCGCCCGCGAGTCGATCGCGGCCAGCCGGGAGCGATTTCTTAACTCTGAAGAGTCCCGGCGCGGGACACCCATTCCTGCGCGCCCGTCGCGCCGCAGCCTCTGCCCGACAAGCGAATCCCGCTGCCCACCGGCCAACTCCCTCATCGAGCGCGAAGAACTCGCGCCCGACCCGCGCGATCGACGCGCGCAACGGCGCCAACGGTGTGTCAAAATAACCATTTCCTCCGCCCGATGCAAAGATTGCGAGTCCGACACATCGAAGAAGCGCCGCCTGCCGTTACGTAGCGACAAGCGACACGTTTTGTGTGCAACACTCTCACTGAGCAGGCCCGCATTATGCACCCGCGCCGCCCCTCCCCATCGGGTCGACCCCGGTGCGCGCCGCTGTGCTGAAGGCGGGTGGCATGCGCAGCTGATCTTCGAGTCAGCCCGAATCAGGACCCTTCACCCTTCCCAACTTGCTTGCTCGTTCGCTTCGCCCTGCGTCGTGTCGTGCGCTTCTCCCAATACTCGTGACGCACCTGATGAAACGAGGGGATACCGAGATATATCTGTTGCGTTGCATCGGCCAACTCCGATAGATCTCGAGAACGATCCATATCTGTAAACAGTGCATGTCGCCCGCCTAACTTCTTCCACGTTGCTGGCAAGTAGTCGCTCATCAGTTCGTGCTCCGTTAGCAACAGAACAGGATTACTTTGCTCCCCATACTGATTCAGACGGCGCCCCCATTTCACAAACGCCCTTAGGAGCCTCACCTCGTTCTTTGTAAAATCGCCTCGCAACACCGATATGACAATTATAGATTCAGGCAGCCTGCCAGCCACACGCCTCAGTTTCCTCACATCGTCAGGCCCTATCAACTCTCTCTTACCAAGGGACTTGCACTCTCCAACGACAAGCTCCGGTGGACGATGACTCTCCCGCAGATAATCGCCTCCCCGCCAAGCCAAGAGATCTACTTCATAGCGATGACCAGGCCATGCCAATTCGACCGCAGTGGAAAACGTCATCTCAGACGACGCCGAGGCGTTATAGTGCTCGAGGAACCACAACGTCAGCAATGCACTGTAGGACCCCTTGCCGAAGTCGGTGACCGAAAATGGTCCAACTACTCTGTAGGTCCAGTTCTGATTGTACTTCTGCAACGATGCTTGTGGAAACGCATACGTCTTCAGGCAACGCTCACAGTCGATCTGATAATCGACGTCGCTCAAGCTGCTCCAATTCCGCTTCTTGCAATGCGGGCACCTTGTCTCGATGCCAATTTGAATGACGTTGCGCCTAATGAATGCATCGAGGCCCAATTTGGGGAGAGTACCATTAGCAATGCGCCTAGAGACTAAATCATCCCACGTTTTCTTTGGAGCGGTTCGAAGGCCAAACTGCTCCTCAACTATCTCCGTATCAGCCCTCTTTACACGCTTCCCACCAGCCATATTGTTCAGGAGCTTCAGAGTCTCAATGTCGGCGAGCACACGCACTCCGTGCAGGCCGCCGAGCTGCATCAGCATCTGCCGTGCAATGTGACCCGGCTCCGACAGCTGAGCGTCAATCCCTATGTGCGTGAGCCATCCGACAATGGCATCGTGACCACTTGAAAGGACCAGCGATTGGCTCCAATCCACCAGCTGCTGGCTGAAGATCCAACCCTCGCTGCAGATATGGACGGCATCCCTCCCATAGAGCACATTCGGCCATGTCCGATCAAAGGTATTGAAGGGAAAGACGGTCGCGATGTCCTCACTTCCACGGTGAGACAATCTCAGCACGTTTACCCAGCGATGAATACCCATTCCGAAGTTGGATGCCCAGTCCGGCTGAATGGGTCGGAAAGTCGTGATTAAGTCGTCTTGCTTGAGCGTGAGTATCACGCGCTGCTCTCTCGCGACCACCTTTAGGCGACGGGAACCCACGACTCCGCGGTCGCGCTGCTCGATCCAGATGGCGTTGCGCCAGCACTTCACGCTGAGCGCGCCGGGTGGGAGGTTGGGAGCGAGCGAACTAGCGATTGCCTCGGCCTGGGGTCTCGGCACCGATCGAGCAAACTCGATCGTCGCGTGATGCATGACGCCATACGGATTCCCGACTACGGGCCGATGCTCGATCTCCAGGATTCTCAGAATGTCGCCACGGAGTGTGTCAATCCACTGGATCGGAAGCGGCAGAACTGGGCGCGGCTCAAGCCGAAGATTCCACAGATCGATTAGGTCGGTAGTCCGCTCATGATCGAATACGAAGATAAGAAGATCGTCGTTCCAAGAGCGCTTTGCTTCGAGACCATGCCGGGTGAGCTTCAGTGGCGTCAGCGCGCGATCGACGCACACCCGGCGCCAAGTTTCAGGCGATGCCGCGACATGGGCGGGTGCGAATACGTCTGAGTAGGCGCTTGCGACATATTCGAGATGAGGCGATTCAGGATACACACCGAACACTGCTTCCGTCAGGGCGCTTGCTCGCTCCGGTGCAACCCGGAGCGATTCGCGTTGGTCGCGGAGGACGAATCGCCGCTCGGTTCTGTGGAGGTGGGCGAGTACATCATAGATACTGAGGCCAAAGCGAGGGTAAGACCATGCGCGATCATCCATTGGCTTGAGAAAGTCATCAAGCGTGAGAACCTGCCGGTCAAGCAAGCTCTGTGTGCGCAATGCACCCAACCCCGCAGCCTCAAGCAATCCTTGCTCGGCTTCGACGAAGACATCAGGTTCGAAGAACCGCACATAGCCCTTTGGGACGTCTTTGACCTTGATTCGCGAGTGTGCGTCTGATCTCCAGTCCTTCGGCGAGCGGATGTATACCGGAATGATCGGATTAAATGCTCCACCCCAAACGCATGTGCAGGCTCGCATTATTGCACGAACAGACCGTAAGTCCGTCGGCCGCGTCAAGAAGCCGATACGTGTGGGTCTGAGCTCAAGGTTACCGGAGATCTCGATCATCCGTCTGACACCACTAAAGAACCGCCTCATTCGGAATCGGAAGAACTCGACCGCGTGTGAACTGAGGTCAAAGCCTCACTCCCCCGGCTTATCCACATGCTGATCGATCAGAATCGGATTCCCATCCGGGTCGGTGAGCATGAGGTAGGCCGGGCCGGTGGTGGACTCGTCGGCTTCGACGGTCAGTGTCAGGCCGCGCTCCTTGAAGCGGAGCTGCAGTTCGCGCACGTCGTCGAATTTGGCGAGCGTGTTCTTTTCGCTGTCCCAGCCGGGGTTGAAGGTGAGCATGTTGCGTTCGAACATGCCCTGGAAGATGCCGATGCGGGCGGTGCTGTTGGCGAGCACGAGCCAGTTCTGGGCCGCGTCGCCGGCCACGACTTTGAAGCCGAGACTTTCGTAGAAGGCGCGCGAGGCGGCAATGTCCTTGACGGTGAGACTGACGGAGAAGTTCCCGAGCGACATGGGTGGCTCCTGGGCAGGTTGGGCTGGGGTTGGCTTGTCGTTCGCTGCGCAGCCGCACACGACGCACACGAGAGCGCACAAGGTGATTCGCCACACGATGACACCTCCGCGGGCCGGATTGGACGAAATCACGGTACGGCGGGCGCCCGACGCGATCCAGCGGAGCCGGCGGCGACGCGAGGAGCGGTGTGTGTGCCGCGAGATGAGAACGATCCGGCCCCCGGGCCGGCGCAGCGTTGCGGATCGCGATCAGCCCTGGCGGTTGAAATGCGCTTGGGCTACTCTTCACTGTCCCATTGAGCGGAGTCGGTGACCCGCACCAACCACCATCGCATTCCATCAGGAGAGGAAAGGATCATGAAGACTCGTCATGGATTGATCGCCACCGGCCTGCTGTCGCTGACGGCGGCCATTGGCGCTGGCATCGCCTCGCTACCCGCGGCGCCGCAGGACCCTGCCCCCGAGGTTCAACCCGAGCAGCCGATGTTCCCCGAGCCCACTGAGCACCACAAGTGGCTCGACCAACTCGTCGGCACGTGGAGCTTTGAATCGGAGATGGGTGGAGAAGGCATGCCGGCGGTCAAGGCGACTGGAACAGACACAGTGCGCTCGATCGGCGGCCGATGGGTCATTGGCGAACTCCACAGCGAAATCCCCGGCATGGGCAAGATGCACGCCGTGCTCACGCTTGGCTACAACACCGAAACAGGCAAGTACCAGGGCACATGGGTCGACTCGATGACCGATGTGCTGTGGGTCTACGAGGGTACGCTCGATCCGACGCAGAAGATCCTCACGCTCGAAGCGGAAGGGCCGAACATGGTGGACCCCGCTGCGGGAAAGACGCGATTTCGTGATGCGATCGAATTCAAGAGCGACGATCTGCGCACACTCACCTCATCGGCCCTCGTGGATGGCCAGTGGGTGCAGTTCGGGACGTCGACCTATCACAGAACGAAATGAGCCGCGCTCGATTCGGATGGAAGCGCGATGCGGCGATGGGCGGATGGGGCTCCGGATCGAAACAACGCCAGGGAAGAAGCGAACGAGAGCCGGCCAATCGGGGCAACTGGCACCGGTTTGAACCGCTCACGTCCATGGTCGAGCGGTATGTGGTGGCGTTCGCTTCTCCAACACCGCCGCATCTGCCTCGATTGGCCGAGGCCATCTGACCGACCCGTTACACATGCGTCGGCTGGTGGGTACTGTTGGGGATCGTGATTTCCGCGACACTCGTTGGCCAGATCCACTGTTGCACTCCGCAATCACCTGGAAGCAACCTCGGCCGTACGCTTTGAGCCCTACGCCACCACCTCCACGCAGGAATGCTCGTCAGCGTTTTCTGGGTCGCGGATCTCTGAACGCACCAATCGCAGTGAGCTGCGGCTTGAAGGGAGGCTGAAGACATCTCACCTACGCCCGCGACGCGGTTGGATAGCTCTGGGTGACCCGAAGCACTATACACCCTATTCAATTGGCGACCGGGTACTCGTCTGCGCGTCTCACACCGGCAATCGTCGCTAGCGCGTCTGTGTACTTGACAAGATGCTGCTGCAGATCGGTGAGTTCCTTGCGAAACTGAGCACGTTCAGGCCACAATTCGACCTCCTGGGTCTCAACGCGACCCTGTTCCCGTTCCCATCGCCTCAGGGCAACGTGCCACTTCGACAGAAAGGGCCGCAGCCCTCGATTGAGGACTGCAATGGCAACACCCCCGACGGACTTCGGCGCTGCACCCACGTCCGGTCCGGAGTCTCGAAGTACCTGCCTTGTGGTTTCAAAGAGGCTGTAGAGCGAGTTGAGTGCTTCTCGGTCAAATCCTTCCTCAGGACCGAGCGGTTCGACCGCAACCCTCGTAGCTAGCTCGACATAGAGCGCCCAAGCCGCACGGCGCTCAGTCGAATCTGCCTCCCACTCCGCTCCTCCCATTCCGAACGGGAGATTAACCGATACTTTCTTGAGCTTCGCTGGGTCTTTCCGACTCATCGCCGTCTCCGATAGCCTTGATCGCGAGCGCATATCTCACCGCAACAGTCGCACCGATTGTTCAACTGCTGGCTCTTCCAGCAATCGCCAACAAACATGAGCTCCCAGCTCGGGGTGATCAATTCCACCACCCAGGACCGTCGGAATCTCCGATCCTCCTAGCGAGCGTGATTCGGCGTTCGTCGGCATCGGCTATGCACGATCTCGCTTGGAGCACCAGGACACGAGAAGACCCATCTCTTTCCATCACACCACATTCTATCAAGGGCGACCAAGCAAAGGATCGAGCCCGCGCTCAACGGGCAATTTCGACACCTCGCTGATGCCGACAACCAAGTAGTCGACTTGACGCCCGCCCTTGAGCACATATCGCGCTGCCGCTTCCGCGTATTGTTGCCATTGCGAAGGACCACTGTCGTCCACTAGTGCGCGAGCAATGTGAAGCGCCTCACTCTTGCGGCCCGCTTTGAGTCTATGAATCATAGCCCACATAGACAAAGCAGCGAAGACGTCCAGCAACCCAATGCTATTAGGCTTCGAAGCGCATCCCGCGCGTAATGCAGCAGACGCTGCACGCTCCTCCAAGAGAATCGCCGCCTCGTTATCGTCGAGTCGCTCGGACTCGATGATCGCTGTCGTAATCTCGTCAATGTCTATTGGCAACCGACATCTCCATTGCTGTCGCTCCAGCCAAAGAATGGCATCCCATTCACCTCGCGCAACTCCCAGAAGCCACGCCATTTCACTGATGAGCTGAGAGTTGTTGCCACAATTCGCCTGGAGTCGCGTCTCTACCAGTTTACAGGCATGCGCATGAGCTCCCTTTCGGACCAAAGCCTCCAGTGTAGCAGTTGCATTTTCGCTCCCCAAGAACAAGTCTGGATCGGAATCCACGTACGCAACGATAAGCTCATCCACGAACGGTGGTGGCCTTTCTCCTCGCCGGCGGTAGCACACTGCGAGCGCGCCGATGAGTTCATACTCCTTGGGATTGCGGCGCCACGCGCTAATTGCGATTTGCGTTGCTTCCTCAGCTTGGCCCGTGTCTAGAAGGCACTTGATGAGTCCCAGCGCAGCTTCCCGTTCAAAAAGGCTGCGATCGGCTTCCGGGCCGACAAACCGCGTTCCCCCAGCAAATAGGTCTCGGAAGCCGGGCAGTGATAGCTGGGCTGCTTCGCGCACGTCTTCTCGGTGCTCATCCAGTCGCACATAGTACTGCTGGTGCGCCGCCAGGAGATCCAGGCACCAACAGTTTGCGCCTCTCATCGATAGTGAGAACTCCAACTTGGCCGCTGCGATGGCATTGAAGGCCGAACCATGGTCAGACTGCTTCACGCACCGAACGTACTCGCGCAGGTTGCTTGCGAACCGAGAAAAGGCCTCCATACTCCCTGGTGATTGACTGATCAGCACTGATGCGACTTCACGCCGAAGAGCGCTCAACACACTCATACGTGCGGCGTCCAACATTGACTCAGGAGTCGCACCATTCAACTCCCGCTGGAGCAAGCCGTGCTCCAATCCGAGTTGCTTCACCAATTGCACAAGCTGTGTCACTTCACTGTCGTCATAGCATGGTACAAAGGTTTGAGGTTGCAATGTCGTTTCGAGCCAATCCGCTACGACGCGTCGCACCTCCGAATTCGGAACAGTCACATCCCCAAAGCGCCATTCATGTATTGGCTCACCCTTCAGGGGTTCCGCGCCTTTGAGTCGCGCCACTACCCTGGGCAACGCGGCTGGCACCAGCTCTGCGGAACGAACCGGCAGGACTCGTGGGCTGTTCGCGGCATCTGACCACTCGATTGCCTTCAATGCGATGTATATTTCGAAGATGACCCAGGCACTCGTGAGACTTACCTCAGACAGGAGTGGAATGAAATAAGCGGCCTCTCCTACTCGTTCACTGAGCTCTGAAGCAATTAGCGTTGCTGGCTTCAATTGCCGCCAACTGTATAGATACGTGTCGACCTGGAATCCTTCGGTTTCCAGTGCTGCCATAAGGCGCTCGGCGACCGGTTCATCGGGGTCATGAGCAAACGAGACAAACGCCCTCACTCGACGGGCGTTTGTCTCAAGGGCAGTGCTGTTGATAGAGTGCACTCTTGTTATCCCTCATTCACTCGAGTCATCACTTTGCAGATTGAGGAATCTGGGAGTGAGCGAATCGTCCAGCGTGATTTTCACGTCCTTGATGTCCGCCACGAAAGCTAACCACTCTTGGCGAGGTACTTGAGCCTGAGCCATCCGGAGTAATGCACTGGCATTCATCGCCGATTCCAGTGCTTCGTAGACCAACTGATTCGGAGGACTAATCTGCATTTCTCGGCTGATCTGACACGAGATGGTGGGCAAATACTCAACGGGCGCATCCTCGAACATTCGCCGAACCGTCGATTCGGAGGCAGTGGGATCCGCATCGTGGTCCATTGTCGTGAGGAGCTGGCGCCAGAAATCGGGACGGGCAGTGAAGTCTAGGCCAATGAATCGCCAATGCGGAGTACCTTGGATCTCCACTTTTCCATTCACAATAGTTGCCCGCGGTGCGACCTGATCAGTGATCGTATAGTTGAATGCGGTATCTGGAGCTGAGGCAGCAAGTCCACAGAGTTCCATCGCCCTGCGTCTCCGCGACTCCAGGGATTCACCGGGCATCGACTCTCCCGCCTCAAGATGAGGGAGCCTAATCGTCGTTCCATTCGCCTCCACCGTCTCGGAATAGGGGATTCCAGCAGCGACGTCCCATGAAACAAGAGTGAGATCGGCTTGGAGGAGTCGCTCTCCCAGCGCAGTCCGCAACAGAGCTGGATGAATCCTGGCTTCAAATCGGCGAGATTGATCACCCCCATTCCCCTCACACGACTCAAGCGTCACGAGCGCGTCCCAGTCGGAATTGACGACCCGCGTCATCGGAACAAGTTGCCAGTCATAGAACGGAGCAACGACATTCTTCAAGGCTCCGCCTTCAGTCTTCACCTTCAGTTTGAGGCGCTCGCCATCGCGTGCAGCTCCATCGTAATCGATGTCGACGATGAGAAAGTCACCATCGGCTGGACGGAGGAATGCGACACCGTGAGGCATTCCCCCAAACCGACTCCACGTAGTTGTCAAATACATCGGAGTGGCCACACCGCCCGATGGGGTCAATCCGGGTAAGCCGGCGATCGCGTCCACTGTCAGGAGGGTCACCGCAATCAAGAGTGCGATCACTCGTCCGCCGAATCCTGTTCGCCACTTTTGCTTCATTTTGCATTTCCTTGAATCATGGGGTTGCTGATGAGGTCAAACTGCCGCCGGCGGCAAGTACGGCTCCAATGGCTGGAAACCGCCTCGATTGCAGTCAGCGATCAACAGGAAACACATGTGGGATCGCAGCGCGGCGCGCGATTCGATGAGATTTCTGAAAACTGTCAATCCAAAGCGGTTGGTTGCGGCAACCGTTTGCTGGTGGGGAACCAGCGGGACATTCGGGAATCAAGCCCCAGGCTGCACTGATCGCGATGGAAATGTCGGCCAGATGATCCGGAGGGCGGATCAGCAATCGGGGTCGCGCAGGAGCGATGAGCTTCCCCTCCATCTACTCGTCCCATCCCGGCCGCGCCCAAAGTCCTGCGGGGCTATGCACGGCGGTTGGTCCTGCAGCCTCACCGAGGAATCCAGGTCATTAGCAGGACGCCCCGGCGTACACCGTATCAAATCCCGGATGATTTGGCCCAGTTTGCGCGCCGGGTAGCCCTGTGGCGTGTTTGCCAATGGTACTGAGGTAGCAAATGATGTTGGACAGATCGCTTCGAGCTCGATTCGTGGAAGCTTCTGGGTTGGGTACGATCCCCACCCACCGGCGTCTTGGCCTCGTCGGACAGGAGTTGTTTGCAGATGCAGGATCCTCCAAGCCTTGTGCCCAACTGAGCACCATCGCGATGATCAACACTGAACTGCAGCGCATTATCGACGCTGCAACAAATGGCGACGATGAAGCGAGATTGTCACTTTTCCATCTCACCTACACAGAATTGCGCCGGCGAGCAATACCCGGCATGAGTGACGTCGTTCAGGGTCTTGCACTCTATCTTTGGCGACGTCACCAACGGGGGCTGGACAATAGTGCGGTATATCTTGCGATCGCGAAAGCGCTTCGACGAGCCCTGATAAATCGAGCTAGGCATGAACAGCGTCGACAAGCGGTGCCACTGAATGATGAGGACACGGTAGAACAAGGATCACGGCAATTCACGGATCTACTTCAACCAGAAGTTCGTTTGCGACTTGAAGCCGCGATCGATTCTCTCCGTACCGTGAATCCAGCTGCCGCTGAGGTGCTGCTGCTGAAACATCATGCGGGCTTGCCCCGAGCGACTGTCGCTCGAATCCTGGGCTTGAGTGAAGGTCAGGTGCGACGCCGACTGGAGGATGCCCGCAAGCATCTTCAAGAGAAACTGGGTGTCCAGTTCTGGGACGAAATGAAGTGATGGCAGAAACTGATTCCAAATCCTATTGGCGCCCCGCTCTGAGTCTGAGTAATACAGCGCGGTCACTTCTCGATATGCCAACAAGCGAACGCGAATCCGCCATTCGCGAGCGATGTGGTGGTGATGACGAGTCCCTTCGGCAGATCCGGGAGAAGCTGGATCTGCTAGAGTCGATTCATGATCCGCTCCTTCGACCGGCGACCGAGGAGCAGCTCCGAGCACTGTTGGAAACCGATCCTGATGCCGAGAAGGACGCACTCTTCCCAGCGCGATACCGGATCAAGCGGCCAATTGGCAGGGGACGGTTTGGTGATGTGTACGAAGCCGTCGATACGCGCACAACTGCACTCGTCGCGCTCAAGGTGATACGCGGAAGCTCTCTTACGGGAGTCGGCTGGGCGCTCGTTCAGCGAGAGATCGAACGTGGGCAACGAGCAAGCCATGTGAACATTGTTCCGATATTGGATGCTGCATGTTTTCCTGAATCAGATGGCCCTGACTTCTACTTGACAATGCCGCTCGTTCGTGGTGCTCGGCCGATCACAGAGTGGTCAACTGAGCAGCCGTTGACAATACAACGCAAAGTCGCGGCCATCGCCACTCTTTGCGAGGCGGTGAGCGCAGCGCACAGCGTGGGCGTACTTCATGGAGATCTTTCGCCTCGGAACGTACTTGTCGACAACTCGGGGCAGATTCGCCTGGTCGACTTCGGATTGGCACGGGAACTCTTGGGAGAGTCTCGCCCAATACAAAACTACACGCCGGGAGGTACTCCGGGGTACATGGCTCCCGAGCTAGCAAGTTTCAATACAGTTGCGCACGCAGCGGCGGACGTGTTTTCTATCGGCGCCATTGCGTTTGAAGTGTTTCTCTCAAAACCAGTGCGAAGTTTTCCGGATCGCGCGACCGTTGCCGAGGTGCTCGAGGCGGTCCACTCGAAACCCGTTGACTCAGGTCCCCTACGTTGTGGCAGACTCCCGCAGGATTTGTGCTCGGCAGTTGCGAGGTGTTTGGCTCACGACCCCCAGCACCGTTTCCAGTCCGTAGACGAATTGACTCGCGTCTTCTCAGCGATTCGTGAAAGACAACCCGTGTCCTTCCCCGGCTTTCACCCCACGTGTGCATACTTGGTGAACCGGTTTCTGCGGCGTCGCCCCCGTACGATCGCCTTGGGAGCGATCGTGATTCTCACGGTGCTCGCCATCACGGGACTCGTCGGCAGCGTCGTCGGATCACAAAGAGCTGAGCGCGCGACCCAAGTGGTCGCGGCGCAGCGCGCGGACATTGCCAATTCATTTCGTACGATTCTTGAGGGAGTGCAACCGTTCGGACGGCCGGATCTTGATGTCTTGGAAGGACTAAGACAGTCGTTGCCGGTGATGTCAGGAGGAGATGCAACGACTTTCGCGAAGCTCTCGCGCGCATTGGCTCTCGTGCATTGGGTGATTGGCGACTATCCTGGATCAAATCGAGTGATTCGTCAAGGTTGGTTGGAGACACGTGCACATCTTGGTGATTCTGATACGACCACGGTTATCATGCTAGGTTCCCTTGCGGAGGGCCTTTATCATGTTGGCGAATTCACAGAGGTACTCAGTCTGACGGAGCCAAGCGCTCTTGAGACAGCGATCGAGGTACTGGGCGAAGACAACAAGCACATTCGACGGATACTTCGCAGTCGTGCTGTGGCACTGTCCCTTACGGGACGACACGGTGAAGCCATTTCACTCCTCCAGAACCTGAAACTTCGCGAGTCTCAGATCGACAACGGCGATCTCTCGAAAGACGTATCGGCGATTCGTACACTTGAATACCTTGGTGAAGCGCAGCTGGAGGCCGGCATGCCGTTGGAAGCGGAATCCACACTGCGAGAGGCAGTGCGCGTTGGTTCTGCCACGCTGGGTCGTCCGGATGAGGGACTCTGGGTTTCGGAGTGGATTGATGCCCACGCGCGTGCCTTGCTGGCTCTCGGACGTTTGGCCGAGGCACAGAGTGGATTTGAAGAGGCACTGTCTCAGCGCCTTCAGGGATTGGGTCCCATGAACATCGAGACACTACGTTCACGGCGCGGTTTGGCGATGACTCGCTTCGCGTTGGCGGAGAACGATGAGCAGCGAGATGCGGCAATCCTGGAGATGCACCGCATTGTCGCAATTTGTGAGGAGTTGGGTCCAGCCGGCGACAGCTACTATCTAGCTACCCACCGACTTGTGCTTGCCCGGATGCTCAGTCTCAAAGATCGCCGCACGTCAAACGACTCGGAGGCAGCCACAGGCTGCGCCTCGCAAGCATTCTTGTTTTTCCAAGGGCATGGTGGCGAACAGGCCGCCAAGACGATAGAGGCACGTGAGCTTCTCGCCAAGTTACTGTCCAATTGAGTATGTAGGCGAATGGAGCATGGCGGGCGCAGCGCCCAAGAAACTTGCTGGCGGAGCGTCACGGTCCCAACATCGTCGCTGGGGACCGAGGTAATGGGCAGTCCTTTGGGGCGCTTTCGATCGCGAACCGACCATTGCTCCGTGTACCGCCATTGCTTGCACCAGATCACGTTCACAATGTCCACTAGTACAACCTGATCAAGACACCGCGCCAGGATTCACGGTTCATGACGAACGCCCCAAGCAAAGCCGAGAGTTTCTGAGAACACCTCTCCCAGTCGAGCCGCATACTTCGGATTGGACACTTCGTCAAACTGATGACCATGGCAGATCACCTACTTCGAGCGTTGCGCGTCGGTCGCCTGTATGACCACATAGTCGAACGGCTTCTCAAGGCCGGGGAATGCCCCGCCAAACGGTCCATGATAGAGATCATCGTGTTGAAGGTGCTGGTCGTGGTTCCCCGCTATGCGCACCAAGCCGTCATGACCTGCCCCCCAAGAACCAGTCCAGTTGGAGATAGTCTTTGCGGATCTGGACGCATTCACGGGGCATTCACATGGGCGGCACTGGCAAGCGGCACACGGCTGAGCAGATCGTCAACAAGCTGCGTGAGGCGGAGATTGAACTGTCCAAGGGACAGACGATTCCGATGGTGGCCAAGAAGCTGGGGATCACCGACCAGACCTACTACCGCTGGCGCAGGGAATACGGCGGACTGACGGTCGAACAGGCCCGGCGGCTGAAGGCACTGGAACAGGAGAACGCGCCGCTCAAGCGGCTGGTGGCGAACCAGACGCTGGACAACGCCATTCCGCGCGAGGCCGCGCGCCCAAACTACTTAGCCCGACGCGGCGACGCGAGGCAGTCGAACGCGCCAGGCGCGAAATGCACGTCTCGGAACGTCGGGCCTGCCGGCTGCTAAACCATACCGGGCGACGCGGCGGTGCGAATGCCGTCAGGTAGAAAACAATGCGTGCCCCCCGCTACTTGCTCGCCCTTGGCGCTCGCGCGAGGGCCGTCTTGATTCGACGACCCCGATATGTACCGCCGACCGTTAGTGGGTTCCGTAGGACCAGCGGTTTGCTTCGCAGGCATCAGGCCGGTTTGGACCTGTGCCTGGACTGCAGCTGGCGCGACCATGCTTCCCAAGTCAGCGAAGGAGGCGCATCAAATCCGAGTCCGGTTCGCACCCGGTGAAGTGCCTCAGCGACATAGGCAGCGCTCCTGCGGATAGCAGCCTCTTCGGCCACTTCGAGATCACTGGACGGGACCGGCCTCGGAAGAGCTCTGATGTGCCTGCCGATCACGCTCGGGAGTGATAGTGTCACGCCGTATTGCTCGTGCCAGAGTCCCACCGGCTCCACGATTCGCTCGTTCCACAGAATCGCCTCAACAATGCGAGTGGTAACCAGGCCGATTCCGTGTTGGCTCGCGTCCGTGGCTTCAATGATGTCGATATTCGCGTCGAGCACTCGGCCTTGGACGAGACCGCGATACGACGCCTCGTCAGTGTGTCCATTTGACTCGAACAAATGGGCTATGGGTACACCGCCGCTCTGCGCGCTCGCCCATGAATACACCTGAGTCTTGCCGTGTTCGCCCAACACGTTTGCTCTGATGGACTCAGAATCGATGTCCAGCAGCGAAGCGATCTGCTCGCGGAACCTGCGCGAATCCAGATAGGTTCCAGTACTCAGGACGACATTTCGGCCGCCCGTTTCCAACACGATCTCTCGCGCAATATCCGCCAGCGAATCAGGCGGATCCGTCGCAACGATGATCGTGGCAGCGGGAGCTACTTGAACGATTGACGGTACCACATTGCGATAGATCTCCGCATTGCGCGGAAGCAGTCTCTGACGACCCCACGGATCCTTTCGGTCGATCGCTTGACCGGCCTTTTCGTTTACGCCGGCAGTGATCACGACCACGGGAGCATCGTGGATCATGTTGTAGTCGCCGACTACCAACTTGGTGGGGGAGTAGAGAGACCCGCCGTGGCTTAAGTCGTTCCTGACGCCCCTAGTGTGCTGATCACGAGCTCGGACGTCAATCAGCACGATCTGCTCGCACATCCTGCGCATCAGCATTGCTTTGACGCATGCCGTACCAACGTAGCCGACGCCTACGATTCCGATTTTCACTTCCGTCTCCCTGGCTTGCGTTTGCGTTTCCGAGCGGGCAATACTGATTGCATCGCGCGAAGCTGCTCCCGCACTACACCATCGCCATACGAAGTGAACTCACCGGGGACGTCATCGCTCAGTCGCTTTCGGACTCGCGCCAGCCGCTCTTGAATATCACGCCAGGTTGTTTCATCGCGCCAGTCGATCGAGACCTTGAAGAGCATTTCGAACAGCCGCAGCAGGCTACGGAGTTGTGTTCTTCCGATGATGGACGCGTGCAGGAACTCCCCCTCGCGCATCTCGTGCGTCACGGCCTCAGTGCGGCCTGTGCGGCGGTCATGAAAGACGACGAAGCCAAATCCGCGATCCAGGGCGTCTGCAATGCCCAGCAGTTGTTGTTCCAGCTTTGTGCGCGCATCTGTTTCGACAGCAATGCCACGGACCTTTGGCGAGTGCTGATTGTGGTCATTGATCGTGGCTTCAACCTTTGTTCGCTGCTCTGGATCCGTCGGAAGAAAAAACAACCGACAGGTCTCGATGTTGAAGAAAGGCACATAGTATGGTTCAGTGTCAAATGGCTTCAGTCCGCATAGGGCGATCGCATCTGTTGCCCAAGTCAAGGCTTGGTCAACGGATTCAAGGTACGCTTGAGTGCCGGTCCTAAGCGATTCGGTTGCGGCATTGACGATGGGCTCGAGGTGTCCAATCGCTTCCGCGATGAGCCAAGCCCAAAAGGCTACGGGTGTTTTCCGCGCTCTCTTGATTGCGTCCAGCAGCTTCGTTTGAGATTGTTGTAGATGTGCAAGCGATCCTTCAGCGATCCAGCGCTGCGCCTGCGGATCTAGCTGCCTACCGCCTTCGTCAACAACCCGGATTGTGTGGTTAGGAAACAGCTGCACGCGGTGACCCGACTCGAGGTGGAGGAGCTGGCCCCATCTCGGCGGTTTTTCCTGGGGAAACAACTTCCGCCACCAGGTTCCGTTGGGATCCCGGCGGTCGGAATCTTCGACGCACCTGTACAACGCAGCCGCCAGATCCACGTCGTACGTGCTGTCCTTCGGCTCCAGCTTTGGCCTCTGTCCAAGGCGTTTCGCATCGTCTTGACGGAGGCCGAGTTCGACAAGTGCCCTGGCGACCTGGATCGCGGTCGTGCGAGAGGGGCTCCGCTTGATGCTGTCAAACACCAGGCGACGAGTCTTGCTCTCGTCACACACCCTGAGCTCCGTCAGCTCCCATCCGGTTACGCCGATTCCCGGATCTCTGGCAACGATCTCGATGATCATCGTAAACCCTCGCGTTTTCGGAGGGAGTGTATTGCCGAGGCAGACGGGCCACCTACGTCGTAGCAAGAAGTCGAACCAGCGTAGCACGGAATTCCCATGCGCTCGTTCACCGTTGGGCGTCACCCAACTTCCTGGCGATCGTTCTTAGAGGTCGCGCGGGAGGGCTCGCGTGCTACCAACGAAAGGGCTCGCCATGACAGTACACCGTGTCGAAGACTGCCGACTGCTTGATCTCTATGGAGTGCGAATGGAGCGTGTCGAGTTCCGGGGCCGAAGCGGGGAACTGTTGTGCGTCGAGCATCGGCCCATCACCGGTGTCACGCCATCGACGCCCGCCAAACCGCTGTTCGGGACGCCTTCTACTGGAAGTCTCCGCAATAGCGGTTCTGTGAACCAGCCAGTGAAGCTGCCTTAGTGAAAAGGGCCAAGAGCAGGGTCCGATGATCCTGCCCCACGCAAAGACCAAGACGGGAGTGCTGGTGGCGTTTTCAGATCCAGTTGCCCTTCCGCCAGATTTGAACGAAACCATACTGGCGACGGCCGTAACACCTTTGTGTGCAAGGGGCAAGAGCGTTGCACCGCGTCTCGACGCCTGTTCTGGATGAATGTCGGGGCAACTGGCACTCGTTTGAACCGGTCGCCACAATGGTCGAAGGGTTCGTAGGCGCCTTCGGGTCGTCATTGCCGCCGTACCTGCGAAACCTGTGCGAGATCGCCCACAAATCAACATGATCTCTCGCACAAGCAAGCCAATAGTGCTTCTGGCGTCGGCCTTGCCCGCCGCACCGGGACGGAATTTCGGCGCACCATGCCGGAGCATCATTCCCGGACCCGCAGAGGACTTTCGAATGTCTTGGTGCGCTTGCGGACTATTCAAATGCGATCGCGCGGCAAGCCTGAACGGCTCAATCGGGATTCCACTCCGAGAGACACTCGGCGTGTCGGGCATCGACCATGGGCGCAAAGGTGACCTGAGCCTCCTTCAAGCCGCTGGGCAGGTACGATATACGTCGGAGTCTTCTGAACCTACAGATCGTGACCGGGAGCACTGATCAAGAGTGAGCTACTTTCAGGATCATGCCGCACGACTTCGCTACTCACTCGCTGCTGAGGGTGAAGTAGGGCTACGGCGCCCTCAGGCAGGCGCGCTGCATGCAGTGGCGGCGCACTTCAGTACACGAGTGGATCCAGCGCTCGTGTGTATGCCGACAGGGAGTGGAAAGACACTCGTTCTCCTGGCGTGTCCCTACGCGCTTGAAGCCAAGCGAGCCCTGGTGATCACCCCGAGTGTGGTGGTACGAGGGCAGATCGCTGAGGGCGCTGCCGATGCAAGGGAACTGATCGATAAGGGCATGTTGCCCGAGGACGTTGCATCGCCGAACGTCGTCGAGGTGAAGAAGAGAATCGCGTCCGATGAGGATTGGGAGGAACTGAGAGCGGCGGACTTGGTTGTAGCGACACCACACACTGTCAGCCAAATCTATGAGAGCGTGCCAACTCCTCCGGAAGATCTCTTTGACGTGGTTCTGGTTGATGAGGCACATCACGAGGCAGCTCGTGGATGGCGCGAGGCTCTGGATTCGTTTCCGCGGGCCAAGAGAGTACTGTTCTCTGCAACACCGTTTAGGAGAGATCGAAAGGAGATTCGTGGTCGGTTCGTGTTCAACTACACGCTCGGTGCGGCGTTTGCGGATGGAGTCTTTGGTCCAGTTCGCCTTGTGCCGGCACGAGGAGATGCTGCAGTTGATCCTGACCGCAGGGTCGCCGAGACAGCGGCAGCCCAATACCGCGCGGATCGCCAGGCCGGATTGGACCATCGCATCATGGTGCGCACAGGCAGTAAGACCAGAGCAAAGGAGCTTGAGGGGCTGTACCGGACCCGCACGGATTTGCGATTGAAGATAGTGACGAGCGATCACTCGTACCGACATGCGCAGAAGGTCTTGCGGGACATTCGGGATGACGAGCTAGACGGAGTGATCTGCGTAGACATGTTTGGTGAGGGCTTCGACTTGCCGCAACTCAAGGTGGCGGCGCTGCATGAGCCACACAAGTCGCTGGCAGTGACGTTGCAGTTCTTCGGGCGATTCGCGCGCGTGCGAGATGCAACTGGCGACGCATCAATCGTGGCAGTTCCGCATGAGCTAGACCGCGGTGTGAGCAAGCTGTTTCATGAGGACGCAACGTGGCCGAAGCTGCTCATGGACTTTGCTGGAACGGCGATCGGTCACGAGCAGCACGTTCGGGAAGACATCGCGAGCTTTGAGGAGCCCCAAGCAGTTGAGCAGCTTGAGAATCTGTCGCTGTATGGTCTGCGCCCATTCTGCCATAGCAAGATCTACCGAGGCCTGGATGAAGCAGATATCACTGCTCAGATCGGGTTGCCAAAGCCTTACGAAGTGGTGTTTCAGCAGGCAAGTCCAGATCTGAACATGTCCATTGTCATTGGCCGAAAGCTTCAGCGACCGAAATGGACAGACTCCGATTCCCTTGTGTCAGTGCAGTACGAGTTGTTCGCGTGCTACTACGACGGGGACTCGAAGCTTCTGTTCATTTGTGCATCGGCGCGTACGGATTCGTTTTATGAGGCAATTGCCAACCAACTAGGAGATGGAAGTCACCAGATACTCTCGGCCTCACGCATCAGCAGGGTACTCAGGGGAGTGGAAGTGCCCCGATTCTTCCACGTTGGGATGAAAAACAACACTGCGTCAAGCAGCTTGGAGTCGTATGTCACGAAGTCAGGACCGCGCGCCCATGAATCCGTCAGCCCACAGGAGGGACAGCTGTATCACCGGGGGCACATCATGGCCAAGGGACGGAAAGAGAACGCTGATGTCACGATTGGCTACAGCAGTAGTTCTCGCGTCTGGAGCATGCAGTATCCGCAGCTTACCGAGTGGCGGGAGTGGTGCAGAGCGCTCGGCCAATCGATCGCGAACGACCAGCCCGTCGTCACCGGGACCAATCTCGACATCCTTGAGCCGGGGGATGAGGTGAATGCATTTCCGCTTGACGTTCTGGCGGCGGAGTGGCCTGAGGAGGCGTTTCGCAAGGCTGTCATGCTAAGGTATCGCCAGAGTGCCGGAGACCCCGAGGTGTCGGTCCTGCTACAAGATGTCGGCATCGACGTGGACTTCGCCGCGACGCCTCCGGGCACCGTACCAACGGATGCGCGACTACTCGTTCGGCATGAAGCGCTGGATGTGAGTATCTGGTTTGCTCCAGGTGGCGCACCGATGTTCAGAGTTGATGGCGAAACCCCTGCGGTCCTGGAGGTCGATGTAGGCGGTGATCAAGTGGAACTGGTGGATTATCTGAACAGTCATCCGGTCGCGTTATGGCTGAGCGACTGCTCTCGGCTTGAGGGGTCGAACTTGTACCGGCGGCGAGCAGACAAGCGTCCGATCGACAATCACGCGTTTACAGCCGTCGATTGGGGAGCAATCGGAGTGAGCATCAATCGTGAGTACGAGGACGGCCAGAATCCGGTGGCCAACGACGGTACGGTGCACGGATACATTCTGGGGCTGCTTGAATCCGCGGGCGCATCCGTCATCATCTATGACCACGGATCGCACGAAGCGGCCGATGTTATCGGGATTTGGGACGAGGAGACATGTGTGCGTGTACGGCTCTACCACTGCAAGGCAACGAGGGGCGAAGCGGCTGGTTGTAGGCTGGACGATCTGTACGAAGTAGCTGCGCAAGCGGTGAAGAGTGTTCGCTGGCTGCACAAGCCTGCGGAGTTGTTGGAACATCTGGACCGCCGGTCTAATGGGCGTCCGTATCGGTTTCAACGAGGTCGATTGCGTGAAGTGCAACAACTACTCCAATCGAACCCGAAGCATGCCGAGTACGAGGTTGTCGTGGTTCAGCCGGGGCTATCGATGGGCAGTTTGACCAAAGCAGCTCAGGACGTACTCGCTGCTGCGAATCAGTACCTCTGGCGGGACACGGGAAACCGACATCTTCGCGTCATAGCGTCTCCGTGAATCTCAGGAATGAAGCGAGAGAGGATTGATCGAGAGTGGCCAAGGAGGCGGAGCGATGGTTGACCCTCGAGTGATCCCGGAGGCATCCGTGGGTGCGCCGCGAGAAGGTTGTCGCCACAATGCTCCTGGCGAGTTGCCCCATGAATAACGTGGCCGAATTCGATACACACGAATCAGCGATATCGAAGTTTGAGGGGAGAGGAGCCACAGCGACCCGCACTCCAATGTCGAGATCGACATCTACCCGGCGCCATAGGAGTTCCGCTAGTCCTGGGGTCGTTTGAGGAGGCGCGGGTCCAGCGAGACTTGGACGGTGTCGCTTGCCCCGCATCTTGGACCTCCCGCGAAATGGCGCAGCTCAGTCCCGTGGCGTAGCGGGCGCTGCGGAGGCAATAGACGATGGCCCGGGCCTCTAGAATCGAGTCGCCTCCTACATGACGATTTGGTGCGTCTGAAAGTGCGTCCTCACCACCCGAGAAACCTCCCTCCACTGGCTCCCACCTGGCTCCGGTCGAACCGAGTTCCTGATCCTGCAAAGGCGGTTGGTGGCCTTCGGATGCTGGTGCTGGCTCGGCCGAGTTCTGCCCCAGCCAACCACTGGATCGTCTCAGGAGCTTGCCATCGGGCCCATCCGCCTAGTCCCCCAGCCGAGACAGGGTGAGTGAATCCTCACCGCATCAGCAGTGCGGGAATCCGACGCGGGTCGACGACCTCGCCATCAGCGGAAGTCACGAGCCGGCATTCAACCATCGCGCGTACGCCATCATGTCGAGGCAAGGCACGGTGGCCATAGTCTGAAGGCGGGCGATCAGTCGGAGTAGGAAGTAGGCGAGCGGTCCTTCCGTGGTCTGCACCCGGATAGACGCCTGTCCCGAGTCGGCAAACTCGAATTCGAACACCCCGTTCTCCGCAGCACATCCGATCTCCAATTGTCCGGCACTCGACACACCGGTGAGGGCATTCCGAAACGGCTCGCCGAACGGCGGTGTCCATGAGCTTCTCAAGCAGAGAAGGCCACCAAGGATGTGCTGCGGCTTCTTTGGCGGGTAAGTGCCGCCGGCGTGTGGGATCGGGATGCTCGTCCGGTGTAGCTTGCGGACGCTCTCGATCTTCTTGGCGGCGTACGCGATCTCGTCACCCGACATCTCCTGCTTGATTTCGAACGCGGCGTACACGCTTTCAGCGGGGACGTACAGCGCGCAGTCATACTTCAGGACGAACGGCGAGTACTGGCGGTCATGGATCACGATGTCGATCTGGTCGCTGCATTCGTTCTCGGAGTCGATGACGAATGCCTTGCTGACCTGGTAGCGAGCGGGTAGGTGATTCTGCAGCATCTCGATCCAGCGACCTTCGCTCACGTCACCCTTGGTTCCTGGGTGCGCCACGACTTCCCGAGCGATCCCAAGCTCGTTGGCGAGCAGCTTATGCAATCCCCGGAGCAGGGCCGGGAGCTGGGCCCGGGCAGATTTGCGCATGTCAGGAGAGGGGGAAGAGGTCGCCGAAGAGGTCGCGGTACTTGCGGAGGGCATCGCCGTTCCTTCCATTGCGTGAGAGTTGGATCGCTTCGCGCACCGAGTGGTTCGCATCGGTCAGTGCAGTCTTGGCGCTCAGAAGCGCGGTGCTGGTCATCGAATCGCTGACGGGAGGCCCCAGCCCCGCTGGGTCCGGCCACGCTTCACGCAACACTGCGTTAATCTAATATGCACTTCCATGCTGGTCAATAACGAACGGGGTCAAATAGCTTGCGATTGGATTCCGGCGTCCCAGGGAGATCGGGATGACCCTACTCGTGGAGGTTGTCTCGCCAGGCGAGTTCGTAGCGAAACACCTTCGCCCAATCAACGCTTCCTGGACCGGACACTTGATTCCTCCATTAGGCGATCGGAGCGCAGCCCACGAGTCATGATGAGGGATCGATTTCCGCTCCCATTGACAGACAACGTGAGCTCAGCTTCATCTCCCACGAGAAACGGGTCGCGTCCCATAGCGTCGTGCAGAACGACCAGCCAGCCGTTCCCAAACACTGTCACGTCTCCTCGCTGGCTCCCCACCACTACGACTGCCGCTCCATCGCAGGCTGCCGCAAACTGAGCCGCGGCACGATGCCTAGATCCTCGCTGGGTCTTATCTAGCCAATGCGCAATATGAGACGCCACATTGATTGCTGGCGTGCCAGCTGCAGCCAAATAGCATCCCACTTCCACTACATCTGATGTCTCCGAACTCACCACCATGCACCCATCCAAACCAAACGTCCGTCGCAGTACTCCTCGGTTGTCTGATCTATTGAATCGATGTAGCGGTATGGGTCGCCGTAGAATGCCCGCATGGAGCAGTTCACCGCAACATCTCGCGTCGTTCACAATCACAATCGCGCACCCGTACTCGTCCCGCAAGAGTACGTCAAACACGACTGAACACGCCCAGCCGAGGACGTTTTCAGCAATCTTACCACCAACAAACTCCAGCAGGCAATTCCAGATCCTCTCCGATTCGCGTGCTCTCCGACGATGTGCCTCCCCGTCCCAATCCCAGTTCTCTCCTTGTCCCGTGATTACGCTTACGCCTGTGATCGGATCTCCGACCACAACGGTGTCGCGGCGTTGAAACACTGATACGCACCGAAGCCCATGATTAGCACAACACTCCATTAGTGCACTGCGCGACAACGGAACAGGAAAGCGCCTCCCCAGCTTCGCAGTTCTCACCCTCGGAGGCGTTTGTAGATTCCATGGCCCGGCAGCTTTGCCGTTCTGTTCGATGCTAAACAGCCCGCCGAGGCGCGCCATTCGCTCCATGGACTCAATGCTCCCAAGTCGCCACGTTGCTGCCTTTTCGAATCCGACGGCGCTTTGCAGACCATTGAGGGATGTCGAATCGCCTAGTATGACATCGATTTCGACAAAGTGGCGCTCGATGGCTCCAGCGGATCGCCTCAACCGATCCATCCATGCGCCGATTTGCGAGTCCATTCTCTCTCTTCGAACAGCCCTCGCCAACCGAATTCCTAGTCCACCAGGTTGGTCCTCAAGCGCTTTGATCGCCCTATCCGTACCGATAGATTGAATCAACCGCATCAAGTGCCATCGATCATTGTTGGCTCGTGTCTTCCGTAAGAGCCTCTTGGCGGTCGTTACAATGTACGTGCGCTTTCGATGGGTAACATCTCGCTCGCACTTTCGAGTTCGCTCAACATACTCCACGATCTCCGACACCCGGCCCAGCATCGAGTTCGTGCCGATTCGCAGCACGCCTCGCTCACACACAATGCACTGCTCGTCGTTCGCGGCACAT
The DNA here is from genome assembly GCA_002418285.1 of Phycisphaerales bacterium UBA5793. Taxonomy (GTDB): domain Bacteria; phylum Planctomycetota; class Phycisphaerae; order Phycisphaerales; family UBA5793; genus UBA5793. The sequence goes on from DIDT01000034.1 coordinate 96,564, forward strand.
CTCAACACGTCCAGATAAGAACCGGAACTACACGACAGCAATCTCGCGTGGGTCGCGAACCCCCCCTGCCTCCCCAATTCGACATCTCGCACATTCGTCCAATCGCAATCCATCGGCGGTGGCGAGGCCTGTGTCCGAAAATAGATGCGGCCCCTGGAATGAACCGAGGCAAGGCGCCGCGCGATTTGTTGCACGCGCACACCATTCAGTTGGCCTTTGCCAGTCACAAACGAGATTAGTTCTCTCGGAACCGCATTCGCGCCGCGCAGCATACCACTGAGTGAACACGCAAACGCACCAACCGAATCAGAATCGCCTCCCAACCTCGACACAATACGCGCGGTGTCCGCAAAGTCGCCGTTCGTGATGCTCAGAATCGCTATTCCGCGGACCAAAACGTCGAATGGATGACTACCCGTCCCAGTAGCCAGTGCCAGCGCAAAATCGCCGGCGATAAGCGTATTGCCGAGCGTCTCTAGGCGAGCAAGAATATTAGTGATTTCACTTTGTGACGTGAGACTCACGGTAGCCCGCTGCGCCAGTTCTCGACATGCTGCGAGCGACTCGTCTATTAGCGATCGCCATTTGAAAGTCGACTGCTCCATGCAGAACGTGATGAGGCGAGCGGTGATTGCGCATCCGATCTTCGTCGCCATATGTGCATGTGTCTGAGCCGCATACTCCATTCCCAAAGTGTATGGATCGCAAGTGAATGAATCCGCGATGAGGACGGCTCCGACTCGCGTCAGCGGGCCACACGAAGCACAGTTCAAGGCTCGGACCTCTGTTGGATGTCTGGCATATTCACCGGCGGCAGAAAGCGTTGTTGATCCTGCAAACCGGGTCAGGTATCTTTCACGTTCAGACATGTCCAGCGCCGACAGGAATCCGTCGCCTGTGTGCTTGGGCAGTTCAATGAACCACTTACCCAGAGACCGTCTGACGGACAAGAACAAACGCTGCGGACTCGGACGCGGATGATCGACAAAATACTGCGCATGTGACAGTGAGATGGAAGCATCGTCCGTATAGCTCCCCGGCGGCAGAAGAGTCAATGGTCCACCGACGATGGTTTCCTCAATTGGAGGAAGCTCTGCAAGAGGTAGCTCACGCAGGATCTGCATCTGATTTAGCGAATGCGGGGTTGTCTCCCTCGTGCGACCGAGAGCGTCTCCGATTGCACAGCCTAAGAGGTATCCCGAGCATTTATCAACATATTGTCTGGCATTCACTGAGATCGAGACCTGAGTTGGCGAATTAGAGACTTATTCAGCGACATCCGTGGATCATCTAGTGCGTCATATGTTAGCAACGGACCTGATCGCACAATACGGTGCGAGATGAGTACACCACGTTGGGTTGCGCGGAGACGACGGTATTCGGCTGGGGAATATGAGACGTCATTGAATGGAGCGCTGTGGCAGTATATGTGAGCGCTCGGAAATCCCGGAGCATCAAAAAGATGACGGCCAACGCGTCCTGTACAGTAGAGTCGAGCATTAGTATGAATGTTAACAAGTGACTCTATGTTGCCATCGATGAATATGAACCCACCTAGGACGTTCGAGACTTGGCGCACATCGCCGCGAATGCAGAGCCGACCGCCCGTCATGCCACTTGCCGTTTGCGTCGCGGCCAGGCCCTTTAGGCAGATACATCCCCGTTCCAACCGACTACCGATGCCATCCAGCGAGACACGACCACTGTTCAGATACAAACTGTGGCTACCGGAGAGACTATCCGCGACACGAGAGAGTATCGACGAATCGAGTTGCGGTGAGCGAAAATGCGCAGAAGCTACATACGATTCATCCAGCAAGGACAACGATATGGAAGATGTAGTTGGCATGTTCAGTGGCGTACGGTGCTAGGATGGCGAGCAGACTATATAAGGTTATCGTCGCGGCAAGGCTAGGTGTCTTTCGATTCGACCGTGTGGTAATACCGAGACGCACAAACTGGAAAGGCCACTGCCTGACGTCGTGGGTGCGGACTTCCGACGGAACACTCCCGAGTCACGTTGAGTGGGACTTGGATTCGAGCCTAGCCAGCCTTGCCACACGGCAACAGATTCTCAAGCATGAGGGTACAGAATACGAGCACGGGACATGTCTTTTTACGACAGCTAGCCACTTCTGAGTTGAACAAGCGACACTTACCCTCGCTCCGACGTGTTGAACGAGCTTCCCCCGCATGATACCACAGCAAGCGTAGGTATCAAGCTGCGGACCCCACGTGGCTGTCGCAACGTTGGGCGGTTGGCAGGCCGGCACAAATGGATGTTTGGCGACGGGAAATCGGTCCAAGGGTGGTCGATGGCACAGGCTGTCAGGCGCTCCTGCTTCCCTTTCATCTTATGCGATCTGCGCGTCACTCGATTCTCCGGGCGAATTCGAGCTTCGTTGGCCAAACGGATCGTCAAATAATCGGCGTCCAACGATTTGTCTCCGTGAGTGAGTAACATCCTCGGCAGGCCTGTCGGCGGCGCCGGTCAATCTTGTCGGGTTCCCCTACCCATGCTCCGCAAAAATCGGTGCAGGTGGGCGGCTGTTGACTTCAGCCCTCGGCATGCCGGAGACCACTCACATCAAAACCGAAGTCGATCTCGGGAGTCTTTAGGTCAATGCATTAGCGTTCTGAATTCGAACGCCCCGCGATGCTGAGGGGTGGATTCGCATGCGACGTTATTCTGAAGCCACCAATTGCGACAGCACGCAGGCGGATCCCCAGATGCTGACGACGTTCGCCATCAGGGCCGTTCTCTACAAACCGAAACGAGGAGGTGGCCACTCCGATCTCGCTCGATCGATTGAACTCGCACCACTCAGTTACTTCGCTCAGATTGCCCTGGTTCGTGCCACTACCAATTCGTGTTTCCAGCTTACGCATCCTCTACTTTGACGGCTCACACGCAAACCCAAATACGTGGGTGCATACTGGCGTCTCACACTTCATCTGCATCCAGGTCCACCTACAATTGGGTGTGTATGCGTTTGATGTTCTTCTTGATCGCGAGTAGTCCGTTGGAGGATACTAGATGAGACAGCGCTTATTGGTAAGCGTACGGGGACCGAAGGAGGCGCTGGCGGCCGCGAAAGGGGGTGCGATGATCGCGGATGTGGAGTACCCCGCCTCAGCGCTCGGGACACCTTACCCGCTGAACATTGCCGCAGTGTGCACCCGCGTCCGCGCAAAATACCGGATGGTCAAAGTTTCCACGAACATCGCGGAAATCCAGCATACGAGGGCAAATGCGTGCCAAGCTGCGTTGGGGGTTGCTGTATCCGGGGCGCACCTGATCAAATTCGGATTAGGCGAACTACCGCTTGATGCGGCCGTCTACCTAGGCGACTCAATCGTTCGAACCGTGCGCCAATGGTTTCCTAAGAAGAAGCTGTTTCCAGCAGTGTTTGTGGATGAGGGGATGGATCGGTACTTTGACGCACTCGGAGAATCCGTAGAGCTCGCCACGCGGACCAGCGCTGATGGCGTGTTGATTGATACGTTCGAGAAAGGAATCGGCAAGGGGCTGCTGGATTACCATAGCGCTAACGAGCTCCGCAAATGGTGCAGTAAAATGCACAAGCACGACAAAGAGGCATGGCTGGCAGGCTCCATCACGCTGGAACAGCTGCCCACCCTCTGGGCGGCGGGTGCCGACGTTATTTGCGTAAGGGGAGCTGCCTGCAACACCGATCGCGGGAAGGGGCGCTTTGCCGAAGTGGACTCCACAATAGTGCGGAGGCTCGTTGCAACGGTGCCGTAAATGCGTCGTTATGCATGCTTGTGCACCGCCGGCCCCAGCGTGGTTACCATACGCCGTAGCAGTGACGCGGGCGCAAAGCTGGACAGTTTCCGCCCGTACATGAAGTAGCACAGGGGTCGTTGCTTGCGCAGTAACAGGCGTGCCGAAGTAGCGAACGCTTGCGGCGTAGCGTTCATCAACCGCTGCTCGACATGATGCGGAATGGCGATCGCATCGATATCGCTCAAGGCGTCATTCTTGGTAATGAAGCCTGCATCGATCATGGCGCACATCTGCCGCATGTGGCCGTATTCTGGCTCCATGCGACCACGAGCGACAATGGCTGCGAACTTACCGCCAAGAACCTCCAGGAGTTCGCCGTAGGCTTGGACAACTGAGGTCCCCAATGGACTGATCGGCCGAATGTCACGGCTGACCGTCCACATCTCCCATACGGGGCCCCCGTCTTTGCTAGAGTCGATTCTTTGGTCGTAATCCTGCCGACGATCGTCGGTATTTGGATCGCCCGCGTCATTGGCCGACCTGTCAAGAATGTGACCGCGCGAGGCCCCCTCCAAGTAAGCACAGCACTGCCCGCTCGCGAGGAGTTCACGGGCGGCAAGGGACTGCAAGCGGAGCACGGACTGCCGACCATTGATGTCCGTGCAGACTGCTGCGAAATACCGATTCGTGTCTCTGTTGAAGAGAACACCAACCCAAGCTGATCCGCCAGATGTGATCCGGAATAGCGCACCTGCTGCTGCGAGATGGCAAAACAGATGCCATGCGCCGCGACGGTCGCGTTGGGTTCCGGGTCCTCCGTCCCCTTCGATCGCACGCCAGTCCAGCAACAGTTTGCGAAACTTTTCGTGTGTCATCAACTTCCCTTTGCCATGAACACAAATGAAGGAAGGAGGTTCTCTGTACGGGGATCCCCGCTGGCCAGACCATTGCGATTCAGAGCGTCAATTGGGAACATAGTGACGTGGCCCACGAGTGGTGGACACCGGGGCGGGTTGGTTAGGCGGCTTGTTCGGGGCGGTGTTGGGCCTCGAATGCCGCGGGACTCAGGTACCCCAGCGCCTGATGGCGACGCCGGCGATTGTAGAAGATCTCGATGTACTCGAACGTGCTGTGATGCACTTCCTTCACCGACGCGTACCTTCGGTGCCGCACCAATTCATTCTTGTACGAGTTCATGAAGCGCTCCATGCACACGTTGTCCCAGCAGTTGCCGCGTCGGCTCATGCTGCACTCGATGCCGGGCTCGGCCAGACGCTGGCGGTGATCGACGCTGGCGTACTGAACGCCTCGATCGGAATGATGCACCAGACCCGCAGGCGGCCGACGCGTCTCGATCGCCTGGTCCAATGCCTTGAGCACGAGCGACGTCTCCAGGCTGTCGCCCACCGCCCAGCCGACGATGCGGCGTGAGAACAGGTCCATCACCGCCGCGAGGTACGCCCAGCCTTCATCCGTGGGCACGTAGGTGAGGTCCGCCACCCACTTGGTGTTGGGCCACGCCGCATTGAAGTCGCGGTTGAGCACGTTGGACGCGATGGGATCGACGTGGTTCGAGTCGGTCGTCAGGACGAACGACCGACGCCGCTGGGCCTTGGATTGCAGGCTCATCTCGCGCATCAGCCTGGCCACGGTGTTGCGGCAGACCTGCACGTTGCGCTCGACGAGTTCCTCGGCGATCTTGCGGCTCCCGTAGATGCCGTCGAACTCAGCATGTATCTCACGCACCGCCTGGCGGAGTTGGCGATGACGCTGGGCGCGAACACTCACGGGCCGGTCACGCCACTGGTAGTAGCCGCTGCGCGAGACGTCCAGCGTCTGAACGAGCAGTGTCAGGGGATAGATCCGGCGGTGGGTGTGGATGAAGTGATAGTGCTTCACGAGGTCTGCTCCTTCGCGAAGAACGCGGTGGCTTTTTTTAAAATGTCGCGTTCCTGACGCAGGCGGCGATTCTCGGCGCGGAGGTGCTCGAGTTCATCCGTCTGCGACGCAAAGACGGTGCGCGGGGGCGCCTGGTCGCCGTACTTGCTCACCCAGGTCTTGATGGTGGTGTGGCACACGCCCACGGCCTTGCCGGCGGCCTTGGCTGAATAGCCCTCTTCGGTCACCAGACGCACGGCGTCCCGCTTGAACTGCTCCGAGTAACGAACGTGGGACATCCGGGAAACTCCTTTCCACCGACCATACGGCCGGCACTTCCCGGTGTCCGCCACTCGTGGGCCACGTCACTAGTGATGGTGATGGGGGATCCGGATGTCTGCAGCCGCTCTACACACTATTGTACTTCGTGACCGCCGTAACCCCCACGAACCCCCTCTTGGACCTTCAGAGGATGCTCTCGGCATCGAGACAGAATTATGATGCCTGCATCGGTCACGTTCGGCATGAACACATTTGCAGTGACCTCACTGCTTCCACCAGGCTTCATCATCTGAAATATGACCCCCATGGACCACCCAATGGCGACCGCGAATCGGCAGCGATGGCGATGGGGACGGTCCAAGTGGCGGTCATGGAAGCGAGGCGGAGTGTTTCCCTCGTTGAAACAAGGACTGGTACGAGCATTTGGGCGGAGCGGATGACGGTGTCCGTGTACCCCGGCGTGCCGGGCTCAGAAGTTCGGCGGGTCGCCTCGGCCAGCAGTCGCTTGAGCCGGGCGCTCTTCTGTCGCACCTAAAGGTGACCCGCTAGTACCTCCGCGCTTCCGGATAGAGGAGCGTCAGTACGCCGAACTCGCCCAGCGGGATGGCCTGCTCAATGAGGAGCACGTCTCGCGAGCTCCCGCTCCAAGCACCCGGGAACCAGGCGTGGGCCGACGTCCCCGCTTGGAAATACCCCTTGGGAGGTGGCGGCTTGCCAGCGAGGGCCATGCCGGTCGCTGAGTCCGGGGGCACCTTCGCCTGTGACTCGATGATCCTTCTGTACCCCGCCGCATAGGTCGATGGCGAGAACCACTTCCAGTCAAGTCCGTCGGGATCCCATTTGACAAGGGTACAGGGGGCGAGCTCCAGCTTCGTGTATCGAATCGCGGTGCTCGTGATCGAAGTGCCGAACGTGTCCTTGAGTGCCAGAATCGCGTCCAGTCCAGGAACGTAGCGCTTGGCCTTGCGGACGAAACGAGTTGTTGGCATGAGCAGATGCGACGCAAAGTGGTCAGCCTCCTGCTCGGCCGGATTGCGTGACTCGTAGTCGCACTTGGACGGATGCCGGAACACTTGTCCCGACTGAAGAGCCCTGCGATGATCATCGATGAAGTAGTGCCCGAGCTCGTGCGCCAAGGTGAAGCGGGCCCGGCCGGATTCGGGAGTCTTGAGTCGATCGAGGTTTGCGTACACGTGGAAGCGGCCCGAGCGGTGTTCAAGCATGCCATCGAACGCGGACCCGTAGGGGCCATAGCTCAGGGTCACGTTCTTGTTTTTCAGGATGAGCGCGGGCTCAACTCGTGCGTTCGGGCAGTGCTCTTCCGCGACAGCTTCTGCAAGGTGACCGATTTCTTGAAATCGCTCCAAGAAACCATCACTTGAAGGGCTTTTCTTCGTCAGCTTGTCGCTCGGCACGAGCACGGTCTTGCTCCATCCTGGCTTCTGCTTCCGGCGAGATCGTACCGCCTTCCCTCGCTGCTCGGGCTAGGTTCTCGGCGGACGGCCCCAACTCTGCAGGCGGGAACTGGAGTGGCTTGGACGGAGCCCCACAGGGAGCGTCGCAAAAGAGGTCTGGGTTTTGAAGCCGAGGTGGAAGCGTGACGGGGTTCTTGGCGTCGTTGGCTTCTGCGCGAGCGACGTCGTCAGGTGTTTGTGGAATGATCTTGCCGGACCGACGGTAGTACTCATAGACGAGACGTGCGACCGCCTCGTCATCACCCAATGAAGGGGTGCCCGAAGAGTGCTTATTCATATCGCGCTCCCTTTGTTGGCGGCTTGTCTGGCGTTGGTGATGTACTCACGTAGCTTGTCGAAGGCCCGCTTCCTGATCTGCCGCAAATTCTCGACGCTCGTCTCCAGGGCGGCCGCCAACTCCTCTGCTATTCCGTTCGGCAATCGTTGGTTCTTCTCGCCTGGGGCGTAGTACTGCATAGTCACGTCAATGATGCGACGCTCTCTATCGGAGAGAGTGGCTAGTGCTTCTTGAACGAGCCGATCCTCAGCTCCGTCCGGACTGTCTGTGCCAGGAGCAGCGATCTCGTCGTACGGCTCCCAGTCGCCTACGAGCTTGAGCACGACTTGAGGGTGCTTTAGCTGATCGCGAAGGAGGTTGTGAGCGACTGCGCCGAGCCAGGCTCGCACGTTTCGCGTGCCCACACTCGCATCAAGGCCCGTTCGCTTGTATGTGTGTGCCTTCTCAAAGGCCCGTCTGAACGTGTCGAGCACGAGATCCTCAACGCCATGATCGCCCAGAGAGTCGCGGTGCTTGATGAGCCGTCGGAACAGATACTCGGAGTGTCGCTTGTAGAACTCGCCGCACGCGGCTTGAGCGATCTGGAGATCCTCAGCCTTCCAACTCATCAGAACCAGAAGGTCCTCATCGGTTTCGACTTGGACTTGGTGGTCTGGAGATCCCATGGCGCATGCCCTATGAGCGGCGGTACCGCGGCTCCTGCGAAGTATACGACAAAGCGCGACACGCAGGTACTATCGAAGCGGAGCCGGGTTCTAGGACGGTGGAAGAACTTCACCCGAGTATGCGGACGGTCGGCAAGTAGTTGTCTCCACTGATCCACTCGTAGCACTGCACAGGACCTGTGGCGTTGAGACGGTGACCCAGGAAAAGGGCCAGGGAGGAGGGCCCCGCAATGAAGAGATGGACGAGGCGAGTGGAGGTCGAAGCGATGGCAGTTGAGATCTGATCCTTGATCTGGTGGACGACGGCATTGCACTGAGCCGCCGAAATGACAGGTGCCTCTCCATGGATGTGGAGCCGCGGAGCACTAGCCAAGCCGGAACGGTCGGCGAACTGACAGACGCTCTGAACTACATCTCTGATGCAGCTCACCACGACCACGAGATCCGCCCCAGTGCCTGTCGGCGCGGATATCTGGAGGTCGTAGGCTGGTGTGGAAACGTCTGCATGCTCGGTCGTTGACCACACGGCACCACGATTCTCGAGGCTCAGCGAATAGCCAGCGACCGCCGAACACACTGAACCAATGGCTAGGGACGTGGAGAGCCGCCGGTCCCCCGAGATGCGAAGGGTCCGAGGGCGGCGATACTCACGAACCCACGCGTCGAACCGCCTGAGTTCATTGACAATGCGACTCCATTGGGGCGTCGGTGGGTAATCGCGATTCGCCCCGCCGAAGAACAGACTCCACTCAAAGCAGATAGCCCCTCTCCGGCACGGTGCCCCGGAGATTGCCGTGTGAAGCCGAATCGCTCGCTGTGGAACGGACGTGGATGCTGGCCGACATTGATCAATCGCGTCCTCGATCTCGTGGCGAGGCAGGGGGCGATTCTTGTGACTTTTCACGACAGCAAGAACCTCTTGGAACGCCTGCTGCTGGAGTGGCCCGGAATAGTGCTGGTACTCAGAGAACTTCGAGAGTGCGTCTTTGAAGAGTGCGGCTGCGTGGTCCGTCGCAAGCGGCCAGTGGGGCTCGATGAGGACGCGGCCGAAAAGAAACTCTGCATCCTGGGCGGTACGACCAAGGCCATTCACGATCTTGGTGTAGTCGTTCATCGACTTCCGAAGAAGTGCACTGCGGGGGTCGTAGAACGAGTACGGGTCTCGAACGCGACGAAGTCCGTTGGCGAGCGGTTGGAGATCCGCCGACAAACCGGTCGAAATGAGCGTGAACCACTGAAACACTCCGGGGCTACCACGATCGAGCTCGATGAAGTGGTCAATCTCATCCCAGAACTCCGATGGAGCGACGGAGTGGTTCTTGGCCTCAAGTCCGTCGCGGTGCAGCCCATGGAACGGATCGAACAACATGGCCTCCGTGTCACACACCGATTCGCGAATCATCGAGGTAAAGCCGTCGTACTGAAGCCAGGCAGGAATCTTGGCGAGCGTGACACCCTCTTGAAAACTAAGCCCGCCTTCTGCGATGTCACCTCCCTTCGCTTCATTGTCCAACAGCGAGGGCGCGGGTGGCTGCTTTGCGTTCTTGGTCTTCTTGCTCATCGCTGCGTCCCTGCTTTCTCCATCACAAGGTGCCCCGTCTCAGTTCGGCCGCCGGGAAGGAACACGGTGATGCGTCCCTCGAGCTCTGTCTTGGCCCGTAGCCGCACAATGAGCAAGATGGCGAAGTTCGCTCCGACCGCAGGGTCTTCTACCAGCTCCCGCATCGTGCTTCTGTCGGCGGAGCTGGAACCGAGGTCGAACGAGTGGTGGGAATGCCATTCGCCGAGGTAGTTGAAGCGGGTGTATTGGTGATCCGTCTTGCAAAAGAACTCGGCGAGGGGCCGCACAACGTACTGCACCAAGCGAACAAAACTCGCGAAGGCACCGCCGCGGGTTTGAACGGTGATGGAAGCGATGCGAAACGTGTCCGCGCCTACGTGCTCACCCATCAGGATGCCGCCAATCTCTCGGGGACCCGCAGTGGTCAGCGCAGAAACGAGCGTTTCTCGGATCTCAGGAGGGAGCAGTGCCCGCATCGTTGTCCTTCAGTAGGGAGCTGAGAAAGCCCATTGTCTCTTCGGTGAGTGCCTGGTCGGCGGTCGCATTAGGTGCCTTCTCCTCAAGGTGGTCAGTCGGGATCGCGACATTGTGAAACGGACCCTCGAATACCCAGCCCCGTCGGAATCCGAGCAGGTAAACGCTGTGCGGGAACGCGGATGGTTCGTGGGCGAGCAGGGCATCAGCGCTGAGCTGGGCAAGATAGCCCGCAACGATGGACACGTCGCCGTCGGTCGCTGTCTGGACATTCCCCTCATCGTCAATCGTGTCGTAATTAGTCGGGGGTGTGTGGTCTTCAAACGGGTGCTGCTTGGTGTAGTGGTTGAAGATCCCCCGAAGAGCGTGTGGCGACAGGTCCTTGGCAGGCCGCGAGCGAGCGACGAGTCCCCCAAGACCGCCGCCGAACACTTCACCCCATATCAAGGGGCGGGCCTTCGCAGCAGCGGCTCCGGCCAGGATATTGAAGACGCGAGGGTCCGCGGTAGCGTCGATGATCACATCACAGTTGGCAAGCTTTCGCGTGACGTTCGCGATCGATGTGTTGGACTCCTGACCTGTCAGGTGGAGAGTCGAGGTCTCCACCTGAATGAGAGGAGAGAGCTGACGGAGCAGGTGCGCGACTGCCAGGACCTTGTACTCTGCCACGTTGTGAAGCGTGAGCACGTGACGGACGACGTTCTCAGGCAAGAAGAGGCCCTGGTCGACCAGCACAAACGAGCCGACTCCCATCCTGGCAAGAGTCATAGCGACCTTGGATCCGAGCGAGCCCAGCCCGACAATGCCGACCTTTTTCTCCTTCAGAGATTCGAGCTCCTCCGGGTTGCGAGGAGCGTCGGCAAAGCAACCCGGGGAAACCGGAGCAACCACCTTCAGCACGGTGTCCTCGCCGGTGTTGCGGAACAGAAAGTGCGGCGTGCCCGCGCAATCCACAACCATGGCGGAGAGTGGATACCGCGGCGGATTGAGGCGGGCTTGGGCCGCAGAAAGCGTCTCAGCCCCTTGTGCGGCCAAGAACTCGTCCAACTGCTCAACCGTGGAGATCTTGCGGACAATGTCGGTTGCGACATCGACCATGACCAGGATCGCTTTGCGGATGAGGGGCGAGTCGCGCTCTTCGATGAGGGTGGTCGGAGGCCAAGAGTCTCTCCACGGCTCACCATCCGCGACCTGAACCTCCTGCACGACCGCCAGCGACGAGTCACTCTGGAAGTGCCTGTGGAAGACGACGGTGCCGGTGTTGCCAGCCCGAAAGTCGTGGAAGAACCGCTGCAGATCGGGGCTCAGGAAGTAACGCGTGAAGTGGCCACGAGCTTCCTGGCCTGGACTGAGCTGATGTCGGGACGGAACATGACGGCGTGTCGGTGGATTGCCGGCGTTCTCGATGTCGAAGAGCGTGTACGCGCTCTCAAGGAGTTGAGCCCCCAACACATCCGGATGCCAGGTATCCGGGCCCCACTCAAGGCAGAGCGTCCCGTCGGGATACTGGTGCCCGGACCAGCGTTCGGCGGCTTTGTTCTGGGGTCTGACGGCGGGCGGAACGTGTGGAAACAGTGCGGGATAGGTGAGACGAACGGGATAATCCTGTCCGTGTGCATGGATGATCGCATCGATGGAGAGTCCACTCTCGATGTTCCATTTGACGTCCGTGAGCCAGTCAACCCGGTCTGCCAGCTCATCGATTGCTTCGCGCTCCTTTCGGAGTCGTGCCATGTCATCGAGATACCAGAACCCGGTCATGCAAAGCCCCCGGGCTTTTGGGGCGTGATCGGTCGGTCAGGGAACGTCAATGCGGGCACGGCTGCGGAGGTGGTGAGCAGCGACTCACTCGCGGCGGCCTTGCCGTAGGACGGGATGCGGGGGAGGATCTCCTTCCACATCTCATCAGCCTTCTCGCGGTCCTTCTCGTTGAGGGCCTTGCGACCAAGTTCCGCATGCTTCTTCGCCTCCTCGTAGAACAGCTTGAAATCCTCGACGCTGAGACGTTTGGTCACTATGTTGCCGGGCACGCTGGGGTCAGCAATCTGAGGCACCGAGCCCACCAAGTAGTTGGTCGAGTACTTGCTGACGATCTTCTCCAGCGTGCCCACGAAGAGCGTGGGATACTGGTCGTCATCGCGGTCCATGCACTCCGCCACGATGGTCTCGATCATGAAGCCCTTCGGCCGCTTCGACCTCGCGTGGTGGCGCCGCCACCACTTGATCAACTTGACCATGGGCTTGAAGCGGCCGTCCGTGTCGTCGTTGACCTGGGTGGCCCACTCCGTGTGGCCTCGCGGATTGGTGCGGAGCCACGTTTCGAGTCGGCGGTCTGGCAGGTACAGCGGTCCGTCGGCACCCTCAGGGGCGATGATCGGGACGACGTCCATGTCCACAGCAGCCGTCGTCACGCCGACCGAGCGATCGTTGATGTGGTCGTCGAGCTCATATTTCTCACCCAGAACGTCGCGGAGCAGCTTGAGCACCTCCTTGGGATCGGTGTCCAACGAGTAGTTCGTCTCGACGATGATGTCGATGTCGGGCTTGCAGCTTTCGCCGTCGACGATGCGGGGGCGGATGGCCGTGTTGCGGCGGTAGGACCCAGCCAAGAACGTGTCGAGGTGGACGTCTCGGAAGTCCTCGTGGTCCGCGAGGTACTTGCGGAGGGTGCGGTGTGCGCTGGAGGCGACCGACTTGGACGTCGGGCTCGGCTCGACATCCTGGAGAAGTTTCTCGAACTGTGCTTGCGATCCCATCTGATGATGTCTCCTGCCCGTCAACCGCGTGTTCGGTCGATCGGCAAATGTGAGGACGGTTCACGCCGAATCCAAGGCCCGGAGCGGGGTGAACGGAGTGTTCTGGAATGAATACGGGGAACCGTGACAGCCCGCAAGGGCGGAAAAGCGGTAGGTCCGGCCATGTCTAGCGTGTCGCCGCGTTGGATCTGAGGCTGGGGAAGCGCGGTAGTACCGTGGATGGGACGGCATCCGCATCACGCATTGAGCAGGATGCAGATGGCTTTCCAACGCTCGATGGACAATCCCGACCACGCGGCCACAACACTCCCAAATAGCGTGTCGTGAGCGCCAAGAAGAACGCCTAGACGCTCCCAGACACGCTCCAGAACGGCATTCTGAGATTCCCTGGACTCCAGTGACTCACTGGTGTCTTGGCCCCGTGGCGAAACGGCAGACGCAGCGGACCTAAAGTCCGCACCCCGATTGGACGAGACCGTCTGCTGTCAGTCAAGCCTCTTGTACAGCGGGATATCGAAGTAGATGACTAGGTTCTGTCTGACGGATGGAGCAGTCGGAGGCAGCGTTGAATCATTGCCAGTTTGACCATGGCGAGGAAGTGGAGCGCCAGCTTCTCATATCGAGTCGCGATTCGGCGGCAGCACTTGAGCCAGCCGATGCATCGTTCCACCACGTTTCGTCGTCGATACTTCCGTTTGTTCAGTTTCGCGCGCGGCTGGTTGCTTCGACCGGGAATGACCGCTTCGATCCCTCGCTTGGACAACCACTTCCTGATGCGCGGATAGCTGTACCCCTTGTCGCCCGCCACCGCGTCGGGGCGGCGCCGACGACGAATGTGGATGGTGTCCATCAACCGTTCGAAGCTCGTCGATTCGTGGCTCTGTCCCGAAGTCGCCAGCACGCCCAGCGGCACGCTGCGGCCATCGGTCACCAGATGAAGCTTCGAGCCAAAGCCTCCGCGGGATCGTCCCAGGGCGTGGTCGCGCGGTTCGGCTTTCCCCCTTTTTTTCCGGCTCCCGCCGCGGATCGGTCCGCGCGGATGCTCGATCCGTCGACGTTGAAGACGCTCCAGTCGATGCGGCCGTCGTCATCAAGTTCGAGATGCAGACGATGAAGAATGCGATCGAACAATCCATCACGCGTCCAGCGCCGATAGCGGTCATAGACGCTCTGCCACTTCCCGTAGCGCTCGGGCAGGTCACGCCACTGCGCGCCGCAGTTGAGGATCCAGAAGATGCCGTTGAGCGTGACGCGATGATCGTTCCATCGGCCGCCGCGCGCCTGCCGGGGCAGGAGCGGCTCGAGACGCTCCCATGCTTCATCGGTGAGTTCATACCGGCGACCGGGTTTGCCCCGCACGCCACGACCAGTGCTCGATCTGTTTCGGGCCATCCATGGCCTCCTCTCGAGCACCAGCATACCCGATCGACAGACCGAGCGCAACCGTACATGCGCCGAACAACTGATCCGTCAGACAGAACCTAATCACTCCGCGCAGTCGCGAGACTTCCCTGTTGAGTCGGTCCAATTCGCCCGCTGATGGCTTGGTCTTGTCGGCCGCGGTCGCGTCATGCACCACGGCTTGATCCCGCCGCTCCTGCTGGTCGGTCTCCCGACTCCACAACCGCTGTTTCGGCGCCTCCCGATCGATTGCCAAGAAGTTGATGTACGCATTGAGCGTGTTTGAATTTGGTGCATGACCGAGTCGCGCATTCACTTCATCTCGCGTCCAGCCTGATCGAAGCAGGTGGCACGCCATCCCAGACCGCAGGTCTTTCCAGCGCACTGGTTCACCATGCGGCATGGTCGACGCCCCACTCCTCTGGACCGCCTTCGCAAGCACCTTCGCAGCAGCCCGATACCCACTGTTGAACAAGTATCCGTCGTTGAGCGGAGCACTCGGCAGCACGAGATCGAGGAGTCGGGTCGTTTCAGGATAGAGCGTCACTTCGCTTCTTGTGAGTCGACTCCGCTTGAGTTTGCTCGCCGGCAAGTTCACGATGTACTCGCGCTCTCCGGAGTGCCGGTTCACCTGGGCGATGAAGTCCTCCCTCGTGAGCGCGAGCAAAGTCTGGATGTTCTCGCCAATGTCCCACGCGAGCCAGAGGAGCAGTTGATGCACGGGATTGCGCGAGACTCTGACGAGCTTGCGGAAGGATTCCTCCGTTGCGTATCGAACGATCCGCGGCGAATTCTTGAAGGACTCGATGACGTCCTCGGCCAATCCATCCTTGCCGGCTAGACGGAAGGGCTTGCCCTTGAAGATCTTGTTGTAGTAGGAGCTGCGATCCTGGAAGATGGTGCCGTTGCGGGTCTTGATCCTATCGTCTTCAAGATCGTCGTAGACTCTCTGAATGTCTTCCTTCGTCAAGTCTTTCCAAGGCTAGTTCTGGAACCACAAGTTCGCGTTCGTGAGCCGGCGGACATAACCGATGAGAGTCTTGCAGCAACCGTTGTCCAAGTCCGGCAAGCCATTGATCCGCTTGATCTTGTGCTCTTCGAAAGCGAAGAACTCCTTTAACCGGTCCGGATTCTCAGCACAGATATTTCCGTCTGAGAGGAACGCCTCCTTCAGCCGTTCGTAGTACCCTCGCCAATCCGGTGCCATCGTGCCATTCACTGTTCTGCCTCGTTTATGTGCTTTGCACCGAGGTGGCTTAACCAGCCGAGTCGACTTTGTGCCCGCGAGAGTGATCCAAAGGTCAATGCCCCTACCGGGAGTGATGCTGGCAGGAGTTCCTGAAGTAGGAGCAACTCACCCGACCGCACACAAGCACCACAAGCCCGATGAGTCCAGCCCAGCTGAACCTGAGACCTTGACGTCTTACCGGAATAGCCAGGGGTATCGAGAAGACCGATCGGCCCGAAAGCGAGATCTCCATGCGCATCACGATGGCCATGCCGCAATTCATGCTCGGCTATTGAGAACGGCCGGCATAGATGCGAGATCCCTTGGAGAATGCCTCTGGAGATCCTTCGAGTATCGTGCAACACGCGAACCTGACGCTCGGCGTTCGAAAGCGCCTCGTGATCATCATGGAGAAGTCGGTGCCTTTCGAACGAGCACTTGACGTGATACGGGAATGCCAGGAGTTAAACCCAGCGCCCAATGCCAGATTCTGCAGCAGCTCCCGGGCAACCCCTGTCCCGCTTGAATCAAACTCTGCAGCTTGCAGGGCGAATGACCTCTTCGCCAGTCAGAGTGGCGTGCCTTAGAAGAGGGCGCACTCGCCGCCATCGGTGCTTGACGAGTTCATTCGACTGAACTGATGAATACCGATTCGACACGCACTTTTTGAACAGTGCCACTCATCAGTAGTGCGTGAGACCCATGGTTATGCTGCCTTACCTTGCTGATTCTGATCCTTCTGATCGGTACCTGTATGCCAACGATGTTCTGGATCGCGATCCGTTGACCAACTGGCTTGCACAGCGTCAGCAGCGTGCCGCCGTGCAGTTGCACGGGTCGCTGCGCATCGGCTGGGAACGACTGTCCTTGGCGGCCACACGGTGCAAAGAACTTCAAGCAGAAATCGACGAGGCCCGCAGCCGTCTGCTGAACCTGCCTTGGTTTACCCCGCCTGGCATTGCTCTGAGTCTTGAAGAGCGCGCACTGAAACTCACCTCTGAGTTGCACGCTGAGCGGGTCGCTACGTGGGCGTCTCTGCGTGAGCTTGCCGAACCCATCCAGGATGCCGGCCTCGAGCGCTTACGGACATCCTGGCTGAGCGCGTTCGAACATGTGGAGTCCGAACGAGGTGGTACATGATCCCTCCCGACTTTGCGTCGTTGCGGCCGCTCTATGGCTCACGTGTCGATGCGCTGGAAACCGCCTGGCTGACAGCCAGTCGCGACGAACGCGCTGAGATTGAAATCGTGCTCGAGTTGCTGCGCCGCCGCGCTGCCGGCAAGGAACGCGTGCCCCTGCTCGAACCACCCGCGGGGAACCGAGCAGATGGTCCCCTGCGTTTGGGTCGCATCGTGCATGGAGACAACGAACTCGGTTGGTTGGGCATCGCTCCCAACGAACTGATGCAGCACCTCGGTGTCTTTGGTCGCTCGGGCAGCGGCAAGTCAAACCTGTGCCTGCGTCTTCTCCTGCAGTTGGTGGAGCGAAGCATCCCGTGGCTCATCTTCGACTACAAGCGGTCGGCCAGACACATGCAGGCGTTGGAACTCGGCCGCGACGTGCGCGTCGTCAGCCTCGGCCGAGACATCGGCGCCACGATGAGTTTCAACATTCTGGTGCCGCCACCGGGTGTTGGCATCGAGACCCATCGCAGGCAGTTAGTTGAGCTCATCGCCGAGAATTGGTACGCCGGTGATGGGGTCATCTCCCTGCTCGAACGCTCGATGATCGAAGCGTTCGAGCGATGTGCTCCGGACTACCCCACGATTGCTGATGTGCGTGATGTACTGGATAATCTGGCTGCCAAGTCCCGTGAGCTCATGTGGAAGACCTCGGCGATGCGCATTGTGCGGCAGATGACCACCGGACAACTCGGCCGAATCTTGTGCACGCGACGAGACGCCGCAGCGCTCGATGTGCTACGGCGGCAACACACCGTCATCGAACTCGATGGTCTTGCCACCAACGATGCCAACTTCCTGACGCAGCATCTCATGCGATTCCTCACGTGCATGCTCCTGTCCGAACACACACGCGAGCAACTCTCCTTCATCTGTCTCGTGGAAGAAGCCCTTCACTTGTTGGGCAAGCGCGAAGGCGCGACGTCTGCAGAGACCGTTCTTGAAACCTGTCTTCGCGAAGGCCGCGAAGCAGGTCTGGGGATCATCCTCGCCGACCAGTGCATCTCGGCCGTCTCTCCGACGGCGCTGGCCAACTGCTTTACGACCGTGTGCCTGAATGCACGGCAGCGAGCAGACGTGAATGCCGCCGCGGGGAGCTTGCTGCTTGCGGATGATCACAAACGACTGCTGAGCACTTTGCCCGTGGGTGAGGCCATCGTACGACTTTCCGACCGCTTCCCGCATCCCGTGCACATCCGCATTCCGCGACTCTACCTGCCCAAAGGCACAGTGCGCGATGACGACGTGTGCAACGCGTATCTCGCCGGTCCGTACTGCGCCGCGAACCTTGATGCGGCAACACAGACCGATTCCACTTCTTCCACTGTGTCCACCCATTCGGGGCCATCTCACGGCAATCCGAGCGCGATTACGCCTCGTCCACTCGGCGATAGAGACACCGCGAAGACCGATTCCACCCATGACAATCTCGGTGATACTTCTTTACCCCGACCACCACCCCCACCTGCAGAAGCGACGCACTCTTCTGCACTGGCGGGGTCAACTCCATCGAGCCATGCGATGGAGTCCGACCCTGTCAGCGAGAATGGCGATGTGCAACTGTTCCTCCAGTCCGTCGGCGCCGACCCGCTCCTGGGGGTGGCCGCCCGCATGGACGCCGTTGGCCTCTCTCGCCGCAAGGGCAATGCCATCAAGAACCTCCTCGTCGACGAGGGATATGTAACGCCGGTGGAACTGGTGATCCCTTCGGGCAAACTCGTTCTGCTGCAACTCACCGAGTTGGGGCGTCACTGGCTGCAACGCCACCATCAACCGATGGCGCCGCTCCACGGCTCGCTACCGCACACCTGGTGGCAGCATCGATTGGTTGAGTTGCTCACGCAATTCGGTTGGGAGGCGCGCATGGAGTCTCGCATTGGACAACACACCTTTGATGTGTCCGCCGTCCGAGGCGAAGCCAAGGCGCTGATTGAAGTGGAAACTGGTCGAGCGAACTGGCTGCAGAATCTGAGTTTCCTCGAATCCGCCCGAGGCGTGGCGCACAAAGCAGTGGTCTGGCTGGATGCGGGCAGCCTGCTGCGGGCCAAGCGAGCGCTGCCTCGCTGTGTTTGCCTCCTGCAACCACGTGAGGTCACGCACTGGCTTCGCAACCTCGACAAACCAACGACTTCGTCTCCTTGATGACTTCAGCAACCGTCTGGATGCGCGGTGCCACGCCATCGCAGCCAAACCGTTCGCTACCAGTGAGGTGTCGGCGGATCCGCTTGGACGCAGCGCCGTCGACGCACACCACCACTTTGCGATCGACGTCGATCGTGGCCAATTGGGTCAACGTCTTCTCCAGATTGCCTTCCGAAAGGACGATCTCATAGCACGTCTGGATCCCGTCGGGCACCTTCAGCCAAACATCGACGCGTCCTACTTGGCATTCAATCTCGGTGCGTGTCTTCTGGGCCTCGACCCAAATCCTGATCCACGCGGCGGGCGAGCGGACAGACTAGTTTTCGGCCCCAATAGGGAGGCCAGTGCGGATGGAGCGGAAGCAATTCACGGAAAAACAGATTGCGTTTGCGTTGCGGCAGGCTGAAGGGAGCACGCCGGAGAAGGAGATCTGCCGGAATCTGCAGATCAGCGAGCAGACCTTCTACCGGTGGAAGAAGAAGTACCTGGGCATGGGCACCGCGGAGGTGCGGCGGCTGACGCTGCTCGAAGAAGATAATCGGGAATTGAAGCGTCTGCTGGCGGAGCTTTCGCTTGACAAGATCATGCTGCAGGACGCGCTGGGAAGAGTCCGCTGACGCCCGATCTAGCACAATCGCTAAGAACCTCAGCAGCCACCATTTGCGCATGACATCGACATGTAGCCACCCCAGTGAAATCACACTTGAGCTGATCGGCGACCTCATCGCCAAGCTGGAAGCCCTTTTGATCACCATGGGAGAATCGGATCGGAGTCGCCTCCCAGGTCTGAAGAGCAATTCACCACAGCTTAGAAAAGGTGACGGTGTCCAACCAGTCCACATGGCAAGAGCATCCTTCCTGGCCGCAGCGCTAACTGACAGGCGCACACACCATCAGACGCTCCTGGATCTCCACGTGCTGCACAGCAAGCTGGGTCACTTGATCATGGAGCTTGAAGGGGCGTTGGAATTGAATCCGCTTTCGGATGGCCCCAATGAGTCCTCTGAGACGGACTCCTCAAGCCCGTAAGGCCGCATCTGTGTGCTTGATTCTCTGTGGCATTTTGCTTCCGAGGGCACCCGACAAGGATCACGATCTGTGGCCTCCTGTCGACCGGAGTTCGTCAACTGCAGTCGGTACCTCGCAGGGCCCCAATTGGCGCCGCCGCCGTCAGCTGGTAACCGCTAGGTCGCGGGTTCGAGGTTGATTCGGGGAGTTCGCGGCCCTCGCGCGATCTCGGCGGGGGCCATGTCGTTTTCAGCCCGCCGCTCCGAACGGCCCCGTTTGGACAGCGTGGCGGCCATTCGGGGCTCTCTGGGTTGTGGAAAGAGCCAGGGGTCTGGCTTGCGCGAATCCCCGGGAAGCCTCGTTCGATGGTTACCAGCGGTGACCTGAAACTCGCCCCAATGGGCTCCTATCGAGCTCATTGGGGCGCGAGAGCCGGCGTGCGCGTTTTTACACATGCATATGCCGGCATACCGTCGATCGAGCCTAGTTGCGTGCAGATTGCTGAAGGTCTGCTACGGCGGATTCAAGCGCTGCAAGTCGATTCTTCAATGTCGCGATTTCAGCCCGTTGCAGTTCAATCTGAGCGTCTTTCTCTGCCTTGAGTTCGCGCATGGCTTCCACCAATAGTGGGATAATGTGGGAATACGACATTCCCTCAACAAGCCCGGAACCGTCAGGTTCCCAGGTGACAACTTCGGGGACTACGTTGCCAACTTCCTCGGCAATGAACCCGATGTCACGTGTGCTTTGACTACCAGTATCAGGGGTGATGTTTGGCTTGGAAGATCCTGGCAGTAGTTCTGCTTCACTGCGTGCATCCGGTTTCCACTTGAACGAGACGCCATGAAGCTGCATTACGAGGGCCAATGAGTTTGTGAGAGGCTTTACATCTTCCTTCCAGCGTCGGGATGAGTATTCTTCCCAGCGGTTTGCGAGACCTCGCCCTCCCGTATTGGATGAATTCGGGAGCGTGAGGCGATATGTCGGATTCGCTTCCGAAATGCCAACATATCCACCGCTGATCTCCGTACGGACTCGGGCGTAGATGCGCAACTTGTCGTCTTCATCCTCCTTTAGATAGGCATAGTTGCCGTCACCAAAGTTGATCTGTGCATTGTGCCCGAAGTTGCCGGTTGGGCCAATCACCCTGAAGGTGTCTTCGCCGCCTGAGACTGTTAGACGATGGCTTGCATTCGATGTGCCAATCCCGACACTGCCGTTGCTGTAGTACGCGATCGAGCCATTGAGTGACCAAGGAATTCCTGGAGGACCCTGTTGGCCCGTCGATCCTCGCTCGCCCTGAGGTCCTTGCTGTCCCTGGGGCCCTTGGGGCCCCTGCGGACCTTCTGGGCCCTGAGGACCTGGCAAGCCCTGCTCCCCTCTCGGACCCGCGGGTCCTTCCGGTCCTGCCGGCCCTTCGGGTCCCTGAGGTCCCTCTGGTCCGGGAGGACCTTGCTCCCCGCGCGCCCCCTCCGGCCACGCCGACACCTGCATAGTGCCATCGGGAAACTGGATGCCGTCTGTTCCAGGGATCCCGGCGAGGTGAAGAAGTTGCTCTGGATTCAAAGTGCCAATACCAAGACGTCCGTTCTTCTTCAATGCAAGGGCCGCTCCGTCACCGAACATACGGACGATGTCCCTGTTCGCAGTTTGTCGAACTACGAGCTTCGCTGCAGGGGTCTGATCACCAACACCGACATTGCCCTCGAAGTAGCTCCGGCCCCCCTCCGCGAACACCGAATATCCGATGGAAGAGCCACTGCGGGCGTGGACCGCACGACCGGCGTCACTGCGAATCTCGCCGAGAACGCCCGTTGTCTCGCCAGAGTCTGCGAGTGCCCGTCCGTAAACTCCCGTTCCCGCATCACTCAGGACATTGCCGACTACGCCGATAGTGGTTCCGCTGATCGCGGAGGAATGGCCGATGATGCACCGTGCGCCAATGCCATCCGACTGCACCACGGTAGGTTGATTGGAATGGGAGAATACGTGCAAGTCAAATGAAGGCGTTGCAGTGCCGATTCCGACGTTCCCCCCTAAGAAGTAGATGTCGGGGCATTGATCGTACTGCCAATCGCATCCCAGGGCGATTTGGCCGCCGAACTCGGGAGTCTTACCCTGACTTTCGAGATCAGTAGTCCCGTGGATGCTCTCGTAATAGCCCTGCCCAGCTAAGCGAATATTGACCAGGCTAACTCCGTACATAGAACAGTGATTGAGCAACGCTTGGCCGGGAAGAGCGTCCAGAGATGACTCTGGCCTCCCTGCGCCGGCGAGCGATGTTGGGATGAGCATGGCAGCCAGGATCGATGTAGCTGCCCTACGGCCCGCTCTCTGCATCCCCGCCCGTCGACGTGAATAGTGTTCCCATGTGTCAGCAGATCGGTGGTTCATTGTGTATTTCCTTGGAATGGATTCCAGTGCTTCCAGGTCGTTCGCGAGTACCGAAGTGTCTTGCAGGTGCTCTACCGTGACTTCTCCTTTTCTAGATTCGCAGAGTTGAGTAGGCCGTCCGTATACGATTAGATACACATACGGATCCCTCTTGTCGCCCTCCTCCCCCGCAGAGGCAAGCGAAGAATGGCGAAGACAGGCGCAGGCTTTGTTGACATCACGGCGGAGCTTAGGTCCCGTTTGATTAAGCTGCGTCAAGGAACCGGAATGACCAGATGCCAGCTTGCCGCTCGCTCGCTCGTCTCGGAACGAACGATCCAGTTAATCGAACATGGTGATCGAGACAAGTGCCAAGAACGTACGATTCTGAAAATCGCGAAGGGTCTCGACATCTCGTTTCAAGCACTTGTTGATGTACCCCGAGCGCGCGAGCCGATTCACCAATCGACCGCTTGGGCTTTCTCCGACCTCAAGACTGTGGCCCAGAGAATTGACGGTTTCATTCTCGAAAGCCTGCGTGATCATCGAAGCGGAGACCCCGACCTGTTGGTAAGGACTCACGCGGACCTCCTCTTTGCGCGACTCGGCAAGCAGGGGATCAGCCTTGGCGACCTCCACAGGCAGCTCAATGAGCCTCAACTGGTGAGAACACTGGCGCAGTCGATGCCGGCAGCGGGCCTGAAGATTGAGGTAGAGTCGAAGTTTCGTGAGTTGAGCCTATCCGCGGGCAGCGCCTCAATTCGCGTGGACAATCCAACTCTTCTCTGGGATTGCCATTGCCTGACTCCTCGCTCTACCTCAACGGTGGCTGATTGTCCTATCCACTCCCACCCAGAGGGAAAACTGATAACCAAGGTGTTCTCAACGGGGCTTGTCGAAATCGTCTGGCGCGGCCTGCGCTTCGTTTGGTATCGAACGGCACCGCTCTGGCCCCCTTCCGTGGACAGTTTCGCACTCGTAAATGACCTGCTCGACGCTGGCATCCTGCAGGCAGATACAGAGTCTGTACTCGATCTTGGTTCAGGAACAGGGTTCATTGGGACCGCCGTTGCCAGTCTCAACTCAAAAGTGCGCCACGTCACGTTCGGGGATTGGTTGCTGTCCCCAGCGCTCTTCTCTGCAGTCAATTGGATACGAAATGCGGATCGATTTGCAGCGAACTCATTCAGAGCGCGCATCGGCATGTGGACGGATTGGCTTCCCCTTGACTCGGATCCAGTGCGAACTCATGCCCTTGTCATTTGCAACCCCCCTTATCTTCCTATACTCAAAGGCTGTGAAGATCTTGGTCGGCAATCGCCGGTTGTTGGCACCGATCTGCTCGAACGACTCATCTCAAACGCGAACTCACTTGGGTCCCGAGTCATTCTCCAATTCTCTAATCTCGCTAACTTGGAGGCCGCCACCGCCGCGGTGCGTGGCGGAGTCGGACTCGAACCGCTGGGGGATGAGCGTCGTGTGCCGTTCCGTGTGGCTGCAGTGTGGGAGGACGGCGAATACCTGCAACGACTCATCGAGGAGCGCGGGTTGGAGTACTGTCCCAGTGCACGTCATCCGTTCTGGCACAGAATCAGAACGTATGAAGTGGTAGCACAGGGCCACTAGAGCGCGTTTTGCCAATGCGTGGCGCGTTCGGTGCATGTTCGGTGGCGCGAAGTGTTGGATGCGACTACACACCTCTCTGACTCGTGGATTGAGTCCGGAAGGAGCATGGATGGCTGCTCCCCATTCACAGGATCTGCGCCATCGCGTGCTCGCGGAGTACGACGGCGGTAGTTCGCCAACGTGTTCAGCGTGAGCCCGGCGTGGGCGAGACGCCTCAGCAGCGACGCAACGAGACGAGCGAAACCACGTCGCGACGCATGGGAAGTCCCCGGCGTCTAAAAGGTCGATCACGAGCAGCTCCGTCAATTCGTCACGACCCATCCCGATGCCACGCTGGCGGAGTCGCGCGGATTGCTCGGCGTGTCGTGCGCGCTTTCGACGAGGTGCCACTGCCACCAGCCGTCTTTGTAGATGCAGTCGCAGATGACAGCCGAGCCGACGAGCACGCCGGTGGGGAGGTCGCCCTCGCCCAACGCGCCGTCCGTCATTCCCGCGGAGGCGGGAATCCAGTCCTTCCCGTCCGGGTCCTGAGTCGCATGCTCGGGGAATCCCGCCCAGGTCTTGCTGGCGTAGATCGCGAAGCGCTGGCCGATCTTCCGCGTCGGCTGGGAGCGGTTCTCAATCGTCTTGACCCCGCGCAGGATCAATTCGGCATAAGGTTGGCGGATCGACAGGGCGAGCATGTGATCCCTATCGGCCCGATGTGGTCGTCTCTCCTGTCGGCGCTCTCGTGCCCGCCGTCCATCGCAAATCGCTGCCTCGTTTGTTGAAAGGCTGCGTGCCACATGCGCGATTCCTATCGGGACGCGCAAGACCTGCCGGAAGACACGCAGACCCCGGAACGCGTACCATCTCCAACGGCCGCGTGGCCGGAAGCCCGACCACGCTCGCTAGGCGTATCCCCCGCTGAATTGGGTGAACCATCATGCAAATCGACTATCGCACTGAGGCGTTCGCCACACTCAGGCAAGACAAGATGAGCCTCGAATGCGAGTGTTGGACGGAAGCGGACACACGATCAAAACTGATCGATCACCTTTTTCTGGGCTGTCTGGGCTGGAAGGAGCCAGATGTGCGCCGGGAAGTCGCGGACGCGGGCAATCGGCTCGACTACGAGTTTTCTCTGGTGCTTCCCACGATGGTCGTGGAGGCAAAAAAAGCGGCCACGGACTTCCCTATGCTGTCCCTTAAGCCGGCATCAAAGATCCAGCTTCGAAAGCTCATGAGTGCAAATCCAACGCTCGGACCATATCTTAAGCAGGTGGCCGGGTATTGCCACCTACGCTCGATGCCGTTCGCGGTCTTGACAAATGGCATCTCTATCATCGCTTTCCTCGGCAAGCGCGACGATCGCATTCCATTATGGAATGGCGACGCCATCGTGATCCCCAGCATCTTCGCAGAGGAACTCGACTTTCAGACACTACACGAGTTGCTCTCACGGGAGGCGGTTTCCGATGGGCGACTGAATCGCGAGCTCTGTGCAGCACGGCCCGACACTTCAGCGCGATCGATTCTGTCAGGATACGTGCATCCAGACGCCACAGTGGACAAGAACCCTCTATCAACCGCGCTGGAGCCGATTCTCTCCGCGCTCTTTACTGACCTGTTGGACGAGGACTCACCCGAGATCTTGCAGCATTGCTATGTCAAGCCTGGTGAAGCACGGCTAAGGGATGAATACCTGGAATATCCGCTTCTCGACAAGCCACCAGTGCAGGCGCTGGAGACGGTGGATGTTGACAGCAGAAACGCCTTCACGCGGTTTGGATCTGAAGTCAACCAGTACCTTTCCGCAGGTGCTTCGGCAAAGACTATTCTGGTAATCGGGGATGTTGGGGTTGGCAAGACGATGTTTCTGCGCCGATTCTTCTCACCAACATGTAATCCAGGAGGAATCCCTGAGCAAGCGTTGCACTTTTTCATCGATTTTCGTGCCGCGGAAACAAACGCCGCCGAGGTATCCGCTTTCGTTTGGGATCGCTTGTTCGAGCAGCTCATGGCGCTCGACGAGAATGGTACAGTCGATCTTTCCTCTCCCGAAGCGCTACAGCAGGTTTTTCGACAAGACGTGCGGCGGTTTGAACGTCGAGCGCGCCTGCTTGGGAGAGACGAAGGCGAGTACAACAAGCAGCTATTTGCGCAACTGCAGCAACTAGTACAAGACCGCTGTCGGTATGTTCAGCAGTGCTTCCTGTATCTCCGGACGATGACGAAGCACGGCGTGTGCATTGTCCTCGACAACGCAGATCATCACGGTGAGGAGTTGCAACGGGTAGTGTATTTGACGGCGAAGCGTCTGCAAGTCGATTTGCACTGCCTGGTTCTGGTATCACTCCAAGAATCGTGGTTTTGGCATTTTAAAGACCGACAAGGACCGCTCGCAGCATACCAGGATACGGTATTCCACATTCCGGCCCCGCGCATGAAAGATGTGCTGCATCGGCGGCTGGAGTATGCGATAGAGCGGCTGCCCGAAGTTCTTCCTCGACAACTCCAGATTGACTTTGGCAACAACATAGTGCTTGAGCCAAAGCAACTCTCCTACTTCTTGGAGAGCTGCAAGGCGGCTTTTTTCACCACCGATGACACCGCGATCTGCTATGAGTGCCTCGCGAACGGTAACGTTCGCCGCGGACTGGATCTGTTTTGCCGGTTCGTTCGGTCGGGGCACACGACGGTTAGCTCCTATTTGTCTACGGTGGTGCTGACCCAAACCCCCGCCATAAAGCGGGCGGAACTTATTACATCCATCGCGAGAGGCGAGTTCTTGTACTACTCCGGAACGCGCTCGCCAATTCCTAATGTGTTTACACAGTGCCGGCCAATCGTGCCCGGACGGTATCCTCGATTCGCGACCGTGTTCGTTCTCCAACTGCTCGCCTCGCGCGTTAGGGACATCGTCACTGCAGTTGGCCGAGGTTTTGTTGATCGCCCAACAATCGCGCACCTGACCGAGCGACTGGGAATCAGCGCGGAGGCACACGCGGCTATCTTGGATGCGATGATCGCTTCTGGTCTAGCCGTTCCCAATACCACGTCTCCGCTGCGTCCAACTGAGTCCCAGTTTCTCCGGATATCCGCAATGGGCTTGTACCTGTTGCGCAACCTGCTCACGGACAAAGCCTATCTAGAGGGAGTCATGCTGGATACGCCGATTGTTGACGACGCGACTCGAAACTTGATCTCGAGGCATTACGAGGAAGGCGCAGAACCTATCTCGCCGAAGGAGCGGGATCAGGACATCCTCGCGTTTGTCTCCGAACTCGACCGGTTGGAGAAAGCAGAATCTGAGCGCATCAGGGAGGAAGTGTTTATTCAAGAAGCGCCCACCATCGCGAATCGATTTGATTCTGCTTCGGGTTGAGCTGGTTCGCCCAGAAGACGGCGGCTGGAGTGGTGGCCACGCAGTCGGCGACTCAGGACGGAGCTAGGCGAGCCTTGGACGGGCTACGTGAACCACAACGTCGATCTGAACGGAGTCGTTGAAGTACGAGAAGGCCGTATTTGTCATTTGACACTCCAAATCTGCGCCGAAGCCGCTGACTCATCGAAACACGTCCTTATTCGTCACGGGAGCCCCTAACTGGTCCCCGGAGCCGCTAACTCTGCGAGTTACGCTCTAACTCGTCGAGTAAGCCTCTAACTCTGCGAATTAGCGTCTAACTGTGCGAATAAGGATCTTATTCGCACGGGGAGGAGCGGTTTTGGGCGCTGTGTGAACGTTTTTTGCTCAATCACCCGATCGGGCTGGATACATCCAACTCATGCGCCGACACATGGGTTGGGCCACGAGGTCCGACAAGAAGCGCGACACACGAGTCCAGGACAGGCTCTTGACGCGATCAGTGGGTACGACCCGGCCGAACGACGATGAGCGATTCAGTTCGCAGACCATCAGTCAGGCCTTAGCAGATCCCGCAGACGATCACGCCATTGCAGAATGCCAACGACCACGAGCACCGTGCACGAGCCGATCTGAGAACGCAGACTCGATCACTCGCCTTCCCCATTGAGCAGTTTGCGCAGGCGCTCAAGCGCCATCGGATCGCGTCGAAGCAATCCGAGCAACTCAGCCGGCGCCTGACTGCCAGTCTGTTGAATTGGGAGTGGGCCGAGTGATTGGTCATCTCGCAACTCCGAGAGGATTCGTTCGGAGACGCCGCGTGAGAGCACTCCCGCCTGATCCACGTACCGACGTACCGCCCGACTGCCCATGACCCACCCGTATCTCGCGCACATCTGGTACTCGGTTAGGCGACTGGCGTACCACGTCGCTGAGGCGTGACGGAACCGATGAAAGTACAACCTCTCACGCAGTTCTCGCTTGCCCATCTCAGATAGCATGTTGCGGCATGTGTTGTACTGCCAGGTGAAGAGCGTGGAGCTGGGATCGGCGGCTCGAATCGCACCATCGGGGCCGAAGACGCCCCCCCGGGGATGGCGCTCGATCCAAAAGAGCAATTGCTCCGTAGCGATCGGAAGAGAGATCGTCCTCGCCTTCGTCTTGCTCACCCGGATCCGCGCATAGAGCACCCGCTCTCCCATAGCCTCCGTTCTCAGTGTGAGATCGCCAAGTCGCACGTTCATGGCTTCAGTCGCGCGCGGACCCGCATCAAACAGGAACAAGACCAATGCCGATCCTTGAGGAGGATGCGGAGCCGTTGCCGCCATTCTCCTGGCGTCCTCAATGGTGAACGTCTTCAGTTCGGGTGCATAGTCGCGTGTATCGAACCAACCCGTGAGTTCGTCCACTTTGTGCGGCTCGTCCATCAGGAGCCACCTGTAGAACTTGCGCAGGATCTTCTTGAAGTCCAGGACCGTTGATGGGCTGTACTTCATCGACTGCCCAACCTGAACCAACTTGGTCACCGTGCCATCCTCGAGTCCAAGGATGAACCGCTCCATCTGGTCAGGGCTCACTTGCTCCAGCGGTGCTCGAGTCTCATACGCAAAGCGGCGCAGGGTAACCAGCAGCTTGCGACATCGGTTGGCCGAGAGCCGTCTACGTGGTCCCCTCTTGATCGTGTGGCCAATGCGCGCCGCCCGGATGAACCGTGCAATGGTCTCCCGGTTGGTCGGCAGAATCCGCTCTTCGGTCTTGAGTTGCTCAAGCTCGCGCTGTAGCTTCCTGTTGTGGTCGTACAAGTCAATGCGTTCGAATCCCTGATCGTTCTCCATGTTGTGCCTCCTGAGTCGTGAATCGCCATCAATGTTGTGGCGTGTTGGTCTTCACTGACCGGTGACAGGTTCTCCGGGATTCGCCTGGATTCGAGTCAATGCCCGTGCCGGGAATCGTCACTCTTCAGTGGTTGCCCGGCGAATCCGTTTCACCATGCGGTGCCCGAAGTTGCCAGCGGGAAGTGAAGCCCGAACTGCAAGCGGCATTCCGTTCTTTATATATTTTGCGCCAGCCGACCAGTGTTCTCGTGAGAAGGCAGCCAGAGTGCCGACAGGCCATTCATGCCGTTCCTTTCAACCGCTGTACGCACACCAGGACTTCCGCAAGGCACACGCTTGTGGGTTTCGAGTTGCAGCAGTCGCTCCAGACCTTCTTCAATGAGTCAATAGGTGTCCATCTTCACTACCTCGATCGTGAGATCGAGTGCGCGGTCGAATTCCAAGAGATGCGCCTGCATGGCGGCCATCACACGACACCGCTCCGAATTGAATTGCCCGCTGCTTTGCTGGCTGCGGACGCTCTCTGTCGCCACGCGACGAAGCGCGCGACGGCACAGGTCCAGAACAATACGATCACGGCGCTTGATCTCCCTCAGGTGCTCGCCCAGTGTCGGCTTGGCGCCACGCTGGCACCAAACATCGAGTGCCTGCTACAGAAGTTGGAGGACGCTCTCCTCTGCCAGACGAGGTGCGTCCAGTTGTCTTTGACGAATGACTCGGTTCCCTGACCGACCGTAATCACGATGCAGATCCTGTAGCTGGGTTGGTGACCACCGTATTGTGCGTCTTGACCGTAAAGCCGTAATCCTTTTGTCGGTCGTGGCGACATGACACCAGTTTCGGAATGGCAGTCTGCCTGTCCAGTGCGCCTGGTACTCCATGCACCCGGTGAGAAGCAGCGAGATCACGGGGGTAGCAACGGCCATCGGAAGCCGGGTGTGTCCCAATGTGCGGGGGCTATCCAAACAGTGAACGAAATAGCCATCCAAATAGAGAATCAGATGTCACAAGTCCCAACGTCATTGTCGCGATCACAATTCCGAAGATCACGAGGATTCGATCTGTGCGCTTCTGGCGACGATCCGATCGCTGTCGATCCGCATCAAGTACCGCCTCATAGGCGCGACGGTTTTCCTCTTGTGCCTCCTCCCATCGTCGTCGATCCGATTCAACCGTGTCCTCCCTCTCCTGCGCATAATGCTCTTTGGGAGTGGACCCGGGAGCATGCTGCCTCCAATGTGGGCATTGTCGGTCCTTGCGAATGATCTCCAGAGTGATCGAGCGGAGCCGTTCTTTTGAAAGCTTGTCGTGATACAACATTGAGGCCAGTTCTGTGTATTCGTCGCCAACAAAAACTGGCACCTGACGATAGCAGCAAGGACGAACGCCCGTGTCCGGCCCGCGATCCGTCTTCGTCAGGATGAACAACTCACCTGTTTCTCGCCGTTCGAGTCCGACCTCCTCGATCGGATTGCCCTTCTGATGCGATTCGCCTCTTATGGCAAGGTAACCACAATTCACACATCTGCCATCGAGAGGGTTCATGGTTATGGCAATCGACTTGAGTCCCCGAACGGGTCGAGCGTTACTCTGCCTATTGCGGGGTCAACGAGACTTACAAATGGTCCGACATATCCCATCGTTCGCATGAGTCCAAAGCACACCAGATTCGCATTCGGAAAGGCTTCGGCCATCCGGCTCCCCGCGCCGATAAAGGTTGCTCCCCTCGTGATGATGTCGTCAACGAGAACGATGTTCTTGGGGCCGATGATTCCTTCTTGATTCACGCGCATGCTGTTGTAGTGGTCGAGTGCCTTTGGTCGGTCCGGTCCCTTTGAGAATGCAGATTTAGCCACAGGAGAAGTTCGCTCGAGACAATCACACATTGTTTCGCATACACCAATTTCGATCATCGCATCGCAAATGCGATATGGGACCCACAATGTCCCCGGCCGGTGAAGGCCACTTCCTGGCACGGGAACAACCATCGCATCCGCCGACAACAAGTCTCGGAGGCCGAACTCATCGATTGCGTTAGCCATGTAGTTGATGAGATACTTGGCCGTTGTTGATCTACGCCCATCATCGAGGCGGGCCCGATCGCTCTTTATCGCATACATCCAATCCTTGGCAACCTTCTCATCGTCGGTATGCGCTCGTGGGTTGTATGTCAATAATGATCCAAAGGGCAATTCAGAGAGCATGACGATATGCTTCTTCTCGACCTGGTGCCGGGAGGGACTCGAGTACAATGTCTACATCGTCATAGAGGACCTGAGCTCCATAATCGATCATCTCCATGGGCCATCGCAATGATTCATCTTCCACAATCTCCTCAGTGATGAAGAGCTGCCGGCCAAGTCTTAGTGCTTCCCAGCCTTGCGAAACCGAACCGCTTGTTGCCCCAGCCTGCACGATAACGGACGCTTGGCAAATCAAAGCCATCGTCCGGTTGCGCATAGGGAAATTCTTCGGCTGAACTGAAATGCCAGGCGCAAACTGAGATATTGCCAAGTGCTCGCGCATGATCATGTCCTGCAATCTGGCATTTGATCGAGGCGTAACAACATTTAGGGGCGTCCCAAGCACCGCAATAGTGGTCCCGCCATCTGCAATCGCTGTCGTGTGCGCTGCAGTATCGATGCCGCGGGCTAAACCGCTAACGATAACAACCTGATTGGACACGAACTTTCGGACAAGGTCTCTCGTTCGCTCAAGAGCCTCGTCAGACGCGTCCCGTGAGCCGATCACTGCGACCCGTGGGGATTGGCGAAGTAGTTCGATCCGACCAGATGCGTAGATTTCTTTGGGTAGATACTTGATCTCAAGGTCATTCAGTGGGCCGAAGATCTCTTCCGGAGACGTTGTCATCATCAGGCCATCCTAGACCGATGTACGGTATTTGTCAAGGTTCCGGCCAAAGTGTCTTGCGGGATCATACGCTCAAGACACGGCCCGGGAGCAGGCGCTCCAATCGCCAACGCGGGCGGCATCTTGATTGATCGATGCACCCCCAGTCCCTGCTCACGCCAGAGGAGTTCCACCCGTTTGTGATTCGCACTCCAGCTCGATGATCCGTTGACTCAGCGGTTCCTCATCGTAGCGAACCTGGAGAGGATACGGCTGCGACATCCGTGACTGACGCACCACCATGCACGCCCGCCGTTCGGAGACCTGCAGGCGCTCCATCACGTGAATCACCAATGCTTGCTTCCGCTGCGGGCTCAGAAGCTGAACTGCGTGGCGCAAGAGCGTGGGTTGGCGGCCTCACGAAGAATCGCTCTTTCCAGTTCCACATCGGCCAGCAGACGCTTCAAGCGAGCATTCTCCCGCTCGAGCTCTTTCAGACGTCTCGCCTGGTCGGTCTTCAGCCCGCCGTATTCCTTGCGCCATCGGTAGTACGTATGATCGGTGACGGCGATCTGCTTGCACAGCCGCCGAGGTCCAGCCCGAGTCGGGGTGGGTGGAGTGCGTGAACACCAGGGAAGTGTAGTGGGCCGGAGTGCGGGGAGGATGGGCGGTGGTCGGACGATTGGCAGGCGGGAACGGCCGTGCGTGGCGGGGAGAAGCGAGGGGATGGGACGGTCGCGGCCGAAGAATCGTACCAGTCCCGTTTTCTTGCCAGTTATCACACAGATCTCTGCTCGACGCCGGCTACGACTCGGAACGCACGCACCGTCTGCTGCGTTACGACCTGGGTATCCGTTCGATCATCCCGCCCAAGATCGGAAGGCCGACGCGTCGCGCGCCCACCGGTCACTTCCGCGCGCGAATGATACGACACTTCCCCAAGAAGACGTACGGACAACGGTGGCAGGCGGAAACGGGCATGAGCATGATCAAGCGGCGACAGGGCGACTGCCTGCAAGCCGTCACCCGCCAAGCGCAGAACCAAGCCATGGCGCTCAAGGCGATCACTCACAACATCATGATCCTCACGTGTCATCCGAGAGGTTTTCTACAGAGCATACCTGTCCTGTTTTCCTGCCCCGGGCTACTCGCATGCTCCGGATTCCGATGGCATATTATTGATAGCGATCGCCAATGTTTGATGCGCATCTTGAAGGTTGCGTATTGGCAATAGAGCGTTCAAGCCCAGCACGACTGTAGCAAAGAACCAAAAGACGTCGTGAGCTGCCCAGATCGCAAGACAGGTTGCAAAGATGATCGCGACACAGGACAGCGCCGGCTCGTAGCTCACCGACCTTTGCCGTTTGACAATCTCGAGAATCCGATCGCACGCAGCGGCTGTGTATAATGCGGTTACTGTCATGGACAGTAGTCCTACCACCGCGATCAATCGGGTCTGCAGCAGGATGCCTCCTGTGAATGCCGGAATTCCAGTCAGCCCACAGGCGAGCGGGATCATCCGCCCGCGAATGACCGGTACAGCCTGAAATACAAGGGCAATCGCGAATAAGATCTGCAAGATACATGCACTCCCAAGTGTCCACAATATAAACGAAAGATGCTCCATTTCCGACTGGAGTGGTAAGAACACTGATACAAATGCTAGCGTGAACATCAGAAGCGACCCAATATTCGCAATGAAACCTACACGTACTAGGTAAGTCCACTTTTGAAATGCGCGAGTTCGCCAAGTCTGTTCTAAGCCGCATTCAGAGCATTTACGAGGCGGGTTCGCCGGATACTCACAGACCGGGCATCGCAGATCTAGCCAATGCGATTTCATAGGACTTGTTAGCGTGCTAGCAATCAAAGCGATAACGGGTTTTGAGTAACTCGCGAGCATTGCAGAACGCCTTCAATCAGATGGCAAGGCAAATTTATCAAACGAAGCCTATCGATATCGGTAAATAGGCCCAATTCCTGGCAGCTGATAAACTATCATCTTCCATGTAATGCAGTGCGCAAGACAGGCGGCTCTGCATATGTTCAAATCGCCTTCACACTTGATGTTTCGCGCAAAATCCATCATATCGCAATTGACCCACTTCGGAGCTGCGCATGCGATGCATCGTAAGTTGCAGAGTATCGTTTCTCGACACCGGCCATAGCATGACCCCTGGCAGCTTTTTTTGCAGCACTCCCAGATCCAGTCACGACGCTCCCTACAGGCGTCCTTTCTGCCGTTGCAGCAGTCAATGCAAGCCTCACAGTCAGAATGGCGCTCATAGCATGTAAAATTCGAACCTCCGTATGGCGGTCCAAGTCCGCTACAATCCGGAACGACCGGCTGTGTTCCACCGCTATTTGACGCGCGGCCAGTCGCGTCCAACGCGGAGATGGGATGACTTCTACCGTATTCATACACACTCATCCCATCGATATACCCAAGCGGATCGCGCCGCGTCCACCGCCCAAGGTCGGGTGAGTAGACACGATATCGAACGTGCTCGAGGTCGAGGTGACTGGCCTTCTGGTAGCCGGCATAGCCGATGCGGTTGGCCACGGCGGCTGAGGAGAGGACGCCCCAGGCGGTGTTGGCGTTGTTCGCGGCAGCCAGAGCCTCATCATCGCCGTCGATATCACCGTCGAGGTCGTAGTCGTAACG
>DIDT01000016.1:0-10772 GCA_002418285.1 Phycisphaerales bacterium UBA5793
CCTCGGCGCGCCGGCGTACACCCAGGCCGTCGCGCGGCGCGGTCGCGGCGGGCATCTCAGTGTCAAGAGTCGCCCGATCGAGTCGCAGATCACGCCCTGACGCGCTCAACACGACATCCGTTCAGGTCATTTCTCCTCCATGCCGCCGTCACCGCTTGCGCGTTCCACCGCAGGCCGGTGGCGGCGGTTGCGCTTGCCGCCGAATGCGCCGGCGCGGTCACTCGTCGGGGTCCTATCCTGATGTCCATGAGCGACCCGAACGAACCGCGTCGAGTGCCTGCGTGGCTGCGTTACGCGCTGGTTGCGGCAGGCGTGTACAACCTGCTCTGGGGTTTGGCCGCGCTGATCGCGCCCAACAGCACCTTTGACCTGTACCACCTGCCGCGCCCGATCTACCCGCAGATCTGGCAGTGCCTCGGCATGGTCATCGGCGTCTACGGCATCGGCTACCTCATCGCCGCCACCGACCCGCGGCGCCACTGGCCCATCGTCCTGGTCGGCCTGCTCGGCAAGATCTTCGGCCCCGTCGGCTACGTCTACTACGCCGCCAAAGGCGACTTCCCCTGGTCCTGGGGCTGGCTCATCCTCTGCAACGACATCATCTGGTGGCTGCCGTTCGGTTTGATCCTGCGCCAAGCCACACGCACCGAATGACTCGAGTCCGAATCCACCCAGCCCTAGCGCAGATTGCCCTCGTCCACGCGCTTGCGCCTTCGCCTCAGAATCTGGACGCGAAGTTGACGGAGGATGAGAAAGGGGCAGATACTTCACTATCCTCCAATGAGAAGGGGGGGCCGGGTCTGGCGCACACGTTCCGGCCGCGCGGCCGGCCGCGGAAGGCGGCAAGGGCATGACCATGCACGCGAATAAACGTACGTGTCCCGTTGTCTTGCCCGAGGAACGTGTCCGTTCTAGCTACGATGCGTGCTACCCCAATTTCCTCAGTCTGCCGTGCCCTCGAGGACAAAGATATGAACAGTGAAGCTCATTCAGAACCGATGGGATTGCGATTGCGCGAGACGTGTTCCTTACGCAAAGCCCATCTCACTCGTAGAATTGATGGCGTGCCCCGCCATCGATGGGTCGCGCTATGGCAGGTACTGCTTGTCGTTGTACAAGTCGCGGCTGCCGCGCTGCCGGCTTTCGCTCAATTGCACTTTGGCCCGCATACTGAGCAAGAGGGTGCTTCAAACAGCCTTCTCTTCACGCAGCTCTCAGAGAGCGCGGCGACGCACCTCAAGCCCCGGGGCCTGAAGGCGGATCTCGCGCTGGTCGATGGCGAGTTCGCGGTGTGGGAGGTCGTGGTGCGTGGTCCGGATGCGCAGCGACTGCTCATTGAACTGGAGCAGCCCACGGGCGATGATCTCGTTCCCGCGCTGCTCGCGTGGGCGAGAAGCCTGAACGAGTCGCTCTCAGCCACGACCGCCCGCTGCTTCGCTGAGCAGCATCGCGACCTGTTCAATCCGGATGTCGACTGCGAAGTCTATGTGCACATGGAGGCGCTGCCCGTCGATATCTATGCCTGGAGCGGCCTGTCGCTGCACTTCACCGGAAAGCGCATCAGCCGCGTTGGTCATCCCTCGCAATGGCAGATTCTCGCACGGCTGAGAGATGAATTCAACAAGCAGCACGGTATGCCGCCGACCCATGACGAGGACGAGCGGCTCCGGAACGAAGCAGAAGAATTGGCTTTAAAGGTACGGGACAGGTATCCGGAACCCGATCCTGAAAATGTCCATGGCCATACACAGCTCACTTACGATATCCAGGTACGAGGACGGATGATTCGACCGGGCGAGAGCATTTGTGGTACTATCACGCTCAAGAACACAGGAACTGGGCGCCTTCATGTCGAAGGAAGTCATGGCATCAAGGACATCAAGGTCTTGAACGCTGGCGGCGCGACCGAGGCTTCGCGAATCAGAAGCCGGGGAGCGGGCATCCAAATTGATGTGCCGGAGTATGAATACGTTTACCTGCGGTCCGGAGAATCGATCACGTCGGACTTCGTAATCAATACGGATCCACAAGTGTCTGTGTTGGGCGGGTACGACGTGTCGCCTGGCACATACTTACTTGATTATCGTGGGATAACCAATGTCGAAATCGTCGGAGAACGAAAAGCGATTGAAGTACTGCCAAAGGGCGAGGGCGATGGATAAGCGGGGAAGAAAGCGGGACAGGTAAGCCAACGGGACAGGTACGTTTATTGTCCACAACCCGACAAGCAAGCGCCGTCGGTCCTCGCATCCATCGACCCTGCGGTCGCCGATCGCTCAACTCATCGATGCTGATCAACCAGGATCGAATTCCCGTCCGGATCGACGATGACGAAACTGGCCGGGCCGGTGGTGCTGGTGTCCGCTTCGGGGAAGAAAACGGGACTGGTACGTTTGTTCCGGGGTGACCGTGGCATCGCTCGCGGCGATTTGCGCGCCTAGAACTTGGCATGCCCCGCACCGCTCGACCTACGCCCGGCGGCTATGCCTACCACGTCCTCAATCGCGGCGTCAATCGCATGGCCATCTTCGATGACGACGAAGACTATCAAGCATTCGAGCGCATCCTCGCCCGCTGCCTCGATCTCCACCCCGGCGTCCGCCTGCTCACCTACTGCCTCATGCCGAATCACTGGCACATGCTCGTGTGGCCGCGCGGCGAAGACGACCTCTCCCCGTTCATGCAGCGGCTCACGCTCACGCACACCCGGCGCTGGCAGGAGCACCGCCATTGCCACGGCAGCGGGCACCTGTACCAGGGGCGCTTCAAATCGTTTCCGATTCAGCGCAATAACCACTTCCTCACGGTGGCGCGATACGTCGAACGCAACGCGCTGCGCGCCAGACTCTGCCGCCGCGCTGAAGACTGGCCGTGGTCGGGCCTGTGGATCCGCCAGTTCGGAGGCGAGGATCATCGTCGAATGCTCTCGCCGTGGCCCGTTGGCGAACCGCGAAACTGGGTGGCGCTGGTGAATCGGCCGCAGGGCGACGCGGAGGTGGAGGCGCTGCGCGCGAGCGTCCAGCGCGGGCGGCCGTTCGGAAGCGAATCGTGGGCGAAGCGGACGGCGCAGGCGCTGGGCCTGGAGCACACGTTCCGGCCACGCGGCCGACCACGGAAGACGGAAACGGCATGACAACGCACGCGGATAAACGTACCTGTCCCATTTTCTGCCCTTTTCTGCCCTGTCCCGTTTTCTGCCCCGTTTTCTTCCCCCATGGACCCGACCGCAGCACGCGTCGGCGATTGGGCCGGAGCATGCGTTTCGTCAGCGCGGGCGGCCACCGAAGGCGGCTACAGCATGAGACGCGTCGATAGACATACCTGTCCCGTTTTCCTCCCGCTGAAGAAGCAGCAGGCTGTGTATCTGTTTCAGCTCAGATGGAGTCATCTGCCTATTGCTCTGGTGGTTTCCATAGTCGTCGCACTCGCCGTATTCGTGTTGCGCGATAACAAGACCGCGCACCTTCTTCACTCGCGAAACATTGTGCATAACCACTCATCCGATTGGAGTGTTGTGGCATCGGACGGATTGGGTTGGCAGGCGATGTTTCTCACACGAGTACTAGGCAAGGCCTCACCGGACGAGCGGTCTCGCCGAAACGAGCCGGCAGAGAGCATACCGTCGCTCTTTCGCAGACTGCCATGGGACAATCCGAAGCTCCTCTGCGCATCGAGGTATGAATACGGCTGGCCACTTCCGTGCCTCTACGTCGAATACCAAAGCATCTTCAGTTCATCCACAATTCCCAGTCAGGTGATTACCCAAGTGGTGGGAGGCTTAGAGATTCCACACAGGTCAGCTGGTGTCGCTAATGAACCGGGTCACATTCCTGTTGGAGTATTGTGGTTTTCGTTGCTTGCAGATTCTATCGCATACATGTCTGTGCTGGCGATCGCACATGGCCTGTGGGTGGCAGCGCGTCGTCGTATCCGGGTGAACCGGAATTGTTGTGCGGCATGTGGGTATCCGCTTTGGGGATCGCCAGATGGTGAGGCGTGTTCCGAGTGTGGGTATGCAAGAGTTGCGACAAACAAGTAGTTCAACATGAGTACAGTACCGCTCGTGAGAGGAAGAAAACGGGACAGGAAAAAAACGGGACAGGTACGTTTATCGTCCAAAGCCCGACAAGCAAGCGCCGTCGTCCGTCACATCCAGCGGCCGCGCGGTCACTGTTCGCTCAACTCACCGATGCTGATCAACAAGGATCGAGTTCCCGTCCGGGTCGACGATGACGAAACTGGCCGGGCCGGTGGTGCTGGTGTCCGCTTCGACCGCGAACGTAATCCCCTTCGCCTTCAACTGCTTCTGCAGTTCGCGCACGTCGGTGAACGTTTCAGTATTCTTTGCATCGCGATCCCAGCCGGGGTTGAAGGTGAGTATGTTGCTGGGAAACATCCCCTGGAACAGGCCGATGTTCGTCTCGCCGTTCTTCATGATGAGCCAGTTCTTCGACTGATCACCGCCGAAGACCTCGAAGCCTAGTTTCTCGTAGAAAGCGCGCGAGGCGGCGATGTCCTTGACGGCGAGGCTGACGGAAAAGTTGCCCAGATCCATGGTCGAACTCCTGTGGGTTGGCGCGGTGGTTTCAGTGGCGGCCGTTGCGGTCGAAGTCGAACCTGCGGCCGACGCCGTGGCGTCGGTCGATCGACATGAGGTGAGCCCGCAGGACGCGGCGACAGCGAGCAACAGAACCGGTACGATGGTCTTCTTCTGCGACATAGACGTCTCTCCTTGGGACCATGGTACCAGATCCTCCGCACGGGGCTTTGACAGATCTTGCGAATCGAACCCGAACCCACACGCGACCCCTCGCTGCACTACATCGAGCGCGTCAATCTCGCGATCGACCACATCGTGCAGAACCTCGATCAGCCGCTGAACCTGGAGTCGATCGCGGCGGTAACGTACTTCTCGCCGCATCACTTCCACCGCATCTTCCGCGCGATCGTCGGTGAGACGCTGACGCAGTTCATCAAGCGACTCCGGCTCGAACGGGCCCTGCGCCTGCTCGCGCACGGCCGGCCTGATTCGCTGGCCGACGTTGCCGCGCAATGCGGGTTTTCGTCTTTGTCCGACTTCTCGCGCAGTTTCAAGCAGCGCTACGGCGTGCCGCCCAGCGCCTTTGATCTCGACACCTTCCGCAAGTCGCGCCGCGAAGACCTCGATGCGCTCGTCGCGCCCAGCGCCGAGGCCAACCAGCGCATTTACCGACTGCCGCCGGGGGAGAATCCTGACGGGTTCAAGGTCGCGCTGCGCAATCTGCCCGCGCGATCGGTCGCCTACATCCGCGTGCTCGACCCGTATCGGCCTGATGTCGTGCTCGATGCGTCAAGGCGGCTGGAGGCGTGGGCCGACGAGCGCGGCTTCGGCGACGGCCGGTGGCTGGGCTACATGTGGGAAGATCCCGAGATCGTCGCATTGAAAGACTGTCGATACGACGTCGCAGTCGAACTGCCCGATCCCGACGCCGTGGAGTTCGATGGTGAAGTCGGCCGCTTCGACTTTCCGCCGATGCTTGTCGCGCAGATCGAGATGCGCGGCCCGATCGAAATGGAGATGCGCGCCCTCGACTGGATCTATCGCACCTGGCTGCCGACGAGCCCCTACGTGCCCGCCGACCTGCCGGGTTTCGAAGTGTGGATGGGCCGCCCGTTCGCGCACGGCGTGGAGCACTTCGAGTTGTACCTGCAGATCCCCGTCGTTCGGCGGTAGTTATGAGGACGAACGGGTGAAACTCACCGAAACGCCGCAGGCGCCTCTTCCACCCGCCTGAACGGCAACTCGATCAACTTCCTGTACGATCCATCGTCCTCGAGATGCTCAAGTTCAAACGTGTATGCATCCGCGCCGGTGAACGTCGTCGTCACGCGATACCGCTGGCCCGGCCCGGCGTCGGATCGTGCATGCCAGTCCCACACCAGCGTGTTCTCGTTCGGGCTCGTGATCGCCCCGCGCGCGACGTGGCCTTGTTCATTAATGTTCTGGAAGCGCACTTCGTTCGTGCCCGGCTCGATCCAGATCTGTCCCTGGCCGTGCTCGAACATGCCCTCCGCGCCGCCGAGCCAGCCGCGCGTACTCAGGCTGCGATGATCCGCTCCGTCGATCGCCACATTGCGCACGCGGAACGTCTTGCCATCATCTTCCTGGCGCTCGGCGATCCACTCGCCGTCCAGCATCCGCCGCGCGACGTCGAGCGTCGCGTCGGCCGCAGCCTTCGAGGTGGCCGCGCCATCGCCTGCAAACATCTCCTTGAGTTTGTTCAACGTCCACTCGTTGCCAGCCTGAAAGAATGCCTCCGCCGCATCCCAGTCCGGCCCGCTGCCCCAGCCCGCGCTCACGAGCCGAATGTGCGTGCGATTCGGCCCGAGCGGTTCAAAGTACGTGATGCCCCACGCCTGCTCGATCACCTTCGCGTGCGGGAACCCGGCCGGCGACTTCTCCACCCGCATCGCCAGCATGCGCTGCGGCTCGAACGCGAGGATGCGATGCACGATCGTGCTCTCATCGCCGGTCGTCCCTTGCGGGTTGTAGTTCGTCTTGAGCGTGCCGCCGACGCGCAGATCCACCTCCGCCACCGGCGTCATCCACGCCTCGACACCTTCCTTCGTCGTGAACGCGCCCCACACCTTCGCGACCGGCGCATCGATGTCGGCGTTCCATTCCAGCGTGCGCGAAGGTGCGGCCGGCTCCTGCAAGCGCATCGAACCAGCCGCGCCCAGCGCCAACACCACAACCACCAGCGAAGCGCGAATCAGTGCATTGCGATTCATCATCATCTCTCCAGAGTAATTGAGCCAGATCGAAATCAAACGAAATCAAGGAAGTGGGGGGCTACTGCCATGCACCGATGATCGCACCCATGAGCAGCAGGAACACGAGTTGAAACGCAGCGTCGATCCCGAACACGCCGTGCTTGTGATCGAACGACACGTGCCCCGTCGCGCCGATCGTCAGCGCGAACCCGGCCCACAGCAGCGCGCCAAGCAGCAAACCGCCGGCCAGTGTATTGACACCCGTCGCGCTCGCGAGGATCGCCAGTATCAGCGCCGTCACCAGGTACGCCACGATCATCACCGTGAAGAACATCGCGGGCGGCATGCGCTTCTGCGCCTCGGCCAGTTGCTGCTCGTTCCACCCCAGCAGCGCCACCCGCGCCTTGCCGAACAGCGCCGTGTACCACAAACCGCCCAGCATGAATGTCGCAAACGCCGCCACGATCACCGCCCAGTAGTTGATGCTTCCAAAATCAATTGTCATGCGAGGTCCCTCTGTCCTTCAGTTCGCAGTCAGTCGGCCCGATCGCGACCATCGCGATCGGCAGTGGATGGATTGTCGTGTACTTGCGGTGCATCAAGAGGCTCGGCGCCATCGCCGCGCTGCGGCGCGTTCCAGTTCGTCCCGTCCGCCAGCAGTCGGTCGAAGTAGTCGCGCAATTGCGCCACGGCCGTCTCAAATGGCTCGAGGTGCTTGTACGCCTTGGCCTGCATCATCCCGCCTTCCATGACCGTCAGGATGAACGACGCCAGCGACTCCGCATCAGTGTCCTCGGGCAGTCGGTCCATCGCTGCTTCGACACTCAGTTTGATCGCGTTGCGCCAACCAGTGAAGTTGTCGGCGATCATCTGCCGCGCCGCAGGGTGGGTGTCCGCCAGCTCCAGCGCCAGGTTGCCGATCGGGCAACCCTGCCTGCACTCGGTGTAGGTGAGCATCTGCCGGTAGCCGTGCATCACGCCGAAGATCCGCTCGATCGGATCCGTCACCCGGTCGTACACCGGGTCGATGACCTGCGGCCACAGGTTCTGCTTGTACCACTCGAGCACCGCCAGCAGCAGGTCTTCCTTCGTCGGAAAGAAGTAGTACAGGCTGCCGCTCTTGGCGTCGGCCGCCTTGAGGATCTGCGCCACACCCGTCGCCGCGTACCCCTGCGAGTGAAACAACTGCCGGGCGGCTTCGACGATGCGTTCGCGGGTGTCTGTTCGAGGGGTCACGGCGGGCCAAGTCTCTTAGTTGAACGATCAATCAACAAAGAATACCAGAACGCGCTAGGGCCTGTCAACACCCCGGACCGCACTTTCTCGTCGAGATTATCAGATTCTCACTTGCCGATATATCGAATTCCGATATATTTGGAACCAAGGCCGCAGCCCTTGCGAATCGATCCCCGTCAATTCGCCCGCCAGCAATCCGGCACCGCGAAAGGAACCAGCACCGTGCCCCCCAACGTCAAACCCCAACGCGAGTCGCTCGAGATTGTCGTGCTCAGCGTGCTCAGCGAAGAGCCGCTCTACGGCTACGCGATCATCAAGCGCGTCGCCAACCGCAGCGAAGACGCCATTCGTCTCACCGCCGGCGTGCTCTACCCGCTGCTGCACGAACTCGAAGCCGCGCGCCTCATCGAGTCATCCTGGGAGACCGTCCGCAGCGACCGCGCCGGCGAATCCAGCGCCGGCCGCAAGCGTAAGTGGTACCAGATCACCGCCAAGGGTCGCCGCAGACTCGACCAGCGCGCCAGCGCTCTCCGCGCCTTCCAGTCGATGATCGAAGCCTTCCTCCCGCCGCACCCCGCCGATGAGGAGGCCACGACATGACCACCGCCGAACTCGACGTCACTCCGAACTCAACCAACGACTCGATCGACTCCTGGCTGACCGTGCTCGTCCGACTGCTCGACGTCTCCAGCAATCAGCGCGACGCCATCCGCGACGAGATCGAAGCCCACCTCCGCGAACGCGTCCGCGATCTCATGATCACCGGCCGCTCCGAAACAGATTCCATCCGCACCGCCATCAGCGAACTGGGCGAGGTTGCCGATCTGGCCCGACGATTCAGCCA
Organism: Phycisphaerales bacterium UBA5793; assembly: GCA_002418285.1. GTDB lineage: Bacteria > Planctomycetota > Phycisphaerae > Phycisphaerales > UBA5793 > UBA5793. Next base: position 8,834 of record DIDT01000016.1, read on the forward strand.
CGCATCAAAATCCCGAACGAGGAGAACCATCATGAACGCAGCCGTCCTCGCCTTTGGCGCCATCAGCGTCGCCACCGCCACCGTCTTCATGGGTGGCCCGCAGCCGACTCACTCCGGCATCGCCATCTACCAGTCCACTCCAGCAGACAAGGCCGACGCCACGAGCACCCTCGACGACAAGACCGCCAAGGTCAACTTTGAAGGCAAATCCCTCGAAGACGTGCTCCGCTTTCTCGCCGCCAGCGCCGATCTCGATCTCGTCATCGATCGCAACGCACTCGATCAGACCGGCGTGCACCTCGATGAACAGGTCAAGCTCACGCTGAGCAAACCCCAGCCCATCTCGCAGATCCTCAAACTCGTCAGCGAACATGGCGAGATGCCCTTCGCCTGGCGCGTGACTGGCGGCATGCTCGAGGTTTCAACGTCCGATGTCTTCGATCGCCGCGAAATCGTCCTCGCCTCATTCGACGTCAGCGATGTGCTCGATCTCATCTGGCAGACCACCGATGACATGGACGAAGCCACCGGCCGCCTCGAATCGCTCATGACCGAATACGTCGAGCCCGACGCATGGAATGCCAACGGCGGCGACCTCGCCACCATGCAGATCGTCGGCGGCAAGATGTTCGTCAAGGCCCCTGCACGCTTCCACGAACCCATCCAGTGGATCCTCGGCCAGCTCGAAGAGAATGCAGCAGATCAGGCCGCGCTGCCTGCCGCGGGTTCCGGGTTGATCTACTCCGATTCCCGGCGCCGCTACGACCGGGGACGATCGCTCGCCCCGACCACGGGCCGGGCCACCCCCGCGCCCACATCCGGCGGCGGCGCGGTTCCGTTTGGAGGGGCCCTCGGCGATCCCTTCGGCGCCGCTCCCGAATCGCGGCCTCCCGTCGACGAGCCCAGCGCCGATCCGCTCGTTGCACCAGCCACCACCCGTCCCGCCCGCGGCAGGTCGTCCGCAGCTGGAAGCACCGGCAGGGATTCATCGCCCGCGCCCGTTCAACCTCTCCCATCCACGCCCGATTCCGACCCAGGCAAACGCTGATCACCGCAGCACGCGGCAATCCCCCCGATTCCACAAAGCCTCTTTACCTTGGCAGCGCGGCGGGTTACTCTCGAAAGAGAGTCAACCCGCCGCGCGTTTGGCGGCGCCACGCACCCAGAGGAGCCGCGCCATGAACATCACCAGCCAGTCCTTCAAACACAATCAGCCCATCCCCGATGAGTTTGCCTTCTGCATTCCCGATCCGAAATCGCACGCCACCTTCGGCCGCAACCGCAATCCCCATCTCGCCTGGTCCGACGTCCCCGCCAATGCCAAGTCGCTCGTGCTCATCTGCGTCGATCCTGATGTCCCCAGCGTCGGCACGGATGTAAACAAGGAAGGTCGATCCGTCCCCGCGTCCCTGCCGCGCTGCGACTTCTACCACTGGGTCATGATCGACATCCCGACCACTTGCACCAGCATCGCCGCCGGCGCCTGCAGCGATGGCGTCACCGCGCGCGGCAAGCAGAACCCGCCCGGACCGGCCGGCTCAAATCAGGGCCTCACCAACTACACCGACTGGTTCGCCGGCGACAACGACATGGGCGGCGACTACCGCGGCTACGACGGACCCGCACCGCCGTGGAACGACGAGCGACTCCATCACTACCACTTCAAACTCTTCGCCCTCGACCTCGCCCGCCTCGACGTACCCGGCACCTTCGGCGGCCCCGAAGTCATCAAGGCCATGAAGAATCACATCCTCGCCGAAACGGAGATCGTCGGCACCTACACACTGAATCCCAGACTCCGCACGCAGCGGTCGCCGTAGCACGCTGGCGTCTCGCCTCAACGAGCGTTCAACGTTTAGCCGCGACGCATGCGTCGCAAAGCACCACTGCCAATCGCGCCCGTCGTTCGAAAGCACCCGCTGAACGCTTGTCCAGGATC
>DIDT01000016.1:10794-10914 GCA_002418285.1 Phycisphaerales bacterium UBA5793
ACGTCGAAGGGCGCCTTCGCATCCCACATGTTTAGCGGCGACGCATGCGTCGCAAAGCACCACTGCCAATCGCGCCCGTCGTTCGAAAGCACCCGTCGAACGCTTGTCCAGGATCCTGAG
>DIDT01000014.1:0-18751 GCA_002418285.1 Phycisphaerales bacterium UBA5793
CGAGCAGTGGGAGGTAGCCGCCGCAGGCGCTGGGGCCGGTCGAGGCGCCGACGCGGCGCGCGCCGTCGACGCCGGCATTGCCTTGCCAGGCGATCTGGAGTTGATTCACGCCGAGACCGAGCGTGGTGCCGGCGCAGGGGTACTGCGAGGGAACGATGAACGCGCCGGTGTCGCGCGCGAAGAGCAGCGCGACGGTGCCGCGCGGCGACGCATCGGCCCAGGTGACGGTGATCGGCCCGCCACTCGGGCACGTGCCGCTCGCGGCAAGATGCGGGTCGTCGCGATCGAGCCGGATGCGGGTGAGCGTGGCGTCGAGCCCGCCGTAGTGATCGTTGAGCCGTCCAGCGAAGTCGCTCGAGGTCGAGCGGCCGCCGACCATGACGTGATCATCGCCATCCATGACGATGCCGAACTCGAAATCCAAGTTGCTGCCGCCGAGGTACATCATCCAGGCCAGTTCACCCCATGGATCGACGCGCAGGACATAGCCGTCATTCGTGCCGCCGGGCGGCGGGTTGATGGCGCCCTGGAAGTCGGGCGAGTTGGAGTGTCCGGTGACGAGCGCGTGGCCGCGCGGATCGAGGACGACGTTGCGGGCCCCGTCTTCGCCGGTTCCGCCGAAGTAGGACATCCACTGCAATGCGCCGGCGGAATTGATCTTGAGCACGACGACGCAGGACGGACCGCCTTGGTAGTCGTTGCCGCGCCCGGCGAAGTCGGTGGAAGCGGAGCGGCCGGCCACGACGACGTCGTTGCGCTGATCGACGGCGAGGGACCACGTTTCATCGTCGGCGCTGCCGCCGCAGTAGGTCATCCAGACGAGGGCGCCGGTGGGCTTGTACTTGAGGACGAAGGAATCGCAGTTGCCGTGGTGGGCGTTGTTGCGGCCGGTGAAATCGGTCGACCACGTGTAGCCGCAGAGGAAGACGTCGTTGGCCGCGTCGATTCCCATGGTGTAGCCGAGGTCGGCGTCGCTGCCGCCGAAGTAACTCACCCACTGCACCTGGCCGGTGAGATCGACCTTGAGGACGAAGGCGTCCCAGTCGCCGCCGTGGTAGTCGTTGATCCGGCCGATGAAATCGGTCGAAGACGTTTCGCCGGTAATCATCGCAGCGCCCTGTCCGGTGAGGGTGACGACGCGGCCGCGATCGTCGCCGGTACCGCCGAAATATTTCATCCACTGGAGTTGACCGGCGGAATCGAGTTCGAGCATGTAGGTGTCGTGATCGCCGCCGATGTAGGAATTGACGCGGCCGGGAAAGTCGGGCGACGACGTGAAGCCGGAGACAAAGATGCGCCCCTGCGGATCGACGGTGATGCCGCGGCCGCGATCGTCGCCGCTGCCACCGAGGTAGGTCATCCAGAGGAGTTCGCCGATCGGGCTGACCTTGAGCGCGGTGCAGTCCCAGTCGCCGCCTGAGTTGGAATTCATGCGGCCGTCAAAATCGATTGAAGCGGAATTGCCGGAGACGAGTGCATTGCCGTCAGCATCCATCACCACCTGAAGGGCGACGTCGGCGTCGCTGCCGCCGAGGTAGATCATCCACTCGATTTCGGGATCGATGATGAGCGGCTGCGCGGGATCGACTTCATCGCGCACTTCAAATGCATAGGTGTGGGCGTCGATCTGTCTGAAGCCGGTGGCGAGCGGCTCGGCCGGGGAGGTCTGCCATGCAACGGGGGCGGCGTCGCGCATCGATCCCATGGTGGTTTCGATGCGCAGATCGCCGGCGTCGCCGATGGCGAGCGCCTCGATGCCGTCGTAGTGGATGCGGATGTGTGCGGAGTCGGCGCCAGGCGCGCAGCGGAACTCGTACTTGAGGCCACCTTCGTTGCCGCCCGTGATGTGAAGGTTGATGCCATCGTAGAGGTCTTTGTAGATAATCTCGCCGAAGGACGAGACGTTGGTGACGGCTCTGTGTTCGCCATCGTAGTAGTTGAAGCGCGCGGCTTGAGGTTGCGCGGCGATGGGGCGCGCGGCGTTGCTGCCGGGGAAGGTGACGGTGAGTGTGAGTTGGTCAGATGTCAGTGGAGTTGGTGCGTCCAAAGCCACTCCCTTACGGTCGGGGCTCGGATCCGAAACTCGGCGCATGAGATGCATCGTGAGCGATGAATTGCGGAATGCGAGATCGAACCCCGGCGCCTGCAGGCCGAAAATGACTTCACTGTCGCTCCATTGCCCCGCGTTTGGAACGAAGTGCGGATGGCGCAAGCCGAGCATGGCGATCTCGGTCGCGTGGTCGTCGGTCGCCTGCGTTGGAGCGGCGAGCGCCAGTCCGGGCGCGCCGACGGCAAGCCCGAACAGCAGTGTGGTGATGGCATTGAGTGGTCGGCTGTGCATGAACCACTTCCTCTCTGCGGTGTGGCGCCGCGTGTGGGTGTCAGTTCAGTTGGGCGACATTGCTCGTGGCGCAACTGCCCAGATCGAGCAACTGGAGATAGCCGCCGCACGCTTCGGGTCCGGTGCTGGCGTCGAGTGTGCGCGATCCATCGGGCCCGGCGCTGCCGCGCCAGGCGAGTCGAATGCGACTGACGCCGAGGCCGAGTTCGGTTCCGGCGCAGGGGTTGCCCTGCGGCACGCGGAAGGCGCCTGTTTCAGCGGCGAAGATGAGCGCGACCTGCTGACCGGGCGTGGCGTCGATCCAGGAAATGTGAATCGGACCGCCCGAGGGGCAGGTCGCATTGACGGTCAGACGCGGGTGGCGTTCGAGACGAATGGTGGCGACGAAGGAGTCGCGCACGAGTTCGCCGTGGAACGCGTTCTTGCGGGCTTCGAGATCAGGCGAGGTGGTGATGCCGCCGAGCACGAGGCGCGTTGCATCGAAGAGGACGAGGCCGCGTCCCCAGTCGTCGCCGCTTCCGCCGACGTACATCATCCAGTCGAGCGTTCCCTGCGGCGTGACGCGGGTGATCCACGCATCGTATTCGCCGCCGTGATGGGCGTTGATGGCGCCGGAGTAGTCGGGCGAGGTGGTGCCGCCGGTCATGTACATGCCGCCTTCGTGATCGAGCACGATGCCCCGGCCGCGCTCGCGCCCGGTTCCGCCGACGTGAAGCGCCCATTGGAAGACGCCCTGCGGGCTGATCTTGACGGCCAGCGCATCGCGTTCGCCGCCGTAGTAGGGATTGCTCGCGCCTTCGAAGTCGTCGGACTCGGTCATGGCCGAGATGAAGAGCGAGCGATCGTCGCCGGCGACCAGCGCGTAGCCGGTGTCGTTGTTGGTGCCGCCGAGGTAGGTCATCCACTCGGTCTCACCGGTGCGGCTGGCGCGGATGACGTAGACATCCAGCGCGGGATGGTTTGTGTTGTTGCGGCCGGGGAAGTCGCTCGACGCGGTCAGCCCCGTGAGCAGGAGATGATCATCGTGATCCAATGCGACGCCGAGGCCGCCGTCACGATCGCTTCCGCCGAAGTAGAGCATGCGCGTGAGGGAGCCCAATGGCGCGACCTCGACGAGGAAGGCATCGGACTCGCCGCCATGGAACGAGTTGTTACGGCCATCGAACGCGGTCGAGTTGGTCTCGCCAGTGATGAGGACGTTGCCGAGCGCGTCGACGGCGACGCCGTCGGCCTGTTCATCGCCCGCGCCGCCGAGGTGTCGCATCCATTGGAGGATGCCGTTTGGAGTCACCTTGAAGACGAACGCGTCGTAGGAGCCGAATGACTCGTTGATGCGGCCGGCGAAGTCGGTCGAGTTGGTGACGCCGATGGCGAAGATATTGCCGGTCGGATCGGTCGCGATGCCGTAGCCGAACTCGGCTCCGCTGCCGCCGATGTAAGACATCCATTGCAGATCGCCGCCGGAGTTCACCTTGGTGATGTAAGTATCCCAGTTGCCGCCGAGGTACGAATTGTCGGCGCCTTCGAAATCCGTCGAATTGGTCCAGCCAGTCTGGAAGGCGTTGCCCAAGGAATCCACGGCAAGGCCCTGCGAGTAATCGGTGCCGACGCCGCCGAGATAGGTAGACCATTCGATCTGCGGATCGATGATGAGCGGCTGGCGGGGGTCGACCTCGCCGTCGATCGCGATGCGATGGGTCCGGTTGTCGAGCAACGCGAAGTGCGCGGGGAGATCGGTGCGAGCGCTTGCGGAATTCTGCCAGACCGCCGGCGCGCCGTCGCGAAGGGCTCCCATATCGGATTCGATGCGCAGATTGCCGGCCTCGTCAACGCACAGTGAGTCGATGCCGTCGTAGCGGATTCGGATCTGGCCGTGGTCAGCGCCCGGTGCGACGTGGAACTCGTACTTGAGGATGCCGTGGTCACTGCCGGTGACGTGCAGGTCGATGCCCTCGTAGAGATTCTCGTAGACGACTTCGGCGAACGAGGGAATGTTGGTGACTGAGTTGCGACTTTCGCCGCCGACGAAGTAGTTGAACTTTGCGGTCTGGGGTTGCGCGCCGATTGGTTCGACGTCATTCGAGCCCGGGAAGGTGACGGTGAGTGTGAGTTGGTCGGACGACAATGGCGTTGTTGCGTCCAACACCGCTTCCTCACGGGTGCGGCTCGTCAGGGTTTCCAATCCTCGCTCACGCGTCGGGCTCGCTTCGTTCGATTGCCGCGCGAGGTGCATCGTCAGCGCCGACTCGCGGAAGGCGACGTCGAGGCCGCGCGTGCGCAGACCGTAGATAACCGCACGGTCGCTCCATTGTCCTTCGTTGGGCACGAAGTAGACGCCGCACAGGCGGAGGTTGATGATCTCGGACGCGTGCGATGGGCCGTCGCCGGCCACTGCGGAAGGTACGAGGCAACCAAGCGCAAGCATCGCCGCGACAAACCGACCCACGGCCGTTCGTGTTGACATGATGTTCTCCCTCATGGCGGCTCCGTGGCGAGCCAACCTGAGTCTACCAGAGAATGCGTGCGATCCGGTCCGGGAATTCTTCCCCAATCGCAAAATATTCAAAGCAAATGACGAAGCTGGCGGCTGTGGCGGTGACGAAACAGTCGGGATTGGTCGGTTGACCACTACCGGCGGAACGCCAATACTCTGCTCTGGCCGGGCGTATAGCTCAGTTGGCTAGAGCGCCTGCTCGACACGCAGGAGGTCACTGGTTCAAGTCCAGTTACGCCCACTTTCGCAACCCCTCGCAACTGCGGGGGGTTGCGGCGTTTTTGAGGGGTTGGTCATACGCCTTCGAAGGCCGGGGGGTATTGCACCACGCCAGCGATGTCGGGTGGATCGCCGGCACCCAGCCAGGCAAGCATGAAGACCTCATCCGGGACCTTGAAGGGTGGCTGGACACCGCAGCGCGACGCGGGGATGAAGCCAAAGCGGGGATAGAACCGCGGGTGGCCGAGGACGATGACCAGGTCGTGCCCGAGTCGCCGCGCCTCAGCCAGGGCGTGTTCGACGAGGCGGGAACCGATGCCGCAGTTCTGGCAATCCGGGAGCACGGCCACGGGCGCTAGCGCCAGCGCGGGATGAGAGCTTGAGCGCGTCCGAACGGCGACTCGCGACAGCACCAGGTGGCCGACCACGGCATCTGCCATCTTCGCCACAAGCGACAACTCGGGGATGAAAGACTCGCAACGGCGCAGGCGGGCGACGAAGTCAGCTTCGGCAGCGCCATTGAACGCAAGGCGGTTTAGTTCAGCGACGGCCGCGTAGTCTGCCGGGCGTTCCGGGCGGATGAGCAGTGTCTGGCTCATGGGTCGAACTCTAGCGGAATCCGCATCGGGAAGAACTGGTCGGCCCGAGTCGGCCAACTCGCTACGATCGCATTAGACGCCATTCAACGTGGGAGAGTTCTGATGACTCACCGAACCCGATTCGCGATCGCGATTCAAACTGTTCTGGTTGTGTTCCTCTCCGCCTTGCCGTCACCAGCTCAGGAGGAGCCCCCCGCGGACGGCATCCACTGGTGCGCCAGCCTTGACGAGGCGAGGGAACTGTCGAAGCAGGACGGCAAGCCCGTCATCGCGTTCTTCACTTTCAACACCTGTGTGTGGTGTCACAAACTCGAACAGGACACCTTCACCGACGCGTCGGTCATCGAGTTGAGTCGGCGGTTTCATTGGGTGACGATCAATCGCGACGTCACGCCGGAGTTGTGCGAGCGATTCAATATGTCGGCGTATCCGACGCTGCTCACTTTTGGCGACGATCTGGAGAAGGTGCATCGCTTCTCCGGCTATGCGCTGCCGGATGCATTCAAACCCAAGCTCCTCGATGCGTTGCGGCGCTACGACCTCTACAAGGCGGGGAAGGAATGGGACGATCCCGAGTCGCGGCCTAATCGCATCACTGACGATGAACACATCGCCATCGAATCGTTCAAGGCGCCGAGCGAAGAAGTGCCGGCGGGGATTGCGTTCCTCGGCGATTCGATGTGGGTCGCCCAGATGGGTTCGCTCTTTGAGTGCGACCTGCAGGTAAAGGTGAAGCGCACGTTCCCACTCGACGGCTCAGTGCTTGATATCTGCACGGATGGCACAAACCTCTACGCCATGACGAGCGGGTGGACGGCGGGGCAGCCGATCTACGTCATCGATCCGACGACGGGCCAGACGCTGCGATCAATCGTCACTGAAGCGAACAAGGCCAACAAGAGCTACGGCGCCAAGGGAATCGAATTTATCAACGGCAACCTGTGCGTGCTCGAGGGGATGAACGGCATCATCCACACCATCGACCCGCAGGACGGCGTGATCACGCGCACACTGAAGACGCAGGACAACTGGCTCACCGGGCTGGCGTGGGACGGTGAGCACTACATCTGCGGCAGCAAGGATCGCCTGTCGTTCTATGACGACAACGGCACGCGCGTGAAGTCGATCGCCGTGAATTATCCGCTGCGCAGCGTCGGGTGGCGCAAAACGGATGGCGGCGAGGCGTACGTCATGGAGCAGCCGATCTTCGACTACGGCAAGCAGAACGAGCGCATTCGCCTCTGGCCGACGGAGATGCGCGTCTACCGGCTGAGCATCGACGAGCCGCTCGAGCGCCGCATCCCGTGAGCCGCAGCGGCTAACCCTTCAGCGACGCCATGTCGATCACGAAGCGGTACCTGACGTCGCTGCGGAGCATGCGTTCGTAGGCTTCGTTGATCTGCTGCATGCGGATGAGTTCGATGTCGCAGACGACGTTGTGCTGGCCGCAGAAGTCGAGCATCTCCTGTGTTTCGGGCAGGCCGCCAATGAGCGAGCCGGAGAGGTGGCGGCGCGGCATGAGGAGGCTGAAGATGCTGACGCCCTGCGGCGCTGGTGGAGCGCCGACGGTAACGAGGGTGCCGTCGAGTTTGAGCAGCGCAAGATAGGCGTTGAGATCGTGATCTGCGGAGACCGTGTCGAGGATCATGTCGAAGCTGCCGGCCTGCGCCTCCATCGCCGGCACGTTCTTGGAGATGACAACTTCATCGGCACCGAGGCGCTTGCCGTCGGCGACCTTGCTTTCGGAAGTCGTGAAGAGAACGGTGTGGGCGCCGAAGGCGTGGGCGAACTTGACGCCCATGTGTCCCAAGCCGCCGAGGCCGACGACGCCGATCTTCTTGCCGGGGCCGGCGCCCCATTTGCGCATCGGCGAGTAGGTGGTGATGCCGGCGCAGAGCAGCGGCGCCGCGGCGGCGGGGTCGAGGTTCGTCGGCACCTTGAGGGTGAACGCCTCGTCAACGACGATCTTCTCGGAATAGCCACCCCAGGTCATGCCGCCTGAGATCTTGTCTTCGCCGTTGTAGGTAAAGACGGGCACGTTGAGGCAGAACTGCTCGAGGCCCTGTTTGCAGCTCGAGCAGGTGCGGCAGGAATCGACGAGGCACCCGACGGCGGCGAGGTCGCCGGGCTTGAACTTCGTGACCTCGCTGCCGACGCCGGTGACGCGGCCGAGGATTTCGTGGCCGGGCACGATGGGGTAGTTGGTCATCCCCCACTCGTTGCGGGCGAAGTGGATGTCGCTGTGGCACACGCCGCAGAAGAGGATGTCGATCTCGACGTCAACGGGACGCGGCTCGCGGCGCTGAATGCTGAACGGGCCGAGCGGTGAGGATTCGGACTGGGCGGCGAAGGCTTTGGTGGGCATTGCAATCTCCCCAGAAAAGGCGGATGATGCGACCGCAGGTTCCTGCACGGCGTGTTGGATTGCGATCACTGATTGCAAAGAGTAGCGGCAGTTCGGTTGCTCAGCCGCGCGTGACAACGCATCTCACTGTTAAGACCGATTGTCACCGGTGCTCGTCGATTCGTCTATCCGCGAAGAAAACCGCGGGCCTCGGCCCGCAGCAATGACGTCACACTGTTTTGGGCACCGACTCTTGTCGGTGTGAACTTCAAACGCTGGTCTTCACACCCGTCTTCACCACCTGCGGCACGACCGGGGCCGTGTCGAGCCACTCGCGGACGGTGCGGGCGATGGATGGGGCGTCGAGGCCGACTTCGGCGAGTTGCTTGGCGCGGCTGTCCTGGTAGATCCAGCGCTCGGGGATGCCGAGGCACTTGATGCCGCTGGTCGGCAAGCCGGCTGCATGGCACGCGTCGATGACGCAGGCGCCGAATCCGCCGGTGAGGGCGTGATCTTCGATGGTGAGAATCGGCACGCCGCGCTGCACGAGGTCGTTGATCAGTTCGATGTCAACCGGTTTAGCGAAGCGGGCGTCGTAGACGTTGACGCGGTAATCGCCGTTGAGTTGGGCCGCGGCGTCGAGGGCGCCGACGGCCATGACGCCGTAGGCGAGCAGGGCCACGTCGGGCTTGTCTTCGATCTGCAGCGCGCGGGCCTTGCCGAGTTCGAAGGGAGGGCAGTCGTCATTGACGAGTCGATCGCTGACGCTGTCGCGCGGGTAGCGGATGACGCTGAAGCCGGCGTCGTAGTTGCGCATGAATTCGAGGCCGGCGCGGAGGCTGGGCTCATCCATCGCCGCCAGGAGCGCGGCATTGGGAAAGACGCGGAGGATGCTGATGTCGCAGAAGCCGTGGTGCACCGCGCCGTCGCCGCCGACGAGGCCGGCGCGATCGAGGCAGATGCGCACGGGCAGGCCCTGGAGCGCGACCTCCTGGAAGACCTGGTCGAAGGCGCGCTGGACGAAAGTCGAGTAGACGGCAAAGAAGGGCTTGAGGCCCGTCTTGGCCAGGCCCGCCATCATGTCCATGGCATGGCTTTCGCAGATGCCCGTGTCCCACGCGCGCGTGGGGAACTTGGGCAGGACCTTGACGATGCCGGTGCCGTCGGGCATGGCGGCGGTGGCGCAGACGACCTGGTCATCGCGCTCCATGAGGTCGACCATGGCGTCGCCGAACGCACTGGTAAAGGAGCGGCCGCTGGACTTGAGTTCGACGCGGCAGCCCTGCACGACGAATGGCTTGGGCGAGTGGAAGGTCGTGGCATCGCCTTCACAGTGCTCGTAGCCCTTACCTTTAATAGTGTGGACGTGGAGCACCATCGGGCGGTCGAAGTTGCGCACTTCGATGAGCATCTCGATGAGCGAGCGCATGTCGTGGCCGTCGACGGGGCCAACGGTGAGCAGGCCAAATTTTTCGAACCAGGCGTCTTCGGCGATGGCGGCTTTCATCATCTCGCCGGTGCGGTGGTACATCTCGCCGATGATCGACCCGCCGGGCAGGTAGGCGACGACATCCTTGGCGGCCCGCTTCATCTGGCGGTAGGTGCGGCTGGTGCGAACGCGGTCGAAGTAGGCCGCGATGGCGCCCTGGGGCTTGGCGATGCTCATGCCGTTGTCGTTGAGCACGACGAGGAACTGCCGCTTGAGCGTGCCAGCGTTGTTGAGGCCTTCCATCGCGACGCCATTGACGATTGACGCATCACCGATGATGGTGACGACGCGGCGGCCCGTGGGATTATTTTCGGGATCGAACGCTTCGCCGTTGATGCTGTCGCCGCGCGCCATTCCGATGGCGGTGGAGATGCCGGTGCCGGCGTGACCAACGCTGAAGAGGTCGTACGCGCTCTCACGCGGTTCGGGAAAGCCGGCCATGCCTTCGCGGGTGCGCAGCTTGGTGAGCAGGGGCAGGCGGCCGGTGAGCAGTTTGTGGGGATAGCACTGGTGGCCGACGTCGAAGAGCAGCCGGTCGGTGCCAAAATCGAAGACGTAATGGAGAGCGATGGTCAACTCGACGACGCCGAGATTGGGCGCGAGGTGCCCGCCGGTCTTGGAGACCTGGTCGTAGATGGTCTGGCGAACCTCAGCGGCGAGGGCCTCGAGCTGCTCGATGCTGAGTTTCTTCAGGTCGGCGGGGGACTGGATCGTCGGCAAAATCGGGGAGTTCATCAACGCTCTCTCAATCCAATTCTGGGTACGGAAGGGTATTGTACTCGATTCGCATGGCTGCGACGCGGGTTGCACCCGAGTGTGCGATTGGCAGGTCATCGGCGATCGCCCGGCCGGGCGTGCAACGTTCAACCTCCTGATCCCGGAGCGCCGTGGATGGCTCGTGGAAAACTCGCATCTGCCTCAGGGCTGTACCCGAGGCCAAACCACCCGATAAGGCGGCATGGTTCTGGTGATCTCGGAGCGACTTTGGTATCTTAGCTAGTTTATCGGATCGACTGGCAGGCACCCATCCGGCCGCAGTTATACTGACCGGCGGTGCCTGTCCCGACGCCGGGGATGGCCATTGCGTGGGTGTGGGGTGTGGTTCCCTGGTTGAACTTCGATGGTTCGTGAGTTTGCGGCTCCCTGACCGAGTCCCGAGTGATCCCGGCGCTTTTGCTGCGCCCGGGTCGCTTCGAACAACGTCGATGATCGATCGGCGTGCGGATCGCGCGTGGCGCCGCAGCGCCATCGAATGTGTCTACTAAAGGAGAGTACGATGTTTCGCAAAATCGTGAAGAGCGGCATGCTCATGCTGCTCGGCACAGCCGTTTTTCTATCGCCGGCCGCACAGGCGGATGCAAACGGAGGCCATCAGCCCCGGATTTTCGTTGAAGAACCCGGCGTTCTTGAATTCTCGGGTCGCATGATCGCCCGCCCCGTGCGTGGACAGGTGGTCAAGGCGGATCTGGCCAAACAGCAACTCGAGGCCAGTTACACCATTATCCGGTATCGCGAAGCACTGAACTGGTATGTCATCAAGGTCCCCGAGGGCCAGGATGAGAACTCGGTGGCCCAGAACCTGATGAGCACAAGGCTCTTTGAGTTCGTCGAGCCAGACTGGACGTGCTATCCGTCCGTGGTGCCGAATGACCCGCAGTTTGGCAACCAGTGGCACTTGACGAAGATCCAGGCTACCTCAGCGTGGAACTACAACACGGGATTCAACGGCATTACCGTCGGCATCTGCGACACGGGTTTGCGCGTAACGCACAACGACCTGCCTGGCCTGCGCAAGGAGGGATATAACGCCGTCGATGAGATCTGGGAAAACAGCGGTGGCAATATCACGGATATTCACGGCCACGGCACTCACGTAACCGGGATCGCCGCCGCCGCGGGCAACAACGGTATCGGCGTATGCGGGGTCGGCTGGAACTACGCACACCGGATCCTCAAAGTCAGCAACAACATCAACGGCACTTCGTCGATCGACATTCTCACCCACGCGGCTGTCACGTCCTCAGAGCAGGGCGATCGCGCGATCAACGTCTCCTACAGCGGCGTTGATAACGCAGCCGTGCGCGCCGCGGCAACCACGGTCAAGGGCAATGGCGGTCTTCTCTTCTGGGCGGCGGGCAACAGCGGGCAGAACCTGTCCGGCTCCAACCGCGACAGCGATGATGTGATGGTCATCGGATCATCGACGGAGTCTGACGGTCGGTCGAGCTTCTCGAACTACGGCTTGTACGTCGATCTCTTCGCGCCGGGCAGCAACATCCTCTCGTTGTCGTTCTCCGGCGACAATGCATACACAACCAAGAGCGGCACGAGCATGGCGAGCCCGTGCGCGGCCGGCCTTGCAGCGCTCATCTGGTCGCAGAACCCCGCGTTTACGCCTGATGACATTGAAGATCTTATGAAGGGCACGTGCGACAACATCGGCAACTCGAACACGTTCGGGTATGGGCGCATCAACGCCTCCAAGGCAATGGTTCGAACGCAGCGCCGCAGCCTCGGCACGATCTGGAATGGCGGCAACAGCCAGAATGGCGCGATGTTTGACGTGACCTGCCTGAGTCCGGCGGGGATCACCATCACCGCATTTGATTTCAACGATCGCAGCGGCGGGCCTGCTGACCTCGAGGTCTACTACGTCACGAACAAAACTTCCTATGTCGGCAAGGAGCAAAGCGGGGGCCTCTGGACGCTGCTGGGCTCCGTTTCCGGAATCACGCCGAAACCCGAAGGTGAACCCACGCCTCTGAACGTCGGCAACCTGACCATTGAACCGGGACAGACGGTGGGCATCTACATTACTCGAACCGATGGCAATTACATCCGCTACACGAACGGACCCCTTGGGGCGTTTCAGACGCCTGACCTGCGCATCGAGAATCGCGGCGTGGGCAAGGTGTACCCGTTTGCTGACACGTACGCCAATCGCGTGTGGAACGGCGCCGTTCACTATCGACTGAATCTGGGCGGCATTCTGCCCACGGGCGACCATGCGACATACAACTTCATTCCGTTCGCAAATGGCGACACCTGCACGATGCACCAGGTGTTCGACCACAACCTGTTTAATGGTCGCGTGACGATGGAGTCAATCGGTTTCGCACCCAACACCGCGTTGATTGGCGATACGTCGACTTCGAACATCACGATCCGCATGGGATACACGAACAAGATCCCCGGACAGGATACGGGATCGGGTGGCCTTGACTCAAACCTTGGGAACAACCCCAGCGGCGCGATGACGACTCTGTACTCCGGAACCGGTGTTGTGCGGACGTACATGACCAACGGCACGATCGAGCACAGCATGTTCTTCGATTTCGGACGCAATTCGTTTACATACGACCCGTCCCAAGGTAACCTGCTTGTCGAGATTGCATCCAGCAATAACTCGGGTGTAGACGTTTCAGTGTCGCGTGCTGCGGGAAGCAGACAGGCTTCTCGCGCGTTCAACTCGACTCGGTATGGCAACAGTGCTTCACCGACGACGGCCACGCGCATGGACTTGGGCTACCGTGATGCCGCCCCTCCGCCGTTTACGCTGACCGCCACGGGTGTCTGTCCCGGTCGGGTAACCGTGACATGGGAAGGGGCGACGCCCAGTTCCACGGTCGCTCTCATCTACGCGAAGAACACCGGCTCGTTCGTGATTCCATTCGGCCCCTGCGAAGGCACGGTCCTCGGCCTTGGCAGTCGGTCCATCCGGCTGGTGTCAACGTTCCCATCCGGCTCGAACGGCAGTGGATCACGGAGCGGGAATTCTCAGGCGGGGGCGTGTCTCGGCTACATGCAGATGCACGATTTGCCCGGTTGCAACCTGACCAACGTCGTGCAACACCCCTAGTCGCGAATTGAGTCAGTTCGAAGAGTTGGCTATCGACAGGCCGCCCTTGCTTGCAAGGGCGGCCTGTTTGCCGATGTTCGTCAACGCTCTCTCCCGCTGCGATCCTGGCTTGTGGAAAAGTCCGCGCAAAGAGCCCCGACGCGGGGGTGAGGCTTGACATTGCGTCCCCGACTTGGGTGGCCGCGGCTCAAAACCAGTCGTACAAGTACCTCATTTCTCTGAATCGCAGCTGCATTGCATTCAATCGCGCTGGAACCAACGTTATACTTTCGGCTTAGCTGCTCATCCGTGTCCCCGGATGATCACCGCGCAAGATGGGTGGGACGGGGTTCCAGGTCGAACAACAACGCGGAGAGGTTGGCTCCAAGATCGAGCCGTGGACGACCGCCGTGCGCCAGATGGCGGTGCGTGCGCGATCATTGTGCACCTACCAAGGGGATGGCGAACCGAATCGGCCACCGCGAAGTGTCAGTCCGGAAGAACGATGCATTGGCGGCGCGCGTGGCGCCGTATCGCATCTTATATCGTTGATTAACAAGGAGTTCTAGATGTTCAGGCAATTCAAACTCAGTGGCGCAGCGGCTGTGCTGGCCACAGTGGCATTGCTGTCTCCCATAGCCGCGGCTGACGTCGGCCTGGACGGCACCAACGCCGTTCGCGTGTTTGTGGAGCAGCCTGGCGAATTGGAGTTTTCGGGACAGATGATCGCACGGCCCATTCAGGGCGAGGTCATGACGTCCAACGCGGCCAAGGCACACCTCGAAGCGCATTACAGCATTATCAAGTACCGCCCCGCGGTCGACTGGTACGTCATCGCTGTGCCCGAAGGGCAGACGGAGAACACCGTCGCGCAAACGCTGATGGCCACGCGATTGTTCGAGTTCGTCGAGCCGAACTGGACGTGCTACCCCACGGTTACGCCCAATGACACGCGCTATGGCGAGCAGTGGAACATGACCAAGATCCAGGCCACGACAGCCTGGGCCTACAACACGGGGTTCAATGGCACCACCGTTGCTATTTGCGATACCGGCCTGCGGACCAGCCATCTCGATTTGCCCGTGCTCCGCAAGGAGGGCTACAACGCGGTCAATGAACTTTGGGAATCCAATGGCGGGACCATCAATGACATCCACGGTCACGGCACCCATACTACGGGTATCGCGGCAGCCCACGGCAACAACGCGCGCGGCGTAACCGGCGTCGGCTGGAACTACGCACACCGTATCCTCAAAGTGAGCAACCTGTCAAACGGCAGTTCATCGATCGACGTGCTCAACCACGCCGCCCTGACCGCTTCGGAACAGGGGGACCGGGCGATCAACGTGTCGTACAGCGGCGTGGATAACGCTTCTGTTCGCGCGACTGCCACCCTCATCAAGAACAACGGCGGACTCGTCTTCTGGGCGGCCGGCAACAGCAACCAGGCGATGAACGGCTCGAATCGCGATGCTGATGACGTCATGGTCGTCGGCTCGACGAATGAGACGGACGGCAAGTCCAGCTTCTCCAACTATGGTCTCTACGTCGACCTCTTCGCTCCGGGCAGCAACATCCTGTCGCTGTCCAACTCCGGCGACGATGCCTATGTCGTGATGAGCGGTACGAGCATGGCTGCGCCGTGCGCGACTGGTCTTGCGGCGTTGATCTGGTCGCAGAACCCCTCGTTCACACCAGACGACATTGAAGACCTTATGAAGGGCACCTGCGACAACGTCGGCAATTCGAACACATTTGGCTATGGGCGCGTCAACGCGGCCAAGGCGCTGGGCAGCACGGCCCGGCGCAGCCTCGGCTCGACATGGCAGGGTGGCAACGGACTCTCGGGCGCGATGTTTGATATCACCTGCCTCAATACTGCGGGGATCACCATCACCGCCTTCGACTTCAACAACCTCACCACCGGTCCAGCCAATCTTGAAATCTACTACGTGACGAACAAGACCTCGTATGTCGGCAAGGAAGCCAACCCCGGCGCGTGGACCCTTCTGGGCACACAGACCTCCGCCCCGACCAACCCGCAGGGCGAACCGACGCCAATCAACATCGGTGGGCTTTCGATTCCACCCAATCAGACCGTAGGAATCTACGTGACCCGCACAGATGGCGGGCTGATCCGTTACACCAATGGACCCCTGGGGAGTTACTCCGACGCCAACCTGCGCTGGGAGAACCGCGGCTTTGGACTGAACTATCCCTTTGGGAGTGGGTTCACCAACCGCGTTTTCAACGGGTCGGTTCACTACCGAGTTGACGTTGGCGGCATTCTGCCCACCTCGGCGCACGCGAGCAACAACTTCATCCCGTTCGGTAACAACGACACCTGCACCATGCACCAGGTATTCAACCAGAATCTGTTCAGCAGTGCGGTCACTTTTGACTCCGTCGGCTTTGCGCCCAACACCGCATTGATCGGCGATACTTCGACCGCCAACATTACCATTCGAATGGGATACACCAACAAGATCCCCGGTGTGGATACGAACCAGGGGGGCCTGGATTCGATTCTGGCCAACAACCGCAGTGGTTCCATGACCACCGTGTTCACCGGGACCGGAGTCAAGCGCACCCTCATGACCAACGGCACGATCGAGCACAGCATGTTCTTCGACTTCGGCCGCAACTCATTCACGTATGACCCCACCCGAGGCAATCTGCTCGTCGAAATCGTCTCGACGAACAGTTCAGCCGTGGATGTCGCCGTGTCGCGCAGTTCGGGGAGCTCGCAATCATCTCGCGCGTACAACTCGACACGATTCGGCAACACCACCTCTCCCACGACGGCCACGCGTATGGATTTCGGATGGCGGCCGACCATCATCCCGCGCTTCACCTTGACTGCCACGGGCACCTGTCCAGGCCTGGTGACCGTGCGTTGGGAGAATGCGACTCCCAATTCGACCGTCGCACTCATCTTCGCGAAGAACACGGGTTCGTTCGTGATTCCCTTTGGTCCCTGCCAAGGCACGGTGCTCGGCCTTGGCTCGCAGTCGATTCGCCTGGTTTCGACCTTCCCGTCGGGATCCAACGGCAGTGGTTCGCGCAGTGGTCAATCGCAGTCCGGCGCTTGCCGCGGCTGGATGCAGATGCATGACCTGCCCGGCTGCAACCTGACCAACGTCGTGCGGCATCCGTAAGCACGGATCTGCCTGACACGTTGAACGACGACAACCCACCCTTGCTCGCAAGGGTGGGTTGTTCGTTTCGAAGGTCAAGGTGTTGGACCGGATTATGCGTGTCGGCGTCGACGGGTGGCGCCAATCGTCAGGGCGCCGCCAAACATCATGACGAGGCTCGCGGGCGCGGGTACTTCAGTGATGCTCAGTGTGAACGCGTCGCCGTAGTGGCCGTGAAACTCCGTCCCGAGCGCATCGTCAAAGACGTTCTCCGTTGCGGTGATGCGATAAACGAGGAAATCCGATTCAGTCGGGATGGTCAGCGACGTCGTTGCCACCTCCCACGAGCGGACATCGCCGTCCGTGTAGGCAAACCCCTCACTCAGCGCCAGCTCGCCGTGCTTCCACATCGTGGGGAAGTCGGAAGCGGCGCCCGAGTAGGCGGACAGAACGATGGAGAACTGTGTGTCGATGTTCGGATCTTCGCCACCAATGCGGTTGAACCAGCCCTCGGCGGTAGCGACGGCATTGCCACGGTCGATCATGCTGCGATACCCGGTGAGGTCGACGATCTGCCAGAGTTCCGAACCGATGATGCCGCCGTAAGGGCCGCGCGGCGTTGAGTAAATGAAATGGACCATCTGAGTGCCTTCGAACGGGATGATGTCATCCTGTGCGGTGACGACTTCGGTGACGTCCCCCGACCAGACACCCATGTTGGTGGGAAGAAGCAGGCCGGGAGCCGTACCCAGTTCAAAGCCGCCGTCCTGAATGACATCCGCATTCGCCGCGTGCAATCCAAATCCGGCGATCGTTCCGATGGCGATGAGCGCAGTGATACCCTTGGTGTTCATGGCACTTTCTCCTCACTCTTCCATTTTTCATTCCAGCGGCGGGTCCGGAACCTGTGCATCGGTGACGGAGCGCCGTACGTATTCAATGTACACCACGCAGCGCGGCTGTCCAGCAAAGGCATCCTTATGAGGGCGCTGGGCGTCTGCACAGCCGCGCAGGTCTGCCTGACTTGGCGTGGGGGCCACTGGCGAGTGGCGGTATTGCGTTTTCCGGACGTACTGTGTGGCCCGCTTCGGCGAGGGTCCGAAGCGCGTGGTCTCCCCTTTCACGGGTCCACCCGGCCCTGGTGTGGAATAGGCGCGATCCGAAGGGCGGCGTGGTCGCCCGATCCTCCCCTCGGATCGAGCGACCACGAGCCTTCGATGCATAGATTCGCACGGCGCGGCGAGCGGTTCGAAGAATGTCGTTGATTTGGGGCAACCGTGCCTCAGGCCGCGGCGGGCTATGATCTCTTCACGAGTCATGTTTTTGCCACTGACAGGAGTCAGACACTGATGTTCGCAACACTTAGCGAACGGTTTAACGAGACGTTCAAGAAACTGTCCGGCCGCGGCCGCATCACCGAGGCCAACGTGGCCGAGTCGATGCGCGAGGTTCGCACCGCGCTGCTCGAAGCCGACGTGCACTACGACGTCGTCAAGGCCTTCTGTGACGGCGTACTTGAAGATGCCCTGGGCGCGGAGGTGACCAAGAGCCTCAAGCCGGGCCAGGAGATGATCGGCATCGTTCACAAGCGGCTGGTCGACCTGATGGGACCGGTGGAGCCGGGCATCATGTTCGTCTCGCCAGCGCCGACGATCATCATGATGTGCGGCCTGCAGGGAAGCGGGAAGACGACGACCTGCGGCAAACTCGCCGGCCACCTGCGTCGCAAGGGCAAGAGCGTCATGCTCGCCGCCGCCGACCTGCAGCGACCCGCGGCAGTCGAGCAGTTGCAGACTGTCGCCAGGCAGGTTGAAGAGAGGATGCGCGGCGAGGGATCGGTGCACTTCTACGCCGAGCCGGACAAATGCGCTGCATACGGCAAGGCCGTCGGCGTGGCGGTGGGTGTGTGCGAACGCGCCCTGCAGGCGGCGCGGAAGACCGGCGTGGATGTGCTCATTCTCGACACGGCCGGCCGACTACACGTTAATGACGATCTGATGAACGAGCTGCGTGCCGTGAACTCAGCCGTGCAGCCACACCAGATCTATCTCGTCGTCGACGCGATGACAGGCCAGGACGCGGTGAACTCCGCCAAGGCGTTCAACGAAGCGCTCGCCATCGACGGCGTGATCCTGACGAAGTTTGATTCCGACACGCGCGGCGGCGCGGCACTGAGCGTCAAACAGATCACCGGGGCGCCGATCAAGTTCATCGGCGTTGGCGAGCATCTCGATGCGCTCGAAGAGTTCCACGCCGAGCGCATGGCCGGGCGGATCCTGGGCATGGGCGA
>DIDT01000014.1:18810-19217 GCA_002418285.1 Phycisphaerales bacterium UBA5793
CCTGCAGGAGAAGATGAGCAAGGGCCAGCTGACGATGGATGACTTCCTCGGCCAGTTGCGCATGTTGCGGCGGATGGGTCCGCTCAAGCAACTGCTGGGCATGTTGCCGGGCGTGGGGTCGATGCTCAAGGAAGTGCAGGTTGATGACAAGCAACTCAACCGCCTCGAGGGCATCGTCAACTCGATGACCAAGGAAGAGCGGCGCGACGTCAGCGTGCTCAACAACTCGAGGCGCCAGCGCGTGGCCAAGGGCAGCGGGTCGTCGTTGCAGGATGTGGCGCGTCTGAGCAAGCAGTTCGACATGGTCAACAAGATGAGCAAGACCATGAGCGGCGCAGGCGGCAAGGGCAAACTCGCCGCGATGAAGCAGATGGCCGCGGCACAGGCGGCGGGAACGGGCGGCGGGG
>DIDT01000073.1 GCA_002418285.1 Phycisphaerales bacterium UBA5793
TTCAAATCCTGTCACCCCGACTTCTCTCCGAATCAAGCCCTTCGATCAACAGGTCGAAGGGCTTTCTCTTTGTGATACAAAGGTTTGTGTCGCTCAGCGTGCGGTTCAAACTCACCGAATCCAGAATCCTCCGTCGAACCGCCGAGTTTGAACGCCGCCAGTGCTCGTCGGCACTCTGGCACCAGTCGAAAACCGCGAACGCCATCTCCTTGTCCCCGGCATCGATTCTCCCGACGCGTTCACGCGCTTCGGTGACCCCGGCCAATTCGGATCGCAGATCCTGCGCCTTGTCCCTGTACTGACCCTCTGCAACTGTGCCCGCGAGGTACGCATTGAGCAATCGGTCCTGCATTCCGGTCAATTCTGAGTGCCGTTTGGTGAGCGCCGTCGTCTGGCGGCGCTGCTGCGACGAGATGTCGTCGAACGCGGCGGCCAGCGTCTTGCGGAACAGATCGCGTACCTCAGCAGGCTCGATTCTCAATGTTGCCAGTTCGTCGGCGATGGCGATCTCGATGTCCTCGGCGCGCCACCGCACGCGTGGGTGACCGGTCTCGGGATGATTGTTGCCGCAGCGGTAGTAAAGATGCTCGTTGATGGAACCGTCCTTGAGTTTGCGCCTGATGCGCTCGCCGGTGACCGCAAAACCGCAATGGGCGCAGCGCATCAGCCCTCCGGCGAGTGGGATCTGCGGTTTGCCGGTGCGGCGGTTCCGCCCGTGGAGAACGTCCTGACAGGCCTCGAAGAGGTCCCGCGTGATGAGGCGCTGGTAACTCCCCGTGAAGGTCTGGCCGTTGCGGAGCAACTCGCCGATGTAGAACCGGTTGTTCAGGACGTACGAGAGCGCCGTTCGGGTGAACCGCGGCTGGCTCGGTCGATAGATGTGACCTTCGCGCTGGAGGGCGTCGGCGAGGGACTGGAAGGTCAAGTCGCCGCAGGCATAGAGCTCGAAGATCCGGATCACGGTCTTTGATTTCTCGGGATGCGGCTGCACCGGCTCCTCGTCATCGTCCTGAACGTTTATGTACCCATAGGGCGCCAAGCCGGTGGGCCAGCCCTGGCGGACCTTCTCATCCATGCCCTTGAGCACCTCCGAGCGCAGGTTGTCGCTGTAGTACTGCGCCACGGCCGCCATGACGTTGAAGGACAAGGCGCCGGCGGCGCCGGGGCCGAACTGGTTCTCAACGAAGGCGAGATGCACGCCGCAGGAGTCCTCTAGTTCCTGGAGCCGCACGGCGTCGCGCATGTTGCGGCAGACGCGATCGAGTTTGTGGCTCAGGATCGCGGTGATCTTCTCGCGCCTGGCGTGGGCGCGGACCCATTTGAGCATCTCATTGAACGCGAGGCGTTCCGCCCCGCGCCGGGCCGACTCGGCGACGTCGAACTCCCGGGCGACGTGCCAGCCTTCCCGCTCCGCCTTCTCACGCGTGGCGCGCAGCTGCGCGTCGATGGAGTACCCTTCGCGCTGCTCGCGCGAGGAGACGCGTGCCCAGACGACGACGTTCATGGCCGGCGCTCCTGCGCCGTGGCGTCCAGAACCGTTTCCGCGAATCGCTTGATGTTCATGATGATCTCGATGGCCTCCTCTTCGGTGATGATTCGCCGATACCTGCTGGACCAGACCCGCCGATGCTCGGCGATCAATTCGTCTGTAATCCAGGCGAGCGCCACGGGCCGACTGTTGCCCGTTGGCTCGCACTGATCACTTACTGCTCGGGGAGGACGAAGTCCAGTCGATGTTTGCGGTTTCATGACCATGCTGTGGGCGGGCATGTTGTCAGCTCCCCAGCCAACCACCAAGGCCCATGTTTTCGAAGCGCTGGCGAATGTCGGCAATCAGGCGCTCCACGGTGTGCCAGCCGCATTCGAGTTCTCTGGCAATGCTGGCGATCGACTCGCCTTCGGCGAGCATGGCGCAGACTTGCTGTTCGCGCGGCGACAACTGCGCCACTGCGGTACGCACATCGACTTCCATCTCGTGCTTGGACTCGTACTCCGTGGATATTCCACCGCGCTCGTGCAACTGGCTCTTGCGCTCGCGATCGCGAGCACAGCGGCGCGCGGCCGATCGCACCTGGCGGTTCACGATCGTGGAGAGGACGGCATTGGGTTGTAGCGCCTCGCTTGACCGCACCGGGTCGGACTTGAACTTGGCTGTTTCGATGGCGATCTGCTGGGCGACATCTTCGCGGCTGTGATTGTCCAGGCCCATGCGCCTTGCCCGTGCGTCGATCAGTCGCATCTGCCAATCGTCCATGACGCCGCGATACTCGTTGCTGCTCATTACCTGCTCCTGAAGTGAAGGGAATGTGGGTCACTGTCGGGAGCGATGGAAGACGCGAGTGCGGGGACACGTCTCGCGCGTCGGAGATGAGTTTGGGCGATCAGATGTGGGGCGGATGTGCGAGCGTGTGACGCACACGTGAGGGGTCAGGTGAGGCACACATGACGCTCATGTGTCGGACACATGAGTTTCCACGCAGCCCGCCGATCGGCGGCGAATCAGGCGCATGAACAGCGACAACCCCTGTGCCGCGAGCGCTACTGCGGCGGGGAGTCGTCATGTCGAATCAATCCATCCTCAACGCGCTGATCCATGAACCCGCTGAGGCGTATCACGCCCGTAGCGCCGAGCACGTCACGGCGCACCGGCTCGCTGACTTTCGGCGCTGTCCACTGCTCTTTCGCAAGAAGGAGCAGGGTCTCATTCCCGACCGCGACTCAGCGGCGTATCTCGTCGGACGCGCCGCGCACGTGCTGATTCTCGAGGGGCGGGACCGGTACGAGTCGCAGTTCGCTGTGGGCGGTCCCGTGAACCCGCGAACGGGCCAGCCATACGGCTCCAACACCAAGGCGTTTACCCAGTGGGCTGACCGCATTGGCAAACCCGTGCTCAGCGATGAGCAGGCGGCGCTGATCGAGCAGATGGCCGCGAGCGTTCAGGGGCATCTGTTTGCACGTGAACTGCTTGCAGATGGCGTCGCTGAGGGTGTTCTGCGCGGTGAGTATGCCGGACTTCGATGCCAATCCCGGCTCGACTGGGTCAACCCCAAACCCGGACGGGGCATCGTCGATCTCAAGACCACCGATTCGCTCGACACGTTCGAATTCGACATCACTGCGTTCGGCTACGTCGAGCAGATGGCGTTCTATCGCGCCATGGTCGAAACGATGGCGACGGCCATGCTCCCCGTCCACCTGATCGCCGCTGAAAAGCGTGAGCCGTTCCGTTGCGGAGTGTGGCAGATCGCGCCGCAGGCGCTCGACGAGGCTCAAGCCGAGAACGAACGCGCCATGCAGGAACTGACGCGCTGCCGCGAGTCAGGGATCTGGCCCACGCGGTTCGAATCGATCCGTCTGTACGAAACCACCAGCCCATCCTCGAGCGGGCGAGCCTCGCGCACCTCTTCGACTCCCTCACCCATCGCAGGCTCGCCCGCTTCTTCGCAATACAAGACCAGCCATCTGTGAAAGGACCGCTATGACCGCGCTCAACACGATCCAACGAGGACGAGCCCAGCTCCCACGCCGCGTGCTTCTCTACGGCGTTCACGGTGTCGGCAAATCCACCTTCGGCGCGATGGCGGAGAAGCCGATCTTCATCCAGACCGAAGAAGGCGTGAACGATCTCGAAGTCGATCGATTCCCGCTGGCCGTCAAGTACGGCGATGTGCTCGATGCGCTGTCAGCACTCTACTCCGAGGATCATGACTACCAGACGGTCGTGATCGATTCACTCGACTGGCTGGAGCGCCTTATCTGGGCGGAAGTCTGCGCCAAGCGCGGTGTCGAGTCGATCGAAGACATCGGCTACGCCAAGGGCTACGTCTTCGCGCTCACGCAGTGGCGTGAGGTGCTCTCGGGCCTCGATGCGCTCCGCAGTCAGCGCGGCATGCAGGTGATCGTCATCGCCCATGCCCAGATCGAGAAGTTCGCCAATCCCGAGACGGACAGTTACGACCGGTATGTCCCGCGGCTCCAGAAGCAGGCTTCGGCGCTACTCCAGGAGTGGGCGGATGAAGTCCTGTTCGCCACCTACCAGGTCCACACGAAGACGACGAGCGAGGGGTTCGATCGCAAGCGCACCCAGGGCATCGGCACCGGCGAACGGATCCTGCGCACCACCGAACGGCCGGCGCATGTGGCCAAGAACCGGCTGAACCTTCCTGACGAGTTCCCGCTCGACTATCGCATCTATGCCGCCTTCGTCCGCGGCGATACCCCGCCAACCAACGACCAAGAGCCCGCTGAACAAGGAGCCTGACCATGGCGCATCTCGATGGTTTCGACGCGCACGACGTCGATCCAAATGTCGGTTTCGATCCGATCCCCGTCGGCAAGTATCTGGCGATCATCACCGCCAGCGAAATGAAACCGACCAAGGCCGGCACGGGCGAGTACCTCGAGTTGGAACTCGAGGTGATCGAAGGCCCGTACAAGGGGCGCAAACTTTGGGATCGCCTCACGCTCAAGCACCCCAACGAGACTACGGTGCAGATTGCCAAGGGGACGCTGTCGAGCATCTGTCGCAGCGTCAACGTCATGAAACCCCGCGATTCGGTCGAGCTGCACAACCTGCCGCTGATCGCTTCGGTCGGCTGCAAAAAGCGCGAGGACAACGGCGAGCCCACCAACTACATCAGGGGGTATTCCAAACGTGACGCCCCACCGGCGCGTCCGACGGCGGCTGCGGCCAACGGCGCCGGGGGCACTCCGCCTTGGAAACGCTGAACGAGCAGGTCTTCCTGCTGCCCTTCCCGCCGAGCGTCAATCACTACTGGCGCATGGTGAGCATGAAGCATGGATGCCGCATGCTCATCAGCCGCGAGGGCCGGACCTACCGCGACTCGGTGGTCTCGGCTCTCGCGGAGGCGGGCGCCCGGGCGCTGGACGGCCGCCTTGATGTGTCCATCGTCGCATCTCCACCGGATCGCCGCCGACGCGATCTCGACAATCTGCTCAAGGGCACGCTCGATTCGCTTGCGCATGGGCGCGCGTACCACGACGACTCGCAGATCGATCGCCTTGAGATCTGGCGCGGAGCGGTTGTCCCCAATGGCCACGTCGCAGTCCGCATCAGTCCGATGACACGGAGCATTCCGCAATGGACCACATGAACGGCCGGCCCAAGCGCCTCTACATCTCGGGCCCGATGACGGGAATGCCCGAACACAACTTCCCGGCGTTCTTCGCGGCCGAGGAGCGACTCAGGCAGGCGGGTTACGAGCCGCTCAATCCGGCGCGCAACTTTGATGGCGAAACCGACCGTGACCGGGCCGAGTACATGCGCGCCGACATGGAACTCCTGCTGCGTTGCGACGGCCTGGCGATGCTGCCAGGCTGGGAGCAGTCGCGTGGCGCCAAGCTCGAGTACATGATCGCCTGGGAACTGCGTGTGCCGGTTCTCGACATCGTGACACTTTCTGAGATCCGCAGACCGCCCACACCCTGTGTGCAGTTGCACACACTCCGGATCGCTGAAGCCGAAGCGCCGACGCCCTCGATTCTCGATGAAGCCGCGCGCGTGACCAGTGGCGAGCGCCAGACCGATTACGGCCATCCGCGTGACGACTTCACACGAACTGCTGTGATGTGGAATGGTCTGCTCGCCACGAAACTGCGCCAACCGCTCGTCGCGATGGATGTACCCCTGTGCATGATCGCCGTCAAACTGGCTCGTGAGGCCCACCGCCACAAGCGCGACAACCTCGTCGACATCGCCGGCTATGCGCGCACGGGAGCCATGGTCGCAGGAGATGAGTGATGGCCAGGGCAGCAGGGCGCAAGTCAAAGGTCATGATGGCCTTTGGCGATGTGCACATTCCGCACCACAATCCCCGCGCCGTCGAGGTTTTCTGCCGCGCCGCTGAGCGCATCAAGCCTGACCTGATCGTCTGCCTCGGTGATCTGCTCGACTGCGGGCAGTTCTCGGTGCATCCGCCCACGTATGGCGTGCCCGAGAGCGACTACAACGAAGATCTCAAGCGCGCCAATGCGCTGCTCGATCGTGTCCAGCGCTGCTGCGCCCGCCTCGTGATGGTCGAAGGCAATCACGAGTATCGCCTGGACCGCTGGGCCGCGGCGACCGCTGAAGGTCGAGGCGCCTACTCACTGCTGGCACCAAGGATTCAACTCTCCAAGGGACGGACTAAGTTCAGCTACGTGCCCTATGGCGCCGCCGACGGGCGCTATCCGCACTACCCGATCAATTCGCGCGTCATCGCCGTCCACGGCTGGTCGCACGCCAAGGCCGCCACTCGCGCCCACCTCCAGATTAGCCAGGGCCGCAGTGTCATCCATGGGCACACTCATAGGGCCGATGCGCATATGACGCAGAACATCTGGGAGACGGGCCGCATTGTCGAGGCTCGAAGCGCCGGGTGCCTGTGCAAGCCCGTGCCCCTTTACGGCACGGGCCGGCCCGTCGAGTGGGTGAATGCCTTCATCATCGGCTACCTCGGCCGACGCAGCGACACCCTCTACACCGTGCCGATCATGCACGACCGGTGCATTCTGCCGGATGGCACCGAGGTGTCGGCGTGATCCTGCGGCGCTACCAGACCGAGGCGGTCGAAGCCGTCTACCGACACCTGCGTGAGTACGAGACAAACCCGTGCGTGGTGTGTCCGACCGGTGCGGGCAAGAGCCTGATCATCGCCCAGATCGCCAGAGACGTGGTGGAACTCTGGAATGGGCGGATTCTCATCCTCGCCCATGTCAAGGAGCTGCTCGATCAGGCCGTCGATAAACTCGTGGCGGTGGCGCCGGGACTGTGGCACTGCATCGGCGTCTACTCCGCAGGTCTGGGCAGCCGCGACACCGATCACCCGATCATCGTCGGCGGCATTCAGAGCGTGTTCCGTCGGGCCCGCGATCTGGGGCGATTCGATCTCATTCTCATTGACGAAGCCCATCTCATCCCGCCCGATGGCGAGGGGATGTACCGGCAGTTCCTCGACGACGCGAGGGCGGTCAATCCGAATGTGCGCGTCATCGGTTTGACGGCGACGCCGTTTCGCATGAAATCCGGTTCGATCTGCTCGCCGGAGAACATCCTCAACGAGATCTGCTACGAGATCGGGGTGCGTGAACTCATCGTTCAGGGCTTCCTGTGTCCGCTGCGCACCAAGGCCGGTGCCGAGCGCGTGGACTTTGGCGGACTCCATGTCCGTGGCGGCGAGTTCGTCGCCGGCGAGGTCGAGGACCTCATGGATGAAGAGCATCTCGTCCATGCCGCCTGCGCTGAAATCGTCGAGCAGACGACTGATCGTCGATCCGTGCTCATCTTCGCCTCGGGCGTCAAGCACGGCGAGCACATCGTGCGCCGACTCAATGAGGCGCACGGTTTCGAGTGTGGGTTCGTGACCGGCGACACCGAGTCGGGCGAGCGCGATCGACTGCTCGATCGATTCCGCGCTGGTGATCTGAAGTATCTCTGCAACGTGAACGTCCTGACCACCGGTTTCGATGCGCCCAACGTGGACTGCGTGGCGCTGGTGCGTCCCACGAAATCACCGGGTCTCTACTACCAGATGGTGGGGCGGGGTTTTCGAGTCCATCCGGGCAAGACTGACTGTGTCGTGCTCGACTTCGGCGGCAACGTCCTGCGCCACGGGCCGGTTGATCAGATCCGCATCAGCGATCCCAACACGGCCGGGAATGGTGAAGCGCCGGCCAAGGAATGTCCGGCATGCCGCGCACTCATCCATGCGGCGTATTCAATCTGTCCCGACTGCGGCTTTGCTTTCCCTCCCGCGGAGACTCGCCACCTCGAAACTCAAGCCAGCAGTGATGGCATCCTCTCCGATCAGATCACGCGGACCGAGTACGAGGTGGGTGAGATCTCGTACCACGTGCATTTTAAGCGCAACGATCCCAGCGCTGCACCGACCATGCGTGTGGATTACCGCTGCGGACTCGCCACGTCATTCTCCGAGTGGGTCTGCTTGGAGCACACGGGATACGCCCGCCAGAAGGCTGAGCAGTGGTGGCGGAGGCGATCGAATGAGCCGGTGCCTGATGACGTGGATGACGCCGTCGATCTGGCGCGCAGCGGCGCGCTAACACCGACGCTGGCGATCACCATTGAGCGCAAGCCCGGCGAGAAGTACGACCGGATCGTGAGCCACGTGCTGGGACCGCGGCCTCCACGCATCGACACCGACGAAGGCGCTGCGAAGTACGCGGGGATCTCTGAGGACCAAGTGCCATTCTAAACGAATGCTGGTGACGCGCCCCATCCAACCCGATCATGACCGGTCGCTCTGGAGGCCGCCCGACCCGTGAGTCTCACGCGGCCGAACATGGGTGAGTCTCTCCACGCACACGCGCAGGCGTGCGTTGCCGCGGGGCTGTGCGCGCTGCCCGCAGTGCGGACTGGCCAGGAGAAGCGGCCGGCCCTGCCTGAATGGAAACCCTACCAGTCGCGATTGCCGTCGCCAGCGGACGTCACCCGCTGGTTCAACGGATCCGCGAAGGCGATGTGCCTGGTTTGCGGGGCGGTCTCGGGCAACCTGGAAATGATCGATTTCGACCTGGGTGGCGAGGCCTTCGAGCCGTGGCGCCGCGCCGTCGAGTCCATGGCGCCCGGGCTCGTCGGTTGCCTCGTGATCGAATCGACGCCATCGGGCGGTCGACACGTCATCTACCGTTGCGATCAGCCCATCTGCGGCAACACCAAGCTCGCCCAGCGCCGCATCGAAGTCGGCACCAACGAGCCGGTCGTCATCGGCTGCAAGGAGCACGCACCGCGGCGGGACGCCAGCGGCGCCTGGGTGATCACGATCACCATGATCGAGACCCGCGGCGAGGGCGGGCTCTTTCTGTGCGCGCCGTCCGAGGGCTACGCGATCATCCAGGGCGACCTCGTCGCGCCGCCGGTGATCACTTCGGATGAGCGCGACATCCTGCTCGGCTGCGCCTGGGCGCTCGACGAAACCCCCAGACCCGTCGTCGATGCCGCGAGCGCCATCTCCGACGAAAGCTCCACCTCCCGCCCCGGCGATGACTTCAACCGCCGTGGCGATCCCCGCGCCATCCTCCGAGCCCACGGCTGGACCTTCGTGCAGGGAGGCGAGAACGAGCATTGGTGCCGGCCCGGCAAGTCCACAGGCACGAGCGCCACCCTCAAGGACGGCGTGTTTTACGTCTTCTCGACGAACGCCGCGCCCTTCGAAGCGCAGCAGGGCTACTCACCTTTCGCGGTCTACGCGCTGCTCGAGCATGGTGGAGATTTCACCGCCGCGGCCTCGGCGCTGGCATCGCAGGGCTACGGCACCGTGCCGATGCAAGTGCGCGGCGTCGATCTCTCCGCGTTCGTGGCCGACGTCCCGCCCGCGCCTGACAACCCGCTCGCCCCGGCCCCGCTCTCAGTCGAACAGCTCGTCAGCGGCCACCCGCTGCTCCGCCCGCCGGTGGTCCACGGTCTGCTCCGCCAGGGCGAGACTATGAATGTGATCGCGAGCCCAAAGGTCGGCAAGAGTTGGCTCACACTCGATCTCGCCATCGCCGTCGCTACCGGCCGCCCCTGGCTGGGTCGCTATGCCACCGAGCGCGGCGATGTCCTCATCATCGACAACGAACTCCACCGCGAAACCAGCGCTCACCGCATTCCCAAGGTCGCGCACGCTCGTGGCATACCCATGCGCGAGTTCAACCGGCGGATCTTCGTGGATAATCTCCGCGGCCGCCTGCGCGACATCTTCACCCTCGCGCCCTATTTCGCGGCCATCGAGCCCGGCCGCTACAAGGTCATCGTCCTCGACGCGTTCTATCGCTTCATGCCCGCAGGCGGGGATGAGAACGACAATGGCACGATGGCGAACATCTACAACTGCATCGACGCCTTCGCCGATCGCCTCGGCTGCTCGTTCGTGCTCATCCACCACTCGTCCAAGGGCAATCAGACCGGCAAGTCGGTGACCGACGTCGGGGCCGGGGCAGGCGCGCAGAGCCGGGCCACCGACACCCACCTCGTCCTGAGACCGCACGAAGAGGAGCACGTCGTCGTCCTCGAAGCCGCAGTCCGCTCCTGGCCGCCCATCGAGCCGCTGTGCCTGCGCTGGGACTTCCCGGTGTGGACCGCCGACGAGGCGCTCGATTCGAGCCAGCTCCTCTCGCAGGGCGGTCGCGGCCGCAATGACCCCGGCAAGAAGAACGAGTGGACGCCCGAGTCATTTGTCGAGGCATTCGTGGAAGACGAGCCCGCCACGCGCTCAGCGATCATCGGCCGGGCCGTGCGCGATGGCCTGTCCAAGTGGGCTGCTGACAGTCTGCTCCGCATGGCCGATGCCGATGGTCTGCTGGCCCGCAATGGCGATGGCAAACGCAACGACCCCTTCACCTACCAGCGCCGCGCCAAGGCGCCGAGCACCCCGGAGGACCGCCCATGACGTTTCGTTTTGGGAATGGTTTTGTGCGCACAAAACGAATTGGGTTTCATATCGTTTGGCGTTTCGTTTGGTGCGCACAAAACGAGTCGGGCACGCAGGGTTTCGTTTCGTTTTGTGCGCCCCTTAAGGGGGGCGCACACAAAACGAAACGAATCAAACCCAGCGTGCGGGCGTGCGCGGCCGACCAAACGATTCACCAAACAAAACGAGTTGAGGTTGAGGAAGCGCCCACGGCCGCCAGGTTCGGCCGTGTCGCGGCCGGGCTGGCTCGGTTGGCCAAGAGCGCGCTGGGCGCGCGGGCGGCACTTGGGCCAGCGTCGGCGGCCATGGTTCCTTCCCGGCGCGGGGCGGCCGGAGAGGCCCGCGGGAACAGCAGCAAACTTAGACAGAGATCGAATAACGCGGGGTGTCCGGATTTTCCCGACGGCGCGTCGAGAGGAGGGTTGTGGATTGAGCGTAACTGTCGATGACGCATTGCTTTGCCGCCTCGCGGGCGAACTGTGGGCCGCGTTCGCTCCTTGGCGCGGGCCGTGGAATGGCGGCGGCGCTGCCGCTGCGTACCTGGCGCGGCGGTCTTTCCGGTCCGGCATGGGGTTGCGCTGGCGGCATCATGGGCGCGATAGGGATGAGCGCGACGAGAATGTCGAGGCGCTGGGGCGGCTGGAACGGCACGGGCTTCTGACGCGTCGGGTCGAAAAGACGAAGGTCCTGGGAGTGCGGTTGTTCGACGCCGGAATTGAGCGAGCCTGCTCGCTGGCCGGCGCCCCATGCTGGTCGGCGGGCCGGGAGGTGTGTCAGCGCGTCGCCGGGCTCGATGACGAGACTGCGACGATGCTGCACCTCGGCACGCGATGGACGGCGGAATGGGCGCTGGCGGGCACGCCGGCGAACTGGGCCGGCTGCGGCGGCGATGAACTCGGGCGCGCGAACCGTCAGATCCTGTCGGCACTGGAAGAGCGGGCGATCCCTGCGCTGGTTCGCGGCTGGCTCCAGAGCGGCGCCGATCTGCATGGGCGAGCGTGGTATTCGATTACAAGCGCCGGCCGCGCGGCGCTGGCTGAAGCGCCAGCCGAAGTACCACCGTTGATCGAGGCCGACGAGGACTGCGCGCTGGCGTGGCGCGAGGGTGCGCACGCGATGCAGGTCCGCCTTGCCGCGGCCCCGCGTTCGGAGCGCGAAATCGGCCTGCTGCCGCTGCCAGTCCATGGCGGGTCGATCGGGGGCGACGACGTTGGCCCACGTGGCGATGTGCCCACGGTGGGCGGCCGCAACTACGCCGCTTCGGCACATCTCGCGACAGGAGCCAACGTGGGCGACGACATGGCGGCACCCGGGGTGGCGGATTCGCGACCGGGCCGCTCATCCACCAGAACAAGGAGAACGGACTCATGAACACGTTCAAAGTCGAACTGCGGCCACTGGCTGAAATAAAACCCTACGAGAAGAACCCGCGGCTCAACGACGACGCGGTGGACGCCGTGGCCAACAGCATCACGGCCTTTGGCTGGCGACAGCCCATCGTGGTCGATGGCGATGGCGTGATCATCTGCGGCCATACCCGCTGGAAGGCGGCGCAGAAACTCGGCCTGGAGATGGTGCCGGTCCATGTCGCGACCGATCTGGAGCCTGAGCAGGTGCGGGCCTATCGCATCGCCGACAACAAGTCGGCCGAACTGGCCGAATGGAACATGGAGTTGTTGCCGATCGAGATGGCCGAACTCCAGGGCGCCGGCATCGACTGGTCGGGCCTGGGCTTCAGCGCCGACGACCTGGCGAAGTTGCTCGACCCCGGCGTGCGCGACGGGCTGACTGATCCTGATGCGATTCCCGAACCGCCGGACGAACCGATCACGAAGCGCGGCGACCTGTGGATTCTGGGTGAGCACCGATTGCTGTGCGGCGATAGCGCCAGCGCCGCGGACGTCGATCGATTGCTCGATGGTCAGCCGATTCACCTCGTCAACACCGATCCTCCGTACAACGTCAAGGTCGAACCTCGATCGAACAACGCGATCGCGGCCGGCAACTCGTCGTTCCCCGAGGCGAAGAAGAAGCGGACGCATCACCAGTCGTTCGATGTCGCCCGCCAGGGCGAGAAGAAGCGCACGACGAAGAAGATGCGGGCGAAGGACAGGCCGCTGGCCAACGACTTTGTCAGCGACGAAGCGTTCGACGAGATGCTCGACGCGTGGTTCGGCAACATGGCGCGCGTGCTCATCCCCGGTGGCGGCTTCTACATCTGGGGCGGGTACGCCAACCTCGGCAACTACCCGGGTCCGCTCAAGCGCGCCGGGCTGTACTTCAGCCAAGGGATTGTGTGGGACAAGCAGCACCCGGTCCTGACCCGCAAGGACTACATGGGCGCGTTTGAGATCGCGTTCTACGGATGGCGCGAGGGCGCTGCGCACCGTTTCTTTGGTCCGAACAACGCCACCGACCTCTGGCACGTCAAGAAGGTGAACCCGGCGTCAATGCAGCATTTAACTCAAAAACCGGTCGAACTCGCGGTGCGTGCGATTCAGTATTCGTCGCGACCGGGTGAGAACGTTCTGGATCTCTTCGGAGGATCGGGTTCCACTCTGATCGGCGCGGAACGCACCGACCGGCGCGCGTTTCTGATGGAACTCGATCCGGCATACACGGATGTCATCGTGGATCGGTATCAGCGATTCTCAGGAAAGCCCGCCATCCTGGAACGCACCGGCGAATCGCCGATCCCCATGATGGCGCGCGAGGAGAACATGCGATGAGAACCTATCCGACACCGCAGGGCACGATCACCAAGTTCGGATACCGGCGAATCCGCTGCAAAGACCGAAAGCAGCGCATGGAGCATGTGCTGGTGTGGGAAGCGGCGCACGGTTCCGTGCCGCCGGGCATGGAAATCCATCACATCAATGGCGACAAACTCGACAACCGACTGGCCAACCTGATGCTCGTTACGCGCCTGGAGCACAAACGCATCCACAGCGGGTGCATTCGCTGCGGCGAGATCTGGTTCAAGCGGTGCCGCAGATGCCGCTGGTATCGCCGGATCGACACGGAGTTCTATGAGTATCCCGGGAAGACGGGAGCGGGAAGCGTCTGCCGGCGCTGCGCGTCGATCGATGCGGTGGAGTACAGGAAGAAGCGCCGCCAGCGAGCGACGGCGGCTGACACCGGAGAGACGGCCCCGGTCAACGCCGAGGCCGTCGGAGCAGCGGGATGATGTGGTCGCTACTCGCCCGATTCTGCCGCCGCCTCCGGCCCCTTCTCGCGAAGCGCGTGGTATTCGATGAGCGCATCCTCGTAGACGAAGTCGCTCGCCGCGACATGCTTGCGCTCGCGGGCGGGCACGATGCACGACCGCTCCTTCAGGAACGCGACGGCCGTCGCGACCTGCGACCATGGAGGCATCTTCGATTCATCGCCGCCGCCCGCCTTGGCGCGGATGTCCTCCATCGTGAACGCGGCATTGCCCATCTGCTCGATCGCGTACGCCACGTCGTCGTACGTCTGTTTCGTGCACATGTGCTCGTACGGTTTGCCGCGCTTGGGCACGACCCGGCGCAGAAGCGCGCCGCTGGCGGCATCGACGATGAACGTTTCATCAAGTTGACGGGGCATCGGGTTCACCTCCTTCCCCAGCCGGGTCGTAGCGATGGCGGCACGTCTGGCATTCGACCTTGTCGTCTTCGATCCAGACGAGGAGGTCCATTCGTCGTTCGCCGCAATGCGGGCAAGCAAAACCCGGTTCGACACGTTCGTCATTGGCCTCGGCGATCATGGCCCCACCTCCCCGCGCGTTTCGCTCAGATCGAAGATGGCCACCACCGCGAGCAGACCGACGAGCAGTGCGGCGCGTTCGTCAAGGTCGGCGAGGTCGCCCTTGGCGCACGTGCGAATGAGCGCGGCCTTGTCGCTGGCGGGCATGGCGGCCAGGGTGTCGCGCATCGTGGCGCGAGCCTGGTCGGCATGGGCGAGGAGTCGTTGCACTTCGCGGTCCATTGTTCACCCGACCTTCCCGGCCGCGGTGAAGCGGCCCTTGTCGACCTTGGCGAAGCGTGCGTCTTTGCCCTTGGCTTTGATTTCACGGATCATCGCGGCGTAGAGCGTGGCATGCGGCGTGGCGCCGTTGGTCTTCCAGCCCGCCGCGATGGCGCGCTCGGCGATCGTCTTCGCGTCGAGCGGTTCCTTGGCTCGCCCCAGGACCTGCGCTGCGGCGTCGAGCCCGCTGAGACCTTCGCGCTTCTTGCGTGGGGCGTCGGCCTTGCGGTCTTTCGTCTTCGGGCTGCTGGTTCGTGCTTTCGGTGCGCCGCGATCAGGCGGCATCGAAATGCCAAGTTGCGCCGGCGTCTTGCCAGTCAGCTGCTTGATCGTTTGCTTGATGTGAAAGACACCCGTCACACTGCCCGAGGCGTCCACCTCACGGCAGCCGGTCTTCTCATCGATGGGCGAATCTGCGGGCACGCGGTAAAGCAGCGGCGTGCGGCCGTCAACGCGGAAGTACAGCTCGTGGAGTTTGCCGTTCTTCTTCCAGCACACGTGGTTCTTGCTGGTGGGCAGGTCCTGGACCTGTTTGGCGATCTCGGCGTACTGGTCCTTGTTGACCAGCGCGATGCGTGGCGGCGTGCGTCGGCCCTTGCATTTCGCCTTCACCGGCGAGGCACCCTGCTGGGCGGCAGCCTGCTCGGCTTTCTTCACCCATCTCGATCGTTCTTTGCCGTTGACGATCTCGGTCTTCATGATCAGGCCCTCGACCGCGGCCTTGGCATCGCGCTCGGCGATCTTCCCATCAACAACCGAGCCCCCGGAGGAGGTACCGGAGGCTCGCGTGGTCGCTTGAGTTGTGCTGGCCGATTTCGGTGGCGGCCCCGCTTCGGCTCGAAGCCGTTGGGCCGACTTGATCCGCACCTTCTTCTTCGTGTCGAGGTTCGTGGCGTCCCAGCCGCCGTTGCGATTCTCGGCGTCGATGCGCACCTTGGCGATCTTGCCGGACACCTTGGCGGTGTATGTGCTTCCGATCTTAATCTCGTTCTTCTTCATCGTGCTGCTCCTTTCGTTGATGCAGCGGTTGGTAGTCTCGCGACGGCGAACGTCACCGCCGCGCGT
This sequence comes from Phycisphaerales bacterium UBA5793, assembly GCA_002418285.1. Taxonomy (GTDB): domain Bacteria; phylum Planctomycetota; class Phycisphaerae; order Phycisphaerales; family UBA5793; genus UBA5793. Next base: position 15,480 of record DIDT01000073.1, read on the forward strand.
GGTGGTTCAGTTCGCCCTCGGCAGCGGCGTGATCTCGATCTTGCGGTCGCAGGCCGGGCACACGGCCTTGGTCGGCCGCGCCGACTGGCGTCCAGCGTCGTACGCCCGCTCCAGCGCTTCCTTGATGCACCACACCGCGGTGTCGTGGAAATCGAGGCTGTCGCTGTTGCGGGTCTCCAAGGTTTCGAGGCCGAGGGCCTCGCGGGCGATCGTGTTCAACTGGTTGTCGCGTGTCGTACTCATGGAGTCTCCGTTCCGTTGGTGGTTGGTGGTTCAGCAGCCTGCGACGCGTTGCATCTCGCGCCACACCTCGTGGATCATGCTGTTGGTGGCGTTGACCTTGCCGCGGCTTACGCCGCAGATGGCCTTGGTCGCTTCGATCGCGGCGGCGAACTGCTCTTCGTCGCTCTGTTTCGCTTCCATCACGCAGATGGTGCGGTTGCCGCGCCGGCTCGTCTGATTGCGGCGTTTCGATTCGATCAGTTCCATGACCAGAACGCCCGCTCCCCGGCCGCTGGGCGTCTCGTCAACATGGACCATCTCGATGTCGCCGTCTATGCCTTCGATGGTGATGCTCTTGATGAACATGGTGGGGTCTCCTTCCCGTGGTTGGCCGGTTCAGATCTGGCTGACGTTGGCGACGAGCATGCAGGCTCGAATCACCGCGTCGAGTTCGCCGCACTGGCCCGCGTCGAGGTCTTTCGCGTCCTTCTCAAAGATGCGTTGGGCCAGAGATCGCCGCGTAGTGTCGATCGCTGTGGCCATGAATCCGTAGGTCGGTGCGTAGGTGTCGCTCACCGCGACGTTGGCGCAGCCGGTCTTGTAGGTGCTGATGCCCTGCTCGATGTCGAGGGCGGCGCTGGCCCGCACCTGCACATTGACCGATTCGACCCGGATCGCGATGCTCTCGATTCGCGTGGCCGCGTGGGTCACCGGCGTCTTGCCCATCGCGTGGTCGCGATCCCAGAAGGCGAGGATCTCCTTGTCGGTGTAGCCCTTGGCCCGCAGGTAGCGCAGGTCGGTCTCGCTGAACATCGCGTGTTCGTGCAGGCGTTTGGCGGTGTCGTTCTCGTTGGTTCTCGTGGTCATGTTGATGCGTCCTTTCGCTGTTATTGGCGGGCGGCGTGTTCCGCCTCGCGTTGCACACATGAGGGCATGAACAGCGCGCACATGCAAGGGGAATTGCTGCGGATTCGAGCAGCTTTCGCAGATTGTGGGCAAGTGGCCATCAATGTGGGCAAAGGGGCGGCCCGACTGGCACTCCCCGCTAGGAATGTGCTAGGGAACGGCCGAACTCTCGCCGCGCCGGGAGAGATTTGTCGCCGGTACGAGGCGTCGCGCTTCAGGGCTGCGGCATGTCGAGATGGAGAGGAACGCCATGCCCGAGCCGCATGACCAGCAGCGCGATCGGGCGAGCGCGCTGAATCCAGCGGCACTGTCAGTGGCCGAACTGGCTCGGCTCCTCACGCGCGTGGGTGGCCAGCCGATCACCGCGGCGATGATCGAACAGGACATCGACCAGGGCGCACCGACCAACGGTGACGGGACTGTCAATCTCGTGTTCTATGCAGCATGGTTGGTGCGGGATCTGTCCCAACGGGCGAACACGGCTGGAGGAAGCCGTGGCGATTGATCCGCGCTCACTGCGACCGAGTGAGATCTGCCGACTGCTCAACTCGACCCCACTGGGCGAGGTGATCAGCGAGCGGCAGTTGCATCGGCATCGCACACGGGCCGGATATCGGATCGGCGATGGGAAGTCGGTCGATTTACTTCGCTACACCGCGTGGCTCGTGTCCGAACGGAATTCGCGGATCAGCGCCACCGGAATCAAGGAAGATGAAGATCATGGCACTCATGGTGATCGCCAATTCCGCAATGACTTGCCAATGTCGTTCGCGGGTCGCGAGGTTGGCGAACTGACCGGGTTGACCGACGTACAGCGCCGGGCGCGCTGCGAGAAGTCCTTCCGAGCATTCTGCGAAACGTACTTCCCGCAGACGTTCAGCCTCCCGTGGTCGGACGATCATCTCAAAGTCATCGACAAGATCGAGAAGGCGGTCCTGGAGGGCGGACTCTTCGCGATGGCCATGCCGCGCGGCAGCGGCAAGACCACCCTCTGCGAAATCGCCTGTCTCTGGGCGATTCTCATCGGCGCTCGCGAGTTCGTGGCGCTCATCGGCGCTGATGAAGAGCATGCCGCGAACATGCTCGATTCCATCAAGGCGGAGTTGGAGAACAACGAACTGCTCTTGGCCGACTTCCCCGAGGTGCTCTTTCCGATCCACTGCCTCGAAGGCATCCACCAGCGCTCCTCGGGTCAACTCCACGAAGGACGGCAGACGCACATTGGCTGGACCGCCAAGGAGATCGTCCTGCCAACGATGCCGAAATCCAAAGCGAGTGGAGCAATCATTCGCGTCGCGGGCATCACGGGTCGCATCCGCGGCATGAAACACAAGCGCCCCGATGGCCAGTCGGTGCGTCCTTCGCTCGTTCTCATCGATGACCCGCAAACGGATGAGTCGGCGCGCTCGCCCTCGCAGTGCAACACCCGCGAGCGGATCCTCGCCGGCGCCATTCTCGGTCTGGCCGGCCCGGGCAAAAAGATTGCAGGCCTCATGACCATCACGGTTGTGCGCCCCGATGACATGGCGGACCGATTGCTTGATCGTGAGAAGCACCCCCAGTGGCAGGGCGAACGGACCCGAATGGTCTACCAGTTCCCGACCCGCGAGGCCCTGTGGGCGAAGTACGCCGAAATCCGGGCCGATGGGTTGCGCCATGATGCGGGGATCACGGCAGCAACCGCGTTCTATCGCCGACATCAGGCGGAAATGGATGAAGGAGCCGCCATCGCCTGGCCGGCGCGATTCAATCACGATGAAGCCTCGGCGATCCAGCATGCGATGAATCTGAAGCTCCAGGATGAGGCGGCGTTCTGGGCAGAGTATCAGAACGATCCGCTGCCTGAGGAGCAATCGGACGAGGATTTACTCACAGCCGATCAGATCGCGGGTAAAGTCAACGGCATGCGCCGGAGCGAGGTGCCGATCGGCTGTTCGCATCTCACCATGTTCATTGACGTGCAGGAGAAGTGCCTGTTTTGGCTCATTGCGGCGTGGGGCGATGACTTTTCAGGCCATGTGATCGATTACGGCACGGAACCGGACCAGAAGTCGGGGTATTTCACGTTGCGCGAGGTGCGACGGACGTTGGCGATGTCAGCGCCGCGCGCCGGACTCGAGGGCGCCATCTATGCGGGGCTGGAGCGACTGACCGGGGCGATGCTCGGTCGGGAGTGGAATCGTGATGATGGCGCGATGGTGCGCGTCGACCGATGCTTGATCGATGCAAACTGGGGCGCATCAACGGACGTGGTGTACCAGTTCTGCCGCCAATCCACCTATGCGAATGTGCTCCTGCCTTCGCACGGGCGGTACGTCGGCGCCTCGAGCATCCCCTTCAGCGAATACAAGCGCAAACGGGGCGATCGCGTCGGCCTGAACTGGCGCATTCCCAATGTGGCCGGCCGTCGTGCGGTGCGCCACGTGCTTTTTGACACAAACTACTGGAAGTCCTTCCTCCATGCCCGTCTGGCGGTCCCGATGGGCGATCCGGGATGCGTGTCGCTGTTTGGCCGCAAGCCCGAAGCGCATCGCCTCATCGCCGAGCACCTCACGAGCGAGTACCGCGTGAGAACCGCTGGCCGCGGCCGCACCGTGGATGAATGGAAGCTCCGTCTTTCCGGCGCGGATAACCACTGGTTGGACTGCCTCGTCGGCGCCGCTGTGGCGGCGTCGATGCAGGGGGCAGTGCTCTTCGGCACCGATTCCGGTCCGCGACCAAGGCGAGCCCGGGTTCGACTCTCCGAACTTCAGAGGTCGCGACGGTGAAGGCTGCGGATGCTTCCGAACGAAAACGCACTGACTGTGGATTGGAGTGTCCGCGTTGCGGTTGCCGGCATCTGCCTGTGCTGTACACCAGGCACCGCAATGGGTGCATCGTCCGTGTGCGCGCCTGTCGCCACTGCGGGCGTCGGCTCATGACGCGCGAGCGCTGAAGTCTGGCCGCTGTGACGGGTACAAGTTCTGTGCGATCTTCTCATCACACACGATCCGAGAGCCATCAGTCCATCAGATTCGCGGGTAGTTGGCCCCGAAGAGTATCCGACCCGGCCAGCTGCACCCACGCGTGGGAAGGGTGGCACGCGACGATCTGACTTTGGCGTTTGGTCTCAGCGGCCGGGCCAATTGGGGTTGTGGTACGGCCCTGAAGGATCGACGTGGTGGTAGCCATATCGTCGATAGAAATCACACCTTTCCTCCAATTCCTCACGCGATCGCAGGAACCTGAACGGCTCCGTGTAGCGCGGGCAGGAAGTCTTGTGATGAGAGCCGGGTGTATGCGGCTTCACGTCGCAGTATTTGCACGCGGATACTTCGTCGGACATGGCGAGCCCCCTCTGGAGCGATGTGCTGCATCTTGGTTGTCGAAAACAAGTCAATCAGAACGATCGAGTACCGTTCAGACGATCGAACGAGCTTGATCCAGCGCGCAATTAATCCTCATCCGACCAATGCGTCGTCCGGCGAACCTTCGTCGTATAAAACGGATTGAGCGGGGCGGGATCGCCGTAGTCGAACTCTGTGCGAACGATCCCACTTCGGCGGCCCTGAGCGCGCATTTCAGAAATCACCTGGTCGTGCGCGTCGTCATCGCCGTCTTCGCCTAGCTCTCGACCCATGCGCTCCGTCTCGACTTTGCGACCGATCAAACCACCTGCGAGCGCTCCCGCGCCAAGCAGAAGCCCGACCGGTCCGAACGCGAGAAGGCCAAGGCCCGTCGCCGCAACAGCGCCGATTCCGATTGCAGGCCCAAAGTTGACATGACTCGTCGTGTGACTGCGCATTCGCCACCTCTCAGTTCAGTCCCAGGCATGGATCTGCATGCTGTATCCTTTGCCACACCATCCTCGCTCACGAATCTCCCCGGCGTAGTGATTGCGATGTGGGTCGCCTTGAATCTTGGTCACCATCCCACTAGCGAGCGCATGGATCATGCCCGTGCGCTCATCGCGGTCCGCCTGAATCCGCGCGAGGGTGATCGACGTTGCACCACGAATTCGTTCGACTTCGCGTGACGTGTATCCGCGTTCGCGCTCAATCGCCAAGAGCGTTTCGTCGTGGTGGAGATTACTCGCCAGTCGATGCTCGCTGAGGGTGACAAGCAGATCTCGCGCACTGTCCGGACTCCGGCGCGCGATGGCAGTGATTGGATGCTCTGTAAACATCGGGGTGTAGTCGTCATCGATCTCACCCGAAGTCAGAAGCCGACGAGCAATACTGGTCATGGACGACACCTCCTGCTCGATGATACGAGCCGAGAGGGGCAGCGACCGCTGCCATTCTTCGGCCCTGCGATTGGCGGCAGTTTTTCGCCCCACGTTGGAGCGAGAATCGCTTCAATCCGGTAATTCCGAGGTTAGGTGATCCTCGCCGGGATGCCCAGCGTGGCAAAAAACGGCGTGGGCAGCGTAGACGATCACCATCTCTCGCCGGTGAGGACTCCCACCTAATGCCGGGCATTTTGATGGAATCCGTGGGGTGTCCCGCGTCGGTTCAGCGAACGGCCTGTGGCAGGAGTACAGATCTGTACCGATTCGCGCGGCCCCTACCAAGTTCGCGGCGAATCCACCCTGTTGGCTTGCACATCCTCTGTGAACGCACGAGATCGCCATAGATCCTCGCCGATTCCTCCAGGAGATTCCCATGCTCACCAACCAGCGGAAGGACCGCGCCACCGGCATCTTCGAGGCTGATCGAAGCCGACTTGAAGCACTCATCGAAAACGCGCGAGGCATCATCGCCTTCGGGCAGACCTCGGTTGATCTGCCGGAGAATCCTGGCGACGTTGACGCCCTCCAGGAACTCAACCGCCGCTAAGGCGCTCCACCCACCATGGCTGAAACCCCGCTCGACGACGCGATCCGCGATAACGCCGGGGGCCCCAAGCGGGCCTCCGGCGACGCGGGGAGCGTGGAACAACACTCGCTCAAGGACCAGATCGAAGCCGATCGCTACCTGAATTCGAAGAGCGCCACGAAGAACAAGAACCTCGGAGTCAAGATCACCAAGCTCGTCCCACCCGGGACGACCGATTGACGCATGCTCAGTTTCCTGCGGACATTTTGGCGCACGGAGGCGCCCGCACGGGCCCAGTCGCACCAGCGGCGATCGATGATCGCCGTTCCCCTCAGCCGACTCGTGCCGCTTTCCGCGATCCGTGGGCGCTACGACGCGGCAGTAACCACGGACGGGAACCGCCGCCACTGGGCCAATGCCGACGGGCTGAGCGCGGATGCCGCCGCCAGTCCGGAAGTGCGGCGCGTCCTGCGCAATCGCGCTCGCTACGAAGTCGCCAACAACTCGTACGCCCGCGGCATTGTGAGCACTTTGGCCAACGACGTCGTGGGGACGGGTCCGCGGCTTCAGATGCTGACCAACGATCCGGATGCAAATGCCCGCATTGAGCGCGCGTTCGGCCAGTGGGCCAAGGCAGTCGGCCTAGCGGCCAAACTCCGCACGATGCGTTCTGCTCGTGCCGAAGCCGGTGAATCCTTCGCACTGATGGCGCGGAACACCGGTCTGCCCACACCTGTCCAGCTCGATATCCGCCTCATCGAAGCAGATCAGGTTTCCACGCCTGATCTGGCACTGAACGAAGCCAATGCCGTCGATGGCATCGTCTTCGACGAGTTCGGCAACCCGGTTGAATACCACGTCCTCAAGCAGCATCCCGGCGATGTGCGGTGGTCAGCGGGTCTGAAGTACGATCGCGTGCCTGCGGAGTCGATGGTTCACTACTTCCGCGCCGACCGACCGGGCCAGAGTCGCGGCATTCCCGACATCACGCCCGCGATCCCGCTCTTTGCCCAGTTGCGCCGTTTCACATTGGCGGTGCTCGCCGCCGCCGAGACAGCCGCCGAATTCGCCGGAGTCCTCCAGACCGACGCGCCGCCCAACGGCGAGGCGGAAGACATCGAGCCGATGGACACGATCGAGATTGAGCAGCGCATGCTGCTCACGCTTCCCGGCGGCTGGAAGATGGCGCAGATGAAGGCCGAGCAGCCGGCGACGACCTACGGCGAGTTCAAGCGCGAGATCCTCAACGAGATCGCCCGCTGCCTGAACATGCCCTACAACGTCGCAGCGGGCAATTCTTCCGGGTACAACTACGCCAGCGGGCGCCTCGATCACCAAACGTATTTCAAGGCCAATCGCATCGAGCAGGCGCACCTCGAGTGCACGGTGCTTGATCGCATCTTCGACGCCTGGCTCGACGAGGCGGTGCTCGTCGAGGATCTGCTGCCCCAGTCCATGCGCATGACCGATGCGCCTCGGAACCATCAGTGGTTCTGGGATGGCAACGAGCACGTCGATCCCGCCAAGGAAGCCAACTCCCAGTCAACACGCCTGACCAGTCGCACGACGTCGTTGGCGCGTGAATACGCCAAGCAGGGTCTCGACTGGGAGATGGAACTGCGGCAGATCGCCAAGGAGCGGGCACTGCTGCGCGAACTGGGCATTGAGGATCAAACTGAGACCGCCCCAGTGGGCGTTCCTTCACCAGTCACGGAAGACGATGATGAAGACCAGCCAACCGACAACGCCTGAAACTCTCGCACTCGGATGCGAAGTTGTGATCGAAGCGGCGGCGACCGGCGACAGTGCCGGTGGCGAGGAGCGCCTGCCGCGCTTCAGCATGGTCGCGTACACCGGCGGGGCCATTCGCACGATGGGATTCGCCTACCCGGTGGTGGTCAACCTGGATGGCTTGACGATCCCGACGCAGCAGCGGCCCGTGCGCTTCCAGCATTCGGCGCTGGAAGGTGTAGGCCACACCGAGCGCATCGCCGTCGAGAATGGCAAACTCATCGCCGAGGGTGTCGTGTCACGCGATACGCCCGCGGCACGCGAGATCGTCGCCAGCGGCAAGAAGGGCTTCCCTTGGCAGGCGTCGATTGGCGCTTCTGTCGAGGAGCTCGAGTTCATCAAGCGTGGCGTGACGGCGAGCATCAATGGCAGGAAGTTCGCGGGCCCGATCTACGTCGCGCACAAGACCCTTCTGAACGAGATCAGTTTCGTGGACCTCGGCGCGGACCAGCGCACCAAGGCGCGCATCGCAGCCCAGCACCAGCACACCAAGGAGAATGCTTCCATGTCCGATGAGAATGTTCCGGCCGCCGAGGAGACCAGCAGCGCCGAGGAACCGCAAACCGGCGACGAGTCGACCCAGCGCAACCGACCAGCGCGTCTGAACGCCTCATTCGCCGGCAGCGATCCGCTCGCCGAGATCGATCAGATGACGGCCCGGGCCCGCACCGAAACCGAGCGCCGCCAGCGCATCCAGGAGATGACGGCCGAAGTCCTCGCCCAGCGGCCCGAACTGGCGGATGAACTCGGCAAGCTCGCCCATGCCGCACTTGAGGCGGGCTGGAAGCCCGACAAGTACCAGCTCGAAGTGATGCGGCTGGGCCGGTCGTACAACGGCATCGGCGGACCGCGCCGGCGCGAGACGGTCGTGAACGGCCAGGTCATTGAGGCGGCGCTGTGCATCGCCGGCGGACTCGACACCGAGACCCTCGAAGCAGGCTTCAACGAGGAAGTCCTCGACACCGCTTCGCGGCAGTACCGACACGGACTTGGCCTTGTCGAAACACTGCTGCTCTTTGCCCAGGCCAACGGGTATCGCGGTTACGGCCGAAGCGATCTCAAGGGCCTGCTCCAGTTCGCGTTCGCGGATGTGCAGGGCTCGGCAATGAGCACGATCAGTCTGCCGGGCATTCTGAGCAACGTTGCCAACAAGTTCCTGCGATCCGGCTTCGAAGCCGTCGAGTCCACCTGGCGCGAGATCGCGGCGATTCGCTCGGTTCGTGACTTCAAGCAGGTTTCGAGCTACTCACTCACCGGTGGATTCGTTTACGAAGAGATCCCACCTGGCGGTGAGCTCAAGCACGCGACTGTGGGTGAGACGGCGTACACGAATCAGGCCAAGACGTACGGCCGGATGTTCGGCATCGATCGTCGAGACCTTATTAACGACGACCTCGATGCCCTGACCGCCGTGCCACGACGTCTGGGTCGCGGCGGCGCCCTCAAGCTCAACGAGGTCTTCTGGAAGGAATTCCTCGACAACGCCACCTTCTTCGTCGCCGGCAACAACAACTACGCCGAGGGCGTGGATACGGCGCTGGGCATCGATTCGCTCACTCAGGCTGAACAGCTCTTCCTGGATCAGACCGATCCCGATGGGCATCCGCTGGCGGTGGCGCCCGTGATCCTGCTCGTGCCCAACGGTCTCTACGTCCCGGCAACGCAGATCATGAACAGCACCGAGCTGCGCGATCCGGCTTCGACGAAAAGGACGCCAGTGGCCAATCCGCACGCGGGCAAGTTCCGCCCGGTGCGCAGCAGCTACCTGAGCAACGCGCAGTACACCGGCAACTCGACCAAGGCGTGGTACGTGCTGGCCGATCCCAACGACATGCCCGTCATCGAAGTGGCGTTCCTCAATGGTCAGCAGATGCCCACCGTGGAGAGCGCCGACGCCGACTTCAACACGCTGGGCATTCAGATGCGCGGCTACCACGACTTCGGTGTGGCCAAGCAGGAACCGCGCGGGGGCGTGAAGCTCAAGGGTGAATAAGTCTGACCATGACGGCATCGAGCACTGACAGTTTCGAAGTGACCGAGGGAGCGAGTCGGCAGGATCAGAGCGCCACCGAGCAGTGGAAGCCGATCCCGGGCTCAGAGGGTCTCTACAGCGTGAGCGATCTCGGTCGCATACGCAGTGAACCCATCCAGCTCTGCTCCAAGGGCCGCCAGAGGGGTCGAGTGCTCGCCTGCCACTGCGACAGCAAGGGGTATCTTCAGTTCCGGATGTCGCTGCGAGATCGACGGATTTCGATGAAAGTTCATCGCGCCGTGGCGCTGGCGTTCATCGGCCCAAGACCACCCGGTGCTCAGATCAACCACATCTCCGGTGATAAACGTGACAACTCCGTCCGGAATCTGGAGTATGTGTCCTGCCGCGAAAACGTTCAGCACTCGTGGAAGACGGGATTGTGCGGCGTGGAGCATCGCCGGGGCGAGCACAGTGTGATCGCCAAACTCACACCCGACGCCGTGCGCGAGATCCGCCGTTCGAAGGCGGGCGCCAGTCTCGCTGAACTCGGCCGGCGATTCGGCGTCAGCAAACAGTGCATCCGTCTCGTTCTCATTGGAAAGACCTGGCGACACGTCGCCTGATCAAAGGAGCAACTCATGACTGTCATCTTCGTCCATCAGGGCGACACGATTGATCACACACCCGTCGCGGACGTTGCCGCCGGCGACGTGGTTGTGCAGAACGAACTGGTCGGTGTTGCCAAGCGCGACATCACCGCCAACACCAAGGGCGCCCTGAGTGTGACGGGCGTCTTCGACTTCCCCAAGGCAACGGGTGGAAGCACCGCGATCGGCGCCGGCTTAGACGTCTACTGGGATGCCGGCGCTGAGCAGGCCACGACCGACGACGCCGTGGGCGTGAACAAGAAGATCGGCCGCTCTGTCGCCGCGGCGGGCGACAACGACGCGACGGTGCGCGTGCGGATGTCGCAGTAGGAGCGGACGTTGGCGGATCTGCTTGAACAAGGCATGAGTTTCCTGGACAGCAAGCGGCACGAGCACATGACTCGAACGGTCACCTATCACCGCGGCAACTCCTCTGTCGCGCTCCAGGCGACACTGGGGCAGACGAACTTCGAGCAGACGGACGAGTACGGCATCGTCCAGAAGATCGAGTCGCGCGACTTTCTCGTTCGTACCGGTGACCTCGTGCTCGACGGGCAGACCGTCCTGCCTCAGGCCGGGGATCTCATTCGTGACACTGGCGGATCCAGTGTCTTCGTCTGCGAGGTCAGTGCGCCCGGCAACGAGCCGCCGTTCCGGTACAGCGATCCCTATCGCAAGGCCCTGCGCATCCACACCAAACACATCGCCACGGAGATCGCCTGACATGGGCAATGAAACCACTCGGAACGGAAGTGTGTGGTCGCGTTGGGCGGGCGTGGTGCTGACCGCCGTGATTGTATTGTCCGCATTCACTGTGCAGTGGGGCGTGGTCACGACCAAACTCGATCACGTCGAGCGCCGCCTCGATGAACTCATCGTCGAGGCCCGTTCATTGCGAACCGAGTACCAGTCGGTCGAGCGGCGCGTCTCCTACCTCGAAGGGCGGCTCAACGGGAGGGAACTGCCGTGAGCACACTGATCGCCCTGGCCGACGCCGTCAAGGACTCACTCAACAACGCATCGTTCTCGATGTCCTTCACGGCGCAGCGCCTGCATCAGCCGTCTTTCGACCTCGCGGAGCTGGCGGCACTGCATGTGAGCGTCGTTCCCAAGTCGGAGACGATCGCGACGGCTTGCCGCGGCAACTCGTTCTTCGACTGTGCCATCGATGTCGGCGTGCAGAAGAAGGTCGCTGACGACGCCGAAGTCGATGCGCTGCTCGATCTGGTCGAGGAGATCGCCGACCACCTGCGTCTCAAGCGGCTTGACGGGTACCCCAGCGCGGCGTGGCTCTCGATCGAACATGACCCCGTGGTGGCCGCTGAGCATCTTGATCAGAATCGCCAGTTCACCAGTGTGCTGAGCGCGACCTATCGCGTGAAGCGCTGAGCACGCCGCGCAACGAGATGGAATGAAGTTCCCCGCGTGACCGCGGTGAGGCAGGAGTAATCAATGGCCATTCGGCTGGGCATGGAAGCAACGCTGAACTACAAGGCCGGCGGCCAGGCGGGCGGAGGCGCCTGGACGGAGCTGACCAACACCAAGGACGTCACGCTTTCCCTAGAAGCGGGTGAAGCGGACGTCACGACCCGCGCCAACAACGGGTGGCGGGCCATCGTCGCCACACTCAAGGACGCGAGCGTTGAGTTCGAGATGGTGTGGGATACCGGCGATGCGGGTTTCGCCGCAGTACGCGATGCCTATCTCAACAACGCGGTCCTGGGCCTGCAAATCCTCGACGGCGACAGTGGCGAGGGGCTCCAGGCGGACTTCATGATCACCGCCTTCTCGCGCAGCGAAGCGCTCGAAGAAGCGATCAGCGTCTCGGTCACCGCCAAGGTGACCTACTCAGCCACGCCGCCGAGCTGGCTCACACCCTGACATTACTGACACGTCCTTCATCGCTCATGGAGCAGCACACGCATGGATAGCAGATTGACCATCTCAGGCGAGATCGCCGGAGCACCGCTCAACTCGAGTCTGGCGCGCTCAGCCGATGGCGCCATTCGCCACGGGCCGATCACCTTGCCCGCTGCGGAAGCGGGCGATCTCTCAACACGCACCACCGACACCACGGGTGTACTGACCATCGCGGGCACGACGCTCCAGATCGGCGACACGATCGACATCTACTGGGACGGGGGACGCCGCTACGCCGTCGATGTCGACAACGTCGTTGCTGATGACGTCACGTTCTCGGGTGGCGCCGGCGACATCCTGCCCGCGGCAGCAACGCCCACCACCGCCGCCAAGCAGGTCGTGATTGCGACCGACTTCGATGGCGCCAACCTGGTGGCGATCGGAGCGTTGTCCACCGCGCGGGGGCATCTGAGCTTCCAGGAGAGCGGCGTGACGGAACTGTCGGTGGATCTGAGCGCCCGCGAAGCGTGGTTCTGGATCAACCAGTCAACCGCCCCGAATCCGCTCGTCTCCACTGTCGTCGACGCCATCAAGGCCTCGCAGGCTGGTTCGGTCGCGGCGGCCACACTCGACCTGGGCGTTTTGTACGACTCGACCCCGTAATCACCGCTGACTCTGGCACCTGAAACACCATGAAGACATTCACTGACAACGCCAAGCGATCCTGGGATGTCGAGATCAACGTCGCCGCCATCAAGCGCGTACGAGATCTCGCCCAGGTCGACCTCCTCGAGATCGTCGAGGGCAAGCTCATCGAGCGCCTGATTCGTGATCCGATCCTCCTGTGCGACGTCGTGTATGCCGCCTGCCGTCCGCAGACGGAGCAGCGCGGGGTGAGCGATGAGGAATTCGGTCGCGCCATGGCGGGCGATGCCATCGAGCATGCCACCGCGGCGCTGCTCGAGGAACTCGTGTCTTTCTGCCCGAGCCCGAGGGATCGCAAGAACCTCGGGCGGGTGCTGGAAGCGACCAATCGCGTGATGGAGAAGGCGCGGGATCTGATCGAGCAGCGCCTCCAGAGCGGCCAGCTCGAAAAAATGGTGGACCAGGCGCTGGCCAGTGCCACCGGATCATCTGGCAATGCGCCGGCATTCTCGGAATCGACCCGGCCACCCTGACCCTGAGGGAGCTGCTGGTGATGGCCGAGGCCCGGCGCCGCGACGAGTGGGCTCGCACCAGCGCCGTGATGGCCTTGGTGGCCAACACGCAGCGCGACCGAAAGCGGAGCCGGGCGCTCCGACCCAGCGACTTCGATCCGTTCGCACGCAAGTCGCCCACGGTCAAGGCGGATGTGCGTGTGCTCAAACAAGTGTTTATCGACAATCGCGTTCCTGAGGGGATCCCATGAATCGCAGTTCCGTCATGTATGTCTTCGCGACCATCATGCTCACGTTCGTACTCGCCGCATGCGCCGGCTTCGACCTTGGCGACATCGTCAAGGTGAAAACTCCCAACACGATCCAGCAGACGACGGGACTCTCGTCGCGTGTCACGCTCAATGAAGCCGAGGCCGAGTACCGAGCGTGGTTCGAGAACACGCAGCGCACCGGTGCCCAGTGGAAGGCCTCCATTGAGCGAGCCGGTGAGATCCGGGGGATGCTCGGCCAGCTCACACTCTCGGCGCTGGACTCGGTCGGGCCGACCATCGCCGGCGTGCCCATCGTTGGACCGGCATTACCGGCGCTGACAGGCATCGTTGGCATGTTCATCGGTTCCGGTCGTCTTCGCAAGGAAAAGGAAGCCTCCTTCAACAAGGGCCTCAAGGAGGGCAAGACGATCTCCACAGACGCCGCCGCCGCGTGATCGATCTGCGCGTCAAGGGGATGTTCTTCGACCGCCCGCGCGTGCAGCGGGCGGTCGATCGGGGCAAACGCAAGGCGCTCTCGAAGGGGGGCGCCTTCATCCGCCAACGGGCGCGCCGTTCGATTCGCAAACGCAAGCGCTCAAGCCGACCCGGTCAGCCACCCTCCAGTCACACCGGACTGCTGCGGCGCTTCATCCTCTTCGGCTACGACCGGCAGCGCGACTCGGTCGTGGTCGGTCCGGTGGGATTTCGGCGATCGACAGCGCCCAGTGTGCTCGAGTTCGGCGGTCGGACGGCCGTCGAGTGGAGACGGCGCGGACGACGGCGAGGCAAGCGCGTCGTGCGCATCGCGCCGCGCCCGTACATGCGCCCGGCGCTGGAAAAAGAGAAGTCGAATCTGCCCGCGGTGTGGCGCCACAGTGTGCGTGCCTCGGGCTGAGGCAGCGCATCCATGGCCGACACACGAGGCATCCGGGCCGGACGAGCATTCGTCGAATTGGGGGTGAGCGACAAGCTCACCGCCGGGTTGAAGGCGGCCCAGCGCCGCCTCCAGGCGTTCGGCAACGGGGTGCGATCGATCGGCCAGCGACTCGTGGCAAGTGCGGCACTCGCGGCAGCGCCATTGGCAGTCAGCGCGCCGGTGTTTGCGAGTTTCGAGCAGAGCATGGCGCGGGTCCGCGCGCTGACCAACGCAACCGAGAAGGACTTCGAGCGCCTCTCGGCCGAAGCCAAGCACCTCGGCGAGACGACGGTGTTCTCGGCGAGCCAGGCCGCCGATGCAATGGGCTTTTTCGCGTTGGCCGGCTACAGCGTTGATCAGATCCTCAAGTCCATCGGCCCGACACTTGATCTGGCCGCCGCGGGCCAGCTCGACATCGCCCAAGCTGCGGACATTGCCGCCAAGATCATGGCCGGCATGGGGATTGAGGCCGACCGCCTGGGCGACGCGGTGGATGTCCTGACCAAGGCGATGACCACGGCCAATACCGATCTCAATCAGCTCGGCGACGCGATGAAGTTTGTCGGGCCCATTGCCAAGAGCGCCGGCATTGCCTTTGAGGAGATCGTGGCGGCGATTCAGCTGCTCTCCAATGCCGGCATTCAGGGGGAAATGGCCGGAACGAGTCTGCGCGGCGCGATTCTGGCCCTCACAAGCCCGAGCAAGGAGGCGGCGGATGAACTGGCCAAACTCCGAGTCAATGTGCTCGGCGCGCAGGGCGATGTCCGACCGCTGGCGGACATCATTGAGGATCTGAATCGCGCCATGGACGGTCTGGGTTCCGGCGAGCGACTCGAGATCCTCGGACGGATCTTTCCGGCGCGCCAGGCTGCGGGCGTGGCGGAACTGCTTTCTCAGGGCGCGACCAAACTGCGGCAATACACCCATGCGCTCAAAAACGCCGGAGGTACAGCATCGCGCATCGCTGGGGTGCAGCTCAACACTCTCAAGGGCCAGGCGACCATCCTGCGCAGTGCCCTCGAGGGCCTGGGAATCGCCGTCGGCGAGTCGCTTGTCGGGCCACTGCGTGTGGCGACGCATTTCATCACGCGAGCAACTGCGGCAATGGCGCAGTGGGTGCGAGAGAATCAATCCATGGTCGTCATCGCCGCGGCATCGATCCTCCTGATTGGCGCGCTGGGCGTGACGCTTGTTGCGATCGGAGTCGCGGCGCAGGCGGCCGCGTTCGTGCTGGGCGGATTGGGAACCATCCTGCTCACCGCCAAGGCGGCGCTGCTGGCGGTCGGGGCTGCCGCCAGCGCCATCCTCTCACCCATCGGGCTCGTGATCACCGCCGCGGCCGCCTTGGGCATCGCCATTCTCGTCTCCAGCGGCGCCGCCGGTGAGGCCATCGCCTGGCTCGGCGCGCAGTTCGCTCAACTGCGCGACGGTGTCACGCGAGTCATGCAGGGGATTTCTGATGCGCTGGCCGCTGGCGATGTGACGCTGGCGGCCAGAATCCTCTGGTTGTCACTCAAGCTCGTGTGGCAGCAGGGTGTAGCCGCGATCAATTCCGTCTGGCTCACGGCGCGGAACTTCTTCATCACGACCGCGCAGAGGATGTGGTTCGGAGCGCTGGCCGCGGCGCAGATAGGATTCCACGCCCTCGAGGTCGCCTGGATCGAGACGACCTCGTTCCTGTCGAAGACCTGGACGAAGTTCTCAACGGGTTTCCAGAAGATCTGGGAATCGGCGACATCCTTTGTCGCCAAGCGCATGCTCGAAATCCAGGGGCTGTTCGATTCATCACTGGATGTCGATGCCGCGAAGAAGCTTGTCGATCAACAGCTTGAGTCTCGACTCGGTGAATTGAACAGCCAGGCACAGAAGCAGCTTGATGAGCGCGAACGCCGACGCGAGGAACAGCGCCGCAAGGCTGCTGACGCCAACGAGGCGACGCTCGCGGAGATCGGCCAACAGTTCGAGCAGGCCCAGGAGAAATTGCGTTCCGGCACCGACACCCAGCTCGCCGAAACCCAGCAGCAACTTGACGAAGCCAAGCAGCGACTCGAGGAAGCAATCGCGCAGGCCAAGCGCGAACGCCAAGCAGCGCAGACCGAGGGTTTGGGTGGACCGCGCTCGCCTGGCGACCTCATCGCGGCGCTCGAAGATCAACTGGCTGGATTGGGCGACGCGTTCAGTCGCGGCATCGAGGTGCGCGGGACATTCAGCGCCGAGGCGATCCGTGGACTGGCTGCGGGTGACGACAGCGCCGAACGCACTGCCCGCGCCACCGAACAGACGGCGCGGCACACCAAGCGCCTCGTCGAGGCGTCCAGCAAAGGACTGGCCTTCGGATGAGCACAGAAGTTCAGGAACGCGGGATCAGCCGAACGACCACCAGTGGCCGGAGCCCATCGACCGAACGTTTGTATTGGGTGCGCGGCACAAGCGATGATCTCGAGGCGCTGGCGGCGCTCGAAGCCGAAGTGCCGTCCTTCTACGGGGGTCTGCCTCTCTACCAGGTGCGTGTCGAGGAAGCGGGTCCCGATCTGTACGACGGGACGGTGACGTATCAGGTCGATTCATCAACCGATCCGCCCGACACCGGCGAAAGCACCTTCACCTTCGAGACCGGCGGCGGCAGTGAACACATCACCCAGTCACTGGCGACGATCAGTTCGTACGCGCCCCCGGGCGGCACGGCGCCCGACTTCAAAGGTGCGATCGGCGTCACGGCCGACAGTGTCGAGGGTGTGGACATCGTCGTACCGACGTACCAGTTCACCGAGACGCACTATCTCGATGACAGCCTGGTGACGCCCTCTTATAAAGGTACGCTCTTCGCCCTCACCGGCCGGGTCAATGATGGGGCATTCAAAGGCTTCAGCGCGGGTGAGTGCCTGTTCCTGGGCGTTTCCGGCTCCAAACGCGGCCAGGGCGACTGGGAACTGACCTTCAGATTCGCCTCGCGCCCCAATCGCACCGGCCTGAGCGTCGGCGACATCACTGGCATCGACAAGAACGGCTGGGAGTACCTCTGGGTGCGGTACGCCGAGGCCGAGGACGCCGGGGCCGGCGCGATTGTGAAGCGGCCGGTCGCCGTGTATGTCGAGCGCGTGTATGAGAGCGGGGATTTTGCGGGACTGGGGATCTGACCATGAGCGGCGATTCCCTGCGCAAGGTGAAAACCGGCGACCCGCTGAACATCCCCGCGGCAGCATACAACGCTTTCGTCGATGCGGCCGTCGATCTGCGGCAGCGCCAGCACAATGCAGCAGGTGACCCGCAACGACTGCGGCGCGACAACGACGTGGTCCTCGTCCTGAACTCGACAGGTTCGACGGTGGGCCGGTTTGGTGTGCTGGCCATCACCGATCCGATCATCGATCCAAGCGATGCGCTCGAACTCGAAAGGGTGGCGTTCACGGGCGTGGTGCCCGCAGCCGAACACGCAGGGAAGTTCGCGATTCTGCTGGAGACGGCCGCGCCCGGCGCGATCGTCCGTGCCGCCATGGGCGGCGTTGTTCCCGTCAAGGTGGGCCTGCTGAACCCGAGCGATGAGTTCGCTGATGTTGCCGCTGGCCAGACGGGCTGGCTCAACAGCGGCGACAGCGGCGCGGCACAGATCCTCTGGGTGGAATCCTCACTGGTTCCCGTGCGCCAGGCGATTGTGCGCCTGCCTGCGGGTGGCGCGGCGGTGTGTCTCGCTTCGAACAGCGGGCTCGCCTTCGACACCGAGGGTTGCCTGAAGATCGACACCAACGTCAACAGCACTGTGCAGCTCACCCTCGTGACGGGTGTCACTCATGCGATCGTCGGCAGTGTCCTGCGCATTACCGCGCAGCGCACCATCGTCACCCTTTCGCGCAACGTGGCGGGTGTCGTGATCGGTATCGGCGCCACGCCAACTTCCAGCACGACGAGCGACGTCAACCTGGAGAGCTGCCCCTGACTCGCGGTGAGCAACCGAAGGAGGTCGAACTCACTTGTGGTGAGCGACCGAAGGGAGTCGAACCATGCCGCTAATCCTCGGACCATCTGGCAACTCGCTCCTGCTCGGCCCGATCGGCCTGCCCGCGACAAGCACCAACTGCTGCTGTTGCAAGGAAGGCGTCGATTGCCCGGACTGCCCCTGCTGCATCTGCATCGAGTGCGGCGATGGTGTGCAGTACTCCCTGCCCATCGACGGCTGTCACAACTCGAGTGGCAAGGCGTGTCTGACCGTCAAACTGAGGGGACTCACCTTCGCCACGGCATGCCGCACCTTCCGCGGCAACGACTGCGCGGCCGCGCCGGGCACCTGGGCATCCTACAAGTACCTCTCAGCCGCCATGCCAGATCTGACACTGCCATTCAACTGGAACGATGGCGTCCACACCTCGGTCCGCGATCCCGACTCACCCTGCAACACCATCAATCCTGACACCGTCTGCTGCCAGTGGCGCACCTGCCTGATCCTGGCCGACACCGGCATCAACGCCACGCAGTACGTCAACTCCAACTGCACCGGCACAAGCAACACGTTTGATGTGCTGATCACCAGCGCCGTGCTCGACTATCAGGTCGTCGGCACGACCCGGCGCTTCATCCTCTGGGTCACAGCCTCACCGGCGGGCGGGATCCCCATTCCGATCTTCTTCGGTGTCATCAACTTCGACGCCCGCCAGTGCGCCAACTATTCGACCTGGCCGCTGGTGATCACGAACGGCCTGAGCAGTACTGCCTGTCTCTGCGGCGGGTCCGGCACGGCAATGCACCCAGCGGCGACCGGTGGCACGGCGACTATCACGATGGCGTGCGATACGGATTGCAGTGGCTTCGAGCCGGGGCTAGGGCTGGCATCAATCGAAACGTCTGGTCCGCAGATCGCGCCGCATCGGCTAATGGATGCCGAAGCCATCGATATGGCAGATGCGCGCGAAGAGCGATGGCGCGGGTGCCGGAACTGTCGTAAACGGCGATCGACGGCATGAAGCGCACGAGAGTCATCGACTGCCCGTCCGGGAAGGCGGCCACCACGCGCGTCCGCCTTCGCACCTCGCGGTTCAATCGCTCCATCGTATCGTTCGTCCGGATGCAACGCCAGTGCCCGCGCGGGAAGTTCATGTACGCCAGCGTCTCGCCCACCCCTTCACGCACGATCTCCGCAGCGCGGTGCCCGCCTTGGTCTGCAACTTCCGCTGGTAACTCCCCGCCCGCGTGTCCTTGCGATCCGCCGTGCGTTCGTACTTGCCCGCTCAGGCGATCCGATCCACTTCTTTGTCAAGCAGCTGGTTCAACGTCGCCTCCACCGTGCTGCGGACCACTTCGTCCACGTGCCCGCGCACCTTCTCCGCGTCCACCATGATCGCCTGCTTGAGGCCGTCGCCGGCCACTCCCGCCTGCCGTTCCTGCTGCTCAGCCGGTTGCTCCCACTGACTTGCACTTCCCCAGTTCGCTGATACGCTCTCCATAGGGCTCTCTCCGTCTGAAAGGTGTGTTTGTCAAACCCACACAACCTTCCTGCGGAGAGCCCTTCTGTCAATGTGCGCAAGATTCAGGACGTTATCCGGTCTGCCACGGGCCGAAGCGTTCGGGCAGGTCGCGCCAAGGCGCGCCGGTGAGCAGAGTCCAGAACATGGCGTTGAGCAGCGTGCGGCGATCACGCGGCGGGCGACCGGTTTTGGCCCTCGAGACCGGAACGAGCGGCTCGATCAGATCCCACTGCTCATCCGTGAGCTTGTGGCGTTTCATGTGCAGTGACCTCCATGTCAGCCTCGGCGACCTCCATGCCGCCAGAATCCATCATCAGCAGATCAATGGGCTTTCAGACAGGCCCCTAGTGTCGGAGTGGGTCCAGTGTGTAGTTTACGACAATCAGCCAAATGACAAATCCTACAGTCATGAGAACAAATGCCACGTGCCGGACTATCGCCGCGCAAACGCGCGATCTCGACCAGTACCGAGCGCCTACACCGCCCCGCTCCGCGACTAAGTCTGCAATAGCATCCGTCAGAATTGAAATTGAGATAATAATCGAGAACCATACCAGTACCAGTGCGCCTAGTACCTGTTTGCTCGACAGCATGGAGACGTGCCAAGCAAACGCCAGATGGAGCACAACAAGCGCTATCGCCCCATACGTTCGGAAACTGGGGCGATTGACTCGCATTTCCGCGTGAGTTGCTTGCCGTCCTATTGGTCGTAATAGATACCAGCCGAGTGATATTGCAGTAAACCCAAAACCAAAGTACACATAAGGCACATTGTCTGGCTCGAATATTTCAAACGGCATAGTCACAGTTCTTTCGGGGGCGGATCAATTTGTGGCTGGGATCGTCTGAACAGCGGATCAACGGGATGCTGTTTGAGCCGGTGCGGCATCCATGCCGCGGGGTCATCTCCACATCCGACCGACTCCATCATTTGAACATATAGCTGATCAGTGCCTAGGAGCGTTGCGGCGATTTCCATGTGGCGCTGCGCCTCGAGTAGCAACTCATATTTTTCTCGACCAAGCTGCGCCAGCTGTGCTTCTCCCCAGGTGCTCAGAGCTCCATCCAATGTAATTAGATTTAGTAGTTTTAGCTGTCTGCCCAAGGCCTCATCCATTATCGAGAAGTTCTCAAGCATTTCTTCACAATCCCATGGCCTCGAAAACTTCGCTGGAGTAATCTTCATTGCCGCCATGGCGTAATCATTGAATGCCACCAGGCCCTTAGCTATGTTGATGGCCATGAACATCCCCTCGCCAAACCTCAGGAACACGCGTCCGGAGGCGATGAAGGGATCTGCATCGTAACCTCCGGCGGCCAAGGTGAGCAGCCCTGCCATCAGGTTTTGTCGTGCAATTTCCTTCCGAACTTCTTCGAGTAGCCGACCGAGCCGCTGACATTCTGAATAGACACTGCCTGGGCAACAACTCATAAGTCCATATGGGTCTGTGACGTCTGCTGGCATTGATGAGCAATACATGTACAAGTTGGATCCCTCAACAGTGTGCATGGGATCACGTTCAATCCATCTCCCGAAAGCAGGGTCATACCACCGAGATCTAACTAAGTACTGTCCAGTTTCGTCACTAAATATATAACCATCCCACGCAATGGGATTGTCCGGCCCGTGAACCGTCGAGCCGCCGCTGCCTGTGGACACAAAGGAAACCAACCCACTCGCCAGTGCCGCCTGGTCCGCTCCGCCCGTCAAGGCCGCGAGAGTCGTGCGGTCAGCCGTGCTGATCGTCCCGTCGCGGTTGAGATCTTGCTCGGCTTTGTAGTTCACCTGGCCGATCGAGTTGCTGCCGAGGCCGATGGTCGTCACCAGCGCCGCATCATCGCCCGCGGCCGTCGCAGCGCCGTCGCCGGTGACATCCCCGCCGAAATGATGGCGGGCCTTGCCGTAGGAGTTGTACGTGACGCGTTCAACGACGCGGCTATTGCTGGCATTGACCATCGCCACCGTGCTGAACTGGGCGTCGGTGACGTAGAAGAAGTTGTTGTCATACGTGCCGTTGGCATCCCGATCGCGGCGGCGGCCAACGGCATCGTCGATGTACCGCTTGCCCCAGAAGGTCTGGGCGCGCTCATCCTCGGTGAAGCCGGAGGTCCACGAGCGGTCGATGCGCTCTTCGAGAAGTTGCCAGTTGGCGGAGTAGTACATGAGGCGCATCTCGTCAATGCTGCCGGCACCCTGCGAAAGCGACCGCTTCACCGTGCGCCAGTGCAGGGCATTGTACTCGTATTGGCCGAGGCTAGTCGTGCCAATCTTGACTTCCGTGAGACGATTCCAGGCGTCGTGGGTGTAGTACTTCGTGGTCGCCGCGGGCAGACCCTGCTCGGTCATGTTGCCGGCTGCGTCGTAGGCGAAGGGCAGGATGCCGATGTCTTCGATCTCGTTGGCGAAATTGTGGGTGCGCTCGGTCTCTTCGTCCGGGCTCGAGGAGGTGTAATTGCCGTCGCCGTCGTTGTCGTTGAAGATCGAATTCCAGTTGCCCAGCATGTCCAGAGCCCACTGCTGACCACCCACGGCCGCGGACCAGGATCCGCCCTGCGCTCCGCGATCGGCCTGCACAAGTCGGTCGAGGCCGTCGTAGGTGTACTTGAAGTCCCGATCCGTCCACGACGCGCCTGGTCTGGCATCGGTGCGAGTGAGGCGGTTGCTGGATCGGTCGTAGGTGTAGCCGATCTCAACAAGCGGCGGGACGCTCGGATTGCTCCCCGTGCCGGTTGTATATGCCCCGTCCACCCACGCGTGCTTCTTCACTCGGCCGAAGCGGTCCCAGCCGGGGTAGACGCCGGAGGTCTGAGTGGTGAAGCCTTGGTTGTTGCGTTTGCCGTCGTGGCTGACGGTGCGGTCGAGCTGAATGTCTGGAGCCGGGTAATCCACCTCCGCAACCATGCCCAGGCCGACGTGCTGATACTTGACAGTGTTGGCGCCGCTCGTGCCGATGCGCATGCGCGTCAAGCGGCTGATGTGGTCGTCAAGGTCGGCCGAGGTCGTTCCGTAGTACTGGTTGTAGTCCGTGCCGTCGGGGTAGGTGATCGTACTCAACCGGCTGTAGTTGCCGGAATCGTAATCGGCAGTTGAGTAGGCGTAGCGGACGCGGAGCGTGTTGCCTGTGGGCACCCCCGATCCGTCATAGGCAACGGCGCCGTCGTAATCCTGATAGACTTCCTTGATTTGCCAGAGCGGCGAGTAGGCGAATTCCGCCTGATTCTTGACGGTCGAGTGCGCAGTGGTCGTGTAGGAGGTGACTTTCTCGAGTCGTCCGAAATCGTCGTAGTCGACGCCGATTGAGAGTACCCAATCGTCGATCGGGCTGCTCATCGCGAGGGTCACGTCGTCGAGCGTGACGCGGCCGAGGTCATCACGGGTGTATTCGTGCAGGGTCTCATTCTGGTCCTCAACAGAGGCCAGTTCGCCGAGGCGGTCGTAGGTGTAGAGGACCTTGTACTCGCGTGTGGTTCCGGCGACACCGGTGGACTCGTTGGGATAGCGGACTTCGCTGAGCAAATTGGCCGGGGCGGCGGCGTAGAGATATTGGGTTTCCTGAAGGTCGCCGCCGGGAATGTGGGCGATCTGTTTGGTGATGTTCCCAGCGCCGTCGTAGACAAAACTTGTCACCCTATCTTCATCAGTCTCGCCGGAGGAGCCGCCCACACCGGTGATCGTCCATCGGCCATTGCCTGACGACCAGCCGGTGACGTCTGCATCGACGTAGTTTTCCGCCACGGCGATGCGGCGGTGCATGGCATCGAAGAAGATGCGAGTCTGTTTGCCTTCGGGATCGGTCGAGAGATACGGCCGGCCGCGCTCGTCGTACTCCGTGGCGCTGACGAGGTAGTCCTCAAAATCGACATCGTCCCATTCGGGCACTTCGGCTGGCGGCCAGCTCGGCGCCGCCGTGCCGGCGCTGAACTCGTCGTTGGTGGAATCATTGGTGCCGATGTTCACAGTGCGGATACGCCGATTGAAGGCGTCATAGTAATGGCCGACGTAGCTGGGCACGCCCAGAGCCGTGCTCGAAGCGCCGTTGTAGGTGAGCGGGCCGGCGGTGCTCGTGTCGTCGTGGACGCGGCGCAGGGCCGTCACGAATTCGAGGCGATCAGTGCCGGTGGTGTATTCGTATTCGGTCTGTTCGAGGACGATGTCGTAAGGGAGACTGGGGGAGAGGCTGCCGTCATCGTCGATCGGCGGAGTGCTGTTCCTGCCCGGGCCGTACGAATAGAGCGTGGCGTCGCGCACGACGTAGGAAGCGGTTGAGCGCCCGAGACCGTCAAACTCACGCTTGATAATCGGCGAATTGGGCGACCACTGGACGACGGTTCGGCCATTCGGATCGAACCACGAGTTGGTCTGGAGGAACTCAGGGCTTCCGCTCGTGGGGTCGGTGGCGATCGATTGTCGGTAGCCGAGCCCGCGCTGGCTGTAATGCGTCTGGACATAGAGACCACGATCGCTCAAGGGAGTGCCGATGCCCGTCGGCGTGTCTTGGAAGACCCCGCGCTCGATGATGCGATCGAGGTTGTCGTAGACCACGAACTCGTGGGGTGCAATCTCATTCAGGGTGCGATACGGCCGATCGCGGAAATCGAAGTCGCGCAGCGTGTCGCGCACGGTGCTTCCGTCGACGTGCTGCCGGACGTAGGTCAGATTGCCGTTCCCCAAGCCCTGTTCCGGGCTGCCAAACGAGCCGCCATGATCAAAGTCGTAGAAGTACTCCGCCACGGTGACGTTGCTTCCGCCCGTCTGCCCGACCTTGACTTCCAGCACTCTGCCGAGCACGTCATAGGCGGCGTTTTCGCTGATCTTGCCGATCGGGTCGGTCGTGGTTGCCAAACGGCCGGCATCGTCGTAGGCGTACGCGGTAATGTAGGGATCCTGGGCGAGGTCATGCCAGTCTTCTCGCTGCTGGACCAGGCCCGAGAGCAGATGCGTGGTGCGGGAGCGGGAGAGTTCGCTTGTGAGTGTATAGTCGAGTGTCGGGGTCGTGACGATGGCGCTGACTCCGTAACTGCTTGTGCCAATGACGTTTCCGCCCGCGTCGTACCATCCGATAGAGGCATCGCCGTTGAATTCACTGCCCTCCTTGTCGGGCAGGGTGAGTTCGGCGTAGTAAAGCATGTAGGGGCGCGATTCGATCGATCGTGTCTCGCGGACGGTGTACGAGGAAATGTCGCCGGGAGCTATGCGCTCGATCTGTCGCCCAACGAGGTCGTAGACATAAGTGGTTGTCGTAGAGCCGCCGTCCGCGTTCTGGTCTGACCAACCCGAATATGTCAGGCCGGCGTGCCCGGAGCCGCCCCAGCCAGGCAACTGCGTCTGGAGGGCATTGCGCACGATGCTGGCAACGCGGCCCGTCGCTGAATCGAACGTCCGCTTCGTCAGCGAGTGATCCGCGGATCGACTCCAAAAGTTCTCGCCGTTGGTGTCGTACAGCTCATAGGATTCGTAGTAGCCGCCAGAGATTCCCGGTCCGTTCTCGGCCAGCAGCTCGGCTTCAGTCTTGACGCGAGTCCAGGCCACGCGGTCGGTCGAACTGAAGAAGCCGTACTCGAAGAGCGTGGTTTCGACGTCGTCAGCGCTGGTCGATCCGGCGACGCGAAATCGTTCGATTGAATCGGGCAGCCATTCGCGTGTGGAGTTGTAGGTCGTCTTCGAAACAAGCGTGTAATCGCCGATTGTACTGCTGAGTTTTCCTTCACCGACGCGAACTTCCTCGGGTCGATAGTCGGCGAAGGTGTAGGCGTACACGAGCCCTTCGTCGGTATGGGCCGTATACGAGGCCGGGCTTCCGCCTGCGGGGGTGTAAGCCGACATCGCAGAGGGCGTCATCATGAACTTGAGTGTCCGATCGGTGCCCGTGTTGTACTCGTAATGCCAGACCCATTTGCGCTCATCACCAGTCGGTTCGACGACCGCTCGGTTCACCAGGTACGGCGCTGTGTAGGGGCCCGTCGGCGACGATCGAAGGCCTTCGGCATCGTAGTAGAGGGTGCGGAACGTAGCGTACTCGGGGACGGACTCGTCATAGAGCTCTTCCAGGATTCTGACGCTGTGGTACTCGTCATTCGTTCCGTTGGTGAAATGCGTGTAAGTTTGCTTGAGTCCTTGCGCGCTGGCTCCACTGCAACCGCAACCGCCGGTCTGGAGGAACTGCGTCTTTACCTGCCCAAGGCCGGTCGTGTAGTAGCCCACGATCTTGCTCGCCAGGTCGATCAGCAGGATGGGGTCGCCGACACTCGGCGAAAACACATCGTCGTCGTCCTCTGCCTCGAGCAGATCTGCGGCGGTCAGTTTGAGTGCTTTGCTCACGATCGGGTACAAGGTGCCGCCCGAATCTTCATTCCGCTTTTGCGCGATGTACTCAATCTGCTCGGGCTCGATGATGAGCTTTAGCTGGTGATTCCCGCCCTCGACCTCAAGTCGATCGTCGCCGGAACCAGGCGTCACCCCCTCGCGGTGGTATCGATACTGCGTGATGCGTTCAATGGAATCGCTGGCGCCACTCTCCACTCGATCCACCATCGTCCGATGCGTCACTTGGAGGAGATCGCCGGGGGATCCCAGGTGGTCATTGACGCCGTCCGCCTGGTAGAGATAGCTCACCCGCTCGACCTCCCGAAGCACCGTGCTGTCCCATCGGAACAACTGCATGTAGAGCAGCCGCCCCTTGGGGTGGCCAAGATCCCAGGTAAAGCGGATGACCGCTTCTGAGCTCTCATCGTCAGTGCCACCCAGGAAGATGCTCTCGAGTCGGGGCTTCCCATAGCCGGTGTTGTAGTCGTATCTACGTACATTCCCGTACCAGTCCTCCTCCTGATAGAGCATGCCACTGAGTCCACTGCCGTTGTTTCGGTAGTAGTAGCGGATCATCTCACCGTCGTGGGTTTCCTTGTAGACATCAACTCCACCGAGTGTTGTTTCTTCAAGCCCTTCTGATCCTCCGCTGAGAAAGTACACCCCGGAGCCGCCGGTTCGCCACTCGACGGGGCTCTGCCAACCGAAGCTAATTCGGATCATGTATGATGGCACGATGTAGTCGAAACAGGACAACGTCCAACCCACTCCCACCAATCCAGCCCCGCCATAGGCTGGATTGCTGGTGTAGGATCGGACGATTTGGAAGTCACTCCCGACAAGGGGGATGGAAAGATCCGTCGTCGTCTCGGCTTTGGAGCCCGAGAACACGTGGATCGGAGACTCGGTGAGCTCTCCCTCCTCGTCCGCGCAGCTGGTGACAAGTTTGTCATCTCGATCATCAATCCCAATATCGTCGGGATTGGCGTCGTTGGTAATCCCGTTACCCGTCGCGCACGGACTGCTAGCGAACCATTCATCTATCTTGTCCTGAACTTCACCCGCTTCTTCCTCCGTAATCCCGCGTTCGAGAACGTCTAGCAGACATAGCAAGATGGTCTCGCAAGTCCACGATGGCCCGCATTCGCCAGCAGTGTTATAAAGCAATTCGAGAATGTCTGCGGGTGTGAGCGACTCACCTAGGTCGCATTTATTCCGCACCAGATCCTTGAGATCATCACAATCGAGCGGATCGCTTCCGACGCCTGTTACAGAAATGTCAAAGTCATATGTTTCTTTCTTGCCTTCCTGGCAGTATTCGCATCCGTCTTCGCACGTGACAGGATGCTTGAATCCGCACGCACCGCCGGAGAGAGGGCCGGCCTGGCAATTCGTGTCGGTCCAACTCCATGAACCGCCTGCACAGTCAACTCCCGACTGCTCCTGAGACCATGTCGGAAGAATCCAATTATTATCATAAGAATCGAGATTAGCCCGTGGCGGATAAAACGCCATGACTGTCCACGACGCATCTTCCGTCGGGGAACCGCCATCAAAGACGACCAGAACTTCCAACTCGTCACCCTCGTCGTTCTGTTCGAGGCACAGGGTGAAGTGCCCTTTGGTGAACTCAGTCAATCCGACAATTCCCCGCCAGCTGACTGTGTTGTCGTCGGACTCCCATTCCGAGCACCGGAAGAACGGAATAGTGGCGTCGATAATGTCATAGGTATTCCAAGTGCCCGACTCTGGACATTCGTTGTTGTCACAATCTGCCCACCAAAAGGAGCGTTGCAGCTGGATATGAACTGTTGACGCGCACGAGAAACAACACGTCTCCGTTGTCGTCCCGCCCTCAAACGTCGTAACCTGGCAAGTCAGGTTTTCAGCCGACTGTGCGAGTGCTGTGTTCCCCAGAACTGAAGGCAACCCCGCCAACATCGTTATGGTGAATAGCACCACTCGGCTTGAAGGCTTCGGACACATGGGTAGGCTCCTGTCGGCGCATTAGGGTGTTTTTACCTCTGCGAGCACGTCGCACCAACCGCGAGAGCCAAGAAGCGATACTTCCAGTTGGCTGCGAACAAAGCCCTGTTCTATTGAGATCGCGGAAAGCCTGAGATGGAGGCTGAGGCCGTCTGTGTGGTGCTCAACGCGAAGGAGTGAGAGCGCGGCAAATGTCGATCTGAATACGATCTCCGGCTGAGCATCGGAGGGAAATGTCCCCATTACTGAGAGAGTCAGCTCGGACGGGGTGTCGTGGGAAATCGCGCCAAAGTCTAGTCGATCCGCCGACAGCGCTAGTCGCGGTGGAGGAACGAGAGTCGCTCGTGCAGATCGAGAAGAGCGAGTTGAAGATGGCTGAGGTGGCGCCGAGGCTCTGACCGACAGAACAACTCCAGATACTTCCGGGTGATCGATCAAAAACTCGATGCGCGGGGGTCGTCCGGCGGCGTTCCAAAGCAACTCATCGACGCGCATCTCATGCCGTGAAGCCACCGAGGTTCCCGGTAGAGTGGCCAGCACAGGCGGACTGACTTCCAGCAAGCGAAAAGCGGTCCCATCCGGCGACTCAATGACGATTACCGCGGAACTGATTGTTTCAACGGTGAGGTATTCGGGCTGGACCAGAATGGGTTGCACGGCTTCTGCAGTGACGCGGAGTTGGCGGTCAGGGAGGTCATCTGCGAACTTGAATCTTATCTGTTTGCGAACGGATGAGGCGCGTCGAGGCGCGGTAAGTTGCACTCGCGTCGCGATAGCATCGCCGGGACGGATGACGCGCTCCGCCATTCGCGCCACAGTACAGCCGCAAGTAGATCTGGCTTCCAGCACCGTAATCGGTGAATCCGTATTGTTGATAATCCGGACTTCCTGGCTTTGGACCGAATTGGCGAGGATGCGCCCAAAATCAACGAGGGGTGGATCAAAGGAGACACCGACGTGGGACACTTCCGTATCATCGGACGCTGCCGCCTGAGAATCCGCTACAGGCGCCCTGGCTGGAGCACCGAACACCGGCGGCGCCGCTTCAGGCGTCTGAGAACTGCTTCGCGAGGAATTTGGTCTTGGGGAAGGCGGCGAGATAAGGCTGTAGTCGGTGGACGTTGGTCGATCGTCGCAGGCGTGCAAGCAAAACACGAATGGCGCTATTGTAGTCGCCAGCTGGGCAACGACGAGTAGCCGATTGCGAAAGGGTAGCAGGCGCTGGCTCAAGAGTGTCTCCCTCGCGTGGCTGGGGCCAAAGCGCACCGTCCATTGGCCGCAGTATACCAAATGGGAGGTTGGCGTGTCAATGGAAGATCATTTGCATTCGCGAATCACGGGAGTAAATCTCCAGAAACCAATCCGAAGTATCTGTGGTGTCGCACATTAGCAATCCGGTGGTCTTGTGGTGCCATATGTGGATAAGTTGAATCCGCGGCGTCTCGCTTGACTTTTCCATGGAGTTGAGTCATTCTGTGCAAATGCAGCGAGAGACTGTGTGATCGCTCATCCCACGCCTGTGACACGGAGGCCCGCAATGAAGAGTGTATTGTTAGTGCTGGTACTGCTGGGCGCGACTGGAGTTTCGGTTGGGCTATTCCATTCGGGTGCTGCGTCTGAAGCTGTTGAACCGCATCCCGCAGCATCGCTGGCCGGTGAACTGGGGTTTGACCCGGAATCACTTGCGGTAGCCGGCTTTGATGCAGTGGATGCAGAGGCGCTGCTAGATCGCCTCGCGCAGGCAACGACTCTGCAATCTGACTTAATCAGGTCCAAGACCAGTGCGCAGCAAGCCGCATTTGGAGTCTCAGAGGCCGCTGAGCAATTGTCCCGCGATCCCGAGAATGCGGAATTGCGAGACGCATACCTTCAAGCGCGAGCGAATCTGGCTTCCGCCAACAACGCGATTGTGACGGTGCGCAGTGACCTCATCGTCGCAGCTCTTGATGGGGCTCTGCCCTCACAGGCCGAGGACTGGAGGATCTGTGCGGCATCAATTGGCCGCAAGATTCCTGCGGCATTCCGAGCGCTGCCCCTGACGCTCGCCGGGGCCGAGAATCTGGAAGAGTGCCTCATCGCGGAATCGCGGGCGAGCCGATTGGGTACGGCAGTACCCCCCGAGATGGCGCAACGACTGGCGGCGACCCGCGGGGACATGGACGTGGTGGTTGCCGATCAACGGCTGGCGTCACATCTCGTCGCCATCGAGGCCGTATTCGCGGGACAGTGACCTGAGGCTGGACCCGTCTAGCATGCACCAGGGTCGGAGGTGATCGCGCGATGGTTCTCAGTCGACAACTCGCGACCTGGATATGGTGCGTCTCCGTGCTCTCGGCTCGCCCGTCACCGGCGCTTTCGTCGCAAGCGCCTCCATCAAGACTTCAACTTCAGGGCGAGGTGGATCTCGCGCGACTCGTTGACCTTTGCGCCCAACGTCTCGATCTGACGGTTGAGTACGACGCCTCCGTCCTCAAGGGCAAGGTCACCCTCCGGCTCAATGAGTCGCTCACGGATGCCGAACTCTGGGACCTGACCAATCGGGTGCTCGGGCTGCGCGGCTTTACGACAGTGCGCCTGCGCGGCAACGACGGCCGGGAGATGCTCAGCGTGGTGCGCCTTGCTGATGCCGCGGGCCTCGCGGAAGTTGCCGAAATCGCTGGCGGCACCGCCGTGCCGTCAGGCTTCACCGCCGTTGTTGTTCCCGTCGAACATCAACCTGCCAAGGAAGTTGGCGAGACGTTGAAGGCCATCTTGTCTCGCACTGGCAGTTCGATCGCCACGCTGGGCAACAGCAACCTGCTGCTCATTGCCGATCTGCGACCCCGGATCGACCAGGCTTTGGAACTGCTCAAGTCCATCGATAAGCCCGGCGCTGCATCCGTTGTTGAGCGTGTCGAAGTCGCTCACTTGCCTGCGACGAGGTTGGCAGCGATGCTCACGTCGATCACCGCCGCGCGTGACCTCGTCGAGGGTCGCACAACCCAAGGTCGTGTGGTGGCTGAACCGGGCGATCGCGCCGTCGTTCTCATCGCGCCTCCCAACGAGGTTGATCAGTGGCGATCGCTCATTGAGCGGTTCGATCAGGTTCCACCCGTGGAAACCCGGACCTACAGCCCGCGGTACTTCGGGCTCGACGAAGTGGCGACCCTCGTCGAGCAGGTGGTGCGGCCGAGCAGCACGTCGGGCGATCAGTGGCGCCTGGTGCGTGATGAATTGACGGGCTCGATCATTTTGACTGCGACGGCGCTTCAACATGAAGAGGTGCAATCCCTGATCGATCGGCTCAACGCGCTGCCCGCCGAATCCCGTCGTCCGCTGTGGACTTATCAAGTCCGTAATCGACCGGTCGGCGAGGTGATCGATGTCCTCGAACGCCTGCTCGCCAGCGGTGTGCTCGCCGAAGCCGCTGACGCCGCATTAATGCCCGCTGTTCCGTCAAAGGAAGCTTCTTCATCCGATCAAGCACCTCCAGCGCGCCTCGTCCCTGGTTCGCCGCCGGGAGAGTCCGCATCGCCTCCGTCTGGTGGAGACGCGACGCTGACACAGCCAAGCCGCCTGTCGGGCCGAATCTCGTCCGGCGAGGAGCGCCCTGCCCTGACGCTCACCGCCGACGAAACCACCAGCACCATTATCGCCATGGGAGAGCCGCGTTTGCTCGACCAGGTGCGGCGGCTCATCGACGAACTGGATGTCCGCCAGCCGCAGGTCATGGTCGAGATCCTCATCGTGAGCCTGACGGAGAGCCAGACGCTCGACTTGGGTGTCGAACTCGAGAAGATCGAGGTGAGCGGGGATGTGCGCATTTCGCTCTCTTCGCTCTTCGGGCTCAGCACGGTCACCGATGGGACGCGGAGTGTGGGCAACGCTCGTGGTGGCAGCGCGCTGGTGCTGAGTCCCGGGGATTTCAGCGTGGTGGTGCGGGCTCTTGAAACCATCAACGATGGTCGGTCCCTCAATGTGCCGCGCGTCCTGGTCAACAACAATCAGGAGGCCTCGCTCAATTCGGTCCTCCAACAGCCCTTC
Source organism: Phycisphaerales bacterium UBA5793 (assembly GCA_002418285.1). GTDB lineage: Bacteria > Planctomycetota > Phycisphaerae > Phycisphaerales > UBA5793 > UBA5793. The sequence continues at coordinate 47,767 of DIDT01000073.1, forward strand.
GTGAGCATCAACGCCTTCGACACGATCGCGACGACGTCGTTCGGCGGGACGCAGGATGCGGGCACCGTCGTGACCGTCAAGCCTCAGATCGCTCAGGGTGATCACATGATCGTGGAGTATTCGGTGACATTGAGTTCCTTCATCGGCGAGTCGGCGGACCCGTCGCTGCCTCCGCCACGTCAGGAGAACCGCCTCCAGAGCGTGGCGACGATTCCTGACGGATACGTCGTGGCCTTGGGTGGCATCGAGGTGACGAACCAGTCCAAGGGCGTTTCTCAGGTGCCCGGTCTGGCGAATATCCCGATTGTCGGTGAGCTGTTTAAGAACCGGTCACGCACTGAGAACCGCTCGCGGTTCTACATCTTCATCCGGCCCTCGGTACTCCGCCGGCTGGACTTTGAGGATCTGCGTTACCTGAGCGAAGCGCCGATTGAAGCGGGTGGTATCGACGATGGGTGGCCGAAGGTGGAGCCACGTGTGATTCGGTGAGGGTGGAGGATGCGATGTCCCTCGCGCCCAGTGTGGATATCGAGTTCGTCGAGCGCGTCGAGCGAGACTTCGCGCGGCGGCACCTCATGCTGGCGACCGGTCGCCAGGATGATGAACTCGAACTCCTCGTGAGCGAATCGACGAGTCGATTCGCGATCCACAACGTCGGGACGTTCCTCCAAGTACGAGTCCGATCGACCGTCGGTGATGCCGAGCAGATCGCACGCCTGATCGATGAGGCGTATGCCCAACACCGCAAGACGAGCGGCTGGAACGGCGCCGCGAACGGAGTTGATCAGAACGGCCGCTCCGATGGGAACTCAACAACGGTCGCCCGCTGGCTCGAGCAGGCGGACCGGGACTTGCTGAGCACGCAAGGCAAGGGGCCGGTGATCCAACTCGTCGATGCGCTGCTCTTTGAGGCGCTGGGCAAGGGTGCCAGTGACGTCCACATTCAGCCGCTCTCGGATCGAACCGTGGTGCGCTATCGAGTGGACGGAGTGCTCCATGATGTTCATCAACTGACCGCCCAAATGACCTCGGGTGTAGTCAGCCGCATCAAGGTCATGGGCCGCATGGACATCGCCCAGCATCGGATTCCCCAGGATGGGCGCGCCACCGTGACCATCGGCGGCCGACCGGTTGATCTGCGCCTGAGCACCGTCCCAACGAGCTACGGCGAACGTGCGGTGGTTCGACTCCTCGACAGTGCGCAGCAGTTGTGCGACTTTGAGCGGTTGGGGATGAAAGAGGATGTTGCCGAGGCGTTTTTGGAACGCGCCACACAGAGCAACGGCATCATCCTCGTCACGGGACCGACAGGCAGCGGCAAGACGACGACGCTCTACTCTACACTGCGCCGCACCGCTTCTCCTCAGCTGAACATCATGACCATCGAGGATCCGATCGAGTACGAACTCTCGACCGTCGGGCTGGCGGTGAGCCAGATGCAGGTCAACAGCAGGAAGGGCATCACATTCCCGACGGGTCTGCGCCACATCCTGCGGCAGGACCCGGATGTGATCATGGTCGGCGAGATCCGCGACGCCGAAACGGCGCGCGTGGCCATCCAGTCCAGTCTGACCGGGCATCTCGTGTTCTCAACGCTGCACACAAACGACGCCCCGAGCGCCGTGACGCGTCTGGTGGATCTTGGCGTGGAGCCGTACCTCGTGAGCGCCTCGCTCTCTGCCGTACTCGCCCAGCGCTTGGTCCGCACCACGCACCAGCCGTGCCGCGGGGCCGGCTGTGATGAGTGCTTCGGGACGGGGTTGAAGGGCCGCACCGGCTTGTTCGAACTCATGCCCCTCGATGAGCCACTGCGGCAGCTGATTTCCGAGGGCGCGGCCCTCGTGTCGATCCGAGCTGCCGCACGAGAATCCGGGATGCGGACATTGCGTGAAGAAGGACAGCGACTCGTGGAGGAAGGCAAGACGATTCCGCTCGAAGTGCACCGCGTGGTGCAGATGGTTTGAAGGCAATGGAACTTTGGCGTTACACGGCGGTGCGGACAGAAGCGGGCCAGGCGCTGGCGCCGCGCCGCGGTGAACTCATGGCCGAGTCGGCTGTGGAAGTCCGGGCTTCGCTGCGTCGAATCGGCTGGCAGGTTGTCGAGCTGCGCCGGGCGCGCAAGCCGATTACCCTGCCGATTCACCTGCGCCAGGCACTCAACCGGCATCTCCGAAGGCGCCGGCGGGATCAGCGCGCGGAAATCTTCGAAGGCCTCTGTTCATTGCTCGAGTCGGGGCTTCCCCTGGTCGAGTGCCTCGAAGTGATGGGCGAGGAGCGGCAGCGCTGGGCGGGACGCGCGCGGCGAATGATGCTCACCGAGTGGCGCGAGGCCATGCGCAGCGGCGCCAGTCCGGCCCAGGCAATGAGCAATCACCCCTCCTGGTTCGACGCGATCGACTGCGCCATGGTCGAGTCGGGGCAGCATGGTGGAATGCTGCCGAGCGTGCTCAAGCAAATGGCTGAGCGGGAAGCGCGAGTCGGTCAGCTGGGTCACCAACTCGTCGCCGCACTGACCTATCCGGCCATCATTTCCGTGGCGGCGGTCGGGGTCGCCGTGTTCCTGAGCGTGAAGACTTTGCCCGATCTCGCCAACCTACTCACGACTGCGAGGATCGAAGTGCCCGCGCTCACACGCTGGGTCATGGGGGGAGGCCAACTGGCAGCCCACTGGGGCGCAATGCTGCTTGCTGTCGCAACCGTACTTACCGCCGGTGGATTCGTTGCTCTTCGCTCCGCCGTACAGCGCTCGCCGCAGGTGGCGCGAGTTGCGGCGGCCTGCACGCCGCGCGTGCTTCGCACCTGGGCCGTGTCCAGATTCGCCCAGAACCTGGCGGACCTCCTTCGGGCGGGCGTGCCGGCAGTCGAAGCGATGCGCGTGCTTTCGAGCACATTGCCCATCGCGCTCAATCGCGTCGTGACGAATGCCGCGCAAGAGATCGAATCGGGCGGCGATCTGGCTGACGCGCTCGGTGATCCACAGTGGTTCTCAGCGCAGTTCAGACGCCTCCTTCACAGCGGTCAGGCTGCAGGCGAACTCGAAGCAACACTCGAACGGATGGCGCAGCGCGATGAGCGCCGCACTGAGCGGCAGATCAACCGCCTCGCGACACTGCTCGAACCGGCAGCTATTCTGGCGCTGGCCACCTTGGTTGGCACGGTTGTGCTTGCAGCGGTGCTCCCCCTCACGCGGCTTCAGGAGGTGATTCGGTGAATGAGCAAACAAGTCTCTCTCGCCGCGGCATGACGCTCGTGGAAATCCTCGCGGTCGTCGTGATTCTCGGGTTGATCGCGACCACGCTTCTCGTTGGATTCTCCGGTACATTTGGGAAGGCCAAGCACGAACTGGCCAAAAGCGGGATCGGCCTGCTTGTCGGCAAGGTCGAAACGTATCGCATCGAAAAGAGCGACTGGCCGAGCAATGAACTCGGCTTGGCCGTACTCAGTGCCCCGCACGCCACGCCGACAGCTTCGTATTTCGTGAACGCCGATCAGCTCACCGACCCTTGGGGGCGTCAGTATCTCTACGTGATGCCCGGCCCTGATGGACATCCCTTTGAGATTCTCTCGTACGGAGCCGATGGGCAGCCGGGAGGCGAGGGAGAGAACGCGGATCTGTCATCCGTCAATCTGAGAGGGAAGGCGGATCAATGACCACGAACTTTGCCAATCCGCAACCACACGGCGGCTTCACACTTGTCGAAATGCTCGCGGTCGTGGTACTGCTGGGGCTCACCTCGTCGGTTGCGGTGGTCTCGCTGAGCAGAGCGGACGAGGCAGGTGCATTCCAGTCGGCTCGGTGGGGATTCGTGAATCTCATGGGGCAGGCTCGCCTGGCCGCCCAGAGCGAGGGCGGCGCCGTCGCCATTCAACTTCTGGACGATGGTGCGCGCCTAACCGCCCAGGTGACGCCCGCCTCCCAAAGAGGATGGGCAGCCTCATTCGATCTGCCTGCGTCCACGTCCATTCGGTTCTTCGAGGGAACGACATCCGGTGGGCGAGCACTTGATGGTTTGCTGATCGACCGAACCGGTCGCAGCGCGGACGTAACTGTGCAGATATCGAATGCGTCCGGGCGCTCTGCGCGATGGTTCGTTTACGGTCTCACGGGCGAAATCAGCCGCGCCGATCTAAACGGGGCAGAGCCATGAAGGGCTCATCGCGTCGCGCCATGACATTGATCGAGGTGCTCGCTGCCACGGTGCTGCTGGCGATCCTCGGTAGTGTGTGCGCTTCCGTGCTTCGCAGTGTGCCGGTCATCCCCACAGACCCAGCCTCTGGCACGGTTTCCGTGGACATGCTGTCCCTCGAACGTGCCGTCGATGAGCTTCTCGGTGATCCGGATCTGCGTGAACACGTCATCGCAGATGCGAGCGTTGAAACCTCGATGCCTTGGCCTGATGAACCGGCGCAGCCGGCGATTCAGGTCCGTCGTGTGGAACACGAATCCGCTGCCGAAGAATCCGAGCATGCATGGGTCGCGTTCTCATGCGAGCAGTGCATCGTCTGGCGTTGCATCGAGCTGCCAAAGGACAAGCAGACCCCATGAACCGTCGCGGCATGACCATCCTGGAATTGCTGCTTGCCCTGGCGCTGCTCGGCGTCCTGTGCTCGCTTCTGACGTCATGGCTCGTGACGGTTTCGCGACTGTCGGCCGAGCAGGGGCCGCGGATCGAATGGCGAATGGCAGCTGCGCGCGTTCTGGATGGAATCGCAGACGACCTTGCAAGCGGAGACTTCGAGATCGCCGATCGGCGATCGAAGACTCCGCCTCGCGTTGAGGTTCTGGAGCCGTCACGGCTTCGGATCCGAACTCGAAGCATAACGACGCAATCTCCGGAAAATCCCGGCCCGGCCACCCACGAATTCCGATTCGATCGCATTGCTGAGACTGTCTCCGTCACGATCTCTTCGACCAGCCGATCCACGTCACCCGAGGTACGCCACCTGCTGAGCAGCGTCGCCGATTGGCGAGTCGAACTGGATGAGGAGCAGCGCGAGCTGAGCGTGACGATCGTCTCGCGCCAAGGCGATACGTCCGCCCGGAGGTTCTCATGGCCCTGAGAACCTCAACATCGAGCCGCCTCGAACCGGTCCGTCACGGCGTGGCGCTCCTGCTCGTACTCGCGATGATCGTTTTGATCATCCCCGTGGCGGTGGGGTTCAGCCAGCGCGCTCTACTGGCGAGGTTGCAGGAGCGGCATTCGGGGCAGGGGCAGATTGCCGACTCAATTCGAACCCAGCTCGAATCGGGACCCATTCAGCACTGGCTGTCTGCGGAGTCGGGCAAAATCGTGCTCCCTGTTGAAGCGCCAAGTTCGCGCGTTGACATCCTCCACGAGCACTGGCGATTCGATGATTGTCCGTACGAGATTCGTGTCACAGCTTGGGATCAGTGCGGCATGGTGCCATCGAGTTCGATTGCCCGCGGTTCGCCGCTCCGCACCGCGGTTCCCGGCGGCATCCTCGAGCGGGCCAAAGATGCCGATGTTGCCAAGCCGGAACCGATGGGATTGGATCAATTCAGCCTTGATCCTTTCGAACTGGACCACGCCGCGTTGCGAAGTGCTTTCCCATCGCCGGACGAGAGTGATGTCCTTTCCATCGGCGCGTGGATCGCCACGCATCCTGTCGGACCGAACGGCGCGATCAATGTGAACACCGCGCCCTTGCCGCTCGTCGAAGCGGCCCTGGCGGCAGCAGGGCGTGGCGGAATCGAAGTCATCCTGGCCGCTCGAGGCGAAGGGCGGGTCGCGCCGCTTCCCAGAGCGCTTGAAAGAGATACGTCCGGTCGCGCGGACGACACGCCGCGTCTCGTCGGCTCCAGTTCCTGCTGGAGTGTGCGGATTGATGTCCGAGTCGGCTCGGTGCAGCGATCGTGGTGGACCGTCTATCGTCAAGCCTCAGGCAGATGGGAGTGCGTACAGCGCCTTGTCATCACCGACTGACCCAATCCGGATCTGGCGTCGCAGACGCATGCTTGGCGGTAGTGTCGGCATTGTGGGTGCTGCCGTCGCGCTGGCATGGGCGCTGTTTCCGGTTCAAGCTTTGACCACTGAGCAATTAGACAGAGCCGCTTTGAGCAACAGATCCGCCGAGTCTGTCGTCGCGGCTGCACCCAGGCACACACTCGATGCCTCCTCCTTTGAGGTTCGGCTGTGGAATGCACCGGTCCAGCCCGAGTCGCCAACAGCGAGCAAGGACGAGCCGTCCGCTCCACCGAATCTCGAATTGATCGCGATCATCACGGAAACCGATCGACTCGTCGCGGCCCTCTATGAGGTGGGCGCCGACCGACTCCACATGGTCACTACCGGCGATCGCATCGGCCGGCTGGAAATCCGTCAGGTGGATGCGCGTGGCGTGGACCTGCGTGACGGATCACGCAGCTTTCGCCTCTCACTGACGCCGAGCCCGGTCGAGCCTGGAACCCGTCTCACGCTTGGGCAGTCGGAGGGGGTTCAACCATGATCGCACCGAACCACGCTCTGCACCATGTCAGCTGGCCGGCCGATCGCTTCTACTGGGCGGTGCTGGACGGATCGATGGTTCCCAAGCGGCCTTTGCATCGACGACAAAATGAAGAGGCGCTGGGATACCTCTTCGAGGCGGAACTGCCCGTCCCCATCGACCGCGTCCACGCCGTCTACGTGCCCGTGAACGGCAATCGATTCATCGCCTGTGGTATCGAACATGATCGTCTTGTGGAGAATGCCGAAATCAAAGGAGCGCTGACACTTAGCCCGCAAGCGATTCCGCCCGAGCTCATCTCAAATGACGACGCGACCGTTGGATCATTCAACCTGCTAACGGGTCGGCATGAACCTGAGTCCGTAGGCCGTGAGCGCCGACGCCTGTTCATCGAATCGGCGGCGGCGATCGTGCTCATCGCAGTTGCCGTCGCGTTCGGCGCGGAGCGACGAATCGGGGCGTGGAACCGGGCCGCCGCAGAGACCGTTTCGGCGCGGGAGGCGGTGTTCGATGATCTCTATCCGCCGCAGAGCACCGCGCCGTCCAGCCAGCCGCCGGCGCTGCGCCTTGTTGCTGAGCTTCGCCAGCTCGAGCGCACCAGAGGGGACGCCGTGGAGTCGATCTATTCTGACGACCCACAGTCCTTGCGGGTGCTCGCGTTCCTGTTCGAGCGGTGGCCCGCGCAGCAACCGATCATGACGGAGTCGCTCAGCGTGACGCCTGAGTCGGTTACACTGGTCGGCTTGCTCCCGACGGCTCCGGCGGCGCAGGTTTTCGTCTCCGCATTCGAGCTGCCTGACCAGTGGGAGGCGCGGCAGCCCCAGATCAGTGCGGTGACCAACGGTGTGCGATTGACATGGAGATTGGTTCCACGGGCGATTCGCCGAGAAGTGGTGGACGGGGGCGGCTCATGATCCGCATTCGCCCGTCCTTGATCTTGGCTCTTCTCATCGCAGCCGCTCTGTGCGTGATCGCGGTGCAACTGCATCGGGTCAAAGCGGCCCGGCTGCAGCACGAGTCGGTCGCCGGCATTCTGGATCAACTGCATCGCGACGCGGAGCGGGTCCTTGAGCTTCGGGCAAAGCGCGACCTCGTCGCCTGGCGCGAACGGCCTACGACAGACGTTTTGGCGCTGGTGAACGCGGCGCTCATCGATGCCGGGATACCCGCCGATCGGCTCCAGGGAATCGGCGAGGGTGTGGATACCGCCGTCGCCAGCCCGCAGGGCGCCGAGCCGGCGCTGCGCCGACAATCCCTGGCCATCAGTCTTGAGCGCCTCACGCCGGTTCAGATCGGCCGGTTCCTCGAACGCTGGGAGTCGGTCCAAGACCAGTGGTCCTCAGGCAGGCTCGAACTGACCCATCGACGTGATCAGAATGAGTCGGAGTTGTACGATCTGCGACTTCACATCAGTGCGGTCTACCTGGCGCGAACATAGCGGAGACGGGAGTGGGAAGCACATGAGGAAACGACGACAGGCGATTTGCGGCTCCGCAATGATCGTGGCGCTCGTATTGGTCCCGTTCGGATGTGCCGGTCACAGCACGATCGGACCCTACAGCGCACAGAAAGAAGTAGCGCGCAACCCCCTTGAAGCTCAGCGACTCACGCGAGAGGCTGCGGCACTCATGGCCGCCGATCCGGTGCGTGCGGAAGAAACACTGCGCGAGGCGCTGACGTTTGATCTCTACCATGGGCCTGCCCACAACAATCTGGGCGTGCTCCACCTCAATCGCGGTGAGCTGTACGAGGCCGCCATCGAGTTCGAATGGGCCCGGAAACTCATGCCAGGCCATCCAGACCCGCGGCTCAATCTGGCGCTAGCGCTTGAAAGGGCCGGTCGAGTGGATGAAGCGGTCGCGGCGTGCGATTCCGCCCTTGAGGTCTTCCCCGGGCACATCGCGACAACTGAGGCGCTGGCCCGGCTTCAACTCCGATATCGACGCACCGACGATCGGACGCGAGGGTTCCTCGAGGAGATCGCGATGCGTGGCGAGTCCGAGCAGTGGAGGGAGTGGGCGAGGAAGCAGCTGGCGCTGGATTGAGAGTAAGCCCGGGGCGACATGATTCGCGCCGGCGGGGGTCGCATCCCGAAAACCGTGAGACTTTGAGACTCCGCCCCTCGATTCCCTGCGGATGCTGCCGTGGGTCGCCCGGCCGAGTCTCAGCGGCCAATGTAGATGAGACTGCCCGCTGCACCGGATTCGCCACGATCGCATGCTTCCCGGCAGCTACGTAGGGCGGCGCATGTCTAGAGTTGGTCGTACCCGAACGGGTTCCGTATACTGGCGGACCCGCCTCCTGCCTCATCCCTTTCATTCCTCTTCGCACAAGCCGACCGCATGGCACCTTCAAAAGTCAACGCCGACAAGCCGCATCTCTGGAAAGCCGACATCGCCGCGTCGGTTGACCAGTTCAATCAGTGGTTCATGCGGTTTGCGCCGGAGGCATTTCGCGAGACGCGCGTTCAGACAACTGAGCACGTTCAAGCAGCACTTCTCGCCATGCGCGACCTTCGAGCATTGAACGCCGCGACACTCAAGGCGAATCCGGGGGCGCTGCCGACGCTCCGCATGTGTACCGCACCGCCGCTGGCCGTGGATCGACTCGTCGGGCTGGCGAATGCGAACAAATCGCTCGTCGGGAGCATGGAGGGTGGCTCGCTCGCCAAGCGCATGAAGGCGGATCTACTCGATCAGAATCTGAGTCGGATTTGTAGTGTTCTCACCAAGTTGCTCGATCGAGATATTTTCCCTTGGCTCGATGCGGCCAAAGCACCAACCGATCAGGAGCGTGAGCGTGCCTCGACGATCGTGGCGGACCGGCTTTGCAGCGCGGTGGCCAATCCGATCGTACGCAACGCACAGGAACAGCGCCAACTTGCCCTCATCGCAAGTTGGCTCGATGACCGCGGATACCGCAGGCAGCCACATCCCGCGGGACAGCCGCTTTCGGAGATGGAGGCAGGAACCTATTCCTTCCGCATGAATGTCGTGGTCGGGGAGTCCATGAAGGTCAACATCCCCGTCGATGCGGTGGTTCAACCCAAGCAAGCACGGCCAGGACGACTGCCGATTTTGATCGAGGCGAAATCCGCTGGCGACTTTACAAATACCAACAAGCGGCGTAAGGAAGAGGCGACGAAGATCCGCCAACTCCGGGCGAGCTATGGCGACGACGTGGTTTTTGTGCTGTTCTTGTGCGGCTACTTTGGCTCGGACTACCTTGGTTACGAAGCAGCCGAAGGAATTGACTGGGTCTGGGAGCACCGGACTGATGATTTGGAGAGATTGGGGTTGTGAAGCGAGTGCCAGCGCGATCAATCGAGACCGTAGAATCCAGGCGGCAGTCGATGCAGGCGAAGATCGATGCGGGGAATTCGCTCCGGGATCGGAATCGCCTAGGACAGTTCGCCACACCCAATGCGCTCGCCGTGGACATTGCTCGCTACGTCCGCACACTCTGGGGACCGCGAAAAGGCGGCATCCGATTTGCGGATCCCGCGATCGGATCGGGCAGCTTCTTCTCGGCGGCGCTTCAGGTATTCGGGTCCAAGCGCATCGAAGGAGCGCTTGGGATCGAGATTGACCCAGGTTTTGCGAAGACGGCGCGTGAACTCTGGGCTGATTTCGGACTCGACGTGGTGTGCGGTGACTTTACCCTCGTTGTTGATGGCCGCTCGAGCCGGTCGGCACCCAACCTGATCCTCGCGAATCCGCCCTACGTCCGACATCACCATCTCGACCGTGAAGCGAAGAGGAGACTTCAACGGCTTGTCTGCGAGGTGGCAGGCGTACAGGTGAACGGCCTCGCGGGCCTGTACGTTTATTTCTTGCTCATCGCAACGGCGTGGATGGAGGATGGCGGGTACGCTGCTTGGCTGATTCCCTCCGAGTTCATGGACGTCAACTACGGCATGGCGCTCAAGAGGTTTCTCACTGATCGCGTGACGCTCATCCGAGTACATCGCTTCGATCCGAATGACGTTCAGTTTGGCGATGCACTCGTTTCGTCGGCAGTCATTGTCTTCCGCAAATCGCCGCCATCCGCAACTCACGAGACGGAGTTCACGTTCGGTGGCACGCTTGAACTTCCGCACGCGACCGACCGACTTCCGCTCAAGCGATTGCGGGCATCGCGCAAGTGGACGATCTACCCCCATCATGCGACGAACGATCGGCACATGATCAGCGGGGAAGCCGGCCCGACGCTGAGCGACTATTTCCGAATTCGGCGCGGCATCGCCACCGGCGACAACAAGTTCTTCATCCTCGATCGCGCCGAAGCAAGGCGCCGCAGGCTTCCCACGAAGTACCTGCGCCCGGTGCTGCCAAGTCCGCGGCTTCTGAAGGCCACCGTCATCGAAGGTGAAGCCGACGGGTATCCAGTGATCGATCGCCAACTCTGCGTTCTCGATTGCGATCTTCCTGAGCATGTTGTCCAGGATCGGCACCCCGCTCTGTGGGAGTACTTGAAGACGGCCGATCATCTTGGAGTCCGAGACGGATACCTTGTCGGCAAACGCAAGCCGTGGTATCGCCAGGAGCAGCGCGTGCCGAGTCCATTTCTCTGCACGTACATGGGGCGAGGATCGGCCGAGAAGCAGCCGTTCCGCTTTATTCACAACCGATCGAACGCGATCGGGACCAACCTCTACCTGATGCTCTATCCGACCGGCGCCATGGCGACAATGCTCCACGCAGAGCCGGCTCGAGCCTCCCTCGTCCATGAGCTGCTCGGGCAAGTCACTGGCTATGAGCTGCGGGGTGAGGGGCGAGTGTATGGTGGCGGCCTTCACAAAATCGAACCGAGCGAATTAGGGCGGATTTCGGCTGTACCTTTGGTGCAGCGCTGGCCCGAACTGGCGATGGGGGAGGTAGCAGGTCGTCTCTTCTGACGGCGCGGCGCCTCGTCGGCATCAGCCTTCTATCACAGTTACATGTAGAAGCTGTAGCGAGCTTGAATTCGAGCGTCGCGCGGGGCGTATCGAAGAATGTCGCCGACCGATCGTGAGGCCGCCAGCGTGATCGGGTGAGAATTCACAAACTGAGTGCTGTTCCAGTTCATCTTCGTGAGGCCCAAAATCTCCGTGAGTAGAGTCGGAACCCCAGTGGATGTCTGATCAATCTGTACGAGCAGCGGTCTCGGCGTGTAGAGTCCCGGATACGACTTGTAGAAATCAACACTCCCAAACGTGTAGAACAGAACGTGCGACTCATCGAGCCGAATCCCGGTTCCCCTCAGCGGTGGATAGGCGCCGGACTTGCGAAAGAACCGTGTCATGGTCCGCCGCAGCGACAGGAGATCGACGACCTCGATTCGATGATCCGCCGCTGCGGAGTTGACGCCGCATCGTTCCGCCTCATCAAACCACGAACTCTTGTGCAAGACGATGCGAGCGGGCATGGTCTTGTGCTCTTGGCGGAACCGTTCGATGGCCTCTGAGAGCAAGGATGCCGACTGTTCCTCGGAGAGATGCGGGGTCCGGTCGTCCTTGCGGATCTGAGCCGGCGCACCTCGAATGACAACTCCTTCGCCCCGCTCATTAAATACCTGTGCAACGCTGGTCTGGACGGACTCGTCTTGCCCTTCTTGACGGTCGTGGTAGAAACTGACTCCAACATAGCACGTGAGCAGTTCGCTCGCATCGCGGATCAAGCGCCACGGCACGCCGCCGGCCTTGTAGTACAAGGCGCAGAAGAAGTTCCAAGCGCGAGTCGCTTCGTCCTGTATCAAAAGGCTGGGCGCGCCATCCGATGTGTAGCGCTGAACATCACCGCCGAATGTGCCGGGTCGGCTGAGCTGGACTGGTCTTGAAAGTCGAAGGCACTCGGCTTTGAAATAGTCGTGCCAGACCAGCGCACGATTGTGCTGCGGGCGGTTGGATCGCGGACCGCGATGTACCGGGCCACTGACATCGATGCGCTTGATCAACGGTGCAGGAAGAAGGCAGATAACGACATCCGGCTGCCCCTTCTCGATGAGACTCGCCGCCTCCGACACGTAGCGATCAACGGATGCCTTGGTGAACTCGGTGGTATCCTCGATCTGGCACAGAGACTCAGTGTCGCGCGCCGGTATTAACCTGGACCAACTTTCGTGGACGAGGAAGTCAGGTAAGCAACCGTCGTCGCCGAACCCAGGGAACTTCGGAAACAACGTCTTCAACCGAGTCTGCTTGGCAGGAATCCCGCTTCGACAGCTGTCGATCCATGCGCGAAAGTTGTCGATTCCTTCTCCATCTCCGACGATGCCGACTCGACAGGTTCGAGCACCGCCAGCAACTCGAGCATCCAGGGGGCCGTGGTGCATGAGTCCAAAGCGAATGTCAATGTGCCGACCCCCGCCAAACTCAAGCTCTGGTTCTTGGATGAACGTCGTCTTCATGGCTCGAACAACCATCCGTCCGGAGTCTCTTCGTGCGACGACTTTGATGCCAGTTCGTCGCCCGCGGACCAATCTGCATCGTCGATGGATACGGGTACCGTGGCTTGCGCGAGTTCACCGAATCCGAGGAATGGATATGGGGAATGGAACAACGTTGGGTCATCGTGTCGCAGCAATTCTGCGAACATGACCACCAGTCCCCGCACAGCCGCACTTCCCTCGATCGTTTTGATCTTGGCCTGATACTCCTCGCGATACGGGTGGAGTTCGCGTCCATCCTTGGTAAACACGTACCGGGGCGTGATCTGAAGGTACCACTCACCACCAAACGTGCGAAACTCACCCTCGAAGCCGCAATGGCGGTAGTATGCGGTTTCATCCGCAGCGTTCTTTTTTGCGTAATGGCGAAACACCTCGCGGCTCGTCTCATTTATCAGGCTGCGGTAAGTAAACTCGCGGGGCCGGAGGTTGCGAGTAGGCTTGAAGTGGTAGCAGTGTTCCTCTTTGCTCCAGCGAAGTCCGAGGTGCCCACAGCGCGTGCGAAGGCATTGGTTGAGCAGTCGTACGAAGTCGCGCTGCACTTCCCACGAGTCCGCGTCTCGCCACTCGGCAATCTCAATCGACTCTACCGTGCCAACATCGCATACGGCGTTCCACGGATGCTCCCGAAGGTTGTGCGGCGTGTAGAGGCGACCGTCCTTAAGAAACCACTCGTTCGGAGCTCGTTCTTGATGCTCATCGAGGGCTTCATAAAGGTCCTTTGGCAAGCGGAATTCGGTTTCGGCCATCCACAATTGCGCCGGGAGTCGCGCGACCTGCAATAGGTTGGAAATGAGATCTTCGTCGCGGACATGTGGCGCGAAATAGACGCCGTCGTTGATGGTTTGAGCCAACTCACGCAGCGGGACCGCCGCGCGCTCGTTGAAACGGTCTCGCTCCTTGTGAAACTCGATCTGCCGGCTCTGGCGACGGTTCGAATCCTGAAAGTAATCCTTAATCGAGACCCACCAGACGTCGTCTTCAGGAATCTTGACCACGACCAAAATAACCGGAGCGTTCCCCTGCATCCAGTAATCAAGGTCATCGGGGCTGCACGTGAACCGGAAAGACTCCGTTGAATTCGCATCGAGCTCACTTCGAGTCTTCACTTGCACGCGCAGGATGAGGTTCTTCGCTTCCTGCGTTTCAGGATCCCTGATTTCGATTTCTCCGTCGATTCCAGTATCAAGGGCAGCATCGCCTCGAATCCACTTGTATCCCATCTTCAGTACCAGGCGCTCAACGACGTTGACGCCGTATTGACCCTTGATGGCGGACTTTCGAAGGAACTTTGGCATCAGGAAAGCAATCGGCGGTGCGCCGCATACAGTGGCCGCACCAAGGGAACGCGAAGGCATTCTACTCCCACGGCTGGTGCGGACCGTGCTTGTGGGGCAGCAATCAAACCCGGGGCTCCTCCACGGTGAATCGCCCGTGAATGCCGGGCACGGTGAGGCTCGAGGGCCCCATTGGGATCGGGTTGACATGCCCGGACAGATGCCTAACGTAGACTGGTTTCCGCCATATCGAGCATCCTCGGTCCCGGACTGCAATCGGAGGAGGGCCGCAATTGGAAAGCGCGTTAGCTGCACAGCAGGCAGAACAGACAGATTCGATGGTGCCGATGTTCCATCGCATCCGCTCGATAGAGATCGTCGGCGGTTACCTCGGCGGCGAAAGGCTGGAACTCGCGGATGGGCTCAATTGTCTGATCGGAGCCAGGGGAACGGGCAAAACGACAGTCATCGAGTTTGTCCGCTTCGCCCTGGACGCGCTGCCGGAGCCGCAGGCCGATCCCGCTGATCGCAAACGCATTGATTCACTCATCCAGCAAAACCTCAACGGCGGTCGCGTCGAACTCGAGATCGAGACCAAAGACGGACTCACCTACCGAATCAGTCGGGCGGTAGGAGAGGCGCCCCTCGTCCTCGCTGCCGACGGTTCGCCGACCGACATCCAGCTTCGGGCTGGCGGCCTCTTCAAGGCCGACGTGTACAGCCAGAACGAAGTGGAGCGCATTGCCGACCGGTCGCTTTCTCAGTTGGAACTGATTGATGATTTCGCGCCGGAAGCGATCCGCCAGGTTTCCGTGGACATTGCACAAGTGGAACAGACGCTCGCGGCGAACGCAGGTTCCATCCACCCCATCCGCCACCAGATCGAGATGCTCACCGGGGAATTGGGCTCCCTGCCTGAGGTCGGTGAAAAGCTCAAAGGTTACGCACAGAGCGCCGGGGGTGCTGAAGAGCCGGTGAACAAGGCGCACGCACTCAAGGCGCTTCGCGACCGTGAAACGCGAGCAATGGAGGGGACGGCGGAGGCGCTGGCCGAATACCGCAGTCAGATCGAGAGCGTGGCCGGTCGTTTGGTCTCGCGAACGAGGGCACTTTTTTCGAACGACCTGATCACGGGCCCCAACGGCAAGCACGTTGAGCGCGTCCGGCAGGAGGTTGGAGCCGCCGGCGCCGAGATCGACACTCTGCTTCACGAAGCTGTGCGCCGCCTCGACCGCGCGAGCCAAGTTGTCGAGGAGAATGGCCGTGATCTCACTGCGACACACAATCGACAGGAGATCGAATTCCGCAAGGTGATCGAGCAACACCAGGCGGCGCAGACTCAGGCGGCCGAACGCACGAAGTTGGAGCGACTCCGTAATGCTTTGCAAGCCAAGCAGCGTCAACGAGATGAACTCAAGGATCGACTTGCAGGCCTAATCATCGAACGGGAAGCACTGACGCGCCGGCTCTCGGATCTCCGCGATCGACGTTTTCAGACTCGGCAGTCGATCGTCGGTCGGATCAATGAGGCGTTGGCGCCATCGATTCGGGTCAGCATCCTCCAGTCGGGCAATCCGCAACCGTACCTTGATCGCCTGGTGGAGATTCTGCGCGGCGCCAGACTCAGGCACAACGTCGTGGCCCAAAGGCTGGTGAACGCGTTCTGGCCTGCGGATCTCGTTGCATTGATCCAGACTCGGGATAGCCAGCGACTGATCGATGAAGCCGAACTCAATGCGGAGCAGGCGGAACGGGTGATTTCGGCGTTGATCGATTCGCCGGCGCTTCTCCAGCTGGGGGCTGTGGAACTCGTCGATCAGCCCCGTGTGGAACTCAGGGATGGCGATTCCTACAAGGACTCTGCCGCTTTGTCCACAGGCCAGAAGTGCACCACCATCCTGCCCATCCTGCTTCTCGACAGCGATAATCCGCTTCTCGTCGATCAACCCGAGGACAATCTCGACAACCGCTTCATCTACGAGTGCGTTGTGGAAAAGGTCCGCGACATCAAGCCCCGTCGTCAACTCGTTTTCGTCACACACAATCCGAACATCCCCGTACTCGCAGATGCTGAGAAGATCTTCGTGTTTGAGTCGGACGGTGCTCGAGCCCGCATAGAGAGGTGCGGCACCGTCGACGAGTGCAAAGAGGAGATCGTGACTCTGCTGGAAGGGGGCGAGGAGGCATTTAAGGAGCGTCGGCGACGCTACGAGTACTGAGCCATGCATCCGCCCACTTCAATCTCCGGTCCTGAGGCCGCACTGATGATGCTCCGGGCGAATCCGGACGCGCTGTCGTGGCCCGAGCGTCTGGGACTGGCGAGGTCGCTTGCCAATCGGCTGCGCACGGAGCATCACAGTGCATCGGCCGAGGCTCTGGCAGAGATCCTCGCCATCGATTCAAAGCCCGAGGTCCGGCAGGCCGTAGCGAAGTCGCTCCACCTCTTCGACGATGATCTGCTGGCAAGGCTGGCATCACGGCTTGAGGACGACCCCAACGCGTTCGTTCGCAAGGCGGCTGAGCGAAGCCTGGCTCGTCGACGCCGCGGCCAGCGTGATGCCGAGCGAGCACGACGCAAAGTGCAGCAAGTCCAGTGCGAGTACGACGCGATCGCCCGTATGCATGGGGAGATCGCTGCCGCGAGGGCGCAGGCGATGGCCGAACGATTCGCCGATGTCGTCGTGGGAACCACAGCCCACAACCTTGGCGGTGTTATCACGTCGCTCAAGCTGAAGAGCGAAGCCCTGTGCCGCGCGGTGCAGGCCGAGTCGCCCGACTTGCTCAGTCTCGGCGCCACGGCTCGCTCGATCGCCGAGCGGGTGGCGTTCCTCGAACGTCTGATCCGGGACATGAGTGAATACTCCCGGCCGCTCTCGAATGAGAAACGCCGCGAGCGCCTGTCAGGGGTTATTGAAGAGTCCCACCGGCTGGCCGTTGACGCCATTCGCATCGACCGGGAGGCGCTTGCTTCGATCACATGCTCAATCGCCGTGCCGGAGACGCTCACCGTCGAGGTGGTGCGTTATCAAGTCCTGATGGCCATGACGAACCTCCTCAAGAACGCCTACGAGTCGTTGGCGGACCGATCTGGATCGGCACGGCCGCGATCGATCACGGTCACGGCCGCAGCCCGGGACGATGAAGTTGTCATCACTGTTGTGGATACCGGAGCAGGTCTTGACGAGCGGGATCTCGCCGATCTGCGTGAGTTCATTCCCGGCCGGACGAGCAGAAAGAACCGGGGAACGGGCTATGGCCTGCCCATTGCCCGCCGATACGTGGCAGCGCATGGTGGCGCGCTCACCATTGAAAGTGACCTGAACCGCGGGACGACGGTAACGGTCACCCTGCCGATCGAATCGGAGGGAGAGTTCCTCGAATGACCTGTCGAGCGCTCATCGTTGATGATGATGACACAATTCGTGAGTCGGTGGGAGACATCGTGACGTCCCTGGGGCACGAGTTCGAGTGTGCCGGAAGCCAGAGTGCAGCACGCCGTCTCCTGCAGGATCGTGAATTCACCTATGTGCTTCTCGACCTCGAAATTCCCGTGCGGGATGATGGTGGTTTTGCCCGCCCCGAAAACGGCGAGAACCTGCTCGCCGAGATCCGCAGTCGGCCCGCGACTGCCGAGACACCCGTAATTGTGATGACGGCGCACGGCACCGATGGCCCCGATCTCGGCGTGAAGCAGATGAAGCGTGGTGCTACCGACTTCGTCAACAAGCCCTTCGACGGGGGCAAGTTGGACGCGGCGATCCGAGAGGCCGTATCAAGTCGGCACGGACCGAATGGCGGTTTGACACAAGCGATCGTCGAACCAAAGCCAGGTGGACCGCCGCGTCCGTTCTCGGGCGGGCTGCTACTCCTGCACGAAACACGTGCGGAGTTGTGCGGAGTTCTAATTCTTGAGAGGGGCGCGCGCGGACATGCGTGGCGCATCCTGGAGATTCTTGCCGAGAAGAACGAGGCAGGGAAGTACCGGTCCCTGAGTGGGCAGCAGCTGGCAACGAAGCTCGGTCGCCGTGTCGGGCAGAATGCCGTGTCGCAGTGCATCCGCGCCTTGCGAAAGCGGATAGTGAGGACGCTGCTCGATCACTTGAACATTGAGTGTGGTGATCACGATGTTATCCAGAGTGGCGGGCGCGGCTATCGACTGAACCAGTGGATCGAGGTTCGACATAATGGAACCGATCCCCGTTTGACTGAGCCTGACGCCGCCAGTCCCTGTGGAGAGGCAACAGACCGCGCCATAGAGGGCGGCAGCGATCAGCTCAACGAGCGTCAGCTGTGGATTCTCGACGAACTTCGAGCGGGAGTCAAACTGCGCCGTAGCGACATCGAGACACGGTTCAAGTGCTCCGCGAAGACGGCGAAGCGGGATCTCATCGATATGCGGGAACAAGGGCTCATCGCGTTCGAGATGAAGCCGGCGCCGGGATACTACCGCCTCGTTGTCGACATGGCGAAGGTTCTTGGCCGTCCTTAGCAGATCGATGGTCGACCTGCATGGCTCGACAGTCTACATAGCCCACCGGCGCTAGACGCGGTCCCTTCTTGTCGGTTCCGGATGTCGAGAGACTACATGGAGTGGGTGGTGGCGGTTGTGAAGCGATGCACAAGGATTGCGGAGCGCTGATTCGAACTGGCTGGCGAAACGGCGCTAGTTCCTCATTCGATTTGATACTACCCCCTTCGCTTCGATCGCCTTGCGCAGTTCAGTGCATACCGTGCCCATAACGTCGGAAAGTTGACCCCCGGGCTTGTCCTTGAATGTGATTGGATTAACACCAGACAAATCGGTAGGAATCTTGAGATCAACGGCTTCATCCTTCACCATGAAAACGCGCTCTCGGCCAAGGCGTGCGATGAATAGACCCATCTCAAAAACTATGTTGTCGCGAGGTGCCATGCAATCTCCGCCTCGTGACGATACCTGGTCGTCGGGCCCGAAGACGAATACGCCAAAGTCTGATTGATCTACTTGAGCGATTAGTTCGTCTATCGGAATCCCGGATGGGCCGAACACTCCTCTGTTTCTCCAAGCCCGAACGATGACTGGATCGTGCCCCAGTCCGCGTTCGATTTCGTCCAAGACAGGCAATCCCTCGACAGAGGACGCCAAGAACAGGATCGGCGTCTGGTTTGCGGGAAGATGGAACTTCGCTCTCTGACGTAAGCGATTGCAAGCCAGTTGCGCCAAGTATCGCCAGAATCGCGGAGACTGTTCGCCTGCCTGAGTGAAGTCATCGGCCGAAAGTCGAAGCACCAATACATCCGTTCGCGCGGTGAGAGTTGCAGAGCGGCGGGAGGTGGAGTCGACCGCGACCATCTCCCCAACGACTTCGCCATGCGAGCGAATGGCGATTTGTTGGTGGTTCACAAAGACAGCAACCTCACCGTTGATGATGAAGAACACATCAGTGTCGGTTGCATTCTGTTCGAGAATCGTGTCGCCAGGGGCGAATTCCACCAGTCGTCCATGCTCTGCAAGGGCCGTTGCCATGGTTGTATTGCCGGAGACGATTGGAGTTGACGCAACGATCTCGATGAGTTTTTGCATCCCTGATGGACCCGAGAATCGATCTTTCATGAGTTCCGCCTCCTTCGCAATAGACCTGCGCGGCGTTTGTCTCTTGCTCGCCGATATTCTGCTTCTCCGGCAGGATCATGCTTCCAATCGTCCCATTCTGGTTGCCATTCCGTCAGCCCTTCAATTTCGGCGCAGTAATGGCGGTTGATCAGATTGCCGACATTGTTGAAGAGCCAGTTTGTACCCTCGGTTACGATGTTCGAGACGGGCTTACCTCGCCACGCGATGAACTCTCGCCACTCTTCGACATGGACCCAGCACAGCCCGTATTCATCGCCCAAATTGTGCCAAGCCACTCCGGAACGCATCCACGGCTCATGACACCAGACGAAGGGTGGGAATAGCTTGGCACTGCGGAATCGCCATGGCACGCGAATCTCAATGTTCACGAAGCGCAGGTTTGTGTAGAGCCGTCCTTCGATCCTGAAGAAGCATCCTTTCACAGCTTCAACAGCAGGGTGGCGCAACCGCCCGGCGAGGCTATTCGCGAATCTGAGTGATCGACACATCAACGACCATGCTGCCGAGAAGCGACCGAGACAGTCTGTCTGGTTGCGGCTGTTAGAATCGTCGGCACAGAGATGGTTTCCTTCCGCGCCCGTTGACGTGAGAGCCCCTGAATCGCGGCGCAACGGAAGAGACTCGACTGCTGATTGCGTCGCGTGACGGCCGGCTCGAACGGCTTCTGATACTGCTCTTCCAGTCGCTCCCAGTCCGGCTGGTATATCACGAGTTCTCCTGGTCCGGTCTCGATATCGCTGAGTGCCTTGGTGGATCTGCCGAATCCTTCGCCCGCACCGACCATGAACGTGCGCGAACCGGCGCGGAGTGCGGCAAGATAGATGTTGCCTCCAGCATTGCCGTGGACTGTGCCGCCAGCAATACCGTGCGCCCAACCCCGGAAACCACCATCACTGGCTTCCTCTTCCATTTCGGCGTCGTAGTCCATTGACAATTCGACCAATCGTCGCGGCGCTGCGCTGTCATAGGCGGACTTCGTTCCGAAGACTGCTGAGGCGGTGAAGTTATCGCCGGCCCACGGGAGCTGTACCAGTGGCTCGGAGTGGTTCCTGACGAAAGTAGCCGCGACATCCATGATGTTTGCGAACGATCCGGCGAGTTCGGTAAGCGCCGTTGGATTGTCGAAGCACCCCTCCACACGAGAACTGAACCCATCAAGGTCGGCTCGGAAGACCCAACCGAAGTATGTCAACGGACTGTCGGCGGACGGGGTGTTACCGCCGAAGGACGCGACTTGTCCAAAAGCCGCGCTGCGCATCTGTTGGACATCAACAAAGTCCAGAACAGGGTCCGCTCGCCGAACTGCCTCCGAAATCGCAGTTGCCTCATCGAGTCGAACACGCATGCTATCCATGTCACGGACCTGCCAACCTCCCGAGTTCGCGGCCGGGCAGGCGACGTGGAATCTCTTGAGGGCTCGCGATTCTTCAGAGACTTCAAGTTGAGCATAAAGGTATTTTGCGGGGCGGTTTGCAGAATCGCCGAGCGAGACCCATGACTCGTCGCCGTAAATCCCGCGGCCCGGCACGATCAGCGTCATTCCCGCATCGGCTGCCATTCGCCAGCCTTCCACTCGCGAGCGTGGGTCGTGGAACACTCCGCGGAGCACGTGGTGGAGCTCGGCAACGAAACCATCGACACCATCGCGACTAGCCGGAAGCCCGACATGAATCATGGAGCCCTGGAGTTCGAGGAGGTACCCTCCATATCGCGCAGCCACCGCGTGAGCCGCCATGCCACCCCGGGTTACTGATCGCAGAAAGCCCTTCGCGTCCTCAGCCGTGCGTGCGTTTTCGAATTGGCTCTTGAAGTCGAGTTTCAGGTACACGTGCTCGAGCACTTGTGGCGCGAAAACGTCCGTCTCGCCTCTCGCCCTCCGTTGCTCCAGTCCCTCAAGATCGGCGACGCGTTCCATCAACAACCGCTTTGGCATGACTTCAGGTTCCTTCTCTTGTTGACGTGGTCTTTGGCAATTCTCGGACCATGAGGACTTCGCTCTCTGGGGCGAAAAAGCGGCCTGCCAATGGTGTCAGTCTGCCAACGCTGCACCCGAGTAGCTGCGAGGATGCCAGCTTGGCGGCTTGGCGGAAACGACGTACAGGCGGACGGCTACGGCGCAGGATCATCGTGAACCAGAGCCCAAGGGTGGGGACAGGATCAATGTCCCCGGGGACAGGAATCGCGATCCCAGCGCCAAGTACCCCACAGCCGAGGTTGCACAATCGATTGGACGCTGGGTCCAGTCTGCGGTCGCGGCAAGGAAAAGCCGATTCAGGAGTCCGACGAACCCATACCGCGCGCGACCCCAGCGTGCCTAAGCGGGGACCGTCGCGGATCGCCAACGACTGATTCCTCCGCAGGATCATGCTGACTTGAGGGACATTGTGGCGATCTCTGCCAGATACGGCGGTATTGACGACCCGAATGCGTCCACGTATCGTTCGACCATCGAGGCGACCGGTTCAAACGAGTGCCAGTCACCCCGACTTCGCGTTGATCGAACCTCGTCTGGTATGAGCCATGGCCGCCGACGATGTGGTTCGTCGTCCTCGCGATGGGCCCGGATCTCACGGCGACACCATCCCGCACGTTGAGTATCTTCGGATGAACCACCGTTGGACTCACCAGTCACTTGCCTTCAGCCAGAGCTGCGCTTCTCCTGGCCGCGTTCGAGTTTCTCGATGATCCGTCGCGCTTCCCTCCGGACATGCTCGAGTGGGTGCCGGAGAAACCGGCGTGCGATTGGGACTCCGCGAGAATCCTCGAGGCGCCCGAGTGCTGTGAGCGCCTGAACGAGCATCTCATCGGCGATCTCCGCAAGGATTCCCAGAGCATTCGAGTGTTTGGCCCGCGCGATCGCCTTGCAGACTCGCTCTCGGGTTGTACCAAGCCGTCCGCGACGTTGCTGGATCTGTGCGTCGCGCTCACCATTCATTTCTGCCCGCACATCCGCAGTGTTCTTCGATCAGGTCCGCCGAGCCGGATGAACCACGGCGTGTTGTCGAATTAGATTTCTGCCCAATTGACTGTGCTGCTTCGCCCTCCAGTGCGAATGAACTCCTGGATCACTCCGCGGATTCGCTCCATCGGCAGGCAGAATCTCAGGGGCACGGGCGTATCCGTATTCGCCGTGAGAAAGCTCATATTTCCGTCATCGCCAGCCGCGGAATCATTCGCCATAAGATAGGGCGGGCTGCCATCTCTCGCCCCGTACTGCACACATCCGAGAGTGTCGCTCAAGCCAACCAGTAGTTTGCAGTTATTGTCCCCCAGAAGCTCACAGAAAAAGGCCGGCCTCCCTTTCGTTTGGTCGAGCCACTCGAGAATGATCTCCGGATCGGATGCTGTCGCACCGTTGTGGGGGTTGTCGGCGTCCTGACTGTCGTGGAATCTGATTTTCATGGGCTTTCACCCAGAGACTTGAGAACTCGCTTGGCCGCTTGGCGAACTGCTGGACGCTTGTCGGTCGCGAAGCGGTGGGCGATGGATACCGCTTCCGGATTGCGAAGTCGCCGCATGGCCATCAGGGCGTGTATCGGGAGTTCCTCGACTACGGAACTGAGGACCTTCAGTGCGTCGGGATGTCGAGACCGCACGAGAGCGAGGCAGAGCATCTCACGAGATCGGCCGTGGCGGGGATCAAGTACAAGTGCCTCGATGCGCTTCGCCTGCGATGGTATTGCCCGATCTGACAGTACATCGGCAATTGTCCACTTGGCAACCATCCAATCATGCGATGTCGGCGCGGATTCGAATCGCTCCAGCAGAGCCTCGGCGGTCGCCTCTGATTTCGCCCACGGCATGGCCAGCGCAGTCGCAATCTCCGCAGCGATGTTTCCGTGCGGCGTTATCTGCAGCCAACGGATGAGCACCGGCACGGCTGCTGGGGCGTGCATGTCCTTTCGCTGCAGTTGATGTAGATGCTCTACGCAGACGCCAGCCTGTCGCAAATCGGCAACGATTGGAGCCTCCAGATCTTCTTTGTGCTTGTTGTTCATACGTGGACTACGGTCTGCACTCCTTGATAATGCCGTAATTATTCCATTGCTTCACCTGTCAGCTGAGCTTGGGATCACCGACCAACCACAATTCATATGTGTAATTGTGCTCCAATGCCAGAGAGCTTCGTCAACGATTTGTTTGGTTAGCGAAACATATTTGACGTGCTTCACTTCCACAAGGCGGCGAAGGCTGTGCTCCAGGAAATCCGGCTCACGACAGGCAGCGGACCTGGTCATGGAGACAATGCGACCTCGATTGGAATAGCTGCCGAGTGTCGCCTCAAGATTCTCGGCCGCTTTGCCTTGTGCCCGATTTGCGGCGCACCTAAGGGCAACGGAGGTGCCAGCACGCCCGAGTGCGACTTCGGTTTCAACGCGACCAATCGCGCACTTGACCGCAGTACCTGAGCCCCAGGTTATTGCACTAACGAGCATATCCGTCATTAGCGAGTCGCGAGTGATCTCCGGATCGGACGCTGTCGCACCCTTGGTCGGGTTGTTGGCATCCTGTCTGTCGTAGAAAGAGACCTTTATGGCATACTTTCTGTGAAGGGTATGCGGATTCCATTTGAAAGAACGACAATCATCGCGCCCCCGGGCATGCACCATTCAACACGTGGCTCCGTTGCGAGCCGGGAACGCAGCCAGTCAGACATCCAGTTTCGATGGGACGCCGAAGTTCGATCCGTCACTCGCGGGCGCTCGCAACCATTCGTTCGTGTATCCGAGACGCTATCTCATAGGGCCAATATGGCCATGGCGCACCAGGAGTCAGTGTATTTCCGCATAACTCCTCACATGCATCGATACAGCGAATACTAATCCCCGGCAGTCGCAGCCTATGCAAGATTTCGGCCGCCCGATCGGATACGAACATAACGACAGGAATCGGCCAAATACGAAAGACATCACTCCCATCCCATTCAGTTTGATCAAATACCCGATCAAGATTAGCAATTGCGCTGTACTTTGAGTAACCGCATCCTGCGCATAGCCTCATCAGAGCAGTGCCCGCATCAGGCGACGCAATGCCACCAAAGCCCGTGGGAACAAGTTCCCAGACATCGGGCAATGCAAAACATTGTGGTGTACGCGAATCCGTGAGATTCGGCTTCGTTGAGGAGGCAAACACCGTCTTAACTCCGAAGCCGCGAAGTCCCGCGTCGCGAAACGCAGACAATACGACAGCGTCAATCAAACATTCGCCCATCACGGTAAAGGACATGCCCTCAATACCACGTGGTGGAAGAATTATTCGAAGAAACTCATCCCGTTCCGACATCGCCCCATTGTGAGTCGTATCAAGGGGACATGGCCGGCAAGGCCGGTACTGCATTGACGGATGCCACAGAAGACGTGGCCGGTTGCATGCAAGGGTGACGCGAAACGCATTCATGGTAGATTCTCAAACGGGCTCGATTACGATTTTATACTTATCCATGAGATCGCTCAAGTGGTTCACAATATCCTCAACAGAGGCGCGAGGATTCACATCAATCCAAGTCTCCTAATCCTTATTCCAGCTGGTCTTGTTCCAGCAGCTTGAACAATGCACGCCCTGTCCGGATTTGAGTCGATGAGAAGCTTTATCCATGACCAGAATATAGTCATCGATATTGGAAAGCCCGTGCGATTCAAAGAACGCCCTGAAATCTTGCGGAAGCAGATGATGCCCTTCAAGTTCACTGAGCGCAGCCAGCGCACGCGTGTTCGTGATCTTTTCGATAATCTCGTTGCCGACCTTCCATACCCATTCTCCAGCGCCGGTACGCGCGAGTGTCGCACCGCGTTGAACCATCTTACTGATCACAGCTGCGCTAAAGGCCTTGGACACGATATTTGCGGTACCTCTGATCATAGCGTTGAGAGGGACATGTATTGGTGCGTAGCACAACGCGACTTCGACACTCATTCGGAATAGCAAGCCACCCACAACACGCGTATTATGCGCGCCTGTGGAGACAGTATTGAGAAAGTCACGTGCTTTTGTGAATTGCTCAATTGTGGCCAGATCGCAGCCGTCGCATGGGTCGTACTCGATGTAGCCAAGATACTCTGTACGATCCTCGTTATAGAAGTGCCGACGGACTAGTCTGCGACCTCCCTGCCACGTACCGAAGGATTCGTTGAAGTCATCTGTAACTTGCAGGTCATATTTGCAGGGCGGGTTGCCGGCAAGTCCCATGGGGTCCAAAGAGAACGTGATATGCCCGCCCGTCATTTGGAGCAGATTGGTCCCGTCTACATACCCCAACGGATCCCTCTCCAGCCACCTCCCCAGCACCGGGTCGTACCACCTGAAGCGGACGGTGTACTGCGTCGTCTCCGGGTTGAAGACATAGCCATCCCAGGCGATGGGGTTGTCGGGGCCGTGGATCAGTGAGCCGCCACTGCCGGTCTGTTTGAATGAGACCAGACCAGCAGGAACCGCAGTCTGCGCCGCGTTGCCGGTCAACACCTGAAGGGTGAGTCGGCCGTTGACGTCAATCGCGCCATCGCGTTTGACATCCTGCTCGACGACGTAGTTGGGCCGTCGGAGAGCACATCGCCGATTCTCCACTTGGCAACTTCTCAGTCTTGGGTTCGCGGCGCAGACTCAAATCGATCCACCAAAGCCTCGAGTACAGCCTCGGACCGCCCCAACGGCATGGCCAGCGACGTAGCGCTCTCCGCACCAATGTTTTCATGCGGCGTACAATGGAGCCGGTGGATGAGCACCGCCAGGGCTTCCGGTGCTCTCAAACGCTTCATCCGCAAATCGTGCAAGTGGTTAATTTGAATGCCATCTTAGCACAGAACGAGAATGGTCGGAGTGTCGGGGGTTACCTTCGTATTCCTTTCGCAGTGCGCTTGCCTATCACCTGCATCCGCTCCGGCACTTGAAGCGTCTCCATCGACGCACACTCTACTTGAAGCGCAGCGTCCTTTATGCCTTGACGTGTTCTTCGGTGCCTAAGAGTCTCATTTGAGCGTCAAGGGACAAGAGCGACTCGGCCGTTGCACGCTCAAGTA
Source organism: Phycisphaerales bacterium UBA5793 (assembly GCA_002418285.1). Lineage (GTDB taxonomy): Bacteria > Planctomycetota > Phycisphaerae > Phycisphaerales > UBA5793 > UBA5793. Next base: position 74,565 of record DIDT01000073.1, read on the forward strand.
CCATGGTGTGGTATGCGTCATAACAGTATGACGACCTGTGTCTGGGTTACCACTCGAGTAATATGTCGTGGATGGCATCTACTGACGACTCGTGACACGTGCGGGGCGATGATGTACCAAACTCCTCCGAAAGCGATCGAGGTATCAAGAATCCCTCATATCCAATAACCGGATTCTTCTCAAGAATCTCCGGCGCTGCTGCGATATCGCCTAGTCTGGTGCGAAGCAAGGCGTCTTTCTCAATGCCCATGCGCGATCTATGCGCGGCCAGACCAGTTGGCCGTGACCCAACTCGCCCGGGCGCGTTCTTTCCGAGAGACAGCACGATTTTATCCCGGCGCCGAAATCTCCAGACCCACGAGTGTCGGAGCAAGGACGGTGCCAAGATCAGGTGCATCTGCGGAAGATCGAACGGCGCGGGGTATTGCATCGACAAGCGGCGCAGGATTTCGTCGTCGCTTGGCGGTGTTCGTACACCGAGGGTCCGATAGAGCGACTCCACGAATCCACTTTCCTCACCAGATACGTCGTAGTGCCACGCGTGGGCTGAGACAAACTCACGCGCCAGTGGAATCGTGTATCCCAAGCTGAGATCGCAGATACTCTGCATGCGCGCAAGCAATTTCGGCCCAACAATCATCAGGTGGGGTAACAACGTGGGCAAGTAGTATGCCGTCGAAAGATTCAGCGGGTTTCCGTTCGGTCCGACTGCGGCAATGTAGAAGTGGCATCCACCGTTTGAGAAGTAGTCTGCCCACGCACGGTACGAGCTGCTGTCAACGCGCTGTCTCATCATACCGCTGCCATGTCGCAGTAAATACGCCGTACTTAGATATCTCCGGAGCGGAACAGACACATCCGAAAGAAGCGAACTAGTTAGCCACGAGTATTGCAACTCCATTTGCTGCGGGTCCTTTCAGCGATCGTGCTCGATCTCGAGGACGTTGTCATCGTCTGCACATGTGTCGTCGCACTTTGCTTCACTTACTAGCGCGGCGAACGCTCGCTGGTACTCAATATCAGCTAGGCGCGCCTCTTCATTGTGCTGCTCAATCATCTCGGCAGCGGATAGCGCGATATCGGCGATTGGTACATTATCCAGTACTGTCATGCACCAAGAAGTCTTGTCACCATATGTATCTGCTCGCGCGCGTTGGTCCCATAAAGAGATGCCGATACTTATGATTGGAGCAAGTCCAGCCGCACTCTTGAGAAACCGCTTCGGAACGCGTTTTGCGGCTAGTTTGAGCAGCTTGCGTTTTAAGATGCGTACTTCTATGACTCGTTTGCCCCATCGATCGTAAGAGAACCGAGTCGCAAAGCCACGCCTCATATAAGAGCGGTACTTGGCCGACTTGCGCATCCCGCGACACTGCGTGAGCAGCTCTGTCTCGTCAGGCACGCGACTGTGGACCTCTTGAAACTTCGCCAGCCACGCGTTGAAATCCCTATTCCATGCTGGATGCACAGCCCAATGATCAGCGTCCATCAGTAGCCAGCCGAATTGCGGACTATCGATGACATCTCCCAATATGGGACGGCATTCCTGTGGCAACATGTGATGCCAGTGCCAAGGCTGTGGAGGCGTGAGTCCCAGCGGGTCCAAGTGAAACGTCACCCAGCCGTCCACATATGCGTAGAGGCTGAGACCGTCAATATAACCCACCGGATCCCTCTCCAGCCACCTCCCCAGAATCGGGTCGTACCACCTGAAGCGCACGGTGTACTGGGTCGTCTCCGGGTTGAAAACGTAGCCATCCCAGCCGATCGGGTTGTCAGGGCCGTGGACCAGTGAGCCACCACTTCCCGTCTTGTTGAATGAGACCTGGCCGTTGGGAAGGGCCGCTTGGGCGGAATTGCCCGTGAGCGCCTGAAGCGTCAGGCGATCGTTGAGATCGAGCGCACCGTCGCGATTGAGATCCTGCTCGACAACGTAGTTGCTCTGGCCAATCCCGTTGCTCCCGGCGTTGATGGTCGCGACGATGGCGCTGTCATCAGCCGTGCTCGCCGCGCCGTCGTTGTTCACATCGCCGCCGAAGTGGTGGCGCGCTTTGCCATACGCTTCATAGGTCGTGCGCTCGATTACGCGCGCGTTGCTCGAATCCACCATCGCCACGGTGCTGAACTGGGCGTCGCTGAGGTAGTAGAACTCCTCATCGTACGTGCCATCGGCATCGAGATCGCGCCGGCGGAGAACCGCATCATCGATGTACCGCTTGCCCCAGATCGTCTGGGCCCGCTCATCCTCGGTGAAGCCCGACGACCACGAGCGGTCGATGCGTTCCTCGAGAAGCTGCCAGTTGGCCGAGTAGTACATGAGCCGCATCTCGTCCAGGTCGGGTCCGCCGACGACGGGGTTGCGCGATCGCTTCACCGTGCGCCAGTGCAGGGCATTGTACTCGTACTCGCCCAGCGGCGTCGTACCGACGCTGACGGAAGTGAGCCGGTTCCACGCGTCGTGCGTGTAGTACATCGTGTTCGTGCCCGTCTGGTTGGGTGACTCCGTCATGTTGCCGGCGTCGTCATACGCAAACGGCAGCGCGGGTGGCCCCGTCACCGGCGTGAGGTCCTCGATCTCGTTGGCCGCATTGTGTGTACGAAGTTGGTCTTCGGTCGATTCGTAGACGCCATCACCATCGCTGTCGCGCCACGAGGTGTCCCAGTTGCCCAGCATATCCAGGGCCCACTTCTGCCCACCGACCGCTGCCGACCACGAGCCCCCATCGGCGCCGCGGTCCGCCTGCTGGAGGCGATCGAGGCCGTCATACGAGTAGGCAAAGTCTCGATTGACCCACGTCGCGCCCGGCCGGGCATCGCTCATCGACAGCCGATTGCTCGTGCGGTCGTAGCTGTAGTCGAGTTCGATCAGCGGCGGCCGGTTCGGCAATCCGCTAAGACCCGTCGTGTACGAACCATCCACCCACACCTGCTTCTTCACCCGGCCGAAACGATCCCAGCCAGGATACGCGCCCGCGTTCTGCGTCTGATACGCCTGCGTGCGGCGCTTGCCGTTGTGGCTGACGGTTCGGTCGAGCTGCACATCCGCTGTCGCGTAGTCGACAGCAGCAATCATTCCCAGACCAAGATGCTCGTAAAGCACAAGATCGGTCTGCGAGCCATCAATGACCATGCGCGTCAGGCGCGCAATGTCATCGTCGAGGCTGTTCTGAGATCCATAGGAGTGATCGAGCACCGTGCCGTCGGGATACGTCAGCGCGCTCAGTCGGCTGCGATTGCCCAGACCGACGGCGGCCGAGTCGTAGGCGTACTGCACGCGCCGCGTGTTTCCGGTGGGCACGCCGCTGCCGTCGTGGCTCACCGCCCCGTCGTAGTCCTGGTAGATCTGCTCGATTTGCCAGAGCGGTGAGTAGGCGAACTCGGCCTGGTTCTTTGCGGTTGTTCCCGCCGCGTCGGTGTACGACGTCACTCGCTGCAGTCGGCCGAAGTCGTCGAACTGAACGCCAATTGAGAGCACCCAGTCGTCAATCGCGCTGCCCTGCCCCAACGTGACGGCGTCGAGTGTCACGCGGCCCAGTGCATCGCGACTGTATGCGTGCAGCGTTTCGTTCTGATCCTCGACACTGAGCAGTTCACCCAGCCGGTTGTACTGGTAAAGGACTTTGTACGCGCGGCTGGTTCCCGCTTCGCCGGTAGTCTCGTCGGGGTAATGCACGGCACCGAGCAGACTGTGGGAGTCGAGCAGAGACCCACCCGCGGTCGTCACGCCGTAGATGTACTCCGTCTCCTGCACTTCCGAGCTGTTTGGGCCGGCCGTCTCGGGCAGATGCGCCACTTGCTTGCGGACGTTGCCGACGCCATCGTAGACAAAGGACGTGACACGGTTCACGTCAGATTGGTCGCCGATGTCGGTCACCTGCCAGCGGTCGAGCGCGCCGCTCCAGGCGATCGTGACGCCCGAAGTATCGTCGTAGTTCTCGACGACCGCGACGCGGCGACCCATCATGTCGTAGGCGAACTTCGTCTCTTTCCCCAAAGAATCGATCTGTAGATCGACGAGACCGCGCTTGTTGTACGCGGTGGCCTCGATGATGAAGTTGTTCCAGAAATACGAGTCGTAGTCAGGCGAGGTTGAAGGCGGCCAGTCACTTGGCGGACTCTGGCCCATCTCGAATTCGTTCGAGTTGTAATTGTCGCCCACGCCGAAGTTCGCGCTACGGATGCGCCGGCGAAAGTCGTCGTAGTAGAAGCCGGCGTAGAGCGGCACGGCGCTGTCTTTGGTCAGCGCGCCGGCGCCGGTCGCGTCATGCAGGCGGTGGAACGTGCTCACTAGGTCCAGCGTCCCTCGTCGCGGCGAACTCACATCGCGGTCGTATGCGTATTGCGTCTGCTCAATGACCTCGTCGGTCGCGATGCTGCCTGCTACTTCGCCCTGGTTGTCGATCGGCGGCGAACCGTCGCGACCGGGGCCGTGATCGTACAGCTCACCATCGTGCACGACGTAACGGATCTTCACTCGACCCATTCCGTCATAGTCCGACTTCACGATCGGCCCGTTCGGGTCCCACATGACCACTGGTCGGCCCACCGGGTCGTACCAGCGGTTTGACTCCAAATACGTCGATTGGGCAACCGTTGGGTCGATCGCGATCGACTCGCGATACGGCAGGCCGCGCTGACTGAACTCGCGCTTGACATACAGTCCGCGATCAGTCAGATTCTGGTTGATTGCCGTTGGCTCGATCTGAAACAACGCCTGTTCGAGCACGCGGTCGAGATTGTCATAGACGACGATCTCATGCGGCGGCAGTGCGGCGATCGTTCGTGTCGGTCTGCTGCGGAAGTCGTAGTAGACTTCGGTATCGCGGACAACGGGGTCATTGCCGGACAGTTCGCCGGTGAACAGGCGAGTGAGCGTCAGGTTCCCATCGCCTTGCCCCTGAGCGGGGTCGCCGGTGTGATCCCAGTCATAGAAAAACTGGGCGACCGTATCCATGCTCTGCTCATCCGTGCCGGTGCGCACCTCGAGCACGCGATCGAGTACGTCGTACTCGTGATACTCGGTGAGCGTGCCGTTTGCGTCAGTCGTGAACTGCACGCGGCCGAGGTCGTCGTACTCAATTGAGGTCATTTCGGGGCTGTGGCCAGTGTCCCACCAGGTAAGCGTCAATTCAACGAGCCCCGAGAGCGAGTGCGACACCTCCGCACGCGACAGTTGGGCGCCGAGGCTGTAGTCGCCCGCCGCCGGATCGTAGCTGACGATGTTGCCGATCTCGTAGTCACTCCGGCCGATCACGTCACTGTCCGCGTTGAACCAGGTGACGCTCGCGGGCCCGTTGGTTTCGCTGCCGTTGGTTGCGGGCAGGATAACGGCGGCGTAGTAGGCGTCGAGCGTGGATCGCCCCGCAAATGGCCGCATCTCGCGGTAGGTGTAGGTCGTCACGTCGCCGGGCAGCGTAATGCTGCGAATGCGACCGGCGATGTCGTACGCATATGTCGTGGTCAGCGCGCCGCCGTCACTATTGCGACCGAGCCAGTCGTTGTTGGTCAGGGAAGGCAGATCACCGGAGGAGGGCAGGCCGGCCGTGTCAGAATTTCGAGTAACAGAAAGGGCCTTGCCCGCAGGCTCGTAGGCGCCGGAGACGTCGAACAAGCGCCTGGTCAGCGAGCCGTCGGCCGAGAGCGACCAGGTGTTGTTGCCGAGCGAGTCGAAGAGTTCGGCGGAGGAATAGACACCGCCAGTGCCTGTGGGGCCATTCTCAGCTGGCAGTTCAGCCTCGCTCACCATGCTTGTCCACTTGATGGCGTCGCCGGAGTGGAACGCATAGTCAAAAGTTGTAGTTTCGATTTCATCCGCAGTCGGCGAGGCGGACTCCGTTCGATAGCGGCGCATTCCAGTGACAAGCCAGGGCCTGGTCGCGTCGAAGTCGCAGTCCCAGATCTTCGTGTAGATCGCGAGATCAGAGTCGTAACCCTCGCGGATGCGCTGGCTCTCAACGCGGTGATCGCTGTAGGTGTAGGCGTAGACGAGACCCGAAGTGGTGCTCGGCACATAATCGGCTTCGGTCGAATCCGTGCCGATGGTGTAGTCTGACACGGCGGATGGTTGCATTACGAATGCCGTCTCGCGCAGCGACGTGTATTCGTAGGCGGTCACCCAGATGCGGCCGTCGGGATCGCCGGACGGACCGGGCTCAATGAGCGCGTACTGCTTCAGATAGGGGGTAGGTGCATCCAATTGCCCCAATTCGGCCCAGTCGTAGAAGTGATAGCGGTAGACGGACGCCGAACCTCCGACGTACTCATCAATCTGTGTCGTCTTGACACTGCCGACCAGCGGATCGTGATAGGTGTACTCGAATCGCTGGGTTTCGCCTGAGCCACCGCTGCATCCGCAGCCAGTCTGCACGTATTGGCGAGACACTCTGTTTCCGGGTTCTTCATATGCGACGATCTTTGACGCGAGATCGATCAGTTTCGGAGAGCCCGGCGCGCCGAGTTCGTCATCATCGTTGAGCATCAGCAGCGCTGCTGCAGCGGACTCGACATTGGTGTACCCGAACTCCTCCGCATATGCCTCAATCTGCTCAGCACTGATGATCATCTTCAGTTGATGGTCCTTGCCGACAACAGTGAGACGGCCGTCGCTGTTGACGCGGCTCGTGACCGACGCATCGTGGTAGCGGTACTGAGTAATCTTGACTCGGTCGATTGGCTCCCCTTGGAGGCCTTCGCCGTCTATCCGTTCACGAACGATGACTTGGATGAGGTCTCCCGCGGTACCCACCTCCATCGAATGAAGCTGATTCGGATCACCGTCTGCCTGATACAGATACTCAATCATGTGGGTCTGTACGGGCACTCCAGCCGGTGTGAACCGAACGACTTGGATTCCTCTCAGTGTCCCATCCAGGCCGTAACGATCGCTCGTATTCCAGAAGAACCGGATCTGGGCATCAGGGTTTGAGGGATTTGCGGCACTTCGACAGTCGATCGATGTCAATCTGGCGACCGGCGGCGAGGAGCCAAAATCGGTGTAGTTGTACGTCCACGAATTGCCGTACATGTCGCGGCGTTGCTTTATCAACCCGATCTCGTGTGCATCGACGTTGGGTCCGCCACTGGCGAGGAAGTCAATCTCCCAGGCGCCGGGCTCGATCTGCCGCCATACGTTGTACAGAACCGAATCAACCGTCAAGGTGGTTGGTTTCAGATAGAGATTCGTTGGGCCGGCGGGCCGGTACAGTTGGTCAACTCCCTGAACGTACTCGACCTTGTCCCACACCGGAGGTGTATTGCACCAAGGCACCTGATTTTGCCCGACTTGAATTTCCTGAATAAACCAGAAGGGAGTTGCGGTCCAGTTTCGACCGACGAGATTCGCGCCGGTGTAGTCGTATTGGCTGGAGTAATCTCGCCTGATTACCAACGGCCCGCCCGCGAGCGGGATAGCCGCGTCCGTGAAGCTCTCCCACTTGTCTCCATAGGCAACGTGAACCGGGTCCTTGGTGAGCAACGGGTTGGGGCAAGCCGATCCGCTGCCATCTCCGGTCCGTGTCCCCGGATCCTTTGTCTGATCTTCGGTGAGCGGTAGTTGTCCGGGATCAAAGGCGCAGAGCAGCCATTGAATCAGATCAGCCAGTGCAGGCGATTCGCCACCGAAGTAATCATCGTACAAAGACATAAGCTGTACCATCCACTCGCCCAGCTCGGCGGGATCGCAGCTCGCCGCTTTGGCCACCATGAGACAGCACGCTTCCTGATTAAATGTTGCACGCGCATCGTCCGCTTGGGGATTGAATTGAATAAGCTGAAAGTACGTGGAGGCATTCAGATCCGAACAACTGATGTAGTCGCTGGGGACGACAGTGATCCTGGCTTTCACATTCCGCACGCAGATCTGCTGCCCGCTGCCAGGGTGGTCAAGATCCGGTGGACACTGGAGATCTTCAGTAGAGAACGCAAATGGAACGTTTACCCACTGAGCCATCTGGCAGGTGTTGATTTGCTGATACAAATCAATGTCAGCTACGTCCGGAAACGGTGCGTCGAACACCTGCATCGTCCACTCAGGCTCGAGATTCGTGAATGTTGGGCAGTGCGTAATGATCAGCCCCGGGTCCGTCCATTCGTACTGCTGGTTCTGGCAGTCCTCGACAAGCGGGATGATACTGCTATGCCACGTGTTGCATGCGCAGAGCGAGAAGTCGCTCGGATTCACGATTGTGGCGTTCGCCTCCCACCAGGTGAAATATGGCTTGAGTGTCCAGCCAGTGGCATTTGCGCAATTTCCGCCCTGCGCCATGAACGCATATTCGTACGATACTTCGAAAGTGACGTAGAACTCGGTGCTCGGTCCGAACGCGACAAAATCAACGCAGGGGTCCTGTGCCCGAGCTACTCCAAGAACCATCATCAGCAGCGCGCCGGCACAGGCGACTCTTACTGAAACCGAGCTTAAGTGGCTGGCGGCCATTTGGAATAAGCGCGGGGCGAGCCACTTCAAAGTTCGAGTACTGTCGGGCCGCAATACGCACTGGAGCATCAGCTGTGCCTCCGCTAAGTTGGAAATCTGCGTCTCCGGTCAACAAAGTGGTCGCCAGCCCGGAGAGCTGCCGGCAAGCATGCAGAGAAGTGCGGCAAGGTAGCCGACGTAGGAGTGATGTGTCAACTACGGGTGCACAAAAAATGCAAATACATAGGTTGGAGACACCCGCGCATATTGTCAGTAAGCCCAGTGTAAACGCAAGACTTATGAGCGGTCGTGCATCGGAGAAAAACTATATTGTATGCAGAAGTATGGTACCCAGTACTTGACATTGGCAGAGCCGTGCGTCAATGTATGTGTATTGCAGAGCGTCAAAGGCTCGATGTGCGATTGAAACTGTCGTGTCAGAAGCGGAGCTACGTATGAAAGCTGCTATTGCGTGCGTGCTGGTGGTGAGCGCGATGGGGATGTCTCTGATCGCATTCAGGGAGGCAGCGACGACGGTGCGCCAAGCACAAGGACCGACATCGGCGCTCGCAGTCGAGCTAGGACTTGATCCTGACACCCTGGCAGTCGTGGGGTGCGATGCATCCGATGCCGATCACGTTCTTCGTCGGCTGGACGAGGCGAGCGCGATCCGCACCGAATACGGACTGGCGCTCGCGCATGTTGAAGAAGCTGCGCAGGCGCTCGCAGCGGCGGCTGAAGTTCTGGCCGGTGATCCTGACGATCGAACATTTCGCTCCCAGTATCTCCAAGCTGTGGAAGCTGCTCAGAGAGTGAACGAAAGCGCGGCTGGGATTCGACGCGAGCTTGCTCAAGCTGCATTTGAGGGGCTGTCGTATGAGTCGTTCAGGGATTGGGGCATTTGTCAGTCCACGCGGCACTTGTCCGTCCCACGGTCATTCTCGCTTGCGCCGCGCCAGCCGGCGCAAGCAGAAGCACTGGAGCGATGCCTGGTGGCGGAGCGACGGGCGGTGCGCCGGGGAGAGCAGCTCGCGCCTGAGATGGAGCAGAACCTCGTCACCGCGAGGTTGGATCCACGGGTGGTGACGGCGGAGGAGCGTCGATCGGCACACGTGGCACTCATACAGAGCATCTTCGATCGATTTTGATCAGACTGCTGCTCTTTACAAGGCAGAATGGCGACAGCGGAATGGAAAGCAGCGATGAGAAAGGGTCAAAGTTGGCGTGCGCTGCGCCAATCCGCAGTTCCGGCCCGCGTGTTCGACACAACTAGGATTCTGCTGCGGGGACCTGTTCGTGGGCCGTGGGGCCTCGGCCGTCGGACGAGCCACTACTGATGTCCTCGGAATACGCGGGCAACGTCCCCGGCGTCATTACGTCCCCACGCTTGCTCCGCGAACTCTTCTCGTCCTTCTCGACTTGCATGAGACACCCACGCGGTGGGTATGGGCCTGCAGCTTTGGCGGCGTCCCAACCGAAGAGCAGGCGGGTGATCAGCAGATTGAGCAGTTCAGACGATCGCACCGTACGTCTCTGCGACACGCTCCTGCGGCGGCGACGGGATCCGTGCCGCTGAACCTGCCGGAACCTCACCCGCCCGCAATCGCCCCGACAATCATCAGCGGCTCTGCGCCGTTTGTGATCCCGTCGGGCAGCGCCGCATCCGGTCCCTCGTTCGACAGATCCTGTCCGCAAGCGAAAAACCGCACGAACGCCCGGCGCTGCCCGGTGACGTGATCGCGGATCGTGCCTTTGAGCATCGGGTATCGAGCTTCCAGCACATCGAGCACGTCGCGCAAGGTCGGCGCGGTGCGGTCAACATCAAGCGCAATCTCTCCCTCGACGCCTGAAAGCGTGCGAAGATGGAACGGGATCGTGATGCGTATCACGGCGACGGGCCCCGATCAGTCAATCGTCTGCACCTCGACACTCAGCACGGCCGGCAGATTCTCCGCAATCGCCATCCACGTATCGCCGTTGTCGGCTGAGGCGTAGACCTGCCCGCCCGTGGTGCCGAAGTAGACGCCGCACGGATTCATCTTGTCGACGCACATGGCGTCGCGCAGGACATTGACGTAGCAGTTCTCCTGTGGCAGGCCGTCGGTCAGCGCTTCCCACTCGTTTCCACCGTTTCGGCTGCGATAGACGCGCAACTTGCCGTCCGGCGGGTAGTGCAGCGAATCGCTCAGGATCGGCACGACGTAGATCGTCTCCGGCTCATTCGAATTGACCGCGATCGGAAAGCCGAAATCGCTGGGCAGGTTGCCGCTGACTTCATGCCAGTTGTCGCCTGCGTCGTCGCTGCGCATGACGTCCCAGTGCTTCTGCATGAACAGCACATCGGGTCGCGACGGATGCAGGGCCATGTTGTGAACGCAGTGGCCGATCTCGGCTTTCGGATCGGGGATGTACTCGGAGCGCAGGCCCTGGTTGATCGCCTTCCATGTTGTGCCGCCATCATCCGTTCGAAACGCACCCGCAGCCGAGATGGCGATGTAGATGCGATCCTTGTTGGTCGGGTCCAGCAGGATGGTGTGCAAGCCCAGTCCGCCGGCGCCGGGTTGCCAGCGCTCGCCCGACGGATGCCCACGCAGGCCGGCGAGTTCGTGCCACGTCTTGCCGCCGTCTGTCGTACGGAACATCGCGGCGTCTTCAACGCCGGCGTACACCGTGTTGACATCGTGCAACGATGGCTCGAGGTGCCAGACGCGCTTGAATTCCCACGGATGCTGCGTGCCGTCGTACCACATGTGCGTCGTCAGCGGCTTGCCCGTCTCAGATGATTCGTCGTAGACAAACTTGTTGCTCTCCCCTTTGGGCATGCCGTCGGGCGTTGTCTTGGGCTCGCCTGCGGGCGTGCCGGGTTGGTGCCAGGTTTTGCCGCCGTCATCGCTGCGCTGAATGATCTGGCCAAACCACCCGCTGCTCTGCGAGGCGTAGAGACGGTTGGGATCGAGGGGCGAGCCCTTCATGTGATAGATCTCCCAACCGGCGAACAGTGGGGGAGAAATCATCCAGTTCTTGCGTGCTGCATCAGAGGTGATGATGAACGCGCCTTTCTTGGTTCCGACCAGAACTCGAATCGCCGACATGGAATACTCCTTCTCTGCAATACGTCCAATGGCGCTGCCCAAGCTGTGACCAGGGCGCCAGATCTCGAAAGGCGATTATTACGCAATGCCCCCCGGATCACCAACCCCGCCGCGACACGAACTTGCCATCGCGCGTCGACGAACCATCTCGGACATGTGTAGAATACGCCTCTGGGCGGCATGCGCTGCATCCCTGCCTCAACTTGGGCCGGGCTCAGCGGTTAAACCCAAACTGGCGTCGCATCTCGCTGCCAATGCGGATGAGGCCGACATACTCACCCGCATGTGAGGCTCTGTCGACGCATCCGGCGCTATCGACCACGATTGTCCCAGGAGGAAGTCCATGACCTCACGTCGTAACTCTCGCAATATCAGACGAACCCGCATCACACTGGCTGCCACTGTGGGGATTGCCGTTCTCTTCGGAGCGGTAAACGCCCATGGAGCCACTGGCCGGGATGGAGAATCCGACCTAAAGGTCCTGCATCTTCCGATGACCACCGATGGCCCCAAGTCCCTCGATCCGGTGGAAGGCTCCACGACCTACGAGAACCGCTGCTGCTCGCAGATCTACGACACGCTGGTCCAGTACAAGTACCTCAAGCGTCCCTTCGAACTCCAACCCTCTCTTCTGGCGGAGATGCCAGCGATCTCCGAAGACGGAAAGGTCTGGCACTTCAAACTCAAGAAGGACATCCGCTTCCAGGATGACCCGTGCTTCCCGGGCGGCAAGGGACGTGAACTGGTGGCCTCGGACGTCTTCTATTCGTGGAAGCGTGCTGCGGATCCCAAGTACCAGTACAAGTCCTTCTGGCTTTTCGAAGACACGATCGTTGGCTTCGATGAGTTCAAGGACGCTCAGGAGCATGCCGCCACCTTTGACTACAACGCGCCCGTCGAGGGCATGCGGCTCATCAATGACTACGAATTTGAATTGACGCTCAAGCGGCCCGTGCAGCAGTTCATGTGGAAGCTGGCGATGTTTCAGTTGTCCGTCGTGCCCCGAGAAGCCGTCGAAAACTACGGGAACCGCTTCAGCCGCCACCCCGTCGGCACCGGGCCGTTCATGCTCAAGAACGAAAACGACTGGAAGTTCGGCACCAGCCTTGTGCTGCACCGCAATCCAAGTTACCGCGAAGAGTACTACCCGACCGAGCACATGCCAGAGGATGTGCAAGCAGGGTTCACCAAAGCCGCGGGTCAGCGTCTGCCCATCGTGGACCGCATTGACATCTCTTTCTATGTCGAGAGCCAGCCGATGTGGCTCAAATTCTCCGCTGGCGAACTCGACTACACCACGGTGCCTGAGACCGCCTACAACGACGCCTTCGCGCGACGATCGGGCAATCTCAAAAAGTCGTACTCTGATCGCGGAATCGTCGCCCACAAGGTCCCGCTGCTCGACTTCATCTTCCGCGGCTTTAACATGGAAGATCCGCTCCTGGGCGGCTACACCGAAGAGAAGAGAGCGCTGCGACAGGCGATCTGCCTCGCCATGGACTGGGACGAACTCAACGAGGCCTATTACAACGGCACCGCCATTGTCTACGACGGCATGATCTCGCCGGGGATGGATGGCTATCCCGAAAACGGCCGACTCCCCAACGCGTTTCGCGGCCCCGATCTTGAGCGCGCCCGCGGGTTGCTCGCCAAGGCGGGGTATCCCGATGGCCAGGGCCTGCCCACGATCGACTACTACACCAGCAACGGCGCCACTTCAGAGCGCATGGCGGCTCTACTCGTCCGCCAGCTCGAGAAGATCGACGTGAAGATCAATCCTCGCCTCGTTGACTTCTCCACCCTCATCGAAAGCGTCGACAACAAGAAGGCGCCGTTCTTCTCGTTTGCGTGGGGCAGTGATTACCCCGACGCAGAGAACAACCTGGCCCTGTTCTATGGTCCGAACGAGGCTCCGAAACCCAACAACTTCAACTACAAGAACGCGGAGTACGACAAGCTCTACGAGAAGATCCGGATGATGCCTCCCGGCCCCGAACGCACCGCGATCTATGAGCAGATGCGCGACATGGTCGTAGCGGACTGTCCCTACGCCGGCTCGATGGCCCGTATCCGCCACTACCTCGTCAACCCCTGGCTGCTCAACTACAAGCCGACCGAGACGTTCTTCACCTGGATGAAATATCTCGACGTCGACGACTCCAAACGCCAAGGCGCGTACTCACGCTGATTCACCTCGACTGTTCAGCGGAGATCGCCAGTCATGTGGTCGTTCATCCTTCGACGTCTGCTCTACAACATCCCGGTCTACCTCGGCATCATCCTGCTCGTCATGGCGCTATTGCGCGTGCGCAATCCCGTTTACGCCTACCTCGGCAAGAACGCGGATGAGAAGCAGGTTGAGCAGTTTGAAAAGTCGTTCGGCCTGCAGGATCCGTTCATTGTGCAGTACGGCCACTTTCTTTGGAACGGCGCCCGCCTCGACTTTGGCGAAAGTTGGAAGTACAAGGGCACCACGGTTCGGGAGAAACTCCTGACGTCCATTCCGCCTTCGCTGTCCATCACCGTGCCCGCGCTGATCCTGACCACGATGATCTCAATCACCGTCGGATTGATCTCCGCGTTTTATCGCGGGAGATGGATCGACCGACTGCTGGTCATCGCCGCCGTGCTCGGCATGAGCATCAGCTTTCTCGTCTACATCATTTTCGGGCAGTTCGTCGGCGCCTTCCTGCCCAAGCAGGCTGGTTGGGCGCTCCAGCCCTTTGAGATCAGTGGCTACAAGCCGTGGTACACCATGGCGAGCACGGACATCTTCGGCGTCACGGTGCCATACCCGTCGCACATCTCCCCGGGCACGTGGGTTGCGTTCTGCCTGCTGCCCGTTCTCATCAGCGTCATCGTTTCGATGGGCTACGACACGCGCTTCTACCGCGCCGTCATGGTCGAGGAGTGCAACCGCGACTACATCATCACCGCCAAGGCAAAGGGCGCGACCAAGAACAAGATCATGTTCGTGCACATGCTCAAAAATGCGATGATCCCCATCATCACGCGCATCATGACCACGTTGCCGTTCCTGATCACCGGATCGATCCTGCTGGAGATCTTCTTTGGCATACCCGGCATGGGCCGCACCCTCATCACCGCCATCACCGACATGGATTACCCGATGATCCAGGGCTTCACCGCGGTGATCGCGCTGCTGTACATCCTGTCGATCATCCTCACCGACGTGCTCTACGCGCTCGTGGACCCGAGAGTGAGGCTGTCGTGATGGGCCGCTTCCTCGGGTCGCGCGGCGCTCGCAAGTTCATGCGCAATCGGTTGGCGATGGCTTCGTTGGGAGTCATCGGGGTTTACTTCCTCACCGCCATCTTCGTTTTCGTGGGCGGAATCAGCATGGATGCGACCAAGCAGCGCGTTCTGCCCAAACACGTTCCCGGCTTTCTCGAATCTTCCAGTCTGGATCAGCGCGTCGAAGCTGCATCGCACTACCTCAACGAAGTCGATCTGGCGTGCCGGCTGGCGGAGCGCCGCGATGAGGATCCGTACGGCATCCTCGTTGAAAAGCATCTGGCCGAACGCATACCCGCAAGACTTACACCCGACGAATACAACGATCTGCTCGACGAAGCGTTCGGCATCCTGGAGGAAGAACTCGACGGCGTCGATGACCTGAACCATCGCCCCGAACTCGAGCCGCGCGTGCAGCGCCTCGAGCAGATCGCCGAAACGCTCTATCCGGTTCCAGCCGGCTGGGATGGCTTCAAGTACAAGCTGCGCACCTTCCTCGGCAGCGATGCCGCGGGCCAGTCCATTTCCGTTCGAGCGGTCTACTCCATCAAGGTCGCATTCCAGATCGGCCTGGTCACCAGCATCATCTCGGTGCTTATCGGCAGCCTGCTCGGCGCTGCGGCGGCGTTCTTTGGCGGATGGGTCGATCATGTCATCACTTGGATCTTCTCGACCCTTTCCTCCATTCCCTATCTCGTCCTGCTCTCAGTGCTGATTGTCGTCTTCTTCGGAACGATCTTCGACAACCCCGATCGTCCCTTCCTCTCACTCGTACCGGTCTACGTCGCGTTCTGCTCGACCTTTTGGATCGGTCCGTGCCGCGTGATTCGTGGCGAAACGATGAAGATCAAGGAACTTGAATACGTGCAGGCCGCCACCGCGATCGGCTTCGGCCGCATGTACCTCCTCATCAGGCACATCATCCCCAACACCGCGCACCTGATGTTCATCAACTTTTCGCTGCTGTTCATCGGAGCCATCAAGTCGGAAGTGATCCTGAGCTTTCTGGGACTCGGCGTCAAGGGGCAGCCGAGCTGGGGCATCATGATCCGCGACGCCAAGGATGAAGTGGCATCCTACTTCTTCTGGCAAATCGGTGCAGCCACGTTCCTCATGTTCGTGCTCGTACTCGCCTTCAACATCTTTACCGACGCTCTGCAGGATGCGTTTGACCCCAAGCATGTCGATTGACCTGAAATCATGATCCAGAACGCAAACCCACAAGCCGAGCCGATCCTCACCGTCAGGAACCTGACGACACGCTTCCGGACCGATCGCGGCCTGGTCACCGCCGTGGATGATGTGTCGTTCGATATCGTTGCGGGGGAAACGGTCGGCATCGTCGGCGAATCCGGCTGCGGCAAGACCGTCACCAGCAAGTCGATCATGCGGTTACTTCCCGAGCACGTCACGCGCATCGATCCCAGGAGCCGCATCATGTTTCGCGGCAACAATCTTGCCACGGCCAGCGAAAAGACCATGCGTGAGGTGCGCGGCGACCAGATCGCCATGATCTTTCAGGAGCCGATGACCAGCCTCAACCCCGTCTTCCAGATCGGTTGGCAGATCGAAGAGGCGCTCAAGTATCACACGAATCTCAACCGCGCGCAGCGGCGGCAGCGCGCCATCGAGATGCTCCGCCTCGTCGAGATTCCCAATCCCGAGCGGCGCGTGAGGGAATACCCGCACCAACTCTCGGGCGGCATGCGCCAGCGCGTCATGATTGCCATCGCTCTGTGCTGCGAGCCTGACATCCTCATCGCCGACGAACCCACGACCGCGCTCGACGTGACCATCCAGGCCCAGATCCTCAATCTCATGGAGGGCCTGAAGCGCAAGCTCAATACCGCAATCGTGCTCATCACCCACAATCTCGGCGTCGTGGCCCAGGTCTGCGATCGCGTGCTCGTCATGTACGCCGGGCGCGTCATCGAATCGGGTACGGTTCACGACATCTTCCACCGGCCACAACACCCGTACACGCAGGCCCTGCTCGAATCGATTCCCAAGCGAGGGAAACGCGAACACGGCAAGCGACTGCCGACGATTCCCGGCATCGTGCCCAGTCTGCACGAACTCCCGCCGGGATGTCGCTTCGCCGAACGCTGTCGATACAAGCAGGAAAAGTGTGTGAATGAGGAGCCGGAGTTGCTCGAGTCCGGCGACGGCCGCTCCTATCGCTGCTTCTTCCCGTTAACGCAGGCGCCGGTGGCGCCGACTGTGGAGGGTCGCTGATGTCCCTCCTCCAGGTCCGCAATCTCGTCAAGCACTTTCCCGTGCGCGGCGGCGTGCTCAATCGCATCGTCGGCCACGTGCATGCCGTCAACGACGTGTCGTTCGACGTGAGCAAGGGCGAAACACTCGGCATTGTCGGCGAATCGGGCTGCGGCAAATCAACGCTGGGTAAGATGCTCATCCGTCTCATCGAACCGACATCGGGTTCGATCCACTACGAAGGCAAGGACATCACCTCGCTCTCCCACAGCGATCTCATGCCCTTCCGCCGGACGATGCAGATTATCTTCCAGGATCCGTACTCGTCACTCAATCCGCGCCTTACCGTTCGTTCGCTGCTCAAGGAAGCAATTGCCTTTCACGGCATCGTTCCTCGCGCCGAGATGGACGACTACATCACCGAACTCATCCGCCGCGTCGGCCTTCGCCGCGACGCCGCCGACAAGTTCCCCCACGAATTCTCAGGCGGCCAGCGCCAACGTATCGGCATCGCCCGTGCGCTGGTGACCAAGCCCGAGTTCATCGTCGCCGACGAGCCGGTTTCGGCCCTTGACGTCTCCATCCAGGCCCAGGTTCTCAACCTGCTCATGGATCTCAAGGATGAATTCGGCCTCACGCTCGTGTTCATCTCGCACGATCTCAAAGTCATCCAGCACTTCTGCGATCGCGTGATGGTCATGTACCTCGGCCACGCCGTGGAAACGCTGCCGTGCCTCGATCTTGATGAGCAGGTGCAGCATGCATATTCCAAAGCCCTGCTCGGCGCCAATCCGATCGATGACCCCGATCAGCGTCGCCCGCTGACCATACTGCAGGGCGATGTCCCTAGCCCGTTCCACATGCCGGCCGGCTGCCCCTTTACTGGACGCTGTCCCGACGTCGTCGACCGGTGTCGCGCCGAGATGCCGCCGATCATCGAACGCGGAGACGGCCATCGCATCGCCTGCTGGGTGGCGAATGAAGAAGCGGCCCAGCCCGCTGCGCCTGCGAAGTCGATCGGATAATCGTTGAGCCGATGCGGGTCCGTTACCAGAGCGACGCGCCAACGAGGAAGTCGGCTGGGTGAACCACCTGTCTCACTCATGCGTCGCGCTCGCTCCGGATCGTTTCACACGGTCGCACCGCGCTCCGCTTGCTCCACCGGCTGCCCCGCCTTCTCCCACGCCAGGAATCCGCCCGCCAGATTCGTCGGCTTGAACCCCTGTCGCTTCAGATAGGCGCACGCGTATGACGACCGCACACCACTGCGGCAGTGCACGAGCAGTTCACTGCCGGGAGTGAGTTCCTTGAGCCGCGCCATCAGTCGCGTGTGTGCGATGTTGGTGCTGCCGGCGATGTGTCCCTCCATGTGCTCAACCATTCGGCGGACATCAAGCACCGTTGCGCCCGCAGAGTTCACACTATCGGCGACCTGCGCTACACCAAGTTCGTCGATGGACTCGACTTTCCCGGCAGCTCTTCGGTATTCCTCAAATACCTCGGGCGTGATGAACCCGATCACCTCATCAATGCCGATGCGCACGAGCAGTCGAACCGCCACATCGAGGTTTCGCTCATCGATCAACAGCACCACATCCTGCCCGGGCTCGACATAGCAACCCGGCACCGTCGGAAACGACGAATCAAACGGCGTGAACAGCGCTCCCGGTATGTGCGCCTCGCGGAACGGGCGCCAGGGCCGTGTGTCGAGGACGACCGCGTCGCCGTGTCCATCCTCCACATCGCGCGGCGTCAACACCCGCGGCCGAGGCAGTTCCTTGAGCACCGGCACGCCATCGCGATTGAGTGTCTTCATTTGGGCAAAGTACATTGGCGGCTCCGGCTGGCCGCTTAGCACATAGTCCAGAAACGCGGCGTCATCACCGGCCAATCGAATGGCTGGGTTGAAGCGCTTCTCATAGCCCACGGTGGTCTGCGGAACCGCGCCAAGCGCTTTGCCGCACGCGCTGCCCGCGCCATGCGCCGGCCACACCTGCAAATACTCGGGCAGCTTCAGAAACTGCTTGGCCGAGATCAGCAGGCGCTTGGCGGACTCCTCCTGCGAACCAAGCACACCCACGGCGCTCTCGAGCAGATCAGGCCGCCCCGTGTCGCCGACGAACACGAAATCGCCCGAGAGCAAACCCATCGGCTGATCCGCCTGGCCGCCACGATCCGTCACGAGAAATGAAACATGTTCAGGCGTGTGCCCGGGTGTGTGTACGACGCGGAACTCGATTCCGCCGATGCGAAAGACATCGCCGTCCCTAAGCCGGACCGCATCATACTTGCCGCCGTCACTGCGCGACTCGAGCCACCCGTACTTCCAGTCCGCATCGCCACAGTCGGAGACGTAGACCTTGACGCCGGTCATCTCCGCCAGTTGTCGACTGCCCGAAAGAAAGTCGGCATGAATGTGCGTTTCCGCGCACGCGACGAGTCGCATGCCGTGCTTCCTGGCTTCGTTGATGTAGCGATCGACGTCGCGCTCGGGGTCGATGACAATCGCCTCGCCGGTGCGCTGGCAACCGATGAAGTACGCCGCCTGGGCGAGTCGGTCATCGTAAATCTGGCGAAAGAGCATGATTCATCCTTCTCACGGGACATGATCACGTTTTGCCCGATTATACTGCGATGGGTGACATGACCGGGGGCGCGGGACATTGCAGATTCAGCCTCGAATGGCTACGCTGTCCCCATGAACGACCTGAACCGACGCGCATTCCTCGCGGCCGGTGCCGCCGCCACCGTACCCCTCATCGTTCCACTCCCCGCCTCCGGGGCGTCGCTTGCTCGGCGAGCAAGGCAGGGTCGCGGCGGTCCGATTGTCCTCAGCAGCGGCAATGGTCTGCGGGCCGTGGTCAAAGCGATGGATGAGATCAAAGCCGGCGCGGATCCGGTCGATGCCGTCGTCGCCGGCGTGGCCATCGTCGAAAACGACCCGGGGGATATGAGCGTCGGCTATGGCGGCCTTCCGAATGAAGACGGTGTGGTGCAGCTCGATGCATCCGTCATGCACGGCCCTTCGCATAAGGCCGGTTCGGTCGGTGCGCTCGAGAACATTCCCAACGCCGCCGCCGTTGCCCTCAAGGTGCTCCGTCGCACCGATCACGTCATGCTCGTGGGCGCCGGCGCGCTCGCTTTCGCTAAAGCACACGGCTTCAAGGAGCAGGACATGCTCACCGACCAGGCCCGCGAAGCCTGGCTCAAGTGGAAAGAGAACCTCAACCAGGATGACGACTGGCTCAACGAAGAGCAGCACGTCGATCGGGACGCCCGCGCCGAGCGCGCTGAACGTCTTGGCATTCCATATCACTACGGCACCATCCACTGCGCCGCGCTCAACGAATCGGGCGACATTTCGGCCTGCACGACGACGAGCGGACTCAGTTACAAGATTCCCGGCCGCGTGGGTGATTCGCCGATCATCGGCGCGGGGATGTTCGTCGACAACGAAGTCGGGGCCGCCGGCGCCACCGGTCGCGGCGAAGCAGTCATGCAGTCCTGCGGCGCGTTTCAGACCGTCCAGCACATGGCCAATGGACTTGAACCCGAAGAGGCCTGCCTCAAGACACTCAAGTGGATTGTGGACCACACGAAGCGCCGTTCACTGCTCACGGCCGGGGGTCGGCCCAACTACAACGTCACCATGTACGCATTGCGCAAAGACGGCAAGTGGGGCAGCGCCTGCCTGCTCAAAGGCGGCTCGTTTGCCGTTCACGACGGAACACAAGCGCAGCACCTCCCCAGTACACCGCTTTTTGAGTGAGGACCAACGTGGCCGAACCGACGCCCCGCGCGCCGCACATCATCCGTGTCCATCAACTGACCAAGTCATTCGGCTCCCTCACGGCTGTTAGTGATGTGACGTTCGATGTGCAGCGCGGCGAGACGTTCGGCCTGCTCGGCCCCAACGGCGCTGGAAAGTCGACCACTATCAGCATCATCGTCGGCGCAATGGAAGGCGATGGTGGCCAAGTCGAGATCGATGGACGCGACATTCGGGAAGGCGCCTCGGTCCGCCGCCTGATCGGGATCGCGCCGCAGTCGCTTGCCCTGTACGACGTGCTGTCTGCCGAGCGCAATCTTGTCTTCTTCGGTTCGCTATACGGTCTGACCGGTGCTCGCCTCAGCGAACGCGTTGATTGGGCCCTCAAATTCGCCCAACTTGAAGATCGTCGCCGCGATCTTGTCAAGACCTTCTCGGGAGGAATGAAGCGCCGCCTCAACATGGCCTGCGCCCTCGTTCATGACCCGCAGATCATCTTGCTCGACGAGCCGACCGTCGGCGTCGACCCCCAGTCGCGCAACCACATCTTCGAGTGCATCGAGCGCCTCAAGGATGATGGTCGAACGATCATCTACACGACGCACTACATGGAAGAAGCACAGCGCCTCTGCAATCGCATCGCGATCATGGATCACGGCAAACTCCTCGCACTCGACACGCTCGACGGCCTGCTCGCCGAATTCGGCGGCGCGGCCGTCGTCACGGCCGGTCTCGTCAAGTCTCCAACGGACGCCTCGATCCTGCCGGCCGCACTCGATGGCCTGCATCTCCGCTTCGAATCAAAGCAACCCCTCGAGGAAGTCAGCCGCCTCGCCACCCGCGGCGTCGCCTTTGCGACGCTCAACGTGGCCAAACCTGATCTCGAATCTGTCTTCCTCTCACTAACCGGAAGGAGCCTGAGAGACTGATGCGCACGATCTGGCTCATGGCTCTGAAAGACCTCAAGATTGTCCGCCACGACAAAGTGGGGCTGTTCTTCATCATCGGGTTTCCGGTTCTGATGGGTGTGCTCTTCGGAGCCATAAGCAATTCGTTTTCGAGTGGCGGCGACGATGTTCACTTCGAAATCGCGGTGGTCGATGCGGACCAGTCCGCCATATCGCAGCGCTATGTCAAGGCGCTTGAAGATTCGGGCAGCATCATCGTTCGGCCGCCAACTGACCCCAATGCTGCCATCGAAGCTCAACGCGAGCAGGCCATCAACGACATTCGCAAGGGAGACCTGCTCGCGTTCGTCGGCCTGCCCGAGGGTTTCGGCGAGACGGCCGGCATCATGTGGATGGAAGGTCCCGCCATCGAACTTGGCGTCGATCCGTCGCGATCCGCTGAGTCGGGCATGCTCCAGGGCATCCTCATGCAGGCGATGGGGCAACTCGTTGGCGATCGCTTCGCCGATCCTGATTCCATGCGCCCCATGATTGAGCAATCACGCAAGGATATCCAGGAGAACAACGACATGAACCCCGCGGCCAGGGCGCTCCTGAGCGGCTTCATGGGAACGCTGGATACATTCATGGGCTCTCTCGATGAACTCAATTCCGGCCTTGATGACGCGGGGGAGAAGAGCGATCGGCCGACCATGCAACTGGCCAACATCCGGGCCGTCGATGTCACAGCGCCCAAGCAGGAAAACGATCTCACATCCCGCATTCACTCGGCGTGGGACATCAGTTTCCCATCCGCGATCCTCTGGGGCGTGCTTGGCTGTGCCGCGACGTTTGCCGTCACCATGGTGCGGGAGCGTTCACAGGGCACATTCTACCGCCTGCGTGTGGCGCCCATCTCGCGAGCCCAGATCGTCGCTGGAAAAGGACTGGCGTGCTTCATCGCGGTTATCTGCGTCAACCTCATGATGGTCGCGCTTGGCTACGCCCTGGGCATGCGGCCCAACAGCTTCATCTTTCTTGCGCTTGCCATCGCCAGCCTTGCATTCTGTGTCGTCGGCATCATGATGCTCATGAGCGTCATCGGCCGCAGCGAGGAAGCCGTTTCCGGTGCATCGTGGGGGGCCAATGTGGTCATGGCGATGTTCGGCGGTGGGATGATCCCGCTCGCCTTCATGCCCCCGTTCATGAAGTCCATCAGCCACTTCAGCCCGATGAGTTGGGGTGTGCTGGCCCTCGAAGGCGCCATCTGGCGCGGCTTCTCGTTGACTGAGATGCTCTTTCCCTGTGGCATTCTGATCGCCATCGGCGCTGCCGGAATCGGCGCCGGCGTCATGGTCCTCAACCGCGCCACCGACTGATCTGACGCTGCCGCATACACTCCCGCCCCATGGAACACCTCGGTACTTTCGAGATCATTGCCATCCTGATTACCCTCGCGGCGGTGTTCAGCTACATCAATCACCGCGTGCTCGGCCTGCCCACGACGATCGGCCTGATGATCCTCGCCATGATCCTCTCCATCGGCCTCATCGGCGCCGGTCACGTCTTTCCTTCGGTGCGCGAAACAGCGGACCGCACCATGAAGTCCATCAACTTCGACAAAACCCTGCTGCACGGCATGCTCGGCTATCTCCTCTTCGCGGGTGCGTTGCACATCGATCTGAGCGACCTGCGCAAGCACACCACTGTCATTGCCACACTGGCCACCGTCGGCGTGGTCATTTCCACAGCTATCGTCGGCGGCGTGGTGTGGCTTATCGCCGGCGCCCTGGGCCTTCCCCTCGAGTTCATCCATTGCCTGCTCTTTGGGGCGCTCATCTCGCCAACCGACCCCATCGCGGTGCTCTCCATCCTCAAGAGTCTTCACGCTCCGCAGGATCTCGAGACCCAGATTGCTGGCGAATCGCTCTTCAACGATGGCGTCGGCGTGGTCATCTTCCTGGCGCTGCTCGGCTTTGCTGGCGCGAGCCACGGTGGCGAACCCACCGGCGCCGGCACCGTCGCCATTCTGTTCATCAAGGAGGCCATCGGCGGAGCAGTCTTCGGCCTTGGAATCGGCCTACTCGCCTACAAGATGCTCAAGGACATTGACAACTATCAGGTCGAAGTCCTCATCTCACTCGCACTTGTCACCGGCGGCTACGCGCTGGCCGATGCGTTTCACATCTCCGGCCCCATTGCGATGGTTGTGGCGGGCCTGCTCATCGGTAATCACGGCCGCGCGTTCGCG
Source organism: Phycisphaerales bacterium UBA5793 (assembly GCA_002418285.1). Taxonomy (GTDB): domain Bacteria; phylum Planctomycetota; class Phycisphaerae; order Phycisphaerales; family UBA5793; genus UBA5793. The sequence continues at coordinate 98,446 of DIDT01000073.1, forward strand.
ATGTCCGAGACAACTCGCCACAATCTCGATACCTTCTGGGAACTCATCGACGAGATCCTCAACGCCGTGCTGTTTGTGCTCATCGGCCTCGAAGTGCTTCTGCTCGCAATAGACAGCCAGTACGTCCTCGCCGGCGCGCTCGCCATCCCCACCGTGCTTCTTGCTCGCTTTATCTCTGTCGGTGTGCCCTTTGCGGTGCTGCCCATCAAGGAAAAGCGCGTGCCTCACGCGGTAAAACTGATGACATGGGGCGGCCTGCGCGGCGGCATCTCCGTCGCGCTGGCCCTGTCGCTGCGCGATGAACTCGGCCACGAGGTGGATCGACACGTCAGCGACGCCATCCTGGTCATGACCTACGTCGTCGTGGTCTTTTCGATCATCGTGCAGGGCTTGACGATTGCCCCGCTCCTGCGCCGGTGGATCAAGCCGGCCGGCACACCCGGCCCCAGTCCTCACGCCTAAGGTGCCTTGAAAGCTTGACATGCTGCCGCAGGGTCGGAGTCGGCTACCACTGCCGTCTGCCGATTGGATCGCATCTCGTCAGTCGAAAATCACGGTGAAATGCCTGATACCGGATCCGCTGGACCCGGTATAGTGATGCACCATGAATAACAAACCTCTCCCGCCGATTACCCGCCGCCAATTCCTGCAAACCTCCGCGGCTGCCACCGCATGGGCGATGACGGCGTCGTCCTACAGTCGCGTGCTTGGTGCAAACGCGCGCCTCAACGTTGCCTTCATCGGCGTTGGCGGCATCGCCAGCAACCAGCACATTCCGCCGCTCGCCGACCTTGGTGCGCTCTGCCCGTGCTTTACCGATGTTGATCAGACGCGGTGGGAGCCGGCCACAAAGCGATGGTCCGATGCAACCGGCTACACCGACTATCGCAAGATGTTCGACAAGCAGCACAAAGACTTCGACGCGGTCATGGTCGGCACGCCCGATCATCATCATTTCCCGGCGACGATGATCGCGATGAGTCTCGGCAAGCACGCCTACACGCAAAAACCGCTCACGCATACGCCGTGGGAAGCCCGGCAGCTCATGCTTGCCCAGAAGAAGTACAAACTCGCCACCCAGATGGGCAACCAGGGGCACGCCTCCGAAGAACTGCGTCTTTCCATCGACTACCTGCGCGCCGGCGCCATCGGCGATCTGCAGGAAGCGCACATCTGGACTGATCGCCCCTGGTGGCGTCAGGGTCTCAAGCGCCCCGAAGGCGCCGAAGAGATTCCGTCGACAATGGATTGGGACTCTTGGATCGGACCGGCTCCTGAGCGGCCCTACCGCCACAACCCCGCTGACAACTGGGGCGGCCTCTATCACCCCTTCAACTGGCGCGGCTGGTGGGACTTCGGCTGCGGCGCGCTCGGCGACATGGCCTGCCACGAAGTCGATCCCGTCTACTGGGCCATGAACCCCGGCTACCCGACCACGATCGAGCTGACCGCAGGCGACGCGTTCGGTGACGCCGAGATGTTCGGCAAGTCGAGCACGGTCCGCTTCGATTTCCCTGCGACGGTCAGCCGGCCCGCATTCTCAATCTACTGGCACGACGGCGGCAACAAGCCCGCACGACCTGCGGAGCTGGCCGAAGATGTCAAGATGACCAACGAGGGCGCGCTCTACATCGGCAGCAAGGGCAAGATGATCTGCCTGCCCAACGCCAAGGCCCCGCCGCGCCTCCTGCCCGCTTCGCGTCACGAAGAATACGGCACGCCGCCACAGATGATTGAACGTTCCGCCGAGGGCCATCACAAGGAGTGGTACCTCGCGTGCATCGGCGAGAAACCCTACGACTATCCCAAGAGCAACTTCGCTTACGCCGGCCCGTTCAGCGAGGTCATCCTCCTCGGCTGTATCGCCCAGAAGATTGGCGGTCGCCTCGAGTACGACCCGAAGGCCATGAAGTTCACCAACAACGACTCCGCCAACGCCTTCATCAGCAAAACCTATCGCAAGGGCTGGGAGTACAAGCTGGATTGAATTGAAACAGGTCTCATCCGACACTCACTTCATGCCCCGCCGCACGGTGGGGCATGAAGCGTTTTTTGGGCGATGTCGGAGTATTGGTTGCAGCGTCCTGCCGCAAGCAGGATGCGCCGAACTCGTGCGGTGACGAGAAAAAGAACAATGGAGCCGAGGGGGCTCGAACCCCTAACCCCTGCCTTGCAAAGGCAGTGCTCTCCCAATTGAGCTACGGCCCCGTCACTGAGCCTCGGTAAGCCTCCCCGAAACTCGACCACATCATAGCCATTCAGCCCCAGAATCACCATTTCAGCATCGAACTGGGGATTTGGGCTAACACGCGTGGCCCTCGTGCGTCAGTACTCAAGTAGGAATCTCCACGCCCAGACCTCAGGGAGGTTGTCATGAACCGCCGCACCCGTCTCTCCATTGCTCTGGCCCTCTGTGGCATGCTCTTCATCCTCTTCCAGGCTGCGGCGGTCCGCGCCTCGGGCGTCCTTGTCGTCGAAGGGATGCGCACCAACCCCCTGCGCATTGAAGACCATCTCGTGCGCATCAACATCACCGACCGCGTGGCGCTGACGACCGTCAACCAGACCTTCCGCAACACGAGCAACCAGCGCCTCGAAGCGACCTATATCTTCCCGATCCCCGAAGGCGCCGACCTGACCGACTTCCAGATGACTTTCAACGGCAAGATGGTGCAGGGCGAAGTGCTCCCGGCTGAAAAGGCCCGCGAAATCTACGAGCGCATCGTGCGCGGCAATCGCGACCCCGGCCTCATTGAGTTCATCGGCCGCCGACTGATGCGCGCCCGCATCTTCCCCATCGAACCCGATTCAACCACCGAGATTCAACTCTCGTACCAGCAGGTGACCGACAGCGTCGCCGAGATGTGGCGCTACCAGTACCCGCTGCGCACACCCGGCGAGAACAGCGTGGCCAACGGCACCGTTCGCTTCGACGTCACCCTCAACTCCAAGAGCCCGCTGCGAGGCATCTGGTCACCGACGCATGAAGTCGAAGTCGTCCGCGATGGCGATCACAAAGCACGGGCGGTCTTCGAGCGCACCAACTTCAGCCTTGCAGACGATTTTGTTCTGCTCTACGACGCCCAGCAGCGCGACGTCGGCCTGTCAGTCGTCTCCTACCGCGAAGACGAGGCCCTGCCCGGGCACTTCCTGCTGCTGCTGGCCCCCAAACCGCTCTGGGATGACCAGGTGCAGGTGCCTCAGGACTACGTCTTCGTCGTCGACACCTCCGGCTCGATGGCCAGCGACGGCAAGATCGATCAGGCCAGGCAGGCTCTCATTTATTGCATCGACCGCCTTGAATCCGAAGACCGTTTCTCCGTCGTTCGCTTCTCGACCGGCTTTGACACGATCTTCGACAAGTTGCAGAAGGCCGACAAGGCGAGCAAGGCCGAGGCCACCCACCGCGTCGAGAAATTCAAGCCCTCCGGCGGCACCAACATCAACGACGCGCTCAAAGCCGCCCTCGACATGCGCGATGCCGACGCCAAGGACCGACCCTTTGTCGTCGTCTTCATCACCGACGGCAAGGGTGATCAGAAACGCGAGATTGTCGAAGACATGTTCGCTCGCATGACCAAGGACTTCCGCACCAACATCCGCCTCTTCCCCTTCGGCGTGGGCCACGATGTCAACACCCAACTGCTCGACGCACTCGCCACCGGCTACGGCGGCATTCCCACCTATGTTCAACCCGGCGAGAATCTCGAACACAGCCTCGGCGACTTCTTTGCCGTCTTCAGCGAGCCGGTACTCACCGACCTGCATCTGACGCTGCCCGATGCCGTGATCACCGAGCAGTACCCGCCGACGATCGGCGATCTCTACAACGGCCGCCAGATTCTCCTCGCCGGCCAATTCGAAAAGCCTGTCAAGGGTCCAGTCACGCTCAAGGCCAAGCGCGGCGACAAGGAACTCACCTACACCTGGAATGAGATTTCATTCGAGCCGACCAATGATGCGTCCTACGTGCCGCGCATCTGGGCCGGCCGCAAGATCGCGTACCTCATCGACCGCATCCGCCTCGATGGCGAGTCGAGCGAAATGGTGCGCGAGATCCTGGATCTATCCACGAAGTACAGCCTGCAGACGCCGTATTCGAGCTACCTCGTCGCGCCGGAACTGGAGCGCAGCATCTTCGGCGCGCCCGGCGATCGACCAAACCGCCTGAGTTTCGGGCGAGGTCGGGGTGGTGGCTTCGAGGGCGGCAACTTCGAAGGCGGCGGAAGCGCGTTCGACGGAGGTGCACCTGCCAGCGATTTGCTCCGACGTTCGCTTGACACCGAAGAAGCCCTGCAGGAAGCACGCGAGAACGCACCCGCGAGTCGCCCCGCTGGAGCTGGCAAGGGAGGGACGACGGATGGGGCGGTCTACGACGTCGATCCCGCGCGTGCGGCCGGTGAAGACGCCTTCTTCATCGCCGCTCGACAGGCTCGCGTTCGCGAGGCCACCGCTCTCGAAGATCAGAACGCCGATACGCGCGCCATGGCCATCCGCCGCATCGGCGATCGCAACTACGTCTTCGTCTCCGGCTACCTCGTCGACGCAGCCCTGACGGAAGAAACCAAACTCACCGAACTCAAATTCGGCTCCGACGGCTACTTCGATCTCATCATGTTGAGACCCGACCTGCGCAAGGCCCTCGCCGCGAGCCGTTTCATGGTCGTAATGGTCGATGCAAAGAACGCCATTGTCCTTCGCCAGGAGGAAGGTGTCGGCTCACTCACCGATGAGATGAAGGCCATCATCAAGGCCGGTGCGCCCAAGCCGAAGAAGTGAGCCGGCGCGGGTAGGTCGGGACAAGGCTCTGTCGAAGATCCTGAGCGAAGTCGAAGGGCGCAGGCCCGGGGCTTGGGCGGCCAACACGAATGACGCTCACGACTCGCGCATCGCGCAAAGCTCCGCCGGATCGCCCTCAGCGCAGCAGGCTCGGCCCAGCCTGCTACGCCATCCCCAGCGGCAGCGCGTGCAGATCCGGGCGTCGCGCGATGTTCGGCGGCGCATCGAGCCATTGCACATTGAGCATCCCGTGGCGAAAGCCGTAGCCAGTCTGCTGCAGCGACATTTCGCCCAGACACAGGCTCCAGCCCTCGAGCCACAGACTGAGTTGGTGTCGCTGCGCGTCAGTTCCATGGGTGACGATGAACAGGTCAATGTCGCTTCCCGGTCCGGCTTCTCCGTTGCCGGTACTCCCTCCGAGATAGACGCCCGTCACGCCAAAGCGATCGGCATCCAGCGCGTGCGCCAGCGACCGGGCGTACGACTCGCGCCAGCGCCAGTGCAGCCCCGGCTCTGCGGCGCGCCCTCCGAGCAGCTCGGTATGTTTCCATTCGAGATACTCGCTGATCCGATGCGCGATGTTGCGCAGCAGGACGGACTCCTCAGGAAGAAACGCCTCGGGCGCCACCTGTGGATCGATCGCGTCGGAAACCTGGATCCACCCGACCTCGATGCCGCACAGCAGAATCGGCTCGGTGATGGACCGACCCGATGATGAAAAGCCCGGGCCGACGAAACTCCGCCCCATGTATTCAATCCGCGCCCCCGTCGAGTCCGGCCGCTGCCAACCGTCCGGAATCACTTCCATGACCCGCAGAAACGCCTGAGCCGGAGGCTGACCCCGTTGCGACACGATCTCGTGCACGCGATACATGCACCGCAGTTCCTTGGCCCGCTCTCGCAGTTGAAAAACTTCGTCGGCAGACACGGCGAACTCCTCCGGCGCCCTGCGAGTTCAGCGCAGGCGTCAAAGAATACTCTCGCCGTCACTCGAAGCCTCTCGGGAAAAGTCCCCTGAACGGGGCCGACCCGCCCGCCCGGGAACGCCAGCGACATACAAAACGAGCCCCACGTGTAAGCAAGCGGTGTTGGACGTGCGACGTCGATCCAGCGCCGATACCGGGCACCGTTCACCACATCTAACCCCGAAGGGGTGCCAGAATGTAGCCACGGCTTCAGCGCAGCCGCGCTGCGGCGCAGCGCAACCCGTGGCCGTCGTCAGAAAACAGATCAAGCCCTGAAGGGGCGAAAGATTCCTCCACCCTCGCGGCACGCAGAGCGCCGGATTGGTTATGATTCACACCTGCATGAAGATCGTCGACTATCACGGTGAGTTATCAGTTCGATCGATTGCGCCACTTGTTGAGTGGGCGCTGGGTCGATGCACTGCGTTCACAGTGATCGCCCGCCTGGATGAGATCGAGCGCGCTGAGCGGATCCTCAGTCCATTGATGGGCGATCTGATAGAACGCCGCAGGACCAACATCTGGCCGGGCACACAGTCAGCACAATTTGTCGAGCTTTTCAAGTTCGAATTGAGTGATCGTGCCAAGCCGTTCCTGCTTGCCGATTTGGTCCCGATCGTGATCGCGGCTGAACTTCCCGGATCCGATGATGGGGTGCCATGGCCTCCCGTTGAAGACCTGAGTCTTCTGCGAAGCGATGGTCGGCCCATGCTCATCACAATAACGCACGAATACGATCTCTACCTCAAGCTGAGCCCGGATGAGTTCGCCGCGCTCAGAAGCGAGGTTGGGGGTGAAAACCTGGTTATCGCGAGCGAGGACTGCATGCCAGATGAGCAGTACTGATCAGTAGGTGATGTGTGGCATGCGTCGGAGGAGCCGAACTCCGCGCGCCTCTACCGCCCCGTGCGGGGCTTCGCTCGAATCTCGACTCCACCACGGGTTCCGCTCGCTGCGCATCGCTCCACCCGTGGCTACACCCTTGCGCCCCTCCGGGGCTGACCGAAACCGACGGCCTCCGATCGATCAAACGCCAAGCACCTCGCGCGATGCGTTGATCAAGTGATCGGCCGGCAATCCAGGTACTTTCTGCGTCAACCCACGCGCTCCAGGCGAAACACCAATTTGTCAAACTCGGTGTCAAAGCCAAAATCGTTGCAGCGATACCTCCGACCGGTCGGCAACTCCTCGACGAGCATGCCAGTGGTCCACATCTGGGATTCGCGCCTACCGGAATCCTCCCAGATGTTGTAGAGATGCAGAAAGCCGTCGGTTGTATGACAGTGGATCATTACTTCTCGTGGCGACGTATCCTGCCACAGGTCGGCGCTGAGGCACAGCTGGTTGGCGATGTGCAGACCCCTGTCTGTCCGCAGCCAGACGCCTTGGCGCAAGGGTGAATTGACGCTTTCGAATGTCAGTCGGAGCAACTCATCGTCTCGGATCTCAAGACACTCGATCTTGACGACATCCGTGCGCCCTCGCCCGGCGAATGCCGAGCTCATGGTCCGTTTTGGCGGGAGCTGGAAACCGGTCATGACGAGGGACTCTATCACGACTGTTTGAGTCGCAGGGCTATCAGACCCCAAGCACCTTCCGCACCGCCGCCACCACTCGATCGTGCAAAATGCCGTTGGTCACCACCACGCCGAGATTGTCGCGAAGCGTGCGCCCGATCGAGAAATCCAGCTCGTTCCCGCGCACATCTGTCGCGCGCCCACCCGCTTCGCGGATCACAATGCAACCCGCCGCGTGGTCCCAGATCTTCTCTTCGTAGCCCTTCTTCGTCGGCAGGCGGAGGTAGATCGACGCGTCGCCGCGCGACACGGCTGCATACTTGCACTGGCTGTCGATGCGATAGGGGGGCACGCTGATCCCCAGCAGTTCCGCGACCTTCGCCGAGTCATCTTGGGCCGAGTGAGCCGACTCGACCGACTCGCAGAAGCTCGCCTGGCTCGGGTCGCTGATGTTCGTCACGTGGATCTTGTGCTCCGTCGGATCATCGAGCGTCCGCATCGTCGCGCCCTCGCCCTGCACGGCGATGAAAAGGCACCCCGCCGGCCCATCCGGCTTCTTGCCGTCGTGCGGCAGACTCGGGCAGCCGAGCACGCCGAGCACGACCTGGCCATCTTCGATCAGCGCCAGAGCCACGGCATACTGATCGTTGCGCAGGAATCCCTTGGTGCCGTCGATGGGATCGAGCGTCCAGTGGCGACCCTTCGGCCCACCTTCGTACATGCCGCGATCGATCGAATCGAGAATCGACGCTTCGGTCATCGACGGCGCGACCTTCTGCACACTGGCCACGACCTTGCCGCGCAGATCGGCGCCTGCATCGCCACGCAACGCCGCCGCGTCTTCCTCACCGACCAGCGGGTCATTCGGAAACGCCTTGCGCAACTGGCTGGCGACCACCGCCTGAGCGCCGAAGTCCGCCACCGTCACGGGCGACTTGTCCTTCTTGGCCATCGTCTCTTCGGAAATGAGCGTCGCCTGCACCGTCTTGCACAGTTGGCAGGCGTCGAGCACGGCGTTCACGGCGGCCTGGCGTTCAGCAGCGTATTTCATGTCAGTTCTTTCGGGAGTTCTCTTGAGTCAATGGGCCTGGAAGTGGAACTTGATCCTTGCCGGTCGGCCCCAAGGCTTCAAGGCTGGAATCCACCCGAAACGCAAGTTTGCGGCGAGCCCATGCCGATAACTTCCAGACATGCTCACGCCACGCCGCCTGATCATCACCGATGGTTCGCTGCCCGCACTCGCCGCGCTGTCGCTGCAGAATCGCCCCGATCAGGCGGTGCTCTGGGTGCCGGAACTGACCGACAATTCGGCCCCCCAGCGCCTCGCCGCGATCGCTCGCCAGGCGACGCACTTTCGAATTGATCGCACGGTCGGTCCCGGCGCAGCTCGCTCTGCGACAACCGGACCATCAGGTCGAGGTGTTCATCACTCAGCTCTGGATGGCGCAGGCCTGCTGATCTCGGCCCTCATCGCGGCTCGGGATTTGCGCTGCAGTCGGGTCGTCTGGCCTTGCCAGGCCGGCGTCGATCTGGATCGCATGGCGGCGCTGCACGAAGTATCGATGTGCGTCGCGCATCTCGCAGACCTGGACGCGACCACCGCAAACCCCGCCCCGGAGATTCGCACGCCAGTGCTCGACTGCACCGACGAGCAGATCATCGATCTCATCTCCAGCAGCGGAGTGCCGACGAGTCTCGCGTGGTGGTGTGATCATGACTTGCCTCGCCCCTGCGGCGGGTGCGACTCCTGCCGCCGATGGGACAGCGTGCTGCGTGCCACCATGGCTGCCTGACACGCGCGGCTCAGGGCAGGCTCCGCGCCGGCCCGGCGGCGTTGCCGCCGACTCCATTCCATCAGATGGGTCGTCTTGAGGGTGGTTCTGCCACCACGGGCTCGTGTACTGGCCGCGTCGGGAGGAACGGGTCGGGTGGATTCTGCGCGGGCTGTGGAGCTGCAGCCCCTTTCTTCAGCGTGTTCTCCAACGCTCCGCCAATCCGACCCGCGCCAACGAGGCTGCCCGCCTTGCGATTGCTCGCCTCGGCTTCGATCGCCAGTTCTTCAGCAGTCGGTCCGTTGGACACGATTCCCGTCTCGATACCTGCGGCAAAGCGCAGGCCGATGATCGCCGTGGCGGCCAGGGCAGCCACTGGGAGAAGGAAGAATTTGCCGTAGAAGAGCAGACTTGGCAGCGCATCAGGTCCACCGGCCGCAAAGGCGTCGCTGGCCCCAGTCATCACGTCATATGTTGTGAATACCCCGCCGAAGGGGAACTCGGCCGCAAGCCGATGCCACGGCAGGCAGAGAGCCAGCAGCGCCATCGACCAGGCCTGGGCCGATACGACGCGTCGAATGCCGTACACGCTGGCGCCCGATGCCACGACCGTCCCAACGGCCAGTTGTACGCAAAGCGCGAGGCACCCTGCGATCCCCGCCACCAGCGCCAGTTGGTGCTGCACGCGGAACCACACGTTGAATCGACTGGCCGCTTTATTCACCTCAGGCGGCGGGTCGTTCTTGACCACCTCGGGCTCGGCCACTGGTTGGGGCTCGACGCCCGTTAGCGAATGGATTTCACCTCGCGGCGGTTTGGTCTTCTTGACGACGGTGGGGTGATACTCCGCGGCCGTCGGCTGGATCCTGGCGACGCGCATGTCGGTGTAGTTCACCAGCGCCCACGTTAAGATCTGCACGAAAAGCGACAGCCCGACGATCCAGGCGCAGACGGTCACGCTCAGCCGGATATGGCGCAGCGCGGGTGAGGCGTGTGGGGTTTGAATATAGGGAGGGCCTTCCATCAGCTGCTTCCCGAGCCATCGGTTACGGTGATTCCTTGGTTCCTATCGGTCATTCGGCGGGTGGAATGAGGTCAGTGGGAGGGAATCGGGCAGGCGATTCGGCATGATGGGCACAACCGTTTCCGCCCGTGGCCCTGCCTCAGGGCCCGCCCGTGTTTTCGGACCATCGCGTCGCCTCCCCCGGAGTCTCGAAGCCACTCGGGCATATGCTCTGGAGCCGGCAAAACCGCCGGGATCGGCAGGCCAATGACCTCATTCACATTCGACTTCGATTCCTGCGACGACCTCGGCGCCGCGGCGTGCGGTTTCGACGCCGGCTGGCTCCTTGCCTTGCTCAACGGACAGGTCCGCCTCGACACCGAAACAGCCATGCGGATCTACCGCACCGTGCCTCTCTTTACGCTTGGCCGATGGGCCGATGCCCGTTGCCGCGTCCTGCATGGCAACGCAATCCGCACCTACGTCATCGATCGCAACATCAACTACACGAATGTCTGCACGGCCCGCTGTACCTTCTGTGCTTTTCGCCGTGATGGCGATGAAGATGATGCCTACACGCTCTCTGCCAAGCAGATTACGACCAAGATCAGCGAACTCAGCGCGATCGGCGGCACGCAGATTCTCATGCAGGGCGGCATGAATCCCGAGCTGCCCTTATCGTGGTATGAGGAGCTGCTCGCCGGTATCAAGGCCGAGAATCCCCACATCCACATCCACGCTTTCAGCCCGCCCGAATTCATCGAGTTCGTCCGCTTCTTCGATCCGCCCGGCACTGATCTCGAAGCCAAACTCAGCTATGTCTTCAAACGCCTTATGAAAGCGGGTCTCGACTCCCTCCCCGGCGGTGGTGGCGAGATCTTCGCCCTGCCCGTCCGCAGGAAGATCGGCCTGGGCAAGTGCACCGCCGAGCAGTGGTTGACCGTCATGCGCGTCGCGCATCGCCTGGGGATGTACACCTCCGCGACCATGATGTTCGGCCACATCGAGGGCATCGCCGATCGCATCCATCACATGGGACTCGTGCGCCAGTGGCAGGACCGCTCGATCAACGACTTCGCCAGATACGGCGGGGGTCGCTACAAAGCGTTCATCTCCTGGCCCTTCCAGCGTGAGAATACACCGCTGGGTCGATTGCCGGAGTGGGAACCGCAGGCCGGCGAAGAGTTCCCAGGTGACGTCATCGCAGCCGGAGGCCATAGTGATCGCTTCGGAAAGGTCGTTCGCATGGCCGGCGCGACGGAATATCTCCGCACCCAGGCGATCAGCCGCCTCTACCTCGACAACGTCCACTCGATCGGCGCCAGTTGGGTCACGATGGGACCGCACATCGGCCAGGTCGCCCTGAGCTTCGGCGCCAACGACATGGGTAGCGTGATGATGGAGGAGAATGTCGTTTCGGCGGCGGGCACGACCTACTGCCTCACCGAACAACTCATCTGCCACCTCATTCGCAACGCCGGCTTTCTTCCCGCCCAGCGCAACAACGTCTACAACCTCCTGCGCGTGCATGACGGTCCCGAATCCCCTGATCTGCTCGTGACTGACTGGTCGCAGCAACGCGCCAGGGAATTGGCGATCGAAGGGCGCACCGAAACCACCCCAGTCGAGGTGACCGTCTCCGCCGGCGCCGACCGTGTCGCCATTCAGTGACTGCGCGATTCGAGCGGCTGAACCGAAACCGCCCAGACACCGGTCGTATTTGACCCGTGCTCGAGATCATTCAGTTCGCGCGGCCGATCATCGAAAGCCACGCGATCCTGACTGACCATCGTGTCGATATCCCATTCCTTGAGTTGATCAAAGACGTCTGCCACGAGTTCCTCGACCTGTCCCAGCGACGCCGCCGAAAGCCAGATCTCAATTCGCGCGCTGTCGGTGGGAGGCTGCTGGTCGCGGCGCACAGCCAGCACGACGATGTGCCAGAGCGTGACGCCCAGGTCGCGACCGCTCTCGTCGGGATTGCCGTCAGGATCGACGTTGAGCTCGAGCTGCCAGAGCCGCTGAAGGTGGACGATGACTTCATCGAGCGTCATCAGCCCTTCTTTTTCCATCACCACGCTGCGGAACTCGTCCATGCAGTCTTCGTCATCGATCCAATGGCTGGGTACTTCGTGCAATCCCTCCGCCTGCAACTCATCCTGAAGCGCTTCGCTCTGCTCGCTGGCGATATTGATGATGATGAACTTGTTCGCCTCGAGAAACACCTCCACGTACGGCTCTTCGCTCATCGCGCCCGCCGCCAGTGCGCAGTCGTCGACCAGCAACGGTTCAAACTCGGCCCAGGTCGAGAGAAACTCCTGCTTCGGCAACGGTTCGGGACTCATCAAGGTGTCGACCTGTCGGTACGCATCCGTCGAGATGATCTCGAGGATCGGATACACCGGGTCGGGCAGCATTTCGAAAAGCTTCGCCAGCAGCGGCTTGAGACGCTCGTGCGAGACGGCAATCTGGAACTGATGCGTGTCAGGCAGTTCGAGGTCAGATTCGAGCCTCGAGATCGTGTAGCCCTCAAAGGGTCGCTGCCCGTCGCTCGGATTCCATCCAAGTGGAAACGCGAAGCCGTTGATGGTGAGTCGTTTCAGTGTTGGATCAATGAGATAGTTCAAGAACGCTCGATCAACCGTTGGTCCGCGACATGATCGCGGAGAGATGTCGGTCCAGACCCTCGGACAACGCGCCGGTATCGTATCCGCCCTCGAGCACCGTTACGATCTTTCCTTCGCAGTGGATGTTTGCAATTTCGACGAGGCGCCGGGTGATGATCTCATACGTCTCCGGCCGCCATCGCAGCGAGGCGAGCGGATCACGTTCATCCGCGTCAAATCCAGCGGAAATCAGCAACACCTCGGGTCGATATTGATCCAGCGCCGGGATGACATCGCGCTCATACGTTTGAATCGCCTCACCATGTCCGCTTCCAGGCCGCAATGGGATGTTGATCGTGAACCCCTCGCCCGGCGTACCTCGCCTCCCCCGTTCCCACTCATAACCCGTGCCGGGATACAGCGTTGCCGGATGCTGGTGGGTGGAAACGTAGAGGACATCGGCCCGCGACTCGAACAGGTGTTGGGTTCCATTGCCATGGTGCACATCAAAATCCACGATGGCAACCCGTGACAGGCCATGCTCACGGATCAGTCGCTCCGCAGCAAGTGCAATGTTGTTGAAAAAGCAGAACCCCATCGCTCGATCCGCCTCCGCATGGTGTCCGGGTGGACGCATGGCTGAGAACGCCGTCCCATCGGGCCCGCGCACCACCGCATCCGCTGCCGCCAGTGCGCATCCCGCCGAAACCGCGGCGGCGGCAAAGGAATCGCGACAGATGGCGCAATCAACCACGTCGATGTACGATCGCCCCGAAGCGCAAGCCTGACGGAACCGCTCGATGTAGCGCCGCTCGTGAAGATGTTGTGCAAAAGCGATGATGTCGCCGGGCTCCGCCCACGCAGTGCCGGCCAGCGTGTGAGGCGTTAATTCGAGTTCGATCATCGTGCGGGCGACGGCGTCAAGACGCGATGCTCGCTCGGGGTGTTGGAGTCCCGTGTCGTGTCGAGCTGCGATGGCTTCCTGGAACACCTGCATCAATCGCTCGCAATGTGGCCCGGCGGGCGGGGCAGCGGATCTGTGGTATCGTTGTCATGATGGATGAAGAAGTCGTCCCAGTCGATTGGTCGCTCGCGGAGATTGCCGATGCGCTCGCGGACGGCCTGGCTCAACAGGCCCGCGCGGACCGCAGCGCCCAGACCGTCCGGGGACTCGACAGCCTGAGCGAACTCCAGATGCACGCGGTTATGGAATCGATCCTCCAATCCGCCGGCTTTGGCGTCCACCGCGAGCAACGCTACCCCCTCGCCCGGGGCCGGCGCCGTCGATCCGAGGGCGAGCGCTGCGACTTCGTGCTGACCCCTTCCGGCCGCCCGCTGGCCGAGGAGGAAGCGGCGACCACGCTGTTTGCGCCACCTCAATCCATCGAACCGGCTGAAGCGATGTGGCTGGAGGTCAAGGTCGTCGCCCAATTCACCGAGGAAGGGGCGAATGTCGCCTACGCGTCCGCTCTCCAGCATCCTGTCCGTCGAGACGTCGCCAAACTGGCCCGCGAAGAACAGATCCGCCACGCAGCCCTCCTGCTGGTCCTGTTCACGGCGGACCAGCGCACGGCCGTTCATGATCTGGGTGTCTGGCAGTCGCGGTGTGCAGAGCACAGCCTGCCGGTCCAGGCCCCGTACTTCCGGCTGCTCGACATCGTGGACCGACTGGGCAATGGCTGCTGCACCATCGCGTTATTTCGCATCAAGGGCTGGTAGGCAGCTTCAACAAGTCGCGCCGGCGCGATTCTCGATATGATCAGGTTCTGGCAGGTTGCTGGGCTCTGTTGGCCCGGCACGAGACTCGGGACCATTGGCATGGAAGCGGAGCTGATCGTGGATGCATGGAAGAATCGAATGTGGCCCCTGGTGGTCTTGCTCTGCCTGGGTCTGTGCACTTCCTTGGCGCGTGGTCAGGAGCGATCCGCTGATGAGATCCTCACGGAACTCAACAGCCTGATCATGCCGCCCTACGACGTCAACCGGGACACACCCAACACCGACTACCGCGAGCAGTTCCTCAAGAAACGCCACGAAATCACTAATCGCCGCGCCGACCTGATTGGCGAGTTGGCGAAATCGCACCCTGATAATCCGAGCGTCGCCGATTTCCTGCCCGAGCGATGGGAGACGATGTTCAACCTGCGTGAAGACTACGAAGGCGTCCTCAACGAAACGCAGGACTTGCTCAAGGCCCAACCGGATCACTCGATCGCACGCTACGCCTGGCAGTGGCGCGCGATGAGCGCCATGATGTACTACACGCGTGGCGACTCTTACGACCCGCAGAAGATGCTCGCCGCGATCGAGGATTTCATCAAACGCTACCACGAAGATCCACAAGGGTCGATGATGCTCTACGAAGCGGCCTCGTTTCATCTGCGCGATGCGGAAAAGTCCGTCGCCATTATGCGCCGAATCGTTGCCGACTGGCCCAAATCCGGGGCCGCCCGCGAGGCGCGCTGGAAACTCCGCCAGGCGGATGGCATCGGCAAGCCCTTTGAGCTCGAATTCACCGATGCCATCAACGGCAGCGAAGTCTCGATCGAGTTACTGCAAGGCAAGATCGTCGTCATCGATTTCTGGGCCACCTGGTGTCCGCCATGCCTTGAAGAGCTGCCCCGACTCAAAGACCTCTACGCGAAATGGAAATCGCAGGGTGTCGAGTTCATTGGCGTCAGTCTCGATGCGCCTGAAGGCGATCGCGGCCTTGAGCAGCTCAAGAAGTTCGTCACTGAGAATGACATCACCTGGCCGCAGTACTATCAGGGGCAGGGATGGCAGAGCGAATTCTCCTCCGGTTGGGGCATCGACAGCATTCCCTGCGTCTTCGTCGTCGATGACAAGGGAAATCTGGCCGCCTGCAAAGTCGGCGACAAACTTGAAGAAACCGTCGAGGCCCTCATCGCCAGGCGTGAGGCGAAGGCCGCCGCAGTCGACGCCGGAGGTTGAGCCGCCCGTAGGCCCGGTCAAGGCTCGGTCGAACAGCCGGAGCGAAGTCGAAGGGCGCACACCCGGCATTCGAGTGATCGGTTTTTTCACGTCCCGGCCCGCAGCAGCGATCTACCTACGCGCCCGCGATCACTCGCTCAATCACATCAACCGCTTCCCGATCCGGATGATGCCCGTCGAACATCGAGCGTATTTGAACAAAAGCATCGCGCTGAGCATCCTGCATTGCCGCATCGGTCAGCACCTGCGACAAAGCCTCGGCGATCGGTTCATCTGAACCGAAGTGGGGGATGAACTCCGGCACGACCTTTTGCCCCGCTACGATGTTGGGCAGTGCCCTCAGCGGCGAACGCACCAGCCAACGGCCAATGAACAGCCACGGCAGCAACGCCGTGCGGAACATCGCCACCAGAGGCACGCCGTGTCGCACGACATTGAGCGTCGCCGTGCCCGAGCAGACCAGCGCTGCGTCCGCCCACTCCAGCGTTTCGTGCAGTCGATCGATTTCAATCGTGATGAAGCGAGGCAGCGCGGCAATGACCTCGCGTGCCAATTCCGCCGCCTTTGCATCCGCGCTGATGACGCGCACCGCCATGTCGGGGTAATGCGCCCGGCGAATCCCGTCCACAATCGCAATCATCGATGGGAGGTTTCGACGAATCTCCGACGGTCGCGAGCCCGGAAGCAGCGCGATGCGAGGCAGTGCGGTCGCATGCTCCTTCTCTTCCGCTTCCTCATCTTCTGGTTCCACCGGCACGGGCAGCGGCTCATTCATCACCGGGTGCCCGATAAACGTCGCCGGCACGCCGCGCGATGAGAAATACACCTCTTCAAACGGCAGCAGACACAGCACATGATCCGTCAGCCGCTTCAGTTTGCCGATGCGCCATGGCCCCCACGCCCAGATCTGCGGCCCCACGAGGTGGACAATGCGGCAGCCTGCCTGGCGCGTAATCTTGCAAATTGGGAAGTTGGCCGCGGGTGAATCCACGGGGATGTGCATGTTGACCGGATGCTCGTCCAGCCAACGACTCATGCGTCCGTTCAGTCGCCAGTGCTCGACGATCTTGCCCAGCGAGCCCGCGCCCATCACGGCATCGCTTCCCGTGGACTCAACAATCGTCGCTCCGGCCGCTTTCATCTTCGGCCCGCCCCACGCGTACACCTCGACCTCCGGCCGCCGTCGACGCAATTCAGCAATTACCGGAGCCGCATGCGCATCGCCACTGGGCTCAAAGGCCGTGAACAGAACGCGCATCGGAGCAGCAGCGGGGGAGACAGGCACGGCCATATCGCAGCCCGTTCGATGCCATAAGTCAACCCGCATCGCAAATGGATCGTGTCAATGGTGTAGCATTAAGGTGCATGCGAATGTCACTCATCATCGCCAATGGCATGGTCGTCGCGTCGGCCTTGCTCTGGCTGCTCATTCTCGCCGTCTCCGTCATGCAGCCATACCGGGCCGCGCCAACTATTACGGCGGAAACCCGCGTCGACAGACCCGCAACCACATCAGAGCTTCGTCGTGGCTGGTACGGTTTCGTCCTCCGCCTCGATGGCGCTCACGAACTCAGTCAGTTCAACGAGGCCATTGACGAGATCGCCGCTATGCACGCCAATAGCGTGCTGATCGAAACGCCGCTGCTGCAGGACAATCCCGAATCCACTGAACTCTCGCTCGAAGGTCTCGAGTGCCCGCTGCTGACGGACCTCGTTTCCGTCATCCACCACGCGACAGATCGCGGCCTTGGCGTGGTGCTCGTGCCCACGATTGTCTTCCATGAGGTCAAAGCGAACCAGTCGCGCTCGCGCTTTGCCCCTGCCGATTGGGACCGATGGTGGGTCAGCTACGAGAGCGCGATACTCAAACTCGCCGAACTCGCGCAATCAAGCGGCGTCGAAGTCTTCGCCGTCGGCAGCGAACTGAGCGAATCCGAAATCATGACCACCCAGTGGACGAATCTCCTCTCGCAGGTGCGCGGCCGCTTTGGCGGTTTGCTCATGTACAACTGTCAGTGGGAACGAGCCACCCGCGTCGCCTTCTGGGAGCATGTTGACATCATCGGCGTCAGCGCCTGGTTTCCCCTCGTCCAGGGCGAAGACCAATCGCTCGAAACCCTCGAGCGCATCTGGAAACAGGCGCTCGAAGAAGTCGACCTGCTCGCGACCAGGTCGGATCGCACGGTTCTTCTCACCGCGGTCGGCTATCCCAGTCGCACCAATGGACTCTCTGAGCCATGGGACGCAGGCCAACCCAATTCAGAAACCGCGGATGAAAAGGTGCAGGCCGACGCCCTCAGCGCTTTCTTGCGCCGCTTCGAAGCCGTCGACCCCCGCTACCCCCGTCACGCTGGCTTCTTCGTCTACCGCTGGGGCGCCGCCAACGACGAGGCCGACGCCACCTCCCACATCATCGAAGGCAAGCAGGCCGAAAAAGTCGTCCGCGATGCGCTGGGTCGCCTGACGCAACGGAACTGATTTGAACTAATTCTCGACCGGCACACCCGCACGCGACACCGTCTCGACAATCGGCGCCTCCGCCTCGTCGCCATCCGAGCCGCCGCCCACCGATACCGTCTCCTCCGCTTCCTTGAGCGCGTCCTTGGAGATGTGCCCGTCGCTGCCGACCTGGTCGAACCGCACCGCCACGCGCCGCGACACGCCGCGCTCCTGCATCGTCACGCCGTACAACTGATCCCCCGCCTGCATCGTGCGCTTGTTGTGCGTGATGATGACAAAATGACTGCGATCGAGGAACGTCTGCAGCACGCCGCAGAACCGCTCGACGTTGGCGTCGTCCAGCGCCGCATCCACTTCGTCCAGCAGGCAGAAGGGGCTCGGCTTGCTCTGGAAGATCGCCATCACCAGCGACACGCTTGTCATCGTCTTCTCGCCGCCGGACAGCAGCTTGATCGAACGCGGCTCCTTGCCCGGCGGCTTGGCGACGATCTCCACGCCCGATTCGAGCCAGTCGACCTCGCCGGTCTGCTCGTCGGGGATGAGGTGCATGTCCGCCTTGCCACCGCCGAACACCCGCCGGAACATGCCGTTGGTCCCGGCAAAGTTCTCGCGGATCGTTTCGAACGTTTCCTTGAACCGCTCGCGGCTGAGATTGCTCAGTTCCTCGATGAGTCCGATGAGTTGCTCACGAGCCGAGTCAAGATCACCGACCTGCCGGACCAGATCCTCATTGCGATCGACGAGTTCTTTCTCCTCTTCGATCGCATCCAGATTCACGTTGCCCAGCCGCTTGATGGCCCCGCGCAGCTCGTCGATGCGAGTCGCCGCCGCCTCGCGATCGACCGCCTCCACGTCGCCGTCGCTCATCAGTTCACGATACTGCGGATACTCCACATCCATGTCGAGCATCAGATCATCCGTCGCCGACTGCTCCAGATGCTCACGTTTCACTTCGTTCTCGCGCTTGCTCAGCTCGACAGCGTGGTAGTTCCGCTCGACGATTGACAACCGTTGCCGCGCTGCATTGAGCGCCTCACCCAGTTCAACGACGTTCGCCTGGCACTGCTCGCGCTGGGCTGAAAGCTCCTCCAGCACGCCTTCCGAGTCACTCAGCGTCTTGACGCATTCCTCGGCTTCAAACACGGCTTCATCGATGATGCGTTCAAATTCGATGATCTTGCCCGTCCGCTGCTTGAGCGCCGCTTCGAGCATCGTTCGCTGCCGCTGCTGTTCCTCGACGGCAGACTCCAGTTGCCGCCGCTCGCGGTCCGACGCCGCCAGCCGCTCGCTCGCCTGGCTCGCCTCGACGCGCCGGTTCGTCAGCGCCTCAGCCGCGTCCGCGGCGCCCTGCTCAGCCGCCTCCAGTTGCTCGCGCAACGCCGCTTGCGCCTGTGCCTCTTCATCCCGCAATCGCTGCAGCGAATCGAGATGCTCCTGCTTCTGCGCACGGCTCGCCGTCAGCTCATCGCGCCGCGCCCGTGCCGCCTTCATCTCCTCATCAAGCCGTTGCCCATCGCGCTGCGCCCGCTGGCTCTCGGCCTCAAGTCGCTCGACCTCGTGCGACGCCTTGTCGCGAGCATTGCGCATTTCAAAGAGCCGCTGGCCCAGTTCCGAGCGCCGTTGATCCAGCGTTGCCGCCTCATCATCAATGGCCGACAATTCCGCCCGCAGCGAATCGATCTGCTCCGTCAACGTCTCAACCTGCTCGGCCAGGCTGTTCATCTCTACACGGTGCACGATGAGCCCCGCGCCCGTGCCCTCGGCCGAGTTCGGCCCAGCGATGATCCGTCCATCCGTCTCCAGCACCGTGCCGCTCGCCGTGACAAACCGACACTCCCGCATCGGCCCCGCCGCCAGCAGCAGCGCGCTGTCCAGCGTGTCCACCACGATCGTCCGAGCAAACAATCGACTCGCCAGCCCCGACCACTCTTCCGACACTCGCACCACCGACAGCAGCGGCCGCGCCCCCTCAATCAAGGGCAGTGGGACCGCTAGCGCCGCCGCCTCTCCGCCTGGAACGCGCAGTGGCAAAAACGTGATCCGCCCCGCCAGCGCCTCAAGGTCCGCCTGCCCGTCGATGACTTCCGTCAGGCTGTCAACCACCATCGCCTGCAGCAGCGACCCCAGCGCCGCTTCGACTGCCGCCGCGTGCTCGATATCCGTTTCAATCCCGTCGGCCAGCAATCCGCGCACGAACTGGAATCGCGACCCTTCATGCCGCTCGCGCAGCACGGCTCGAACCGCCTCGCCAAGTTCCGTCCCGCTTTCGAGCATCTCCTTGAGCGTCCGTCGCCGTGCGTCGAGTCCCGCTCGCTCCTGCTCCAGCGTGCCCAGCGTCTCGCTGAGAGACCGCTGCCGCCCGCTGAGCATCTGCGCCTGTTGTTCGTGCTGGCCTTGCTGCGCTTCAAGTCCCTCGACGCTCAGCGCCGCCGCCTCGACGCGTTGCACCGCTTCGCCGGCCTGTTCGCTGAGCGAAAGGAGCCGCGACTCGATCTCCCCGCGCCGTGCTTCGATCTGCGCCGCCTGCTGCCCGAGTTCCTCGAGTCGATGATCGATCGCCTCGATCGAAGCCGACTGCGACACAACATCGCGCTCGATCCCCGACAGCGCCCGCTGCATCTCGTTGAGACGCCGGTTCAGTTCGTTCAATGCTGCGTCGCACTCGGCCCGCTTCGTCAGCGCTGCCTCCACGGCCCGCTCGGCGTCGCTTCTCGCTTTGGCCAGATTCTCGTGCGAACGCTCGTGGTCCACCACGCCGCGCCGAAGCTGGTCGATCTTTGCATCCAGTTCTCCCAGCCGGCGCTGCTCGGCTCCGATCTCCGCCTGCGCCTCATCGCGGTTGCGGATCGTCATCGCCCGCCGCTGCTCGGCCTGGTCGCGCTTCGCCTGCAACTGCAGCCGATCCTGTTCCACTTCGGTGCACCGCGTCTGCAGCCGGTCGCGCTCGATGTTCGCATCCTGCCGCGCTTCTTCGAGTTCGTGGACGCGGTCCATCACCTTGGTGCGGTCCGCTTCGAGGTGGCTCAGCTCGGAAGTCAGCCCGTCAATCGTCTCGTGCAGTTCGTGGTACAGGTCCAGCATGTGCGCCGCGCGCAATGCCCGGAACTCATCGTCGAGCCCCTTGAACGTCCGCGCCTTGGCCGCCTGACCCTTCACGATCCGCAGCCGCCGCTCTGCGTTGTCCAGTTGCTCCCGGCACCGCGTCAGGTTGATTTCCGTCCGCTCCAGACGCCGCATCGCCTCGATTCGCCGCACCTTGAACTTCGCCACCCCCGCGGCTTCCTCGAAGATCGCCCGCCGCTCGATGGGATTGCTGGTGAGCATCGCATCGACCTTGCCCTGCTCGATGATCGAGTACGCATCCGCCCCGATCCCCGTATCCAGGAACAGATCGCGCACGTCCTTGAGCCGCGCCTTGGCGTTGTTGATGAGATACTCGCTGGTGCCGTCGCGGTACAGCCGCCGGCCGACATCCACCAGCTCGCTGTCCACCGGCAGCTCGCGCTTGCCCGTCGCCGCCTCGACCAGCGGATTCTCAAACGTCAGCACCACCTCGGCCATGTTCATCGAGGGCCGGCTCGTGGTCCCGGCAAAGATGACGTCCATCATCTGCTCGCCGCGCAGGCTCTTGGCCGACCGCTCGCCCAGAACCCACTTGATGGCGTCCACCACGTTGCTCTTGCCGCACCCGTTGGGCCCGACGATACAGGTGATGGGATCGTCGAAGCGGAACTCAGTCGCGTCGGCGAAAGACTTGAAACCGTGCAGTTTGAGTCGGGCCAGTCGCATGATTCGGGCAAGACCTCCATGTCCAACCGTCGGCCGTTCAAGGACTTATACCAGCCAAGGGCGCAAGCCCGTTCAGGGTAGCGTCTCAGTCCTCATCGATAGACGCTCGGCGACAACTCCATCGCCCCGCCCACCCCGAGCCGCGTGGTGCAGCCCCACAGCATATGGTATCGGCCGGGGGCCGGTCCACAACGCAAAAAGGACACTAACGAGCCGCGCCCGTGAGGAAGCGGTGTTTGGCGACCCTTCCGCGCGACACGATAGGACGGGCTGAGACGCCCAATGCGAGCCCGAAGCGCATACGAGCAATCACAGGCTCACCGAGCCGTGTAGGTTCCACCACGTGGACGGCGCGGCCCTTTGGTCGCAAGGCCGCCGCTCCGCGCGCCTCGCACCGGCCACTGTCGGGACGGCCCCGCGAGACCGCAACTACCATGTCACAATGTCATTGCTTGCTGTGCATTTTCCCCGCGAGTACGATACAACGGGTCCACTCCGAAACGGGCGGGCGTGATGTTCAGAATCTCACTCTCCGAGGAGCAAGCCCGCCGTCCCAAGGAAGCGAATCTGCTCATTGCTCAGGCCGCTGTTCTGTTCGTCGTTCAAGCCGGACTGGTCGTGTTCACGGGCAAGTTTCCTGGCGTTCTTCCGATCGCCCTGTTTCGCGCCGCCAACTTCCTGTGCGCTGTGTGGATTCTCGCTGGCCCGATCATCGCTGCAACGGTTAGCACGCGCGGCATGGCCTCCGGCAAAACCTCAAAGTGGCTGCTTTTGACGTTCATCGGTACTGCGATCAACATCGTGGTCTGGTTCATCGCCATTCCGATTACGCTTCTTATGCTTGGCGGCATTGGAATGAGCGGTGCCGGTCCCTAATCCAGAGATAAGAAGCGACCGTGTAGGGTCCCCGGTCTGAACACGCAGCGGAGCCTACGGAATCTGCGCCACGTTCGACACGCGACAGAAGTCTGTGTAGGACTGAACGTACCCGCCGCACGCCGGACGCCCTGCCATGGCCTGCAGCAACGCGACGCCACTTTCATCCGCGCGCGTGCTCATAACGAATCGCACGTGCCGGACATCCAGGCCAACCTCGATTCCCTCGCAGGGATGGAAGATCGGGAACACGTAGTATCCGCGCTGCGGCGAGAAGTACAACTGAACGACGGCCCCTGGGCTCGCGCCGCGCACCTCCGCCCGCAATTC
The DNA here is from genome assembly GCA_002418285.1 of Phycisphaerales bacterium UBA5793. Lineage (GTDB taxonomy): Bacteria > Planctomycetota > Phycisphaerae > Phycisphaerales > UBA5793 > UBA5793. The sequence continues at coordinate 121,495 of DIDT01000073.1, forward strand.
GCCCGGACACACTCCTTCGATCGTCAGCACCGGCTGTGCCATGGCGATCCGCAACGATGGACCTGATGCCGCAAATAGGGCGAGCACCGCCGCAAACTGCGTCGTTCTGTTCATAGTGGAATTGTACGGACTGACGGCCAGCGCCAGCCGGGGAAACCACCGCCATCTGCCGTGCCCGGTACCGAGTCCCTAGTGCCCAGTGCCTGGCCTCTTCTTCCCCCTCCCCCAGTACCGCCCGAAAACCTGCACCACCATCAGGATGATCACGGCAAGACCAATCGCGTCGATGATCATGACACTTTCGTTCGCGATGTCGAACTTGGCGCCCAGCCAGTGCGTCAGCGTCACGAACACCGGCAGGACGATCAGCAACAGCACCCAGCCGAACATGACTCGCTTGGGCATGGCCGGCCCCGTCTTCTCGATCAACTCATTCGACCGCATCTCAACGCCCTGCTCCATTTCCTCCGGACTGGCGCCGTGCCGGCCGACCACGTGGGCGTCAGCAATCCCCTCGCGCCGAGCCTCGGCGATCGCCTCGGCTTCGCTCTTCGCCTTGATCGGAATGCTGGTGGTAATCCCCGCTTCCTCCTCGATCCCGCGAATCTCATACACAGGCATCTCGAGCCTCCTTTCAAGAGTCTCCATTAAGAAACTACGTTGGACGGACGGCCGAAGGTCTGCGGGTTTCGCCCAATAGGTCAGCACGCGGCGACGGGTTGAATGGGCGTGCATGCGTTCTGGAAGTCGTCAAGCTGCGATCTCTGAAATACCCGGTCG
>DIDT01000043.1 GCA_002418285.1 Phycisphaerales bacterium UBA5793
ACTACCAGATCCTCGCGAGCCGACGATCCAGAAATTGTCATTGATAATGTACGGCTTGTCCGTCTCGTCGGTCTGACCGGGATCGATCTTCACAGGTGTGGTCGTGCCCGGCCAGGCGACGGCCCAAGCGACCATGGGATCCTGGTTGAGTTGCTCGGTGGAGAGGCCGACGACGGTTGCGGGGGGACCGTTTCCGTTGATTCCCAGTGCGGCTGTGGCGTCTCCTCCCGAAAGCGGGTTGAGTTCAGTCCATCCCGTTTCCTCTGCGAACCAGGCGACGGGGTATCCATTCCCCTCATCGAACGCGGCCAATTCATCCCAGTCATTGATTGCCCAGATCTGGGTGTCGTCGGCGAGGTCGGTGCCGTCTTCGTAGTCGCCTTCCTCTTCGTCGTAATACCAGATGCGGGCTTTGAGGTTCGGCGAGAGTCCCGAGTACCCGACGACCGTGCCGTCATTGTTGATGTCTTTGCCGTAAGTCACTTGGCCCGACGAGACTTGGAGGACCAGCCATGTCCCATCGCGATAGACCGCCGCGCGGTTCGCCGTGCCGCCAACCTTGATCTGTGCAAGTATGTGCTCCGAGTTGTTGATGTCCTGTACGCTAAGGAGCGTGTCGCCGGAGGGTGGGGCGATGGCCACCCACTGAAAGGCGCGGTCATCGGCTCGAACCGCTGAGGGCATTAACAGCATCAGCGCTCCGAGAGAGAGAGAGAGAGAGAGAGAGAGAGAGAGCCGAAATGTGTTCGCAATCTGTTCATAGTCCTTTCTCCTTCGAGAGAACCAGATTTGATTGCTGCCCTCCACCCGTGTGAGCAACACAGTCCGATCCGCAGCGGCAGCGACGTTACGCTCCTGTCCGTACGTTAACCTCCGGCTGATCCGCGCGACAGCAAGAAAACCTCAACGCCATCACGTATCAGGGTGGATTTCTCTGATCCGCGAACAACCGCGAGTCGATGGGTCCCGATCTCCCCGATGGGGCCTGAGCGATGAGTCGAACGGCTGCCGTGAATTACCTTTCCCTTGCCTTTCCACCCAATCCCCTGCCTTTCTCCCTGCATTCGCCGTGTTCTCCGTGCCCCAGTGGTGCGCTTCTTCTTCGATTCGCACACACGCGCACTAACCAAACTGCATCCGGTGCGCGGCTTTCTCGAAAACGCCGAAAAGTTGAGCCAAACTCAAAATCACCCCCCTCAGAAAAATGAAAATCGTTCAAAATTCCTGATTCGTCCCGCACAGAGGCGCTCATTTGCACAAACGCGCGCCGCAGCGCGCGCCCGCGCTCAAAAATCGCGCACAGGAGCGCTCCGGCGCGCATGAAAAGTTCCCGACGTGGTGCATCTCCGTGTTGGCATGCAAATTGCGTCGCACATTTTCTGAAACCGCCACTCACGCCGCACCGCCCGCGAAAAAACTCGGCCCGCCATCGCTCGACTCGTTCATCGCCAACCTATCTCCTGCATCGCAATCCACCCCCGCCGCGCACACCAACGCATGCGAATCGCTATAGGTAGACGTGCTTTTTAATCGCCCACAACTCGACATCGTCACTGACGACTCGACCAGACCGACGCGCCAGCGAGGACGAACTCCGCTCGGAACTCAGATGCTTCGCTCGCGCGTCAGTCTGGTTCATCGCATCACGCCCTCACCCCATCACCCACTTGTACCTCAAGCCCCACGCCCAAAGATAAAAAGCACCGCCGACTTTCGCCGGCGGTCCTCGGGAACTTCTCTGATGCCCGTCAGATTACGGACTCTTCTCCGTCCAGTACCGCGTCACCTTGCCGTCGACGAGTTCGAAGCAGGTCGTCGTGGTTTCTTCCTTGTGGTTCCAGCCGTCGTAGAGGAAGAGGAACTCGCCGCTGCTGCTTTCGCTGCGGCGGTACTCGTAGCGCCAGATCTCGCCTTCAACACCATCTCGGGTGAAGGTCTTGCGCGAGGTCGGGGCGCCGAACGCGGCCTCGAGCCAGTCCGTCGTCGTCTTGTTGAGTTGCACCTGCGAGAGGCTGGTGCTCGTGATGCGGCGACCCTGCACGCTGACCGTCTTGTTGCCGCTGATGATGTTGCAGCCGCCCAGCGCGATCATCGCAACGAGGCAGGCAGTCAGGGCAAGGCGCCCAATGACAGTAGTGGTGGTAGGCGTAGGCATGGTCCATCTCCTTGCACTGCACAGGCGGCGGGTGTGGCGGGTCCTATTCGATCATCGGCCCAGCGACATCGCGGCCTGCATTGCATGATAGGACGCTCTCGCAAGAGGGTTATTTGCCGTCTATTGGCAGCGAAATCGGTGCCGGCAACTGCGGAACCGGCAATGCATCCCATCGACTCAGATCAAGTCGCATACGGCTGGGATCATGACGCCACGGCAGCGCGGGTCGGGGGAAACAGTCCACTTCGTCGCGACCCTCGTTCATGCGAACCAGCCCCAACTCGGGGTGGAGGTCGGCGGTGAGTGCATCGGGCAGCGTCATCGTGATCTGCCAGCGCTCGGGCTCGTGCTTCACAGCGATGTTCGAAGGCGAGAGAAGGCCGGATCGCTGCCAGTCGCGCATCGAGCCATCGGGCAGAATTGTCGCCGCAATGATCGGATTGGCGAACGGACCAACGAGCACGGTGATCGATTCGTGGCCAGTGAGTTCACTCCAATCAGCCAGTACGTCGAGAGGTTTGGGCACACCGGGGATGGCGTTGGGCAGCGGCTCATCAAGATTGCAGGTGATGATGAGTTCCCATCGTTGCGTATCAGGCGAACGGCGCACGAGCATCGAGGCGCTGCGCTGCGGATCCGCCGGCGCGGGCTCGCCGCCGAGCCAGGTGTCCAGCGTCCAGCTCTGCCAGAGCACTTCGAGGCCGAGGCCGGGCGGCAGCACGATGGTTTGTGGTTCGAGCAGCGCCAGGGCGCGGTTGGTCGTCGAGGTCTGGACGATGATCCGATCCGGCGGCGATTCGGCCGGGCGCTCGAGCATTGCGCGGCCGACACTCGCGGGCGCGAGGTTCATCGTGGTCACTTCCTGCGGTCGGTTGGCGTATGACATCCGCGTCCGCTGTGAAGAAGTGGTGAGATTGGCGCAGGGCAGGCGCACCTCGAGGCCGGTGTCGGATTCGATCCAGGGCACGGCATCGGGCTGGCGGCTCACCCATGCCTTGACGCGCAGTCGCCAGTCTTCATCACCCGGTGCTTCCGTCAGGCGCGAGAAGAGGGTGGTTTCGAGCTCAGTGAGGTCCGCGCTCCATGCAGGCCAAGCGGCGAATCGCGCTGAGCCGTCCCACGCGGTGCGAACGAGCAGACGCTGCAGATCGAGCGACAGCGCCGGGTCGATGAGCGTGAGATCGGCCAGGGCAGCAAACCACCGGCCGGCGGATTGCCGGCCGAGCATTGATAGAGCCGAGTGTTCGTCCTGTTCGCTGGCTGGAGCGTTCGGATTGACGTGGCGTCGCCACAGGCCGCGGCGCATCGCCTCCAGCGGCGATGTCGAGTTGGGTTCGTCAAAGCCGCCCGACGGCACCAGTGGATCGCAGGACGGTTCATCCGGATCGGGCGTGACCGGAACCAGCATGACGCGATCGGCGCCGACGTTGAGTCCGACCCCGGGCCAGGTGGTGGGATCCTCCAGTACCAGCAGATAGGCCGTGGCGGGGATCGGGCTCGTTGGATCGACTTCGAATATCTCCATCGCCGGCGTGGACCAACGCCACTGACTGAACCGCAACGAGGTCTCAGAATGAGCCGGCTGGGATCGCGTGCCCAGGCGATGCACGGGCAATGGCATCATGCGGCCGGTGTCGGTGCGGGCGTCCACGGTCGTCGGGGCGGCACCGGGCTCGCCGGTCCAGCGCAGGGCGATGAGCAGGGGTCGGTCGGGGAGAACCGGGATGGCGTGGTCGACCAGTTCAAAGTGCGGCGTGGCGGTCGGCGTGGGGGGCTCCTCGCCGTTTGCGCGGGAACTTTTCCCCATTTTGCACGCGGTTAGACCAATCGAAAGAAAGAGAGCCAGCAGTGCAACCGATAACCGCTGGGACGATCGCGCGATGCGCGAGCAGCGGGGCGGATGTGGAGGCAACGACGATCTGCGGGAACGTCGGGGCATGGTGGGATCAGGAATGTTCGCGGCTCCGGTCGTGAGTTTAGCGCCAAGAGAACGGAAGGGATGAGTCGGACATGGTGACGCCGCAGCCTGAGGGAACGTATCGATTCGAGATCTACCTGCCCGAGGCTCGGAGCGTGGCCGTAGCCGGGACGTTTTGCGAGTGGTCGCCGACGGCTTTTCCCATGAAGCACTGCAAGGACGGCTGGTGGCGCATCGATCTCGAGATTGAGCCCGGCGATCACTCGTTTCAATACGTGGTCAACGGCCACGACTGGGTCGCGGACTTTGCTGCGTCCGGAGTGGAGCGCAACGGGTTCGGCTGCTGGGTGAGCCAACTGTACGTCAAGCCCCGCTCCAGCCGGCCGATGCTCGATCGCGAACTCGACGCCATCGTCGAACTCGTCCGCGAGGCGGCCGATCGTCTGCGCGACCCCGCGCCGCGACCACTGGCATTTCCTCGCTCCGCGGAAATCGCGGATGATGATGAGCGGCTGGTGGCGTAGGCAACGCGTGAACTTCAGCCGGACGACTTTCGAACCGACCCACAGGTGCAGTGCGGCCGCATTACCACGCGTTGGCGCCATCGTGGAGGTCTGTTCATGCTTCGATCAGTTGCCGTGCTGACGGTCACGTCGCCCTCCTGAAGCGCGCTGGGATAAAACGAACACACGCTGTTGCTGGAGTCGCCTGCGCTTCGCGGCAGTGTGGTGCTGAAGCTGCATGGTGTGGCGCGGGAAAAGGATCTGCCGATGCGTGTGTGGTGTTCGGAGGAGAATGCGTTCGAAGGCGTGGTGGTCGTCGTCATCGTCGAAGCTGGTCAAGCGGTCGACGCCGCGATTGAGGACGTGGGACGCGCCGCCGCCTGACGTGGGCCGAGCGGTGCGGGCCTGAGGACTCTTAGGGGCGATGCCCCCGCGAGTCAGAGACGGAAGGGCAAAACAGGCGGCAATAAACGTACCTGTCCCGTTTTCCTGCCTGCCTCTATCGATCAGTAGATGTTGTCACATTCTGCACGCCATCGCGGGCGGCCGGGGACAGATGAGGTTCACGACCGGTCAGAATTTCGATGAGTATTCCCGCCGCCTTATCGGCTCTATCTGAGAGCGTAGCGTCCTGATCGAAGGCAAGAATCAACGCGCCCTGTCGAGTTACCCAACCTCGACTGTCGAATTCAAACCACTGCCATGCTTGCCTAAAAGCGCCTTCATCGCCTGGCTCGATGTTGGTAGGTAGCATCGCCACTTCCGTATCATCGCCGCCTCTAATGCGAATGACTTTCCCATCGTACTTTGCGTCGGCAGTTTCGATCGTGTCTCGCAAATAGACAGCGATGACTTGAATCATCGCCATTCTGAGTGAATCCGATTGCCGTAGAGTGCCGCCGTTTGCAGCAAGCGTCAAATTCAACACCTCTCGATCGGGAGATTCACGAACAAAACGTCTTGCTTCATCATATGCGACTCCAACGGCTTTAGGATCATAGCCGCGACTCTCAATCAAACGGATGCTCCGATCGATTCTCAACGACTTAGTGCCTCCGATCCGCGAGACGAGCCGGACAAACTTGGAATCGTCGGCGGCCAACTCCGGAGCCTCGTCACCATCCTGCGGCGGAACAGCACCCCACATACAGGCAAAACTGAATTCCTCGGAATTGAGCCAGATAACGGGAATCGGAGATTCGGAGTAGCGCTGTGGGTGCGTCCTGATGGACTTGATCGAGCGTGGTGAAAAATAATAGTAAACTCCGTCGGTCACTACAATGCGGTCCGATGATGTCTGCGGGTCAACGGCCGAGTCCTTCGCATAATCAATCGAAATGTACGCTTCTGTGCTGGAAAGTGCGCCAACTGGCATAGCCTCCGATAAGCTCTCAAACGCAATACGCCCGATCGAATCGGAGGGAGGCGGCAGTTTTCCCGGCGGCGAATGGGACTGAAGCCCAAAGGCCACAACATACGCAAGCATGATGAGGTCAAGAAGCGCCATAGAAGTTCTCCTCCAAATGCGTAATAACCCAACCGGGCCACTTCGACACGCAGAGCACAAAATCGGAATGGGCACGAAAACGGGAAGCACGAAAACGGAGCGGGGACGTTTGTTGCAGGTCCGCTTTCTATGTTCATAGCGGGCTCGCTTTTGTTGGTCGGCCGCGCGGGCGGAGGGTGTGTTCGAGGCCGAGGGCGGCGGCGGTGCGCTTGACCCAGGACGTGCCGCCGAAGGGGCGGCCGCGGTTGACGCTGGTGCGGATTGCCTCTTCTACCGCGTCTGTCTGCTCCCGGTTGACGAGTGCGAGCCAGTTGCGCGGCTCCCTCACGGGCCATGGCGAGAGCATGCGGCGATGATCTTCGCCTCCGAACTGGCGGATCCACAGGCCCGACCACGGCCAGTCTTCTGCGCGGCGGCAGAGTTTGGCGCGCAGCGCGTTGCGTTCGACGTAGCGGGCGACGGTGAGGAAGTGGTCATCGCGCTGAATCGGGAATGACTTGAAGCGACTCTGGTAGAGGTGGCCGCTGCCGTGGCAATGGCGGTGCTCCTGCCAGCGTCGGGTGTGGGTCAGCGTGAGGCGCTGCATGAAGGGGGAGAGGTCGTCGTCGCCGCGCGGCCAGAGGAGCAGGTGCCAATGGGTGGGCATGAGGCAGTAGGTGAGCAGGCGGACGCCGGGGTGGAGGTCGAGGCAGCGGGCGAGGCTGCGTTCGAAGGCGTGGTAGTCGTCGTCATCTTCGAAGATGGTCATGCGGTTGACGCCGCGATTGAGGACGTGGTGGGCGTAGCCGCCTGGCGTGGGTCGAGCGGTGCGGGGCATGAGGATTTTTAGGCGCGAGTCCGCTGCGAGTCACAGCTCGAAGAGAAAAAAGGGACGGTAGTAAACGGACCCGTCCCGTTTGGGTTTCGGCAATAAACGTACCCGTCCCGTTTGGGTTTCCGTCCCGTTTAGGTTTCGTGGGCGAAGGGGAAGGAGGTGCTGTGACGCGGGCGGCGCTTGCGGCGTTGCATCAATCGTGGTCGGGGGTTTTGGCGAATTGTGAAATCGGGGCGGGCGGGTTTCCGAAGACGTATCGGGTTGCAATGGCGTGGTTGCGTGGGGCGTTGGATGGGCGAGGAGGTTTTTATGATGCGATTTGCGTTTGGGATATTGGCGGTTTCGACGTCGAGTGTCGCGCTGGGTCAGGAATCTGTGCCGGGGCAGGGTCCGCTGGCGGTGCGAGTGGCGGAGGTGGTGAAGCTGCACGATGCAGCACGGGAGAGGGATCTGCCGATTCGGGTGCGGTATCCGAAGGCGGATGCGGAGCATCCCGGGCCCTTTCCGCTGGTGGTGTTCAGCCATGGGGCGGGCGGGTCGTGCGATGCGTTCGGGCCGCTGAGCACGTGCCTGGCGAGCAACGGGTATGTTGTCGTTCATCCGACGCATTCGGACTCGCTCAGTCTGCTCTCAGCCAACGAGCGGCGGATGAAGGGTCGCGAACAGCTGCGCAACCCGCGCGAGATCGCGAAGAAGGTGGATCTGAAGGATCGGGTTGCGGATGTGAAGTTCATCCTCGATTCGCTTGATGAGATCGAGAAGGACATCGATCAGCCGCGTCTGATCGATCGCGAGCGCCTTGCCATGGGGGGCCACTCCGCGGGGGCGATGACAACAGAAGTGCTCGGTGGGATGGAGTTCATGTTTCTCGGCAAGCCGGCGGCGGGTTGGGCGCTGAGCGAATCGCGATTTGATGCGCTGGCGGTCATCTCGGGGGCGGGGACGCAGCGGCGATCGATTACGAAGGATTCGTGGCAGCACGTGGATCGGCCGTGGCTGGTGATTACCGGCAGCAAGGACTTGAGCGCGGCCAGTGATGAGACGCCGGAATCGAGGCGCGAGCCGTATGAGTATGCGCCGGCGGATGGGAGCAAGTATTTGCTGTTCATCGACGGCGCGACGCACTCGTCGTACCAGGGCAAGGGCATTGGCATGCTGCTTGATGGCCAGTCGCCTGACAATCTCGAGTGGATCTGCGAGACGACGAACATGAGCGTTCTTGCCTTCTTTGATGCGTATGTGAAGGGCAACGAGGCCGCGAAGGCGTGGCTGGACTCGGGAGCCGTGGCGGATCGCGAGGGCGGGACCGTCGAGTTCAAACATAAGTGAGCGGAGCGCGGCTGACGCGTCCCGCGATCGCAGATCGGGGACAGGCAGGGGTTTCACCTGCGAGCGAGTGGTGTGCGGTGGATAGGATTGCAGCGAGATTGCACTCAGTTTCTCGCTTGGGAGCCGGATGATGCCTTCGGAGATGGCTCAATCGTCGGGATCGGCAGAACGCAGGATCGATGATCTTGTCTACGTCGGGTTTAACTCGCGCGTCGTGGCGCTCGATCGCTACACTGGCGAACTTATCTGGCAGTGGAAAAGCCCCAAGGGTTCAGGATTCGTTTCGCTTCTGCTTGATGGCGATCGATTGATCGCGTCGGTGCAGGGGTACACCTACTGCCTCGAGCCGCTTTTCGGTCAGCAGGTGTGGGGCAATCCGCTCAAGGGGCTGGGACTCGGCGTGGCGTCGCTGGCCAGCGTGCGCGGCATGTCGAGCGGCAGCGGAATGGGCGCGGCGGCAGCCCAGCAACAGCAGGCGGCCGCGGCAGCGGCGGCAGGGTGAGTGCATGGCGATGGGCGAATCCATCGACGATTCGACGATTGATGCGCCGCACGGTCCTTTCGCCACCGCTCCACTGATCCCTCGCACGAGTTGGCCGACCATCGTCGGCATCATCTGTCTTTCGCTGGGTTCGCTTGGGATCGTCTATGGCGTGCTTGGCATGATCTGGGCCGTGGGCTGGACGATGATGATTCGCTCGATGCCGGAATCTCCCGGGGCGGGCCTGCCCAGTGTCATCACGCTGTCAACGATCCTCAGCGGATGCGTGGCGCTGCTGATGTACGGTCTACTGGTGTGGGGAGGATTCGGGCTTGCATCACGCAAGGTGTTTGGGCGCGCGGTGTTGTTGTGGTGGTCGGCGCTGGAAATCGTGCGCGTGCCGATCGCCACGATTCTGAGCACGACGATGTCGCAGACGATCCTCGAGCTAATCAGTCGGCCCATGAAGGCTTCGGTGACGGAGGAGCAGGCAGCCGCGATGGGTCGCGCGCTGCGGGCCATGATGGTGGCTGTCGGGATACTCGGCGCCGTGCTCGCACTCATCCTGCCGGTCTTCCTGCTGGTGTGGTTGAATCGAGATTTGATTCGGCGGGAAGTTGGGCTGTGGCGCGAAAGTTCGATCTCGCACCGGTCCGGCGCGTCTACTGTGAACGGTCAAGCCTGATGCATGTGATTGACCTCCGGAAGGAACAGCATGGCTGAATCAGACATTCCAGAATTCAATCCGATGACCCCGCCGTCGCCTCTGGATGCGCCGCCGATGGCGGGTGCTGCTCCTCCGACGTATCGACCGGCGTACCAGCGACCGAGCCAGTCGTCGTGGCCGAACGTCGTGGGCATCATCTGCATTGTCATGGGTTCACTAGAAGCCATTTCAAAACCTC
>DIDT01000069.1 GCA_002418285.1 Phycisphaerales bacterium UBA5793
ACCGTGATGGTGTCGGTTCCCGTATCGACGGCTGTGATGAGCATGATCTCGCCCGTCGATTCGACGGCTACAAGGTCTTCGACTGCGAAGATCGACGCATCGTCAACGATGAGGTCGGTGTCGTCCTCGTCGTAGCCGCCCACGTTGTCAACCTGAGTGCGGCGCACGCTCAGGCCGCCGCCCTTGTAGATCAGCTTCGGGCCGCTGCACTGGCGCTTGCGGCCGAGTTCGAGCAGCGCGGCGGTGAGCGGCGCATCGCGCCCCGCGATGTTGACGAAGATCTTTTGGGCGAGGTCGGGATTGATGACGCCGCCGAATGCCGTGGTGAGTGCCGTTGTCATGGTCGATTACTCCGGGTGTGTGTCTGTGTGTGGGGAAACAAACGCGCGGCGATGCGCTGGGTTCAGAGCCGGCGCGGGCCGATCTCGTCAAGCGCCTTGTTCGCGGCCGCGACGCGATCGCTCTGCGGATCTCCGGGCGCCGGGGACCGTCCGCCTTCCAGGTCAGGGGTTCGGCCCATGTCCGGCGCTTTGAAGCCCCGCGACTTGGCCCATTGCTCGAACTCCTGAACCACGGCCTCGCGCTCCTTGTCGGTGCGCGCGTTGGCGAAGAGTCGATCGCCGAACTTCGTTCCGGCCAGGTGTGGCGCATTGCGGCCGATCCACGCTTCATGCGCAGCGCGCTCAGCTGCGGTGCGCTCTTCGGTCTGGCGCTCTTCGGCGAGGATTTCGCGGACGCGCTTCTCAACGCGGTCGTTCAAGTCGTCGTCCTGGGCGGGCGAGTTGGGCGCTGCCGCCGTCGCATCAGCGGCAGCGCCGTCGGCCGACGTTGCATCGGCCTTTGCCTGCTCGCCGCTCGGTGGGTTGGCTGGTGTGTTGGTTTTGGGTGGGGTGGTGGTGTTGTTCGCGTCGGCCGCACTCGCTGAATCATCAGCGGTCGGCGCATCCTTGCGTGTTCGTCCGAACATCAGGCGTCCTTGCCTGGAGCATCCATGCTCCGAAACGAGTTGAGTTGTCACGCGATTCTAGATCGCGCTTGCGGACACGTCGCCCGCGAAACCCATCGCACGACGGCAATCGTGCGATGAGCACGTAACCGGCATGGGGCGCAACGAGCGCCCACACCAAGAAAGGCTCAGTTGTCAAACCCTCGGCGGTGGTTTCCCGCCGCCGAGAGCGACTCGAATCTCCGGTCGAAGCCCGCACGGCCACTTCACGGAGATGGAGCTATGGATGCCTATTTCACGATCCGCAGACCGTGGTTTTCCTCTGCGTTTTCAACGACAACCATCACCGCTTCGTACGAAGCCGACATTTCATCATGCACGCTTCGCAGCATGGATTGGAGGTCGTCGAACGCCTCTTCAAGCATCGCCGACTGGCCCGCCGCGTGCGAAGCGCCAACGGTTTCATGGTTGGATTCGAGGTAGTAGCGCAGATCATCAGTGCCGCGACAGCGGATGCGGCGCAGCGTCTTGAGCATCTTCGCCGCGTGCTCGTTCATCTTGGCCACTTCGATGTAGAGCGCGCCGAGCGGATGATACCTGGGCGTGGCGTCCTCGCCCAGGCGTGGACGCTTGGCGGCGGTTGGATTGGGTCCGGCGGCATCGACGGCTGGAGCGGGTTCGACGGGCCGATGATGCCCGTTCAACGTGCCGTTGACCGCTGGTTTTTTAGGGGTTTCCGCGTCGGCGAGCCGGAGTCCCATGCGTTCCATGATGCAGTCCTGGATTGACTTTCGTTCGATCGCGGCGACGCGGCGAATGTGCTCGAACTGGTCGAGTGTGAGTGTGAGTTGTGCGGCGGATTCGGTCGGGGCGGCGACGTTGTTGAGTTCATCGGCGCAGTACTTCTTGATCGCCAGACGAGCGAGGTTCGATGCGGATCGCCGCTCTGATCTCGCGCGTCGATCCATCTTGGCGCGCAGGTCCTTTGAGATGCGGACCTGAAGCGTGCCGTCCTGCTTTTCTCGGGCGAAGTGTGACTTCCTGACCTTGCCGTTTTGTGTTGCCGTCACCATGCCTATTGTCCTTTCGTTGCTGTGCGGCGATTGCGTCGCCGCCATGCTGGGCCTCGGTCGCGGATACACCCCGCACCGGGGCCTTTTCATTGATCGGCGCATCGTAGGCCGATTCACCAATGGTTGCCACGAGTGGCCATCTGCGGCCCGTGGCGGCGTTTGGTCCGGGTTCTTAGGATGAACGCACATGGCGGACCCCGCGAAGCGAACCCGACCGAAGATGATCGCGACGCGCGTCGATGACGAGGTGTTCCGCCTGGTCAAGGACGCGGCGGCAGCCGAGCGCCGAAACGTCGCGGACTGGGTGCGTGTCGTCATTGAAGATGCCGCCCGTCAGGTGCTCGCGAAGGCCGAAAAGCCCGGCAAAAAACGCCCCTGAAACCACCCGCGTTTTTGGCCCAAAAACAGCCCTCCAAAAAAGTTATCCACAATCGGGCCGATTCATCCACAGCGCTTCATTTGCGCGTTTCGGCTCCAAAACCCGCGCGCACCTTGGCGCGCAGCGCGCACCTTCAAGGTGCGCGCGGGTGGGCGCATCGCGGGCGCAGGGCGCAACGGTGCGCCCAAAAACCCGCGTTTCCGATGCACAATCGCGGTGTTCTGGCGGTTTCGCTTGTCGCAAAATGCTCGAAACGGCCAAAAGTGGCGGTTTTGGTTTTCCGTCGATTTGCGCCTTTCGACCGTCCGTAAGTTGAGTCCCAGACGACGATTGGCGCATATTCGCGTGTTGTCTCGCCTATTCGCAAGTTGTGGCGGTTTCGCTCGTCCGGTTACGGAAGGACCAGCCGGCGTAACCGGACCACCGAAACCGCCACTACCCGCAAATAGGCGCAACAACGCGCAAGAAGGCAACAACGCCGGACTTACGGGCGATTCGGACCAGACGACCGAAACCGCCACTCCAGGCCGATCGGCGCAGTGTCGCGACGCCGCGAAACCGCCACTGTCGCCGATTGGGCCGTACGGACGTCGATCGCGCCTGTCTTCGAGGTGCGCGCCGCGCGCCAAGGTGCGCGCGATCATTCACCCTTCTGCGCCCGCTCCTGGCTTCGGTTCCGCTCTCGTGCTTTCACGAGACTCGGGCTTCGACTCTGTTTCTGAGGCGGCTTCTTGGTCGAGGGCGGCTTCACTGTTCCCACGTCGATCTTCTCCAATTGACGCGCGAGCAGGTCGCGCAGTCTGGCGGCATGATCAGTTGACAGCACCACCCTGGTCAGATGGACGGTCGGTTCGTCCCCAAAAAAGAAGTCCAGGCAAATGTACTCGGGGGTTATCCTCGCAGTGACGGAAGTCGCGAACTTGGGGATTAGAGTCTGCATCTCTGCAGTTATTTCTCTAACTTCCACCTTCGGCACGTTCGGATTTGGGGTACCCTGCGACTCGCTCATCGTTCTAGCCTCACACCTTCTTGATCAAGTGAACTAGGTCCGTCTGTACCGATCGTTCAATCATTTGACACTCGGCGAAGAGTTCAACCGTCTGGTCGGCGTTGGGGTCGAGAACCGCCGGATCCTTGCAAATTCTCCATTGCCGTAGTATCGGTTTCTCGGTGGAATCGAATCCGTGGTACGCTACTTCGATGTTTGTTACCTGCTCGGTCAGGTAGACACTCCGACGATGCAGTGCGCAATTCCGCAGCATGTCGAGGCGCTTGAAGTACCTGCGTTTCTTGACCTCGCTCACCGCATTCACGAGATCGGGCGCCCCCTGCCAAGTCGGAAGAACGATTGTCTTGAAACTCACAGATCGCTCATCAGCCGCGACCTGATGAACGACGTTTGCGGCGTTGGCCAGGATGTCGAACACAGAGTACGCCATTGCCCAAAACGTCGCACACCTGTACCTTAGCAAGTCGCCAGAATGCAAAGCCCCAGAAGTACTCTCGATGTCGACCTCGGAGTAGGCGGCGTTGAGTTCACGAAGCGCATGAGGCAATTCACCGGCACGGCGGGCCAAGCTTTGAGCGTAGAGATGGAACGACTGTCGGCGCTCTCGATCGACCAAACCGTTTCGGTCCCACGCCTCGGTGCAATAGTCCGTGATGTTTTTCTTCGCCTTTGGCATTCGTCCAGTTCGAGGCGGAAACCGATCTCAATATTGGGCTAATGTGCGAGCCTCTGTTCATAGTTGGCCCCGACACGGAGCAAGACAAACGACTGAGCGATCCTACCCGCTATTTTGGGAGCGACTCGCCAAATCACCCAAGGTCCCCACTGAAGTTTGCGATTGCAACTCCATCTGAATAAACGACCACCATGAACCCCCGCGCCTGTATCGCCTGGCACACCGTAGCCATGTCCTCGCCTGGGCGGAGGTCGCCGGGCCGAACCAAGCAGTAAACGACCGGGAAGCCGGCCCGCTCGATCTCGTCGAGCGTCATGCCGTTGGGGCCGGGGTGGTCGATGCTCGCGTACATGAACATGCACCCGAACTCACGCAGGTGGTCGAAGCCCTCCCGTTGCGGCCATCCCTCCAGCGTCGGGCGATGCCCGGTCACCTCGCCGACCAGGCGGATTCGACCGACCCATTCGGGGCCGAGTTGTGAGCAGTGATCCAGGACGACCTCGGTGTCCTCACACGGCTCGATGTTCTCAAGCGCCAATTGAAGCCGCTTCAAACGGCTCTTCGTCCTGGCCAGCACCTGGTCATTCGACGGGTCGCCCATGTACGTCAGGACGTGCACGCCCGCGTCGTGCATCGGCCGCACGAACCCGGCTTGGTACGTGTCGGCGAGCGCCTTGTACTGCGCATCCTCCACCGCGCGACCGTGGGTCAGCGTGAGGAACTGGATGATGTTGCTCGCCGGCTGCGGCTTCCAGCCCCACCCGAAATGCACCATCACCGTGCGCCCACCGCTGTCGATGTACGACTGCACATCGCGCTCGATGATGACGGGCCACCCCCCGTTGAGTCGCCACGGTTGAATGGTGCCGTTGCCGGCATCGCCGACGGGAACGAGTTGGGCCACCTTCGTGATGTCGAGCGCGGTCATGTTCGGTACCTCGGTTGCGGTTGGAAGAGCAGCACCTGGCCCGTGGCCGCATCGACGGCCGGCGATCGCTTCGTGCGATGCACCTCAGCCAGGTCAGTGAGGCCGGCCCGGCGTCGATCATCCAGCCACGAGCGAATCAGGTCGGCATCACCCGTCAGCGCGTATCCCTGGCCGTTGGCGACGAGCACCTCTTCGGCACCATGCTCGCGCAGCAGCTCGCGTGCGCGACGCACGGCCTCTCTGATGCGCCGCCGCCTGGTCTCGTGTCCCATCGACGCCGGCAACCCGAGATGCGACGCCAGGTCGGCCGCACTGACGAACGCGCCGTCGCCGCGGTGCGCTTCGAGGATCTGCACCACGGCAACGGCTCGCCGCTCGATCGTCTCAGGCGTCGGCCTTATGCCGCTTTCGAGTTGTCGATCTCGATCGTTCATCGAGTCGCCGTCCCGTCTTCGGATCGAAGTTCATGAGCAGCAG
>DIDT01000009.1 GCA_002418285.1 Phycisphaerales bacterium UBA5793
TGGAGGTTGGAGCGCCACGACTCCGGGTTCAAACTCATAGGGACCATGTGGCACGGCGTGGTGGAAGTGTTCTCGCACGATGGCTCAAAGCACACCGCCGAATTCACTTCCATCGAGTATCGCACGAACTGCATGATCTACAGCGCGAGGCTGTCTCGCTACTACCACCGGCGCTGGCTCAAACGGGTGGCATGGGATTTTGTCGAACTGATCGACTCGGCCGTGCAGAGGGGCGAAACGCCATGACCGCCGCCGCGCGCCAACCTCGATTCGCCCAGGGCGTTGATGAACGCCCCGACGCCGAGTTCATCGCGATCCGCAAGGCCGCGCGGCTGCTGGGTAAAACCGAAGGCGCCATGCGTGTCGAATGCATCCGCCGTCTCAGCGAGCGCGGCCTCGCTCGCCAGGTGCGCAGCCGAGACTCGGGTCGCATGACCTGGCACATCCATCGATCCTTCGATCGACGGCTCATGATCGAAGCCGGCGCCAAGCTCGCCAATGACGGCACCGCACAGATCCTGCTGGCGGCGACCCAGCAGCAGCGCGACCTCGCCGCCGCGAAGATGCGGGCGCTGGTCGCGTACCGTGATCTCGTCAACTCCAATAAAGTCGTCAAGGACCACATCAGCGATCTGCTCAAAGAGCATCGATCGAGAGTCGGCTTGGAGCGAATCTCGTATCGAACGCTGCGATGGTGGTCGAGCGAAGCACCGCCCAGCGACCAGCGCGATCGGATGCTGGCGTACTTCATCGATAACCGCGGTGGCGATCGCCGCAGCGTAAACGCCGACGGCTCGCGCGGATGCTCCGATGAAGCGTGGGCCGAGTTCGAACGGCTTTACCTGGCCGTGCCCGCGCAGTCGATCGCCAAATGCCACCGGCTGGTGAAAGCCCTGTCCAAGGCGAACGGCTGGCCCTGGCCGAGCAAACGATGGGTCGCCAAGCTCATCGAGAAACGCATTGATCCTTCGCGGATCTGCATGGCACGCGAGGGCGAGAAGGTGTGGGATCAGAAGTTCGGCCTCAAGCTCGAGCAGCATCCCGAGGCCTACGCCGCCGGCGAGGTCTGGATCGGTGATCACAGCACGCTCGACTTTTTCGCCCGCGTCATGCGCGGCGGCAAGTGGCGCGCCGTGCGCCTCCAGGTCACCGCCTGGCAGGATTGGCGCACGCGTCTCATCGCCGGCTGGCACATCAGCGAACAGGGCAATGGCGACACGATCCGTTACGCGCTGCATCACGGGATGACTCGACTGTCGCACGTGCCCACCCGCGTGTGGATCGACAACGGTAAAGACTACGACAGCGAAGCGAACACCGGCATCAGCAAGGTGAAGCGCCGCCGCCTCACCGCCGCCGGCCAGGACTGGCGCGAGCACTTCACCGAGGAGAATGGCGGCTTGCTCGCCATGCTCAACATCGATTGCCACTTCGCTCGCCCGTCCAACCACGACGGCAAGTCGCGCCTTGAGCGGTTCTTCGGCACGATGCACGGTGAGTTCTGCAAGGACTTCGCCTCCTACTGCGGCAGCAAACCAGGCTCGGTCGAGCCGCACGGGCTGTCCGTCGAGCAGCTGCCCCGAATCGAGGAGATCCGCGAGCACTTCGAGCAGTTCATCGGGTGGTACCACGCCCGCGTGGATCACGAGATGAAGGACATGCGCGATGATGAAATGCGCAAGCTCAGCCCCGAGGAAGCGTGGCGGACCTGGCTGGCGACGCGGACGATCATGCCCGCACCCGAGGTCATGGCGCTGCTGCTCAAGCGATGGGCGCATCCCAAGATCGTCACGCAGCTGGGCATCGGCCTGGACTTCGGCACCGGGCAGAAGACGTACTACGGTGCCGGGCTGCCGCAACTGGCTTCGCTCCAGGGCCGCAGGAAGGCCGACGACGCGATCCTGCATGTGACCTACGACCCGGAGGACGTGAGCGAGATCTACGTCTACGACGCCAAGTTCCGATTCCTCTGCATCGCGCCGGTGAACAACCTCTATGGCGGCACCGGCCCGGTGAGCCGCCAGGCGGTGCTGGAAGGTCATCGGCTCAAACGTGATCACAAGCGAGCGGCCAAGGCGTACCTGAGCGGCGGCCGGCTCGCGCTCATGTCGAGCATCGACGCGGCTCGCGAGGCCCAGCGCGGAATCGACGACGATCGCCGCAAGTCCAGGCAGCGCGAAGGCATCGCACCCGACAGTGAACCCAATTCGATGAGGCTCGTTCGAACGCCCGTCGACGAGGCGTTGCCGGCCGTTCAACGGGCCGAGATGCGCAAGGCCGCCGGCGCTGAGCACGTCAATCCCGATGACGAGTTCAAGATGCCGCGCCTCAAGCGCGATGAGCCATCCAAACCGCAGGAGGAGGACGACGACTTCGAAGTGCGATTGACCGCGCCGCCGGCGCGGCGCCAGGAGGAGGAAGAGGAGTTCGACATCTGGGAGGGGCTCAAGCGATGAGCCAGAACGAACAGGACATTTTCGAACGACTCGTGCAGGCCGCGCGGGTTCAGGGAAGGTGGGCACGGATGCTCGACGACAACGCCACGAAGGCGGAGATGGCCGGTGCGGCCGACGTCATCAAAGACTGGATGGCCAAGCACAAGTTGTCCATTAACAACCTCGCTCAGAAGACCGGCATGGGCCGATCGACGATCAGCCAGGTGCTCAGCGGCACTTACAAGGGCGATCGCCTCGCGCGGCTCAGAGAGCTGTTCGACCTTATGGACCACGAGGACAAGGTCGCCGAGGTGGTCCGCCCGGCCGGCCTGGTCGAGACGCAGGGCGTCGAACTCATGATGGGTCTGATCGAGAACGTGGACGTGTCTCACACCATCGGCGTGATCATCGCGCCGCCTGGATTCAGCAAGACGACCGTGCTGCAGGCTGTGCATCAGATGAAGAAGAACTCGATCCTGGTCGAGGCCGACCCGAAGAACTGCAACGCCAACGGGTTGATTCGACTCATCGGCGAGTTCATGTGCATCAACCAGCACATGAGTTCGATCAAGCAGTTCGCTGAGATCAAGCGAACCCTGCGCGGCAGCGGCCGTCTGATCATGATCGACCAGGCTCACGAGCTCAAGCCGGATGCGTTCAACATCATCCGCACCATCAACGACCTCAAGGTGCCCGTCGTCCTGGCTGCCACGCACCTGCTCCGCGATCGCATCAACGCACTTGACGACACGCAGTTTTCCTCGCGTGTGTTCGGCACGCTTCCGCTGGACAAGATGATTGTGATGGGCGACGGCGGCGAGGGCGGTCCGGCGCACAGCGTCGAGGACATCATCAAGATCTGCGAGGGCGGCAAGCTCCGCTTCACGCACGACGCCCGCGACTTCCTCTTCCGCCTCGGCAACCATCCGACGCTCGGCGCCCTGCGTCAATGCCACCTGCTCGTGATGGCGGTAGCGCAGTCGGACATGGATCACAGCAAGCCGATCACCGCCGCCAAACTCATGAATGCCCTGAAGCGGATGCACGGCGAGGACTATCGCAAGTTCGTCCAGACTTCGCTCGATCGATCGGCCCTGCCGCAAATCGCCACCGCCTGAGATCATGGCCTTCACACCGAAACAACTTCGGTTCATCAACGTCGTGCGGCGGCGTGTGGCGGCGCTGCGCGATGAGTCGCTCTGGCGGCTGGTGCTCATGCAGACCGGCTGCCATCGAACCGACGGCGTTCCCTCGCTGGCTCACCCGCGCAACAGCCACGAGGCCTTCGAGACGATCATGCACCGCCTGGCGATGTACCCGGAATCGGAACTCGATGAACGCGAGTGGGAGAGTAAGACGCTCACTGCTGCCAAGCGCATGCGCCGGGCGCTGGAGTCATTTCACAGCCAGAGCGTGCGAATGGATCTGTGCGGGCCTGAGGCGCTGCACGGCTTCTGTGAGCGCATGACCAGGCACCGGCCGGAGTACATGGACTCCGACCCGACGCGCAACGTCGGCGACCTGGAGCCGTGGGAACTGCTGCACGTGGTTGAGGGTTTCAAAGCGTGGATGCGCCGCGAGGCTTCCAAGCGCGGCGTCACCGCACCGAAGTTCGGGGGTGCCGCGTGAGATCAGCCGCCGTCGCGCAGCGCGTAGTACTCGATCTTGGCATCGAGGTAGATGTCATCGGTGGCCGCGACATGCTTGCGCTGCCGGGTGGGCACGACGCAGCCGCGCTCCTTGAGGAACGCGACCGCGACGGCGACCTGTGTGAATGGAGGCCTGCGAGCGGGCAAACCGCCGCCCATCATCTCGATGATCGATTCGACGGTGAAGGCTGTGCCTCCCAGGCAATCGATGGTGCGAGCCACTTCCGCGAGCACGGCCTCGGTGCAGGTGTGCTCGTAGGGTCGGCCTCGGCGCGGCTCGACGCGGCGCACAAGGACGCCGGTCGAGCGGTCAACGATGAAGGATTCGTTGAGTTCAGTGGGCACGGTTTACGCCACCTTCCCGGCCGCAGTGAATCGTCCACGTTCAGCCTTGGCGAAACGGGCGTCTTTGCCCTTGGTCGAGATCTCCCGGATCATCGCCGAGTAGAGCGTCGCGTGCGGCGTCTTGCCGTTGGTTTTCCAGCCGGCGGCGATCGCACGTTGGGCGATGACCTTCGCGCTGAGCGGCTCTCCCGCTTTGCCCAGGACCTGGGCGGCGGCGTCGAGGCCGCTGATGTTGGCGCGTTTGCGGCGCGGCTTGGCCGCGCCGCCTGGTGGCGGATTCACCGACTTGGTGCGCTTCGTGCTCTTGCCTTTGGTCGTCGTCTTCTTGCTGGCCATGCTCATGCTCCTTTCGTGAGTCGAGCGGTTCAAGTGAGCGCCGCGCCGAACGTCGGCCCAGCGCGTGGTGTGTCATTTCTCCCGGGCCGATCGCCGGCCGGCCTCGAAGGC
>DIDT01000050.1 GCA_002418285.1 Phycisphaerales bacterium UBA5793
GCGTTTCGCGAGCGCCAATTCACTCGAACGATCGAATCAATCCTCCGTCGAGTGGCAGGGGGACGACGGTACGCGCTACCGGCAGAACGTCGCAGTGACGATCACCGATCCGGAGGTGATCGCATGAGCGGCGTTCGATTCGACAAGATCAGTTCATGGCGTGCCCGTTGGAGGTTGGAGCGCCACGACTCCGGGTTCAAACTCATAGGGACCATGTGGCACGGCGTGGTGGAAGTGTTCTCGCACGATGGCTCAAAGCACACCGCCGAATTCACTTCCATCGAGTATCGCACGAACTGCATGATCTACAGCGCGAGGCTGTCTCGCTACTACCACCGGCGCTGGCTCAAACGGGTGGCATGGGATTTTGTCGAACTGATCGACTCGGCCGTGCAGAGGGGCGAAACGCCATGACCACCGCCGCGCGCCAACCTCGATTCGCCCAGGACGTTGATGAACGCCCCGACGCCGAGTTCATCGCGATCCGCAAGGCCGCGCGGCTGCTGGGCCGCAACGAATCATCGCTGCGCCGTCAGTGCGCCAGCAAGCTCGCCAACACCGGCATGGCCCGCCAGGTGCGCAGCGCCAACGGCCAGACCGCCTGGCACATCCATCGCTCGCACGACCCGAGGCTGGTGGCGCGCGAGGGCGAGTCCGTGGATGAGTCGACGGCCGAGTTGCTCCTCCACGCCACGGCCGCACAGCGCGATCGCGCCGCCGCCCGCGCCAAGGTGCTCAACGCCTACCGCGAACTCGTCGCGTCGGGCGCCACGATCGCCAAGGTCATCGACCAGTTCATCGAGCGGCAGCTGCAGGAGACGAGCCTTGATCGCCTCTCCTATCGGCAGCTCCGCGAGTGGGCGCGGCACGCCCCGCCGGCGGACCAGCCTCAGCGGTTGCTCGCGTACTTCATTGACCGGCGCGGCGGCGATCAGCGAAGCAGCGAGGCGACGGGTCGCGGCTGTCATCCCGAGGCATGGGCCGAATTCGAGCGCGTCTACCTCCACCGCAACCGCTGGTCGATCGCCAAGGCGCACCGCCATGTCCAGTCGCTCGCCAAGGGCAATGGCTGGGAGTGGCCGAGCCTGCGCCACGTGCAGCGTCGCGCAGCGCAGATCATCGATCCATCGCGCCTGTGCATGGCGCGAGACGGATACGAGATCTGGCAGGCGCGTTTCGGCTACAAGATTCAGCAGAATCCCGAGGCGTGGTCGGCCGGCGAACTGTGGGTGAGCGACCATGTCGAGCTCGACTTCTTCGTCCGCCGCCACGAGGCCGGGCAGTGGAAGGCCGTTCGACTGTGGCTCACGAGCTGGTTCGACTGGCGGACGCGCAAGATCCTCGGGTGGTGGATCGACTGGAAGCCAAACGCGGACACGATCCGCTATGCGCTGCACGACGCCATCAGGAACGAGGGCGGCCCGCCGCGCCACATCGTCATCGACAACGGCAAGGACTACGACTCCTACGCCAACAACGGTTTGACGAAGAAGCAGCGGCGTCGGCTCATTGCCGACGGGAAGGACTGGGCGAAGGAGTCAGATGGGCGCGGCCTCTTCGGTATGCTCGGCATGAACACGCACTTCGCGTTGCCGTACAACCACAACGGCAAGTCGCGCATCGAGCGCTGGCACCGAACGCTGCATGCCGAGTTCGATGCCGAGTTCGATTCCTACTGTGGCGCCAAGCCCGGCGATGTCGAGTTGCCCAGAGGGTTCTTCAAAAACGCGCAGAGCCTGGTCAACATCGACGAGGTGCGGCGGCGTCTGCCCCGGTTCATCGACTGGTACAACAACCGCGATGACCACTTCATCGGCGATCTGGCTGATGAACAGGGACGCAAGCTCAGTCCGGCTGAGGCCATGAACGAATGGCGCGACACGCGAAGCATCATGCCACGCCCCGAGGCGCTGGCCCTGCTCATGAACCGCTGGGAGCCGCCGCGCACCGTCGGCAAACTCGGCATCGGCGTTCGCATCGACGGCCGCACGCTCTACTACGGCCAGGACAGTGCCGAACTTCGACCACTGCAGGGGCGCAAGAAGGCGGTGCAGGTCACCTACGACCCCGACGACATGTCGCGGGTGTTCGTGTACGACACGCAGTTCCGCTTCATCTGCACGGCGCAGGCCAACAGCATGCACGGCGGGCACAGCCCGGTCAGCCGTGCCGCGCTCAAAGCGGCGCTCAAGCGCCAGCGCGATCATGCCAGAGCCGTTCGCGACTCGCTCCGCGATGGCCACATGGCGATCATGCCGGCGGCGGATATCGCACGCGACGAGCAGGACCGGATGGACGCCGACCGCCGCGCCGAGCGGGCGCAGCAGGGCATCGGCATCGAGAACGACAATCAGCAGTTGAGGATCGTTCGAACACCCGTCGACGAGGAGTTGTCGGCCGTTGAGCGTGAGCAGATGCGCAAGGCCGCTGGAGCCGAATCGATGAGCCGCGATGAGCACTTCGATCTGCCGATCCTCACGCCCGAACCAAGTGGCGGCGACGATGACGATCTCGACTTTGACATCCGCCAGATCGCGCCCGCCGGGTCGATCAGGGAGGACGAGGACTTCAACATATGGGAGGGGCTCACCCAATGAGCCAGAGCGACCAGAACATCATGGATGGACTCGCGCAGGCCGCGCGGGTGAAGGGACGGTACGCACGGATGCTGCCAGAGAAGCCGACCAAAGAGGAGATGAAATCCGCCGCCGCCTTTGTGCGCGACTGGTGCGATCGGAGCAAACTCTCTCTCGGTCAACTTGCCAACAAGAGCGGCATGAGCCGATCGGTGGTCAGCCAGGTCATCAACCTCAACTACGCCGGCGACATCGAAAGCAAGATGCGCGAGCTGCTCGCGTTCATCGACAATTACGAGATCGCCAAGGATGTCATCCGACCCGACGGACTGGTCGAGACGCGCGGCGTCAAGCTGATGTGGTCGGTCATTCAGCAGACGATGGCCACCAGGACGATCGGCGTCATCAGCGCGCCCGCGGGATTCAGCAAGTCGGTGGTGCTCAAGGCGGCGCATGAGAAGACGCGGCCGGGCAGCCTCCTGATCGAGATCGACGAAAAGCACAAGACGCCCACCGGCGTCATCCGCCTCATCGCCGACCAGCTTTCGATCGCCGTGGCCGGTTCGAGCGCCAGACTGCTCGAACTCATCCGCCGGAAGCTGAACGATTCGCACCGGCTCATCCTGGTTGATCAGGCGCACGAGATGCGCCGCGATGCGCTCAACGTCCTGCGCACGATCAATGACATGGAATGCCCGATCGTACTCGCCGGCACCAAGACGGTGCACTCGGTCATTGATGACATCGCCGAGGGATCGCAAATCTACAGCCGCATCGGCATGGTGCTTTCGCTCGAAGAGGAGATCGGCTTGAACGACGGGGGTGGAGCGGCCGAGCCGATCTTCACCGTCGATCAGGTGCTGAAGATCTGCGCGGCGGGTGAGCTGCGCTTCGCCGCCGATGCGCACGAGTTCCTCCATCGGCTCGCCCACGCCCCCGGACTCGGCGCCCTACGCACCTGCAAGCTGCTCATACGCGTTGTGGCACAGATCCCCGGCGTGCGCGAGCGGCCGATCACCGCGTCGATGCTCACGCGGGCCTTCAGGCAACTCAAGGGCGCCGGTTATCACGGCTTTGCCGCCCGCTCGATGGACAAGGTCAAGGTCGAACAGAAGGCCACCGCCTGAGATCATGGCCTTCACACCCAAACAACTTCGGTTCGTCAATGTCGTCCGGCGTCGCATTCCGGCGCTGCGCGATGAGTCGCTCTGGCGACTGGTGCTCATGCAGACCGGCTGCAGACGTGACAAGGAGACGGACGTGCCGTCGCTGGCTCACCCGCGCAACAGCCACGAGGCCTTCGAGACGATCATGCACCGCCTGGCGATGTACCCGGAATCGGAACTCGATGAACGCGAGTGGGAGAGCAAGACGCTCACTGCTGCCAAGCGCATGCGCCGCGCGCTGGAGTCATTTCACAGCCAGAGCGTGCGAATGGATCTGTGCGGGCCTGAGGCGCTGCACGGCTTCTGTGAGCGCATGACCAGGCACCGGCCGGAGTACATGGACTCCGACCCGACGCGCAACGTCGGCGACCTGGAGCCGTGGGAACTGCTGCACGTCGTGGAAGGATTCAAGGCCTGGATGCGCCGCGAGGCGCACAAGCGCGGCATCACCGCACCGAAGTTCGGGGGTGCCGCGTGAGATCAGCCGCCGTCGCGCAGCGCGTAGTACTCGATCTTGGCATCGAGGTAGATGTCATCGGTGGCCGCGACATGCTTGCGCTGCCGTGTGGGCACGACGCAGCCGCGTTCCTTGAGGAACGCGACCGCGACGGCGACCTGTGTGAATGGAGGCCTGCGAGCGGGCAAACCGCCGCTCATCGTCTCGATGATCGATTCGACGGTGAAGGCTGTGCCGCCGAGGCAGTCGATGGTGCGAGTTACTTCCGCCAGCACGGACTCGGTGCAGGTGTGCTCGTAGGGTCGGCCCCGGCGCGGCTCGACGCGGCGCACCAGGACGCCGGTCGAGCGGTCAACGATGAAGGATTCGTTGAGTTCAGTGGGCACGGTTTACGCCACCTTCCCGGCCGCAGTGAATCGTCCACGTTCAGCCTTGGCGAAACGGGCGTCTTTGCCCTTGGTCGAGATCTCCCGGATCATCGCCGAGTAGAGCGTCGCGTGCGGCGTCTTGCCGTTGGTTTTCCAGCCGGCGGCGATCGCACGTTCGGCGATGACCTTCGCGCTGAGCGGCTCTCCCGCTTTGCCCAGGATCTGGGCGGCGGCGTCGAGGCCGCTGATGTTGGCGCGTTTGCGGCGCGGCTTGGCCGCGCCGGCTGGTGGCGGATTGGCCGCCTTGGTGCGCTTCGTGCTCTTGCCTTTGGTCGTCGTCTTCTTGCTGGCCATGCTCATGCTCCTTTCGTGAGTCGAGCGGTTCAAGTGAGCGCCGCGCCGAACGTCGGCCCAGCGCGTGGTGTGTCATTTCTCCCGGGCGGATCGCCGGCCGGCCTCGAAGGC
>DIDT01000047.1:0-3399 GCA_002418285.1 Phycisphaerales bacterium UBA5793
CCCAGGTCGCCATCGGCCCGCGCATCGGCGTGGCCTACGCCGGCGACGCCGCCATCTGGCCCCTCCGCTTCGCCATCGCCGGCCATCTCGAAATGTCGCGCCCGCGGATGTAAGGCGCGGCCCCCCGATCAGTGGTCCGAACAATTGGCGAACACTAGAGTGAGCCGCCGTGGCAAAGAAAAAGACCAGCACCGAAGCCAAGTCGGGTAGGCCCGGGCGTTCCAACATCGATGCCTTCGAAGCGGTCATGGCGCGCGAAGACCGCCAGCGCGGCTTCTTCGTCGCCTTCTCCTACACCAGCGATGCTCAGCGCGAATGCGCCGCGTTCCGGAAAAAGACCGGAAGATTCATCAAACTCCTCACCGTCCAGGAAATACTGGATGAGGAGTTTGTGCAGAAGGTGTGAGGCGAACGGCCGCTGGGCCCTGCGAACCAGTGACTAATCGGAGAGGCGTAATGCACAGCGATCGATATGATAAACAACTGATGCGGGAGGTATTTGAGCGATGTGGCTACACGGTGAGCCCTGTGCCTGAAGCCGATGGAAAGCGTGCCGACCTCTATTGTTGCGGTTCCGGAAACGACCTCTTCGTGGAGATAAAGGCGTTCCTTCCTGACGAGGTACTAATGACCTCGATTCCGACGGGCGGGGTACGGGAATACTCGATGCCGTTCGACAAGAAGAGCGCAATCGAGGATAAAGTCAGTCATGCCGCACGTCAGCTGAGGGACACCCCATCGCGATCGACTACTACGATGCGGGTAGCGGCCTTTATCATCCGCCACCCATTTGATGCCTGCGTAGTACGACATCAGATCCTCGGAGTCCTTTACGGGAAGAGAAGTATTGTTACCGCAAGTAGGACGCGGTCCCGAGCCCCGCTCTACGAGTGCATGTACTTTGCCGAGAGCATCTTCTTTCGATTTCGCGCCTCCTTGGACGGAGCAGCGTTGATTGAGAGCGACGGTGCGTCGCTTTGGGTGAATGACCATTCGGATCGAGCGAACTTACTCCTTGGCAGTCAGCTTGGTCAGTTTTTCGAATCGCACCGTGCTTGTCAAACCGCGGACCGATTGGAAGAGCTCGGGTATCTTGTGGCCGACTGCGAAATTGATCGGAGGCGAGAGAACGAGGTGTTGGCATTCGTCGCTCGCAAGTACGATCTCGATAGTCCTGTGCTTGTTTCGTTTTCCCGATACAGCGCTTGCGCGTCTGTGCCATTGACCAGAGCGTAGATTGGGACATTGGAGCCCAGGCAGCGCCTCCCATCGGGTTTGGGCTCCGATTGTGGGAGGGAGGTGCTTCGCGCCGAGTACCGACGAGCCCGGAGCGTACTGTCATTCGTCTGCGGTTATTAGAATGGGCGTCTCATCCGCCGGGGTGCCGTGGTCAAGCGATGCTGCAGAACTGAGAGCCATAAAGAGATGGAGGTCAACGATGGAGATACATCAGCGAGGAGTCTGGACGGTCGCAGTTGGGGATCGGGACGAATTCGTGCAGGGACCGTTTGATGCGCTCTTCCGCACAACCATCCGAATTGATCGGCCTTGCGAGCTATTCTCTCTGATGCCGAAGGGCGTCGACTCGCTGCTGGTGCAGTTGCAGCTATTTGAAGACGGTTTCGTGCACTCTGAGACGTACGTGCCGAGCGTTCTGCAGATCAAGCCAGCTGAGAAACGCGTCTTTGTTGGCATAATCAAGTATCCATCCATCCGGTCCACCAGCGAAGAAACGCGGCGAAACCCTCCATGTCCTTGTGTGTAGGGCTCCCAGAGAAGGCGTGATCGGCATGAGCAAACGACCCTACACCTCGAAGCAGATGGGCGATGCATGCGAGATGTTAGTCGCGGCTGAACTCACCCTTGCGGGTGTTCCCGCGTTGAAGGTTCCCGACAACTGGCCCGGCTATGACGTCATTGCCCAGCCGCGCGATGGCCGGCCGCTACAACGCGTGTCCGTCAAATCGCGCACCTTCAAGCGAGGTGGTGACACCTTCGTGAGCTACGATGTGAAGGACCCATTCGAGTGGATTGCGATCGTCCTTCTTCCTGGCGATGGGGTTGTCGACCGTCGAATCTTCGTGGTTCCCCGCGCGGTCGCTGATAAGACCTGCCGCCGCGACAGCCCGACATCGAAGGGAGCGGACGACAGGTAT
The DNA here is from genome assembly GCA_002418285.1 of Phycisphaerales bacterium UBA5793. GTDB lineage: Bacteria > Planctomycetota > Phycisphaerae > Phycisphaerales > UBA5793 > UBA5793. The sequence continues at coordinate 2,157 of DIDT01000047.1, forward strand.
TGGCGGCAAGATCAGGTTCCAACGCTCCTCGCGGCATTCAAGGACAACTTTGGGCTCTCTGTCCGTGGCACGCCAGAGAACATCGCCCCGACTGCCCGTAGCGAGTAGCGCGCGTTGCTCAGTGGGATGGTGGTGTTGAGGTTCTGCGAGACCCACCGGGTTGGGGCTGCGATCAAGGCGCGTGGTTCCGATATCCCGAGGAGCTTCGAGTCGGCGGCTCGCTCTCCCTGCACCTCTGCGGCGCTCTGCAACTCTAACGCGTCGCCGCAGCCCCTAGCTCTGCGAGTAAGGTCCTTACTCGTCCCGGAAGCCGCTAACTCTGCGAGTTGCGCTCTAACTCGTCGAGTAAGGCTCTAACTCTGCGAGTTAGACTCTAACTCTGCGAATAAGGATCTCATTCGCACGGGGAGGAGCGGTTTTGGGCGCTGTGTTTGCTCTTTTCACTCAATCACCGGATCGGGCTGGATACATCCAACTCATGCGCCGACACATGGGTTTGGACCACGAGGTCCTGACAACAAGCGCGACACGCGAGTCCACGACAGACTCTTGACGCGATCAGTGGGTACGACCCGGCCGAACGACGATGAGCGATTCAGTTCGCAGACCATCAGTCAGGCCTTAGCAGATCCCGCACCCGATCACGCCATTGCAGAATGCCAACGACCGCGAGCACCGTGCACGAGCGCGGCGGCGGTTAGCGGGTAGGTCAGGTGAAACCTGACAGTTGGGCGTGTGTCGGAGCAGCAAGTAGCCTGCGTTGCTCGGAGGCAGGATCGTGTTGAGGCCCGGCGAAACGCGCCGGGTTGGGGTCGCGGTCGTGGCGCCCGATTCCGCTCTCCGGACAACACGGCTCCCTCACCCTTCGAGCGCCCCGTGTCCCAACGCCCGTCGCCGCACGGCTCAAACCCCATCCAACGGCTTCCCTCTCGACTCTGCCTGAGCCGCTCCGTTCCCGCCTCGACATCAATTCTCATGTCCCTCTCTGCGGCCTCCGCGATCTCCCCGAAGGGGCCTGAGCGACAAGTCGAATGGCTGCGGAAAACTGCCTTTCTCCCGCCTTCCCACCCAATCCCCTGTCTTTCTCCTCGTATTCTCCGTGTTTTCCGTGCCTCCGTGGTGAAAAACTTCGCCTGCCGCACACGAGCGCCGCATGCGAAGTGCACCCCGTGCGCGGACTTTTTGAAAACGCCAAAAAGTTGAGCAAAACTCCAAATCACCCCCCTCAGAAAAATGAAAATCG
>DIDT01000047.1:3424-19260 GCA_002418285.1 Phycisphaerales bacterium UBA5793
CGCGCGCCGCAGCGCGCGCCAGCGCTCAAAAATCGCGCACAGGAGCGCTCCGGCGCGCATGAAAAGTTCCCGACATGGTGCATCTCCGTGTTGGCACGCATTTTGCGTTGCACATTTTCTCAAATCACCACTGGCGCCGCGCCACCCATGAAAAAAGTCATCGCGCACCGCGCGTTGCGACACCCGCCTGACCGCATTTGCAACGCGCCAGGCCCCATGACCGCGCACACAAACGCACCACCTCACCACTTAGGTAGACACCCATCGCACAACCACGAAAGGAGAAGAGCTCACAGCGCATCGCCACTGACAAGTCGCCCCGGACCTGTCAGTGGCACGCGGTGCAAGCGAATGCGTCGCTTCAGCATCAACCCTTCGGATTCGGGCCGTACGCGTTCGTGCCCGGCTGGCTGTCCATGATGAAGAACACCAGCAGCACCAGGCCGCCGAGAACCGGCACGAACACGATGAGGAACCACAGGCCGCTTCGGCCCGTGTCGTGCAGACGCCGCACCGCGACCGCGATGCTCGGGATGATCACGGCCAGCGTATAGAGCCCGCCGAGGATGCCAAAGCCCGACTCGGTCGTCAGTCCCGCCATGCCATCAACAAAGCCAAGCACAAACGCGATGATGATGTTGAAAAGGACGAACATCCAGTACTCAGCGCGTTGAGCGCGGCCGCTGAATACGGCGTACTGTCGGAGCACGTCAACATACCAATGCATCATGGTCTCCTTGGAACTCGGGTCGCGGTGGCATGCCACAGGCCAAACTGCTGGCCGATGAGAATTCGCTCACATCTCCCCAACCCCGGGACCACAGTCGATATCGAACCGGACGGGCTCAGCAGTCTAGAAATGTGGAGACTCCGCTACCGGAAATCCCGCCCCGACCGACCTTCACAGCGGCCGTTCGATCAGCAGATAGACCCAGTTCGCCGCCAGCACCAGCCCGGCTGCGATCCAGAGTCGATTCTCAACCGAGCGACTGACGCCCGGCCGGCCGCGCCACCTTCTGACAGACAGCCACGCACTACCAATGGGCACGACGAACCACGCGAATGTAACAAACGGGTTCAGCCGCAGCGCCTCGACGAACTCGCCGTGCGCCAGGTGGATCGTCGCCCGCGTCCCGCCGCACGTCGCGCACGGCTCGCCGGTGATCCTGCGAAACAGGCACAGCGTCTGATCCGTTCCGGTGAGATGGCGAAGAATGAGCGAGAGAACGACCAGCGCGCCCCACACGAAGAAGACCAGCGCGATCCATCGCCACGGCGATCGATGTGCTGCATCGCTCGGCATGGTCGCAACGCCGGGGTTCACGGCCCGGCGCCGCTGCCCGCCGCCACGCCACCGACAATCGCCAATCCCACGAGCAGCACCCAGATGACGATGCCGAGGATCTGCAGGCCGCACGCCACAATACCGAGCACTTTGCCCGCTTGCGTCATTCCGCGCCCTGATGGATCCATCAATCCTGCATCCATTTGGCGCAGGTCGCCGTTGCCCATGATCCACGCGACGATGCCGAGAATGAAACACAACAGCAGGCCGAGGATGCCGAGCACGAGAATCATGACGCCGCGATGCGGTTGCATTCCGCCGCCCTGATACCCGCCGGGAGACACCTGTGGAGGAGACTGGGACATTCCGTGGTTCCTTCCATTGATAGTTTGGCGCCGCCGCCGGGCGGCCGATGGATTGCGTCAGTGTACCGGATATCGACGCCGCGGGCTGAATCGGTGGACAAAAGTTGCTTGACGCGCCCGTCACAACCTGTCATACTCACCACATGGAAGACGCCCCGACTTACATGCTGCGCCTGGGTGATGGAACCGAGTTCGGCCCGGCAAATGTGGACCTGCTCGAAGACTGGGCGCGGCAGGGGCGCGTGCCGCGCGACGGCCTGCTCGTCGCCATCGATGATCCATCCAGTGTGCGCAGTGTCTTTGCCGAGCACAGGTTAGCGCGAGTGCTCAATGCGCCGCCCACCACGCGCGTGCCCGTGACGCCCGCGCCCCAGCCTGCGACCGGTCTCGTGCCATACCGCAACCCCTACGCACTGACCGCGTACTACCTCGGCATCTTCTCTCTTATGCCGCTGATCGGCCTGCTGCTGGCCATCCCGGCCTTCGTCCTTGGCATCATGGGCTGGCGCAACTACCGCAAGACGCCCGAAATCCGCGGCGGCGTCCATGCCTGGGTCGGGATCATCATGGGGGGCATCCTCACGCTGGTCTGGGGCGTGGCCCTGGTGGCGATGATCGCCTCGATGATGAATCCCGGATACTGACGGCCGTAGTGGAATAGAACCGGCTCACGTGCGTCCCCTCCTTGGAAGCGCTCTGCTTGTCCGCACGGCGCAATGGCCACCATTATGGGGAGGTTCAACGCATGAAACAAACCGCCAGACAACCTGCCGAACCCGGTCGGCGTCGCAGCCGCGTCGCGCGCGGCATCCTGCTCGGCGGCCTGCTGCTCAGCGCCCTGTGGCTCGGTGGCTGCTCGACGAGTTCGTTCTTCGTCTTTCGTGATTCGTGGGGGCACGGCCACCATCGGTCATACAGCCGCGAGCGCTGGCATGACGACTGTGACTACGGCCGAGGTGACCACCGCGATTACGACCGAGGACACCGAGACCACCGCTGGTAACGAGCCCGTGCTATCCGTCGCGGCGCACCGCGAGCGTCAGCCGACACTCCTGGTTGATCGTCACCACTCCATCCTGCTGATGCCGGTGAAAGGCATCAGTCAGCCGGCGGAGCAACACGTCCGCTGCGTCGGGATCGCGCGGAAAGTACGAAGCGCTGGCGGCCTTGCCCAGCAGCATGGCCAGATTGCATGATTGCGGATTCGACCAGATGTGCATGCTGCCGTTGACGAACAGCGGTCCAAGATCGTTGATATCGACGCCATAGTGATGTCGCAGCACGCGGCCTTCCTCGCGCGCTTTCTCCTGCGCTTCCACCACGCACTGGGCGTAGATGTTGTCCATCTCACTGAGCTGTACGCGCACATTCCACATCAACGCGAGTCGCCCGCCCGGAGAAAGGATGCGATGAAACTCCGCAAGGGTGGCCGGCACGGCGAACCAGTGAAACGACTGCGCGCAAACCGCCGCATGCATGGACTGATCGTCCAGGCCCGTTGCGTCGGCCGTTCCCTTGCGGTACTCGACGCTTGAGCACAGTGATGGCGGCAGATCGATCATCGCGCGTTGCCGCATCTCGTCATTGGGTTCGATGCCGATAACACGCGCCCCCGCGCCCGCCAACAGCACGCTGGCGATCCCCGTCCCGCAGCCCACGTCGGCGACCTGAGTCGGTTTCGGCAGTTCGTGCAGTATCGCGTCGATCGCCTCCGCCGGGTACGAGGGGCGGTTTGCGGCGTAGCGATCCGCCAGGCCGGTGAAATACGTCAGCGGATCAGTCGGGGTGTTCACGCGAGAGCATATCGATGGAGCGTTGGAACATCGAGAACCTCTGACTTTCACGCGATGGCCCAACCTCGACACCATGCTCCGACGCCAGGCCTCGCTCCGCGGTCGCAGCCCATGGCGAGGCAGGGCTCCGAGCGGAGGGTGGTGAGGGCGAGAGAGGAGCCGTCCGGGTCCGTTCTGCCGCGGCCACCCTCCTGGGCCTCCAGGAAAGGGCGAAATTGTTTCTGAAACAGTTTTTGACAGAATATCAGAAACCGTGTATGCTTGTCGCACGAATAGCCTTGAGCCCCCCGGAACCCTCGCAGCCATGCCCGATACCACCTTCGAACAAGACGTTGCCGATCGCATGCCGGCGATGCAGGACCTGTTCGCCGGGATTCTGGAGCGTTATTGCGGCGGCGGAGACGCCGGAATCACGCAAATCTGTGAATCGCTGGGGATTCACCGCAAACTCGCCTGGCAGGTGCGGCACGTGGCGTATGAGCCCGACCCCTTCGGGGCCGTGCGACACATGCCCTCTCCGGCTGGAATCGACTCGTTGCTGTCCGCGTTGGAGCGTCTCGGTCTGTCCCCCCAGACGCAGTCGACACTCCGCGCGGCAGCCGAGTCGTTCAACGACTTGGTCAGGATCCACGCCGGCGATCGCAACTCGCTGGACATGCTTGTCGAGTCCGCGACGGACAGCGCGCTTACCCAGGCCGAAGTGAAGTGGCGTGAAAAGGCGTTCCAGGGCAACAGTTTCATCTGGGGCGCCCAGGCGCGAACGCTGCTCACCGCCAGCATCCTGAATTTCTCAAAGGGCAAGCCCGACTGGTTCGACGCCGTGCAGGTGCGCGGCCTCATCAACCTCAAGCGCGTACGCCGCAATGTGCACTGGATCGTCAGTCAGTCGGCCGTAATAGACGATGCCGCACCCACCCGCCGCACGCTTCGTGCTCCGCTTGATCCTCAGGGTGCCGAGGCGATGGACGGCGTGCCGGTCATGCTCGACTTCTGCTCGAAGCCGTTGCCACAATTGCGCCGCCGCCCGTCCGAGCCGGGTCTGCTCAACGATGAACTGCTCCCCGCGCCTGTCGGTTTCACCGGTCAGCAGACGATCGTCACCGGGGAGGTGCTTCGGGAACTCTCGCCCGTCTACGCCACCCCGGGAAACAGGCGCATGCTCTTCGGCGCCGTAGTTCGCACCCCCGCCGAAGTGCTCGTCTATGACCAATTCGTCCATCGGGGCCTGTTTCCGCAGATCAAGCGCGAGTTGTGTGTGTTCGGCGAACTCAACTCGCCCATCACGCAGGATGATCACGATCTGCTTCCGACCTCGGAGGCCATCGAACATCTCGGTCGCGGCATTACCGTGGCGCGCACTGCCGATGTGCCGGGCTATCAGAGAATTCTTCGCGCTGCGTTTTCAGCGGTGGGCTGGGACGCAGACGAGTTTGACGTCTTTCGCATTCGAATGGCGTATCCGCCGATGCCCGCATCGGTCGTGATCCGTCACGACCTCCCTTCGCGGTAATGGTGGATTGCCGCAGCGTGACTCTTGTTGACGAACCTGTGCCTTGGTGAAGAACCTGCAACGGAAAGGAACATAAAGATGAATCAGCGCTTTGCTGCTCTTGCAGCCACGTCGGCAATCCTGGCGTCTGCGTCGCTCGCCGCCGCCCAGACCGTGATCGATTTTGAAGATCAGGTCGAGGGATTCCTTGGCGATCCGTGGTCCATTCAGGGTCTGACCTTTCATGATCTCAACACCGTCTCGGGCGTCTTTCCCGACGGCTCGTCATTCGATCCGGAGCCGACCGACGAGTGCGTCTGCGAAGACGCGACCTACTGGTATGACGACTTCCCCGGCTGGGGCAGCGCCGACAAGCTTCTGACCTTCGCCAATGCCTACATCCCCGGCGATAACCTCAGCCTTGGCCGCGTCTCGACCGTCACCATTGATCTCGATCAGGCTGCCAACTCCTTCTCCGTGGATGTCGGCTACTACGAGAATGGACCTTGGGGCGGCATCGTCGTGCATCTCGACGCGCTCAATAATGGCCAGGTTGTGGCCAGCGACAGTTTCGAGATTGCCAACGGCGGTGGCCGTGACAACGGCGCCATCACTTCCCTCGGCGTCTCCGGCGCCGAGTTCGATCAGCTCGTGCTTTACTCGACCTACGGCAACGAGTACTCCTTCCCGCGCATCATCCTCGATGACATCACCATCACCTGGGCGACCGGCAGGCCGACCCTCGTAGTCGAGCCTCTCGTTGGCGGTCAGTCAGGTTCGTTTCACATCACCGGCGCCGCGCCCAATACCCGGACCTACCTGGCCTACAGCTTGCGCGGTCCCGGCCAAACGTTCGTGCCCTTCCTGAATGTGACCCTCGATCTTGCCCAACCCCTGCAGGCCGGTAACGCCAAGAACACCGATGGTTCGGGCTCGGTCAATTGGACGCTGCCCATCCCGTCAAACGGCAGCGGGCGCACGGTCCTGTTCCAGGGTGCCCAAAACGGCAGCACCACCAATGTGGTAACGACTCAGATCCGCTGAGCACCGCGGCTGGTGCCGCCCGTCTCCGGTTTCCGACAGGCCCGGCGCATCACCCGCCGGGCCTTTTCCTTTGACTGGCTCGCTGCGAAGCTGGAAACAGGCAACGATTGAATAGGGGATCAATTAGTCCTATTATGGTTTGAAAGCCAATCGGATGGAGAATCAACCATGGTGAGGCGTGTGGAAGAGTCGATTGACGGTGGGGGGCCGCTTCCGCGCGCCGGTGTGGTTGGACCTCGGGTGGCGGTGGTCTTCCTCCAACCACGCTGCAACATGCACTGCACGTTCTGCATCACCGAAGACAACTTCGATGCCTTCACGTTCAAGCAGGCGGCCGACCTGCTGCAGGAGCTTCGCACCGGGGGAACCGTACGCTCCATCGTGCTCGGAGGCGGTGAACCCTTCGACTGGCCCCACGACGTCGCGGCACTTGCTTCGATTGGAAAGTCGCTGGGCTTCACCATGCAGGTGGGAACCAACGGCATCGCCGTGCCAGACGGTTTCGAGCACCTTCACGCGATCGACCGATGGGTTTTGCCGCTCGAATCCGTTCTGCCCGAAGCGCACAACGCCATGCGGCTGTATCGAAACCGACATCACTCGATTATTCTTGATCGTCTCGAGTCGCTTCGCCGCGTGGGCAAGTCGGTCACGATCTCCACCGTCATCAGCCAAACCAACTTTGATGAAGTGATCGAAGTGGGGCGGTTCCTCCGCGAATTCCAGCAGCGAGGCGGCAATGTTCATGCGTGGCACCTCTACCAGTTCCTGCCCATCGGGCGCGGCGGCGCTGTGCATGGCGATCAACTCGCGCTGCTGCCCGGCGTCTACGAATACGTCTGTGCCGAGGCCGAAGCGATCGGGCTGCCGTTTCGCATCTACCGACGCACCGACATGTATCACTCTCGCACCGTTGAGTTCTTCTGGACGGATCGTGGCATAGTGCGCTGCGGCAGCGAAGCGTGGGAGCCGGCACCGGTGCAGCTGACCGTCGGCGTGAATTGACGGGTTGTCCTCCGACGACAAAGCACAAGGCCCATGCCATTCGTGGCATGGGCCTCGGCGTGTTGTCGTTACAGCCGCGCACAGTGCGCGGCCCAACATGGGGGTTATTGCGGAATCTGCGCCACCGTGCTGGTGTTGCACGAGCCTGATTCAACAAGCTGGATGAAGTGCCCGCAAGCGCTGGTTCCAGCCGGTCCATTGACGGAGCCCGAGCCGCTGCCCGTACCCACGATGTTCACGAGTCGGACCTGGCCCTGAATGCCGAGTTGGGTTCCCTGGCAGGCGCCGTTGGGAATCGTGGTGCTGCCCTGGCTGTTGCCAAAGACAATACCCTGCTGACGATTCGGAGTGGCGCCGGTCCAGGCGACCCGCACCGTACCCGGACACTGACCGGTCACGCTGCAGCGGTACCCGCCCTGCGAGATGACGACGTTGTCGAACTGGTGGAACGGTGATTCCTGTGTCCACTCGATCGAATCGAGGCCGGTGAAGCCGACCAGGTTGTACGTTACGAGGTCAAGCGGCAGACCACCGCCGGGATCGGTGTGGGTGATGGTCTGAGTCACTTGGCCGCCGCCGGTCTTGTTGCCGACCAGGTGCATGAGCACGGTGGTGGAACTGTTGAGGCAGGCGAAGTCGATCGACTCAACGTCGAACGAGCTGCCGTCCGCCGCGGCGATGTGGATCAGGCCGTTGACCGTGTTGTTGAACAGGGCGGTTGAGCCGGGATAGCGGCTTTCCTGAGTTCCAAAGGTTGCGAACTCAAACGGTTCACCCTGATTCTTGGTGATGTCGAATCCATCTTCCGACACGATGTTGCCCGCGTTCGTGGTCTGGCCATCGTTGTGCTCGAGGTGCTGGAAATCCAACACCTGGGCATTCGCGCTGAGAGCCAGGCCGCCGATCGCGACCGCCGCAGATACGACATGAGAAACTCGCATGGACAATCTCCTTCCGTTGGACACAAACAGTTCTCTGCACCACAACGGCGCAGAGTGGGAAATAGCACAGCAGGAGCGAGAGTGATGATGAACTGTATTCTGGGCGCCTCCCGGAGGGGTGGGAGACACACTCCCCTCTCACGATTCCAGGCTGCTCGCAAGCCGGGCTGCAGGGGTTCGCCACACGATTCATGAACCCGCGTGAGCGGTGCGTGCCACTGCACAACGAACAGCCGCCGGTAATATACCGTCGGGCACGGCGAATTGGGCAGCTAACTTGGAAAAAACACCAAAATCTGATGCCTCAGAACTGCTGTACCAGCCAACCAGGTATCTCCTGGCCCACCTGAGACGGCGTCTCTGCCCCCCCCGGCTCCGCACCAGCCGCCGGGCCGACCTGGACCACTCGTGCACTGTGGAGTTGTTCCGTATGGATCGAGGTACTGTCCGCTGCGGAAGCGGGATGTGGGAGTCGGCCGGGGTACCGATGACCCTCGTCACTTGCTAATGGCACAACATCGAATCAAAAGAATACCAACGCCCGTGCTGCCATGCGATCGGCTGTGGACTCGTTCGGATCGGTGCGCCGCTCGTGCAGCGCAAGATCATTGGATCACGGGATCTGCGCCACGTTGCTGGTGTTGCAGCTTCCCGCTTCAACCAGTTGCAGATAGTGGCCGCAGGCAAACGTGCCGGCATTGCCGTTCACGGAGCCGCCGCCGCTTCCTGTGCCGATCGTATTGACGAGTTGCACGCCGCCCTGGATGCCAAGCTGCGTACCGGCACAGGCGCCGTTCGGTATCATGGTGCTGCCGGTGCTATTGCCGAACACGATGCCTTGCTGCCGGCTGGGAGTCGCCCCACTCCAGGAAACTGTGAGCGCGCCCGGGCACTGCCCGCGAACCGACAGGCCGTAATGGCTCTGGCTGATGACGACGTTGTCAAATTGGTGGTATGGAGATTCCTGCGTCCACTCGATGGACGACAGATTCACGAACCCGTCGAGTTGACAGGTGATGAGGTCCAGTGGCATTTCCTCGTCCATGTGGGTAATGGTCTGGAGGATTGGGGCGCCGCCATCCGCAGGGGTTCCCACCAGATCAATCTGCACGGTTCCGGGGCCGTTAAGCAACGCGAAATCAATTGAATAGACGTCGAATGCAGAGCCGTTCACACTGGAAATCTTGGTCAGCCCGTGGAAAGAGCCATTGAAGAGCGCCGTCGATCCTGGGTAGCGGGGCTCCTGCGTTCCAAACACCGCGAACTCGTACCAGTTAAGGTAGTATTCCGTGATCTGGAAGCCGTCTTCAGTGACGACCCTGCCGACGAAATTGACCTCTCCGTTCTCGACTCTGAGATGCTCAAAGTCAAGTACCTGCGCCCCGGCGTTCATGATGGGCAACGACATCGCGACTGCGGCCGCGATCACGTGGTGACTTCGCATTCTCAGGCTCCCTCTTCGCTTGACGGGCCAGACTGGCGCAAGACGGTGGTGCGAGCCCCTTCCCGTCAAAAACCCGTCGAATCGTCCGCGAGCTGGCGCTGGAGCGCTTCGTAAGTGACTTCCACTCGCGAACAGGTCTCTGCTCTCCCAGTTGAAGCACGTTACAATTCAGTCGCTACACCATTCAACCCAATAATGTAACATGAAATCGTGGTCGATGCAATCCAGAAGAAATGGAATTGTTCCGCTTTTCAGCTCAAAACTGGCTCTCGATCCACTGCAGCATCTCCTGGTCCGCCTGAGACTTGGCCTCTGCCTCCGCTCCCGCACCGCTCATCGACGTCTTCTTCGTCACCGTGTGTGCCCCGATCGGGTGACCGGCCTTGTCGAAGAGAAACGCGCTGATCGAGTAAGAGCCCTCGTTGCTGCTCACCACGCCAAGCCCCGTCGCCATGCCGGCACCGATACCCGTGCTGTTGCGGACGAGAACGATTACCGTATTCACCTGCGAGTGATTCGCGGCCCGCAACGAACTGGGCAGCCGGTCATGCAGTTCGTCGATGCGCTTCATCTCCGAATCAACCACCACCGCCGGACCGACGGCTTTGCCCGCAGGCGCTCCGGTCGGGCGGTTGTCCAGCATGGCGATGTAATCATCCACATGAGCGGTCAGGCCATCCGGCCCGACGCCTGACTGCATCACGAGAAACACGATGCCGATGACAATCGCCAACAGAATCACGATTGCCACCGCGCTGATGCCCCGCTGATTGCGCCTGATCATGCTGCGACTCCTTCTTATTGAAAGCCGGGCAGGGAAGGGAGAGGCCCGGCTCTGATTGAGTATCAGGGACTCGTCGCGCACGTCAAGAAGCACTCGCGCGGAATCCGGCGGCTGTTTCAGGTGCCGTGCTCATGCCCCGCCCGGGCGCGGCGTTCGGCCAGCCGGTGGCGACCCAGCTCAAGCAGCCGCCTGGCCCGATTGACGGCAATGATGGTGATCGGGTAACTGATCACTGCTCCGATCAGCCCGATGATCGCTCCTCCGATGAACATCGGCACCAGCACATCCACGCCCAACTCAAGCAACTGGCGGAACTGGCCCACCACTTCGTAGAACTCGAAGCGGCTCAGATCATGCACAAACCGTGACATGGCCGCGTGAATGTCGACCGGCCGGCCCGACCAGAAGTACCGACCCAGGTAGTAGGTCGCCGCATAGATCGGCGGAATCGTCAGCGGATTCGTGATCCACACCGCCATCATCGCCGGGGCCGGATTTGCTCGCACCATCGACGCGAGGAACGCGGCAATGATCATCTGAAAACCGATGGTGGGCGAGAACGCCACGACGATGCCGATCGCCAGTCCCAGCGCGATGGCGCGCGGCGAGCCTTCAAGCCGCATCATCCGCCGCCACCCTTCGCGCGAGCCCCGCCGAAACCGGATCCACAGCGCTCTCAAGCGTCTCAATCGATGACGACGATGCCTCATGCGCGATCGATCCTGTTCATCGGCTGTCTGCAGGGCATCCGGCGCGCCCCGCCGAATCTGGACGCGAGGGTAGCGCGACCACGAGTGCTTCGCCGAATCCCGACCGACCCGACACCGTGCATCGCATGAGAGTAGCATCCATCGATGCAAAACACCCCGCCATTTGACGAGCAAAGCGACGGCCCCACCTGCCACAAGTGCGGCTATCTCCTCCGCGGCCTGCGCTCGCCCAATTGCAGCGAATGCGGCGAACCGCGCGTCCGGCGCATCTCCTACTTCGAACGCCAGCACTTCGACGCCATCCGCGCCGCACTTGATCTCGCCGATGTGCCCTACGCCTACCACGATCCCAGCGTCGGCGTCGTGGGCATGCACAACCTGCTTGACGGCGTGAACTTCCAGCCCGTCCTCTTCATCCGCTGGCGCGATCTCCGCAGTGCCGAAGCCGCCATCGAACGAGTCGGCCTCACCCCGCCCGTTGCGCTCATTGACGAAACCCATCCCTACTGCCCTTGCTGCGGCTTCCTTCTGCCGACCCCCGAGGAGGGCGAGTGCCGCTGCCCGGTCTGCCAGACCCTCTGCGCCTGGTACGACCCTGCCGACAACGATGAGGACGACTTCCAACACGACCCAGCCGGAGCAGGCGCCGATGAACCCCGTTGAAGCCTTCGAAACGCTCGACCTCCGCGTCGGCCGCATCGAAAAATGCGAACCCAACGCCAAAGCCCGCAAGCCTTCCTACTGCCTCTGGATCGACTTCGGCCCGTCGCTCGGCCAGCGGACCAGCAGCGCCCAGCTCACAGACCTCTACCAGCCCAACGATCTCGTCGGCCGCCAGGTCATTGCCGCCGTCAACCTCGGGCAGCGCCGCATCGCGGGCTTCAACTCACAGGTGCTCGTCCTCGGCCTGCCCGACGAACACAACCGCGTCGTGCTCCTCGCGCCCGAGCGCGATGTCCCCCTCGGCGGCCGGGTCTACTGATTGGTTCGCAAGGCGCCTGTGCACTCAACGCGCGACGAGATAACCGCGAGCGTTCTCCCACCGCTTGTCATGCTTGGCGCCGCTCTGCCGATCCACGTCATACAAGGTGAAGAACACTTCCCAGAATCGCTGTCCGTTCTTCTGCACCGTGTACGCCTCGCCTTCGAGCACGTAGTGCGCCCGGCTCGCACTGCCCAGCGTCGCCGCATCGACAAACACCAGATGACTTGCTTCACCCGCAACCGCAAGATCCTGCCGCAGTTGCGCCCCCAGCGCCACCACGCCTTCGTTGGCGGCGCTCGAACGATTCACGAGGTCCGGCATGAGGATGATCGACCGTCCCTGCGCATCATGCGCCGGCTCGCCCACCGCCGTGAGAATCCCCACGATGATCTGTCCCGGCAGGTCCGACACCGCATCGCTTCCCTGCCGCGCGGCCGGCTGACCTGGCCCACCCGGCGCTTCCGTCAGCGCCGGCGGCCGCGTCGCCTGTTTCGGAGCCTCACTCGCGCATCCGATAATAAAAATCGCTAAAGAACTCGCTGCGAGCAATCGTTTCCATGCGTTGTGGCGGCGTCTCATGGGCACACCTTCCGTAGTGGGGGCGTCACATCGCCCAGTCCAGTCATGTTACACCACCCCGCACGCCCGGCGGCGCAGTCGATGAATCCTACCACCTCAAAACGACACCGCGATCGCCACGAACGCCGCGGCGTGAACAACCCCACAGGCACGCCAGACCGAGCAGGAGCGACACCCGTGATGACCAAAGACCAGCTCACCGCCGCCATCATCTCCATCAACCAGTCTGCCGCCGTCGAGTTCCTCATGTCCTTCGACATTCGCGACCTCCGACGCTACCTCGACCACCTCGAGATCACCCGCGAGCCGCGCGGCCGCACCTCCATCTGGAAACGACCCGGCGACACCCCGGCCATCGCCATGGGCTGATCACCGTCTGGCCTCGACGTACCAGCCACAGCACTCGCGCGTCCCTTGCCACCCCGGCCCTGCTTGCGCCATCGCCTCGCCGCCATCCACTGAGACGCGCGCCGCCTCCGCGCCATTCCATCCCCATCACCTCCGCACCTGCCCCGCGCCTCCCCAGGGCGTATGCTTGTCATTCACAAGTCGCAGCAATGACGAGCGGCGGAGGATGCCCTGATGGATGTCGAAATGATCGTGCTCGAGTGCGAAGAGCACATGACCAAGGCCATCGAATACCTCAAGCACGAACTCCGGGGCCTCCGCACCGGTCGGGCCTCAACCGCCATGATCGAGCACGTCAAAGTCGACGCCTACGGCTCGCCGACCGACCTCAAGAACCTCGCCGGCCTCTCCACCCCCGAGCCTCACCAGATCCTCATCAAGCCCTTCGATCCCTCCACCATCCAGGACATCATCAAGGGCATCGAGAAGGCCGACCTCGGCCTCAACCCGCGCTCCGAAGGCAAACAGATCCGCGTCCCCGTTCCCACTCTCTCGGGCGAACGCCGCAAGCAGATCGCCGGCCAGGCCAAGACCGCCGGCGAACAGGCCAAAGTCGCCATTCGCAACGCCCGCCGCGACGCCAACAAACACATCGACGCCGCCGAAAAAGAAAAAGCCAACGGCATCTCCGAAGACATGGCCAAAGACTTCAAGGACGAAGTTCAGGAACTCACCAAGAAGTACGAAGCCGAAGTCGATTCCCTCGTCGACCACAAGACCAAAGAAATCACCGAAGTCTGACGTCGCCCCGCCACGCGCCAACGCTTAGCCACGCTGCAAACTGGTTTAGCCGCGACGCATGCGTCGCGGCGCCCGCAACCGAGCCCTCGTTTGAGCCTGAGCGCATCGAAGGCCACGCGTAAGCACGGGTCCTGCCCTACGCGCTCACTGCTTGACTCTCCCGCTTCGTCGCCGGCTGCCAGTGCGCCACGTTCACGCCGTACGCGTTGCCCCAGATCCGGCGCAACTGCTCGGCCGTCTCGCGCTTGCCGCACTCCGGACAGATGACGTGTTCACCATCACCATCTTCGATCACCGGATGCCGACACTTGCGACACAACATCATCGTGCTCGCCGCAAGACGCCGCGCCTCGCGCCGCTGCGCCCCGGCGAAACTCCAACTACCGAAGCCGATCATCGAGACGCTCGCCACGTTCATCACGATTAGGCTCACGCTTGAAGCGCCGAGCCAGAAGATGGCCGCGATCATCAAAACCAGTGTCGCCACGTAGAACAGTGCGATGCCGCCGAGCCACAGCCGCTCCGCCTGACTCCAGCGAACGGCGAACAGAAACCCCTCCGGCAACTCGAACCGCCACCGCAGCGCCATGCCGCCAGCGTAACGAATCCCCGCCATCCTGTCAATCGCGATCTCCCCGTCATCCACGCGCAGGCGGGGATCAAGACCAGCAGCGAACGCGGATCCAGTCCGCCTCACTTCGTCGGCAGCACCGCCGCCCGGGCCTCTCTCAATCGCTTGGCACTCTTGAGATACTTCGGCAGGCCCGCGAGCATGATGTAACTGAGCAGCGTCCCGATCGGAAACCCGAGGATGTACAACGCCGCCATTACATACGCCAGCGGCGCCCACCTCGGATTCCCGCGCCACGTCGCGATCCCGCCCACAACACCCGTCACTCCGATGATCGCCATGACGACGAACACCAGGCGCGGCGGGTCGTCAGCCTCCGGCCCCTCGATCGCCATCGCCGTGCCCCCAAGCGCCAGAATGGCCCCGAGCAGCACGAACAGGACCGAGATCGCACGAATGTTCCGGTAGTTGCGATACTCCGCCGGTTCCAGCACCTGCGACGCCTTCATGTAACCTCCATGGCCCACCGGGCGACAACAACCGCCGTCCGAACATCATCGCGCCAGCGTAACAGATACACGCCATTCTGTCAATCGCGATCCCGCGCACCCGACGATCCGCGCCCGTCCACGGACCCTGAGCCTGTCGAAGGGTCAGGACGCGTGTTTTCACCGCAGCGCGCCACTTCGGCTCTCACCCACCCAACGCCCGGGCATCGCATGCCAGGGCCAGACCGAACACGACACGCATCTCATACCATCCCCCAATGCCCGCCCCGCGCAAACCCTCCGCCTGGCGCCGCCTCGTCAAACAACTCATCATCTGCCTCCTCCTCGGCGCCATCCTCCAGTACGTGATCGCCGCCGCGTTCTCGCTGATAGGCTCGTATGGGAACCGACGTCACTCGTGGTCCCTCGAAGTATCGGAAGGACCCCTCTACGCCGCCGTCTATGTGTACGAACACCCGACCCTCGGCCGAGATGTCCTGACAGGTTCGTTTCAGTTCGCGATCGATCGCCACAGGGCGCCAATCCCCGACGCCATGCCCGACTGGAGCCGCGGGGAATGGCTCAACGAATTCCAGATCGCCAATCGCCTGATCGACCCGAGCGAAAAGACGCCGCCGGCGCGGCCCCCGGCGTGGTCGCGATTCTCCACTCTGCAAACCGATCCGAACTTTGATTACTACCCCACTCGCGCGCAGCCCGCCTTTCTCGAGGTCGCCACGGGCTGGCCCATGCGCAGCGCTTCCTACTTCGCGCACTACGCCGAAGGCGGCGGCGTCTATCAGGTGCGCGACGGCCTGGCCCTCGCCGACACCGTCCGCGCCATCTACGTCACCCCCCGCGTCATCCCGCTCACCATCTACTGGCCCGGCGCCATCGTCAACACACTGACCTACGCCGCGCTGCTGGCGATCCTGTTCATCTTCGCGCCGCTGCTGCGCCGCCACCTCCGCCGCCGCGCCGGCCGCTGCCCCACCTGCAACTACGACCTCCGAGCCACCACCACCGGCGCCTGCCCCGAATGCGGCGCGCAAGTGAATTCGGGTGCCGTGGCCTGACCGAGGCTCGGAGAGGAAAGGCCACGCGATTGCGCGATTCACTATCAAACTGAACGGCCCGCCCGCCGCGCGCCCGCGTGGCCTTCCGGTCGCAGAGCCTCCCTCCAGATTGGGATGAAAGCCTGCTG
>DIDT01000033.1 GCA_002418285.1 Phycisphaerales bacterium UBA5793
CCGCAAGAAGGAGGAGCAACTCAGTTCCCAATATACCAGCATTCCGCAAGACCGCAAGCAAAACCCTCCACTTCGCAATGCTCTATTACATTGACAAAGACAGCATGCGAACATCGCCGACAGGCACCGGCGCTAAGTGCATAGTTGGGCACGCCCTGGCCACGTCCGGCGCGTAATTAATACAACGGATGCCGCGTACATGACGCAGACGTCCCCATTCGCCCGCAAACCCCCGCACCGGCACGCCTTGCGCCGCACCACACAAAAAGTCGAAGAATCTTGAAAGTTCCAGCTCCGCATGCCCCGATCAGGGGAGAACACGGCTCGGCAATGGCACAGCGAATACGCGAACACCTCGACTGTGCGCGCAGATCGCTGCAACACGGCGGTGTGCGCCATGGCTCGCGCAGTGCAACTATGCATGCTGCAGAAGTAGATTCGATTGAACCGACTCCAACGAGACCGAGGCGGGAATATGCGGAATCTTCATGACAAATCCAACACAGATGCAGTGATATACCACACCCCGTGCTATGATGTGCTGCATGACTTCGGTGTACATAGTTGCGGTTCGCGCGATCATCGCCACTGGAATGCTGTTCGCCAGTTCATCCAGCGCCAATGTCGTTCAGCACGATCCGCCATCTGACGTTTCCATCCAACTCCAGGGCGAGATCGAACTCCAGCGCCTGGTCGATCTGGCCGCTAAGCGCCTCAACCTCACGATTGAGTACGATGCAGCAGTACTGAAGGGCAAAGCCACCCTGCGGCTGACTGACTCACTCACAGATGAGCAGCTCTGGGAGCTCACCAACCGAGTCCTCGGATTGCGAGGATTCACCACGGTTCGATTGCCTCGCGACGACGGGGAGAACATTCTGAGTGTCGTTCGACTTGCGGATGCGCCTGGACTCACCGCAACGAGCCGTCAGGGTGAGTTGTCCGATCATGCCGGCTTTGTTGCAGTTGTGCATCGAGTTGAACACCTCAGCAGCAAGGACGCCGTCGACAGTCTCAAGCCAGTTCTCTCCAAGTCCGGCGGGACAGTCACGGCGCTGGGCGAAAGCGACTTGATCCTCATCGCTGACTTGCGCCCGCGTGTCGAGGAGGCGTTGACACTCCTGGCGGAGCTCGATCAACCAGGCCATGGCACAGTCGTGGAACGAATCGAGACCAGGCACCTGCCGGCGAGTCGGCTGGCAGCGGTGCTGACGTCAGTGGTCGCTGCCCGTGACCTGGTCGAGGGAAGAAGCGTGGCAGGCAAAGTCATCGCCGAAGTTGGTGATCAGGCGGTGATTCTCATTGCACCACCTGCCGAAGCCGAAAAGTGGCGGGAACTCATTGCACGCTTCGATCGATTGCCTCCAGTCGAAACGCACACGTATGCACCCAGGTACTTTGGACTGGATGAAGTCGCAGCGCTCATCGAGCAGACCATCAAGCCCTCGAACTCTGACGGTGAGCAGTGGCGCTTGGTGCGCGATGAATTGACTGGTTCGATTATCCTGACGGCGGGAGTCGAACAACATCAGCAGGTGCAGTCTCTGATCGATCGTCTCAATTCCGTCCCGACAGAAGCTCGGCGGCCGGTGCGGACCTTCCAAGTTCGGAATCGACCCGTCGCCCAAGTGATTGATGTGCTCAATCGGCTGATGAGTATCGGCGCCATTGAGGAAGCGGCCGCATCAGCCAGCACCGCACCGAGTCAGAGGAGTCCAACTGAATCCGGTTCGCCGCGCCTTGTTCCAGGTACGGGCCCATCGGGCACTGCTGAACCGACTGACCGTACACGGTCAAGTCGGGAACGAGGTCAAGCTGACGTGCGGTCGTCGACGGGCGAGGCAGAATCACAACTGAAGCTCACGGCGGATGAAGCGACAAGCACGATCATCGCCATGGGCGAGCCGCGCCTACTCGATCAGGTGCAGCGTCTCATTGCTCAGCTTGATGTCCGCCAACCGCAAGTCATGATCGAGATCCTCATCGTGAGCCTGACAGACAGCCAGACACTTGATCTCGGCATCGAACTCGAGAAGCTGGAAGTCAGCGGCGATGTCCGGATCAGCCTCTCCTCGCTCTTTGGCCTGAGCAGCGTCTCGGATGGCCTCCGGAGCGTGGGTAATGCGCGCGGTGGGAGCGCTCTGGTGCTGAGCCCGGGTGATTTCAGCGTCGTGATTCGGGCCCTGGAGACACTCAATGACGGACGATCACTCAATGTCCCGCGCATGCTGGTCAACAACAACCAGCAAGCCTCACTGAATTCCGTGCTGCAGCAACCGTTCGTGAGCATCAATGCGTTCGATACGCTGGCGACGACCTCGTTTGGTGGCACCCAGGATGCAGGCACGGTGGTGACCGTCAAACCCCAGATTGCCCGAGGAGATCACCTCATCCTCGATTACTCTGTAACGCTCAGCGCGTTTGTTGGCGAGTCCACCGACCCATCACTGCCCCCGCCTCGACAAGAGAACCGCTTGCAGAGTGTCGCCACGATCCCCGACGGATACGTCGTGGCACTCGGCGGGATCGAAGTCACCAATCACAGCAAGGGCGTCTCGCAGGTACCGGGGCTCGGCGGCCTGCCCATCATCGGTGAGCTGTTCAAGAACCGATCCCGCACCGAGAGTCGCAATCGCTTCTACATCTTCATCCGGCCGTCCGTGCTCCGTCGACTCGACTTTGAAGACCTCCGCTACTTGAGCGAAGCACCGATGGCGGCTAGCAGCATTGAGGACGGGTGGCCCGAAGTGGAACCACAGGTGATCCGCTGACGACGGAGCTCGACCATGACCGAGTTGGCAACAGCTGACGAGTTGTTTGTGGAGCGCATTGGACGGGACTTTGCCCGGCGGCATCTGCTCCTGGGAGTCGGCCGACGCGAGGGGCAGCTCCAACTCCTCGTCAGCGAACGCACCAAGCCAACAGCGATCCACAACGTGGGCGCGTTTCTTGAACTGCCCGTCATGACTGAAGTGGCCGACGCCGAGTTGATTGCCCGCCGTATCGATGAGGCCTATGCGCAACATCGACGGGCGCGGAACCTTGATCCCGAACAGCCAGTCGATGCAGTCGCTGGCGACGCTCCCGAAAACCGCGACTCCGTCGCTCACTGGCTTGAGCAGGCTGATCGCGATCTGCTCACCACCCAGGGCAAGGGCCCGATCGTGCAACTCGTCGATGCTTTCCTCTTCGAGGCACTTGGGCGAGGCGCCAGCGATGTCCACATCCAACCACTGACCGACCGAACAAGCGTTCGCTATCGCGTCGATGGAATTCTGCACGACATGCATGAGCTGTCCACGGATGTCGCCGCCGCGGCCATCAGCCGTATCAAGGTCATGGGTCGCATGGACATCGCCCAGCGGCGCATCCCCCAGGACGGTCGGGCCAGTGTCACCATTGGTGGGCGATCTATTGATCTGAGACTCAGTACCGTCCCCACCAGCTACGGCGAGCGGGCGGTGCTGCGCCTGCTCGACTCAACCCACCAGTTGTGCGAATTCGACAGAATCGGCATGCGTGACGAGGTGGGGTCTGTCTTCCTGGAGCGAGCCACACGGAGCAACGGGATCATCCTGGTGACGGGTCCGACGGGAAGTGGCAAGACCACAACGCTCTACTCGACTCTCAAGCGAACCGTGTCGTCACGGCTTAACGTCATGACGATCGAAGATCCGATTGAGTACGAACTGGCGACTGTTGGTCTCGCGATCAGCCAGATGCAGGTGAACGCGCGCAAGGGCATCACCTTTGCCACCGGGCTGCGGCACATCTTGCGCCAGGACCCCGACGTGATCATGGTGGGCGAGATCCGTGATGCGGAGACGGCGCGGGTGGCCATTCAGTCCAGCCTGACCGGTCACCTCGTGTTCTCAACGCTTCACACGAATGACGCACCCAGTGCGGTCACGCGGCTGGTCGATCTCGGCGTGGAGCCGTATCTGGTGAGCGCCTCGCTCTCCGCCGTGCTGGCGCAACGACTCGTTCGCACGATCCACCGCAGTTGTAAAGGACTGGGGTGCGAAGAGTGCTTTGGCACTGGGTTGCGCGGTCGAACGGGGCTCTTCGAACTCATGCCAATCGATGAGCCGATTCGCCAACTAATCGTGGATGGCGCCCCGGTTTCGGCCATTCGGGTTGCGGCACGTAACGGCGGAATGCGCCTGTTGGGAGAAGAAGGACAACGCCTTGTCGAAGCAGGAATCACGACGCCCGTCGAGGTTCACCGAGTGGTGCAGATGGTGTGAGGTGCAGCATGAAGCGTTCGACATCTCCTTCGGTTTGGATCGTTGGTCCTTGAACGTGCGGTTGGCGGTGAAGTGATGCCAATGTGGCGGTACACGGTGGTTGCAGTCAACGCGCAGGACGCAGTCGCGCCGCGTCGTGGCGAGATGATGGCCGAATCAGCTGCGGAGGCGCGGGCTGCACTTCTTCGTATCGGTTGGCAGGTCGTCGACTTACATCGCACCCGCAAGTCGCATGACCTTCCCGGGCCGATGGGCGAACTCTGGCGGCGGCATCTTCGCGCTCGAAGGCGCGATGCCAAGGCCGAGATCTACGAGGGCTTAGGCGCCTTGCTCGAGTCCGGTCTGCCGCTGCTCGAATGCCTCGATGTCCTTCGTGACGAAAGGAGTGGTTGGACGAATCGTGGACGTCAAGTCATGATGGCGGAATGGCGCGCGGCGATGCACGGTGGGGCCGGCCCCGCCCAGGCTTTGGGGCGTCATCCTGCATGGTTCGATACGATCGATTGCGCCATGATTGAGGCCGGAGAGCGGGGCGGCATGCTCCCGACCGTGTTGCGTCAGATGGCCCAGCGGCAACAGCGCTCCGGGCATCTGAGTCACCAACTCATGACGGCACTCGCCTATCCAGCCATCATCACCGTTGCGGCTGGCGGGGTAGCGATCTTCCTGAGTGTGCGCGTCCTTCCAGATCTCACGGATTTGCTGACCAGCGCACGTGTCGAGGTGCCCGCGCTCACGCGAGCGGTCATGTCCGTCGGCCAGCTCGCAGCGCACTGGGGCTGGGCGATCATCCTCATCGGAGTAATCGTCCTGCTCCTTGCAATGCTGACTTGGCGTCGCGCCATCGCGGGATCTGATCGTCTCTCCGAACTGCTTTCGGCGGCGACGCCCTCGGTCTTTCGCCGCTGGGCGACGGCTCGACTCGCACAGACTCTCTCGGATCTCCTTCGAACGGGTGTGCCGGCGGTTGAGGCGCTGCGACTCGCGGCCGCAACCGCTCCCCTCGCGCTGGCGCACATTGTGCGATCTGCGGCCGACAAGATCGAACAAGGGCGCGAATTACCTGAAGTACTCGCTGACCCGCACTGGTTCTCGCCGCAATTCCAACGACTGCTGCACAGCGGACTCGCCGCGGGCGAGCTGGAAGACACGCTGCAGCGTCTCGCCCAGCGCGAAGAGAACCGGACGGAACGACAGCTCAAGCGGTTGGCCACTCTGCTTGAACCCGCAGCCATTCTCGTGCTGGCCACACTGGTGGGAACGGTGGTGCTCGCCGCGGTCCTGCCGCTGACTCGACTTCAGGAGGTGATCCATTGAACGCACGAAAGCCATCGACGTATCGAGTCCTCCGGCGCGCCGGCAGGGGTATGACTTTAGTTGAGATCCTGGCCGTGGTCGTGATCCTGGGATTGATCGCGACGACGCTGCTCGTCGGCTTCTCGGGGACCTTTGGCAAGGCGAAGCACGAACTGGCTCGAAGCGCGATCGGCCTTCTGGTCGGGAAGGTGGAGACGTATCGCATTGACCAAGGGGAGTGGCCAAGCAATGAGCTGGGCTTGGACATACTCAGTTCGCCCCACACACCTCCAACCAGCGCGTACTTTGTGACTGAAGACCAACTGCTCGATCCATGGGGTCGCAAGTACCTCTATCTCGTTCCGGGACCACAAGGCTATCCCTTCGAGATTCTCTGTTACGGAGCTGATGGAGAACCAGGTGGTGACGGCGAGAATGCCGACCTCTCTTCCGCCCGGCTTGGCATGAAAGCAGATCAATGAAGATCCGACACGCACCATTCGAACGGTTCTGCGGATTCACGCTGATCGAGATGCTTGCGGTGGTCGTGATCCTCACCATCGTTTCATCGTTCGCCATGGTGTCATTGGCGCGTACGGATGAAGTCTCGGCACTACAGCAGTCAAGCTCCCGACTGTCTGGCGCCATCAGCGAGGCCCGATTGTGGGCCAGAACCAGTGGTGAGCCCGCGATGGTGCGTCTGGCTCAGGATGGGCACACCATCGATCTAGAGGCACTTCGGGACCACTCGCCTCTCTCACCGGGCATTGCGCTCACCGGAGGAGTCGAATTGGTGTTTGCGATTGAATCGGAAGGACGGCGTCAACTTGTCCACGAACTGTGCTTCGACCGTCTCGGGCGAAGCGACGACGCGACGATTGCATTGCGTATCGATGGTCGGGTTCACCGCAGGCTTCGTTTGTTTGGTCTCACCGGTCTTCTGATCCGCGAAGACACTCCCTGAGGAGCGCACTCCATGATTGCCATCCAAACCCATCGAGGCCTGACTTTGATCGAACTCCTTGCGGCCACAGTCCTCCTGGCGCTGCTCAGCACGGCGTGCGCATCGCTCCTTCGTATTGTGCGCCCGCTCAGGGCCGACGCGAGAACCGATGATGATCCCGTGAGTGTGTTCGAGCTCGAGCACTTCGTGGATCAGGTCTTGCTGGACTCCACCACTCGGGCTCATTGTGAGCCGGCAGGTGTGGACATCACACTTTTATGGCCCGATGCAGCGTCACGATCGCCCGTTCGCGTCCGTCGACTTGCAGATACGTCAGAACTCGCGGCAGGCGCCTCGAACTGGCTGGGCTTCTCCTGCCGCGGTCTCGTGGTCTGGAGGTGGCTGCCAGTGCGAAGGGAGAGCGTGCCATGAGGCGCCGCGGTCTCACCTTGATTGAACTGCTGCTGTCACTGGCGCTACTCGGTAGCCTCTGCAGCCTGCTCACGGCATGGCTCGTGACAACAAGTCGTATCGTATCCGAGCACAGTCCACGTCTGAAGTGGCAGACAGCAGCCCGCACCGTGCTCAGCCTCATCGAAGCAGATCTTGAGTGCGGCGACTTCGATGCCCGATCGCAGTCGAATCGGCACGCCAGCAGAATCGAGATTAGCGACGAAGGCATCCTGCGGATCCAGTGCCGATCGAATGCTTCGAACAGCTCATCCGGAGCCGTCACCCACGAGTACGCCCTGGATGGTCCTGCCGGAGTGCTCTCGCTGAACATCATTGCTCCAGGCGATTCGGCGGCCCCATTCACCCGACCGTTGCTCGATGACGTTGCCGGTTGGCTCGTCACGCAAGACGTCGAGACAAGAACGATCGCCGTTGGACTGGAATCTTCGTCAGGCCTGATCGTTCGTCGGAGGTTCACATGGCCGTAGGCAACCTTTGCGATGGCAGGATGGTCCGGCGCCAATGTGGCGTTGCTTTATTGCTCGTTCTCGCGATGATCATCCTCATCGTCCCGCTTGCCGTCGATCTGGCACAGATATCAACGCTCACGCGGCTGGAGGAACGACTCTCGTCGCAGGAGTCTCTGGCGAGTGCCTTGCGGCGCGCGATCGAGTCCGGTCCGATGCAGGAGTGGCTCTCGAGCCAATCTGGCCACATCGTGCTCGACCCAACCACACCGACCCCGTGCGTGACTGTACTCGATCAGCTGTGGATCCTCGACGGAATGGAGTACGCCTTTGAGGTGCACGGATGGGATCAGTGCGGCATGGTCCCGTTCGGTGCGCCCGCAACGGTGGCGTCCCTGCGTGCTGCTCTGCCCGGTCCGATTGAACGGCAAGCCGCGGCCGTTGAAGCAACAAAGCCCGCGGGACCGATTGGGCTCGATCAGTTTCGGGTTGCTGTCGACGCGACGCATTCTCTGCGGGTGTTTCCGACGGATGCCCGAGACACCGAGGCGCTCGGGGCGTTCATCGCGACGCATCCACCACGCCCCGAAGGAATGATCAACGTGAACACGGCGCCGCTCACGCTGATTGAGGCGGCGATGGCACTGGCGGGTCGGAGCGGAATCGAACTCATCACGGCAAGTCGCGAGCAACACAAGCCGGCTCCAGTTCCCACCGCGCTCCCGGGCTCGCCCCGCGGGGTTACCGGCTCGGGCGCGGCACCGCAATTTGCAGGTTCGAGCAGCGCGTGGGCCTTTCGTATCGATGTGCATGTTGGCCGGGCCGATCGATCATGGTGGGTGGTCTACCTGCAGCGGGCAGGAAGATGGGAGTGCGTGCAGCGCCTTGTCATACCCGGTTGATCCAATTCGGTCATGGCGACGGTACCGATTGGTGACGCTCGTCGGCGGCGTGCTGGCCGTGGGAGCGATCCTCGCGTGGCTATGGCCACTGGCTCGACCAGCAGAGATCGACCCGCTTGAACTGTTATTCGATGCACCAACCCGGCACCCTGAATCGGCCGATTCCAGTGCGCTAACAGATCTTGATCTTGCAGCCTTCCGGGTCGCCCTGTGGAATGTACCTCCTTCATCCCAGGTGCCCCCAACCGAGGCCAAGCGGTCCGAGCCGCCACCAAAGTTGGACCTCATCGCGATCATCGAGCAAGATGGGCAGTACTTGGCGGCGTTGTACGATTCAACGGCCGATCGTCTCCACATTGTTCGAAGCGGTGAGCGGATCGGATTACTTGAAATCACGAACGTCACCAGCCGACAGGTCGAATTGCGCAATGGCCCGAAGCGATATCAGCTCACCATCGAGTTGTCGAGCACCTTGAGTGCGATCACGGATGTGGTGCTGGCGCCCGAAGAAGCGACGGGACCATGATCTCCCAATCCCACGAAACCCATCACATCGTGTGGCCCGCGGAAGCGTTCTTTTGGGCGCTGCTGGATGCGTCCCGCGTACCGACTCGGCTGTTTGAGCGCCGGCCGGGGTCCGAGCAGTTGGGCTATCTGTTCGAAGCGGAACTGCCTTGCCCGATCGATGAAGTCCAAGCGGTGTTCCTTGAACTTCCCGGGCGACAGTACCTCGCCTGCGGAATCGAGCACACTCGACTCCAGGCCCTGCCCCCTGAAGCGCTCACGCTCCGGCCGGACCGGATGGTCGTCCCGATGACACCTGGCGGCACAGCCACCGTCGACTCGATCAACTTTCTCTATAGGGCCCACGAGCCGATTGCAGTCGCACGAGCCCGGCACGCATTCATCCGTGAGTTCATGCTTGTTCTTGCCTTGATCGGCCTGGCGCTCGGGCTCAGCGTGATGCGTCGGATCAGTGCGTTCGAACAAGCCGCTACCGATCTGCTCTCGACGCGCGACGCGATCCACGCGAGGCTCTATGCCTCTTCCCCCGCGTCCACTCAGCCGCACTCCCTGCGTCTCCTTGCCGAGCTTCGCCAGTTGCGTGCCACGCGATCCTCGACACTCGAAGATGGGGTGGAAGATCCGGACTCGATTCGCTCGCTGGAGGCCCTGCTGCGGGCCTGGCCACATAACCACCCCATCCAAACCGAATCGGTGAGTGTCACTGCCTCAGCGATGACCATCGCCGGAGTCGTGTCATCGTCCGAGCCAGCCCAGGCGTTCGCTGCCGCGTTTACGGCGCCAGAGGGTTGGATGGCCCAACAGCCACAAGTCAGTTCGACCAGTGATGGGGTAAGACTCACACTGCGCTTTCAACCGGCGGCAACTGGACCACACCTTGAAGGTGCTGACGCGGACACACCTGGAGCCACGCCGTGAAAACGACTCACCCCGGCCTCCTGATGGGAATTGGCGTCACCGCACTCGGACTCCTGGCGGTCTTTGCGATGCTTCGGCTGCATCAGGCTGAAGATCGATATCACCTGGCACTGGAATCCACCCACCAACTCGAGCGCGACGCTGCTGAATTGTTGACGCTCCGATCGCAAAGCGAGCGGGTTGCCTGGAAGCAACGGCCGACAACCGACGTACTGGCCCAGGTTAATGCGGCGCTGCTTGAGGCGGGGATACCCACCACTCGGCTTCGCGGCATCGGAGAGAGCACCGACTCCCCGGTCTCATCGATCCGACCGGGGGCTCTCCAGCTGCACCGTCAATCCCTGGTCGTCACCATTGAGGCGCTCGATCCACCGCAACTGGGCGCCTTCCTTCAACACTGGAGGCGCCTCCAGACGGAGTGGCGCGCCGGCCGACTCGAATTGACCCACCGCAGCGGCGCGCCGCTGAGCGAAGCCTACGACGTGCGACTCTACATCAGCGCGGTCTATTACGCAGGCACGTAAGCTGCGGAAAGGCGAGGAACCATGGACCAGAAAGTGCATTTGCTTCTTCCCGTCGTGGGGGTACTGGCGCTGTTAGTCATTTCAGGGTGTGTCACCCCTCGCCAGACAGGTCCATACGATCCGCCATCCGAGTCCCACCGCGACCCCCGGCAGGCGCAAGAACTCACGTTGAAGGCTGCCGATTCAATGGAGAAAAACGAGGCTGGCGCTGAGGAGCTCCTGCGTGCGGCGCTGACAGCCGATCTGTTTCACGGGCCGGCACACAACAACCTCGGCGTCCTGCACCTCAAACGCGGTGAGCTCTATGAAGCCGCGAGTGAGTTTGAATGGGCGCGCAAACTCATGCCAGGTCACCCGGATCCACGACTTAACCTTGCCTTGACGCTTGAGCGGGCCGGTCGCATCGATGAAGCCATCGCGGCGTGTGACTCGGCCCTTGAGGTCTACCCGGGCCACGTGGTGGCGACGGAGGCGTTGGCGCGGCTGCAACTCCGAAACAACCGAACGGATGGCAGGACGCGCGACCTGCTTCAAGCGATCATCATGCGCGGCACGACGGAGCGCTGGAAGACCTGGGCAAGCGAACAATTGCTTCGAGTTGATTCGCTGCCGTAATTCGCGACTGGCTGCTACATCGACTTCGCCGTGTACTGTCCGCGCCCCATTTTCTTGAAGAGGTCTTTTCGCTTGAGCAGTGTGAGGTTCACCATCGTCCGAAAACTGCGGGCGTTGGACTTGTACCCGGCCTTCTGAACGGCCTCGATGACTTCGCCGATACCCAACGTCCTGCCCTTGAGGGCCTGCTGCAGCGCTTCAGCCAGCGTGCGGGTGTTCGATGATCGGGTCCTCGCGGCGGCCGACCGGCCCCGCGAGCGAGGATGCCCTCCCGCCCGACGGTGTCGACTTCCCGGGGCTTTGGAGGGCGCCGTCTCGCCAAGTGCCCTGAGATCGGCATCGATTTGCTTCAGTTCCGTCTCTATCTCCGCGCGCCGGGCTTGCATTTCCTCCAGCAACTCGGCTCGGCGGTCCAACTCTCGGCGAAGTTCGACCGTTGGAACATGACGGAGGTTAGTGCTAGCCATGACCCCGACTCTCCTTCATAGGGAATGTATGCTATTGGGTTGAACCAACGCGAGTAGTTCGCAACGTACATGGTGAACGCTGTCGATCGGAATGATGATAGCAAGCCAATCCGCAGGCGGTACTGGCGAGATCGCTCGATCGAGAAAAACATATATCTATCGCGCCGGCGGCCCGTCCTCGGACTCGGGAGCAGCTGCGCGATTCACACACCCATCCGCCGATCAGGCGTTGCTGCGGTCACAGCCACCCGTTCGAGCGAGATCGGTTCGCACGTTTTGGCGCCTACGTTCGGCGCGATACGGGTCTTGTCTCATTACTGGGCGGAAGCCCGTCGAGAATGGCATCAATGCTAGCCATCTGCTTCACGAGCTCCGCTCGTCTGGCAAGAAGGGTTCGAATCTTCGCCGCCTCGACTGGCGCCACTCGGCCCGGGCCCGTTCGAAGCACTTGGCGGTGATGACTTCTCATGACGGAGTTCCTCTCGGTCCACTGCTCGAACTTGTCTGGGAGCCCCCCTGTCGGGGCCGTCGAGCGCGGCCCACCGGGACGATCATCAACGCCACACCGGAATGCGATTAGTTCTGGGAGTAGGCACCCCTGTTGAACGGTGGTGTTCGATTACCCAATCCGGGCTCGAACCCACTGTCTGCGTGAGATAGACTGAAGTATGCACGAACCGGGGCGACGACCGCCGCAGGATTATTACGAGGACCTGATGGGTCCGGTTGAGCACTGTTCGACAAACCGCGCGGCGCGGCGTCACGCGGGCTCGCGGAATCCAGGTTTGCCCGGTTTCCAGCTTCCCGTTTTGCAGGTGTCTGACGACGGTGTCCCATGGATCCATACTCCCAGCCGCTCGAAGCCGGGTCCAGTTACGGCAACGAGTGCTCTCCCTATCAGCCGAACCACACGAGGCGAACTGCGCACGAATTCAGAGATTTGAGCCAACTTTTTGGAGTTCCTATCGTGGGTGCCGAGTTCGCACCAAAACTTTCCGGCACCATCACCGGGCTGCTCAAACGCATGCGCAGCGGCGAAGACGACGCTCGCGACGAGCTGTTCCGGACGGTGTACGCTGAACTCCGCGACATTGCCCGCCATCAGCTCGCCAAACAAGCCCGCAGACAGCAGCCTCTGGAGGGGACTGAGCTGATCAATGCCGCGTGCGAGCGCCTGCTTGGAAAGTGCCAGCTCGATGCGGAGAATCGTCGGCACTTTTTCTATCTTTTCGGTCGAGCGATGCACGACGTCCTTGTTGAAGAAGCCCGTCGCGCTTCAACCTACGAGCACATGAACCAGCGCCTTCATGGTCCCCGATTCCAGGTGATCGTGGACGGCGAGAAGACGTTCTCAGAGTCTGAGGAATTGCGAGTCGCACTCAATTCACTGCGGGCCATGGACGCCGGCGCGGCGCAAGTTGTTGACATGAGGTGCTTCGCGGGCCGAACCATCGAGCAGACGGCGGAGATTCTCAATCGAACCACGGCCTCCGTGCGGCGAGACTGGACCTATGCAAAGGCGTGGCTCAAGAATCACCTGGCGGAGCGGTAGCGTCCTGGTTGCAATGGCGGGAGGCGGCGCACCTGCGTTGGTGTGGGTGAAGACTCAGGATTTGGCGAGGTACCTTCAGCGGAGTCGGTTCATGGCGCAGGAATGGAATGAAAAGGCGGTGTACTTGGCGGCGCTTGAGCTGAAGCCAAGTGATCGCGAGTCGTTCCTGCGCGGCGCGTGTCCCGATGAATCGTGTGCTGAGCGTATCAGGAGTCTCCTTCGCCACACGGAGGAAACCGGAGGGTTGCTCGATCGTGATGAGCTCAAGCAGCCCTCCTCGGAAACCCGGTCCCCGACCATCGATGAGTTCCGCATCGTCAAGATGCTCGGCCAGGGAGGGATGGGAACCGTCTATCTCGCAAACGACACCGTTCTGGATCGCCAAGTGGCCCTCAAAGTTATCGCGCGCCACCTCACTCATTCACCCCGCGCGCTGGAGCGCTTCACCACGGAGGCTCGCGTCGCCGCTCGACTCAAACACCCTGGAATCGTGCCGGTCTTTCGTTTCGGTTTCGATGGAACTGACCATTATCTGGTGACGGAATATGTTGATGGACCGACGCTTGCCGATGAGATCGCGACTCGCCGCAGCGCCGGACTGCACTCGACGCGAACTGAAGACCTGCGGCGCCAACAGCGCCAAGCAATTGAGTGGATCGCCAACCTCGCCGAGGCTCTGGATCATGCGCACCGCAACGGTGTCACACATCGCGATGTCAAGCCCTCCAACATCCTCATCGACCCGAATGTCGGCCCCCGACTGGCAGACTTTGGCATCGCGTTGCAGGCCGAGGCGGAGGCCACAACTCAATCACATGAAATCCTCGGCAGCTGCTACTACATGAGCCCCGAACAGGCCGCGACCTCGGCGGGAGCCATCGACCATCGCAGCGACATCTTCTCGCTGGGCGTCGTTCTCTATGAACTGCTCACCCTGCGACGACCGTTCGAAGGCGACGACGTCAACTCGGTGCTGCGGGCGGTCGAGACCAAGGATCCGCCGCGTCCCCGGAAGTTGAATCGACGGATCTCCCGGGATCTCGAAGTTGTGATGCTCAAGTGCCTGGAGAAGCGACCAATCGATCGGTACCAATCCGCAGCGCACCTCGCCGCAGACCTGCGGGCGGTGCTCTCTGATCATCCCATCCTGGCTCGACCCCCTGGACCACTACGACGGATGGTCCGACTGGCCAAGCGACATCGCCTGGCAACTGTCGGCATCCTCTTCCTGGTGATCCTGTTCGTCATTGGGGGGGTTGCGCTCCGGCAGTTGCAGCGTGAACGCGCCCTCGATGCGACCGTGTCGTTCGAGTTCATCGACAGCTCTTCGCATCCTGTGCTTTCGGTCCAGCGCCGCGAGGAAGATTCGCCGGAGTACGGCCCGATCGTGAGCATGGGGGCTTTGTCAGAGGGAGCTGTTCGACTCAAGCCGGGGGTGTATCGCTTCCTGATTCACGATGGCGAGACTCGGAGCATTGACTTTGAAGATGTGCTCCTGACCTCTTCCCATAAGCAGTTCAGGATCGACTGGGGGTCAACCGCGGCTGATCCTCCAGGCATGGTCCTCTTCGATCCCGATCAACTCGATCCAGCGCAACGAGCGGCATTCAAGGACCCAATTACTGGCGCGAAGACGACTGACTTGCCACTCACCGGTCCCTTCTGGCTCGATGAGGCGGAGGTGACGAATGCGGAGTATCGCGAGTTTGTCGAGGCGACCAATGCGCCGACTCCTTTCTATTGGCAGAACTTCGATCCAGCTGAAATCGCAAACCTCCCGGTCGTTGCCCTCAACCGCGCCCAGATGCTGGCCTATGCACTCTGGAGAGGGAAGCGACTTCCCACGGCATATGAGTGGCTCTTTGCCGCCCAGTTCCCGGGTGGGAGTGGCCAGGTGCATCCGTGGGGTTCGGACAGCCGAATCCTGGAACTTGCCATTCCGTCTACCGCAGCGCTGACGGCACAGCAGCAGATCGACGTCCAGAAGATACTCGATGCCTACAGGACATTCTGCGACGACGCGTCGAGCCACCGTGAGTTCCGCACGCCTGCGGGCCTCTTTCATATGTTCGGGAACGTGCATGAAATGACGTCGACAGTGGTTACGAAGCAAAGTGGTACACTGTCGGTTATTGCGGGCGGGTCTTGGGCCACTGATCCGAGATCCTCAAGTTGCATGGATGTGGGCACGTACCGCTTGGACACTGGGGCGCCAAACATCGGCTTCCGTTGCGCCAGGAGCGCTGATTCTCACTAGATTCCCCGAAGACACCTCAATCAAACGAAAGGAACTCTGATGCCCCAACAGTGTCAGTTTCGGTTTACCGTTACTCTGAGCGCGTTTCCCGCTTGCGGCAAGGACTGGCCAGGTAGCGCGATGGGCGCACCTCCGACGGGAGGGAGCGCACCCGGGATTGACGACTTGCCCCTTGAGGAGACTGAGGCGCTCGTGCGGCATCTCATGCCATGGACCGAGGCGGTCGTTGAGGCGGCTCAGCATCACGATCCCGGGGTCTTCAGCGCCATCTTTACGGGAACGGGGAATACGCAAGCGGAGTGCCAGACTGATGCCATCGATCGATTCATCAATGCGATGGGTCCAATGCTCCAGATACTCAGCGAGCAGGACGTGCTGGATCGCGTGGTGACCTTCGACTACCCGCAGTCAATCATCTGGATTGAGGTCATGCCGGGCGTCCACCTGTTCGGGGGAGTGCTTCGTGACGACCAGGGCACGGTGACTGCCTGGGAAGTGCAATATCCATCACCCTCCATAGGTCAAGTTCCGATTGCCGTCTGTGTGGTACTTCGAGTTCATGTGGAGCTGGTGTGAAACGACTCGGGCGACACTGCATGGTGATTGACAATGCGAATCAAGCCCTCTGGGCGATGGGTCTGCACGCCCCGGGTCCGATCAGATCCGTACGTCTCGTCAACACCGACGCGACGATGATCGGCTGGCGTCGTTTCGGGCGTGTTGGCGCCATCTGCAATTTGAATGAGAACCCGTGGCCGGACCGGCTCGAGTTGGAAGTGACCTGTGATCAGACGAGTGATCAGCGACTTCGGGTCGACCAAATCGGTTTCGAACACCTCGATCCAACCACTGTTGTTCCCACGTTCCCATGGAACCGATTGCGAGTCGTGGAGCAGTGGCTCAATCAGCAGGCTCCGAATGTCAGCCTGCGCCATGATGCTGAATTCTTCTACCGCCTGGAGCAGCAGTTCAATCGGTGGTTCCTGTGTGATACCTACGTGCAAGGACACTGCGGCGACTCCATGAACAGGATGCGCGCGGTCGATGAGCTCGTAGCTGTTCTCATGCACCGATTGAGCCTGCGCCAGTCCGGCCACCCAGTACACCGCTCGCCTGGAAGCCAAAACCCGCAGTCGTTGATCGATGACGCCCTGGATCGCATCTTCAGCCAACGCTTTGGCGGGTTCGCTGGAACCCGGCGCATGGAGGCCGCGATTCGAACTTTTGCACAATTTGGTTCGGGTGCGCTACACGTGAACATTGCGGGGGCTCGCCCGCGAGACGGCTTGCTGGAGCGCGCGACGAATGGAGCGCCCAATGGCCCCTTGGTCTTTGCCTTCGCTGAGTATGCGCTCAGCCGCATCGCTTCAAGACCGGAGTATCCCACGTTGTGGCGAGACATGCTCCCAGGATGTCTACTTGCAGCGGAGCTCTACTTGATGGCGTTTCACCGGCTCGACCGGACGGGACACGTGTGTCGACAGGCATTTTCTGGCGACGTCGGCGGACCGGCTCCACTCCTGCGATGTCTTTCGTCGGAGTCGTCGGGGAAACTCATCCAGTTGTACCTGTCGCACAGCATGGATGATCGCTCGTTCTTCGAAGCGCATCTTGGTCATCTGCTTCAGACGGCGCTCGAACCCATCAGTGGTGACGGGGTGCGAAGGAGCCAGCCTTTGGCAAGCGCTTCGGCACCCCCGCAAGTCCGCGGCGTAGATGCGGTAGTGTTTCCATCGCTACCGAGAGTAGATGTCCCCCCGCAACCCTGGTGGACTGGATCGGTCGCAGTCTGAGGACGCTTCAGATCCCACGTACGGGCCGAGATGGCGCGCATGAACCGTTGAGCTGTCACGGGCGGTCCACCCCGGGATAAATACTCGTCGGCGAAGGGAGCCAGTGGTGGACCGCGCATGGTGGCGGCGGTGCGACAGTAACTCGCTGAGTCTCAATTCGCTGTTTGGTTCACCCGTGCCCGACAGTGTCCTTCCGCATCGTGCCGTGTCCCGTCGGGCGCGAGTACGTTTTCAAAGCTCCCTTGGCACTATTACCATGGAAACCGACCCGCCGCCGTCAGAAACCGGTATTGTGGGCACGTGCCTGCCTGCTTTTCGGCGTCTGAGCAGCCCTCGTCGGTCGTATACCCAACGAAGTTGACAACGCTGTATCCGAACGTACCAAAACTGTTGGGAACCAGTTGAGGCGACGCGTTTCGGTTGGCCCCTTCATACAGGTACTGTCCGGATGTTGTTGCCGCGTAGGGCGCAAAGAGGATGCCAAAGCTCCTCCACTCACCGGCGATGCCGTTGAGTTCCGTCTGCACCGCCGAGGCAAGATCAGCTTCCCTCGTGGTCGATTGCCAGTTGATGCTGGCATCGCCTGCCAAGTCGAAGAGGCGTTCGCGTGTGCTGTACCTCAGCACGGAGCTACTGACGACTTGCTTGAGCGCATACTGGAATCCTCGTGTGGAGTCGTCAACCAACCGGTCTTTCCATTTCGCCATGGCCTGGATGAGTGTGTCCAGTGAATCTGCACTGGGGATCGCGGTCCCCGTCTCGGCAGAAGTGCTGCCCCCCGTCACGGCCACCATCGGTGTGCAGATGTCGCGAAGGAACGCGACCGCTTCGTACAAGCCGGCGGCTCGACTGGCCTGAGCGTTGTAGGTGAGGTAGGCCAGAAGCGGATCACTGGAGGCGAGCGCAACCGGATGCACGTATTCGGATGCCAACCCGGCGTCGACGAGTGCCTCCGGCAGATTCCACAGCTCTTGGGAAAACCGGATCGCGACAACAAGAAGATAGGTGATCAATTGTGACTGGGTGAGCGACAAGACCTGAACCCCGTGATCATCCTGCTGCCCCGGGTCCGTCTTGCGAAAGGGAAGAGTGTCCACGCCCGTCGGAAGCGCCGCCTTGCTCCAACCAATTGCGCTCATGTTCTGCTCCCAGCGGGCGACGGCGGTCGTCCAGTCATAGAGCGCTTCAAATGTCGTGGCGCTAGATCCGAATACGGAATCGAGACCAAAGCCCCAAATACCAATCCAAGTCAGGCGCCACGCCCGTTCAGCATCGGCCTGCCAGGCACTTCCGTGGGTGCCTCCCTTGGCTGGGTCTCGGATCCAGTCGAGGTGCTCAAGCGCCGCATCAAACCGATGGGATGCATCATTGGGGTCGAGCCTGACGTTTCGCGTTCGAGCGCCTTCGATTTGCCAGAGCAATCCGAGCAGGAGCGGGTCGACGCTTCTGGCATGATCAAACCCCGCGTTGTGTTGGCTGCACGCATCAAACACCGCGGCCACATCATCATCGCTGAAGCGGATGCGCGAGAGCATCGTCGCGGCGTCATCCACCTCGACCACGGCGTAGGCCTCAACCGGAGTCGCTTCGACTTCAGGTTCCGTCGCCATCGCCGGGGCGATCGCGTCGGTGTCGCCTTCCGCCGCGGGATCCGTCACGGTATCCCCGGCTTCCGTCGGCGCTTCAGCCAATGCGTCACCGGGAAGCACATCGTCTTCTGTCGCGGTTGGGAGCGGGTCACTCACCACCGCTCTCCTCATCCGACGGCTCGCCGAAGACGGTGTCGTACACGGCGCCCTTGGCCGCATCTCCAGCTTCAGCAATCGTCAAGCCGAGTTTGATCTTTGCAATCTCAGCGTCCTTCTGGTCGTTCTCCAATGTCTTGGCCCGTACGGACTGATCCTGGAGTCCATGGGAGTACGTATCGAGGGCATCGCCCTGCCCGAGCAGTGCCTCCACGATGACGCCTTCAGTGCGCAGTACGTTGGAGTTCGCCGCCAGGATAATGCCTGGCACAATGATGCTCGTGCCGGTTGCTTCATTGCGGTAGGTGGACGTCATTTCCACCTTGGCTCGCAAATACGACGCCAGAGCCGTGCCATCCGGCGCTGTCAGTTGTCGCTCTTCCACAAACGCATAGTGGTCACCACGGTAATCAAAAATGTGGGAAAGTTCGTCGATAATGCGCTGGCGTACCTCGGTTCGACGATCTTCGACGACGAACTCTTCGAGCAGGGAATCCAGTTCCGGCAGCGTGACTTCCCGTTTTGACTCGTTGTAGCCGTTGAAGAACGCGATGCGCACATCCACCAGGTGGAGGATGGAGATGAACTCCTGGTTCATTTGGCGCGTCACAAAGTTCAACGTGCGACCAACGTTGATGTTCTTGATTTCGCGCGTGATCGACGTTTCCTCCTCCTCGGTCGTCTTCACCTCGTAGCTCGTCTCCACCTGCACTTCTCTCTTGGCGGAAGCGGTCATCGCATGCTTTTCAACGGCGCTTGAGACGTTCTTGGCAAACTCCTCACGCGTCGAGTTCGTACCTCCTGATACGCCTCCCGAGACGTCGGCGCTTCCCCATCCCCAACTGGCTTTGGCCTCAGCCTCAGCGTGGTATTCGAAACTCTTCTCTTTGGATTCTGTACTGGTCTGTTCCTGTTCGAGCGAACTCTCGAATTCAGAGGAGCTCTCCGAAGTAAACGAATCCAGAATGCTCGAGGAACTCTGGTAGTCTGATTCGGACTTCCGAAAGGTGCGGACGCTGATGGTCGTGCTCTCGCCTGGAAGCAGCGAGAAGCTGCGGAGCGTGCGTCCAGCACCGTACGTGCCGAGGTACGAGGAAAGCCGATAGGTTTCGACGATCAACAGACGCGGCGTCGCTGTTGTTGGCTCGTTGATGACGGCATAGTCCAGCTCACCGTAGAGTGTTTGATAGATCACTTGCTTCTTGCCTGCGGCCTCGAACGATTGCAGTTCGCTGGTGCTTAAGGCGGCCATCCGCGCGGTGATCGGCGCCGTGCTGACCACCTGCGTCGTACCATTTGCCGCCTTCAACCACGTCACCGAGTTACGACGCGTGCGCAGCGCCAGCGAGAGCGATCCGGACGCATCAATCTGGCTGCCTGATGACAATCCTCGAGTCGTGCGCTTTAAGCTGATGGTCTCGATCGTCGGTTCAGAGGTGCCGGGATTGGTGTCGGTATCGTCGGGGACCGTCGGATCTGTGGGAAGTCCTCCGGGAATACGTCCCGGTCCCCCCGGGGGATCGTCGGTCGGTGGATCGATGGGTGTCCCTGGAGTGTCGCCGCCCGAGCCACCGGACGATCCCGGAACGAACAAGCCTTGGCCGACGTTATTCCACTTGTCAAAACTGTACAGATCCCCAGAAGTCGAGTCGTCCGACTTGGGAACTTCCTTGGCCTTCGAGGTGAAGTAGGCCGACGAAAAGTTCAGCTCAATGAAGTTCCGACCCGCATAGCGCGTGGGTTCCGGCACGTTGTAACTGATAATGGGCGCCGTGCCACCTTCTTCCAGCGCGATCAACGGTGCTGACTCATCTGCCATGGCAAACTCCTTTCCGCGATCCATTCCTCTGAATCATGACCTGCAGTTAACTGCCTGCTGTGCCGCGTTCCGATCCTGACCAGGAGATTCGAATGGCGGTGCATCTCATACTGAATCGAAGGCTCCAAGAGGGAGCGAAGACAAAGGGACTTGGTGCTATGAGCTCCACCTCGTCGAGCTCGCCACGATACCCGACACGCTGTCGCTAATCTTGATGGGCCAAGTACCCAGAGACTTGCATGACACAGTCGAGCACGTCGGTTTTCCACAAGCGTCCTGACGGCGCGTAGCGGTATGCTGCCTCGACGCTCAACTTGCCGGTTTGCCACCGCGTGTCTCACGAGCCGCTCCCACGCGATTGCGAGTCGTATCCCAACAGTCGGATTTCTTGAGCCAGTCGCTCTTCGGTGACGCGGTCTCCGTCAAAAAGCGCAACGATGCGTCCCGTCGACTCATCGCCACGTACCGGCCGCTTCACGCCCTGAAGGCGGGCCAGTGCGGCAGCGAGTTTTTTCAACGCATCAGTTCGCGGGCCAACGTCCTTGGGAAGTTCCGTGACGATCCGATCGAATTCTTCAAGCGGTGCTTCCGATTCAGCCACGATCGTCGCTGGGATGAGCACCTTCATGGCCGCCAGAAGGCGTTGAGCCATGCCGGAAATCAACTGTTCGCCTGACTTCAGGAACATCCCGACAAATAGAGAGCCAATCGGTAACAACAGCGCCTGGTCCTTGGCATACTTGCGCATAACCAGGAAGAGGACGAGATTGAAGAGCACCGCTTCCCCAAGTCGAAATCCCAGGCCGGCCCAGAAGATCGAATAGTCGAATCGCTCCCGATCTGGACTGCGCAGCTTCGACCACAGCGATGTCGAGAAGTAGAAGAGTGCACCCAGCACGGCGACACTGGAAGACACGACCAGTAGCATGACGACCAACACCGCTTCGCCTTGCGTTTTCCCAAAGAGCTGAAAGAGGTCCCTTCGAAACGGGGTGTCATCCTCGGGCCTTTCGGGTGTGCTCTCAGGTGAAGGTGCAGGGTTGGCCAGCGGCGCCCCGCTTTGGAGGAGCGGGGTGCTGGATCCGGCGAGCACCGGCTCTCGACCAAGTGACCAGGCGAATCCGGCCATCACGACATGATTGAGCAGCGCTACGGTCAGCAGGGCGGCGCCCAAACCCACCAAGTGCATGCCATAGAGCAGCTCGCTGCGCTTCGGCTCCGGTTCGGCGTCCGGGTTATGTACTTTGAGGAAGGGCACAACCGTTCGGTACGCCAAGTACGCTCCGCAAAGTGCGAGCAGCGAACCGATGCCCAATGTGGCCCAGAGCGCTTTCTGAGGGATCGGAGGGCGTCCCATTGCCGTTGGCATGACCCAATACGTAAAACCTACGCTCGCCAAGAGAATCCCGACGGCCACAAGTAGCGCACCTAGTCCCAGCCACACACGGAAGCCAACGAACTGCGTCGGCGCCTTCTCCACGGCGCGCGGATCAACAGTTGCGTGTGTACCTTCTACATCAGGCGCTGTTTCATCCATCGCTTAATCCCTGCGAATCGGTTTTCGGTTCATCAGATGCATCAACGCTCGCCGGTCGTCGGGGCCGATGCGAACGCACGCAGCACTCAACTGCTCCACGAAGCGTTGTGCCCATCGGCTCATGAAAGCACCCCACGTGCTGTGCAATGAGGCGGTCATCCGCGCGAGAACTAAGGTACCAACGCAGGTGCGTTTGCGAGCGCTTGGCCTGCCTGCGTTAGGGAAATGACTGGCCCGCATTGGGTGCTCCTCGACTGGCTGGCGACGGCCCATCCCATGTAAAAGCGCCGCGGTGGTTTCCCTGTCCGCGGCGTTGGAGTGCCTGTCCGACCGGGGTGGCCGCCGTCTCTTCGATCTCGATGTCCATTGACTCGCCGCCGTCTGCCAGGCCATCGGTGGCGGTGAAGCGACCCTCGTAGCTCAGCAACTCGACGAGGCGATGACTCGGATCTATCAATGCCAGTCCATCCGCTGGCCCATTTTGCAGACGAGGGAAATCGAACGCCAATACGCCGAAACCATGCTCCTGATCAGGTATGGAGCCTCTGAGTGCGATCGCGTCGTACACCTTGCCCCCATTACCGTTGTAACCGATCAGCTGCCACCCGGAGAGATCGAGACCGGCAGGGCCTGCGATTTCGACGAACTCATTTGCGTCTTCGCCAGCGTTGTCGTAGTGCAGTTCGTTAATCCAGGGTTCCACAGATACCACGGCTGCCGGCGAATCGATCCCGTACACCACATTGATCCACTCCGGGTGATCGACGAACGGATTCCGATTGCCCTGAAACAGATACACGACGGAGTTGCGCCGCCGCTCGAGATCGTCCACCGGATCATCATCGTTCCACTTCAACAGCACCGACTTCAATCCCATGAACGCACTGCCTCCCACAGAGGCCGCATCAACGGTCGTGATCTGCGAGGGGTCGTCGGTGAGTTGCAGATCAGCCTCGGTCTCGCGTTGGTCGGGCGAGCTCTCGTAACGAACGTCCAGGTACATCAGCGCCCGGGCCACATCGCCCCGACGACCGATCCACGTTTGCCAAATCGTTGCAAATGAGTAGTTCGCCGTATCCTCCTCGGCTCCATGGGCGCCGCCTCGCCGGAGGTTCTCCACAGTTGGCTTGCGCACTTCCGCCGCGGGAGACTCTTCGCCGTAGGGTTTATTGCTCCGTGAGCCGTTGTAGCTCGAGTAGGCCGCGAACAGGTGATGGCAATCGCTGTAGGCCGGGTTGCTGGTCGCATTCGTCGGAAACCCAAGCGACTTCGGCCATGAGTGCTCCCGATCGTACTTGAAGCCACCCGGCGGACCACTGAGTTGTCGCGCAAAGGTGGCATTCATGTAGATATCGAGCACCGACTGCGGCGCCTCCGGATGCGCATCGGCCAGCGCAATGATGTCCCAGGTGTCGACGTGGTGATTTGACTCTCCAGGCTTGGAACTGTGTGTATACGGAAAGACGCGATGATTGCGAATCCGCGCATGCAGCGATGAGCGCAGGATTGTGGCGGTGGATGCATCCACAGACTCGTAGTAGTGCGCGGGTGGCGCCAGCGGGATGGCCCAGTACTCGAGCTCATCGATCTGATGCCACGTCTCCTCCGGCGACATGTCCAAGAACACATCGTAGGACACCGGCACAATCGACGGATCGCGAGAGACCGGCGCACTCAGTGCCTGTCCTGAAGCGCCCCGAAAGCTCAGCAAGAGGCCCATCGTCGCGACTGCAACCAACAGCACCCATCGCCGGCCTGGCCATGTATTACAATATGCCTTCATGTTGCACTCTCCGATCCGTGCTGCCGTGGATCTCTCCATAGTCTAAGCCACCGAACACAGCAAGTCTCGCCAACTATACAGCCTCAACTGCATAGTTGTCCGGCGAACACCTATGTGGTTTGTGTTACCCATGCGCCATGCCTCCAGCACGCTTGGGTCGCGCAGTCACGGCAGCGGCAAACGGTGCACACGACACTACTTACAAAACACACTGGCGCCCTCGGGTCGATGGACGACGACATGCCAGACGCAGGGTCACCGAAGACGCCACGCGCTACGCCGGGGTCGGCTGCCCTCGCATGGGGTTCGCCGCGAGCGTGCGCACGCCAGGTCAACGCACCGTGGACGTTCCCGGCCGTCGGAGATGCTCCGGCTTTCGGTGAGCTTCTGGAGAATGAGCGACCGCCAGTCCGACATCACGCTCGGCAGGCCGGCTCTAGGCCAGAGCATCGAGCACCTTACGCGCCACCTTGACCGCGTCGTCGAGGTAGCGCGAGGCGTCGATGATTTTCCTGACCACATTCATCTTCTTCTTGATGTCAGCGACGGCAGATTTGAAACTCTCGGTCGCACCCTCGAGCTGGCGCTGCGCCGTGCTGGCGGCCATTCCCCAGTCATCCATGGCGCGGCCGAGGAGGGAGTCGATTTCAAGCGCCAATCGTTGGTTCGCCTCCCAAACTCGGTCGGCATCCTCTTCGGGATGTTTGACGCGAAGCTCCATTTCGAGCTTCTGGCCATTCTGGTGCAGTCGCTGCAGCACTGCGATGACACGCAGCTTCTCGTTGAGTTTCCAGGCCATGGGCATGTCTCCACTGGAAGTGCGAACTACTTCATGTCACTACCTTCGCTCTCACAAAGTTCCTCATACACTTTGTGAAGTCGCTTCCCCGCGTCATACAGGTCACGAACGGACGGCGATCGGTCGCCAGATTCTCGAAGCTCTTGGGCCAGGGCCGCGTGGGTGATCGGCAGGGCGCCGTAGGCGCGTTCAAGCGTATCGAGCATTTGCAGTTCCAGCGTGAACCGCTCATTCAAACTGATAAGGGCTTGTATACCCGCTAGGCGAGTGGCGGGCGTCGCATGTGCATCGTCCGACCGTCCATCTCGGGTTCTTCCCAATGCGGCATACGTGGCTTCCTGCGCTAAGGGGTCATACTCATGCCATAGTGCTTGCCCGAGGATGTGTACTCCCTGTAGTCCAAGCGCCGATGCCCCTTCGATGGCGGATTGGTGCTCGCGCAGCAGGCTGGTAATGAGCGCCTGTCGCTGCTGCTCGACAACCACTCGGGTGGCTTCCACGGT
This sequence comes from Phycisphaerales bacterium UBA5793, assembly GCA_002418285.1. Taxonomy (GTDB): domain Bacteria; phylum Planctomycetota; class Phycisphaerae; order Phycisphaerales; family UBA5793; genus UBA5793. The sequence goes on from DIDT01000033.1 coordinate 25,146, forward strand.
GAGGGTCGAGAACAGCGCGAAACCGTCCACGGGAAAGGGCTTCTCCCGAACCACGAGTTCAGTCAATCCGAGCTCATGTCCTGCAGCCCGGAGATTGGCGTTGAGCGAATGACGGAGTTCATCGAAGGCGGCCGGGTCGACCAGCTGCGGATCTGCCAACAGGCCCATTGCCGCACCATACTCCACCAGAGCTGTGTTGAGCGAGTACAACGCTCGCCGGAATCGCTCGACTTTGAGGTGGAGCAGTTCGTGATCACTCCTCCACGTCGACGGGTCATCCATTTCCTCTCCGCTCTCTGGATCGGTCGCCCGCCCCATCTCGAGCTTGAGGCCGAGGATGGCATCCGTCGCACCAGGAGCGTTGGATCCCAAGGCACGCAGCTCCCGATCACGAGACCAGGTGCCAAGCAATCGGGCTGCTTCGTCGGTTCCGAGGCGGAGTTCGCTTGCGGAGGTCGAGAAGCGCGCAAATGGCTCCGTACGAACGGCGTCGACACAGCCAGTGGCGACGAGTGTGACCAGGAGCATTCCGTGCCATAACCGCACTGGTCGTGACGGCCTCAGGTCCAGTAGATGTCGTAGATCGTACATAGTGATTGACTCCCAACGCCGTGCTGGCAAGGACGCGCACATTCGGAGGTACACCGCCTTCGATACTAAGTCGAACTGTCATACGAGTCCATAGTACCGGGAGCTCGTGCAAATATCGTATTACTTGATGCGCGTTGCGCTGGCAGTGGCGTCCTGAGCCTTCCGATGGCGCGGTACGCCGGGAGCTAAGGAGCCGCGTGCTCAGCACACCGCGGATCGCCGCAGTGCCGTCAGGCATTGAAGTGGAGGTCCAATGCTGTAGGTGCCTGCGTTCGGGCGGAAATGGCGGGCCGGCGGCGAGCGCGGTGTAAGCACGTGGTGCACAATAGGTTAGCCGGCTCCGTCCCGCGCCATCTAGTATGCATGACTCCACCAACGGTGCCGATGCGCAATGCTCGGTCGTGGCGATCACTGCGGCTGCCAAGACACATCTGCGATGCAGAGTGTGAGAGCGTATCGATACACTAAGAGCCGATGCCTAACGTAGACGCACAGGCACATGCTGCATGGATGGACAGAACGCGACGAGAGGAACAGAGCCCGTGCCAAACACCCGTTCCGATCAAGACTCCGTAGGGCCTCGGGTACGAATCGTCAAGTCGCAGTGGCCTGAACGGCCACCCGCAGTGAGCGGACGCCGGCTTGTGTTGTGCTGCGATGGAACTGGCAACGAAGTGAGTGCCCGAGCGTACTCGAACGTGGTCAAGTTGTACATCCGATTGGATCAGCACCAGCCATCCAAGCAACTGACCTACTACGATCCGGGGCTTGGAACGATCGCACCACCCGGGTTTCGCACGAAGACAGTCACGAGTGTGGCGCGGTTGGCTGGACTCGCGTTCGGCTATGGCCTTCAGGACAACATCAAAGACGCCTATCTGTTCCTGATGCGCCACTATCAAACCGGAGACCGCGTTTACCTGTTCGGATTCAGCCGAGGCGCCTACACCGTCCGGGCGCTGGCCGGCCTGCTCCATCGATGCGGTCTCCTTCGGCCTGGAAACGAAAACCTCGTGGAGCACACGGTGAAGCGCTATTTTGAGCGCATCAATGGGCAGCCTGGCTGGAAGGCAATGGGCCGTTTCAAGAAGTACTTTGGCCGAAAGTGTCCAGTCCAGTTCATCGGCGTCTGGGACACGGTCAAGTCGATCGGCTTGCTGCGGCGATCGCTGGTATTGCCTCATACCGCCGACTTGAAAAACGTGCGATCGGGACGGCACGCCGTGTCACTTGATGAACGGCGAAGCAAGTACCGGCCGAATCTGTGGTCACGCCCCGACGACGCATGCTTCCAGCAAGTGTGGTTTCCGGGAGTGCACTCCGATGTCGGAGGCGGTTACGACGATTCTGGATTGTCCGACATTGCACTTGAGTGGATGCTGGCGGAGGCTGCAGGGGCTGGCGTGCTCTTCGCGCCGGAGCCATCGAAGGATCTCACCCCGAGTCCGTCCACCACGCTCCACAATCCCCTCTGGCCCTTCTGGTGGGTCATGGGGTGGAGACGGCGGAGGATTCCCGCCCACGATGGGACGCCCGTACTCGTGCACCACGCGGCGCTGTTGCGGGCGCACGCAGAACCCCGCTACGCCAAGACTCTGCATAGGCAACTGCCCGGGCTCAAGTCCAATCAGATCTGAGCGGCGAAGCAAGGGCGGCTCTCTCTGAGCAGGCACAGCTTCGATCCGGCAGATGGTGCCTACCCGTCCGGGACCGCTTGAGCCTTCGAAGGTGGTGAATGACCGCACAGCATCGTACGCCCATAGGGTGGAAGTATTTCGAGAATGGCGACACCGTACCGTTTATATCGAGACAGAGCCGTCCCGTTCTCTCGGTGTAGCTGGCCCAGCAGGGTGAGAGCTCTCGATCCTCGCAAATCGTACACTCGTGATCGCCGTAATTTGCACGTACATAGTGCCGCGCAGACGCAACGTATGCTCTCACTACGAGTATGTATAAAACCCTGCAGGAAAACCAAGATGGAACCACTAGCGCCATTGAGAGACGTGCCTCTAGCAGATACCCATCAAGTGTGCGCGGGACTGCGGACACGCCCATTGGAGACGCTGTGCTACCTCCGGGACACTTTCGGGGATGCCGTTCGACTGGCGGTTGGCGCACAATCATGGGTCTTGCTAAGCCATCCGGAGGCGATGAAGGAAGTCCTTCTGCGCCAGAGGGAGTCGTTTATCAAGCCCCCGCTGTTGGCGCTCGCGCGGGAACTGATGGGTGATGGCCTGGTCACAGCGGAAGATCGTGTGCACCGTGACATTCGACCACTGCTCAATCAGGCGTTTCAGCGCACGGCGCTCTCCGCCCATGTCGCTCGCATGCAGCCCATGATCAGCGAGGCCGTGGGGACACTGCGTGATGGCGAGGAAATCGATCTGTCGTTGTTTCTACGTCGTCTGACTTTGAGTGTCATCGGCGCCATCTTGTTTGGAATCGACTTCGAGCGTGCATTCGTCGACGAACGAGATGCTCTACTCCACCACGCCGCAATCGCAACGATGTGCCTCCGACCCTTTCAACCACAGATTGAGGATCTGAGCGCCTTTCGGCAGGCCAAACAGTGTCTTGATCAGACGGTGGATGCGTTGATCGAACACGGACGATCCGCCGGGTGCGGTGACAACCTCTTGGCCCAGATGGTCATGCTCGGTGTGGAAGATAGTGCATGCCCCTTGGCACGGCCGAAGCAGCTCCACGATGAAGTGATCACGCTCCTGCTTGCCGGCCACGAGACAACGGCGCATGCGCTCGAGTGGACCTGGTGGTGGCTCTCACGCGAAGCCGATGTGCGCACGGCATTTCATCAGGAGATTGATCAAATCCGGGCCGGCGATCTGGAAGGTGCATTCTGCGATCTTTTGGAGCAAGGAGTCACCTACACCAAGCGCGTTTTGTGGGAGTCGATGCGCTTGCGCCCGCCGGTTTGGATCATGGGTCGCCAGGTCGGACTCAAGCCGGTCTCAGTGCTCGGTGTAACGCTTGAGCCGGGTACCGCCGTCGCGCTGAGCCAGTGGCTCAACAACCATGATGGTCAAACGTATCCCGGTCCCGATCGTTTCGATCCGAACCGATTTCGCGATCCGCAGGGCTTCACCCCACCGCCACCGCTACTGCCGTTTGGAACTGGACCAAGGCGCTGCATTGGCGATCGTCTCTCCACCGCTGAGTCTCTTGCCATCCTCGTGCTGACGGGAAGACTGTGCGCATTTGATCTCTTGAACGGGGATGAAGTAGCGGCGGACGCGGGGTTCACGCTCAAACCGCTGCCAAACCTGTATGCGCGTGTGCGATTGCGGTAAGCCAGACGCGAGCTGCGCGATGCCGAGACAGCGCGAAGTGCTTGTCGCAAGGGGAACGTGGAATCATGACCACTGAGTACTGGGTGCCATCCTCGGATCCGATTGCCGCCTCTGCCGCTCGTGAGACGTTGAACCGAACAGTCGGATCCGATGTGCCACCTCCTGACCGGTTTGTTGACGGCTCAGCCTGTTTTCACTACCACCTCGCCAATCGGACCAGTTCCAATTGCGTACCAGATCTCGTGGTAGTGGCGGTGCACGGCATCCAACAGGGAGCCAATACTCTGCAGACATTGGTACGGGCAATTCTGGAAGCGTCGGGCATTGATTGTGACGCCATCTGTGTCGGCTATCCATCGACACCGTGGCACAAGGGCGACAATGCCAGCATTGGCCGGAATCTCCGAACTGCACTGGCGGCGTTCACCATCGGTCGGCAGTTTGATCCCGTGAAGCACTCGCCGCCCATGATCGCGTTTCTCAATTACAGCAATGGCGGGCTTGTTTGCAAGCACTGTCTGTGTGCGGAGCTCGCGGCCGAAGCCAGCGAAGCATCGGACTGGACTGGGGTACCCTTGTCAGATGAGGCACTTGTGACGGCGGCAAGCACACGGCTCATCGCCAATGTCGCTGTGCCACACCGGGGGGCAACGTGGTTTTTCAAGCTGCCGTCACTGCTCGTCTATGGCCTGTCTTGCGGCTGGCAGGGGATCAGAACGGCCTGGTACTCGTGGCGGCAGTTGGGTGGGAGGTCAACCTACGAACGCTGCGGTTCCTTCAACCTGGCCGCCGGGACGAACACCATCTTTCGCGACCTCGGTGAATTGGGCATGCGAGGGACCACACGGTGCGCCGCACTTGAGTCGGCGCTCCTTTCGACGTGCCGAGCATTACGACGAAAGTGGTTTGCTGCACCGCCGATACTGGAGATGCGCCGCACGACCGATTGTGTGGCGCGAGCTAGAACACCCTACGGCTCGGCGCCGGACTGGTATCCACGAGAGCTGTGGCCGGATCCGCTTCCCGGTTCCCACATCCTCTATCGCCTGATGCACTCGGGAGAATTGAGTCCGGAGGAAGAGGGCGGCGTCATCCGTGCGGTTGCCACAGCGTTGGAGCGTCTTGCGCCGCGCATGGAACGCCGCAGCGCAGACTCAACGAGCAGCGTGTCTCGTTCGCTATTGGCCACTCGTGCCGCGAGCCGGATCATTTGGCTGAACGCACAAGTGTGCCGGCAACTCGGCATTAACGAACTCATCGGCGGGCGCTCGGCTCCCAGCGCGAGCCCAGCTCCGTCACTTCCGCAACGAGGGGTGTGGAACTGGTTGCGCGAGGCGCTCCAGCGAGCGCCTCGAGACTACCCGGCCGGATTGCGTGTGCTCGTCGACGGAAGCGCCATGGCGGGAAAAAGCCGAGCGCTTGCTGCGGTCGCGCGAGCGTGCGCAGTCGAGTGGCTGTCGTCCTGCGCAGTGCAGCCAAGCACGATCGACGCTCCGTACCCAGTCTTCTTTTTCGACTTACGACTCTTGAGCCTCCCGTCCACCGACTTTGCCAATGCGGAATACCTGTATGCCGCACTGATCGATGCTCACCACAAGTACTGTCAAATGCGGGGGCTTGATGTCACGGACTTCCGGGAGGAGCTCGAGCATCTGCGAACAACACGTCGCCTCATTCTTATCATCGATGGTGCGGATGAACTGTTGAATGCGCACCCGAAAGTCACACCCGCTCAGCTTGCCGGAGCGCTGGCTCGCCTTTCGGAGTGGCGCCCCGGACCGCCGGAGTGCGGCAGCACTCGGCATCATGTCATTGTCTCCATTCGATCTGCGAAGGACGATCACGTGTCGCAACTTGTGACTTCCAGTTTCAAGCGAGAACTGATGCTCGCCTTCGGCGGGATCGTGCAACACGTATCCGTCCGACCGCTGAACCGAGACGAACTGCACACCGAGGTATTTGGTGACGACGACGTAGCGGCTGATCGGATCCTGAACACGATTCATCCCGTATTCGGCGGTAATGTCAATATTGACGACCTGATGGGTAGCCCTCCCCTCGTCGCTTTGCTGCGCCGCTACCACAAGGAGCGTGATGCAGATGGACTGCATCCTCTGACGACGCATGCAGCCGTACTGGAGTTCATTTTGACGGACCGGATTCGTCAGGAAGCGCGAGCAGTACAAGCCACTCTCGGCGATATCGCGGAGGTACCACTTGAGTCATTGTTCTGTAGTATTCTCGCCGTTGCGGCGCGGGTGCAGTTTGGGGAAGCGGAATTCGCGACGCATCCTCAGTTTACGCCGCAGTCACTTCGAGCCTGCGTGAGCCGCCTCGCACCCTCGTGGACGAATTTGCAGCTTGCGGACGCAACGTATCAGACTGCGATTACGGTGCTGCTCCGCACGGATGAGCAGGCTGCTGAGCTGGCGCGCAGAGCGTTAGGCTGCGTGTGCGTCCATGTGGCACAGGGGAGCACCACGATGGCCGCCCAGGGTTACTACTTCGCTCATGACTTGTATGCCAAGTACTTGACAGCTCGCTTTTATTCAGTCGTCCTTCAAGCCGGCTGTGTCTCGGAGCTGGGCCGGTTCGGCTATTCACCGGTGATTACGAGTCTGGCTGGTCAGATCCAAGGGCAGTGGGACGTTCCCTCATCCCTGGTTGAGCAAGCGGTGGAACGAACAGTCACGACAGGCAACCAGTTCTACCTGTGCAACTTGCTGGCCGCGATAGCCTGGAATCCGCTTGCGACAATGCAACCAGCGGCCCGCTCTGCCCTTGTGGCCGCACTATCGCACCCTGGCGTGACTCCCTTTTCTCGAGCGTTTATCCTCAACGGTCTGGCATTTCGTGTTCAACTGGCTGGTGCAGAGGCTACCTGTGTCGCAGATCGCCAAGCGATCCTGACAGGCAGCCAACAAGTCTTTGTTCGTGAAGCCGAGAGGCCGTGCGCACTCGTGCAACCGCTGATCTGGGGAACGTTGCAGCTGCTTGGCGGATCACCGAGTCACTTCGCTATGCCGCGTCTGGTTTTGGATGATGTGGCTACGGCACTCAAGGACATCCGTGATCTCAAGGCACACGAAGATCGCAAACTGTGGTCGGTGCAGAATTCACTCTGTGAACTCGCCTGGATGCTGTGTGACTCGAATATGCGCAGATTCCGTTTGATCCCGTCGTTGCACTACCTGCTCATCCTCAGTGTTCTGCTTGCCGACGGAACCGCAACCGCGGAGGCCGCAGCAGTGCTTGGCAGCTTTCTGGGGCGAGATGGACTCGGTCAACTACAGACCGCAACCAGTGCTGCCGCGGAGGAGCTTGATGCCTGGCTTGAGGAGGTATTCGTAGATCGGGCCCGTAAACTCCGACCCGCAGTTCATACGCTGTGCGATCAGTACATCCATGCCATCCGATCGCTTACGGGATTGTGAGTCGGTACGCCTCTTACCAACGTGCGTCCAAACGCTCGTCATCTGGTCACGAATAATGGAAGTGTTAGCTCGCAATGGGGTCATCGTTTTCCGACCCTCGCCGAGTATCTGCGACTCTGCGGGAGTCGCCATTATTGCGCATGCGGTGCGTCACGATGGATGGTATGCAACCCCCATATCCAGAGACACCACCGCTACCGCTCGTCAGGTTTTCGGACTGAGCGACTACCCGATTGTCCGACAGACGGCTGATCTGGACGGGCTCCACGGGTGCGGTCTCACCACAATCGAGCGGTGTTGGTCGTTTCACCATCTCGGACACAACGGAGCGATGGTCGAGGCGTGGGGCAGACCTCTAGACGTCACGAACATAGGGTGTTACAGTGGTTCACGTACATAGTTGCAGGTCTAATCGTTGTGGGCCTTGTGGTGGGCTTGGTGATCTACTCAAATCATGCGGCCGCTCGCGCTCGTCGTGAAGCCGTCTATCGCAAATACGGGCACACTGAGGATGCGGCTCGCATCATCGCGCGCTCCATCTGGCAAGGTGAAACGGCAGAGCAGTTGCGTGATTCACTCGGGCGGCCCATCGACGTCGATCAGAAGGTTCTCAAGACGAAAACCAAGGAAGTCTGGAAGTACTCCCAGACAGGTGTCAACCGCTTTGGACTCCGTGTGACTCTTGAAAACGGAGTAGTGGTCGGCTGGGAGAAGAAGTGATGATCGTACCGAGCTTGGGTACTGACTCAGGCGATTGTCTCACTGGTCGTTCCTGGTGAATCTGCAGCGGAGTTCACAC
>DIDT01000004.1 GCA_002418285.1 Phycisphaerales bacterium UBA5793
GGGCGTACGCGGGCAGCGCCTCCTGCGCCATGCGACACGCCAGCACCATCGCCGTCCTTGGCGACTTCGCGGTGGTGCACATGCTCGATTGAAGGCTCCGCATTCACCTCACGACCGACCGAATCGGAGGTTTTCTACAGAGCATACCAGTCCCGTTTTCTTGCCTGTTCCGCGGTGTGCCTAGTCCGCTGCATCTTCGAGAGCCTCCTGGACCCAACCGGGGTCCATCGGAGCTCTCATAGCACCTAGATCAGGCTTTGGGGGGCACGCCATGTGCTCTGCCCCGGGAATCTGTTTCCCACACTCAGGGCAGATTGGCGAATAAGATCTTGAGACAGGGTAGCAACAGTCTGGGCACAGTCCCTTCCTGCGGCGGAAAGCCGTGCGAACAGCGATGAATAGCCCTCTAACAATGATCCATACGATAAGCCAACACAGCGTGTCGATGAACAGCCCTCTCGCCAATAACCCATAGGGTACTGCTGCCCTTATCCACTTCGGTGCCTCATCTTCGTAAATGCTTTGATGGTCGAGCAGAATCATTGTTTCAAGCACGTCCGCTCGCCTAAGGCGAGGTAAAGTGATCCGAGATCCTCTGATACATGCCATGGGCCATCCCGTTGCAATAGTTTTCCCCCAAAGCTGGTGCTCGACCGACTGTCGCTGAACATCGGGGACTTGTGCCCACCAAGGAATCCTCTGTCGCCCAACTTGAGAGAGCGCGGCTATGCGTTCTCTAGGTAGAATCAAAGAAGACCGCCTCGCCCCGGCACGAACTGGAATTGAACTCATCAACAGTGAGTCATAGTCGAACTGACGCCACGCCAAGTGGTTCGATACTGTGAACGACCAATTCGGTGAACATGTATTGCCGGATGTGATAGTTGGTTGACCAAGTGGGCCAGCAACCGCTGCAAGTATCGCGACACTGAGCGACATAAGTACAGCGCCCGGTACGGCGCGCATTACACTCGCTATAGATGGCATCAACTTCAATGGGATGTTACCACTGGCTCACGCACTGGAAACATTCGCTACAGAACAGCCACTTGTCGGTCTCAATGTACCGTTTCATCTCGCGGCAATCTTGCCTCCAATGCTCGACCTCATATCGCTCGCAGTTCATCGTTCGTGACATGCATCCTGTGAGGCACGTATATACATTGCACTCAGAACAGCTCTTGCCGCACATTCCCCCATTCCAAATCGGATCCTGATAGCCGCCGCCAGGCGTCTCGGGGGGGGCACGTATAATTCGGTTGATGCAGACCCTCGCACTCGTCGATGCACCTCGAAAAGTCGTATTTTGGTGAATCCTTCGTTTCTGGAATTCCACCCCAGGCTTGAATCGCACAGTTGCAAGAGTATTTTATGCCGTTCCAGCAAGCTGATGCTCCATGTCCGCCGCCTCTCAGACAGATCTCTTCGCAAAGCGAACCTGCCGTGCCTGGATACACACGTCCCGGCGCCGGTGGTGTGATTCCCTTGCAGTTCCCGAGGCAGGCAGCCAACCAGCCAGGATCGAGGCTGTCGGGATACTGGGCGTAGCAGCATGCATTGCAAGATGCCCCGAATAAACCGTAGTTCCCGCATTTATTGGGATTAGAACGCGTGTTTGTTAGAGGATTGTCCGCATATATGTGCCCCCGCCCACTAGCCAGGCCCGTCGAATCCCCATTGATCAATGACATGCTCCCCACGTATTCATACAAGCTCAACCCATCGACGTATCCCAGCGGATCGCGTCGTGTCCACCGCCCGAGTTCAGTGGAGTAGACGCGGTGTCGGACGTGTTCGAGGTCGAGGTGACTGTCCTTCTGGTAGCCGGCGTAGCCGATGCGGTTGGCGACGGCGGCTGAGGAGAGGGCGTTCCAGGCGGTGTCCGCGTTGTTCGCTGCGGCCAGCGTCTCGTCGTCGCCGTCGACGTCGCCATCGAGGTCGTAGTCGTAGCGCACGTCATAACCGACGGTCCAGACATAGATGGCGTTTTCATCAGCTGCGTCACAGTTCCCATCACTGTCGGTGTCCCCGGCAGGCAGGCCGAAGGGGATGCCGTAGGCGCTGAATTTGGCCCATTCAGTCATCACGCCACCGCTGGTCACGATCGCCGAGACGTCTGATCTCCAGTTCTGGCAGTAGTAGCGCCGCTGTTCAAGCGTGCCGTCGGCGGCACTGGTCCAACTCGAGTCGGGGTGGGTGTAGTGCGTGAACACCAGAGCAGTGTAGTGGGCCGGAGTGCGGGGAGGATGGGCGGTGGTCGGACGATCGCCAGGCGGGAACGGCAGTGCGTGGCGGGAAGAAGCGAGGGGGATGGGACGGTCGCGGCCAAAACATCGTACCAGTTCTGTTGTCTTCCCCCAAATATCGTACCGGTCCCGTAGTCTTCCCCTGCTGGCCTCCGCCTTCGATCACGCGAGACTTCCCCTGTGATCACTTACGTCTATATCCGCACAGATGTCAATAAAGGCTTTGCGCGTTGGCGGAGAGGCTTGGCAGATCGGGCGAGCGGCTTTGCCCAATGGCAGAAAGGCATGGCCCGTTGAGCAAGAGGCTTAGTGCGCTAACCGAGATGCGTAGCGGACCGCCGGAATGGCTTTGCGGCTGGGCAGAGCGCCTTTGCGGATTGACCAAGCGCCTTGGCGGAATCCCCGTACGGCCAACCATCACCTGCCCCGTTTTTCCCGTCCTGTCTTATTCTTGCATTCTTCCTCCCAACCTGTCCACTGCATGTGTCGAGATTCCTACTGATCCGCTCGACGTATCGGCCCCGGAACTGGACGGGGCGTGCTTTCTGAGTACCACTGCTGCGTGATGTACCACTCATAGTCTGCCTCATCGCCTACCAGATACCAAGTGCTCCCCTCACTGGTCGTTCCCAATTCGTAGAGGTTGATTTGGCCCACCGCCGGAACCGGCGAGTACTCCACAGAGTATATCTCTCCGCCAATTGTTTCTGCTACGATTTGGTGCCAATCAGTCAAGAGAGCCAGATCAGACATGAGCACAAGTCCGGAGTCTGGCACGCGAACTTCAAACTGCTGTGCCGACGTTTCAACAAACGGCGTAATGCTTGCTTGGCTTGTACCTAACGGCGCTGTTCGCAGTTCGATCAGGCCGCGGAATCCATCGGGGATTTTGAGGACGACCATGGGAACTGAGTATGGCATGGCGACGGCACGCCATAACCCGTACAATAGCACCGCGACTACGCTAGCTAGACCTAGCAGAATAATCGCGATGATCAACAACCGTTTCGTCACGGAGCCATCCACGTTCGCCAGGAGCCTTTCATGTTCTGACTGCCATCGGCGGTTCGATTAATACGGGCATACGCAACATCCAAATGCAACCGATGCGGCCGGCGGGTCATTGACCCACTTGTCATACGTCCTGCTTGTAATGCCAGTTTGGAGGCTCAGATTCACAATACCCGGCTTTAGGTCAGGTGAGATGTACCAGTAGATTTTACCGTTGTAGTTGTCCACAATGCCCTCGTAGTCGGGGTAGAGGTCGTGCACCCCCACTACTTGGGCGCGGACAACACATGAGCAGCGCCCGTTACGGTCTCGGTCGCCGTACATTGTGAAGCTCCAGTCTGCAGTGAAATCAATTGCTGGTATCCATGGGATGAACGGGTTTTTGCCATGCGCTTGGACTCTGAGATACGAAGTGCATGGCTGAGCACTCGGTGACCAAACAACGCTAGGTGCCGATGTCTTAGACCTCGCAAATTGTGAACCTGGACTAACTTCTGGCCACACTATTACTTGGGTAGCATTGGAGTTTGCAATTTCGTTGAAAAACGCCGCCGTTGATCCAATCCAATCAGTTTGCACGGAAAAAGACGTATGGATTCGAGAGGTGCCACGCTCAAATGGCCGGCGATTATCAGTCTTGTATTTGCCAACCCAGACTAGACGTCCTACCGGAATGTGAAAATAGCCCATCCAACCCCCCGCCAAGTTTGCATGAGTGCGGCCGATGAAGGCATTGAACTGATTGTGCGGCCAAACTTCGGCACCAAACGGGTCGAGCAGAGTTGCTGGAATGGATGCCGCATATGCATACACACTCATCCCATCGACATAGCCGAGCGGATCACGTCTTGTCCACCGCCCGAGTTCAGCTGAATAGACGCGGTTGCGGACGTGATTGAGATCGAGGTGGCTGTCCTTCTGGTAGCCGGCGTAGCCGACGCGGCTGGCCACAGCGGCTGAGGAGAGGACGTTCCAGCCGGTGGACGCGTTGTTGGCGTTGGCCAGGGTCTCGTCATCCCCGTCGATGTCGCCATCGAGGTCGTAGTCGTAGCGCACGTCGTAACCGACCGCCCAGACGTGGATCGCGTTCTCATCGCTTGAGTCGCAATCTCCGTCACTGTCAGTGTCACCGGCCGGCAGACCGATGGGGATTCCATAGGCGGTGAACTTGGCCCACTCGACCATGACCCCGCCGCTGGTCACGACGGCGGAGACGTCGGCTCGCCAGTTCTGGCAGTAGTAGCGGCGCTGCTCGAGCGTGCCGTCGGCGGCACTGGTCCAGCCCGAGTTGTCATCACGTTGACGCAGGATCACGCTGTCAATGTAACTGGATCCTCCGGCTCCGTCAAGGCCGGCCTGGTGGTAGGCGAAGAGTTCCTTGGGATTGTCATCGTCATCGCGGTAGACGGCGATGAGCCGCCAGCGCTCGTCGTAGATGAGCTGATACGTCGGGTCGCTGCCGTCGGCGACCCCGTCGGGCTCGGTGTCTTCATGGAAGGAGATGCGCTGACCCAGATCATTGCAGCGGTACTCAGTTCCGTAAGGCCCGATTGAATGAGTCTTGCCTCCGTCGCGGGAAAGACTCATCACGTCGTTTTCAATCCTCATCCCATCACGGCGGCATCCCATCCGGCCATTTCTGCGACTCACTCCGTCGCGGGAAGACCTTATCTCCAGGAATGAGATTCTTATTGCGAGCCTTGGGTGAGTCACTCATCGGGCCGAGTCGGTGGCGGGTCGGTTCTTTGATGGATTTGGCGGGTATTGAATATCGGTCTGGATTGGTTGCTTGGCTGGGCCGACACAGGGTTTGGCGGCGCTGCGGGCCGGGGGCTGCGTTCGTGGAACGCGGATCGCGAACGGGCAAGAGCGGTCGGATGCGGCAGGCGACAGCGCTCGGTCCTGGCCATCCGCGGTCCGCACGGCGGACCCTACCACTGGCATCCGTGCGGGCGGGACGCACGCACCACCGATTGCCCGCATGAAGAAGATCTAGCTGTTCCTGTCTTTGCGCCGACGCGCGATGGTGATCTGCTCGCGTGGTCGATGCAGAGCGGGTCGAGCGGCGCGGCCGGCCGAAAGGCACGGTCGGCGCGACGGTGCTGTATTACGTCGGCGAGCAGGCGCCCGCGGACCTGAGACAACCGGTATACTATCGGCGCCTTGATCGAGTCGGCGAAGATCAGCACTGATATGGAGCAGCGCCATGATCATCCCCTACCAGGTTGATGTGCCGATGAGTCGCTGGCCGATCGCGAACTTTGCGATCATCGTGGTGACCACGATTGTCTCGATTGTCGCGCTGGAGGCGCTGTACGACGAGCAGCCTTGGGCGATTGCCATGATCCTCTTCGACTGGTCGCCCAGCGGGTTGTTCGGCCACCTGTTCCTGCACGCCGGCATTGTGCACCTCATCGGCAACATGCTGTTTCTCTGGGTGTTCGGCAACGCCGTGTGCGCCAAGATCGGGAACGGCTGGTTCCCGGCGACGTACATCGGTCTCGGGCTGCTGGCGGCGGCGGCGCACATTCTGATTGATGGTGCGCCGGCCGTGGGCGCGAGCGGCGCGATCAACGGTGTGGTCGGCATGTTTCTTGTGCTCTATCCGCTCAACGGCATTTCGTGCTTCTGGCTTGGAGGCATCTGGTGGGGCAACGTGACGTTCTGCATTTCATCGTACTGGATGATCCTGCTGTGGTTCGTCTTCGATATCTGGGGTGCGATGGGCGCCGACTCGGGCGTGGCGAACTGGGCGCACATCGGCGGATTCCTTGCCGGCGTCGCGGTCGCGGTGGCGATGTTGCAGACCGGGCTGATCGAGATGGATGATCGCGAGCGTTCGCTGGTGGACATCGTGCGCGGGGAGTAGCTGGAGTTGTCAGCAACCCCGCATCGACGCGGGCGGGCCATCGGCGAAACCCGCTATCGCGAGCGCGGCGGCTTGGCGTACTGGCGCCAGTCGGTGAGCGCGACGGCCGCGCGGACTTCGTCGTGGAGTACGCCGTCGGCGACGCGCAACTGATCGTCGCTGACGCGCGGCACGGTCGCGAGGATCGGCAGACGATTCATGCGGCCGAGCCACTCGCGGTTGGTCTGCATCGCGGGATCGGGGTCATCCGGGTTGTAGAAGTTGACAACGAGACCGGCGATGCGGCAGTTGGCGCGGCGGAGCGATTCAACGGTGAGGGCGGTGTGATTGAGCGTGCCGAGATCGCTGCGGCAGACGATGACGACGGGGTAGTCGGCTTCGCGAATGAGGTCGAGGACGGTGCGCTGCGGGTCGCGCGGGTCGATGGGGACCATCACGCCGCCGACGCCTTCCATGAGCATCACGTCGCAGCCTCGGTCGATGGCACTGATGCTGCGGCGGATGGGTTCCAGATCTAGCGTGCGGCCACTGCGCTCCATCGCCACGGCGGGCGCGAGGGGGAGGCGTTCGAGAATCGGCGAGACCATCGGCAGACCGCCCACCGATGGATCGAACTGGGAGAAGTAAGCGAGGGCCTGGGCGTCGTCGCTCACGAGTCCTTCGCGCTCGGTGCGCGCTCCGGTGGCGAACGGTTTGCACACGCCAACGCGCAGACCGAGGCGCACGAGGATATCGGCGATGGCGCAGGTGACGACGGTCTTGCCGACGTTGGTGTCGGTGGCGGTGATGAAGAGCCCGGGCTTGCCGCGCTGCGGGAGGTCGAAGGCGGGAATCAACGATGGTGGCATGGTGAATCAAACCTGAGCGCGAAGCGTGCGGAGCACTTCGGGCAATTCGTTGGCGAGTTCGAAGGCGAGCAGTCCGGCAGCTCCATGCTGATCTGCCCAGCGTTGACCGGCCAGGCTGTGGAGAGCCACACCCCAGCAAGCGGCGTCAAACAGATCGAGGCCGCCCATCTGATTGGGATTGACCCGGCCGAGATGCGGCTTCCACCATTGGGCGACTGCGGAGGCGATGGCGCCGGTAAGGACATCGCCTGTTCCGGCGGTGGCCAGAGCGGAATTGGCGTGCGAAGCAGTCCAGGTTCGCTGGCCATCGGTGACGATGGTGGTCGAACCCTTGAGGACAACGATGCTGCCGAGGCGCTGGGCCATGCCGGCGGCAGCCTGAGCGCGACGGGCCTCGTCGCCGGTTGCGTCGTTGATCGCCAGCGCTTTGGCGAGTCGGGCGAATTCGCCGGGGTGGGGCGTGATGATGAGTGGAGCGCGCAGGTCGGCGGTGAAGTCGGAGAGTTCGGCAAGGTTGTTCAGACCATCGGCATCAAGAACAACGGGCACTTCATCCTGAGCGAGCAACCAAACGAGCAACTGCTGTCGATCAAAGCCGACGCCCCAGCCGGGCCCGACGGCGAGACAGGTGGCGCGTTCAAGTTCGGGAGCGAGCAGAGCTGCCGCGTCGCTGTTGAGGAGTTTGAGACCGTCATCTACGGGAAGCGCAATGCCGGTCGCGCTGGGAGCAATCGCAATCGCCTGAGCAATGATCGGCGCGGGCACCGCGAGTTTGGCCAGGCCGCAACCTGCACGGAGGGCGGCAACAGCCGCCAGCGCCGGCGCACCGATCATGGTGTGGATGCCGTCATCGCAGCCACCGACGACCAGCACGGTGCCGAAAGTGCCCTTGTGACTATCGACGGGGCGCGGCGGGAGGGGTGGAAGTTGGGTGAGATCCACGGTCATACGGAGCAAGTGTAGGAATCCGGCGCTCGACTGCGAATCGTCGGCAAACTCAGTATTCGAGACTCACTACGTCGATCTTGAGGCGACCCATCATGGGCAGCAGGCTTGTCATATCGGCGAGGAAACCTGCATCGTCGGCTTCTGAGTAGCTCAGCGCGATGTGCGTGGCATCAAAGCGCTGGGGAAGCGTCGCGTCGAAATCGACCCAGGCTCCGTCAATGAGTCCCTGCGACCACATGTGGTATCCGAAGATCGACTTCTGTCCCGCGAATTCGTCGACCAGCACCAGCCCCGTGGCGATGCGGGCCGGGATTCCCTGCGCGCGGAGCATGGCCGTGGTCAGCACGGCGTGCTCGGTGCAGTCACCCTCTCGATCGCGTGCGACCTCAGCCGCTGACGCCAGACCCACGCCCAGACTCTTTCGACGGATGTAGCGACCGACGAAGGTGCGGATTGCTTCGGCGCGGTGCACTGCGTCCTTCGAGCCGGCGCGAGTGGCGCGCCGAGCGAGTTCCATCACCTGCTCATCGTCGCTCGTCACGAGGTCGGACGCGTGCAGGTAGCCCTCTGGTTCGACATCTGTGAGTGGACGGGCATTGACATCGATGGTGAGCCGCACACGCTGCGCCTCACCCTCCGACCGTTCGACCGTCTGTGCGCCATCAGTGGGAACGAGCGACAGTTCGCCTTCGTCCACCGAGAGATCGAACACGGCTTTCTTGAGTCTGGCCGGGCGCGAGATCGGCTTGCTCGGGCGTACAAAGGTCTTGAGCATCATTTCCGGCCCGACACCAATACGCCTGGCTGTCTGTTCGTCCGACAGCAGCGTCACGATCGAGACACCGCCGAGATCGACCTCGCTGCGCACCAGCACGCCCTCGGGATCGAAGTACTCGGTCGCCGCCAACGTGGGCATGCTCGACTGAACGGTTTTCCATTGTGTGGCGCGTACTCTCTTGCCGCGAACTTCGAGGGTGGTCTCGCGGTTGAGCAACTCGCGCGTGGTGATAACGGGTTCAATGTCCCCGAGAATGTCGATGGAGTTGACGGCGAACCGATCCGCACCGCTGCGCAATCGAGCCAAGGTGAATTCGCCGGCCACATGCGGGGTTTGCCAGTCGCCGGCGGGAAGCGGTTGTTTGGAGTTCGAGGTTCGACCGCCTTCGGTGACCTGGACGGAGACATCCGTTGGGCCAAAAACGTACTGCACCTCGCGGGGCATCGCGCCAAGATCCTGAAGCGACCAGAACGAGACCGGTTTTCCGTCGGTCGTTTCGACGAAGCGACCCTGCTTGCGCGTCTCGACCGAGGTGCCCGCCCGCGAGACCGTCAGGCTCCACTCCACTTCGGTCGTGATGCGATCATCGGCAGTCTGCTCGCGGTAGCGCATCCAGCCGGCATGCTCGCCCTGCAGACTGACGGTGTACCACAGCTCGGTGTCGGCTGGAGTTTGAGCCGCGCAGGGCAGGGAAAGGACCAGTAGCGACGTGGCGATGGCGCCGCAGATCAAACGGGCCGGATGCAAACGTGGTGTGGGAATTGAAGGCATGCGATGAATCATACGTGGACTGTATTGTCCACCCGCCGCCGACCCGATGGCGGCAGCGGTTATCATTGCCTGATGTCCGCTCATCCCAATTCGCCGCCTCGGCCAGACCCTGCCCCGGAGTCCAGCCCCGTGATTGGCATCGCCGGCGGGATTGGTTCCGGCAAGAGCGAGGTCTCCCGCGCACTGGCGGATTTCGGCTGCGTGGTCACTCATTCAGATGAGGATGTGCGGGAAGTCTTGCGCAGGCAGGATGTTCGCGATACGCTGGTGAAATGGTGGGGTCCGGCGGTGCTCGGGAGCGACGGCGAAATCGACCGCGCGGCGGTGGCCAAAATCGTTTTTGCAAACGAAGATTCAAGGCACCGACTGGAGGCTTTCGTGCATCCGATCGTGGATGAGCAACGAAAGAAAGTGTGGACGGAGGCAGCGAGAAAGGGCCCTGTCACCGCGTTTGTCGTTGATGCTCCCCTGCTTTTTGAGGCCGGTCTGGACCTGAAATGCGATGCCGTGATTTTCGTGGATGCTGACGAGGCAACCCGCCGGGAACGCGTGAAGGCGAGGCGAGGCTGGGATGCGGAGGAACTGAAACGGCGAGAAAAAAATCAATGGCCCCTTGAAACCAAGCGGGAACGGTCCGATTATGTCATTGTCAATCAAGGGAATGTCGCCGAACTTCGACGGCGCGTTCGGTTGACACTCGACGAGATCCTCACGACATTTGCCGGACGCGCTTTCCGCGAGGATTCGCCTCCCGGCCCGTAAGGGTCGGCCGCTCAGGCCAAGGCTTCACCCCCCTGCCCGCACTTTCCGGCTGTCCGCCCTTCTGTCCAGCCCGACAGCCGTTCCAATCCGATCGTGGTGCGATTGCTTCAACAGACGCAGGCGCCCCGCATCAATCCCCGGACAGCAGCCAATCGGTTCCCCCTCATGTCTGCCGACACGTCATCCAATCCATCCTCTGCCGAACCAACCACCGGCGATTCCTCGAAGTCCTGGAGTTCAACTGTGGACAGCAATCAGACCGCCACCAAGCGTAAGAACGGTCAGAAGAAGACCAACCGGCGCCGTCGCAAGAAGGGCGGCGGAGGCGGCGGCCCACCGAGCGGCGCTGCGGCCGTACAGCCGCCGGTAAATCCTGCGGCATTGCCCAAGGACGAGGATCTCGAGGCCGAAGCCGAAACGCTAGCCAGCCTTCCGCCCATGGACGGCGACTCGGCCAGCAGCGGCGAGGTGCTGCACATCTCTGAACTCCAGAACATGGAACTCGAGGATCTGCTCAAGGTTGCTGATGCCGAGGGGGTGGGAGAAACAGCCGGACTCAAGAAACAGGAACTGATCTTCCGCATTCTCAAGGCGCGGATGGCCAACCAGGGACTCATGGTTGGTGAGGGAACGCTGGAGATACTCCCCGATGGGTTCGGATTCCTCCGCTCGCCGAACTACTCGTACCTGCCGTGCCCTGATGACATATACGTCAGCCCGAGCCAGATTCGCCGCTTCGGTCTTCGTCAGGGATGCGTAATCCAGGGCACCGTCCGCCCGCCCAAGGAATCGGAGCGCTACTTCGCACTGCTCCGCGTGGATCAGGTCAACGGCCGCACGCCGGACGTCTTGCATCATCTGCCAACGTTCGAAGATCTCGTCCCATTGCACCCCGACGAGCGCCTCGTGCTTGAGACCAATGCCAAGGAAATCAACATGCGTGTCGTCGATCTGGTCACTCCGCTGGGTAAGGGCCAGCGAGCGCTGATCGTCGCGCCTCCGCGCACCGGCAAAACAGTTCTCCTGCAGAAGATGGCCAATGCAATTATCGCCAACTGCCCGGGCACGAAGATCATCGTGCTGCTCATCGACGAGCGACCGGAAGAAGTAACCGATTTCCGCCGCTCCACCCCGCCCGAGGTCGAAGTCATCGCGTCGACGTTTGACGAGCAGACGGCGCGGCACGTACAGGTGGCCGAGATGGTCATCGACAAGGCGAAGCGGTACGTCGAGTTCGGCGAGGATTGTGTCATCCTGCTCGACTCCATCACCCGCCTCGCTCGCGCGTACAACAACGAAATGCCTCATTCGGGCAAGATCGGAACCGGTGGTATCGACACCGGTGCGCTGCAAAAGCCCAAGAAGTTCTTCGGCGCTGCCCGAAACATCGAAAACGGCGGATCGTTGACGATCATTGCGACGGCGCTAATCGACACCGGTAGCCGCGCGGATGACATCATCTTCGAGGAATTCAAGGGAACGGGCAACAGCGAATTGCACCTCGATCGCCGCCTCGTGGCCAAGCGCATTTACCCGGCCATCGACATCAGCGCTTCGGGCACGCGCCGCGAAGAACTCCTGCTCGACCCGAAGGAGTTGGAACTGGTCTACCGCCTGCGCAAGGTGCTCAGCGATATGAACGTGGTCGAAGCGATGGAGCTGCTCAAGTCGCGTCTGGAGAAGACCAATTCCAACGCGGAGTTCCTCATGACGATGAACCTGAATTGATGGACCGGGTCGGCAGGCGCGAGTTTTCGCGACCCGCGTCACTCAATCCGTGACTCACGAAGCCTCCAACCTCTCGCCTCCCACGCCTGAACCGGACCACCAGGGTCGAGCTGCCGACTCTCCCCATGACGCGACCGTGCAGGGCGTATGTCATGCGTGCTTTGCGTTTGACGTGGGCTTTGCCATCAACCTGGACGACGCGGAAAGGGCGCTGTTCGCCGACAGTCGACGCGCGGTCCTCCAGAAAAAGAAGCGAGCGCCGCAATCGATCCCCGGGCCGGGCACTCCGCTTTCCATCACCGTTACAACCGAGTCGGTGGACCTGGGCGGATTTCACGTCGAGCCGACCGTCGATCTCGTGCTCTACTCTTTCGGCGCCGTTTCAGTGCGATTTGTCATCGCGCTCCACTGCCCGTTCGAACAACTGGCGATCCTGAGCGACACGCTCTACGACCATCAGCCGCTGGCGCAGCGAGCCCGCGAGCATGTCGAGCGGGCGATCGTTTCGCTTGGGGGTTCGATCAGCAAGCCGCGCATCGCAGCGCCAACTGAAGACTACATTATTTTCGAACTCGCCGCCGCGCCGGACGAATCGACCGAAACGTTTGTCAACCGGCGCCGGGCAACGGTGGCGCGAATCCTTCGAGCTGAGCGTGAACCACTCTCCACCCAGGAGACGGATGATGCGATGTCGCTGTCCATCGCGTACGGCCCCAGCGATCGCGCCGTCATCGACTGGCACGCCGCGCTGCTTATCGGCCCGGACCCGGCCGATGTGCGCTCGATCCTGGAGTACGCCAATGTGCAGCTCGTGCAGATGCGCTCCCTGGACGATGAGTTGGAACACATCCTGGATTCTTCGTACGAGCTGCTTGCGCGCTTCAAAGGACTGCGGCAGACGTTTCTTGGCATCGCCGGCGGCCAGCTTCGGCGCTTGGGGATGCTGCATGCGGACTCCGCGATTCTCTTCGAAGACGTCAGCCACTCCATGAAACTGGTCGGGGACCAGTATCTTGCCCGCGTATACCGGGCCGTGTCGCAGCGCTTTCACCTGCCTCAATGGGGCTCGAACATCAATCGCAAGCTGCATGCGATTGACACGATCTACGAGAAGATCACAGATCGCCAGACGACGGTGCGCATGGAAGTGCTCGAATGGATCATTATCATCCTGATTCTGATAGAGGTCATAAAAGGATTCTGGCCATCATGAGCTGAGTCGCTCCGCACGGTATTGATCCCCATGAAGACGCAACTGCATTTCGACATCCAGGCTCAGCCGAACGACATTACCTGCGGGCCAACATGCCTGCAAGCGGTGTACGAGTACTTCGGCGATTCACTTCCGCTTGAGGACGTGATCGAGCAGACCGGTCGGCTGGCCGACGGCGGCACCCTGGCCGTCATGCTTGGCATACACGCAATTCGGCGCAACTACAAGGCGCGGATTTACACCTGGAATCTTGATCTCTTCGATCCGACGTGGTTTGGCCCGGATGCGCCACATCTCTCCGAGCGACTCAGCGCCCAGCTTGCGTTCAAGACCTCACCTCGCCTGCAATACGCCACGCATCTCTACCTTGAGTACCTTGCCAGCGGTGGCGAAATCCGATTTGAAGACATGAACGGCGCTCTGTTTCGCAGATTCCTCAAGCGCAAGATTCCAATTCTGACCGGCCTGAGCGCGACGTACCTGTACAACTGCTCACGCGAAGTGTTTCCGAGTGATCGCGCCGTGGCCGACGATCTGCGTGGCGAACCGACTGGCCATTTTGTCGTGCTTTGCGGCTACGATGCGTCAAGTCGCGAGGTACTGGTTGCCGATCCGCTCGCGACCAATCCTCATTCGCTCGAGCTTCGCTACCACGTCGACATCGACCGGCTCATTTGCTCCATTATGCTGGGCTCAATCACCTACGACGCCAATCTACTCATCCTCGAACCGAAGAATCGCACCGACAAGGAAGAGGCTCCGCATGTCCGCGCTGATCGTGGTCAGTGATCCTTCTGACTGGCCCTCGAACATGCCTGGGGTCGAAGTGGTTTCGAGTCGAAACTACCTGACCGATACTGCATTCAGTGGACGTCGACACACGCGCGTCTTCAATCTCAGTCGCTCGTACCGCTACCAGTCGACGGGCTACTACGTCTCCCTGCTGGCCGCGGCGCGAGGGCACCGGCCGCTGCCCAGCGTCACGACGATTCAGGACATGCGTTCGCTCACCATTGTTCGCTCGGTAACCGACGATCTGGACGACCTCGTGCAACACTGCCTCAGCCCGATCCAGTCGGACCACTTCGTGCTGAGTGTGTACTTCGGCCACAACATGGCGCAGCGCTACACGCGACTTGCGCTGCAGCTGTTCAACCTCTTCCCCGCTCCAATGTTGCGGGCTCACTTCGTCCGCGACGACCGCTGGCGATTGGTTCACATCAAGCCCATTCCCGCCAGCGATGTGCCGGATTCGCACTGGCCGTTTCTCATAGATGTCGCCACGCGACACTTCGCGGGCCACACTCGCAGCATCGCACGTCCCAAGCCGGCCCTGTACGACCTGGCCATCCTTCACGATCCAAAGGCGGGCGACTCACCCTCAAACGAGAAAGCGCTCAAGAAGTTCATCCGTGCGGCCGAGCAGATTGGATTCGACGCCACGATGATCACCAAGGATGACTACGGCCGAATTGCTGAGTTCGACGCCCTGCTCATCCGTGAGACCACCGCGGTGAATCATCACACCTTTCGCTTTTCACGCCGCGCAGCCGCGGAAGGGTTGGTGGTCATCGACGATCCCGAGTCCATTGTGCGCTGCACCAACAAGGTGTACCTCGCCGAGGCGCTGCTTCGGCATCAGATTCCACAGCCTCGAACGCTCATTGTGCACCGCGGCAATGTCGATCAGATCGTGCCAACGCTCGGCCTGCCCTGCGTGCTCAAGCAGCCGGATAGCTCCTTTTCCCACGGCGTCGTCAAGATCCACACGGAAGAGGATCTGAACCAGCGCGTCGAGGAGCTGCTCGAAAAGTCGGATCTGCTCGTCGCCCAGGAGTTTCTGCCGACCGAGTTCGACTGGCGCATCGGCGTATTCAACGGCCAACCTTTGTGGGCCTGTCGCTACCACATGGCGCGCAAACACTGGCAAATCGTGAAGCACGATCGCGATGGATCGCATTCGTACGGCAAAGTGGAAACCTGCCCCGTCGAAACGGCGCCAAGATCCATCGTCAAGGCCGCCGTCAAGGCCGCTGCACTGATGGGAAATGGACTTTACGGCGTGGACCTGAAGCAAGTTGGACGCAAGGGCATCGTGATTGAAGTAAACGACAATCCCAACATTGACGCCGGATATGAAGATCAAGTGCTGAAGGACGAACTCTACGTGCGCATCATGGAAGGCTTCCTCACACGCGTTCGTACTCGGACCGAGGGAAAGGCTCGCGCATGACTGCCCGTGACAGTGTTCTCCATCTCTTCGAAGCGTTCGGCGTTGAGCTCGAGTACATGATCGTCAGTCGTGATTCGCTTGATGTCATGCCGATATGCGACGAGGTGATTCGCGCCGCCGTCGGTTCGTACACTTCCGACTACGAGGCCGGCGAGATCACGTGGTCCAACGAACTCGCCCTGCACGTCATCGAATTGAAGACGACGGAACCGGCACACGCCATCGGTCCACTCATCGCTCCATTCAACGATCAGGTGCGCGCGATCAATACGATTCTCGAACCGATGGGCGGCCGGCTGATGCCCGGCGCCATGCATCCGTGGATGAATCCACACAAAGAGATGCGGCTTTGGCCCCACGAATACAGCCCGACGTACGAGGCATTCGATCGCATCTTCTCATGCCAGGGCCACGGCTGGGCCAACCTGCAGAGTGCGCATCTCAATCTTCCCTTTGGCAATGACGAAGAATTCGGACGGCTGCACGCGGCCATCCGTCTGGTACTGCCGATTCTGCCCGGTCTGGCGGCGAGTTCGCCAGTGTTCGACGCGCGCGCGACGGGTCTGCTCGACAATCGCCTCGAGGTCTATCGTCAGAACGCCAAGCGCATTCCATCCATCAGCGGTGATGTCATTCCCGAAGCGGTCTTCACTCGCGCTGCATACGAGATGGAAATCCTTCAGCGCCTCTACGACGACATTGCACCACATGACCCCGCGGGGATTCTCCAGCACGAATGGCTCAATGCCCGCGGCGCCATCGCAAGATTTGACCGCGATGCGATTGAGATCCGTGTGCTCGATGTGCAGGAAACGGTTGCTGCCGACCTGGCCATCATCCGCATGGTGATCGAACTGGTGCGCGCGCTGTGCCAGGAACGCTGGTCGGACATCCGAACGCAGCAGGCATGGCCGATTGCCCCGCTGGCAGAGATCTTCCTCAGCTCCGTGAGAGGTGCCGAGACGGCCACGATCAACAACCCGGCGTATCTCGAAACTCTTGGCATGCCGCGGACGACCTCGTGCACAGTCAACGATCTCTGGCAGCATCTCGCGGAATCACTCGTGTTCAATAACCCCGAATTCGCTCCGGAAGTGAAGGATGCGCTGCGGCTCATTCTCGACGGGGGCACGCTCGCGACACGCCTTGCCCGCGCGCTTGGGTCGGCACCGACCCGCGACCAACTGAAAGCTGCCTACACCCAACTCTGCGACTGCCTGCAACGTGGAGCGATGTTTGATGGCCGCTAGGCGCAGTCGATTCGCGGTGATCGTCACCTGCGAACATGGCGGAAATGGCGTGCCGCGGGAGTATGCAACGCTGTTTGCTCCCCACCAGGCACTGCTTCAAACCCATCGCGGCTGGGATCCCGGCTCGCTCGAACTGGGACGAGCATTCGCACAGGCTTTCCAGGCGCCGCTTGTTGCCTCCACCACCACTCGACTGCTGGTCGAACTCAATCGTTCGCCGCATCATCGTTCGCTCTATTCCTCCATCACGCGTTCGCTTTCCAGGCAGGAACGGGAACGCATCCTCGATCGGTGGTACCGGCCGCATCGCCAGCGCGTGGTGGATGAGATTTCAACGGCTCTGACACACTCAGGTGCCGTGATCCATCTCGCCATGCACACCTTTACTCCGGTGTTGGATGGCAAGGCGCGAGCAACGGATATCGGTCTGCTTTTTGATCCTGCACGTCGATTGGAACGCGCCTTCTGCACACGCTGGCAAGGTCTGTTGCGTCAGGCCATGCCGGATCTGGTCATCCATCGCAACCAACCCTATCGCGGCATCTCCGATGGGTTGCAGACAGCGCTTCGACAACGCTGGCCGGCTTCGAGGTACGCCGGGATGGAACTCGAAGTGAACCAGCGCCTTGCGACCGGGCCCCCGCGCGATCGGAGGCCACTCATTCATGCGCTGATCGCCACGTGTCAGACAGCGATCGAATCCATGTGATGGCTGGGTTGACAGGTGCAGTCCCATACGTTACAGGACACACGAGCGCATGGTCACCGTCTGATCGGCGCCAACGATGACGAGATGATTGAACGGCACTTCCGCCCAGCCTGCGTCCTCGCTCAGCGGCTCGGAACTGATAATCACCGTGCGCCCGCCACCATCGGTCGGCTCGATCATCCGACACACGCCGCCTTCACACACGTAGCGCCGACCACTGTGCACGTACAGGGTGTCCGCACGTTGGCGCGGATCGGTGCTGCACCGACACGCCACCGCGTGCCGACCATCCGAAACCGCGAGATTCAGATACGAAATGTGATCGATCTTGTACTCTCGAGTGAGAGCCGCGATGCGCTGAAGAGTGCGTTCGAGCGCAACGGTGAGGGATTCGCTGGTTGACGGGCCAGCGGCAACGGCGGAGTGTTCATCGAGGAACATCGCAAACAGGTGCTCCGAATCTGTCGTGCCAAGCATCGCGTCGAACGAGTTGTCTGAGAGATCGGCAACGATGCGCCGGCGCATCGTTGCGAATCCACCCACATCGCCATTGTGCATGAACGCGAACGGGCCGTGCGTAAACGGGTGGCAGTTTGTTTCGGTCACGGGCAAGCCGGGAGTCGCCGCGCGCACATGAGCCAGCACGCAATGCGTCTTGATCACGCGGGAGAGTTCAAGCAGATTGCGATTGCTCCACGCCGGCGATATCGAGCGAAACGCAGCCGGGTCCGGGCTCATGCCCGGCACGTACCACGCAACGCCAAACCCGTCGCCGTTGAGCGGTTCCTCCCGCTCGGTGCTCTCGAAACTCTGGCGGATGAGCGAGTGCGTCGGTTCGGTGATGAGGGAACTCAGCGCGATGGAAGGGCCGAGGTAGAGGGTGAATCGACACATCTGTTCACTCCGCATGGGGGTAGAAGATCAGCCGGTATGGAAGCTCTGGCATCCCGCCACCGGTGTCTCCCATTCAAGAGGATCGACCGAACCCGGTCGCCACTCGCACTAACCACCGACGTGGACCCCATGTGTTGACGAATTCACGCGCGGAGCCTAATGTCTCTTTCCGCATCAGGATTGCGGGGTAGAGCAGTCTGGTAGCTCGTCGGGCTCATAACCCGGAGGTCGTAGGTTCAAATCCTACCCCCGCTATTGACGGGCCGGTTGCAAACGCAGCCGGCCCTGTGGTTTGACGAAAGCGCCGCCGGGAGACCTCGGCGGTGTTTGCGTTTGCAGGCCACTGTACTGCAAGGACTTGGCGAAGGCCGCGTTGTGGGGTCGTGTCTCCGCTCGCGCCGAGGAGATAACCGATGGGCGCAGCCGGGGTCGGCAAAAGCGCCGGTTTGGGCCAAAAGTCTCTCCGAGTCTCTGTTTCGCAGGGTACGGGGTTATGAGGGGGTTGTCTCCCCAGTAGGGAGCGCAACCCCCACAGTTGCGCGAGGGGAGGGAGCGCAACGGTGTTCGCGCGCCGGGCTAGGTCGCCATATCGTTCCGATCGGCGTTCGCAAACCGACCGGCGAAGCCACAATGAGCCCCGGATAGGAATCGAGCGATGATCTTCGACGGTAAGCCCACCTCGCAAATCCAAATCTCGGAACTTGAATCGCTCGTTGCCGACCACGTCGGCGAGGACGAGTATCTTGACTTCAAAGCTCTCCCCCACTCCGGCAGCAACGCAACACACGAACTGATTAAGGATGTCTGCGCGTTCGCCAATGCGGCCGGCGGGTACCTAGTCATTGGAGTCGCCGAAGACGGCGAGGGTCGAGCCAGTGGGTTCGTTCCTGTCCAGAACGCCGAAGCGGTGCGGAGGTCGATGATCGATCGCTGCTTCGCACGGATCGAACCTCGACTGCCGACGCTCGATGTTCGCATCTTCCTAATCAACGGGAACAGCATCGTCGTGTGCCGCGTCCCTGACTCTCCGCTCAAGCCGCACTTCGCACAACCAGACCGTGAACACCACTATTTCTGGAAGCGGTATGTCGACGGCAACAAACTTATGACGTACTCGGAGATACGAGATGCCATCCAAGGCGATGCGGTTCAGAGAGAGATCGTTTCGCTGCGCACCGAACTGCAGAGAACACGACATCAAGCGACAGTCGCATCTGAACTCGAGCGAGAGGTCGACCAGCAACAACTTCTTCAGCTCGCAAGCCAAGAGGCACTCGCGCACCATTCGGAGAGGATCTTCCTTCAGACCGTCGGTGATCGACCCTACTTTCGGCTCACGGCGACTCCGCCAAATCCGGGAAGTAGAAACCTCCGACCACAGCGCGAGACACTGATGGAGCTGCTGGCTGATCCCCCGGCCTATCGGCGAAACGGATTCGATGTCGGGATACACGCCGTTGGCGAGCATTTGCGTCAGACACCAATGGGGCTGCAAACGGAGATGATCGAATACAAGCACCTCCGGCTTTTATGGAACGGGCACCTGGAATTCTGGACGCCAGCCAACGACGAATTGATCAGCTTGGGGCTCGATCAAAGGCTGCCTGTCGAAGATCGCTCACTGGAGCCTCTCGTTCTCATCGAAGCGACGGCCTCATTCGTCCGTCTTGCACGAGCAGTCTGGGAGATCGCTGGCGTGGCTGGAGAGTCCGAGTTTCGGTTGTTCCTACATCGGGTTCGAAATCGTCGAATCCCTCCGTACGCAGACAACACGTACGGCAGGCTCTCCAGTACGCCAGCTCTGCTTGCGAATCCCACAATCGGAGCGTTTCAACAGGACGATGTACGCGTGGGTCCCGTTCTCGAAGGAATTGAGAACCTGCCTGGAGCAGTGGCGTTCAGGCTGATCGCTGATGTGTACTACTGCCTTGGCTACAGTCGAGAACACATCCCCTACTTCACCGACGATGATCGCTTCATCTACGACGTTCCGCCGGACCAGCGCGCCGACTAGAACAAATCCTGATGCCCTGTCCGGGCAGGTGGCTAACGCCCGGCATAGGTAACCCATGACGGCGCTCTTCGCGCGCCGCTTCATGTCCTGTGCCGGAGCCTGCCGTGACCGCCATCACTGATCCCGCCACCATGTCCGCCACCGAGCGCCGCGCCGAGGTCGCCCGCATCCTCGCATGTGGCCTCGTTCGGTACGTCCGGGCGGTCCGAAAGCGAGCATCTTCTACCCCCACCCAATCCACAGATTCCGGCAACATCGCACTTGAACTCGGCGAGCCTTTGCGCCTCACTGTGGTGAACCGGCCCCGCGGTTAGGGCCGAGTCTCCATGTCCGAAAGGAGCCACCACATGCCGACAGCGATTGAACGCGAGATCGATGCCCTGCAACGGATGACGACGAGCGAACTCGTCGAACGCTACGAGGAACTCTGCAAACAACCATGCCGCACCCGTCACCGGGCGTATCTCATTCGCAAGATCGCCTGGCGGCTTCAGGCCAACGCGGAAGGCGATCTCTCCGAGCGGGCGCGTCGCCGCGCTGCTGAACTGGCCGACGACGCCGAGGTGCGCGTCATGGCGCCTCGCACACAGATTGTCCCGCCACAGCCCGACGCCCCCACTCCCGTCACGCGATCAGTCTCCACGTCCGAACCTCGCGATCCTCGTTTGCCGCCATCGGGCTCAGCAATCGTGCGCAAATACAAGGGACGAACGATCCGCGTCGTCGTGCTCGACGATGGCGAGGGGTTCGAGTGGGATGGGCAGCGCTACCGCACACTGACGGCCATCGCCAAAAAGGTCACCGGCAGTCACATCAATGGTTTCCGATTCTTTCAATTGGAGGCGCGGCCGTGAGGCGACAACGATCCAGCGGCAACGGCGAGGTCGAAGATCGTCGCGTGCGTTGCGCCATCTACACCCGCAAATCCAGCGAGGAAGGGCTCGATCAGGAATTCAACTCGCTCGATGCTCAGCGCGAGAGCGCCGAGGCGTTCATCGCCAGCCAGAAGGCCGAGGGGTGGACGTGTCTGCCGGAGCGATACGACGACGGCGGCTTCTCGGGCGGCAGCATGGAACGGCCGGCGTTGGCCAGGCTCCTGCGCGACATTCAGTCCGGCGGCATCGACTGCGTCGTGGTCTACAAGGTCGATCGATTGAGCCGGTCGCTGCTGGACTTCTCCCGGATCATGGAGACGTTCGAGAACCACGGCGTCTCGTTCGTCTCTGTCACGCAGCAATTCAACACGACCCACTCAATGGGCCGGCTCACGCTCAACATCCTCCTGTCCTTCGCCCAGTTCGAGCGCGAGATCATCGGCGAGCGCATCCGTGACAAGGTCGCCGCCCAGAAGCGCAAGGGCAAATGGGCTGGTGGTGTTCCGGTCCTGGGCTACGACGTCGATCGCAGCGGCCCGAGTCCGCGACTGGTCATCAATGCCCGGGAGGCGGCGCGTGCGCGGGACATTTTCGCACTCTACCTCGAGAAGGGCTCACTCCAGCCGGTGGTGAGCGAACTGGCCCGCCGAGGATGGGTCAACAAGCGCCGGATCACCCGATCCGGAAAAAAGCTCGGTGGCCGTCCGTTCGATCGGGCCACGCTGCACGTGTTCCTCACGAACCCGATCCTGTCGGGCAAGATCGTCCACAAGGGCGAGGTGTACGAAGGCGAGCACGAAGCCATCATCAGCCAGGATCTGTTCGACAAGGTGCAGGCCCAGTTGAGACTCAACAGCCGCACCGGTGGCGCCGAGGTCCGTAACAAGTATGGCGCCCTGCTGCGCGGTCTGCTCAAGTGCAAAGGCTGCGGCCACGCAATGACGCACACGTTCAGCAGCGGCCGCAAGGGGCGCTTCTACCGCTACTACAGGTGCGTACGGTCCATCAAGAGTGGCGCTCACGTGTGCCCGTCGGGCACCCTTCCTGCGGCTGAGATCGAGCGGGTTGTCGTCGATGAAGTGCGGGCGCTGGCGAATGACAAGTCACTGCTGACCCAGGTGCTCAACGAGGCCCAGGCAGCAATCGGCACCGAGCGAACGGCGCTCGAGACGGAACGGGGCGAACTCCAAGCCGAACTCCGTCGCCACCATCAGGAACTGCGTCGGCTCGTCAAAGATGGCCGAACGGACCGGGAGGCGACGGCCCGAGTTGCTGACCTCAACGAGCGCATCCGCGGTGGGGACCAGCGGCTTCGGGAACTGGACGCGCGCATCGCCGAACTCGAGCGCGATCGCGTCACTCGTGCCGAGGCTGAAGCCGCGTTCGCCGACTTCGACGGGCTGTGGGCCAGTCTGAGCCCACGCGAGCAGGCCCGCATGCTTAATCTGCTGATTTCCGCTGTCGAGTACGACGCCAAGGCCGGCAATGTCTCCGTCACATTCCGACCGACGAGTATCGCCTCGTTGGCCCGTCGCCGTACCGAGGAGGCTGCATGACCACCATCACCCGCGAGCTTCACTTCGCCGTCAAGGGCAAACGGAAGCGTGCGATCGTCGGCCCCATTCCGGAGAAGCCCGAACCACAGGGACGTATCCCCCGCGTTTCCAAGTTGATGGCGTTGGCCATCCGCTTTGACCAGTTGCTTCACGACGGGGCCGTCGCCAACCAGTCCGAACTCGCTCGCCTCGCCCACGTCACCCAGCCGCGGATGACGCAGATCATGAATCTGCTAAATCTGGCGCCGGATATTCAGGAAGAGATACTGGACTTGCCACTTGTGACGGACGGAAGGGATCCAATCCATGAACGCCTGCTGCGAACCGTTGCGGCCGAAGTTGATTGGACGGCGCAGCGCGCAGCATGGGCCAAGATCAATCGGATGACGCGGTAGTACGCTGAGTCCTTCCGCTATTGCTCCGACGCGGTGCCGAACTCGGTCGCATTCGAATGCTGCGGTGGCCCAAACTGAGAGTGCAGGAATTCGCGCATGTCCTGCGGGAGCTTCTGTTCCACCTCTTTCGGATCCGCGCAAATCATGAATGCATCAATGCTGAAACCGTAGTCGCCCTGAACTGGTTCGGTGGCGATGCCGAGTACTCGTCGTTCGCCCAACTTCAGCATCCCACCGATGGTCACCATTTCGAGCGTCTGCAGCCTCTCCTCTCTCGCACTCGTCGAGACCAGGAACACGCAGGCTGCGTGTTCCTGCCGCTGTGAGGCACTGACGAACCACCGATCGCGCTTCTGTTCCACACACTTTTGACTCTTCTCGATCAACTTCTCTCCGATCAAACGCCGGTCTAGCCGCCGAATACGCGCCAACTCGCTCGCGACGGTCACGTATGCGGTCGTCGGTTCTACTGGATCGACCAACTGGGCAGTTCGTTGATCGATGTGCGGCAGATTCGCGTGAGCACTTTCATGGAGCTTGTCAATCAGGATGTCCACAATGAAGGATGGTCTGTCCGCTACGTCTCGCTGCGTGCGAACATCGAGCTTCTCAAACTCCTCCCAGCAGCCCTCCCCAATCATTATCGCATCGTGATTGGCAACCCATTCTCGAAACCGATCTGGGTCAGACTTGTACGTGGCCAGCAGGTCCAACTCGGTCACACCCATCAGTTGATTCTTCTCGAAGAACACTTCCCGGGCCTGCAGGTAATCGACAAGATCGCCCACGGTTGACAGTTCCGAGAGAAGTGCCTGCAACTCGATGTGAGTCGTCGTGAGCACACTTACATCACCGCCGTCGCACTCGAGAATCGGTCCGCCACCCCACTTGTCCAACGTAGGATGATCCACCACGGCGATGCCGTAGATATGCCTGATCCCGGCGGGATCAATCGGGACGCGCCCCTGGCGGTCGTTCTCAATGTCCTTGACCTCTCCGTTCCGGATCGCATTCACACCACGTTCGATCTGGCTGATCGCTTTCTCCAGCCGTGTGTTGGCGTACTTCGCCCATTCGGCCTTGGTGCGATCAGGCCGTTTCTCACGATCTGCCGTCTTCACCTCGATGAGGATCGCGGTGTCATCGAGAAGTACCAAAAGGTCACACAGCTCGATCTCGCCGTTCGGCCCTGGGTACTTCTGCCCACGGAAGAGGAAATCGCGACCCAACGGGGCCTGGCAGAGCCATTCAACAAAGTCCTCCCCGATCTCACCGATGTTCTTCGCTGGGTTCTGTGCCGGATCAGCCATGGCCGCTCCCTTCTCGCCGCGGACCCACATCGCGGGTTAGCCGCGACCCGTGGGTTATGCTATACTGTCTCCGTTTACTGGACAATGAACACTCCCGACATGGGCCGCCTCATGGAAAACAACGGCTTCGGCAGCAAAGTCTCGTTCATCTGGAGCGTCGCGGATCTTATTCGGGGGCCGTACAAACCGAATCAGTACGGCCGGGTCATTCTCCCGCTGACGGTCCTGCGGCGAATGGACTGCCTGCTCAGCGCCACGCGGGAGAAAGTACTCGACAAGGCAGAGGAGTTGAAGCGCAAAGGCATGTCGCCTCAGGCGATTGAGCCGATTCTCAATCGAACGGCCGCTCCTTCCGACTGGCCGAAGGACCGTCCGTTCCTGATCCACAACACGTCGAAGTTTGACTTCGAACGGCTCAAGGCCGATCCGAATCACATCGCCCGAAACCTCGCCCACTTCATCAAGGGATTCTCATCCAAGGCTCGGGAGATCTTCGAGCAGTTCGGCTTCACCGAGCAGATCGAGAAACTCGACAAAGCCAACCGGCTCTACCTGGTCGTCGCCAAGTTCGCAGAGATCGACCTGCATCCCGATTCGGTCTCGAACACCGAAATGGGCTACATCTTCGAGGAACTGATCCGGAAGTTCAGCGAAGCAGCCAATGAGACCGCCGGCGACCACTTCACCCCGCGCGAAGTCATCCGCTTAATGGTGAACATCCTGTTCGATCCAGATGATGAGGCGCTGCGAAAGCGCGGCATCGTCAGGACGCTTCTCGATCCAGCATGTGGAACCGGCGGCATGCTCTCCGTCGCTGAGGAGCACCTCGGTCAGCTCAATCGAGACGCCCGTCTCGAGGTGTTCGGCCAGGACTACAACCCCGAATCCTACGCAATCTGCGGCTCTGACATGCTTATCAAAGGACAGAACATCGAGCACATCGTCTTTGGCAATTCATTCGATGAAGACGGATTCCCAGGCGAACAGTTCGACTACATGCTCGCAAACCCGCCCTTCGGCGTCGAGTGGAAGCCAGAAGAAGTCGCGATCAGGTCTGAACACGATCACAGGGGCGGGCGGTTCGATGCAGGGCTGCCTCGCATCAACGACGGTTCGTTGCTGTTTCTTCAGCACATGATCTCGAAGAT
This sequence comes from Phycisphaerales bacterium UBA5793, assembly GCA_002418285.1. Lineage (GTDB taxonomy): Bacteria > Planctomycetota > Phycisphaerae > Phycisphaerales > UBA5793 > UBA5793. The sequence goes on from DIDT01000004.1 coordinate 25,559, forward strand.
GAAGCCGGTGAACCCGAAGAAGTCCAATGGCGGTAGTCGGATCGGCATCGTCTTCAATGGGTCCCCCCTCTTCACGGGCGACGCCGGCTCCGGTGAATCCAACATTCGGCGCTGGATCATCGAGAACGACTGGCTCGAAGCGATCATCGCCCTACCTGACCAGTTGTTCTACAACACAGGCATTTCCACCTATGTGTGGATCGTCACAAACCGTAAGCCGGACCACCGTCGAGGCAAAGTGCAACTCATCAACGCCGTGCACTTCTACCACAAAATGCGAAAGAGCCTCGGCAACAAACGCAATGAAATCAGCGAAGATCAGATTGCTGACATCACCCGCATCTACGGCGACTTCCGGCACGACGCCACCCGCAAACTGGAAGTGGCCGGCACGACGGAACGAGTGTCCGTCAGCAAGATCTTCGACAATACAGACTTCGGCTATCGCAAGGTCACGATCGAGCGGCCGCTACGGCTGAAGTTCCAGATCACCGACGCCGGCATTGAGGCGCTGCGCGAGGCAACGGCATTTCAGAATCTCACCAAGTCGAAGAAGAAGCGCGGCTCAAAGGCCGCGATCGCTGAAGAAGAGTCCGGCCGCGCTCAGCAAACCGCCATTATCGAGATGATCCGAACCCTCGACAGCAGCAAAGTGTGGGCCAACCGGGAGATGTTCCTCGATGATCTGGAGGCTGTCGCGAAATCAGCGGACCTCAAACTTCCAGCGCCGGTGAAGAAGGCGATCGTCAGCGCATTGGGGGAACGAGATCCAGATGCTGATGTCTGCACCGACAAGAATGGCAAGCCGGAACCCGACCCGGAACTTCGCGACTACGAAAACGTTCCGTTAGAAGATGATGTCTATGAGTACTTCGAGCGGGAGGTCAGGCCGCATGTGGCTGATGCCTGGATCAATGAGGACGTGCGCGATGACCAAGATGGTCAGGTCGGCAAGGTGGGCTACGAGATCCCCGTCAATCGCCATTTCTACGTCTACAAGCCGCCACGACGACTCGAGGCAATCGAATCAGATATTGCGCTGCTGGAGAAGGACATCATCCGAATGCTCGCGGAGGTAACCAAATGATCTCTGCCGAGATCCAGTCCATCACCGCCGATCACATTCGTGCGCTCGTCAACAACGGAGTACGTGAAGGCCGAACGATCGAGTACAAGCAGGACTTGCCCGGCAATGCCGACAAGGACAAGAAGGAGTTTCTGGCAGATGTCTCATCGTTTGCCAACGCCGGTGGTGGTGATCTCATTTTTGGAGTGACGGCCACGAATGGCGTTGCCACTGGTGCCACCGGATTGCAGGGAGCAGATCTGGACAAAGAAATGCTTCGGCTCGATAGCATGTTACGGGATGCGATCGCCCCGCGCATTCTCGGAATCCGGATGCAACCTATCGAGGGGCTCGACTACGGGCCCGGGCTCGTATTGCGCACTCGGCGCAGTTGGTCGGGGCCGCATATGGTAACCTTCGGAGGATCCTCGCGATTCTTCGCTCGTAGTAGCGCCGGCAAATTCCAGATGGACGTTGATGAACTGAGGTCCGCGTTCGCGCTTGCCGGCGACCTGCCACAGCGCATCAGATCATGGCGTGATGAACGATTGAGTCGAGTACTTGCAAACGAAACACCAATTCCGTTGCACGACCCATCGCTTTTAGTACTGCATCTTGTTCCGATCCAATCCTTGAGTTCGGGTCCTACTCTGGCCGTCCTCGACCTCGTATCGAAGTCAGGCCAGCTCGGTCCGATCGGCGTCGGAGGCGGAAACAGACGCATAAATCTTGATGGCCTGGCGATGTGTGCCGAGAATCTCGATGATCGCTTTCGATTCAGCGCGTATTGCCAGGTCTTCAGGAACGGCTGTATCGAATCCGTGTTCAGCGGATTCGCCAAGGCCAACGGTGCCGGTGGGCCGCCTTTCATTGCGAGCCAGGCATACGAGAAGTGGACACTTGAAGCCGTCGCGAGTTACATGCGGGCACTCAATGAACTCTCGATCGGCTTCCCGATGGTCGCCATGCTTTCGATGATGGGAGTCAAGGGAGCCGTATTCGCCATTGATCGGGGAATTGACGCGCGCCCACAGCCCATCGACCGTGACCCGCTCCTGTTGCCTGAGATCATCATTGAGGACACGCCAAGAGATCTTCCTAGGCTCATGCGTCCGATGTTCGATGCAGCATGGAATGCGGGAGGACTGTACAACTCCCACAACTACGACGCAAAGAACAATTGGAAGGCTGGGCCGCTCACGGGAGTGCCGACGGAGGTACTCAAGTGAGCATCTCTCCCTTGCCAACGGCTCTTGTTCAGCAAGGCGATGTTCTGAAGGACGACATCGCGGCTCGAACATGGAAGCGATACCCCGAGTATCGTGAGAGCGGTGTCGAGTGGCTCGAATCCATCCCCTCTCATTGGCGAATTCAGAAACTCAAGTACGCGGCTCGCGTTCAGTTCAGCAATGTGGACAAGAAGTCCGAAGACGATGAGCAGCCCGTTCGTCTCTGTAACTATGTCGATGTCTACTACCACGATCGGATCACCAGTGACATCGAGTTCATGGAAGCGACGGCACTACCGCGAGAGATCGCCAAGTTCCAGCTCTGGCCTGGCGACGTCCTGGTAACCAAGGACTCCGAAGATCCGAACGACATATGCGTGCCCGCAGTCGTTGCCGAAGAACTTCCCCACGTCCTGTGCGGATACCATCTCGCGCAACTCCGTCCAGTCCCTGACGATTCGTCCGGACCGTACATGTCGTACGCCCTAGCGTCCACTGGAGTCCGCGATCAGTTCCGAATGCGAGCCAATGGGATTACCCGATTCGGGCTGTCCCAGGATGACATCTGCAGCTCCCTCATTCCCATGCCACCTCTCCCCGAGCAACAGTCGATTGCTGCGTTTCTCGATCGGAAGACGCGGCAGATCGATGCGTTGATCGCGAAGAAGCAGCGGTTGATCACACTGCTTGAGGAGAAGCGCACTGCCCTGATATCTCACGCAGTCACGAAGGGCCTCAATCCCAGCGCCCCGATGAAGCCATCCGATATTGAGTGGCTTGGCGATGTGCCGCGGCACTGGGAAGCGAAGCGGATCAAGCACCTGCTGCACGAGATGATCGACACCGAGCACAAAACTGTGGAGTTCTATCCCGACGGCGGGTATCTCGTTGTGCGAACCACCAACGTTCGCAACGGTCGATTGATCATGGACGGCGCTAAGTTCACGGACGACGACGGCTTCCGCGAGTGGACCCGGAGAGGCCAGCCGCAGAAGGGCGACATTCTGTTTACGCGCGAAGCACCGGCGGGAGAGGCGTGCCTGGTGCCGACCAATCGTCCCGTGTGCATTGGCCAGCGAATGGTGTTGTTCCGTGTGCGCCGCGACGTGCTGGACGATCGCTTCGGCGTCTACTCGATCTACTCGGGGGTCGCCGACGAGTTCATCAAGAGCGCTTCGCAAGGCTCCACGGTTGCACACTTCAACATGGCCGACATTGGCAGTATTCCCATGCTCGTGCCTCCACTACCGGAGCAACGCCGCATCAGCGATTACCTCGACGCGCTGTCAGCCAACTTCGATGCCTTGATGTCCACCGCTGAGACCGCAATCACACGCCTCACCGAGTACCGCCACGCTCTGATCTCCGCGGCGGTGACGGGCAAGATCGATGTGCGGAAGGAGGTCGAGGCATGAAGTCGCTCTCCGACCTGCTGGCCGAGGATGCTGCCACGCTCAACGACGACATCGAGTCGCTCATGGCCATGTCAGGGTTGCACCCCGCGCGAGAATACGACAGCATCGTTGTGATAAACCCCAGCGGAAACCACTGGTGGGACGAACTTTCAATCGAAGGACGGCGCTTGCAGTCAAAGATCCTCAGCGACTACGGGCAGTACCGCGACTTGGTGCGGGTCCTGATCCAAGGGCTCACCAAGGACGGAACGAGAGCGTTCGAGACGGCAGACGACACAGTTATTAAGCACGTCGAGCAACAGCGTGCGACCTGGTGCGAATCGGTGGCCGATGCGCGGAGAGAGACGCTCAAAGCGATCGACTCTATGCAGGGTCTGCTCGACCGCTTGTACTCGTCTGAAGGAGAGGTGCTGGTGATTCCAGACACCAATGCCTTGATCCTGGGCGCCCCGCTGGAGCAGTGGTCGCTTGATTGGTGCAAGAAGTTTACTGTTGTGCTCACTCCGACTGTTTTGGCCGAACTGGACGATCTCAAGATGGCCCACCGCATTCCGGATGTCCGCACCAAGGCCGAGCGCATCATCCGGCAGATCAAGGAGTACGCTCGGCGCGGCGACCTCCGGTCGGGTGTTCCGGTCGTCACAGGGCGCATCAACGTTTGCTCAATCGCCGTCGAGCCGAACGTGGACGAGTCTCTGCCGTGGCTCGACGCGGCCAACAACGACGATCGCATCATCGCCTCAACAATCGAGATCATCCGCCAACATGTCCGGTCGGTCGTCGTTCTCGTCACCGCAGACATCAACTTGCAGAACAAATCCCAGCACGCGCGAATCCCAACCGCCGAACCTCCCAAACTGGAGGTAACGGTGTGAGGCGACTGCCTTCTCAATTCGCGGCATTGAACAGGTTGCTCGACGAGGACATCCGCGTCGAAGCCATCGCAGAGCGTCTGTTCACGGCAAGTGCAGAGTCTTCCGTTTCCGAACTGGCGCCTCTGCTGGACCGATCGGGGTTTGACGAATGCGGGGTTCATCGAAACGGGCGAGTCACTGAGGCGGTGAGCCGAAGCCAACTCGAGTGTGATGGGGTTGTCGGCGAATGCGCTTTTCCGGTTCCGCTTGAGCGGATTGTCGCTCCCGAGACTCCCTTGTGGCCGTGCATGGATCGAATTGTGCAGCGAGGGCCGCTGTTTGTCCTGGGCCTCGACGGGCTCGACGGCATTGTGACTACTGCGGATTTGCACAAGCAACCGTCGCGGGTGCTGATGTTCGGTGTGATTTCGATGCTTGAAATGGTCATCCTTGAGATGATCAGGCGACGGTTTGACGGCGACGGTTGGAAGTCGGCATTGACGCCTGGGCGTATTGCCCAGGCAGAAAAGCTCTATCGCGAGCGACAACGCATCGGGGAGGAGATCGATCTGGCTGACTGCCTGCAACTCTGCGATAAAAGGGACATTTGTCTGAAACTGCCGAACATCATCGACGTCTGGCAGCTCGACGCGAGTGCTGCAGAACAGATATTCGATTCGCTCCAGCGCATCCGCGATAACCTCGCCCACGCACAAAGTCCCGCCCCAACTGGGGACTGGGCCGTCGTGATTGAGACACTGCGCGTGGCCAAGGACATTCTGATACGCTCGCTCGACGGCTTGTCGGACCTGTCGGAGGTACTCACATGAGCGAGAGACAATCACGTTCTTGGCTGTTCGCGAACAAACCCGAAGGCTCGTATAAGTCGAGCGTGTGGGATATGTCCACCATTCTCAAGACAAACAACTACTCGATCAAGCAGTCAGAGAAGAATCGAGCCAAGGTGCAACCTGGCCACGTCGTCTACATGCGCATCTACGGTCAAGGGTTCATTGGTCGATTCGTGGTTGCTGGCGAGTGGCGCGTACTGGGCAAGCGCGAGCAGAAGTGGGAAAGGGCCACGGTTGGTGTTTTCCCGATGTCCGACGTCGAGATCTGGAGCCACTCGGTTCCACAGAGTCTGGTGTTCGCCGATCTCTCCAACCAGAATCATCGACTGCGCATCGCGGGCGCCACACCTGATGACACGAATCTGATCGAGTGTGCTCGAAAGATCTGCGGCCGGTTGTCGATCGGGGGCGTCGATGGGGAAGTCATCGTTCTGGAACGAGGGCTGGAGGAGGCGATCAAGCCCAGCCTGCCGAAGCTCGGTCTCAGCCTGGCAGAGAAGCGGTTGCGCCAGCAGTTCTCAATGGGTGTTGGGGTGGGGCGGAGCGACTTGATCTGCACTGACGAATCAGAGGACCTTGTCGTTGTGGAGTTGAAACGTGGCTTGTCTTCGGATCAGGTGGTCGGCCAAATTCTGAGCTACATCGGCTGGCTTCGTGAGAACATCGCGACGCCAAGCCAATCGGTCAAGGGGATCATTGTGACGGGTGACTACGACGAGCGACTCAGGCTCGCAGCCAAAGCGGCTGGCATTCGAGTCGTTCTTGTGAGACTGGGTTGATCCCGAGTATAGGGGAACGCAGCATGCCTGCAGATCACACGGAACGGGCATTTGAGTCGGCCATCGAGGATCACCTGTTGTCCCATGGATACGGGAAGGGTGACGATCGCGACTACGACCCCGCCTCAGTGCCGGAAGGCTACGACCGGGAGACGGCGTGTTTTCCGGGCGTGTTCATCCAGTTTGTCCGGGAATCACAGCCCGACAAGTGGACAGCGCTCGAGAAGTTGCACGGCAGCAGTACTGCGGAAGTGGTGCTGAATGAACTCATCAAGAACATCGATAGCCGCGGATGCCTCGAGATCATTCGTCATGGCTTCAAGTGCTATGGAAAGCAAATCGACTCAGCGTTCTTCCGACCATCGCATGGCCTGAATCCTGAGACGCAAAGGCTCTACGACTTGAACCGGCTCACGATCACTCGTCAAGTTCGATTCAGCACCAGCAACGAGCAGTCCATTGATGTGCTGATCGCCGTCAATGGGCTGCCTGTGCTAACCGCTGAATTGAAGAATCCGATGACCGGGCAGACCGTGGAGCACGCCAAGCGGCAGTACATGTTCGACCGCGACCCCCGGGAGTTGCTGTTTCAGTTCAGGAAGCGGGCACTGGTCCACTTCGCCGTTGATCCGGATTTGGCGTTTATGACTACGCAGCTCAAGGGGAAGGAGACAGACTTCCTGCCGTTCAACCGCGGCAACAACCACGGTGCAGGGAATCCTGACAATCCGGGTGGGCACAAGACCGCCTATCTGTGGGAAGAAGTCTGGCGGCGTGACTCCATCCTCGACATCGTTGGGCAGTTTCTACATCTGCAGTCGACAGAGCGGCGAATTGCCGGAAAGCGAATCCGCAAGGAGCGCATGATCTTCCCCCGCTACCACCAATTGGATGCTGTGCGATCAATGACGGCGCACGCCCGAACGAAGGGCGCCGGGCACAACTATCTGGTACAGCACTCGGCCGGAAGCGGGAAGAGCAACTCGATTGGATGGCTCGCACACCGTCTGTCAAGTTTGCACAACTCGGAGGACCAGAAGGTCTTTCACTCAGTGATTGTGGTCACAGACCGCGTGGTCCTCGATCAGCAGTTACAGGAGACGGTATACCAATTCGAGCACAAGCACGGCGTCGTAGAGAAGATCGACGAGAACTCGACCCAACTGGCCGAAGCACTCCAGAAGGGAGTGCCGATCATCATCACGACCCTTCAGAAGTTCCCATTCGTTACCGACAAGATCGGCGACATGCCCGAGCGTCGCTACGCCGTCATCGTGGATGAGGCCCACAGCAGCCAGTCGGGCGAAACAGCCTCCGAATTGCGCGGGGTGCTCGCCGGCCAGCGGATCCGTGACGAAGCTCGCCAGGAGGCTGAGGAGCAGGGGCTGCCAGACCACGAAGAAGAGATCATCAAGTCGATGAAGAAGCGCGGGCAACAGCCCAACTTGTCATTCTTCGCGTTCACAGCGACGCCAAAGTACAAGACCCTGGAGATGTTCGGCGTTCCCGGGTCGGATGGAAAGCCACATCCGTTTCACCTTTACAGCATGCGCCAAGCAATTGAGGAAGGCTTCATCCTCGATGTTCTGAAGAGCTACACGACGTACAAGACGTACTTCGGCCTGATCAAGGCAGCGGAAGACGATCCACACGTTGAGAAGCGCAAGGCGGCCAAGGCCCTGGCGCGCTTCATGACGCTCCATCCGCACAACATTGAACAAAAGACCGAGGTGATGGTCGAGCATTTCTGCAACTCGACCCGACACAGGATTGGCGGGAAAGCCAAAGCGATGGTGGTTACCGCATCGCGCCTGGCCGCCGTTCGGTACAAACAGGCATTCGATCGCTACATCCACGAGAAGGGATATCCAATCAAGACACTTGTGGCGTTTTCGGGCACCGTCGTTGACGATCTGAATTCGGACCTCACCTACACCGAAGGCGGTATGAATGAAGGCATATCGGGAAAGAACCTCCCTGAAGAGTTCGCCACCGAGGAGTATCAATTGCTTCTCGTCGCTGAGAAGTTCCAGACTGGATTCGATCAACCGCTCCTTCACACCATGTATGTGGACAAGAAGCTCGAGGGTGTGCACGCGGTACAGACCTTGTCGCGCCTGAATCGAATCCACCCCGGAAAGGAAGACACTTTCGTTCTCGACTTCGTGAACGACCGGGATGACATACTCAAGGCGTTTCAGCCGTACTACGAAGCCACCGCTGTCGGTGATCAGGCAGATCCACATCAGCTTTACACGCTTCAATCTGAACTATCTGCATCAGGCGTATTCACCGACGATGAAGTCGAGGGCTTTTGCGCGATCTTCTTCAAGCCCAAAGTGAGCCAAACTCCAGGTGACCATGCGAAGATGAACGCCATGCTCGATCCGGCAGTGTCTCGCTTCGGTGCTCTGCGGAATGAAGTGCGAGATGTATTGCCGGAGGACGAGTGGGAACAAGCCAGAGAAGAAGCTCAGGAAGAGTTTCGTGCAAAGCTCCACGCATTTCGCAGCTTGTATTCGTTCTTGTCCCAGGTCATTCCGTATCAGGACTCTGACCTGGAGAAGCTCTACACGTTCGCTCGATTCCTGATCGCCAAACTGCCGCGGCGCAACACGGGCCCCCAGTACCACTTCGACGATGAAGTAACCTTGAAGTTCTATCGGCTCCAGAAGATCAGCGAGGGCGTCATCCAATTACAGCAGAGTGGCGCCGGTGAGGTGAAGGGACCCACCGCACTCGGAACGGGATTGCCACATGAGGAGAGCATTGAGCTATCGCGACTGATCGATTTGCTGAATGAGCGGTTTGGCACGGATTTCAAGCCAGCGGACCAGCTGTTCCTCGATTCCGTACGCGAAGAGGCACTCGCTGATGAGTCAATCCGCGAAGCGGCCCTGGCCAACACACTCGATAATTTCAAGTTCGTCTTCAGCAAGGCGCTAGAGGGGCTCTTTATCGAACGGATGGAGCAGAACGAAGACATCTTCGCGAGATTCATGTCCGACAAAGACTTTCAGAATCTCGTGGAAGAGACGATGCGGAGGGATGTCTACGCGCAGGTCCGCGCCGAAGCGGACGCGATCGATCCTGCGGATACGGAGGTTTCGTCGTGACGGCACCTTCAAAGAAATCGTTCGGGGCGATGATCCGCCGCCGCAGGCTTGACAAGAAGCTGAGCTTGAGGAAGTTCGCGGACATGGTTGGAGTCAGTCCAACGTACCTGTCTCAAATCGAGCAGGGCAAGGTTGAGCGCCCCCCCACCGCTGAGCGTATTCGCGTGATGGCCGAGTTGTTGGATGAGAACCCGGACCAGTGGATTGCTCTGGCAGGTCGACTTCCTGACGACCTGACAGAGATCATCAAGAAGGAGCCGGAGATGATGCCCGCGCTGCTTCGAGCCGCGCGCAGATTGTCTCCGGAGGAACTCAAGCGGGTGACCGAAGACCTGGAAAAGAAGGCGAAGCGAAAGGCGGACCAATGAGCCGACACGGCCGACTTCAACGAGAGCGCGTTCCGTTTCTCTCTGACAGGGTCATCGAAGAACATGCCGATCTCCTCCTGGCCGAGTGGGCAAACACTGAAGCGCCGGTCTCGGTTCCCGTCCCGCTCGACGACATCGTCGAGCTGCACCTGGGACTGACCTACGAAGTTGACGACCTGAGGTCGATGTTTGGACGCCCCGACGTCCTGGGTGCGATCTGGTTCGATTGCAATCTCATTCGAATTGACGCGACACTTGATCCGAGCACAAATCCGGCCATGCTCGGACGATACAACTTCACACTCGCCCACGAGATCGGGCATTGGCGCCTCCACCGGGAACACCTGCGTCAGGATCCCGATTCCGCTCGGCTGTTCGAAGCAAATGCCGAACCTGCATTCGTTTGCCGCTCAAGTCTGAAGCCTCGCGAGGAATGGCAGGCCGACCACTTTGCGGGATGTGTATTGATGCCGCGAACGCTCCTCATGCAAGAATGGGTGAAATGGAGAGGCTCTCCCGATCCAGTAGCGAGTGAGGATCTGCTCAATTCAAGCTCTGAAGACGATCGGGAACTGGCGGAGAACCGCGTCCTCGAAGACCTGTGCAGACCGTTGGCGCGCGAATTCCACGTCTCGGCACAGGCCATGCGAATCCGACTTCAATCGATCGGTTTGTTTGTTTCTCGAATCGAACCAACGCTGTTCTCGTAACAGCAGGCGCCTCTTTTTTTGTCGAAGTTGTTTACTGTTCAGTGATCCGTTGACTCGTGATTTGGAGAATCTCATGGCTGTATTCAACTTGAAGAAGACACTCAAGCAGATCGACCCCGACGTGCGGCAAGTCTTGTTCTCGCGCTATCCCGAGCTGGCAGCGCTTGACTGGCTGCAACTGAAGCAAAAGCGGAAAGTCGATCCGCTCTTCGACGCGCTGTTGGAACTCCCGAACGAACAGAAGCGCGACATTCAGCTTCTGCTCCGCACGTTCCTCAGTCTTAAGGAAGACTGTCATCTCAAGGTGCTGCTCGAAGAACTAAAGGACCACAATCCGGAACTCGTCCATGAGTGGGCGAAGAACACGACGAAGCTCGACAAGGTCATCTGGACGTATCTCAATGCGAGGGCTGCGTTTCAGGAAGCGGTAATCTTCGTTCGCGCGGACGATCTCACGAAGTCGATGTATTGGCGCAAGTGGCAAGGTGTGGACTGCGGTCAGTTCAGCGCCAGCAAGCCTCGAATCGACGCCCTCAGACAGTCGCTCATCGATCACCACAGCGGCGAGTTTCGCGGAGATGTGTGCGAGATTCACCCGTACACGCGGAGGAACGGCGCCGAATACCTGTTCGCGTACCTGCCAAACTGGCCGGAGAACTTCATGGTGTTCAACCGTGAAGGCGAACTGGAGGCCCTTGACCTTCCCACGGCCTTCAGCATCCTCTACGTGTTCACACCGAAGTCCGGCTCGCTCGAAATCATCGCCTCAGGTGGCCAGTCGGCTCAGCTCGAGCTTCGCCGCCGGTTCTATCAGGCGATGACCCAGACTGAAGTCGAGGACCTCGACCCGGAACGTCCGACCTACTCGCTCGACCACGTGCTCGAAGAGGGATTCGACTTCACGGGTCAGGATTCAGCCAAGGTCGAGCGCGTCGAGGTGTCGCGACTGCTCGTCTATCCGCGCGTGGAAGGCTTCAACATCGAGGGACTCCAGTTGCGAATCCGCAAGGGAACGACATGGGACAAGATCATCGAGAAGCTCGACCAGATGCTCACTGCGATTGATCTCACGCGCGCCCAGCTCACCATCGAGGAAATCTGGATTCGAGTCCAGTGCGCCAACAACGGGCAGAAGCGGCCGCGCATGATCAACCTCAAAGTCACGCCGCGGGCGTGCAATCTCAAGAGCATCGATGATGATGACCTCCAGGAGATCGGGCTGAACTGTCTGGAGGCATGGAAGATTAGCCATGACTAACGCACTCGATATCCTCTGGGCGACCCTCGAAGCAGTGGAGCCGGTGCTCACGCCAGACGCGTGGCGCCGCCTCCCGACTGAGTCTCGCTCGGTTCTCGCGGCCTCAAAGCTCTTCGTGCCGGGCCCGCCGGCGCATCGGATCCGATGCCCGGCGTGCGTCACGCCCCACATGGCGCCGATCATCGCTCGCCCCGGTCCGGCCGGTTCAACGAGACTCTTCGTCAAGTGCCCGCGCGAGGCACGCGTGCCCATCACGGAGGCGCATCGGCAGACCTGGCGGGGGAACGCCCGCAGCGTGGCGCAATCAATCGCGGCATCATTGAACCTCATGGGCGGCATCAGAGCCAGACGGAGTGATCGGGTCATCGACTGCGGGAATCTGGAGTCGCATGGGCAACGCGTCAGTGTGTATTTCGCCCGTGCACTGTGCCGCCGAGACGGCCACAGGTACGCGCAGGCGATACCTCGATCACCCCTGCCGTCCGTGGTGTTCGTGCCAAGCGAGATTCCGCCCGACGACATCTGGCTCGAGCCAAAACCGCTCGTACTCGCACTGTCTGGCAACTGTGAATTGTCGGATGAAGCACTCGTCGTGAATGGTCGAATCGTCGAACAGTCGCTTGCTCAGCGCGTCGACGTCCGGCGCGACCCGCAGTATCTGTTCCGCCGCGCGGGCGACTACTGGGACGTGTCGTTCAACGGCAGCGGCGTCATCCACATCGATCACTCAGTCGGCATGACGTACCTGGCACTCCTGCTTGCCGCTCCCTACCGCGACGTTGCGGCCCTAGACCTACTCGTCGCAAGGGCAGGAGTGCATCCTGACACGATCTGGGGTGGCGCTGGCGAGATCGCAGACGAGGAGTTTCTTCGACAAATCAGAGTGCGATATTCAGATCTTCAGACTCGAAAAGACGAGGCGACAAAGCACCATGATTTGGGCACACTGCACCGAGTCCAACAGGAAATGGATCAACTTGCTGCGGAATTGGGGCGGCGCATGGATCGGCGCGGTAAGCCTCGCAAGCAAACCGATGCGGAGACGGTGCGCAAGGCCGTTTCCAATGCCGTATCCCGCGCGATCGACGGGTTCAAAGACCACCTGCCAGCACTGAGATTGCATCTGACGGGTGCGATCAAGTCGGGAACGGTCTTCACATACCTGCCTGAGAAGGAACTCGACTGGTCATTGTGATTTCTTCTCCGCGGACTCAGTTGCTACACGGTTTGTAGCAATGCTACGTGGGTTGTGGCGCACGGCGGGTAGCCGTGAGGTCATAACCCGGCGGTCACATCGCGAGTCTGTGTTCAACTGTGGCGAGCGCCGCCACGGCACAGCGATCCTTCGCGCACTGCTGGCCGACGCACCGGGATTCCCCTCCGGCGGGAAGGCCCAGTGCAATCTCGCCATGACGTCGTCAATCACCCATCCACTGCTGAACTCATCAAAGCCAAGGCCCGCCAGCTGTGCCGCCGCACGGACTTCGCGAAGTCGGACCTCGACGAATGCGAGCAGGAGATGCGCATCTACGTGTGGGAGAAATCCCATCTCTTCGACCCCACCCGTGGCAGCGTCGAGGCGTTCGTCACCACCGCGCTGAAGAGCTGGATCGGCATGGAACTGCGCCGGCGCCACCGCCTGAAACGCTGGAACGGTCGTCCGACACTTTCAATCGAGAGATCGAGGGTCGAATGTGATGGCACTCCGACTCCGCTGCTGGAGGTGCTCGTCGTCTCCGACGGTCCACGGCACACCCTTCGGTCCCGGCCTACTCCACTTGACCTTCTGATCCTCCAGGAACGCGTCCGCCACGGGCTTGCGCAGCTGACACCCGAGGAGCGCGACCTCCTCCACCACGTCGCGGAGCACGGGGTGGCCAGGACTTCACGCGAATGGACAGCGCGGCTCGGCCGCCCCTTCTCGCGCCGCCAGGTCAGCAACGAAATGGCGCGAATTCGCCGCCGATTCGAAGATCCCCGACTGTCCGAACACTGAGCGCGCAACGCGCCAACGCACGGCATAGGTAACCCGTGGGCGGCCACGCGCAGTCGATTCTGCCGCGTGGTCGCCCAGAACAGGAGGCAACGCCAATGTCTGACACCGTGTTCCGATTCTCGTTCCGAGCCGGCATCGACCTGACCGAGGTCGAGGCCACGCTCCAATTGGCCATCGTCGCCGCGGAGGGGCTCTTCGGCGAAGCGCGCGTGCGCATGGAGGTCGCGTACCACGTCGACGCCCCGAGGTCCATGATTCTGATCGACGGGCGCACCGGCGCCGGTGACGCCGTCGTCCGCATCTTCACCGCCTTCGTCACCCGCGAGTTCGGCGAGGATGCGTTCCACGTGCGCCGGACCTCTCAACCCATCGCATCCCAACCCGAACCGGCCGCCGCCGCTGGCTGAAACCCCCAGGAGATCGAACCCCAATGACCTCGCTCAAGACGATCCAGAAGGGCCGACACCAATTGCCACGACGTGTGCTGCTCTACGGAGTGCACGGGGTGGGCAAGAGCACGTTCGGCGCCATGGCCGAGAAACCCATCTTCATCCAGACTGAGGAAGGCATCAACGACCTCGAAGTCGATCGATTCCCGTTGGCGACACGCTACGCCGACGTGCTCGCGTCACTGTCGGCGCTCTACTCAGAGCCGCACGAGTATCGCACCGTCGTGATCGATTCGCTCGACTGGCTCGAGCGGCTTATCTTCGCCGAGGTCTGCGCCGAGCGTGGCGTCGAGTCGATCGAAGACATCGGTTATGCGAAGGGTTACGTCTTCGCTTTGAGCCAGTGGCGCGAAGTCCTCGCAGGACTCGACGCGCTGCGATCCCAGCACGGAATGCAGGTCATCCTGATCGCGCACGCCCAGATCGAAAAGTTCAACAATCCGGAAACCGATACCTACGACCGCTACGTCCCGCGCCTCCAGAAGCAGGCGTCGGCCCTGATCCAGGAGTGGTGCGACGAGGTCCTCTTCGCGACCTACCGCGTCCTGACCAAGACGACGAGCGAGGGGTTCGATCGCAAGCGCACGCAGGGCATCGGCACCGGTGAACGCATCATCCGCACCGCCGAGCGTCCGGCGCACGTCGCCAAGAACCGTCTCAATCTCCCCGAAGAGTTCCCGCTCGACTACCGGCTCTACGCCGCGTTCGTGCGCGGCGAGAACCCGCTCGTTTCCACTGAACCCGCCACTACCTCTGAACAAGGAAACTGATCCACCATGGCACATCTCAATGGATTTGACGCCAACGAAGTCGAACCGAACACCAACTTCGATCCCATCCCTGCGGGCAAGTACCTGGCGATCATCGTCGCCTCTGAGATCAAGCCCACCCGCAACGGCAAGGGCGAGTACCTTCAACTCGAACTCGACATCCTCGATGGCCCGCACAAGGGGCGCAAGATCTGGGATCGTCTCGTCATCAAGCATCCCAGCGAGCAGACGGTCAAGATCGCCCGCGCCACGCTGTCGTCGATCTGTCGCGCCGTCGGCGTGATGGCGCCACGCGATTCGGCCGAGCTGCACAACCTGCCACTCGTCGTGAGTGTCGGCCTCAAAAAGCGCGAGGACACCGGTGAACTCACAAACACCGTGAAGGGCTACGCGAAACGCGACTCCGGCGCCGCACCAGCCGGAACAACCACCGCCAATGCGCCCGGCAGCACCCCACCGTGGGGGAGGAAGTGATGCCCAGGTCCGCAGCCAGTTCGAACGGTGTGGCCGACGCGGCAGTGTTGCGCGAGGTCCGTGAGTCAGCGCGTGACACGGCCGCAGCGATCGGTTTGGATGATCATAAAGCGCACCTTCCCGGCGTGCATGCTGAAGAACTGCAGACGCCGTGCCCGCAGTTCTGGAATGCGTGGAAGAAGCTCCAGAAGTCAGCAGGCCAGCGTGTGCCGGTCATCATCTTCCGCCGCCGCCGATCAAAGTGCATGATCTGTCTGGCTGCCGAAGATCTTCCGGCGCTGATGGCCAGCGTGCGCGCCGCCCAGGAGGCGATCGCTTGATGGAACTGCGGCCCTATCAGCGCGCGGCCGTAGACGCGGTCTACGAGTTCCTGCGTCAGCGCGATGACAACCCGTGTGTCGTCATCCCGACCGCGGGCGGCAAAACCCCGGTCATGGCGACGATCTGCCGCGACGCCGTCACCAACTGGAGTGGTCGCGTTCTGATCCTCGCGCACGTGAAGGAACTGCTTGAACAGGCGCTCGACAAACTCCGCACGATCGCCGCCGACCTGCCCGTCGGCCTGTACTCGGCCGGACTGCGACGGCGCGAGTTGAACTACGCGATCACCATCGCCGGCATCCAATCGATCTACCAGAAGGCGTGCGATCTCGGACCCGTCGACCTGATCATCGTCGATGAGGCCCACCTCATTCCGCCCGACGGCGAGGGGATGTACCGGCAGTTCATCAATGAGGCGATGGTCGTCAATCCTCGTGTACGTGTCATCGGCCTGACCGCGACGCCATTCCGAATGAAGACGGGGACGATCTGCGCTCCGGAACACATCCTCAACGATGTGTGCTTCGAGATCGGTGTGCGCGAACTGATCGTTCAGGGCTACCTCTGCCGACTGCGCACGAAGGCGGGCCTCGCACGCGCCGACATGAGCAATCTGCACGTCCGGGGTGGCGAGTTCATCGCCGGCGAAGTCGAGGACCTCATGGATGTGGATGATCTCGTGCAGGCAGCGTGCGCCGAGATCATCGAGCACACCACGAACCGGCGCTCGGTGTTGATCTTCACTTCGGGCGTCCGTCACGGCCAGCATGTCGTCGAAGTCCTCAAACAACGCCACGGAGTCGAGTGCGGGTTTGTCGAGGGCAACACACCAGTCCCCGTGCGGACTGCACTCCTCAAGCGATTCAAGTCCGGCGAGTTGAAGTACCTGGCGAACGTGAACGTGCTGACGACCGGTTTCGATGCGCCGGGAATCGACTGCGTGGCCATGTTGCGCCCGACACTTTCGCCCGGTTTGTACTACCAGATGGTGGGCCGCGGCTTTCGCCTTCACCCTGCAAAGTCTGACTGCCTTGTCCTTGACTTCGGCGGCAACATCCTGCGGCACGGGCCGGTCGATGACCTGCGCATCAAGGAACCTGGCAAGGGCGAGGGTGAGGCGCCGGCCAAGGAGTGCCCGGACTGCCACGCTCTCATTCACGCCACCTACTCGATCTGTCCAGAATGCGGGCACGAGTTCCCACCGCCCGAGAAGAACAAGCATGACGCCCGGGCGACCAGCGAGGGCATCCTCTCCGATCAGGTTGCGCAGGCCGAGCACGCAGTGGACGGCGTGTCCTACCACGTCCACTACAAACGCAACGACCCGAGTGCCGCGCCCACGATGCGGGTCGAGTATCGCTGCGGTTTCACGACGACATTCTCCGAGTGGGTGTGTTTCGAGCACACTGGATACGCGCGTCAGAAGGCCGAGCAGTGGTGGCGACGGCGATCGAACGAGCCAGTGCCCGCCAGCGTCGATGAGGCCGTCGACCTGGCCGACTGCGGCGCACTGGCGCCGACGATTTCGATCACGGTTCAACGCAAGGCCGGTGAGAAGTACGACCGGATTGTCAACCACATCCTCGGCCCCAAGCCGCTCAACATCGAGAACGAGGAAGACGCCGCGGCAGTCGCCTCAACGTACGGCGGGATTCCTGAAGAGGAGATTCCGTTTTGACCGCACCCGGTTCGACCCTCCTCGACGCCGCCCGCTCGTACACCGCGCGCGGTTATCACGTCGTGCCGATTCCGACGCGGAGCAAGGCGCCGGTGCTCACAGCGTGGCAGTCGCTGCGTCTCACTGAGGCTGAACTGCCTCAGCATTTCAACTGCGTGGGGAACATCGGCCTGCTGCTCGGTGAGCCCAGTGGGTGGCTCGTGGATGTCGATCTCGACTGTCCCGAGGCGATCGAACTGGCCCCCCGCTTCCTGCCCCCCACTCTCGCCGTGAGCGGCCGTCTTGGTGCGCCGCACTCGCACTGGTGGTATATCTGCCAGGGCGCGACCACGAAGAAGCATCACTTCCCCGGCACCAAGCGCATGATTGTCGAGATCCGCAGCACCGGCGCGCAGACCGTCGTCGGTCCGAGCATTCACCCCTGCGGCGAAACCTACGACTGGTTGACCGGTCAGCCCGCGTCGGTGACGCACGAGGCACTGCGCGCTGCAGTCGATGCGCTTGTCGCCGCAGTCGTCGAGTGCACCGGCACCTCTCCTGCTGCCCCGCCACAAATCCTCACTCCGACACCGATCGTTTCCGATGATGCGGTGCTGCGGCGCGCAACTGCGTACCTCGACGCCATGCCGCCGGCCATCTCCGGCCAGGGCGGGCACAGCACGACCTTCGCCGCCGCGACTGCGATGGTGCACGGTTTCTGCCTCGATCGCGACACGGCATTGCATCTGCTCCTCGAGCGCTACAACCCGCGCTGCGAACCGCCTTGGTCGGAGAAGGAATTGCGCCACAAGGTCGAGGACGCCGCAACCAAGCCGCACGATCGTCCACGCGGCTGGCTGCGCGACTCGAACACCGCCACCGATCACAACGACGTCGATCTCGCGGGCATTCTCGGTTCAACCGACGAGACCCCTGCGCCAACATCCACCACACCGTCCGATCCCGGCCCGTTGCCCGATCACCTCCTCGATGTCCCCGGCCTCATCGGCGAGGTCATGGAGTTCAATCGCGCCACCGCGCCGCGCTGGCAACCCTGGCTCGCACTTGCCGCGGCATTGTGCCTCCAGGCCGTGCTCGCGGGCCGCAAAGTGCGCGATGAGCGTGGCAACCGCACCAACCTCTACGTCGTGTGTCTCGCAGGTTCGGGCTCGGGCAAGGACAACCCGCGCAAGATCAACACCCGCACCCTCTACCTTGCCGGAGCGCCCGAATTGGACGGTCAGGGCGAACTCGCCAGCGATGCCGGGCTCGTCGCCGCCGTCGAGTCCCAGCCTGCCATCCTCTTCCAGATCGATGAATTCGGCCGATTCCTGCGCACCATCGGGGATCCGAGGCGTTCTCCACACCTTTTCAACATCATCTCCACGCTGATGAAACTCTACTCGTCAGCACACGGCATCTTTAAAGGTAAGGCGTACGCCGACCCCCGCCGCAACAAGATCGTCGACCAGCCCTGCGTCTCCCTCCTGGCGACGACCGCCTCGGCCCATTTCCGGGAATCCCTGACCCCCGAAGCCATGAGCGATGGGTTCATGGCCCGGCTGCTCATCTTCGAAAGCGAGGACATGCCGCCGCGGCGGTGGCTGGCGGATCTCAACCCGCCCGAAGCGATCGTCAGCGCCGCCCGCTGGTGGCACGAGTTCTCACCCGGCGGCAATCTCTCAGGTGAACATCCTCAACCCATCCTCGTCCCCACCACCGACGAAGCCCGCGCCATCTTCGATGCGCTCGCCGCCCGGGCCGACAGGGAAATGCTCGAACCGCGCGAAGATGTCCGCTCCATCTGGGCGCGTGTCGAGGAGAAAGCCTGTCGCCTGGCGCTGCTCTACGCCTGCTCGCGCGACCGTGAAAAGCCCGTCGTCGATGAATCTGCGGCGCTCTGGGCGTGCGAGCTGTCGGAACATATGAGCAGACGTGTTCTTTTCCTCGCCCACCAGTTCGTCTCGCACAGCGAGTTCGATGCTCGGCAGAAGGCCGTGGTGCGGGCGATGCGCGCCGCGGGAGGTCGCATGACCCGATCCCAACTGTGCCGGGCGACGCAGCATCTCAGCAAGCGCGAACGCGAGGAGGTCATCGACAACCTCCTCGAGACCGAGCGCGTGGCCGAGACCATCGAGAAGACCACCGGACGCTCGCGGACGGTGTATGTGCTCACGGAGTGACCATGCCGCCCGACCCTTCTTTCACTTCTTTCTTCATTCTACGGGGTGTGTTTAAGCGCAGGTGCGCGCAGAGAAAGAGAGGGATTGAAGAATGAAAGAAGGTAGTAGTACTCTCTCTATGTCTATTTCTTCTCTCGACTTGCGCTCTCCAACTTCTTTCAGCGCACGGCGCTTCTTTCAGCGCGCCATAGGCGCTTACACGCCGCATAT
>DIDT01000046.1 GCA_002418285.1 Phycisphaerales bacterium UBA5793
GGACTCCACTCCGTGCAAGTCCAGTAGTCCGGCTCATCGAATGAGTACTCGCCGGGATTGTCGAGCGCATAGAGCGCATCTTCCAACTGAGTATCGGTTCGATAGTGCAGATGGATATCCGTCCACAGTTGATGCTTGTTCGCCAGATCGACAATGGTCTTGGGCAAGAAAACGGGACTGGTACGATTGTTTGGCATGTTCTTCTCTCCGCCTTTCGGGTTGCTCCTATTCAAACCGCTCCACAACCAACTGGCTGATCTTGCAGCCGTTCTGTTGCACGGCCTGAATCAGCACATCACCAAGATTGCGGGCGCCGATCGGGACGAAGCGTGTGAGCGTTGCGATGCCGTTCTGGTTGGCGACGGCGGAGCCGATCTGAATCGGGTCGTCGAGTTGGAGGGTGACGCCGTCGGTGTGGTTGCAGCCGGGCACGAGTGTGCCCCCGCCGTGTGTGCTGTAGTAGAAGGTGATGCGCGCTCCGGGTGTGCAGCCGGTGACGCGAAGTCCGTTGAGCGTCCCGGCCCGGCCGGGTTGCGGGCCTTGGAGAGTCAACGTTGGATGGACGGGCGTGATGAGGTAGGCACTCGACCCACCGTTGATTCGATAGCCACGTCCCACAATTTCACCTGCGTTGTTGATGTCGAACGCTCCGTCCAATACCGACCAGTTGTTTCGCGGCGGAACAAGTGTGTGCAGATTCACCATCGGTCCGCCATTCTCATAGAGAAACGCTCCGAATACAAGTGGGAGGTCATCGATAACAAGTCCGCCGACTACCTGATCCAAGTCATTGAGCGCCCAAGCGAAGGACTGCGGCCCGAGGCTGTCGTTGTGAATGTTGATGATGCTCCGGTTCCGCCAGATCACGGCGCGCGCCGTGGAGTCCAGTGCATGCGCGTACCCGGCGACAACTTCCGACTCGTTGATGTCTTGGGCGTAACTGTTCCGGTTGCTGAGCAGGCTTCCAATATTGATGAGTTCGCCGTTCTCCCAGAGGAACGCACGAACGCCGGAGAATTCGCTCCCTGACGCGTAGCCCACAACCTGGTCCTGGTCGTTGATCGCCTGAGCATCCCCGCCCCGATCGCCGAAATCACCCAAAGCCGTCATCTGGCCATCGATCCAGATAAATGGATTCGTATCCGTTCCGAGAAAGTCCGCTCCTCCGACGACATGTCCCTGCGTGTTGATGCCGTAGGCAGTCGAATCCGCGCCTCCCAAGGTGCCAAGTTCAATAATGCCACCCGTGCTCGGCCAGAGGACTGCTCGCTGCGCCAGTTGCGCCGTGCGAGCGAATCCGACGACATCGCCGGCACTGTTGATGTCGTATGGTTGCGTGTCGTACCCTCCGACGAGCAAGGGCAGATAGTGGGACGAACCGTCCTGCCAGACGAACGCGAGGAGATTCCCCGATAGCCCATCAACCGTCACTCCGGCAATGATGCCCTCGTTGTTGATGGCCCGCGCTGATGCGAGGCCTAGACCCCCGGGGTCGCCAACATTGATGATCGCGTAGCGAACACTCTCTTGGGCCAGCGCCGGAGCATTGGCCGCGAGCAGAGTGCTCGCGGCCAGGCTGGTAATTGAAAAGGAAAATCTGCAATGCATAAGTATCTCCATTCCGGAATTGTATTGAGCCATCACAGCATGATCACGGGCGCGGTACAATCACACCGCAGTCCACCGTCGGAGTTGTCGGGTGCGGATCGAAATCATCGATCAATACGCCGTCAGCGTCGTTTTGGAGATCGCCTCTGATTTTGGTCCACAGGTTGGTGGGATCGTCAATCCATGCGCCGTCGGGATGTACTTGACTGGCCCGAACGACCGTGAGATAAAACACATCCGGCGATGGCGTCTCATCATCTCCCTGCCAGAACTCGCCGTAGCACGCCATCAGGAGATTGTACGAGATCATCTCATCCAGATCGCGCTCAAAGTCTGGGAACGGATCGCGAGCCAGTCCGCCCCCACTCGTCCCCCAGCCATATACGAAGTCATCCCAGTCAACTGCCGGCGCTTCGTTCGAACTAAAGTACTTGCCGAACTCCTCTGAGTTTGCTTGAAGCCAAGTCTCCAAAGGTGTCGGGCTCCACTCCGTACACGCCCAATAGTCCGGCTCGTCAAACGAGTACTCGCCGGGATTGTCGAGAGCGTAGAGCGCATCCTCCAACTGCGTATCAGTTCGATAGTGCA
Organism: Phycisphaerales bacterium UBA5793; assembly: GCA_002418285.1. Taxonomy (GTDB): domain Bacteria; phylum Planctomycetota; class Phycisphaerae; order Phycisphaerales; family UBA5793; genus UBA5793. Next base: position 2,197 of record DIDT01000046.1, read on the forward strand.
GATGGATATCCGTCCAGAGTTGATGCTTGTTCGCCAGATCGACGATGGTCTTGATGGCGAGGCCCGCCCGCTCCGCATCGGTCGTGAGACCGGGATTGCGCAGGTCGGCGTTCTGCCCGCTAAGTGCATTCAAAGAAGTGAACGCAGGTGAAACAATGCGCAGCGGCCGGCCCGCCAGCGCTGAGGCCATGCGCACGACTTCAACCTGCTCTTCGATCCACGCCGCCACTTCGGCGCAAGCAGCCGCGAAGCAAGCGCCGTAGAGATTTCCAATATCAGTATTCGAGCATCCGCTGATGCCATAGAGGTAGTAGTCGCCGGCGCCGCCGAAGATCTCATTGCCGATCTGGATGTAGTCGATGCTGTACGCGTAGCGGTACGCGAACGCGAACAGGTTATCGAGGTATTCATCTTTGGTGGGTGAGGTCGATTCCGTGTAGATGCGGTCGTGACCGCTTTGGGCCGGATCGTTGCACCGAATGGTCGCCAGGATCTCCCTTGGACCGGCCCCTTCTGCGCCTCCCTCCATCCAGTCGGCGAGATTCGCATTCTGAGTCGCGCAGGCCGCCGAGTTGTTCACGATGTTGTCAAGGTCTTCCTCGTGAATGTGCAATCGCACGATCTGCATCTGCGTGACTTCTGCAGCCTTGGAATCAACTCCGTCAGGGCCCGTTGCATACAAGCCGACGCGCATCTCTTCACTCTTGTCGATAAGCCAGTCGGCGCCAGTCGTGTCGGGGTAATTGGTCGGATCGTGAATGATGTCGCGGTAGTCGGGGACTCCGTTGTTGTTCGTGTCGTACGGCACGATCTTGAATGGGATCCAGTAATCCGTCTCCGCGTCGATCTTGGCGACGCCGACGATCTCGCCGTCGTCATTGATGTCGGTCGGACGGAACTCGAGCAGGTCATCTGGAAGTCCAACCACGGTGTCGGTGAGATAGAACTCCGTTCTATCGAATGTGGAGTGTGACAGATCTTCGGCGACCCAGAGGTAGGCCGACACCGAACCCGGTACATAACCGACGACTTCGGGCAGCGTCTCGTTGTTGATTGCGGAGGCCATCCAAGTGCTCGACAATTCCTCCTGCGTCCAGGATGGACCGCTCGAGTAGACCCAGAGGCTGGAATCGACCACTGCGCCCGTCGATGTCGTGAAGGTTGACCCGATGATGTGGCCGCTGCCGTTGGTATCGACGGCGTGGGCGTACTGGGTGTCGGTCGTGAGACCGCTCAGGTCGACAACGTTCCAGCCGGACGCGTAGTACCAGACGACTGCCTGCAAATAGTCAGCATCTTCACTCGTGCCGGCAATGTACGGGTTGGTGGTGCTGTCGGGATCGACACCGAAGGCCGCCGTTCCGCCGCCTGTGTGCAATGGCGGCAGAGGTACAGTCTCGAAACTCGAACTCCACGCCACTGGAACGCCGCTGGCCGACGCCCCGACCACAACTCCGTTTTCATTGACGTCGTACGCATAGCCCGCTCCGATGTCGTAGACGGTGCCTTCGCGATCATCCGGATTATCGAATTCGTAGTAGAACGCGGTATCGGTTCCGCTCACATCGCGTGTGCCGCAGATGCCGATGTCCTCAGCGTTGTTGATCCCGGTCGCACACCCGACGATCGCCGTGCCGTACTCGTCTTTGAGAGGCCCCTGCCAACCAGCGAGCGTACTCGTCCCATTCGAGAGGCCTGAGTCGCGCCAGAAGTAGATGTTGTCGTCGCCGTCGTCGATGAACGTGGCGACCACGTCTCCATCGGCATTCATGTGCACGCCTGCCGTTTCATCCAACGTAAGGGAACCCGCAAGCGCCAGCGGCTGGAGCGGAACGAAGACGAACGGTTTGAACATCGGTGCCGGAATCAACAGATTCGACTCGGTTGCCGTCGTGCTGGCGGCAGCGAGCATGCTCACTGTGCTGGCCAGGGAGACGGTGCCGCGCGGTGGCGCCGCCGCGGCGGAGTTCACGTGCCAGAGTGTTTCGCCTCCTGCTGCGAGCACCACGGCTCCAACTCCAAACAGCGCCAGACTGAACGAAAACCTAACGGGGGGGGGATCGGAACGTCATGACTGAACCTCCATCCAAGGGTGCAGCGACGCGGCTCGACGGTTGACGCAACCGGCCGAACCGCGCCGGAAGTTGTCCTTCCGCGGCGGGCGCTGCGCCCGCCGGTCCCCCGAGTTTGATCCCACGTTCGCGGCGACCCGGACAGACCGATCGCCGCTTGATACAAGATACCTGCAGACCGAAATCGTGCAAGGGCCAAAGCGATAAACTGGAGAAGAAAGTCGAATTTTCTTGCGGGTCGTGACCAAGGTCGACTCTCTTGCTTGCGCCCCTCCGCCCCTCCGCGCTAACCTTCCCAACGTGACCGCCGACACTCCGCCACTCCTCGACGTCCGCAACCTGCACACCCACTTTCCCGTGCACAGCGGGGTGCTGCAGCGCACCACCGGCTGGGTCAAGGCCGTCGACGGCGTCTCATTCACGATCGCTCCCGGCGAGACGCTCGGCCTGGTCGGCGAGTCCGGCTGCGGCAAGACCACCGTCGGCCGCACCATCCTCCGCCTCATCCCCGCCACCAGCGGCAAAGTCCTCTACAAGGATCGCGACATACTCAAACTCAGTCGCGCCGAGATGAAGCCCCTCCGCCGCGAGATGCAGATCATCTTCCAGGATCCGGCCGGCTCGCTCAACCCGCGCCTCAGCGTCGGCAAGATCATCGGCGAACCCATCGAAGTGCACGGCCTGGCCAAAGGCGATGACCTGCGCAAGCAGGTCGAGCAACTTCTCGATCGCGTCGGCCTGCCCCGCGCCACCGCCGATCGCTACCCGCACGAATTCTCAGGCGGCCAGCGCCAGCGCATCGGCATCGCCCGCGCCCTGGCCCTGCATCCCAAACTCATTATCTGCGACGAACCGACCTCGGCGCTCGACGTCTCCATCCAGAGCCAGATCCTCAACCTGCTCAAGGACCTTCAGAACGACCTCGGCCTGTCGTACCTCTTCATCAGTCACGACATGGCTGTCGTACAGCACATCTGCGATCGCGTGGCAGTGATGTTCCGCGGCAGGATCGTCGAGATGAAGGACCGCGACTCGATCTACAAGAACCCGGAGCATCCCTACACCCAATCGCTGCTCGCGGCGGTCCCCGAGCCCAAGCCGCGCCGCCGCCGTCGCCACGTTCCGTATGAGCCTGAACCTGAATTGGCCGAGACTGCAAAGGCAAAGGCCGCCGCCACTACCACCTGACCTGCGAGCCGCTCACCCGATGTACCGACCCGGCACCGACCCCGAGAATGTGCAGATGTCCGATGTCCTCTGCGACTTCTGCCAGAGCCCGTGGACCGAGGACCTGCCGCTCGTCGAGGGCCATCAGGGCAGCGTGATCTGCGGCAAGTGTGTCCGTGTGGCGTACTTACAGATCGTCCTGGCCGGTGCCGGCGAGCCGGCGCTGCCGGGTCTCAAATGCCGGCTGTGTCTCGAAGATCGCGACGACCCGTCATGGGAAAGCCCGCTCGACGGGACGGTTCGCATCTGTAAGCGATGCATCGAGATGGCCGCCGACGCCATGGAGGCCGATCCTGACACGCAATGGACCCGGCCGCGCACTGAGGCGTGATTGCCATCAAGGCGACGTGATTTTGCACGATTTTTGACATTTTCCGGAGCACCGGAGCCGATCCTGGTGTAAATTATGAGTACGGATGAGCGGGCGGCGTGCGCGCTGATCAGGCCGCTCTCCGGATGCCCAAGGTCCGGGCCGCGGCCGACGCCGGTGATCGTTGAGACGATAACCGACCGTAGAACAGGCTGTTACGCACCCGCGGAAAGGACCGAGACATGCTCACCACCACCAAAAATCTCAGCCGATCAGTCGGGGCGCGACGGGGCGGCCATCGGGCTCGCGGGGGCTTCACCCTCGTCGAACTCCTTGTCGTCATTGGCATTATCGCCCTGCTCGTCGGCTTGCTCCTGCCGGCTCTCGCCGCCGTTCGCCTGCAGGGCAAGGTCACCCAGACCCGAGCCCTCATGAAGAACCTCGGCGACGCCGTCGACAGCTTCGTCCTCACCCACAACCGCCAGCCCGGCGCCCTGAGTGAGCGGCAACTCGCCAGCGATTCGAACAACTACAGCATGATCAGCGGCACGGAAAATGCCCTGCTCGAACTCATGGGCGGGCTCACGGCCAACGGCGGCGACGTCTTCCAGATCGCCGGCCTGACGGTCTATCGCGATGACATCGGTCTCGGGCCCACCATCGGCGGGACCAAGTACGACGCCTACTTCAAGCCCAATCCCCGCGACCTCTACTACGTCAACGGGCAAAACGGCGGCTCGGGCGGCCAGGAAGATGTTGACAACAACCTGCCGCAGGACGGCGATGTCGCCCTGCCTGATCTCGTCGACTCCTTCGGCGCCCCGATCATCCTCTGGAGCAATAGTGGCTCCAAGGCCAAGGGATTGCGCGACATCTACGGCCGACCCGCGGTGGTCGCCTTCAAGTCGCAGGCCGGCAACACGAACGAAGGCGCCCCGTACTACTACTCATCGTTCCAGAGCTATACCAGCGCCCCGAAACTGATGATCGGTCGCGGCGGCGGCACGCCGATCAACCAGCGCGATCGCAGTTATCTCGCTGAGACCGTAGGAGGCATCGGCGGCGGACCCGCCCGCGAACTCTGTCAGGCCATCGCCGCCCATCCCACCCTCGACTCCACGCCGCGCGGCGGGTACGTCATGATGTCCGCCGGCAAGGACCTTATCTACTTCGATAAGGAACAGGTCGACAAGCCCCAGCAGAACAACCACTGGAGCGACGGCGACCTCAAGCGGTTCGACGACATCGTGCAGTACGGCGGCTCGTAAGCGACTCGTCTGACCATCTGAAGTGTTCCTCCCCGCAGCGCCCGGTCCGAGAGGATCGGGCGTTCGCCGTGGTGGTGACGGGCGTTCGTAAGTCGGGGGCGCAAAACGCGTGCCGCGCACAAAGACGCACGCTTTTGCCGCGCGCCGGCGCTCGCGCGAGCGCACCTGTGTGCAAAACCGAGCGCGTGCAGGCGCGCTGCGGCGCGCCTTTTACCCAGAGCGCCAAATAGACGTTGACTTTCAAGAGTTTTCGGCGATTTTCAAAAATCTGCACCCCCCGATTCGACCAGGTCGAGAAGTTTTCGCGCCTTTTCAGAGGCTCAGCGCACAAAACGCATTGAAGGCGTGCGCCGCTGTGCGCGGCGGTTTTTGGCTCAGTTTTGAGGTGCTGTTGAGCGAGCAGCGCGGCGCACTTTGTGCGCGCTGGCGATGTAAGACAGACGCCGCGGAGTGGGGCGGGTGACTCCGCGACTCTTGCCGGCTCCAAGTGCGAACCACGCGCAGGGCCAGATCCCTGACCTTGACCGAACATCGGCCGGGGTTACGCTCGTACTCCCATGGATCAAGCCCGCCAGCAGCGACTTGCCGAGTTCGTCGAGTGGACGCACCAACATATTAAAGGTGACGAGAAGGGCGAAGCGCAAATCTACCTCGATCATCTGCTCAAAGCGTTTGGCCAGCGCGGACTGCTCGAGGTCGGCGGCACTCCGGAGTTTCGCATCCGCCAGAATACTGATGACCACTCGGGCGTGACGTTCGCCGACTACGTCTGGAAGCCGGTTGTGCTCATCGAGATGAAGAAACGCGGCGCCGATCTGCGCAAGCACTTTCGCCAGGCGTTCGACTATTGGGTTCATTGCGTGCCCAATCGGCCGGCCTACACCGTGCTGTGCAACTTCGACGAGTTTCACATCTACGACTTCAACGAGTCGCTTGAGGATCCTCTCGACAAGTTGACGCTCGATGAATTACCGGCTCGTTTCGGTCCGCTTGCGTTTCTGTTTCCGACCAATGAGAAGCCGACGTTTCGAGTCGATCGGCTCGAAGTCACCAAGGCTGCGGCGGACCTGCTGGCCGACGTGTACACCATTCTTGCCAAGCGCGAGGACGTCGGGCCAACGACGGCGCAGCGCTTCATCCTCCAGGCGCTGATCTGCCTGTTCTCGGAAGACATCAACTTGCTGCCGAAGTACTTCTTTACGCACCTGCTCGAAGAGTGCGTCGATCCGCCGAAGGCGTTCGATCTGCTCGACGGCATGTTCCGGGCGATGAATACGCCCGGCGGCGTGAGCGGCGGGCGCTATAAGGGCGTGCCGTACTTTAACGGAGGCATCTTCGCCACGCCCGCCCCGGTCGAACTCGCGCCCGACGAGGTGAGTCGACTGCACCGCGCTGCCGAGTACGACTGGTCGAACATTTCGCCGGACATCTTCGGCACGATCTTTCAGCACTCGATGAACGCCGACGAGCGGCACAAGTACGGCGGGCACTACACGACGCCCACGGACATCATGAAGATCGTCAAGCCGACGATCGTCGACCCGTGGCGAAGCGCGATTGCCGAAGCGAAGTCGATCAAACAACTGATGGCTTTGCGGCAACGCCTTTACTCGTTCCGGGTGCTCGATCCCGCGTGCGGCTCAGGCAACTTCCTCTACATCGCCTACCGCGAACTCAAGCGCATCGAAGCGGAACTCATCGAACGGATCGCGGAGGTTTCAACCGCCAAGGACCGCGCCCAGCCGGTGTTCGGCTTCGTCACGTCAAAGCAGTTCTTCGGTCTGGACATTGTGCCGTTCGCCGTGGAACTGGCGAAGGTGACGATGACGCTGGGGCACAAGCTGGCGATCGATGAACTGCACGTCGATGAACCGGCCCTGCCGCTGGACAATCTGGATGAGAACATTCGCTGCGTCGATGCGCTGATCGACTGGCCGATTGACGGTTCGACTCCGGCGGACTTCGAGCCCAAGAAGAAGCGCGAGCGGACGCCTTGGCCGAAGGCGGACGTGATCATCGGTAATCCGCCGTTTCTCGGGGCCAAGCGTCTTAAGCCGGAGCGCGGCGCGGACTACGTCAACGCCGTTCGCAAGGCGTATCCCAAGGTGCCGGGCATGGCGGACTACTGCGTGTACTGGATCGCGCGGGCGCAGGAGCACCTGCCTATGTGCACGGCCGCCGATCCGCTGCGCGGCCGGGCCGGCCTGGTCGGGACTCAGAACATCCGCAACAACAAGTCACGCGAAGGCGGACTCGATCAGGTCGTCAAGTCAGGCACGATTGTCGAAGCGGTGGACAACCAGCCGTGGTCGGGTGAGGCGAATGTTCACGTGTCAATTGTGAACTGGGTGAAACACGAACCGCCGCCGACGAAGATTGCCGGAGCGGAGTATGAGAAGGAAGCGTTTGATGAATCGCGACTGCTGATCCCGAACCGGAAGAAGTTGTGGTACAAGGTTGATGCGGCAATGCCGCTGTTTCCAAAGCCTGAAGGTAAGCGGAGACGATCAACAACTGTGGCGGGCAAACGCGGTTCCCCTCGCAGAGACAAGTCCTACGAACTCTCATATCGCGAAACGCCACACATTAATTCTGCTCTGTCAGACCAGACCGATGTTTCCAACGCTCGCGTTCTGAAGTCGAACATAGAGCCTCAGCGGTGTTTTCAAGGAGTGGTGGCGGGATACGAAGGATTTGTGCTCACGCGCAAGGAACGATTAGCGATAGTTCAAGCTGATCCACGTAGCCAAGTTGTGATCCACCCATTTCTCATTGGCCGTGATATCGTCACGGGTACTGGTCAACCTACGCGATTTGTAATTGACCTGACTGGCATGGACGTTCTAGAAGCGCAGCGCTTTTCTGGGGCATTCGAACATCTGAAAACGACAGTGATGAAGGAGGTGATCGCGAAAGCGAAGCCAGGAGAGAGCCACGATTCTGGTCGAGCAGCACACGTTGAGAAGTGGTGGGAAATGTGGCGGGCCCGATCGCTGATGGTGCAGACGATTCGTCCGTTGTCTAGATACGTAGTGTGCTCGGGGGTTACGAAGCGTCCGATTTTCTGCTTCGTCGAGTCAGCGGTTCGCGCGGACCACGCGGTGTTCGCATTTGCCTTCGAGGATGACTATTCGTTCGCTATTCTCCAATCCCATGCCCACTGGCTCTGGTTCGTAACCAAATGCTCGAAGCTGACGGAGCGTTTTCGGTACACCCCTCCGACGGTCTATGACACCTTTCCATGGCCGCAAGGACCCGAGTTTCACGGCCCAAGCCAGAAGTTGATGCAGACCGCCTGCGAACTGGGTCGATCGATTCGGTCAATACGCGACGGTGCGCTCGAGAAGATGAAAGGCGGACTGCGGGCGCTGTACCGCACACTTGAGATCCCGGGTAAGAATCCACTGAGGGATGCTCACGCGGCTTTGGATTTAGCCGTGCTGGACGCGTACGGATTCGATCCGAAGAAGGACCTGCTCAAGCAACTGCTCGATCTGAATCTGGAAGTCGCGCGGCGGATCGAACGCGGCCAACCGGTCGTCGCGCCGGGTATCCCGCCGTCGTATCCGGAGGATCGCCGGGCGGAACTGGTGACGGATGATTGCATTCGGGCGGAGTGAGTCGGAGTAGAATGGGAGTACCCCTAGCTGCCTACGCATTGGGCATTCGGTATGGCTATATGACACGCTCTCGATCCAAGAACACCGATTATGAGATCATTGAAGTTATCGAGGATCGTGCGCGCTTAGTCTATCGAGGTCACGTCGATAGCAAGTTGCGGTTTTCAGCAGCAGGATTCTCGATTACGATGTTCGTGTCTTGTGTCGGTGTGGCAATCGCAGCAGAACCGAAGGAACACCCGACCCTGTTCTCGCCAAGTATCTGGCAATGTGTCTGGTGGATCGCATCAGTTGCATCTTTGGTATGCGCAGTCTACTTTGCGGTGCGAGGTTTGACTGAGCGGGAAAGCGAAGACAGCTTCATCAAGAAGTTGAAAGAGTGGACTCCGACGACAAGTACGGGATCGGTCGCGTCAACGGCGTCAGAGAGTGGAGACACTGTCACGGGAACGAGATCATGAAATTGGAAATGTTCTGTCTATGCGAAGCCGCGAACGAATCGCAAGGACGGCTGAATCTGCTGGGAGTGTTCGACAAGATCTATGCAAAGTCCCTACCGGCGGTTCACCCGAGAATGGTTGCCGTCGCAAGGATTCGACATCAAGAGACTGCTGATTCAAGTCACAGCGTTGTGCTCACAATCCAACCTCCTTCAAAGCATGAACCTGTCGCCGAACTCGAAGTCAACGCACAGTTCAGGAAGGCTGGGCCGGAGGGATGGTCTGTGTCGCAGTTGATCCTCGCGATTGAACGCTTGCGGCTGGACGAAGAGGGTGCATACACGGTGCAGTTGTCGATGGATGGAGACCCAGTTTCGACGATTCCGCTGTTTATTCAGAAGATCCCCGACGAGAGTTGAACCCCGGAATGGTTCGGCATCGAGCGAGGTGGTCGTACGTTTGTTGTGGTGCGGGACATCGACGCGACGGACCGGCAGATCGACCGGCTGGTCTACGGCCTCTACAGGTTGACGGATGAGGAGATCGCGATTGTGGAGGAGGCGACGGGGGGAGCCTGAGGGGGTGAGGTCCTTCGGCAGGGCTCAGGATCTGCGAGGGTGAAGGGGTGTGATTGCACTTCGGTTGTTCAACACCGATTGCCTTGCCCTTCGACGGGCTCAGGGTCTGGCGACACGCGCGGCTCGTTGGGGCAATGGATTCCCGCCTGCGCGGGAATGACAATGTGTGTTGGGGAATTGACGGTTCGGTGCACTCTTGAACACGGGATCGAGCATGATTGAGTCGCTTTCAGAGTTGCCAGCGAATCTGCGGGAGCGGGTGGAGCGCGAGCTGGGGGCGGATGAGACCATCATGTGGATGGCGCAGCCGGAGTCGCGCATTGCCTTGTGGCGGCTGCTGATCGTGCTGCCGATCGCCTTGCTGTTTCTCGGTTTCATGGACTTCATCACGATCTGGGCGGCGATCTCCATGGGCAACAGCTTCAGCGGGTGGGCGATCGGGTTTCTCGCGGTGTGGATCTTCCTCGGGATCGTGTTCGTCGCGTGCGTTCCGTGGATGTCGAAGATCTGGGCGCGAAAGAGCGTGTATGTCATTACCGACCATCGCGTGCTGACGCTTGACTGGCGGGTTGTGACGGTTGTTCGAAGGTATCAGCCGGAGCAGTTGCGCCAGGCGTACATCTCCCATCAACACGAGGATGTGGGCACTGTCGTGCTGATGACGGAGACGGCGTGGTGGCGTCTGGTGCTTGGTCAGACTGAGTTGGAGACGACGCGGAGTCTGATGAACGTGCGCCGGCCGGAGCTGGCGCTGGCGATGGTGCGGGCGCTGTCGGGGGTGGAGGAGGCGACAGGGTCGTGAGGGGGTGACGTCCTTCGGCAGGGCTCAGGATCTGCGAGGGTGAGGGGGTGTGGCTCGATGAGGGCTGGATTCCGGCCTTCGCCGGAATGACGGAGCGGCGCGGGAATGACGGAAATGAAACACCCGCGCCGGAGTCGGCGCGGGTGTTCGGAGATGATGCGCTTGCGAATGGTCGCGGTGATCAGTGGCCTCGGGCGGCGATGCGGTCGGCGACGAGGCGGCGGTCGTGGCCTTCGCCGCGCCATTGGGCGGCGACGTGGACCTGGTCGCGCAGTTGCAGGTCGGCGAGGCGGGCCGGCTCACCATTGCGGGAGATGCGTGTGCGATCGGTGACCCAGACCTGGATGTTGCCTCGATCGTTGTGGACGACGATGAAGCCGCGTCCGACTTCGGCGATGGCGCCCTGCAGTTGGATGATGTCGCTCATGCTGCGGGCGTGGATTGAGTTGGCGATGATTCCGCCTTCACCG
>DIDT01000006.1 GCA_002418285.1 Phycisphaerales bacterium UBA5793
GAGGAATTGACAGCCCCCGCACGCCCGTTGCGATCGCGCGTTTGGGGGTCAGGTTGAATGGCAGTTGAACGGGGGGCGAGCACCAGGGACGCCATGTCGACATCGAGTGCATTCGCCACTTTGAGCAGATTGTCCGGCCTCGGCCGATCGCCGTTCTTCCAGCGTCGAAGCGTCTCTGGCGTGATGCCCACCTTGCGGGCGAACGCAGTGATGGAGGGGAATCCCTTGATGGCGATGGCGAGCCAGATCGGTTCAAGATTGAATTCGATGTCGCTGGGGGCCATTGCTCATATCCACACAGACCGGACAATTCAGCCATATGAAACCGACAAACACGCCACAAGTCAAGAGATGATTGGCTGTTTTGTCCGATTTTTCCGCTATGTCCACCCAACTGCTTGACAAATCAGACGTTGCGGCGGTTCACTTCTCGATGGACGAGACCGTTGGGGGAACGATTCGGCGGCGTCGAAAGGCGATCGGGGTGACGCAGGATGCGCTGGCGTCGGCGGCCAACCTCTCGCCCCGTCAGCTGTCGCGCATCGAGAACGAGGAGTACGACGACTCGAATTCCGTGCGCGATGTGCTCGCCGCGCTGACCAAGCTTGAGCTCCGCGCCGCGATGATCAGGAAACGGCGCATCGAAGCCGGAAGCCGTGTTCGGCCGCCGTATGACGAACCGATCAGCGAGCCACGCCGTGTGCCGATGAATGAACTCGGCAATGAGACGAACGGTGCGATCGGCGATCCGCTCCCGCCCGGTGAGTTGCCCGATGACATCCCGCTCCTGGCCGATGTGCGCGGCGGCCTGCCCGACGGCGGGATCTACGACGGCACGATCGAAGCGCAGCTTCCCGTGCGCCACCTCTACGGCATCAAAGACCGCCAGGCCTTCGCCCTGCGCGTCGTCGGCGACTCAATGGCCCCGCGCATCCCCGAGGGGGCGATCGTCTTCATCGCGCCCAACGAAGAGCGAATGGACGGCGAGCCGAGCTTCGTGCAGTTCGGCGGTGAGCGCGATTATATGGCGACGATCAAAAACGTCTTCGACGCAGGGGCCGACTGGCTGTTGATGGCCAACAACCAGAACTTTGAACCGCAGACGGAGCGCGTGCCGAAAGCGGAAGTACTGCGCGTCTTGCCCGTCGTGTGGTATGCCGTTTCGACGCGGTAAAACAAGGGATAGAATGGGATTCCGCATCCTTGGACTGGATCTGCTGATTGCACTGGCGATGACGCTCTGGTCGATGATGCAGCGGATCATGCGCCGTGTTGGAAGGAGGCGCCATGCGCAAGTTCAGAATCACCGGCGTCGATCGGGACTCGGGCTTTGAGACCTCCATCGTCGTCGAAGCTAAGGATGCGAATCTCGCGGAGATGGAAGCGCTGCGGCGCGGCATCACAGCGCGCTCTTGCGAGGTGATCGTTGAACCCAACGACGCGGCCACGCGGCTCAACGCCGCGATGGAAGGCTATCGCGCCTCGATGAATCAGCCGCCACCGTTGCCCCCAATGGAGAAAGTTGAAGCGCCGGCTCCGTTCGACCCGGGTCTCGTGCCCATTTTTGAACTGCCGCACGTGCAGTTCTGGGCCGAACTGCGCGGCACGATTGCGCGCGGCATCTTCCTCGGATTGCTGTACTGGACGCTCTTTCTGATCGTCGCGCCCTTCGCCCTCTTCTACGCGCTCTACAGCCTCGGAAGATCGATGCCTTGACACCGACCCCGATCGCGCCTATTGGATTGAGCCTACGCCGGAAGCGGAATGCGAACCGGCCTCTGGCCCCGCGGGGCCACTGACAACACATCGCCGCGACTCAGGTTGCGCGGCCACCAGATCAGGGCACACGGGAGGTAATGGACCCCGCCTGATCGCAGGAACACCAAGGACGGTGTCCCGTGGCCAATTGCGCACTGAAGCGTTCCCGACTCGGCGAGTATCCCTGCTACACCATCGAAAATCCGCACGCCCGTTGCGATTCGCCGCGACTGCTCACCGCGCGCTGGCGCACCGCCTTGGAGTACCTCGGCGGCGCGATCTTCATGGCCGCGCTGCTCGCCCTGATGCTGCTCGTCATGGCCGCGTTCGGCGGCTGCGCCACCGCGAAAAACGCGGCCGAGGCGTACCGGGCCGAGACGGTCGCCAACCACGCGCTCATGCTGCCGACGCTGGCCCGCTATTACGAGGCCGACACCGTGCGCGATCCCGGCCTGCTCAACGATCGACTCGCGATGATCGATCGCCAGCAGTCCCTCGACACCATCAGCGAACCCACCGATGACTACTGCCGCGCCACCATCCGCCGCCACGAAGTCCTGCTCCCGGATCTGCGCGACTACATCAGCGACGACGCCACCCTGAGCGTCGGCCAGAAATTCGCCCGCACCGGACTCATCGACGAGCAGCTGCTGCTCGACGTGCAGTACATCGCCGACTTCGCGCCCGACTACGAACCACTCACGAATCCAGGAGCCACCAGCCATGACCCCCACGCCCCCCATGCCGCCGACCGAACCGACCGAACCGACTCCGTCGCAACTCGTGCAGGAATTCATCGACGCGCTGATCCAGGAAGGGGCGAACGAACTGCAACTGGCCCCGGCCGATCTGGCGCGACTGCTCGACCGGATGGGCGCGGTGACGACGGATTTCGCGATGCGCGGCAACGAAGTCGACGAGGAGACGATGCGCTGGCTCAAGCGGCAGACGAGTACGGCGCTCAAGGGAACGACCAAGGTTCGACTGCTTGGACGCGCATCGCGATCGCAGGCCGAGGTGGCGCAGCTGCTGTCTGGCATCGCTCGCGCCGGGATGGCGATGCTGCTCGCGCAGGTCACGCCCGGAACGACGCTCAGCCGCTTCGGGCCTCCGTCGTCCTGAGCCCTGCTTCAACGAGCCCGGCATTGAGCCGGAGTGCGGACACTGACGAGGCGCTGGTTTCGGCCAGCGCCTCCGAGTCCCTTCACACATCAATACCCCCACGAGAGGGCCGCGCCATGGTTCGCCGTGGCGCGGCCCATGCGCCGGCGGCCCCGCGCGGAGGTCACTCCGCGCGGGGCATTGCGGATTAGATACCCGCACGTGGCGCCGGTGGAAACGCCGGCGCCCACGTTTGTTCGACGCCCCGTCAATCACACTTCGAACGGACATCGAAATGGACAACGCACCGAAGATCGACATCGAGCCCGGCAAGGAAACGAGCGAGAATGTCATCGCGCAGATCGCGCAGTACA
>DIDT01000031.1 GCA_002418285.1 Phycisphaerales bacterium UBA5793
CGCGATGAGTTCGCACGCCTCCTGCAAGCCGAAGGCGTCGGCAGCGCCACACACTATCCCAGGGCCATCTCCGACCAACCCATCATCGCCGAACTGGTCCCCGAGCGCGATCCGATGCCCGTTAGCGAGTTGCTCGCCACCCAGGCCCTCTGCCTGCCCGTCCACCACGACCTGACCGAAGCGCAGATCGACCGAATCATCGAAGCGGTCACCAAGGTCGCGGCAGCGATGGCCCGCTGATCAAACCTGCCGTAGGGTTCGCCATGCGGACCATGAACGGGCAACAACGGCAAGGCACACGTACTTATCCCTCGATCATCCCTCCGGCGGACCATGACCGGCGGCGATTGCACGCAAGTATCACAAGGCGAGCATGCTTCGGCATCTTGCTGATGTTCAGATCTGGATGTACGCCGCGAGCTGGAATGCCTCCGGCTCGCATGGTGGAGTCGGGCGAGTTCGTTGGCCATATTCGAGCAGTGCACAGTCTTTGTCTATCACGCGACGGCAAGCGTCTGGTAACGGCGGGCTTCGATGGTCGCGCCATCCTATGGGATACCGCAACCGGCGAGAGGATCGAGCAGTTTCCTCCCGACTTGCCCGCAGATCTCAATCAGTACCTTGACCAGTTTGGCGGGTACAGCCTGGTAGGGGCAGCTGCTTTCGCGCCTGATGAGTCTCAAATTGTCACGGGTTGCCTGACGCCGGATAGAAAAGCGGGTATTGCTCAGTTGTGGGATATTCATTCGGGAAAGGAAGTACGCCGGTTCTTGTGCGATTCGCAGGGTGTATTCTCCGTGTCGATTTCGCCTGACGGCAAGAGACTGCTTGCCGGCGGTGGAAGTGGACAGATTCGGTTATGGGATATCAGTTCTGGCAAAGAAGTGTGCCAGTTCGATGGGATCGAGGGTGCAACAGTGGTCGCATTTGCGCCGGATGGATCGATGCTGGTCACCGAAGGGTCTGTTCGGACCGTTCTCTGGGATGCGCATTCTCTGATGGAGATACGAGACCTGGAGAGGCCGGAGACAGATGTTGGCAGAGTCGTGTTTTCACCAGACGGGCAATTGCTCGCGGGCGGCTTCGCAGACGGTGTTTGTCGAGTCTGGAGTGTCAATACGGGCAAGTTAATTCATTCCCTCAATTGCCGGGGAGACGATGTCGTTGGAGTGGCGTGGTCGGCCAACGGCCGCCGAATTGCGACCGCCACATACGCAACGGCATCGATCAGAATCTGGGATGCGCAAACAGGCGGCGAGGAATTTCATGCAACAGACACAGAGGCGAAAGCACTGCACGATATCGCGTTTTCGCGAGACGGACGATATGTAATAACCGCCGGGGCTGACGGAACTGCGCGAAAATGGTCGATTCCAGAGAAGTAGACACCAACTAGCGCGATCCGACAGAGATCATACGTACCGGGTACTTTTGCCTCCCGCCTGATCGTACTGGCCGCTGCCAGGCCAACGCCGCGCGCCTCACGCAAGGCCTCGCCGACTGCCCCGCCGTCATCACCCCCATTGCCACAGAAGGCGCCGGCCACGTCTACCACCAGTACACCATCCGCGTGCAAGTGGATCAACTCCGCTGCGAACGCGATGAGTTCGCACGCCTCCTGCAAGCCGAAGGCGTCGGCAGCGCGACCCACTACCCCAGGGCCATCTCCGATCAGCCCATCATGGCCGAGCTGGTGCCCGAGCGCGAGCCCATGCCCATCAGCGAACTGCTGGCCACCCAGGCCCTCTGCCTGCCCGTGCATCACGACTTGACGGACGAGCAGATCGACCGCATCGTTGAGGCGGTGACCAAAGTCGCGACGGCCATGGCCCGCTGATTCCGTAGGGTCCGCCGTGCGGACCGTGAATGTGCAACGACGCAGGAACCACGTACCCGAGCCGTTTTCTTCGCCGGTCAATTGCATCTGCGGTTCATCGCGCTTCGCATCTCGATCAGCATCACTCGCTGAATCGCTCCAACATCCTTTCCGCACGATCCAGCGCCATTTGCTGGCGCGGCAAAAAGACGTTCTTCACCCAATCCGCGTGTGGCGGAAGTTCCTTGCCATTCCTCACTTTTTGGACGAACCTGGCCCGGAAACCGCTCCACTGTGCGTGCTTGCCGGTCGCCAGATACTCGGTTGCCTTTTGGATCGCTTCCTCATGCGACTTGATGCGGTCAAGAATCCTTTTGCGTTGGTGCTCGATGCTCTGCTTCATGTGTTGTGGCAAATCAGACTATGTGTGAGAGTACACGACTTCCACGTTTGTCAGATTCATCCATTTGAAAAGCAATCGTCATAACTCACGCCGTCCACAGCGCGCAGGAAGAGCAGGTCATCGCTCGGGGTCGTCTCCTGCGAACCTTCGAGCCTGCTTCTCAAAACCGCATCAACCTCCCACTGAGCCAGTTCCCCTGAATCCTCTTCACGTGAACGAAAACGTGGAAACCCTGATGCGCGTACCATGAACTCTCTTCCCTTGCCGATATACAGCCGCGCCTTGCCCGCGGTCGTCATCGCCGAGATCGCGCGCCAGACGTCCGGGCGATCGTCCTTCACGTGCTCACACAGCCAGTCCACGTACAAATCCTCATGGAACTTGTAGAGATACATCGCGATGAATGACTCGACCGACTCGTCCCACATGCCGCGCCGAGCCTCTTCGTTTCAGCGGACAAGAAAACGCAACCGGTATCCACCACACTTCCACTTGCGCTGGAACGCTCGCGATTCCACCCCACCCATCAAACCGGCAACACCTTCATCTCCGCCTCAATCTCGCGCATCAATCCGCCCATCTGGTCCGCGCCAAAGTCAAACGCGAGCCCCGCCGTCTCCCACAACTCCGGCAGCGGCCGCGTTCCGCCCAGCGCCAGCCCGGCCTGATACTTCGCCACGGTCTGCTTCGCATCGCGCCGGTAGTTCACCCACATCTGCAAGGCCCCGATCTGCGCGATGCCGTATTCGATATAGTAGAACGGCACGCCAAACAGGTGCAACTGCCTCTGCCAGCCGCGCTCGGCATATGGCTCCAGCCCCGTCCAGTCGATCGCCGAACCGAAACGCCGATCCAGTTCGAGCCACTTGTCGCGGCGCTGCTCGCGCGTGTGCTTCGGATTGGTGTACACCCAGTGCTGGAACGCATCGATCGTCGCAATCCACGGAAGGATCGTCAGCGTCCGTTCAAACTGCTGCCGCCGCGCCCGGTTCGCCTCATCCTCGTCGTAGAACTCGCAGAGGAACGGCAGGGCGAGCAGTTCCATGCTCATCGACGCCACCTCGGCGAACTCCATCGGGTAGTGGCGATAGTTCAGCAGCGGCTCATCGGCGCTGAGAATCGAGTGGAACGCGTGCCCGCCTTCGTGCAAGAGCGTCACGAGATCCTTGTGCAGTCCGGCGGCATTCATGAAGATGAACGGCTGACGAATGCGATCGCGGTTGTACTGATACCCGCCCGGCGCTTTGCCCTTGCGCGAATCGAGATCGAGACACTCCGGCTTGCGCAGCGTGGCGAACATCTCGCCCAGATCCCGGTCCATGCGCTGAAAGATCTTCGTCGTGCCATCCACGAACGCATCGACCGTCTCAAACGGGCTCAGCGGCGCCCGGCCCTTCACATCGACCGCCATGTCCCACGGCCGAAGCTTGTCCAGCCCCATCCCTTCGCGCCGCTCCGCGTCGAGGCGCCGCATCAGCGGCACGACGAGCCGCTCAACGGACTCATGAAAAGCAAAGCAGTCGGCGGGCGTGTAATCGAAACGGCGCAGGCGATCATGTTGATAGTCGCGAAAGTTCTCGTACCCGGCGTTGAGAGCGAGTTGGTGCCGGTGCGCGATCATCTTGTCGAAGATGTCGTCAATCTTGTCCGCGTCCGCCAGCCGTCGATCGCCGATCGCCCGCCACGCCGCTTCACGCTGAGCGCGATCGGTCACCTCGAGATAGCGCCCCATCTGCGGCATCGTGCGCGTCTGCCCGTCGAACTCGCACGTCATGACGCCGCAGATCTCCTGGTACTGCTGGTCGAGTTTGGCCAGCTCAACTTCGATCGGGACGTTCTGCTCGCGGAACAACTCCACATCGCGCTTCGCATCGCGCACCAGTACCATGTACCGATTGCGATCCAGTTGCCCCACCGCGGGCGACGCAATCAAGCGCTTGTCCAACTCGAACGCAATGGGCTTGTACTTCGGCTCGATCTCTTCGACGAACTGGAGAAACGCCTTCTTCTTGGCTTCGCTCTCCGTGTCGCACGTCATGTCGATGTAGCGATTCGCCTGCGCCTCGCTGAGCGCCGACTCCAGTTCGCTGCGATCAAGCAGCCAGCGCTCCAGGTGATCAACGGTGTCCAGCGGTCGCTCCATCAGGTTTCGGGCCAGCGGCTCGATCTGCGACCAGTCCCCGCAGTCAATCTCGGCGGGAACGAACGAAGTATCGATGGCATGGAGGTTCGTTGACGTAGTGCTCACGGTTCCTGGCTCCTCTCAATGTGGGAACCAGAGCCTAGGCCCCTTCGCCAGGCGGGGAACAGGGGCGGCAACCCGAACTTGCCCGCGACCGCAGGTGTCTCAAAACCGCTGGATCGAGACAGGCCCGGCCCCATCGGCGCGTCACAATGTAGATGGAACCGTTTCTCGTGAAACTCCCGGCCCACTGGCCCCAACAATGAGTTGGACGAAGGTGGCCCCGTCCCAACGAAGGAGTCCCCACCATGAATGCCGACCCGCAACTCCAGCAGATTCTCGAGTTCTTCTCGAGCAACGAGGACATCGTGATCTTCGGCTTCATCAGCACCGTCGCCGTTGTCTGGGTTATCTTCGGCTCGATCGTCCGCATCATCGGCGGCGTGCAGCGCGAGCGCACCCGCCGCGAGATCGCCGCCTACATCGCCGAAGGTTCCATGACGCCCGACCAGGGCGAACGCCTGCTCAAAGCCGGCGAAAAGAAAGACGCCTGAGTCACATCAGCACATCCAACAGCCGCCCTGTCGGGTCGATGTGCGCCCGAACCACACCCGCAACAGTCACAACCGCAGGCGGACAACTGCCACTCGGCTCCGGCGGCACCCACCGATACGCATAAGCGACAGACTCATCAAACGCAGGGCGTTTCCTCGGCGCTCTCACTCCAACCACGCGGGACTCCACGTCGCGCACCCGTTGCTCCGCAGCCGTCAGATCGCGCTCGGTCCGTGCTAATTGTGCCTCGATGTCCGCGCAATGATTCGACTTCGACGACGGCCGGCCGCCGCAGTCATACGTTCGATTGACCTCGCGCGTCTCCAGCGGCGCACCGGGAGTAAAGCAATCACGCTCGATTCGATCGTTGAGGACCCGCCCCACGATGCGCTCGCGTCTCAGCGCGATGAGATCCGGCCCCAGCCGAATCGCCAGCCGCCTCGGAATCCGAAGAAACGGCCGAGGAACGCGCGGCCGAACCGCGCCGTACGGCGGGCGCGGGTGCAGCAGGCGATACAGATGCAGGCGCGCCAACGGCCGCAGGTGTGGCCGGAACAGTCCATGATGGAACGAAGGCGAAACGGTGTGCATGCTCAATGGGCATGCACACCCCGCACCGCTCGCACCTGCAATCCTCGACGGGCGATAATCTCCCCCCTGCGCCGCCGCAGACCCCACCTATCCTTCTGCCGCCCGCCGCCGCTGCCAACGCTCTGCACTCAATGTTGCCGCCACGCAACATGGACCGCGCCGGAATCCGACATGCTCCGCACCGATTCGCTCGACTACAACCTGCCGTCGCACCTCATCGCGACCCATCCCACGGCCCGGCGTGATGCCGCTCGCATGATGGTCCTCGATCGCGCCGGCCGAATCATCGCCCACGACACCGTCGCCGACCTGCCCCGCTATCTCACCCCCGGCGATGCGATCGTCCTCAACAACTCCCGCGTCATTCCCGCCCGCTACGTCGCCCGCCGCCCCGACACCGGCGGCCACATCGAGGGCCTCTTTCTCCACCTCGCCGGCCGCCCCGACCTTGCCCTCTCCCTCCTCCGGCCCGGCTCCAAGGTCCGCCTCGGCCGGGAATACCTTTTCGAAACGCCCTCCGGTGACCTGCCCGACGCCCGCCTCATCGTCGAGGATCGCGTGGAAGACCATTGGCTCGTCCGCCTCACCGGCCCCCACTCCTGGTTCGAAGTCCTCAACCAGGCCGGCCACGCCCCTCTGCCGCCTTACATCCTCCGGCGCCGCCGAGAGTTGGGCGATCTGGCCCTCGACCACCCCGAAGACCGCGACCAGTACCAGACCGTCTACGCCGGGCCAGACGGGGCTGTCGCCGCCCCCACCGCCGGCCTCCACTTCACTGCCGCCCTGCTGGACGCCTGCCGTGATCAGGGGGTCGAAACCGCGTTTCTCACCCTCCACGTCGGGGCCGGCACCTTCAAACCCGTCGAATGCGAAAACATCGAAGAGCACCCCATCCACGAAGAGTGGTTCTCGGTCCCCACCTCAACCCTCGACCTCCTCCGACGCACCAGCGCCACCGCGCGTCGCGTCATTGCCGTAGGCACCACGACTGTCCGCAGCCTCGAGAGCCTCGGCGATGCGCTTCCCCCGACCGGGCTGGACGCCGCCACCCGTCTGCTGATCACGCCCGGGTATCAGTTCCGCCACGTCGATGCCCTGCTCACCAATTTCCACCTCCCCCGATCATCGCTCATGGCGCTCGTCGGCGCGATGATCGGCATCGACGCGCTGCTCGCCGCTTATCGGGAGGCGATCGACCGCGAATATCGCTTCTATTCCTACGGCGATTGCATGCTGATCCTGCCCTGATCGACCTTGCCGCTCACGGGGCACCCGCCCCCAAACTGTTGCGGTTTTGCGAAACAGAACACAAATCGCTTGCCGACTCCATCCGATACGACTATCTTGATGTTGCAGGATTGCGGCATTGTGCCAGTCGTTTGGCCGCCGCGCCGCTTCCATGATGGAGATCCAGCCATGAGGGAAACCCTTCCCCAGGCAACACATTGCTGTGTGACCGCGACGCCGGCTGTATGAGATCTCCCCGTCCCCGTTTCCGAGTTTTCGCTGCCTCGTGCAGAAGTGTTCGATCCGTCGCCACCGGTGCGGCTGGTCGGTTCGTTTAAGTCCGGCTCACAAGGAGTACGTCCCATCGCACATCGCCGCTTTATGACCGCTCGAGATCAGCAGACGCGCCGCGAGCGCATCAATGACATGATCCGATTCTCGCCACTGCGCGTCATCGGTCCTGACAATGAGCAGCTCGGAGTCATCCCGCTTGAAGAGGCCAAACGCCTCGCTCAGGAAGCAGGTCTCGATCTCGTCGAGATTTCAGCAGATTCACGGCCCCCGGTCTGCAAGATCATGGACTTCGGCCGCTACAAGTACGAGCAGTCCAAGAAGGAAAAACGCTCAGCCGGCGGATCAAAGAAAAGCGAACTCAAGGAAGTTCGCCTCGGCCGCTCGCTCAAGATCGATCCCCACGACGTCGAGATCCGCGTCGAGCAGGCCCGCGGCTTCATCCTCGAGGGCCACAAGGTCCAGTTCGTCCAGCCCATGCGCGGCCGCGAGTTCCAGTACCGCGAGCAGGGCATCGCCCGACTCCGCGAAATCGAGGCCCGATTCGCCGACATCGGCAAAGTCGAAATGCCCGCCAAGTTTACCGGGCGTGCCGTCATCATGATCATCGCTGGCGATCGCTCGAAGATCATGGCCTACAAGAAGGCCCATCCGTCCAAGAAGTCCGCTGCGTCCGAGCCCGAAACCGAGCCTGAAACCGTCGAAATCGAGGCCGAAACGACCGATCAGGAGTGAACTGTCTCAGGACTTTCGCCGGAACACGCAACATCGCTGCGTCGTTTTCGTTTTACACGGGAGAGTGGCTGCAAACAACCGATATCAACTCCGTACAAGAAGGCGTCACAGCATCCATCGTGGGGATTCATCGCTTGGCGCGATTTGCATTCATCTCGGACGTACACGGTAACCTGCAGGCCCTCGAGGCCGTGCTGGCCTGCATTGACGACAAGGGCGTCGATGCCACCCTCTGCCTCGGCGATGTCGTCGGCTACGGCGCCCATCCCGGCGAGTGCCTCGACATCATCGCCGATCGCAACATCTTCACCATTCAGGGCAACCACGACCTGAGCATCATCGACGACGTCGAAGCCCATCGCTTCAACCCCACCGCCCGCCTCTCGCTCGACTACACCCGCGATTGTCTCAGCGATGCGCATCGCGAGCAGATCGCGTCAATGCCGCGCCTCGCCGATCTCGATGATGCCACGCTCTGCCACGCCTCACCAGTGAGCGACGGCTGCAGCGACTACATCCACGATCAGCAGATCGCCGCACTCGCCTACGGCGGCTTCGCCAACCACTGCCTCTTCGTCGGTCACACCCACATCCCCATCGCCTTCGGCACACCCGAAGTCGGCTACGCCGCCGTCGAGCCCAAAAACGTCCGCGTCGCCTTCCTCCCGCCCAACCTCCCCCTCCGACTCGACTGCCACTACCGCTACATCATCAACCCCGGCAGCGTCGGCCAGCCGCGCGATGGCAACCCCGACGCCAGCTTCGGCATCCTCGATGTGAGTCAGCGCACCTTTACGGTCCACCGCGTGCCCTACCCCATCGAGCAGACTCAGGCCGCCATCATCGAAGCTGGCCTGCCCAACTTCCTCGCCCACCGCCTCCGCCTCGGCGCCTAACGCCACATTGCAACGCACTGCATCGACCGCTCCGCCGCGACCCGCAGCTCCCCAATGGTTAGCCGCGACGCACGCGTCGCAACGCCTGATCGCCACGCGCAACTAGCGTTCCATCCCATCCGCCGTAAGCTTGCCCACGATCGCGAGCAACATCGAAGCGCGCCTTCGCTTTCGCCATGTTTAGCCGCGACGCACGCGTCGCAAAGCACCACTGCCCATCGCGCCCGTCGTTCGAAAGCACCCGCTGAACGCTTGTCCAGGATCCTGAGCAACGTCGAAGCGCGCCTTCGCTTTGGCTATGTTTAGCGGCGACGCATGCGTCGCCGCGCCTCACTCAAACCGCCACACCACCAACTGACTGATGGCGCATTCGTTCTGGACCACGGCTTGGAACAGGATGGTCTGGCCGCGTGCGATGAGTGGGACGGGGCGGGTGATGGTGGCCACGCCTTGCTGGTTGGCGATGGCTGTGCCGATGACGGTGGGGTTGTCGAGTTGCAGCGCGTTCTGCTGGAGATCGCAGCCGGGGATGCGCGTCCCGCCGCCGTGGCGCGAGTAGAGGAAGGTGGCGCGCGCGCCGGGGGTGACGCCGGAGATGGTGAGGGTGTTGTT
>DIDT01000070.1 GCA_002418285.1 Phycisphaerales bacterium UBA5793
GGGCGGCTTTGACGCCGATGACCACGATGAATCCCGCCATCACAATAACCAGTGCGTACACCACGCGAGCACGAAGCAGGACCAGCAGCAGGGCCACGCCGGAAAAAGCAACACTGATGCCATACAAAACGAACACGGCTCCAACTGTGCCGAGTTTGGTCCGCTTGAGCATGTGGTGGAGGTGATTGTCATCGGGTGCGGAGATGGGGACGCGATTGAGTCGACGCCGGATGATCGCCAGCGTGGTATCAAGGATTGGCAGTCCAAAGACGATAAGCCCGGCGAAAACGAGGTGTGTAAAGCCGGACTCGCCCAGCAGCAGCACGATTACGATGACGGTGAAACCAACCAGCAGCGATCCTGCGTCACCCAGAAAAATCGTGGCCGGTTTGAAGTTGTGCGGCAGAAAGCCCAGCGACGCCCCGAGCAGCGCGAAGCAGAGGATGACGCGCGTTCCAGTCAACTCGCCGGCCATCTTTGGGAACATCGACGCCACCACGAGAGTGATGATCAGCAGCGATGCAGCCATGATGGCCGTGGTGCCGGTGAGCAGGCCATCGAGCCCGTCGATCAGGTTTGCCGAATTGCACCCGCCGAGCACGAAGACCCCGATGATGACGGCTCCGGTCCAGTAAACGAGATCGATGTGCGCCACACCCGAACCTGGCAGGATGTCGAGATGCGAGAAGTCGAGTGACAGTCCCGCTGCCGAGTTGATGAATTCCTGGACGGGGTGGAGCAGTCCGGCCGCAACGCGACCGCCGATCTGTTCGTCCAGGGCGAGTACTGCCGCAGCGGTGAACTGAAGCCCGATTTTGAGATTCGGATCCCAGTGAAAGACGTCGTCGAACAGGCCTGTAAACATGATGATTGCCATGGCAATCACGATGTTGAGTGGCACCGTGGCGAGCGAGGGGTGGTAGAGTGCAGTGATGTAGCTGGTCACGATGCCTGAAAGCAGGCCGGCAAACACCGCGACACCACCGAGGTATGCCACTGGCTCCCGATGCGCCTTGCGACCCTGGTCGGGCCAGTCCACGATCTTGGCCCCAAGCGCGATCCGCCGCACGAAGGGTGTCAGGATGAGCGTCACAAGAAACGAGATCATGAACACGATCAAGTAGTCATTGATGACGGAGTTGGCGGTCAGGATGGCGCTGCCGGACTCGCCATTGGCGCCGGCAATGGGCAAGGCGCCATCGGATGCGTGCAGGGCATCTGATAGGGCGGGATCCATGAGCGCAGAACCAAAGTCGCGCTGTGCCTGATCAACGATCTCGTAGAGGCCTGCGAGCATCGCAGCTTAGTCTCCCCCGGAGGCCGGCGAGGCGGTTGGCGCCGAGTCGCGTTGGCTGCGGCGGGCCTGTATCGAGGCGGCCAAGTCCCGAATCGTCTCGTCGATGGTTATCGTCGGCTCGAATCCAGTGGCAGTTTTCAAGCGAGTGAGATCTGGCTGACGGGCGGCTACGTCCTCGAATCCGGAGCGATACGCCTGCGCATAGGGGATCGTTTCTATCCTGCTTGAGCTATTTAGGACTTCGATCACCCGCTGGGCCAGTTCGCGAATACTCATGAGTTGCTCGCTACCCACGTTATACACGCCCCCATGGCAAATCCGCTGGCGGACGAGCAGCGGGAGGGTGCGGGCCACGTCGCGAACGTCACAGAAGCAGCGTTGTTGAGAACCGTCGCCGAACACCTGGAGTGGCTCGCCATCCAGGGCTGCCTGGACAAATCGTGGCAGCACCATGCCCCATTCGCCGGATTGGCGCGGGCCAACTGTATTGAAGAACCTGGCCAATACGACGGGCAGGCTGTGGCGAGCGTGGTAGGAGAGCCCAACGAATTCGTCCATCCCCTTGGCGTAGGCATAGGACCAGCGGGTCATTGTCGTGGGACCATAAACGACATCATCGTCTTCACGAAAGGGAACCCGGTCCGATTTGCCATAGACCTCGCTCGACGAGGCCATGAGGACAGCGCAGGGTCGGTCACGCTCGTGCCAAGCGAGTGCAGCATCGAGTACAGCTGACGCGTTGCGCAGGCTGCCTTCGATCACCTCGAGCGGTCTTGCGAGGACGAGATCGACGCCGACGCCGGCCGCGAGGTGGTAGACCTCATCAAATCGTTCCGACTGGAGGTCCTTGATGGCATCGATCACGGGAGCGCGGAGCAGGGTGAAGCGATTGGCAGGCAGATGAGCCACGTTGCTGGGGCTGCCTGTCGAGAGATCATCGATGGCCACGACATGGGAGCCGCCAGAGATCAGCACTTCCGCGAGATGCGAGCCGATGAACCCCGCTCCTCCGGTGATGAGGGTCTTTGTGGACGGTGCGTTGCTCATCATGGATTCCGCCTCGATCCGATTCACGGCGCCAGTCACGGAGGCCTTTCGACGCTGCGCGCCGGGAGCCTGTCTTGAACCGCGATTCGTCGTCGAGACTGCGCCTCAGCTTTCGGCCCGTTGATACTGGTCCATCTGTCGGAGGTTGCGCTTGAGATATCCGCCGGCTTCGCTGCGGGCTGCGTTGATGAGCACGCCGAGATGCTCCGGCTTGGCATCGCGCAGTTGGGCGATGAGTCGCGAAACCAATCCTCGTTCTTCCTGCATGCACCGGACGACGAGCACGGTTGCATCGACGTGATTGGCCAAGGTCTGCCAGTCGCCTGAGACGACAGCTGCGGGGGCATCAACCAGAACGAAATCGAACTTCTGTCTGGCCTCGGTCATGATCCTGGCGAAGCGAGGCGTTGTTAACAGATCGACCTGTCGACTCGATTCACTGCCTGCCGTCAGCACCGAGACCTTTTCCACGCGGGAGTCCTGTACGGCCTGATCGAGAGTGGCTGCTCCGTTGAGTACGTCGCCAAGGCCTGGTGACGCCGCAACACCGAACACTTCAGCAATGCGTGGGCGGCGGAAGTTGCCGTCGATAACCAGCACGCGCCGCTCGCTTCCGGCGAAGCACGCTGCCAAGTTTGAAATGAGAGCTGTGCACCCGGCGCCGGGCTGCCCACCGACGAGCATCAGCGAATGGAGGCCATGCTCGTTCATCTTGCGCGAAAGCGGCGCGTACACCGCGCGAATGCTTTCGGAAAGTACGCCGCGCGGCGCATCAACCTGCACCAGTTCGAGCCGCTTGGGCCGGGCCGGATCCTCGTCGATGTGCGGCACAACACCGATCACCTGGCCGTGTGGCAGCATGCCGACGCAGCCGGGGCCCTTGATGCGACGGTCAGTCATCTCGCGGAAGAAGATCCCGCCCGTCGTGAAACCTGCGACCAGAAGGACTCCCAGAGGGATCATCACGATCAGCTTGGGCCAAACCGGCATCGGATCGGCTACTGGCGGACCCACCAGAGTCGCTTGCAGCGTGTCTTGCAACTGACTTTCCATGATGGCGCTGGTGATCTGCGCGTCGAGTGCGTCTCGACGAGCCTGAGCCCGTTCCTGATCCGCCTGCTTGGTGCGGACCCACTCGACCGCTTTCTGCAGGTCGTTCAGTTTTGCCTCGGCGGCGGCACGCTCCGTCTCCAACTGGGCAAGTACTTGTTGCAGACTGCGCGAGTTGTTCCGCAGAGTCTCAACCTGGCCAAGGAAGTTGCGGCGCATCACGGTGTCAAGTTCAGTATCGAGTTCCGATTCGGTGGCGCTCATGCGATCCTGGAGTCCCTGTACGTAGCGATGATTGTCCCCGAATCGCTGTCGCGCATCGCGAATGCTGGTGCGCAACTGCACTATCTCGCTCTCAAGACGCACGATGTTGGGATCCTGCCTCGCGGCAGCTCGCTCATCATCGTTGAATGTCAACGACGGCTCATTGAGGCGCTGTTCCGCCCTCATCAGCGAACTCTGGACGATTTTGAGTGTGGACTCCTGCTGGCTGATCTGCTCGCGAATGAGGCCCAGCTTGACGGCCTGATCTGAGTTCTGGATATCGAGATTGATATTGTCGCGCTCGATGCGAGATTCGATCTGGGTGCCGATTGATTGAATCTCGGCATTCAGTTTTTCTTTTTCGTCCGTGAACGTTCGCAGGATGTCCGACTTTCCTCGCTCCCTTTCCTTCGAAAGGTAGGACTTGTACTCCCGATTCACGGCGGTGAGGATCGCGACCAAGTCATCCTTGTTGCGTCCACGAATCTCAAGTTCAATCAGAAACGAACTGCCGATCTTGGGGTGGATGGCGTCCTGGAGATCGGCGAGCGCGTTGTCGACCTGAATATTCTCGGATGAATCCATGTAGTCGCGGATCCACGACGTCTTGCGGACCTCCGGCGAGGTAATCGCGGGCTTGATTACGTCGGTGCTGACCATGGCTGCGGCGGCGGTATTGATGGAGCGATCCATCTGGTCGCCGGACACCGTCGTCACATCGTTCACGGAGGCGAGATTGCGCTTGGGAAGATTGACTTGCCAGAAGGTTCGTGCTGCGAAGGTCGGGCCGATCCAGATCCAGATGAAGTGGGCGGCCAGTCCGACGCCCGCGCCGATGATGACGCTCAGGGCAATCCACCAGAAGTACTGCCGCACGACGCGCACCGGATCGATCGTTGTCACCGACGAAACCGGGCGGGTGGGCGGCGCGGCCGGCTTGGGAAGGCGCGGCACTCCCGGGCGTGGGGGCGAAGTGGCCTGAGTCGAAGATTGCATCGTCGTCATGGGATCCTTCCCTTCGTCAATGCACCGGTAACCGGTGATCCGAAGAATGGTCCGTCGTCGTCGCGGTCGGCCTCAAAGGCCCTTGAGTAGCTCATCGATTTCCTTGACTCGATCCGCCCGGCCATCTTGCTGGGCGAGGTTGCGGGCCCGAGTCAATTCTCCCTTCGCCGCATCCACGTTTCCCTTCGCCGCCAACACTTGCCCCAGGTGCATGCGAGCCCCCGACTGATCCTGCCGCTGGTTCAGGCTGCTGCGCAGGATGCGCTCTGCCTCGTCCAGACGGCCGTTTCGGTACAGCACATAACCATAGGTATCCAGCACGGTCGCGTCGGCTGGACTGGCGTCATAGGCCCGCTTGGCCGGTTCGAGGGCGGAGGCAGGGTCGTTGAGGTCATAGGCCAGAACGAATGCGAGATTGTTGAGCGTCTTGGGGTCCTCTGGCGCTACCTCGAGAAGCCACCGCCACGTCTCCACGGCCTTGCGTGCATCTCCGGTACTGTAGTAGGCATCGGACAGAATCCCTCCCACCTCGAACTGGAACTGGTGGGTCCGGAGTTCGTCGGCGGGCATCGTCTTGATCCTGGATTCCGCAGCCGCCATCTGTTCGATTCCGGCCTTGGCCACCGCCTTTGAATTGTCGCCACTCCCCATACGGGCCGAGGCAGAGTACAGAGCCATTCCGAGCAGAGCCTGCGGCCAGGGGTCATCCAACGAGCCGAACGAGGCTTCGCTCACCGCTTCGAATTGACTGGACGGAACGATCGCCGGCAGGTACCCGTACCACATTTTCAGAAGGCCGTCACGCGTCGCCGTGTCGGTGGTGGCCACGATCATCTCTGCGGCGGTGCGAAGGTTGGATTCAGCCGCGGCTTGGTCTCCAGTAAGTTTCTGTGCACGGGCGAGCAGCAATCGATGGACCGGACTATCTGAGACTTCGGATTCATACTTCCGGAGCAACTGGATCGCCTGAGTCGCACGCGGCGGATTGAGCTTCAGCAAGCCATCGACCAACTGGGCGAGTCGCTCGGGACTGAACTCCCTGTCGATCGCCTGCTGGTAGAAATCGACGTACTTGTCGGGGGGCGCGCCGGTCTGGCGCTCCAGATCGCCCCGCATCTCGTACCACATGGCATTGGTCGGATCCGATGCGATGCCCTGCTCGATAAGCACCCTGGCTGCGGCATAGTCCTGCTTGACGAACAAATTCTGTGCGAGCACCTGTCGCACCTTTTCATTACGCGGCTCGATGTCAAGGATGCGGCGCCAGGCGGCCATCATTGCGTCGATATCGGGATCGGGTTCCCCGGTTGCCGGGTTGAGGCGTGCCCTGCCAAGATCGACAAGAGTCCACAGGGGGTTTGCATTGCCCGGACTCAACTGCAGGGCCTGCTCGACGTCAGCCCGAACACGATTGGCACGTCCGATGTCGCCATCTTCGATGATGCGTCCAAGATTGAATCGTGCTCTGGCGGTGTAGACCCGTGAGTCCTGCGGATGCTTGGCGACGGCGTTGTTGAAGATGTTCTCCGCCTCGGCCGGGTTGCCATTGAGTAGCGTCAACTGTGCCCGAAGCAGGAGTGAGTCAACGGTCACTCCGCTCGCCTTTTCCTGTGCGTCGAGTAACTCTCCCGCACGCTTGCGGTGCTGTGCCGCTGCATTCGGCTGAGTCTTCGCTTGCTCGTTGGCAAGCGCCATGTGGAGGTTTATGATCTGCACACCGAGATCCGGGGAAGCTGAGCTGTCAACGAAGGCATGTTCGTAGGTTTCCAGAGCCGCTTCCCGCTTGTTGAGCGCCATGTAGATGTCGCCCAGCGCACGCTCGGCTTCGCGACGATTTGGATCCTGATACTGAATTGCGGCCCTGGCGGTCTCGATTGCTTTGTCAGTTTCTCCGGAGTTGACCTCGTACTGAACCAGGGAGAGCATGGCGCGCGTCATGAGTTCGTTCGATGGCTTGGGTGTTGATTGAATGAACGCCAGCAGGGCGTTGCGGCCGTCGTCGAATTGCCCCTGCTTCGCATGCCAAATGGATAGCGCCTGCGCCACCAACAGTTGTTCGCTTTGGTCCTTCGGAACGAGCGAATCGAGCACGCTCTTCGCCTCGCCGAAGTTCTTATCGAGTTCATACAATTGAACGAGGGCGAGCGTGTTCTGAATGCCGCCCGTGCCATCGTCGTGCATGCGCTCGCGCTCTTTTATGGCCTCAGCGCGATCACCGTAATGCCCCTCCAGTTCCAGGTACTCGTCGTAGATACCGGCTTCCTTCGATGAATACGTCACGGCCCTGCGCATTGCATCGAGCGCCTTGGCGTATTCCCCGCGCTGCGCCTGCAGTTTCGCGAGTTCGCGAAGGGTGATGACGCTGGAGGGTTCCTTTTCAAGGGATTTTGTGAACGCCTCCATCGCTGCGGTGTAGTTGCCGGCATCACGGTAGGCGACACCAAGCAATCGCCACGCCAAGCTGTCGTAGGGTTTCAAGTTGGTGGCCTGCAGCAGCGTGGCGATGGCGGCAGCGCTGTCGCCGGTTTGCAATTCGTATCGACCTCGGAAGGTCAGCCCGTTTGCCAGATCAGCGTTCGTTTGCTGGGCGCGTTGCACGGCGCTTCGCGCGGCAGATAGGTCGCGTGCTGCCATCGCGGAAACGAAGTCCTGCTCAATGACCACTGGCGCATCAGGATCGATCGCCTTCGCTTTCTGGAACTCCGCTTCCGCCTCTTCAGCAAACCCGCTGATCAGGTAGAGTCGCCACTTGCCAATATGCCGGTCCAACTCGGATAGGGATGGTCGGTCATCCACGATTTGGCTCAGTACGGGCCGCAGATCTTCACCGGCAAGCTGCGCTCGGAAGATCCGAAGCGATTCCGACTTGGGGTATTTGCTCAGGGCCGACTCGACGTATTCAAGCGCCTTGGCCGTGTTCCCTTGCCCTTGTTCAAGCTGGGCGAGTTCGTAGACGACCTGCATATTCTCAGGGAAACTCTCGCGGGTTTTGAGCAGCAAGGCTCGGGCTTCATCCACTCGTTTGGCCGCCAGCAAGTCGTGCGATTCAACAATGGCCGCCAGAGCCTCGTTCTCAACTGCTTTGCTGTCCTCACCGCCGCGCGCCAAAACCATGGAGTCGCGCATCCTCGAGGTCAATTCGCCGTCCGGGTCAAGCGCTATGAGCCGGTCGAGGTTCTTTTGCGCCCGGTCGAGGTTCATGGCTTTGAGATCAACGTCGATCATCTGGCTTAGGATGAGGGCATTGCGTCCGTTGGTCAGGCCATCCGCTTCGGCGAGGTACTCGAACGCAGCTCCTGGACGGTTGGACCGCTGAAGAGCCGTTGCCAGATCGACGAGCGCCACCAGCCGCTGAGAGCTCGTCATGGCGCTGCTGCCTGAGGTGGTCAGAAACTGGTTCAGCTGGTTTGCGGCGATCTCCGGCTTGCGGTCAACCAGCGCGAACCGACCTTCGAGATAGGGCAGTTGCTCATCAGTGCTCGATACCATTGAACGATACTGATCGATTCTCCCCTTGGCCTTAGCCTTGGCGAGCGCCCATGCTTGTGTATCCGTGGGATCCGTGGTTCGCCACGCCTCCACATCCATATCGAACAGGGCGATTACCGCCTGACGTCGGAAGTCGAACAGCCGAACCGACTCCCGACTGACGGGCAGATTGGGAGCGTCAATGATCCCCTCAAACGCCTTCATCGATTCCTGACGCTGACCATGCAGCGTCAGGTATCGCGCTCGATTAAACCTCAGCACAGGATCGTCGGGATGCGAATCGAGCGCGTGCTCGATCATCGCAATGGCTCGCCCGAGACCATCGGCAGGGTTTGAGGTTGACCAAACCAGGTAACTTGCCAGCCGCTCTTCAATCCATGCGGGGAGATCCTCGCTCTGCAATGCCATTCGTTCGGCCTTAGCCAAGGCATCGAGCATGCGAGCCCGCGCATCGCTGGTGACTTCGGCCAGTCCCTTTTCGATTGATTGACGGTTCTGTAGTATCTCGGCTAGCGTCAAATTGATCAGCACATCATCAGGATGGCTCTGAAGGAACTCTGTGACCACGCCTTCTGCCGTGCCGATCTCCGCTAGCGCATCACTCGGCTTTGATCCGCTCAGCAGTCCTTTTGCCTTGAAGTCATGCCACCTCATGACGGTATCCACAGCCAGCGAGTCATCCGGGTCGGTCTTCAACCACCGCTGCAAATCGCTGAGCGCCTGGTCACTCAACTGCGAGTCGAATCCGGGCTCCCGCATACGGTATGTGTTGGCAATTCCGCGAAACCGATAGGCTTGCTCCCAGAGCGGATTGTCATCACCTGAGGGTTGTCCCTCAAACATCCGGCCTGCTTCCGCTGCCAGAGTTGCTGAGGAGTCAGGGGATAAAACCGGGAGTGAGCCGTCGAGGACACGGCTCAACCAATCGATATGGAACTGAGGTTCAAAGGGCCGGATCTCAGTCTTCTTACGGACAATGCTGCTGATCTTGCGGTAATACGTTACGGCTTCGATCGCATCAACCGGCACGATGTGTTCAATGGAATCGCGCCACAGATCGAGCAGTTCGATATTGCCCTGATCACGGTTGACCCCTTTGGAGTAGAACTCCTCGGCAGTGCGCCAGTCGCCGCTGGCTGCCGCGGCGTCACCACGACTCTTGTAGAACTCAGGTGTGCGATAGATGGTGAAATACGCCAGGCCGATCACTCCGCCTACGAGGACCAAGAGAACGACGATTAACGGAACTACGACTTTTGTATTGACTCGAGCGGCCATGCGCTACCTCTCAACCATTCTCGTGGACTTGTATGGTGGTGCCGAACGAGTCGGCCGGGTCTTCGACGGGCCGGAATCCGACCGGATCCGACTTCGGGGTTTGCTTGTCTGACGCTTCCTCATTCGGCCAGAGGCCATGCTCCACCTCCCACCAGTCGGGGAGGCAGGACATCAGATCGGGAAGCATCACGTTGAGAAACTCTGATGCGATTACGCCCAGTTCGGTGCGGTCAATAGCGCGAGTCGGATGCTGAAAAGTGAACTGTACTTTGCAGTAATAGGCAAATCGCGAGGAGCGGTCGTAGGCCAGCAGGCGCACTCCAGAGGAGGAGGAAGCGACGCCTCCGTTGGCGATGAAGAGATAGCCGGCGGCCATCGTGTGGGCTGGCTCCCTTGGATCCCAGTACTCCGCTGTATTCAGGCGGAGACCGTCTGCGGCATCGCGAGGCATACGGACGACTTGTCGACTCGGGTCCGCGGTCTGGGCCATGAGGTACGGGCGACTGCCCGCCATCGGATCTTCCGGGTCAAACGCCGGATCGGGCCACCACAGTGATTCGTCGATGTTGAGGGGAACGGACGTGGAGGTAGCCGACTTGGTCAGCCCGCCGCCGACGTAGCAGCGGTCGGGAATATGCGGAACGGCGTCGATGCCTCCGGTGTAGTAGGAGACGTGTAACTGGAGAATACCGTTTGATGTGAGTCCATCAAGAGCGAAGTTGCGCGTCACGTACTGGTCGGTGCCAAACTCGCGCATGATTTCCGGTGACACGATTTCATCGCTTCCGATGGCTTGCCACCGTCCAACCTTCATGGGCAACTCGTTCAGCCTCCGACGAAGGGGGACCGGTTCTTTCTGCAGGTAGACGCCGAGCCAGTGCTGCGCGGGGGCGAAGCCAAGCGCTCCGATCGCGAAGAAACCCACCAGAGTCGGGATCAGCCAACGTCGACCGCTCCGAGCGAACGATGGCGACGTCGATGGGGCAGCGCTGCGTGAACGGTTTGGAGTGGCCCCACGCTCGGATCCGGTTGGTGTCTCAACAAACAGGTGTTGGATGACCCAGACGATCCCGAGGTAGCACAAGAATGCCGGGACGAGCCAGAGCATGCCGATGTAGAGATGCGCTTCACCCTTGGCCATATCCGGATTGACTGTTGAGGCGATGCCAAGCGTCGTCACGCGCAGGACGTTGACGAGGATGGCCACGGGAACGCCAAGCACGATCAGGGCGATGCGCTGCCACCATTTTTGCGTCGAGAGAAACGCGATGGCGATGCCCAGCGCGATGAACGCGACGATCATTCGCATTCCCGAGCACGCTTCGGCGACATTGAGCGGGATGGTCTTTCCCTCGTGATAGAGTGTGAGCACGGTTCCTGAGATGTCCGTGTCAAACCCCGTTATGTTGAGCAAGTAGTATGCCCCCTTGGACGCCCAGACTTGGAGCGTCGGCGTCACCTTCAGCAACAGCGAAGGTGGCATGCGGATGCCCATCACCAGGTAGAGCATCGGGAACATCAGAGCCCACCACAGTTTCCAGCCAAGCAGAAGCAGCACGACCCCTAGCAGCGTCAGGATCATGCCGCCGCCCTGGACGAAGTGATTGGCGGTCGCTGCGAAGGTGAAAAAGAAGTAGGTCGTAACCCCGACCAGTATCAGCGGCAGACCAAGCCAATTGACCCGCGCGGGGAGCGACAAAATCAGCTGCCGATTCTCGTAGATGTAGTAGAGCGAAATGAAGGGCACGAGATAGGCATGCGACCAGTCCGGGTCGCGGCTGTACAGAATCTGATTCAGCAGGAAGTGGTAGAAAAGCGCACAGAAAGCGACGCCAACCACCAGGGTGCTGACCCATGTGCTTGGCGCCATGAGAACCTCGGATTTGGTTGTCCCTGTGCGAGGTTGCATGATGGCTGCGTCTGCCCGATCGATCCGCTATTGGACCCCACACCGGGAATACCCAGTCTGGGCTGCATCACCATCGGCCTCTTCTGGTTCCGAAAACACTCTATTCTAGCAAGTTTGAGTGTTATGGGACTGATGGGCGCGTGGGTCTGACGGGATGCTAATTGCCGAATCGATTGTTCGAAGGCGGAGCACCGAAGACGTCGTTGCCGAAATTGCGATCCAGCAGGAAGCCAAAGCCGTACGACGTTCGGAAACCGTTGCGGATGACAGCAAGGGGGGCTGCATACCACGTGGTTCCGACGACGATCAGGTCATCCGGCTTGAGGTAGATGTCCGGCTCAGCGCCTTCTTTGATGGCCCGGTAGTTCAGCATCACGATCGCTTCGAGGTTGTCATTGAGAATGCGATGAATCTCAACGCGTTCGGGAATCGCCAGCGGCCCGAGACCCCCCGACGCGGCGATGGCTCGCTTAAGCGTCAGGCGCCCGTTGGTCGGGATGGCCAGCGTGCCGCCGCGCGCAATCTCGCCATCGAGGTGAACCAGCCCTTGCATCGGTGGGGGAACCATGATGATGTCGTTGGGCCGAATGACGATGTTGTACGAGGCCAGCCCGTCCATGAGCGGCTCGACGGGAATCTCGATCACACGCTGCGTGACCAGTTGATCGAATTCCTGCTTGGACTCCTGCGACTCTTCCTTGGCGGCCAGCGTCTTGGACTCGGGTGATTTGGCGATCTGAACCCAGCGACCGCCAAGGTACGCCCAATCGCCTTCGGACATCTCGCCCGAGGGTGCGGGCATGTCAATCGCCGGTGGCTGATCGGTCGGCTGGTGGAGGATGCGGGTGGCACGCTTCCCGGCATCCACTCGGTCGTTCGAACCGAGCACGGCCGGCTTATCGGGTTTACCTTCAATCACATCGTCGATCAGGTTGAGAATGTCCTCATCCTTGCCGCTTGGTGGCGGCATCGGCACGGGGATTTCCTCGCCTTGATCACCCTCGCCGGCGTCGCGCTCGGGGCTGCCGTGTCCAAGTTCAACTTCTCGTTTGAGAGGAACCTGGCGGACGATTCGAATTTTTCTCACCGTATCGGGAATGCCGCCGGCTGTTGCGATCGCATCGAGCAATCGAAAATTCGGCTCCGGGATGAAAAAGGTGTTGGATGTGCCAACGCCAGCGATCACGTTATATGTGGCCTGGCGCTTGGTTTCGGAAACCACGCTGACCACTGGATCGCGAACGAAGTCTGGATCGAGCAGATCGGCAATCTTGTCGCGAATCTCGGCTTCGGTCAGTTCCGCCACGTAAACGGAACCGAGTTGCGGTACGGTGATAAACCCTCGCTCATCGACGCTGCGCTGAATCACATAGGGTTGACCCGGCGAGATGAACTCGAAGATGTCGATGGTGAGCAGGTCACCCGGTCCCACTTTGTAGATGACGGGCTCGGCGATCAAGTCAGAGGGTTGAATCTCCGTCGCCTGAAGCGTGTCCTCCTGGTCCGTCTCGATCACGGCGATGCGATCGAGGATGGGAACGCGAATGGCCGTCTCGTCGAAGCGGCCGGTCACCGAAGGATCCATGAACGAATCGAACTGGCACCCCGTCAGGCCGACGACTGAGGCGATGGAGGCATGCACCATGCATCGAGCCAGGAACCGTCGCGGGCGCGCCGAGCCTGCGGCCAGATAGCGGCGCAACGGTGCGAGGTCGGGGCGGGAGGTCATGGCCTGAGAACGGGTCGTATCGACGCTCATCGTGTCGGACTCCGGTTGAAGGAGAGTCGGGACGCCAGTGGCCCGCCCGCGATTCCGTGGATCATTCCCACGCGGGTGCAAGACACGGCTCCGCCATCTTATCCGGGGCGAAGCCGTCGTGCTGCGGAGGGCCGGTTCCATCGGCGCGTCCGAGGCCTGTTATCGACTCACTATCGACGCAAAGTCACCCCTGTCCACAGACTTTGCGGCTGCGGGTACGATCATCATCCGATGCATAAACTTGAGCCTGCATGCCGAGCCTGAGTCTCTCCAACTTGATTCTGAGTTCCGAGCCGCCGGATTTCCGGAAGCGCAAGCCATCCTGGATCCGCGCCCGCTTGCCCGGTGGCGAAAACTACCACGATCTGCGCGACTTGATTACCAGCCACGGCCTACACACGGTCTGCGAGGAGGCGCGCTGCCCCAACATGGGCGAGTGCTGGGCGGACGGCGTCGCCACCATCATGATTCTGGGCGATGTCTGCACGCGGTCTTGCGGATTTTGCCACGTCAAGACCGGCCGACCACCCACGCTTGATCTTGACGAGCCGGCTCGCGTCGCCGATGCGGTGCGGATCATGGGGCTCAACTATGTGGTCATCACCAGTGTAAACCGCGACGAACTGGCGGACGGCGGTGCGGGCATCTGGGCAGAGACCATTCGCCAAACCCACATGGCCTCGGCAAATACGAGTGTGGAAGTGCTCGTACCGGATTTCTGCGGCAAGTGGGAGGCTCTTCAACTGGTCATCGACGCGGAGCCGGAAGTCCTGAGCCACAACATGGAAACGGTGCGGCGGATGTACCGGGTTGTTCGGCCCCAGGCGAAGTATGAGCGATCGATCGAGCTGTTGCGTCGAACCAAGGAAGCCGGGCTCGTGTCCAAGACCGGAATTATGGTCGGCATCGGCGAACGCAATGAGGAAGTGCTTGAACTGATGGATGATGTTCGCGCGGGTTCGGATTGCGACATCCTGACGATCGGGCAGTACCTCCAGCCAACGCGCAATCACCTGCCAGTCGAACGCTGGGTGGAGCCCGAGAGGTTTGAGTACTTCCGACAGGAGGGGCTGCGTCGGGGCTTCAGGGGAGTCGAGAGCGGACCCATGGTGCGCTCGAGTTACCACGCCGACAAGCAGGCGGCTCCGCTGGTCAAGCCTCGCGCCAAGAGTCTGAATCTCGAAGCGATTCATCCATGATTGGCGCAGGTTAGCAGGAGAATCCGCACCCGTTCCCTGGCACAAACAGTTGACCTCGTCTTCAAGCGTGCGATCCTTGCGCATGAATCATCAAAGCAGCCTGCTGATTGTCGCGCTGACGTCGTTTCTTGTCGGTTGTCAGAGCAGTCACGGTCCAATGCCCCTGCTGAAGCCGGAGCCACTCGCGAAAGTAGATGTCGACACTCTGCATCTGTTCAATGGCATGAACGGGTCTGCGATGCGTTGGGAAGATCTGGTCCGAGCCGCGAGCGAGGCCGACGTTGTACTCATCGGCGAGACGCATGGTCATCCCATCGGGCTGGCGACCGCCGCGCGACTGTGGGAGGAGGTGGCCGCCGAGGTTCCAACCGCTGCATTGAGCCTGGAGTTCTTTGAACGTGATGAGCAGGTCGCGCTCGATGATTACCTGAGTGGTGTGACGAAAGGCGAGGCCGACTTCCTCGTCGCAGCCCGTCGTCGCGGTGGCAACTACCCGGCGGGGCATCGCGCAATGGTGGAGGCGGCCAAGGCCAACGATCAGCCGGTGATCGCCGCGAACGCCCCGCGCCGGTACGTGAGTATGGCCCGCACGGATGGATTCGATGCACTCCGCACTCTCAGCGCCGAACAGCAACGGCTCTTTGTCATTCCTGAGTCACTCACGGGTGGGAGATATCGCGACAAGTTCTTTGAGATGATGCAGGGGCACGACGAGGAAGAGAATCCCGATACGCCGCCGGTGGACGGCGAGGGTTTCTTCCGCTCCCAGAACGTGTGGGATGCGACCATGGCGGATTCGATTCTTAACGCGGTCGAGGAGGGGCGACGTCCGGTCGTACACATCGTTGGGCAATTTCACTCCGACTTCTCGGGTGGCACGGTCTCCCGGATTGGTCAAGCTCGCAGCGATCTGCTCGTCTGGACCATCTCGATGGTGACCGAATGGTCCGACGTGCTGCGCGAAGAGGATCAGGGCCGTGCTGATTGTGTGATCTATGTCGGACCGCGACCAGGCCAGAATTGAAGCCGGATTGATCCGTCGAAGATCAACCGAACTCGATTCCCTGCGCCAGCGGCAGTTCGGAGCCCCAGTTGATTGTGCAGGTCTGGCGGCGCATGTAGGTTTTCCAAGCATCGGAACCGGACTCACGCCCACCACCCGTGTCTTTTTCGCCACCGAACGCACCGCCAATTTCCGCGCCGCTGGTCCCGATGTTTACGTTGGCGATGCCGCAATCCGAGCCGGCGTGACTCAGGAAACGTTCGGCTCGTCGAACCGAGTCGGTGAAGATCGCACTGCTCAGCCCCTGTTCCGCGTCGTTGTGCTGCGCCAACACGGCTTCTAGATCGTCAAATTCGATGACATACAGGATTGGTGCGAACGTCTCTTCATGCACGATGGGCATGCTGGAGTTGGCGCGAATGATGGTCGGCTCGACAAAATGGCCGGGGCGGTCGAGCCGGTTTCCGCCGAAAAGTAGTTCCCCTCCCTGCGATTTTGCCAATTCGATGGCGTTCATCATTGCTTCAACCGCCCGGGCATGGATCACTGGCCCCATGATCGTCTGCGGATCGATGGGGTCGCCAATGCGCGGCAGCACGGTCTCGTAGGCTCGAATGAGGCGTGTGGTAATCTCCTCGTTGACACCTCTCTGCACAAACAGCCGCCGAGTCGTTGTGCATCGCTGCCCACTCGTCCCGACCGCGCCGAAGACAACCGCTCGCACGGCCAAGTCGAGGTCGGCGTCGTTGCAGACGATCAAGGCGTTGTTGCCGCCAAGTTCGAGCAACGACCGACCCAGTCGCGATGCCACGACCTCGCCGACGTGTCGCCCCATGCGGCACGACCCGGTTGCGGAGATGAGTGGCAGCCGCTTGTCGCGAATCATCGGTTCGCCAATCTGTTCATCGGTTCCGATGACGAGTTCGAAGACACCCTCCAGATCGTGCGCCCGCATGACTGACTCGACGGTCTCGTGCAGCGCCAACGAGGTGAGCGGGGTGAGTAACGACGGCTTCCAGATCATGGTGTCGCCGCAGACGGCCGCGATCATGGCGTTCCACGCCCAGACGGCAGCCGGGAAGTTGAACGCGGTGATGATGCCGATCGGTCCGAGGGGGTGCCACTGTTCGTACATGCGATGCTGCGGGCGCTCGGAGTGTGTCGTCATCCCGTAGAGTTGCCTGGAAAGACCGAGGGCGAAGTCACAGATGTCGATGCACTCCTGAATCTCGCCGATTCCCTCGGCTCGGATCTTGCCCATCTCAAGCGAAACGAGTTCTCCGAGCGGTTCCACCCGCTCTCGCAGCGCCAGGCCGATCTGGCGGACAATCTCGCCTCGTCTGGGAGCGGGCACCATCCGCCACGAACTGAAGCGGTCTACGGCACTGTTTATCGCGGCTTCGTAGTTGACGCGATCTGACAGCCGCACCCAGGCAATTGGCTGTCCCGTGGAGGGACTCTCGGTACTGATCCAGTCCTGACCGGCCGGTTCGGAAGTCGAAACGAGGTGATGCTGGTCAAGTCCGAGTCGTGACAGCAGTTCGGGTATGTTCATGAATTAGTTGTAGCCCCTCGCAGCAGTGCTTTCCGAATTCAGATTGGTGGACTTGTCTCGCGGACATGGCCTGGGAATGATATCCGAACAAAATCCGATCAATCGGCGGCCGAGGGTGGTTCTCTGCCATCGCATCCGATCGGATTGTGCCATCAGAACAGGAGAGCCCCTATGAACTGTCTTTCACGTTTTGCACTATTCGTCGCCGGCGCGGTAGCGCTGACCGCATTTCCAAGCTGTTCCTCCTCGGAGCCACCGCAGATGGATCCGGAGGAGATGATGGCGCAATGGGAGGCGATGAATGCGCCCGGCGAACACCAGGAGCATCTACAGCAATTCGTGGGTACATTCGCAGTGAAGAACACCATGTGGATGGCGCCGGGGGCGGAGCCTGTCGTCTCGAGTGGGCTGGCGACGAACCGCATGATTCTCGAGGGCCGCTACCTCGAAGGTGAGTACCAAGGTGAGATGGAGGGTCGGCCGTTCACGGGTTGGGGTCTCACCGGATACGACAACATGGCGCAGAAGTACGTCAACGTGTGGGCCGACTCAATGTCAACCGGCGTGATGTTGTCAGAAGGCCATTGCGATAAGAACGGGAAAGTGTTCACATATGGCGGCGAAATGGACATGGGCCCGATGGGTAAGCAGACGTATCGGATCGTGCTGACGATTCTCGACAAGGACATGCACAAGTTTGAGTGGTTTGACCTGACGACCGGCGAAGAAGT
Source organism: Phycisphaerales bacterium UBA5793 (assembly GCA_002418285.1). Classification (GTDB taxonomy): domain Bacteria; phylum Planctomycetota; class Phycisphaerae; order Phycisphaerales; family UBA5793; genus UBA5793. The sequence continues at coordinate 17,587 of DIDT01000070.1, forward strand.
CAAGACCATGGAGATGGTGTACACGCGCAAGCAGTAGTGCCATCATCAGCGACTTGCAGCCTGCAAAGCCCACACTCAGTGAGTGTGGGCTTTCTCGATTCCAGGGTTGCGCGGCCGATCAACGGCGCAGCTGGTGTGAGTGCTTGATTCCAAGACTCTCGTAGATTTGGCGAGTGGCGGCCGAGCGATTGAGTGTGTAGAAGTGCAGTCCGCGCACGTGGCGGTCGAGCAGATCGCGGCACTGCTCGGTTGCCCAGTGCGCGCCGACGCTGGCGACGGCTTTGGCGTCGTCGCCGGCGCGCCCCAGCGCCCG
>DIDT01000035.1 GCA_002418285.1 Phycisphaerales bacterium UBA5793
GGGCCGCCGCAGAGCGCGCCGGACCTGTCGATCGGCGCGGTGCGCGGGCCGGTGATCCGCATTCGGCTGCGCGACCGCGAGCACCCCGATCGGCGCGGCAAGCCCGACGGCGTGGAAGGCGCGGTCATCCTCTACCACGTCGGCCCAACGCACCCGGCGGACCAAAGCGCGTGGATGTTCGGCATGCTCGCGTCCCGGCCGGTCTTCGATTTTGAGTTGCCGTGGACGGTGGAGGCGGGGCGCAAGGTGTGGCTTTGCGCGTTCTGGTTCAACGCCCGCAAACAGGCCGGCCCGCTGGCGGCGCCCAGGAGCACGATTGTCGGGGAAGGGTTGCGGTTGGCGGCATGAGGCGTGAGTGGGTGATGGGGTGATGGGGTGAGTGGGTGCGCGCGGGTAGGTCGGGACCGCTGCCCGCGCGGGGATGACCGAAGAATTGGTCCGCATGGCGGACCCTACGAAATCGAACAGCCAAAAACAAACACGGGCGAAGGTGGTCCTTCGCCCGTGTCGTGAAACTAATCACATCAAACCAACTTCGGGTCAGTTGCCCGAGTAGGTCTTGATCGCGTCGATCGAGGTGCTCAGCCGCTGGTGGCACTCTTCGAGGTGGGTGCGGCTGTAGTCGTCGAGGTTTCGCACGTCGCTGCTCTTGAGGATCTTCTCGATGCGGTCGCGCAAGTTGGTCATCCATTCCATGGACAGGGCCTGGACGGCGCGGGGCGTGCCCCAACTGCCGTCGATCTCGTTGAGGTCGATGAGGTTGCTGATGTACTCGCGCTGGAGGTTGCGGCGCAGCGAAGAGATCATCGGCTTGCGGTTGGTGTACTTGCCGTTGGCCGGGTTGGACTGGAGCACTTCGCTCCAGATCTCATCGGTCAGGCCGTTGAGCAATTCGGGCAGCGTGAACGCATCGTCGTTTTCCGGAACGAGGAACTCGTTGTCGTAGACGCGCTTGAGAATCGTGGGATTCATCAGCGTGAGCAGCACGCCGCGCTGCACGCCCATGACGGTGTCATGCACGGGGAACTCGGGGCTGCCCGAGTAGTTGCCCCAGTGGTTCTGCTTGTCGGTGGCGAGGTAGGCGAGCAGATCGGGGCTGAGGCCGAAGGCTTCATCGTCGAACGCGTTTTTGACGACGAACTTGAACGCCTCGCGCTGCTTGGCGGCCTCGACGGGCTCCATCGGCGGGCGAGCATTGGGATCGCCCTTGCGATCGCGGTTGACGTAGGTGCCGCCGATGAAGCGGCTGACCATGCTCACCGCGCCGGCCTGCTGGTAGAGGAGCATGTTGAAGTAATCGCGAGCGGGGTACCACGCTTCGCCCTTCTTGACGGCGCGATCGAGCAGTTCGCCGCGCAGTTTGTGAACGAGGCCAATCTGCCGCTGGCCGTAAGCGATGGGATCGGCGCCGAGGTCGAAGCGGCGCACGAGCGGATCCGGACCAGCGGCGTCTTCATCGGTCGCGTACTGGAGACCGGCTTCCGCGACGCGGCTGGCGATTTCAGGGAGTTTCTTTTCGTCAGGCGTGTAGCCGTATTCGATGGCCCAGTAGTCGTAGGGGCCGATGACGGGAGTGACCCAGTCGCCCTGTTCCTTGCCCTCGGGGGCGAGGTTAAGCGGGTTGTAATCCATGACTGAGCCGACCTGCGGCTCGCCGGCGCCTTTGTTGATGTCTTCGAGCGACTTCCAGGTGGAAGCCTTGAAGTTGTGACGCAGGCCGAGGGTGTGACCGACTTCGTGGGTCACGATTTCCTTGATGACCTGGGCGACGAATTTCTCGGGCAGGCCGTCGATGAGATCCTTGTCGCTGTACCCGACGGGATTCATGCGGGCCGAGAGGGCGAGGCGGGCGAGGTTCATCTGGTTCGCGGCGCCGATGGCCATGTCGCAGCGACGGTTCTTCTGAACGATGCGGGCCAACATGGTGCCGGGGTTGGAGTCGTCATTGGAGAAGATCGTGCCCTGCGGGCTTTCCTGCGGCAGGCCGGAAGGCGATGCCGTGGGACGGGCGTTGCTGCGATTGATGATTGTCGTCGGATCCCAATGGGGGTGGTCCTGAACCCACTTGAGGGTTTCGGGGCTCGCATCCTCCTTGGGAATCTCGGCGATCATGCGCTGGTAGTCGAGCGCGTAGTAACGGACCATCGAATCGTCGAAGATGATGTCGGCGTCGAGAATCTCGCCGGTCTCGGGATTCGCGCGGCTCGGCCCCATGGCGAATGCGTCTTCTGAAGTGATCCAACGGATGAAGTTGTAGCGAACGTCCTCGGGATCGAGGTCCATGTAGGCGCCGGTCTTGGCGTCCTGCTGACGGACTTCGATGGCGCCGTCGATGCCGATTTCGCGGTAGGCTTTGTTCCATTCGAGAATGCCATCGCGCACATAGCGGCGGTACTTCACCGGCACGGTGTGCTCGAGGTAGAAGATGATCGGCTTCTCGGGCGGACTCAGCGCGAGGGAAGGATCGCGCTTCTTGAGATTCCAGCGATTGATGTAGCGAACGAACTGCTTGCCGTCGTCGCTGTCTTTGGCGAAGTCCTTGAAGACCGTCATGAAGTAGCCGATGCGTTCGTCGGCTTCGCGCGGCTGGTAGTCGGTCTTGGGCACGCTGCTCAGCGAGTAGTAGATGTCGGTGAGGCGGCCGTCCTGCCCGGGACCTTCGAAGGAGAGTTCGATGTTCTCCGGGAACGCCTTGCAGTTCTTGATGACGGTCAGGCGCGGGTTGAGCGGCAGGGCGAACTGGCCCGACTGGCCGACAAGCAGCGCATCGAGGTCGATGACCGGCCCACCGCCCGGGCCCATCGTGACAATCGGCACGGCGATGATGACGCGATCGGAGTAGGTGCGATCGACAGAGGACTTGATCTCGCTGTCACCGCGCGCCTGGTACTGGAGTTCGGGCTGCATGAGCACGAGTTGGTCGTTGATGCGCCGCCAGTAGCAGTACATCTCGTTCCACTGCCAGCCGGTGAAGTAGCTGCCGCCGGCGATGGAGACCGCCGCGAAGAACCGCTTGCCCTCGAAGTTGCGCGGCAGTTCGGCGAGCAACTGGTTGTCTTCGTCGTTGCGGTAGATGGTGTACATCGACGCGCTGCCATCGGCGGTCGAGATGACCTTGCGGTAGCCGTCGCTGACTTTGTCGAAGGGAGGGAAGTCGGGTTCCGCCTGGGCGACGGTCGCCAGCGCCACGAGGGCGGCGCAGGCAGTGAGCGCGAGTGGAGCGCTTTTCCTGAAAATCGAATGATCGGACACTGTTGAGTCCTCCTTGAATGGACATAGCCGAGGCGGCGGGTCGAAGCACGATCCGCGGATCGGAAAGTGAAGGATGGTTCCGCGCCCACCAGATGCGCAGCGGTTGAGGGATGATACCGGCATGGACGCGTGGCGATGCCTTGATCCGTCGGGAATCGCGCCGGATTTGGTTTCGCGGAGGCACCGGAATACACTCTCCTCCAACTTGTTTTGCCGCACGTCCCGTTCGTCTAGTCGGCCTAGGACGCCAGGTTCTCATCCTGGTAACAGGGGTTCAAATCCCCTACGGGACGCTTTTCTTGCGCGGGGCGAGAAGGTCGACCATACCCGGCGACGATCGCACACGCGTCTCCGCGTCGAATCCTTCCTCGATGAGAACTTCGACGCCGCGGTACTGCCGAGCCAGCTCCAATCCGTAGTCCATCGGCAGCAGACACAGCGCCGTGGCGATGGAGTCGGACATCATGCCGCGCGGGGCGACGACCGTCGCAGCGATGCGGCGTGACGATCCCAATCCCGTGCGTGGATCGACGATGTGCGAGTAGCGTCTCTCTTCGATCTGCACGAACTGCTGCGCGTCTCCGGAGGTTGACACCGCGGAATCGGTCAGGTGCAGAATCGGCGGGCCCGCTTCGCTCGACGCCCCCACTCCCCCTTCCACGGCTACTTCCCAGAACTGGCGAGCGGGCGGGGCGGCCCCAACCACGATGTCGCCGGCCATAGCGACGAGGAATCGAGTGACGCCGCGCTGGCGCAAGATGGTGGCGGCGCCGTCGCACGCATAACCCTTGGCGATACCGCCAAGATCGAGCCGCATGCCGGGCTTGGTCAAATCGACGGTTTGGGTCTCAGCGTTAAGTCGAACCCATTGCCAACCGACAAGCTGGCGGGCGGCGTCGAGTTCGGTCGGTGCTGCAAGCGTGCCTGCGCGGCGCATTTCGCGCCAGAGTTTTACCAGAGGGCCGGCGGTTACATCAAAGACGCCGCCGGAGCGGTCATGAAGATCGCCGGCAAACGACAGTATTGCAATGAGGTCGCGGCTGACGGCAACGGGACCACCACCGGCCCGATCACAGAGGCACATCAGCTCACTGTCAACACGGTAGTCGCTCATGATGGCATCGAGTTCGGCGACGCGCGCGAACGCGGCTTTGGCCGCCTGGATGGCCTCGGACTCGGAAGCGGTGTAAAGCACAATGCGGGCGCGCACGCCCATGTGTACCTCGCTGTATTCGAAACGGTGAAGCGAGATCGCGGTTGCCGCGGGCGGCGCTGAGGCACATCCAACCGACAGCAGGCCGAGGAAGGGCACGACAACGCCAAGGGTCATCGCACGGAATCGGGACAAAGCGTTGGTCATCTGGTCCCACATCGTACGACGCGGCGGTCTGCATCGCTCCATCCCGGGGGGCCAGACTCTGCCGCGCGGCAACCGCATTGGTAAGATGATGCGGACGATCACCCATTGGTGACAATGAATCCAGGAAACTGGCGGCGCGGAGGAGTTGTTCGTTTGGATGATACTGCGGAACAACGCGATGAAGATCCGACGCCGGACGCTTCAGAGGTTCTGGCCGAGCCACTGCCGCTCCTGGAAGCCCAACCAACTTCCGAGCCGGTGCCTCCAGCGCCACGACCACCGCCGCGCGTCTTTAGTGCTGTGCTTGCCCCGTTCATCGCGATCCCGATCGTTGCGATCGTGAGCGGAATCGCGACGGCGGTCCCCGCGATTGTGATTCATTGGCAGGAGATTAGTCAAGCGCAGGGCAACCCGGAGGTGATGCAACGCATCATTCTCGACTTTGTGACAACGCCGCTGGGATTGGTCTGTTCAATCGTTCCGGCGGAGTTGGCATTTCTGGCAATGGTTTTGTTTGCGGTACGACTCTCGCCTCAGTTTTTGATCGACCGGCTGGCGTTGCACCGGCCGCGTACACCCTGGTGGGCGTACGTGCTGTTCGCGCTGGCTTCGCCGGCTCTTGGCATGATCGGCGCCCAGTTGGCGAGCCTCCTGCGCACGGACGAGAGCGAGTCCATCGGCTTCCTCTTCGAGACATTTCAGAAGCTGCCGCTCTGGCTTGGCCTCGCAGCCATCCTCATCTACAGCGTGTCGCCGGGAATCTGTGAAGAGATGTTCTTCCGAGGCTATGTCCAGTCGCGATTGCTAAAGCGGTGGCATCCGGTGCTTGCCATCGGTTTTGCGAGCGTGTTCTTCTCGCTGGCTCATATCGAACCAGCGCACGCGCTGCTCGTCTTTCCTTTGGGGGTGTGGATGGGCGTCATTGCGTGGCGCACGGGCAGCATCTGGCCGAGCATCACGACACACACGCTCAACAATGCATATGGCGTCACGCTGATGGTGTTCATTACCGTTGATCAGGCCAGGACGATGGAAGCGCAGTGGACGCCGTTCACGATTGCCGTCACGGCCATTGGCGGCATCGCGCTGCTGGCCTCAAGCCTCTACCTGTTCAGCAACCCGCCCCGCCGGGCGTCGTACGCCACCGCCTGATTCCTGAAAGACTGCAACAAAGTCGGTGCTTTTCGTTGCGGCCATCGCCCGCTTCCGTTATGATTGACCCTGCGGCTACGCCCGTTTCCTGGAGGGGAGAACATCATGCGCCGAGCATCATCACGTTTTCTGACCGTTTGCGGCCTGACTTGCCTGTGCGCAGGCAGCGCTTTGGCGCAGTCCAGCGAGCCCGCGGTTTACATCGTCACCTACCCCAATGGGGCGCAGGGCAAGCTCTCCTCGATGACGATCAACCCGGACGGCACGCTCAACCTCGTCGGCGTGTATGACACTTCCGACACCGGGCCGCAGGCAATCAGTCTGGCGCCGGGCGGAGAGTACGTTGCGCTGTCGCATGGCACGGCGAACAACCTCAACGAGAAGCTCGATATTTTCGCCGTCAACTCGGACGCGACGACGACGTTCATGCTCACCAAGCTCGTCCCCGACAGCCCGCTTGATCTCGTCTGGATCAACGACCATCTGCTGGCGGTGGCGCAGACGAGCGTGAGCGGCTCCAATAGCGTGGGTATCTACACCTTTGACCCCGGCGCGCCTTCGCTCACTGAGATTGCGCGGCATGATGCCGGTCGATTCTGTTCAAACCTCGCCATGCACCCGCATGGTCGCTATCTCTACGCGAACGACTCGACGAACAACGCGATCTACACCTTTGAGATCTTCCCGGACGACACAAGCGCCCAGGTCAATACGCTCTTCACCGGTTATTACCCACTGGGCATGGGCATCAGCCACGATGGTGAGTTGCTGTATGCCGGTGGCGGGATCAGCGGCGGTGGACACCTTGTGCTGGGCTATGCGCTGAACGCGCTGGATGGTTCACTCACCGGTCTGCCGGGACAGCCGTACACCTCCGACGGCGCATCACCCAAACTCGTCGTCACTTCCAGTGATGACAGGTACGCTTTCGTCGGGCACGGCACGGACGCAACACTGCGCACGATGCGAATCAACAACGACGGCAGTCTGACCAGCACCGGCTACCAGTTCGACATCGGGCTGCAAGGCACGTTGGGCAAGGTCGCGGTGCTTGACAATCTGCTTTTCGTCACCGACAACTCGACGGCTATCGACGGCAAAAGCGGCATCTACTCGTTCACGATTGAGAACGACGGCTCGCTGGTCATGAACGGCGGCGATCTGTTCAGCACGGGTTCGAGCACGCCGAACTCGATTGCGGTGTGGAACCCGCGCCAGCGGATGGTGCTGGCTGTGACGGATGTCATCATGGGCCAACAGGCGGGATTCCGCATAACGGGCGCGCCGCCGAATGATCAGTTCGGCCTCGTCTACACCCTTCGCGGTCCCGGCCGGGTTCGCCCCAACGGCTGGCAGGTGACGATCGATCTCGCGTACCCGGCCCAAGCGGGTCCGATCCGCCGAGCCGACGGCAACGGCGTCTCCGCATTCACTCTGCCTGTTCCGATTCGCAGCGTCCCGCTCGTGTGGTTCCAGGCGGTGCGACCGGATGCGAAGAGCAACGTGGTGGTCCGGCCGTTGACGCGGTGACTCAGTCTGGGCACTTGCCGTCGCGCGTGACGGCGCTAGGCGGGTCCTGGTGCTTTTGACTTTCGTTTGCGCGGCGGCTTTGCCCTGCGATCTTCGAAGATGGCGCTGGAAGTCTTCTCGTCGCCGATCAGGTGCACGGGGCCGGCGTTGATGCGCTCGAAGGCCGATGCTGCGTTGCCCTTGCCGAATTCGATACCGATGCTGCGGCGATTGAGCGCGCGGGCGACCGTACACGTCGTGCCGCTCCCGAGAAACGGATCGAGCACGAGATCGCCCTCGTTCGAGCAGGCGCGAATGACGCGTTCGAGGTAGACCTCGGGAATCTGGTTGTGGTGCAGGGCGCGGCGTTCCTTGTTGTTGCCTTGAATGCGGCCCCAGTATTTGCCGTACCAGACATCCATCGGGACGCGCATGCCCTTGTTTTCATCCTTCGCCTGCGTGCGCGGGTCGTTGTAGATCGCAGCGCGATCGGACTGCTCGAGCACGGCGTCAGGGTTCCAGATGCGATTCACAGGGTCTTTGGCGAAGTACAGCGCATGCACTTTGCTCATGATGAACGATGTGTGGCGATGCTGGCCGAAGCGGAAGTGCCAGATGCACCAGTTGATCATCGTCAGGCCGCGCCGCTTGAGGTGCATGACGATTTCGGCAGCGGTATCGTCGGGGATGTTGACCCACAGGCTGCCGCGTGGCGACAGGGCGTTGATGCAGCCGTCGAGCCAGTCGAATGTGAATCGCTCGTATTCCGCGCGGGGCATGCCATCGCGCCACTCGTCGTAAGGCACATCCCAGTTGAACGGCGGGTCGGCAAAGATGAGATCCACCTGCCCCTTGTCGGGCAGAGCGGCCAGCACATCGCGACAATCACTAAGGTAGACGCGTGTATCGGGGTCATTGAGCTGGTGCGCCGGCTTGAGGGATTGCGTCGCGATCGGCTCGTGCGCTGAAACTGTGTCGCCGAAAAGACGAATGTCGCCCGCCTCCGCAGCGGCCCTGATCTGCCCGGCCGCGCGGCGCTGCACTTGGGTAGCGCCGGAGGGCATGGCATAGCCGCCGGGTCGCACTTCAACAAAATGATCGGTGACCTTCTTCTCCGCCATGGTCGCACAGTGTATGCAATTGCCGGCGCTCGCGCCAGTCGGCCCCAACCAGCAAAGGTCGTATCATGCCGCCATGACCACGAAATCCAGCGACATCCTCCTCGGCATCATCGGCGGCAGCGGGTTGGGCGAGCGGCTGGCCGATGCATTCGGCGCCTCGCTCGATCCCGTTTTGGTTGACACGCCCTTCGGCTCGCCTAGCGGCGCCATTCTCGCAGGTAAACTCCTCGGTACGCGGGTCGCCTTCCTGGCCCGCCACGGCGACGGCCACGTGCTCAATCCATCGGCTGTCCCCTACCGGGCCAACATCTTCGCGCTCAAGTCGCTCGGCGTGACGCATCTCATCGCCAGCGGCGCGACGGGTTCGCTGCGCGAGAACATCCATCCGGGCGAAATCGTGCTCGTCGATCAGTTCATCGACAAGACGGTCGGGCGCGAACGGACGTTCTATGAGCACGCCGCTGTGCACGTCGAGTTTGCCGAGCCGGCCTGCCCCGTCATGCGACACTGGCTGGCTGATGCGGCCGAGCGCGAGAAGTTGCACTACCACGATGGCGGGACGTACGTGTGCATGGAAGGGCCCGCGTTCTCGACTCGAGCCGAAAGTGAGATGCATCGAACGTGGGGCGGCGATCTCATCGGAATGACGGCGCTACCCGAGGCAAAGCTGGCGCGCGAAGCAGAGATGGCTTACGCACTCATCGGGCTACCGACTGACTATGACTGCTGGCGACCCGTTCCGGAAGGCATGAACCGCGAGTCGCTGCTGGGCGAGATCATCGGCAATCTTCAGCGCGCCAGCGAGGCTTCCGTGCAACTCATTCGCGCAGCGCTGCGCGATACGTCGATCCTGCGCACGACACCAAGTGCGGCGCACGATGCGCTGGCGCTCGCGATCTGGTCAGACAAGTCGCGTCTTGATCCGGCAGAGATTGAGCGGTTGCGTCCGCTGTGGGGTCGTCACTTCGGCTGAGTCGAATTGACGTTGCGCGGTCACTTGTTTGCGCCAGGGCGCATGATGTGCCGCGCGATGAACAAGGCCGTTTTCCCGTTGCCGCGCGCGATCGCCTGTCCGATACTTTATTGAGTTCCGGCCCGGGCTGAGGGGTATTGCGCACCAGAGATGCGATGCCCGTTCGGCCTCCGACACTGGAGGTGGGTGATGCGGACTCGTGCTCAGGGAAGAGCAGCTATTCAGCGCCATGCCGCGCGCCGAGGCGATCTTGATGACGACACAGCCGATCGTGCCTCACCATCTGATCCTCGGCGCCGCGGCCTGAGCACTGATCCGCTTCCCTTTGCGGCGGCCTCGACGCCCCCCACCGAATCGCCAGTCACCGACGAGATGATTGCTTGCATGGCCAAGCGTCTATGGGAGGTGCGAGGCGGAAACTCCGTGCTCAACTGGATCGAGGCCGAGAGCGCTCTGCAGGATCTTGTTCGGCGCGCGCCTGAGTATCAATCGGTGCCGTCTTCGGGCATGCCTCCCCCAAGACAGGCGCGCGCCGTGCCCACTGGGGTCAATACGGCCAGCTCCTGATCGCAAGGAGACCCCTCATGCATCTCACATGGAACGCCAGCGACCCAGCACCTGCCCCGCTTGAACCTATTGCTCCGACGGCTGGCATGCGCCTGCTGCGCGAAGAGATGGATCGGATGCTTGATGAGTTCCTCGGCGGCCGACTTGCCATGCGCGAAGGGGAGATCGAGCGCGAGCAGGGGTGGTTTCCGCCACTGGACATCGAAGAGACCGAGACACACCTTGTGGTGCGGGCGGAATTCCCCGGAGTCGACCCTGCGGATGTTCATGTGACGCTGTCGGGTCACCGGCTCGTCCTTTCCGGACACAAGCAGGATTCTGTGTACCGATCCGAAGGGACTCTCCGGCACGCGGAGCGGCGGTTCGGCTCATTCAAGCGCGTCGTGGACCTTCCGGGGGGGATCGACCCGGACAGCGTCGCGGCGGAGCATGACAACGGCATCGTAACGATCACAATCGCCAGACAGCCGTCGGCCCGTCCCCGGGCGGTGCCGATTCTGCATGCAGGCAATGGGACCAAGGCCCCATCCGTTGCGACGACCAGCCCTTGAGCCGATCCGGTGCGGCCGGTTCTGCCGGCCGCCACCGTGCTTCGCGTCGTCGGCAGGCGGCGCGAAGCCATTGAAGATGGAGTGGCGGTGAGAGGTCACATCACCGCCGCTCCAGGATTTGGAAAAGGAGGACGTGATGCCGGTTTGCATTGAAATCACCTGCCGCGATATCGAGGTTTCGCGCCGAACAAGAGAACTCGTTCTGGCTCACTCGCACGCCTTGCAGGAGTATGCTGATGTCATCGATGTCTGCCACGTCATTATCCGGCGGCGCGGCACTGGAGTTGGCTCCAACGCCGGCTACAGCGTTTCGATCGACCTGATTCTGCACGATGGTCGAGCTGTCGCTGCCTGCCTGCGCGACCGTCACCTCTACTTCGAGGGCCTTGAGGCGGCCATTGACGAGGGCTTCCACGAACTGCGGTGCTGGCTGCACGACATGGTCCCTGCATGGCGTGAGACGCCGCAAGAGTATGTGCCATGCGGCTGCCTCTACAGTTCGGACCCCATCGACCGTCCCGACGACCTGGTTGAACCCCACATCATGCACCCTGCGCTTCGAGGGACGCACTATTTCGTTGGTTAATTCACCGCCTGGCGCTGTACCCGGACGTGTGAAGTGCCGAATCGGAATAAAGTCGACTCGTCGGTGGTATTTGCTGCGAAGAGGTCACATCACTCGGGGACGGGAATGAAGTTGAAAGCCATTGGATGGTCCCATGTCACCAAGGCGTGCGGGGCGGTGAGCGTCCTTCTGCTGGCGGCTCCCGTCAGCCATGCCCAAGTCAGCAATGTGCGGACCGAGCAGACGGGAGCCGCCTTTGTGCCGCTCCAGTCCTACGTCATGACCGAGTCCCACGACGATCTGCTCTTTTTCGGCGGACTCAGCGGGATGGGGTTTCACAGTCGGGCTCGCGACGGCCGGACGACCTTCCCTTCAGACTCATTCAATCGAAACGTTTATCTGTACGACCCAGATACTCAGACTACTCAGTTCGCGTCTGTCACAACGCTGCCTTCACCGCTGAGCAAGTTCCTTGTGGCAACCAACGCGCAGGGAGTGCAGTTCGGCAATCGGCTCTACATCTACGGCGGTTACGGACCCGAGCCAACCACACAATCGTGGGAGACCTGGGACACGATCATTGAGGTCGACCTCACCGCGGTCCGGGATGCGATTCTCAACGGTCTCGACCTGCCCGAGAGCGCCTTCACCATTCGGCACTCGACTGCGGCCCAAGTGGCCGGAGGCGCGCTGGTCAAGATCGGGCCTTACTTCGCGCTCGTCGGAGGTTCGAACTTCACGGGCAACTACGGCGATGAGCCGAACTTCAGCAACGTCTATCCCGAACAGATTCACCTCTTCGATCCGACGGCGAGTCTTGTCAATCCCATTCGCACGTACACCGATCCACAGTACCGCCGTCGCGACGGCAACGTCACACTCGTCACCCTTGGCCCGGCCGGAGGCACGCAGCGTCCTGGATTCCTCGTGCATATCGGCGTGTTCAAGCCCGGCAACGAGATCCTGCCCGAAGTGTGGGAACACCCACTCATCTACGACACGCAGTCACGGCAGGTTTCGCTCGATATCAATTTCACGCAAATGATGAATCAGTACGAGGCGCCGCGCGTCAGTTTCCATTCGGCGCGCAAGGGAGAGAATTACATCATCACGCTCGGCGGCTTGAGCGGTGCCAACTGGGACGGGCAGAACTTCCTCCCCAACATCACCATTCCATGGGTGACGGATGTCACGATGCTGACCATGAGCGACAACCACGTTGTCAGCGAGACCGTCGTGGGCGCCACGCTCAAGCCGGTCACCAATGCCGAACTGGTCCTCAATCCCGAACTGCCGCACAATGCGCTCGGTCAACTCGACTGGGACGCCATGGTGGCGGGCGAAGTTCTGCTCGGTCATTTCTACGGCGGCATCGAGGCCGTGAACCCGGGGAATTCATCCCGAACCAACGCTTCGCCCCTCGTCTACGCCGTCTACGCAACGATCGACAAGTTCAAACTCAGCGCCAGTGAGCTTCATGCGGGACAGGCGGCCACATTAGGTGTGACGCGAGCCCAGCCACAGGCGCGGGTGTACTTTGCTTACAGCATCCGCGGAAGCGGGCCGACGTTTGTGCCCTCGATCGGCTTGAGTCTCAATCTCAGCCAGCCGATCGTGGTGATCGGTCAGAAGACCGCCAACGCGCAGGGCTCGGCGGTGCTGACGCTGACGATTCCACCCAGCACCCCCCCGATCGACGTCTGGCTCCAGGCGGTGGAGCGAGAGAGTGACGGCGTGTACGTGAAGTCGAACCCGATTGCCACGCACATCAATCCCTGATCGCCTCGACGTCCCCGACTAGGATCCTGCATGAACGCACGAATCTGTAGCGGCGGCACTGCCGGGTTGTCGATTTTCCTGATGAGCTCCACGCTTTTCGCCGGCGGTCCGCCGACGGTCGTGGTTGATCGAGACAATGTCGAGATCACGGAGAATTGTTTCATCCGCATCGGCGCGAATCCGATTCCCGATGCCGACGGCAATGGCGTGATCCACATCAAGGCGGATGGCATCACAGTCGAGTTCCTCGATGAGAAGCGCGATCGTGAGATGATGGGCGCCGCAGATGGAACGCCCTGGGACACGCTCACGGGCATCGGCATCATGATCGACGGCCAGAAAGACGTAACGATTCGCGGGGCGCACTGCCATCGCTACAAAGTTGGCATCTACGCCAAGCATGCCGATGGCCTGACGCTTCAGGATTGTGATGTCGCGGGTGGCTTCGCGACGCATCTGCGCTCGACCCCGGCGGCCGAAGACGGCAGCGACTGGCTCTTCCCGCACAACAATGACAACCGCGAATGGGTGAACAGCTTCGGCGCCGGCATCTGCGTCGAGAATTCCAATGGCATCACCATTCGCGGCTGCTACTCGCGCCAGCGCCAGAACGGCATCATCATCGATCGCGTCAACAATTCGCGCCTGTACGACAATGATTTTTCGTTCCTCTCGGGCTGGGGACTGGCGATGTGGCGCAGCAACCGCAACGTCATCACCCGCAACGCATTCGACTTCTGCGTGCGCGGCTACAGCCACATGGTGTACAACCGCGGGCAGGACTCAGCCGGCATCCTGATGTTCGAGCAGTGCAGCGACAACATCATCGCCGAGAACTCCGCGACCCACGGCGGCGACTGTTTCTTCGGCTTTGCAGGTCGCGAAGCCCTGGGTGAAGCGCCGCCGCGTGAGGGGATGAGCGCCGTGGAGCTCGAGGCGTTCTGCAAGGCGCGCGGCAATAACAACAACCTGCTGATGAACAATGATTTCTCGTATGCCCCGGCCCACGGCATCGAGATGACGTTCTCGTTCAACAACAAGTTTATCGGCAATCGCATGGTTGACAACGCCATCTGCGGCATCTGGGGCGGCTACTCGCAGGGAACGCTCATCGCCGAAAACACGTTTGTCAATAACGGAGAAATGGCCTATGGCCTCGAACGCGGCGGCGTCAACATCGAGCACGGGTTTGCCAATCTAATCATTCGAAACGACTTCGAACGCAACAAGTGTGGTGTACATCTCTGGTCCGATCCCGACGAGGGCCTGATGAATTCACCTTGGGCCAAGGCGAATCATGTCGGATCAACCAACAACACCATTCAGAAGAACTCGTTCAACGGCGATGCGATCGCCATCCAGCTGCGCGAATGCAAATCAACGCATGTTGGCGACAACACCTATAAGGACGTCGGCAAGGAAATCGAGGCCGACGAATCGAGCACGACAGACAAGCCGATCTTCGTGACCAACTACAACAAGCCCGACTATCCGGTGTTTGGCGAGACCCGGCCGGTCGGCGCTCGACCCGAACTGCGTGGGCGCGAAAACATCATCATGCACGAGTGGGGTCCGTGGGACCATGCTTCTCCAATGGTGCGACTCAGCGCTTCGGATTCGCGCGGCGACGTGTACGACGTCTTTGGCGCCAGTGAACCGATGCGCGTCGGAGCCGCGCCCCAGGACATTGACGTAAATATCGATGACAAGGGCAACGGCCAGTACACCGTTTGCGTCACGCCGCGCGATGCGGGAATCGCTTCGTATTCCATGCCACTAACCATCGGTCGCGAGTTCAAGACGACGATCTCCGGTACGATCATCAGGACGTCCTGGGACCTTACCTTCTTCAAGTGGGATCGCGAGAGCACCGACCCCCGAACGAATCTCCAGGGATGGCGCAAACTCGCCGATGGATCAACGGCAGTGCACCTCAAGAGTGACGGCCTCAACCTGCCCTTCGCAATGGGCGGACCAAAGGACGTTCCCGAGTTCCGCCAACAGGCTGCGCTGCAAGCGCTCGGCTCGGAACTCTTCGGCACGATTGCCCGCACGAGCGTGCCCCTTTCGCCCGGAAAGTGGCGCATCACGACACGCAGCGACGACGGCGTGCGCATCACCATCAATGCTCCTGGGCTGAAGGACCAGCACGTCATCGACAACTGGACCTGGCACGGCCCCACCGTGGACAGCGGTGAGTTCGAACTTGAGAGGAGCGCCAGCGTCGATATTCTCGTCGAGCATTTCGAAATCGATGGCTACGCCGTGCTGGAATTCTCCCTTGAGAAGGTGGAATAAGAGAGCGGAGTCCACGCCGCCCGCAGAGCTGGCGGAGACTCGCGGACGATCGGGCCGGGTCAACCGAGTGAAATGGGAATGCGCAACCCGGCTCGCGCATCCGGGTAGTCAACTGCCAAGGGGCGTCGGAAAGCAACTTGCTCGGTCGGGAGCCGGGCCTTACGCTTGACGTTGCGGGAACAGCGTTGCTCCACAGCAGCCACGAGCGTTGTTTGCCACACGAACCGGCCGCCTGCCTCGCTCGGGCCGCACTCAGGGAGTCGAAGGAATGAACTCAAATCCGCGCTTGCGGCCCTGGACCATCCTGCGGCGACTGAGCCTGGTTCTGATCCCCGCAATCGTGCTGGCGATCAGTCCACACACGTTCGCGCAGGACGAGCCCGCCGACGACAGTCTGCAGCCGGTGGATCCTCCGGTGGCCGACGAGCCAGGGCAGAGCCTGCTGATCATGAACGACGGCCGACGATTCCGCGGCAAGGTCAAGAGCAAGGATCGTTTCGAAATTGTCCTCGAGATTGCTGGAATCGACACGCGTTTCAAGCTCGCCGACATTCTGGATATCGTCCCGCTAAAGACATTTGACGAGTACTACCGCGAACTCAAGTCCTCAATCCCGCGTGAGAATTACCTGCAGCGGCTCCAACTGTGCCAGTGGATCTACCGTCGGCACCGACTCGAACTCGCCGCGACAGAACTTGAAGAATTGCTCGACGACAACCAGCGTCTGGATGAGGCTCGCGAACTGCTTCGCATCGTCAATGCCGCGATCGAGCTCGAAGATGCACAGGCCGAAGCCAAACTCGAGGAACAGGCCGGAAACGAACCGAAGGCGGCGCCGGGGGAGGGCGCTGGCCAACTCTCCCCGACCATGCTGCTTTCAGATGACCAAGTGAACCTGATTCGCGTCTACGAAATCGACGTGAAGAATCCACCACCTTTGCTGATCCGACGCTCGACGATTGAGCGACTGCTCAACGAACATGCCATGGACGAGATCCTTCCGACCTCGCCGGAAGGAAAAAAGGCATACTACCGGCGCGACCCCATCGATATTCTCTCGGACATGTTCCGCCTTCAGGCCCGCGATCTGTATGGCGAAGTGCATGTACGAGGCGAGCCCCTGTCGCTGAACAAGTTCCGGCTGCGCGTGCACAACACCTGGCTGATGAACTCCTGCGCGACCAACCAGTGTCACGGCGGGCTCGAGGCCGGCCGCTTCTTCCTCTTCAATAAGCAGTCTCACACTGCCAACACGGTGTACACCAACCTGCTGATTCTCGAGCGCACAAGCCTGCACGGCGAACCGTTTCTCAACTACGATCGCCCTGAGCGGTCCCCGCTCCTCCAGCTCGGCCTACCGCAGGAGCGTTCGATATACCCGCACCCTGAAGTGGAAGGATGGAGGCCGACCTTCCGGGACCAGTCCGATCCCCAGTTCACCCGGGCAGTGGACTGGATGCGGTCGATGTACACCCCCCGGCCCGACTACCCCATCGACTACCAGCCGCCGTTCGTGACGTTCAATCTGGATCATGCGGGCTCCAACGCCCCGCAGAGCGGGAAAGAGGAGCACCCTGGGGGCGCCCCCAAGCCATCGGACGATCCCGAAAAACCCTCCCGGTGAAGCCGTGAGGGTCGACTCGACACGTTCCTGCAGGAGGGGACTGTGCTACACTAAGCTCTTCGGCGGTCCGCGCTTCGGTTGCCATTCCGGCAGGCGATCGCGCGGGGCTCGGACACTGATATTGGACGGACCAATTCGAGGAAAGGCCCGCGAATGATGCAACTCACGACATCGAGTCTTCGCCTGCTCGCCATCGGAACGCTCATAGCGCTTCCGCTAACCGGCTGCGACAACAAGGCAGGCGAAGCGCGCAACAACGCCGAAGAGCAGCTCCAGGATGCGGCGGACAAAATTCAGGCGTACGCCCTGCAGGCAGCCTATCCGACGCCGATGACCGATGAGCAGTCGGAATCACTCACCGCGCTCGCCGGAGAGGTAAGCGCGGGCAACAAGCCCGATGACATGTCCGATGAGCAGGCGCAGCGCCTCTCGGGTCTCGGAGGTTCGAAGTTCCAGCCGATCGACGACGCCAAGGCCGAGTTGACTGAAATCCAGAATGGCTTGACGGCGGGCAGTGGTGGCGGCGGACTCAACGAGCAGCAAGCCGCCAAGGCGGCGCTCCGCACCGAAGCGAGCCTCGGCATGGCGCGGCTGCAACTCGAAGAAGCAACTCGCTCCGACTCAGGTGTTCAGAGCGCGATCTCACTTGCTGATGCCCACATCGATGCCGTGCTGGAACTTCAGGCGATCGTGGCAGCCAACGCCGCCTATGACCCCTCGGCATCACTTCGGGAGATCGATGGCCAGGCGCAGGATGCCCGCAGTCGCCTCGCCAAGCACCAAAGCGACGTCCGCGAGATTCAAAAGAGGATCTCTGACCTTCAGACACGGATTGACGCCGAGGTTCGCGAGACCAACCGCCTTGGTGAACAGGCTGCCACGCAGCGTGAGGCCGCCCTCTCGGCGCCGCTGAATACGCGCATCGCCAAGATCGAGGCCGCCGCCGCCGTGGCAAGGCAGGCCGACGCCCATCAGGTCGCAGCCGCAAACCTCGAATCCCAGGTTGACGTCCTTCAACCGGATCTTGTCCGCGCACAAACGTTCGTCCTCGAGGCCGAAGGGGAAATCAAGGATCTTGACGCGGCCCGCGCGCGCATTAAGACCCGCGAGCAGCAGGTCGCCGCTGAGGGCGCGCAATTACAGTCGGATCTTAAGAAGGCGACGGAGGCGTTTGATGCGGTCTTCACGCCGCTTGCCGCCCAGTTTGAGAACGAGCTGATGCCGTACTATGACGCAGCTCGTCAGGCAGCCGAAGCGGCGCTGCGCGATTCTCGCGGCGCCGGTCCACGCGGCTCACGCGCGTCCAAGGCTCAGCAGGCACTCGGACAGATCCTCTGGCGCCAATCGATGAGCATTGAGTCGTTCGCCCAACTCGTCCACCGCGTCGCAGCCAACGGCAAAGCCCTGGGCCGCGGCGGACAGGACGCCGCCGCCGCCGACGCCTTGGATGCCCAAGCCAAGGAAACACGTGATGGAGCCGAAGCAGCGCTCAAGGAGGCCCTCGACTCGATCAGCAATGAACCAGATTCGCCGGGTAACCAGAATCTCGCGACGATGATCCGTCAGAGCCTTGAGTACATAACTGGAGAGGCCGTCGCTGAAGTGCGCGACCTGACGGATCTGGCTGAAAGCGTTCCAACCGTGGCCGAGCCCACCGTGGATTCGGGTGAGGGTCCCCTTGGGTTGCTTCAGCGAGCCAAGGCGATTCTCGATGCCGGCCAATATGATCAGATCCCCACGCTCGTACTCGCGAAGACTCCGGAGCAGCAGACCGCGATGGACATGCTCAAGCGCATGGCGTCGGCCAGCAGCAAGTTGAGCCAGGCCTGCCAGCAGCAGTTCGGCATCGGGCTGAGCGAACTCATCTCGGATCCGCGCTTCAGCAGCGAGATGGACCGGCTGGGTGACAATGGGATGGCGGCGATGGTGCTCCCGTTCATCAAGCAGTTGATCACGGGCGGTCTGCCCGACTTTGCTGCGATTGATCTCGAGAGTATCAACTTCTCTTACGACAACGCCCGGACCACGGCTTGGACCGATGACATCGAGGAACTCGACGGGCAGAACTTCGTGCTGCAGGATGGCCAGTGGTACTTTGAAGCTCCCGAGATTCCCCAAGAAGCGATGGCGATGATGAACCTCATTATCGATCCCTTCGTCACCACGATGGAGAACATTGCCACGCGCACGAGTAACAATGACTTTGTTGATCGTTGGGTCATGGTGAGCGCGCTGATCGATGAATGGTCCAAAGCGGCGCAGGACGCCGCCATGAAGATGATGCCCCAAGGTCAGGATCCAGGCGGCGTTGGTCGCCAGCGAGGTCGTGACGGCGGTGGCGGCTAACCCGCCTCGCCTGGTGAGACGCGCTCGATTCGTGTCATCGCGGTGCGCCTCCGTCCAACTGGTCGGAGTTTAGACCATGCACGCACTCTTCGAAGAGCGCCGCTACCTCATCCCCTTCCGCGCCAGCCTGCTGCCGCAGATCTTCTGCGACACGCTCATCGTCGGCTCCGGCGTGGCGGGGCTTCGGGCCGCGATTGCGGCATCCGCCCATGGCGAAGTCATCGTTCTGGCCAAAGCTGATATCAAGCGATCCAGTACCGCGTGGGCTCAAGGGGGCATTGCCGCCGTCCTGGGCACCTCCGAAGCTGCCGTCCGCATGCATGTCGAAGACACGATCGAGACAGGCTGTGGGTTGTGTGATGCGGGGGTCGTGCAGAGCACCGTCGCCGGCGCCCGGCCACGAATCGAGGAGCTCCGCAACTGGGGGATGCGTTTTGACGTCAACGAGGAGGGCGAGATCTCCCTCGGTCGCGAGGGCGGGCATCGTGAATCGCGCATCCTCCACTCCGACGGCGACGCCACCGGCCGCGAACTCGTGCGGTGCCTCGGACAACACGTTCAAAAGAACTCGGCCATTCGAGTGTTCGAGAACTGCTTTGCGCTCGATCTGCTGACCGTCTCCGATGGCGACAACAGCCCGGTCGTCGGGGCGATCACTCATCATCCGAAATACGGCCTGCAGATGATCTGGGCGTGGTCCACGATCATCGCGACGGGTGGAGTCGGTGGCGTTTATCGCGAGACAACCAATCCGGCCGGCACGACGGGTGACGGAATTGCGATGGCGTATCGCGCGGGCGCCGCGGTCGCAGACATGGCTTTCATGCAGTTTCACCCGACGACGCTATACATCGCGGGAGCCGAGCGATCGCTGATCACAGAAGCGGTGCGCGGCGAAGGGGCGCACCTGGTCGACCGGCGCGGCGAGCGGTTCATGGTGGGCGCGCACCCGATGGCGGAACTGGCGCCGCGCGACATCGTCAGCCGCGCGATCATCGAACATGTCGCCGAGACTGGTGATTCGCACGTCTTTCTCGATGCCCGCCACTTCAACCCGGGCTTCTTTGCGCAGCGATTTCCAGGGATTGCCGCCCAGCTGGCCAGATTCGACATTGATCCTGAGCACGATCTCATTCCCGTCCAGCCCAGCGCCCACTACACGATTGGAGGGATCAACGTCGATGAGTTTGGAAGGACAAACCGCCCCGGCCTCTACGCCTGCGGAGAGGCGGCGTGCTCTCGGCTGCATGGCGCCAACCGTTTGGCGAGCAACAGCCTGCTGGAAGGGCTGGTGCGTGGCGAGATCACCGGCCGCATCTGCGAAGAACAGCATGAGGCGGTCAATGGCGGCAGGCCACCCAAGCGAATCATCAGCAATATCCCCGTGTCCGAACATGGTGGCCTGGATCTCACCGACGTGCGATCGAGCCTGCGCAGCGTAATGTGGCGCCACCTGGGCATTATCCGCAACGGCCAGACCATGGCTGATGTGCGCGAGATGATCGACTTCTGGGGTCGCTACACCCTCGACAAGATTTTTGACGAGCCGATGGGATGGGAAACGCAGAATATGCTGCTGGTAGCGTCGCTTGTTTGCAACAGTGCGCTGTGGAGAGAAGAAAGCCGGGGTGTCCACAGCCGGCGCGATTTCCCTGAGCCGCGCGAGGCGTTTCGCGCGCATGACGTCTGGAGGAAGGGTCAAGCTGAACCGACACGGACGGTCGCGGCATCCGATCCCACGGGAGTGCCGGTGTGAGGCGCCCGCGAGCAGTCCATCTTGGGTGGATTGGAATCGCGCTGGCGAGCGGCTCGCTGTGCGGGTGCCAGGTCGAGATGGGTCGCCGCGACCACTGGGCCGACAAGGCTAAGCAGTTCGAGCAATTGCACGCCAGCCCGCCACGAGAGAACACCGAGGTGGCCAAACTCCGCGTTGAAAACCCGGATGGCACCACCACGCTCAACTGCTATCTCCCTGAGAACCTCATCATGCACCTGCGCAACTGCATCGCGATGGCGGAGGTGGATCTCATCTATGATCAGTTGCTTTCCGATGCCGCCAAGCAGGTGTACCTGGAAGAGGAACGTGATCCGCACGAGGCGGTCGACTGGCTCATGACCAATCAGCGCGACGTGATCATCATGCTCAATCGGATGACTGCGGGACTCAGCAGTCCGGATGTATCCTGGCAGAGCCGGGAGAACACGTACCGCATGGAAATCGTCTCACCGGTCCGCACGAGCCTGCGATTTACGACGCTCGATTTGATCCGCGAGAATGGTCAATTCAAACTCCTGTTAGTCTCTTGAGCCTCACCGGCGCTTACCATCAGGCCAGACACTGATTCTGAACCGGATTCGACGATGTCCAAAGGTTGGTTCAAAAACGCGTTTGCGGTCGACCCACCCGGGCCGGCTGAACCGACCGAGGAGCAAAAGCCGGTGGTCGAATGGGCTTGCCGCCAGATCGCGCGCAAGCGGCTCACGACACCGGGGCTCTTTCTGCTCGAGATGACCCGGCCGCTCAATTACATCGCCGCCAACACGATGCACTTCTTCCAGCCGGGGTTTTGGGCCCTGATGCGGCAGCAGACCCTCGAGAACTACGAGCACTTCTCAAAGTTCCTCGAGAAGCGAGGCTCGATGGAGTACATCATCCAGCGCATCGAGGAACTCGAAGCCGAGGCGAGCACTCGCGAGAAGGAAGCCAAGACTCAGGGCCGGCAGAAACCGCCGGCCGAGTAGCTCCGCCTCTTGACGGCGCGAGGGCCTTCCGGACGTCCCGGGGAGCTCATCTCCGGGCCTACTCCCCGGCCCACCTCCGCGCTTCATCGTTCCTACACTGTGCCGATGAAAAACATCGATCCAGACAAGATTAAGGTGATCCTGGCGACCGACTGCGGCTCCACGACCACCAAAGCCATTCTCATCCAGAAGGTGGGTGACAGTTACCGTCAGACCCACCGCGGCGAGGCCCCGACCACCGTCGAAGAACCTTTTGCCGACGTCACCATGGGCGTCATCAATTCCGTTACCGAAGTCGGCGAACTGGCCGGTCGGCGCTTCGTCGATGACGATGGCAAATTGATCCACCCGGCCACCGAGACTGAAGGGTGTGACATCTACATCTCGACGTCCTCCGCAGGCGGCGGATTGCAGATGATGGTGGCGGGCGTGATCAAGGAAATGACCGCAGCCAGCGCCAAGCGGGCCGCGCTCGGCGCCGGCGCCATCGTCATGGACACCATCGCGTCCAACGACAAGCGCAAGGCACATGACCAGATCCAGCGCATCCGCGAACTGCGGCCGGACATGATTCTGATCTCCGGCGGCGTCGATGGCGGCAACACCACCCAGGTGGTGCAAATCGCCGAGCTCATCGCCCCCGCCAAGCCTCGACCGCGCTTCGGCGGGAAGTACCGCCTTCCGATCATCTTCGCCGGCAACAAGGACGCCTCGCCGCTGGTGGTGAAGACCTTTGATGACGACGTTGAGCTTTCCGTCGTGGACAATCTGCGACCCGTCCTTGAATACGAGAATCTCGGCCCGGCCCGCGACCGCATCCATGATGTGTTCCTCGAGCACGTCATGGCCCACGCACCCGGCTACGACAAGCTGATGACATGGACGGACGCGCCGATCATGCCCACTCCCGGGGCAGTCGGCAACATCCTCCAGACCATCGCCAATACACAGGGCATCAATGCCGTGGGCGTCGATATCGGCGGAGCAACCACCGACGTATTCAGCGTCTTTGAGAAGACCTTCAATCGCACGGTGAGCGCCAACCTCGGGATGAGCTACTCGATCAGCAACGTGTGCGCCGAGGCCACGATGCCGAGCATTCTCCGCTGGGTCCACTTCGACATGGACGAACGTGAGTTGCGGAACCGCGTCAAGAATAAGATGATCCGCCCCACGACAATCCCGCAGACGCGCGAAGCGCTGATCTTCGAGCAGGCGGTGGCGCGGGAGGCGTTGCGGCTGGCGTACCAGCAGCACAAGGAATTCGCCACCACGCTCAAGGGAGTTCAGCAGCAGCGCACGGTCGGCGACACCTTCAGCCAGCAGACCGGCGGGCAGACCATCGTCAACAACATGACGCTCGACCTGCTGGTCGCCTCGGGCGGCGTGCTCAGCCACGCCCCGCGCATGAACCAGACGGCCATGCTGCTCGTCGACGCATTCGAACCAGAGGGCTTTACGACGCTGGCCAAGGATTCGATCTTCATGATGCCGCACCTTGGTGTGCTGGCAGAAGTGCATCCCCGGGCAGCTACCGAGGTCTTTGAAAAAGACTGTCTGATCTACCTGGGCACCTGTGTTGCCGCCAAGGGACTCGGCAAGGAGGGCAAGCCCTGCTTCTCCTTTGAGATCAAGGGCAAGACGCTGAACGAGTCGGGCGAAATGAAGTACGGCGACCTTCGACTGCTGCCGCTGGCGCAGGGCGAGACGGCCACAGTCGCGATCGAGCCGGCACGCGGATTCGATTTCGGCGCGGGCCCGGGCAAGCGCATCGAGCGGCAAGTCAAGGGTGGCACGGTCGGGCTGATTCTCGACGGCCGCGGCCGTCCGCTGATCCTACCTGAGGAACGATCCGCCTCGCAGGCAGCGATGAAACGGTGGGTGGAAGCAATGAACATGTATCCGAGCGAGTCGAAGTAATGGCCAACGCATACACACCCGGACTCAAAGTCACCCCGAAGATGACCTTCCGCACGCGGCGGGTGCTGCCCATTGCCGGCGACGTGCTCAAGAAGGTCGGCGACAAGGTCGCCGCACGCGACATCGTGGCGCGAACGTTTATGCCGGGCGACATCACGCCCATCAACCTCGCCAATATGCTCTCGATGCCGCCCGCGGACGTGCCGGCCTGCATGTGCGTCAAAGAGGGGCAGAAGGTCAACGTTGATGATGTTCTGGCTCGCTCGCCGGGCATCTTCGGGCTGTTCAAGCACGATGTGAAATCCAAGGTCGCGGGCACGATCGAGACGATCTCATCCGTCACCGGGCAGGTCATCGTGCGTGGCGAAAAACTGCCGGTGCAGGTCGGGGCGTACCTTTCCGGCACAGTCGTTGAAGTGATCCCCAATGAAGGTGTGATCATCGAGGCCGAAGTGGCTTTTGTTCAAGGCATCTTCGGTGTGGGTGGCGAGACATTCGGCCCGATTCGTATGGCGTGCAAAAAACACAACCAGGAGCTCACGGAAGACCTGATTACCGAGGACATGAAGGACTGCGTCGTCGTCGGCGGCGCCCGCATGCACTACACCGCCGTGAAGAAGGCGATGCGCGTCGGCGTGGCGGCAATCGTGTCGGGCGGCATCGACGACTCGGATCTCAAGGAAGTGCTCGGCTACGACTTGGGAGTCGCCATCACCGGCTCTGAACACATGGGTATCACTCTTATCGTGACCGAGGGCTTTGGCGACATTGCGATGGCCGAGCGGACGTTCCAGCTCTTTGAGAATCACCAGGGCCAGGAGACGGCGGTGAACGGCGCCACGCAGATCCGCGCGGGAGTGATGCGGCCTGAGATCGTGATCCCGCTCTCAACGGTGGCGGCGGACAAAACCGCTGGAGCCCGCAATGTGGCGGGGCTGCTGGAAGTCGGTACGATGGTGAGGATCATTCGCGATCCGTACTTTGGTCTGATCGGTGCGGTCAACAACTTGCCTTCCGAGCCTGCAGTGCTCGGATCAGGTTCCAAGGCAAGGGTACTTGAAGTCCGCTTCGATTCAGGAGAAACTGTTACGGTACCAAGAGCGAACGTCGAGCTCATCGAAGCCTGAGGAGATCACCGGTGGCAGCCATGAACAAGCCCGGCCCCGTCCGTGGCATCCTGATCGTCGCACTCGCGTGCCTGACCGTGTTCGCTTCGCCGCGGGTCCGAGCCCAAGGCACGCCACTTCCCGTCAGCAATCTCCAGGCCCGCGACGTTCCCTGGGATGATGGCACCGCAATTGATCTGAGTTGGGATGCGCCGCCCCAAAGCGCTGGCGAAGTCGAGTCCTACTGGATCTACGAGGCCGTTTCCAGAATCGGTGACTTTGACATCGAACCCGATTTCAGTTCCATTAAGGATGTCATTCCGGGAGGGACGACGGAACTCCGTATTACCGGCGTTTCTCGCACGTTCACGCTCGTCAAGATTCGTGAGAGCTTCGACAAGCAACTCGACTTCCCCAAACTCCTGGCCGAATCGCGCACGGGTCTCCTCCCGCGAACGGCGTTTCCCGTCGGGTACAAGTACCGCGTCGTCGTGCACTACGCAGATAAATCCAAATCGGCACCCGTCGATCTGGCGGAACCGGTCCTCACAGATGAAGCGATCTTTGACGGCGGGCGTCTGTGGCTGGTGATCATCACCGTCGTCTTCTGCGGCGCCGTGATGTTCTGGATTCTGCACGCCCGAAGCGGCAAACCGATCAAAGTCCGCAAGATTGCTGGACTCGAAGCGGTCGATGAGGCCGTCGGCCGCGCTACCGAAATGGGCCGCTCTTGCGTGTTCGTTCCTGGTATTCAGGACATCAACGACATTCAGACCATCGCTGGTATGACGATCCTCTCGCGCGTTTCCAAGACGGCAGCAGAGTACGACGCCAAGATCGAAGTTCCGACGAGCAAGTCGCTGGTCATGACAACCGCCCGCGAAACGGTGCAGGCCGCCTACCTCTCCGCCGGCAGACCCGACGCGTACAACCAGGACCTCATCTACTACGTCACGGACGAGCAGTTCGGCTACGTCGCGTATCTGCAGGGCATGATGGTCCGTGAGAAACCCGCGGCGTGCTTCTATATGGGCGCCTTCTTCGCCGAGTCGCTCATTCTCGCCGAGACGGGTAACTCGGTCGGCGCGATCCAGATCGCGGGAACCGCGATGCCCGCCCAGTTGCCGTTCTTCGTGGCGGCTTGCGACTACACGCTGATCGGCGAAGAGTTCTTTGCGGCGGCGGCGTATCTCTCCGGCTCACCCGAGGAACTCGGCAGTCTCAAGGGACAGGACGTCGGCAAGATCATCGTCGCGGTCCTGATGGTCATCGGAATCATCGCCGCCACGCTCTATTCCATGTCCGGTGCTGAGTGGCTCGAGTCCATCGTCACGTACCTGCGCAACTCCGTTCTCTCGTAACCAGAAGGACCCACGGTACATGAAACGCAACGTTCCATTGCTGGTCGCCATCATTGCGGGTTTTGTGATGATCGTGGCCTACTTCATCCCCTACTCCGAATCGTGGGGCGAAATCGTACTCGTCTGGTTTGACATCATCGCCTCGATCGCGTTCATCCTCGGCGGTGGGAACCTGCTCAAGATCCAACTCAAGAAGATCTCGGAGCGCGGCCCAGGTTGGGGCTATGCCGTGATCACCGCGGCTTCGTTTCTGATCATGCTGACGATCGGACTGCTCAAAGTCGGCGTACCCCCGCACGAATCGTACATGCACATGCCCTGGTCGGGCTCTTACAACGCACCGGGCTCGCCGTTCTTGTGGCTGTATGAGTATGCCTTCAAGCCCTTGCAGGCGACGATCTTCGCCATGCTCGCTTTCTACGTCGCCTCGGCCGCATTCCGCGCGTTCCGCGCCAAGAACGTTGAGGCCTTCCTGCTGCTGGGCACGGCGTTCATCATCCTGCTTGGTCGCACCGCCGCGGGACCCTACTTGACAAACTGGTTCCCCGACTCGGTGGCTGGCCTCCGCGCTCAACCGCTGTCTGAGTACCTCATGCAGGTCTTCAACACGGCGGGCAGCCGCGCCATCATGATCGGGATTGCACTGGGCACCGCATCGGTGTCGCTCAAGATCCTTCTGGGCATCGATCGTTCCTACCTCGGATCAGGAGACGAATGAGCCATGCTCGAGTTCTTCAAGACACTTGACCGTCGCTGGATCTTCCTGCTCATGGGCCTTGCCGTGGCAATCCCCATCCTCACCGAGGCAAAGTTTCCCGAAACACCCGGCGATCTTTCGCAGGCCGTGTTCAACGAAATCGAGAAACTCAATGAAGGCGACAAGGTGCTGCTCGCCTTTGACTTCGATCCCGGCAGCGAGGGCGAACTCGGTCCGATGGCTACCGCTTTCGTTCGCCACTGCTGCGAGAAGAAGCTTAAGATGTACTTCATGGCGCTCTGGCCCGTCGGCGAGCAGATGATCCAGCAGAGCATTGACAACATTGTCAAGGCTGACTTTTCCAAACTCGTTTACGGCGAAGACTACGTCAACCTCGGCTTCAAGGCCGGCAACGAAGGCGTCATCAAGGTCATCATCACCGATCTCGCGGTCCTCTACACGACCGATTCGTATGGCAAGGCGATTAACAGCATTCCCATGATGGACGGGATCGACAACATCCGCAAGATGGATCTGGTCATCAACGTCTCAGCCGGCTACCCGGGCACGAAGGAATGGGTCCAGTACGCCGTGACGCGTTATCCGCAAGACATTCGCCTAGTGGGTGGATGCACGGGCGTTCAGGCCCCACTGCTTTACCCGTACATCCCCGAGCAATTGCCAGGGTTGCTCGCCGCGATCAAGGGGGCCGCTGAGTACGAGAAACTCGTGCTTGACAAGTACGGCCACCGCGATGCCGACGGCAAGCTTGACGAAAAAGGCAAGTACCTCGAAGGGCAGCGACGCATGGGACCCCAGTTGGTCGCCCACGTGCTCATGGTCCTCCTCATTGTCGCCGGCAACATCATTTACTTCACCGAGAAGCGGCGGGAGGGCCAGCGATGAAAAACAACAGCATGGTTTGGCTCATCGTCATGATTGTCGGCGCCGCGCTGCTCGGTCTGCGGTGGACATTGGCCTCACACGGCTTTGGCAAGGCGTACGTCAAGGTCTCGCAAGAGACGCGATACCGCATTCCGAGCACGAAAGACTATCCGACCGATGAACCGATCGACCGCTGGGTGAACAAGGCCGGCGCCGACAAACAGAACTTTGACGTCACTACCCTCCCACCCGCGAGCGTCCAGACGCGCGTCACGACCGAAGACACGACCTACGCGGAGTATGTCAAAGCCGAAGGGCAGGGAGGCGCCAATTCGAATACGGCTCCCGGTGCGGACCGGTATGAATTCAGCCTCTCGCGCACGGTGGGCATCTGGTTTGCCGCGTTCATGACGCTGTTCGTGATGACATTTCTTGTCGGCGACAACCCGATGTACAAGGTTGCGGAGTCGATCTTCATCGGTGTGTCCGCCGGATACTGGATGGTCGTCGGCTTCTGGACGACGCTGGTGCCGAACCTCTTCGCCAAGATCTGGCCCAGCATCATCCGCGACTGGGCGATGCCCGGCCTGAGTTCGTACGGCACCCATGAGTGGCTGTACCTGATTCCGCTGATTCTCGGCATCATGCTGCTGTGGCGGCTGGCACCCAAGGGTGGCTGGATCAGCCGCTGGCCCATGGCCTTCATCATCGGCGTATTCTGCGGCTTGCGCCTCATCACCTTCCTCGCCGCTGACTTTGTCAGCCAGATTCGCTCAGGAATCATCCCGCTCTGGGTCAAAGTGCCTCAACTGGCTGCCGACGGCACGGTGCTGCACGACGCAGCGGGGAACGTGGTCACCGGATTCAGCTTCTGGGATTCACTGCGCAACGTCTTCCTCGTCGTCGGCGTGCTGACGTGCCTCGTCTACTTCTTCTTCTCGATTGAACACAAGGGCGTTGTCGGCAAGACCGCTCGCGTCGGAATCTGGTTCCTGATGATCACCTTCGGTGCAGCCTTCGGCTACACCGTCATGGGCCGCATCGCGCTGCTCGCCATTCGCTTCGAGTTCCTCTTTGACGACTGGCTCTGGCTCATCGACCCGAAGATGCACCACACCATCGTGGCGCCCACCTCGATGATCTTGCCATTCTTCGGACTCGGCTGACCAACCGCCGATCCGCGGCAAGGGACCGCCCTTGCAAGACGAATTGTCTCGCCGATCAGTCGCCCCCCAAGGGCGACTGATGTCTTTTTCTGCAAGTCTCCCACCCTGTTTTGGGTCCTTTTGGATCGGAAGACACTCGATTTTCGTTACAATGGCTTGCGCTCAGTTGTCGCGATAGCGGCCCGGCACCCAAAGGAGACGGTAATGCACACCACACTTACATTCCACCGACTGAGCTTCGTTCTCTTCATACTTGTCATGCTCTGGATTGATCGAACCGCTGCGCTCGCCCAGCCGGGCGGAGATTGTCGAGCGTGGCAGAAGGTGAGCCTCGTGAAACCCAGCATCCGTTCCGGCCATGCAATGGCGTACGACACTGTTCGAGGAGTGACCGTCCTCTTCGGTGGAGGAGACGAATGCGGCTTCAGCGGAGAGACGTGGGAGTGGGATGGACTCAACTGGTCGCTCGTGAGTGAGACGGGACCCAGTCCTCGGGCAGATCACTGCATGGCGTTTGACAGCAGTCGTGGAGTGACCGTCCTCTTTGGCGGAGGAGATTTCAATATCTCAAATGGAGAGACTTGGGAGTGGGACGGCAGAGACTGGCGCCTTGCCTCTACGGAGGGACCACGACCCAGAAAGGGTGCCGCAATCGCCTATGACTCAACCCGCAGTGTTTGTGTTCTCGTTGGAGGGAGAGGTGGTTCCAGCTATTTGAACGACATGTGGGAGTGGGACGGAACAAGTTGGGCTCAAGTCGTACAAAACGGTCCCGAGGCGCGATCCGAACACAGTATGGCGTATGACATCAATCGTCATCGGCTGGTTCTCCATGGAGGACGTTACCAATCTGGCCTATTGGATGATACGTGGGAGTGGGATGGTCTCACCTGGCTTCGGCTCGCCGCCGGAGTTCTCTTCCGCGAAGAGACAGCCATGGTCTACGACAGCGGCCGCGGCGTCTGCGTCACCATGGGTGGTGGCCACGACGTACCACCCGGGAGCTTCAGCGGCACCTGGGAATGGAATGGAATCGAGTGGACGCTCGTCGCCTCGGGCGACCCCGGCGCGAGGTGCGCTCACGCCATGGCGTACGATGTTCGCCGCGGCGTCACAGTTCTCTTCGGTGGAACCTACAGGTATTGGGCTGACGATAGCGACACGTGGGAGTGGGGTGGTTCAACGTGGGTGCCGGCTCAGGTTGTGCCTCGCTCGGATCACGCGTTGGTGTACGACGAAAGCCGAGGCGTCCTGGTGATGTTTGGCGGAACCTCGGAAGCTAGTGGTCACATGCTGCATGACACGTGGGAGTGGGACGGGATCGAATGGCGTCTCGCGAGTCTGTCCGGGCCTTCTGCGCGCGTCGCGCACGCAATGGCGTATGACAGCGCACGGGGCGTAACCGTTCTGTTTGGTGGCGGCAACTACCTCGATGACACATGGGAGTGGGACGGTAGCGAATGGCGCCTTGCCGCGACAGGAGGCCCTCCTGGACGAAGGGAACATGCGATGGCCTTCGACAGCGAGCGAGGTGTCACGGTGCTCTTTGGGGGCAAACTGAACTTTCGTGACTATGCGAACGACACTTGGAAATGGGACGGTTCCACTTGGCGACAAGTCGCATCATCCGGTCCTGAGCCCCGCGGTGAACACGCGATGGCTTATGACGCCCATCGCGGCGTAACCGTCCTCTTCGGAGGTCGAATCGTTTTTGAGCCGAGTTTCGGCGGCACCTGGGAATGGGACGGCTCCGGATGGGAATACGTGGCGACGGCAGGTCCGTCTGCGCGAAGCGAACTTGCCATGGCATTTGATTCGACGAGAGGGAAGGCCGTGCTTTTTGGCGGATCTGGCGCACCTCGCCCGACTGAGACGTGGGAGCGCAAAACCGGCGATTGGGTTCAGGTCGCAGAGCTGGGCCCGCCAGGGCGGCTTGGTAGCGCGATGGCATACGACGGTTTGCGCCACCAGATTGTGCTCTTTGGCGGGATTGACGGCACGAACAAGAGCGAGACTTGGATTCTCCCGTCGTATGCCAAGCCAAGCCTGACTCTCACAACCTCCTGCCCCAACTCCGGCCCCGCGCAACTCCAATGGACCTGCGCCACCCCGAATCGGTCCATCGGGCTGCTCTTCGCCTACTCGACCGGCAGTTTCGTTGTCCCCAACGGCCAGCCGTGTGCGGGGACGCAACTCGGCCTGGGCGGATCGGGGTTGCGACTCGTCGCTACGCGACTTTCCGACACGCAGGGCGCCGGTTCGTTCCAGGCGCAGGCCCCGGCCGGCGCGTGCGGCCATTACATTCAATTGATCGATGCCACGAGGTGCGCAACCAGTGAGGTAGCTCGATTCGAGTAGTCTGGACTGAGCCGGGTCTCAGTGTCCTGTCTGGTTCGCGGCAGAACCACGGATTGGCGAGCAATCTCAGCCGCGCACCTTCATCACCAGCAGCGTCTGATCGTCGGCCGGCTGCAGACCGCGTTCGTGCTCGCGCAGAGCTTTCGTGATTGACTCGACGACACAAGCGGGTTCGCCGGAACAATGATGCAGCGCGTTGTCGAGTCGCGCCATTCCAAACATCTCGCGCCTCGCGTTGAACGACTCGATCACGCCGTCAGTGTAGAGCACCAGCGTGTCGCCGATCTCGAGCTGCACCTCAGTCACGGCGAGGCGCAATTCAGGCTCGATCCCCAGCGGCAGGCCAGCATCGATATGCAGCGCCGTTACGGGCGATTCCGGCCCGGGCTTCTTGAGTCGCGGCGGGTAGTGTCCCGCCGAGGCAAATCGCGCCACTCGTGTCATGGGGTCATAACACATGCACAGCGCCGTCACAAATGTGCGGTCAATCCCCTTGCACAGGATCTGCTCGTTGAGATGTTCGAGCACTGCGTTCGGCTTCGTGTCAGCCGACTCCGGATACGCGTGCACTATCGACTGCATCATCGCCATGATGACCGCGGCCCGCGCGCCGTGCCCTGCGACATCGGCGATGATCGCCCCCCACGGGCACGGCCCTTCGGCCTGGCAGGCTTCGTCGCCCAGTTTCGTGAAGTCGTAGTAATCGCCTCCCGCCTGTTCACAAGGCTGGTAGTGCGTGACGATGTCGATATGGGGAATGTCGGGCAAGTGGCTGGGCAAAAGCGATCGCTGCAACTCGGCGACTTCGTGCAACTGCGCCGTGATTCGGGCGTTGAGTTCCTCGACCTTGCGCGCCGTGACCATGTTGCGCGTCGCCTGGCCAAGGAGGTTGCTCACCAGAACCATGAGTTCCACTTCCGCAGGTGTGAAGCCGTCGGAACTTCGCCGAAAAAGAAAGTTCCAGTTCAAAGCCTCGCCCCCGTCAAAGAGCGGCATGGCGAGGCAGGAGCCAAACTCCGCCACTTCATCGCCGAGAGCCGGATCGTTGCGGAGATAAAGACTGGTAAAGACGCGTGGGCGCGGCGTGTAGATTGCCTCGCCGATCAGTCCGCCGGTGTAGGTTTCCAGGCTCGCCCAGTCGCGCCATGGATTGACGGGATCTCGCGTTGCTCGGGCGCTGAGCATGCGCCGCGTGACTTTGTAGCGTCCTGGCGGCAACGTGCGCACGGAGACGGAAACAAGCGCGTCAAACGGCATGAAGTAGCGGATACCGCGGCCTGCGTGGAGGCCGACCTCCGCTGGATCATCCGTCTTGCTGATGGCCAGCAAGCACTCGATAAGTCCCTCGAGGCGAGAAGATTCGCTTAGAGTTGGCGTGGTGCTCATCTCGCCTCGATGGTAGGGCGCGCATGGAAAATCATGCCGATCAGTCGGTCATTCGAGAGAGAATTCTGGGCTCGATCCGCCGCGAAATCAGGCCTTCGCCAATGTCGCCGTCGAAGACGCCTTGGCCAGCTCGCAGATCTGGTCGAAGGCCTTGGGGTCTTCGATGGCGATCTGGCTGAGCATCTTGCGATTGAGCAGGATGCCGGCGAGTTGGGCACCGTTGATGAACTGGCTGTACCGCAGGCCGCGCATCTTGCACGCGGCGGAGATGCGGGTAATCCACAGCCGGCGGAAGTCCCGCTTGCGGGCGCGACGGTCACGACGGGCAAACACGCCGGCGCGGGTCAGCGCGTTCTTGGCCTGCTGCTTATGGCGAGATTTGGTTCCGTAGTAGCCGCGGGCTTCGCGAAGAATTCGCTTGCGGGCACGGTTGCGGGCAGCGCCCTTGCGTGTACGAGGCATCGACTCAACTCCTTGGGCAAGTACGGGGGCCTGACTCGTTGCCTCGCGTATCGAGGCTGTTGCGATTCAGACTCTTGTTGTCCCGGCTCACACCGACTGTGTGTTCCTTCAACTCTCCGATCGAAACCAATCAGGACTCAACCGTAACCACGTTACCCTCGCCGTCGCGCACCTTGTCGGGACGGATGCGGAAGTTGAGCAGCTTGCGAAGGCGCTTGCGCTCCACTTCCTTGACGGTCGTCGACAAGCGCAACTGGCGGTTCTGGGCACTGTTGTGCAGGCTCTTGCGGTGGCGCTGGCCGACCTTGGCGTGCTTGACCTTACCATTGCGGGTGACCGTCACTCGCTTTTGAAGTCCCTTGTGGGGCCGAAATCCATGCATGACCGTACTCCGAGCCAGCGGCTGGTGATCTGATTTGAGACCCCAAGGCTAGGCCGAAAGCGGGCGGAGTCAATGGCTTGGCGGGGCGGTTTGCCGGCCGGAGCCGGACGAAGATCCATTGGCAAACCACCCGACTTGGGGAGGGTCACCCTCCCTACAGTCAGGCGACCTTGCATTTCCGGAGGCTCCCCCATGTTCGAGCGATTCACCGACAGGTGCCGGAAGGTGATGGCTTTGGCCAACCAGCAGTCCCTGAGATGGCAGCACGAGTACATCGGGACAGAGCACCTTTTGTTCGCGCTGGTTGAAGAGGGGTCGGGCACCGGAGTGACCGCCCTGAAGAATCTGGGTGTGGATATCGAAGCCCTGAAGGCCGAAATCGAACGCGTTATCAGAGTCGGAACGGGCGACGCGACGGTCAGCAAACTCCCCCAGACGCCCCGCGCCAAAAAAAGTAATTGAGTGCGCGATCGTCGAAGCACGACGACTGGACTGCAACTACATCGGCACGGAGCACCTGCTTCTTGGACTGATCGCCGAAGGCGACGGCGTTGCCGCGCAGGTTCTCAGCACATTCGGCGTCGAACTGGATGTCTCGCGGGTGGAAATCAGGCGATTGCTCGAGGCAATCAGCACACCCGAAGGCGAGAGCCTCCGACTCTTCCGCATTCTCCACGCGACTGAGTCGTTCTGGGTGGAATCGATGGACGCGAAAGCTGCGGTCGATGTTTGGAAGCGTCACTACTGGAAGGTGCCGCCCGGTATGGAGCGTGCGATGCCGCACCCGGATTCGATCGAACAGGTTTCCGACGGTCCCGTCTGGCGCTAGCGCGGCATGGCGTTTCGTTGCCAGACTCAGCGAGCGAACCGGCCAGGCGAAAGCGCTGGGGCGAGCGGCGTCGATGTCGTGCCGTCCATTACGAGTTCCGCGAGCATCTTGCCGGTAATCGGGCCGAGGCCGAATCCCATCATCGCGTGACCCGTTCCGATGAAGACGTTTTCGTACTGCGGCGCGCGGCCGATCACCGGCAAGCCGTCGGCGGTACACGGGCGGTAACCGAACCACTCGGTAAGTCGTTTGCACTCGTCAATACCGCGAATGTACTTGCGGGCGCCTTCGACGAGTGCATTCAGGCGCTCATGCCTTACCTGATCGTCGAGCCCGGAGAATTCGAGTGTGCCGGCCAGGCGCAGTCCCCCGCCCATCGGGTTGATGGCTACGAATGTCTCTTTGAGCACGCCCGCCATCTTCACGTTCACCGGCGGGGCCGAGAGTTCGACGTGGTAACCCTTGGCCGGTTGCATCGGGACGTTGATTCCGATCGCTCGCGCCAATTGCGTGGTCCAGATGCCGGCCGCGAGGATCAGAGCGTCGGCCTCCATCACGCTTCCATCTGGCAATCTCACACCCGTGAAGTGACCTTGACCGGCGACAATCGACTCAATGGGTTGCTCCGCGTGCACCGTCGCCCCGTCACGCTGCGCGCACCGCAGAAGAGCCAGCGTGAACGCGCGAGGATCGGCGAAGGCACTGTCCGTCCAGACGACCGCGCCAAGCACATCATCCTGATAGCCTGGCTCGCGCTCTCGGAGCTGGGATTGATCCAGTTCCTCGATTTCGAATCCAAGTCGTCGAAGCTCATCGCCTTCGGCCCGGCAGCCGTCGCGACCGCGCTCGGTGCGGAAGACCTCGATCTGTCCCCCGCGGTGGTAGTTCGTTTCGGCCGCGACGTTCTCAACTTCGAGGATCTCGTCAAACGAATCGACGGCCGCCCGGCCGAGCGCCGCGAGCACTTTCATGCTGCGCTGAAAGAACTCGGGCTTGCTCGCCTTGTTAAACTGCCACAGCCAGCGAATGAGATCGGGCCGAAATCGAGGCGGAATGTAAAGCGGGCTGGTCGAATCAAACATCCACTTGAACGCCTGCCAGGTCACGCCGGGCTTGGGCAAAGGCGGATGACCCACGGCGATCAGCCCCGCGTTGCCGCTCGACGCGCCGGCGCCGAGCGCCTCGCGTTCGAGCAGCGTGACGGACGCGCCGCGTCGCGTGAGGTGGTAGGCGCTCGCCGCTCCGATGATGCCGCCGCCAATGATAATGACTCGCGGAGTTGAACTGGAAGACATGGCAAGCCGGTCCCGGTAGGCAGCAGTCGATTCCGACCACGGCGGTATTTCTGATCATTCTATGGTGCGACCCATGGTACAGAGGTGGCCTGATCACTTCGGGTGGTTCAGTGGACCAGCCCGATCCTGCCCGCGCGCCAGCTGACTCGGGTACAATGTCGCCTAATTCACTTCGGAGATCCAGGCATGCACCTCGCTCCCAGATCCTCTCTCCTGCTTACGGCGGGCGCCATCGCGCTGCTCACCAGTCCAATCGCACTTGCGCAGGACGATCCGGACGCTGGCGGGCCGGAGGAGAGTGCGATTTACTGGACCATCTCGCCGCGCTTCCGCTACCAGTTTGATAGCGGGCTCGATGCAAACAACGGCGACTTCCGCGTCTTCCGCGGCGGAATCGGCGCCAAGGCTAACTGGGCGGCCACTGACAAGGTGCAACTCTCGCTCGGCCTGGGGTACGAGTACAACAAGTACGACTTCGATCGGCTGAATTCCTTCATCGCCGGGACGATGGATCCCTTCTCCGACATTCATATTCTCGATCTCGGGCTGACGGCGTACGTCGCAACCGATGATGACTGGTCTTGGTTTGCCGGCATTCGCGGTCGCCTGGCTGGGGAGTCGGGTGTCGACATTGGTGATGCGGGCACGATCGGCGGCGTTGGCGGCGCCTCGTGGAACATGGGGGAAGGTCGCTCCATCGGCGTGGGCGTGCTTGTGAGCAGCCAGATCGAAGATGACATCCAGGTGCTGCCGATCTTCAATATCAACTGGCGCTTCAACGATCAGTGGCGATTTGCCAGCAGCGGCGCGATGGGCGAGTTCATCATGGCCCTCGACGAGCAAAGCGAACTCGGCTTCGGCGCCGCCTGGGAGAATCGACGATTTCGTCTCGACGATTCCGCCCCGCAACTCTCCGCCGTTGTTGAAGACACCGGCGTACCCGTGTTCGTGCGCTACTCGCACCGGCCGAGCGACTCGGTCGCCCTCAATGTCATCGGCGGCGTCATGCTGTTTCAGTCGTTCGAAGTGTCGAACCGGAACGGCATTGCCACCCGTGATTTCGATGCCGACCCATCCGCGTTTGTCGGCATGAATGTGAGCATCACGTTCTGAGCAAGCGTTGCTGGCGATTCCCCCTCTGCCCTTGTGAGGGGAGCTTGAATTTCGCTCGGCTCCCCTACTTCCTTGCCTTGCCGGCTGCCGCTTTGGTCGCCTCGGCATCTTCATCTGCACGATCGTTGACCGTTTCGATCGGTGCAGCCGGGTCAACCATGGCACCGCACTTGACGAGCACCTTGGTGCGGATCTCGTTGAAGAGTTCAGAATTGTCGCGCAGGAACTGCTTGGAGTTCTCGCGGCCCTGGCCGAGTCGAATGTCGCCGTAGGAATACCACGCACCGGACTTCTGCACGACGCCTTCCTTGTCGGCGAGATCGATGAGATCACCGGACGCGGAGATGCCTTCGTTGAACATGATGTCAAACTCGGCGTCGCGGAATGGCGGCGCAACCTTGTTCTTGACCACGCGGGCGCGAACGCGGTTGCCCACGTTCTGATCTCCATCCTTGATCGAACTGATACGGCGGATGTCGATACGCACGGAGGAGTAGAACTTGAGCGCCCGGCCGCCGGGGGTGGTTTCGGGCGAGCCGAACATCACGCCGATCTTTTCGCGAATCTGGTTGATGAAGATGACGGTCGTCTTGCTCTTGGAGATCGCACCGGTGAGTTTGCGCAGGGCCTGGCTCATGAGGCGAGCCTGCAGGCCGACGTGGGTGTCGCCCATCTCACCTTCGATCTCCGCGCGAGGGATCAAGGCCGCGACCGAGTCGATCACGACAACGTCCAGTGCATTGGATCGCACAAGCAGTTCGCAGATCTCCATCGCCTGCTCGCCCGTGTCGGGCTGGCTGACGAGCAGTTCGTCGACATTGACGCCCAGCCGCCGAGCCCAGGACGGGTCAAGCGCGTGCTCGGCGTCGATGAAGGCGGCAACTCCGCCGTTCTTTTGCGCGCTGGCGACCACGTGCAGTGCGAGGGTGGTCTTGCCGGATGACTCAGGGCCGAACAGTTCCGCCACGCGACCACGGGGCACACCGCGCCCGCCCAAGGCCAGGTCGAGGCTGATGGCACCAGTGCTGATGCCCTCGATGGCCTGAATGTTCTGGCCGTCGAGTTTCATGATGGCGCCTTTGCCGAAGGCACGCTCGATCTGGGTGATGGTGCGATCAAGCGCCTGGGTGCGGCCGGCAATATCGCGTTCGGTGGTGGTGGCGGTGCTCATTTCGGCTGGCGTGCCCTTTCTGGAGGATCCCGAGGAAGCGGAGGAGAATCGAGATGATCGCCCATTGCTGGCGGCTTTGCTTTCAATCATAACCACGGGATGCTCCTTCATGTCAGCGGATCGCGATGTCGCCGAAACGCCCGCCCGCTCGCTCGTAACGAACCAGATGTTCGGCTTCCGATAGGATTGCCTACCAGAAGCCGAATGTCAACAGAAAAGTGAACAAAAACCGTACGATTGATCACTTTTCTTCTCAGTTCTCGCGGGAGCCGATTGGAGGGGCATCCGGAGACTCGTCCCTCGGCCTCTGATGCCGCGGGACTCAGGGTTGAGAATCCTACTGGAGACTGTTCCCCGTGGTCACGGGTTCGCCTCACGAATCGATTGAAATGCGGATGCTGGCCGACGGCGTCGAGTACCGCCTGCCGCGCCGGGATCTCGGCGTGCTGCGACTGGTCGGGGCGATGCTGTTGGTCGTGGGAGTCTTCTTCTCCGGCGGATCGGGATTCATGTGCTGGATGGCTATTCGCGTGCTCGTGTTCGGCGCCACCATGCAGGGATCTCCGCCCACCTGGCCGATGCTTGGGACCCTGCTCGTGTTCCTGTTCATCGGCCTGCTCATCTGCAGCGCGGGGTTTGGCTTCTTCACAGGGCGCTCGATCGTGCGCATCTGCGGCTCCACCATCACCGCCAGTCACACACTGGGCGCGCTTCGCCGCCGCTACCGTGCCGATCTGACCACACTCTCGTCACTCTCCGTCGTTCGCGGCCAGACCACTCGCAATGGACAGGTGATCACCAGCGGCGTGCTGGCAAACCTGAGCCTGCTCGTGGCCCAATGTGAGGATGCGGACAAGCCCATCTTCCTGGCGATCGGTTATCCCGCGGAGATGCTCCGGTCGCTTGGCGATTCCATCGGCGCAGACCGCGGCATCAAGACCCAGCTCGTCCGTGGATTGAGCAAACGCCGTCATCTTTCGACGGCGGATCGGCTTGCCCAGCCCAGGAGCAGCCAGATCGTCGTGACTCGAACTCCCGATCAGTTGACGCTGACGATTCCAGCGCGCGGGGTGCTGAAGGGAAGCAGCGGCCTGTTCACGTTCTCATTGCTCTGGTTCGCGTTCTGCGCTCACTTCACGGCGGGCATCGGCGTGGGCATCGGAAAGGGCACATCCGGGTCGGGTGGGCAAAGTCTGATTTCGCCGTTTGCCTGCTTCATCAGCGTCTTCTGGCTGGTGGGGATTGGCACACTGATCTACAGCATCAACATGGGCCGCCGCCGCGCCTTCATTGATGTGCTCAACGGTCAGACCGTGCTGATCAACCTGCAAAGCCTCTTTGGCCTCAAGCAATACCGGTGGACTCGCGATGAGATCAAGCGCATCGTCGCCGGACACAGCGGTCTCACGGTCAATAATCGCTCGGTCGAAGAGTTGCAGATTCACGTCTGGCAGACGCAGGCCGGCACCCGGCGCAAGTCAAAAAAGTACGGTCTGTTCGCCGGACGAGACCATGACGAACTCGACTGGCTCGCCGAGTTGCTCAACCGCGAACTCGGTCGAGGATGATTCCTACTTCGACTCCTCCGCAATCTCGCGCAGCCGGCGAAGGGCATCAAACGCCTGCAGCGGCGTCAGGCCGTCGAGATCGAGTTTGCGCAGTTCCTCGAGCACCGGACTGGCAACGAATTCGGTAAACAGGTGCAGCTGGCTGTCGCCACGGCTCGGAGCGGCTGGAGCACGGAGGTTTCCGTTGCTGCGCTCGGTGTGCACTTCGAGTGTGTCGAGCAGACCCAGAGCGCGCTGCACGACACTGGTGGGCAACCCGGCGATCTTGGCCACGTGAATGCCGTAACTGCGATCCGTGCGGCCTGCCACAATCCGATAAAGGAAGATAATCTCTTCGGCCCATTCGCGCACGGCCACGTGCAGGTTGCACACTGCTGGATCCTGGTCGGCGATCGCGGTCAGCTCGTGGTAGTGCGTCGCAAAGAGCGTGCGGGCTTTGGCCCGCGCGAGTTGTTCGGCGATCGCCCAAGCGAGGCTCAGGCCGTCGAGCGTGGAGGTGCCGCGACCGATCTCGTCGAGAATGACGAGACTGCGCGGCGTGGCGTGGTGCAGGATGTTGGCCGTCTCGGTCATCTCGACCATGAACGTCGAGCGGCCGGCGTGCAGTTCGTCGCTGGCGCCGATGCGCGTGAAGATGCGATCGGTCAGACCAATCGTCGCCGACTCGGCCGGGACGAAGGAGCCCGTGTGCGCCAGCAGCGTGATGATCGCGATCTGGCGGATGTACGTCGACTTGCCGGCCATGTTGGGGCCGGTGATGAGCGCCAGCGTCGCGGGCTGCGCATCTTCACCCTCCCCACTCGCGTCCGCCACGCCAAGGCGGCAGTCATTGGGCACGAACCCATCCTTGAGAATCTCATCGAGGACCGGATGCCGACCCGCGACGACATCGACGCATGATTCATCGACAATGAATGGACGGGAGTAGCGACCGCGCACGGCCTGCTCGGCAAAGCTGCGCAGCACGTCGAGTTGGGCGATGCAACGCGCAAACGACGAAAGGGGCGCCGCCTTACCCGCCGCTTCGTGACACATCTGCCCAAACAGCCGCTGTTCACGATCGATCGCCCGATCACGTGCGGTGAGCACCTTGGACTCGAATTCCTTCAAATCCGGCGTGATGTAGCGCTCGGCGTTCTTCAGTGTCTGCTTGCGGGTGAACGTATCCGGGACACGACTTGAATGCACGACCGTGACTTCGATGTAGTAGCCGAAGACGCGGTTGTACCCCACCTTGAGTGAGTTGATGCCTGTCGATTCGATGAGCTTTTTCTGGTAGCGGGCGAGCCAGTCGTTGGCGTCGGTTTGCAGTGTGCGGCATTCGTCGATCTGGGCATCGACACCATCGCGAAACAGCCCACCCTCGCGCATGTGGTTTGGCGGAGCATCGACGCAGCGCTGCACAATCGACTCACCGAACGGCTGCAGTTCTTCCCGCAAGGTATCCAGCGCCTCGGCAAAGGGATGCAGCGCGCTGTTGGCCGCCAGCAGCGCGTGCAGCTCATCCAGCATCACAACTGATCGCCCCAGCGCGACAAGGTCTCGCGGCGTGGCCCGGCCCATGTTCATTCGGCCG
Source organism: Phycisphaerales bacterium UBA5793 (assembly GCA_002418285.1). Classification (GTDB taxonomy): domain Bacteria; phylum Planctomycetota; class Phycisphaerae; order Phycisphaerales; family UBA5793; genus UBA5793. The sequence continues at coordinate 41,115 of DIDT01000035.1, forward strand.
GCGATGCGCGCAACATCGTTCATGCCGCTGAGACGTTCACCGAGTTGCCGGGCGGTTTCGTGATCTTCAACCAACGCTTCAACGGTTCGCTGCCGGGCGGTGATCCCTTCAATATCGCGCAATGGAAAGCACAGCCAGTCGCGCAGCAGGCGCTTGCCCATCGGTGTGCGGACATGGCGGACGAAGACACCCATGAGTGAGCCGTCCGTCTCGCCGCTGCGCATGGTGCGCTCGACTTCGAGACTGCGCAGACTCGTGGCGTCGATCGTCAGGAACTCACCCAGCGCCCGACGCACGGGAGGGCGGATATGTGCGAGGCGGGATGACTGTTCCTCGCCTCCCTGTGTTTCATTGAGATAGCGCAGCAATGCGCCTGCGGGGGCCAATCCCGGATCTTCATCGCCCAGACCGAAGCCAGCCAGCGTCGCCACGCCAAAGTGCTTGCAGAGCGTTTCTTGGCCGTCCCTGTGGCGAAAGTGCCACGACGGCCGTCCCGTCAGCGCGCACGCACCGAGTTCGCGCACGCCAGCCACGCGCGGCGGCGGCTCGCCCGTCGCCGTCTCAGCATAGAGCAACTCATCTACGCCAAGTCGACTGATCTCATCGGCCAGAGTGCCCGGCGCGATGTCGAGTATCTCGAGCGAACCCGTCGAGAGTTCCGCCAGGGCCAGCACCGCGGGTGAATCATCACCCGATTCGGTAAACAACACTGCGGCGATGTGATTCGAACGCGCGTCGTCCAGCAGCGTCTCATCGACGAGCGTGCCCGCCGTGAGCACGCGCGTCACGGCTCGATCGACCACGCCCTTGGCCTCGCGCGGATCCTGCACCTGGTCCGCCACGGCAACGCGATAGCCCTGCTCAATCATGCGCCGCAGGTAGTTCTCGACGGCGTGATAGGGCACACCCGCCATGGGTACACCCTTGGTGCGTTCGGTCAGCGTGATGCCCAGCACCTTGTGTACGAGCAGGGCGTCATCGAAGAACATTTCGTAAAAGTCGCCCATGCGAAAGAAGAGCACGCACTCGGGGTGCTGCTTCTTGAACGCCATGTATTGGCGCATCGCCGGGGTGTCGGTCGGGTCGCTGGCGGACATGATTCACGTCAGTTTAGGAGCTACCAGCGGCACGGAAGCGAGCCCCGGATTGTCGCTAGGAGACTCCAGAACGCCTCCCGCCGCGAAACGACATAGAATGCGCCGACATCCACCGATTGGCGTGCCGATGGATCCCGCCGACCCACCCGCACTGAGGATCAACCATGCTTCGCTTCCTGCCCGGCCTTATCGTACTATCAATGCTAAGCGGATGCTCTGGCTACGTCTCATACGAGCATCGTGACTTCTGGCGCAATGCGCAACTCGTCTACGAGTCACCCGATCAGGACGCCAGCCAAGACCCTTCGATCGATCCAGGCGATTCAATCGTGATGTACATTTGCGATCGTGGGATTCCGGGCAATAAACTCAGCGAGACCACGTCCGCCCATGGCTACGCCACGTCGTACACGATCCAGATACCAGGAGACCTGAAGGTCGGCGATGTCATCAACGTGACCGGAGAGGATGGCGCCATAGCCTATACGAGATTCACGGGGCATTCGTGCGAGTACCTCGACCGCGCAGCGCCTGCGAGTGCACAAGTCCAGATCATCTCGCTCACAGAAGACAAACTTAAGGCACGCATCAAAGCTGAATTCATAAGCGTGGAAAAGCAGTACGGCCAGCCGCCAGAGGAGCGGTGGCGTGAGCAAGTCCACTATCGTGGGACCGAGACCTTCAGTCTGCAACGTGAATACCGTGAGGGCGAAGGGCGCATGGTACGACGCATCACGGCGGAGGTTGAGGCGAGGAAAAAAGCCAATCCTGCTGCGGTGGGCGACCGATAAGGATTTAGTCAAGTTCCTCACTGTTCCTTCAGTGCTGATGAGTCACGCCACAACCGCCGGCCGCGGCAGGCCCAGAAAGTTCGCCAGCAGCAGCGGCCCATCCACCGTCAGGAAACTCTCCGGGTGAAACTGCACGCCGTCGAGCGCGGCGTCGCCTTCGCGTCCCTTCCAGCGCAGACCCATCACCACCCCGTCCTCCGTCCACGCCGAAATCTCGAACTCGTGCAGGGGCACGGTGTCGCGCTGGACGATCAGGCTGTGGTAGCGCGTAGCCGTGAAGGGATTGGGCACCCCCTCGAAGATGCCGCGCCCGTCGTGGTGAATGAGCGACGTCTTGCCGTGCATGATCTGCTCGGCCCGGCGCACGATCATGCCGTGCTGGGCGCCGATGCACTGGTGGCCGAGGCACACGCCAAGGATCGGTACGCGGCCGCGAAGGGCGCGAACGACCTCATTGCAGATCCCCGCCTCGCTGGGCGTACACGGCCCGGGCGAGAGCACGATGCGCGTCGGCGCGAGACGCTCGATGTCGTTCACCGTAATCTCGTCGTTACGCACGACGCGCAGATCGACCATGGGATCCAGTTCGCCAATGCGCTGGACGAGGTTGAAGGTGAAACTGTCGTAGTTGTCGATGAGCAGGATCATCGGCGGAGATGATAGGTGCACGGCCATCGCCATGAGCGTTTCGCTACGCCGCCGTCGTGCCCGCAATGCCGTCCATCGTGACCACAAAGAAGCGATCCGTGATCGGATAGGGCAACCGCTTGTAGTCGATCTCGACGCGCGAGTGGACCTTCTCGGCAAAGTCGGCCGGATCAGCCGTCACGGCGAGAAACGCATCGCGAGCCGGGGCGGCCACGAGGAAATTGCTGCCCAGCACCGGCGCCAATCGGCCATGCAATGAACCGAGCAGGAGCCGACTGGCGTCGTAGCCGTCGTTTTCCTGGAAGATGGCGGCGCGTCCGCCGTTGCCGGCCTCAATCACGCGGAGTTTGAGTTCATCGGAATACGCGCTGAGGTTTCGCCGGGCGACGCGATCGATCTCCTCGATGTCCACCCCCCACTTGAGCATCTGCTCAACGGTAATGCTCACCGTCAGATGCGGCATGTCGATGACGTAGAGCACGACCGTGTCATTCACGAACTGCTGGTGCACAACGAGCTGAGCGTCGAGGTGGCCGAAAATCGACTCCGGCTGGATGCGCGGCATGATGCGCGACTTGGCAAGGTCAAAGGGCAGGGGCACGTTGGCCGCCTCTTCACCTTCCATGAGGTGATCGAGGAACTGTTCGACGATTTCGACGCCGCGATCCGGGTCGTTGAGCACCATGCGGTAGAGGTTTTCCAGCGCCAGGTGCCGGCCATCAATGAGCATCTCAAACGTGCCGACCAGTTCGACCTTGCGCTCGGGCGTCAGGCGCGTGAGCAGCGCCATGACCGCTTCGCAGAAGGCCTCGGGTTCGTGCGGCATTCGTGCCATGTCGCCTGTGCTCCCTGCGGTGCGTCTTGAGTCGCGAGTCGATGATCCCTCCGAGCCACTATCGGCGCGGCCGCTGCGGTTCTTTGAGCAATGTCCGATTGCCCGTATGCGGCGGTTTCGACTGTGCGGCGACTCCCGCACCTCCCTGTACGGTTCCCGTGCGTTACGGGTTCCGCTCCGAAGCAATCAAAGTGCGGAGCCTATCGTTTGCCATGAGTTCGACGTGCCGGGTTGGAGATGTCGTTATCGGGCCGGGCCAGCCGCTGTGCATCATCGCGGGCCCCTGCGTGCTGGAGTCGGTCGACCTGTGCCTGCATATCGGGGAGACGGTCGGGACCGCGTGCGAGCGGTTGGGCCTGGGCTACATCTTCAAGGCCAGCTTCGACAAGGCGAACCGTTCGAGCATCACATCGAAGCGCGGCCCGGGCACCGAGCGCGGTCTGTCCGATCTCGCGATCATCCGCGAGAAACTCGGCGTGCCAGTCACCACCGACATCCACGAACCGGGCCACGCAGCCATCGCGGCAGAGCACGTTGATCTGCTCCAGATCCCCGCGTTCCTCTGCCGGCAGACGGATCTGCTCGCCGCGGCCGGCGTGACGGGCAAGGCCGTCAACGTCAAGAAGGGACAGTTCCTTTCGCCTTCCGAGATGACGCACGTCGTGCGCAAACTCGAAGAGTCGGGCTGCAAAGAGATGGTGCTGACCGAGCGCGGCACCTTCTTCGGCTATCACCGGTTGGTGAACGACTTCATCGGCCTGGGCGATCTCATGGAGATCGGCCCGCCGGTCTGCTTCGACGCGACGCACTCGACCCAATTGCCCGGCGCCACGGAAACAACTGGAGGTCGCCCGGAGCGAGCACCGCTGCTCGCGCGCGCCGCCGTCGCCGCCGGCGTGCCGTGCGTGTTCATGGAATGTCATCCTGAGCCGAGCAAGGGGCTTTCGGATGCGTCGAACATGCTCCGCCTCGACGCGGTCCCCGCTTTGCTGGCGCAACTGAAGAAGATCTACGAAGTCGTGTAGGCAGGCCGTTTTTGCGCGACTGGATATAACTCCAAAGGCGCACTTGACCGCACGCCGATGAGTGACCATGCTTGCTCAGTTCTCCGGCAGGCAAGGATGAGGCTGGATGCAAATCGAACCATACCAGGGCGGGTATCGAATGGTGCCCTCGACGAGCGCGACCTCGCCGATCCAGCGGGCTCGCGACGCATCGGCTGACAAAGCCGCGAAGTGCGACGCCTGCGATGCGCCCGTCAGCGTGCGCGATGTCGATCGCGTCGAACTCTCGTCACTGCAGTTCGAGCCGGCGGCAGAGAAATCCTCGCCACCGGCCTCATCGCAGCAGCGCATCCGCGAGCGACTCGTGGCAGGCGTGGTGGATGGCCGCATCGACCTCAACGGTCCGGGCGGAGGCAATCCGGTCCTCAATCGGGCCTACTTCCTGAGCGAACGATCGGTGGCTGATTTCAACGCCTCTGCGGTGGGCCGTTCGATCGATATCAGCGGCTGACCGTTTGGGGCCATTCGCTCACACCCGACCGCCCAGCGGCCGAAGTACACTAAGTTATGACCCAGCGCGACCCAGCCCGCACCGACGCGAATCCGTCGGAGACGATGCAATTCTGCTGGATCGACTCGGGAGAGGCTCATCTAGCAACGTCGATTGACCTGCCGCGCAGCGCCCCACCGTGGCCCGTGGTCATCATCGTGCACGGCTTCAGCGGTGATCGCATCGGGCGCAGCTACCACTTCGTCGAGTTCGGCCGCACCCTCAACGCGCTGGGGATGGCCTGCGTGCGCTTCGACCATGCCGGCTGCGGCGAATCGACGGGCGACCAGCGACTGTACCACCTGGGCAGCATCGAGCGCGACTGCACAGCCGTCGGGAGGTGGCTCGGCCGCGATGGCCGCTTCGACATGGCTCGGCTGGGCGTGGTGGGATCGAGCATGGGTGGGCTGGGCGGCCTGATGACCGCGGCAAGGTTCAACGCAAGGGGGTTGCTGCTCTGGGCGCCGGTGTGCGATCTGCCGGGCATTACAAAGGAAGTCGCTCCGCCGGATCAGGTGCAGAAGTCGATTGAGCAGATCGGCTTTGCCCCATTCAAGGGGCTGCGCATCGGGCCGACCTACTTCGACTATCTCGGCCACCTCGATCCCGCCGAGCAGATCAAGTCACTCCGCTGCCCTGTCTTCATCGCGCACGCCCGCGAAGACCAGGCCGTCCCCATCGAGCACTCGCACGAGTACATCCGGCTCTGCCGCAGCCACAATGTCGCCTGCGAGTTGATGGAGTTCGACGGCTCGACGCACGACTTTCATCTGGAGCCGGCCCGCTCGAAGCTGATTCGAGAGTCGGTGCAGCGCATGAGTCGCTGGCTGGTGCAGAAATGAGGGTGGCCTGCCGGTCGCTCCGCTGATATCATCGCCCGCCGTGATCCTTTGATCGCCGCATTCCGATGTGCCATGTTTGCAGCCCGCTTCAGGCGGCGCTCCTTTGGCCGGGCTATCTGTGCCGACCGCGAATGCGACCTCCACCCGCTTTACAATCCACCCAGCATCCACGCCGCCGGCCCCATTGCGCCCGGCGCGACATTTGAACGGCCCAACCTGTATGACATCGTTTTCCCAGGAACAACAACAAGCCCGAACACTTGCTGAGCGAGCGATACTCGTCGCCTGCCATCTGCCAGCATCGCGACACGACGTGCGCGATCCGCTCGGTGAGCTGCGCGACCTCGCCGAGACGGCCGGGGCGACGGTGGTCGGTGAGGCGATACAGAATCGCCGCACGCCCGATGTCGGCACTTACATCGGCAAGGGCAAACTCGAAGAACTCAAGCGCATCGTCGAGGCTCTCGAAGGGACGCTGGTGATCTTCGACAATGACCTGACCCCTTCGCAGATCCGCAATATTGAGAAGATCATCGAAGTCAAGATCATTGATCGCAGTGAACTGATCCTCGACATTTTCGCCAACCGCGCCACCACGGCCGCGGCCCGCCTGCAGGTCGAGCTGGCTCAACTCGAGTACACCTACCCGCGGCTGCGCGCCATGTGGTCACACCTTGGCCAGATTACGGGCGGCGCGCCGCTGGGCATCGGCACGCGCGGCCCGGGCGAGACGCAGATCGAAACCGACCGCCGACTCGTCCAGCGCCGCAAAAGCGTGCTCAAAGCGAGACTGAGTGAAGTGCTCGCGCGACGGGTGCGCGAAGTGGCGCATCGGCGCAGCGAGCATCGTACCGTTTGCCTGGTCGGCTATACAAACGCCGGCAAGTCGACCATCTTCAACGCTCTGACCGGCCCAGCCGGTGGCGGCGGGGCGTACGCCGATGATCGCCTGTTTGCGACGCTTACCACGCGCACGCGGCGCTGGCCGTTGGGAAGTGGCGACGAAGCGCTGCTCTCCGACACGGTTGGGTTTGTACGCGACCTGCCCCACCATCTCATCGCTTCGTTTCGCGCCACACTTGAAGAAGCGATCCACGCCGACCTGCTGCTCATCGTGATCGACGTGTCTGACCCGATGGCGTCGGTGCAATTGGACATCGTGTGTGAGACGCTCGCAGACCTGTTGCGCGACGATCCGTTGCGTCCGCGTGAAGAGACGATGAACGCCGAAGGCGCCACGTGGGTGGACGGCGGGCCCGAAGCGCCCCCACCAACGATCGATCCCGACCTACCGCGCCACATTCTCGTGCTCAACAAGGTGGATCGTCTGGAAGACGAAGCCGAACTCGCGGTCTGGCACCAGCGCGACCCCTCGGCCATAGCCATTAGCGCCAAGACCGGCCGCGGACTGGAGCAACTGCGGGAGATCGTGCAAGAGCGACTGATGGGCGAACTCGTCGAGATTGAATTCTCCGCCCCCTACTCGGCCGCCAAGGCGATCTCGTACGCCGAGTCGCGCGGCGAAGTGATCGAGCGGGAGTATGAGACGAGCGGAGTGCGGCTCAAAGTCCGCATCGGCCGATCCCACCTCGACCGGCTCCGATCCATGGGTCTGCCGGTTTGAGTGCCTGATTGGCGGTCCGGCATCGACCGGCATGCGGCAATCGCACTACACTGGTGGCTTGAACTCCAGCGAGGATTGATCATGCTACGACGCGCGCGAATCGGGTTTCTGCTCTGCACACTACTCGCCCTGGCGGCACCCGCGCCGGCGCAGCAGGCGCCAGCCAATGGCCCCCCGTCCCACGTGCCTCGCATCCATGCGCTCATCAACGCGCGCATCATCATTGCTCCGGGCAAAGTGCTCGAAAAGGGCATAATCGTGATCCGCGATGGTGTAATTGAGTACGTCGGCGCCGAGGACAAGGTCCCACCCGAGGCGCGCGTGTGGGATCTCAGCGGCAAGACCGTCCATGCCGGATTCATCGATCTCTCCGTGCCCGTCAAAGCGCCAGCGAGTTTGCCCGACTCACCCGGCCTCCACTGGAACAGCCACGTGCGGTCGCAGTTCAGCGCGCTCAACGCGGCTCCGCTTGACCAAGGCGCGATTGATGCACTGCATAAGATCGGTTTCACCGCCGCCCAGATCGTGCCGGATCGCGGCATCTTCCGGGGATCTGCGGCGACGATCGCGCTGACCAACGCTGGCAGTGAGCCCATCGTCCATCAGAACATCGGTCCGCAGGTTATTCAGTTCGAAACCGGCGGGTGGAACAGTGACGAGTATCCCGGCTCACTGATTGGCGCCGTGGCGCTCGTTCGCCAGACACTCATCGACGCCGACTGGTACAACCACTGCGTGGATATGTACCGCATGAATCCGATGCACATCGAACCCCCCGCGCCCGCCGACTCCCTTACCGCGCTGCGCTGGGTGCTCCGACAGCCGGCCCAGCCGGTGATGTTCAAAACTGAAAGCGAACTCGACGTCTTCCGTGCTCAACGCCTGCGGGACGAGTTCAAACTGAACCTCATGGTGCTCGGAAGCGGCAGCGAGTACCTGCGCCTCGGCGATGTGCTCGAAACCAACCTTCCCATTGTCCTGCCGATCAACTTCCCCAAAGCGCCCAAGATCGAAGCGATCGAAGACGCCGACTCAGTCGACTTGCGCACCATGATGCAATGGGAACAGGCGCCCACGAACCCGCGGCGCCTCATCCAGGGGGGCGCCACCGTCGCGCTGACCACCGACACGCTCAAGAGCCGCGACAAGTTCCTCGACAACCTGCGCCAGGCCATCAAAGAAGGTCTGACTGAAGATGAGGCACTCGCCGCCCTTACAACCACGCCCGCAAAGTTGATCACACTCGACAAACTCATCGGCCGCATCGAGCAAGGCATGGTGGCGCACCTTACGGTCATCGAAGGTACAGGTGAGCTGTTCAGCAAGGAGCGCACCGTCACGGCATTGTGGGTCAATGGCGACCGCATCGAGATGAAACCCGAGCCGGCCGTCGACCCGCTCGGCACCTGGGCTGTCACAATGAACGGCGAAAACGAACCGAAGTTCAATCTGCTCATCACCGGCAAGGCCGATTTCCCCGAGATCGAATCGCAAATTGGAGAAGACAAGACCAAGGCCAAGGCCGTGTCCTGGCGCGTCGAACGGCTCAGTTTCGTCTTGCCCGGCCATCTCTTCGATCGCAGCGCGTGGGAGCAGTACTCGGGAATCATCGAAAGCGGCAACATGCGCGGCGTGATCCGCACCGCGGCAGGTGACGAGATCAAGTGGACAGCCACGCGCCGGCCATCCAAGGACGCCGAGGAGGCTGAGCAACCCGCGGCGGAAGGCGATGACGCCAAGGTCGCAGGAGCTGGTGAAACCAAGGACACAGAGGACAAGACCAAGAAGGAGGAAGAGTACGTAAAGGCGCCTGAGACCTACCCGACACCGCTTGGCGCCTATGGACTGCTCGAGCCGCAACCTCGACCGGCCGCCATTCTCGTGCACAACGTGACGCTCTGGACCAGCGCCGAGGCCGGCATCCTCGAAAACACTGACGTGCTTATGCGCGACAGCAAGATCGCGCAGATCGGCCAAAACCTTGCGGCACCCCCCGACGCGGTCGTCATCGATGGCACGGGCAAACACATGACCGCAGGCCTGATCGATTGCCACTCACACACGGGCATCGATCGCGGCAGCATCAACGAAGGCACGGAGGCGATCACTGCCGAAGTGCGCATCCAGGATGCGATCAATCCCGACGACATCGACTGGTACTGGCAGCTCGCCGGTGGCACCACCGTCGTCAACCAGTTGCATGGCTCGGCCAATCCAATTGGCGGGCAGAACTCGGTTGTCAAGATCCGCTGGGGACTCGGCGCTGAACGATTCCGTTTCGAAGGCGCCAAGCCCGGCATCAAGTTCGCGCTCGGCGAAAACGTCAAGCAGGCCAACTGGGGAGATAACTACACGACGCGATACCCGCAGTCGCGCATGGGCGTCGAATCGCTCATCCGCAGCGCTTTCCTTGCGGCCCAGGACTACAGCAGGCAATGGGATCGCTACGAATCCGGAGCGGCCACCAAGGCGCGGACTTATCCGCCTCGGCGCGATCTCGAACTCGAAGCACTGGCCGAAATCCTCCACGGCGAGCGCCTCGTCCATTGCCACTCCTACCGGCAGGATGAGATTCTGATGCTCATTCGCGTCGCCGACGAGTTCGGATTTCGCATTGGCACCTTCCAGCATGTGCTCGAAGGTTACAAGGTGGCCAGTGAGATCGCCGACCACGGCGCCGGAGCATCCTGTTTCAGCGACTGGTGGGCCTACAAGTTCGAGGTGTACGACGCGATCCCCTACGACGGCGCCATCATGGATCGAGCGGGCGTCGTCGTGAGTTTCAATTCAGACTCTGATGAACTCGCCCGGCGCATGAATACCGAAGCCGCCAAAGCCGTCCGCTATGGCGGGCTCGATCCGACTGAGGCGATCAAGTTTGTCACCATCAACCCCGCGATCCAACTCGCCATCGACGACCGAGTCGGTTCAATCGAAGTCGGCAAGGATGCGGACTTTGTCATCTGGTCCGGCTCGCCACTAAGCACCCTCTCGCGATGCGAGCAAACATGGATCGATGGCCGCCCAATGTTCACACTCGAGACTGACGCGAGGCTCCGCGAAGTCGCCTTGAGCGAGCGGCAACGCCTCATTCAGAAAGTGCTCCTCCAGAATCTCAAGGACCCGGAGAAAGGCAAGAAAGAGGACGCTGAAGAGGATGAAGAGAAGTCGCCCGATGACGAGGCCAAACCGGGTGACATACCGCCGCGCAATCGCGTCCTCGCCGAGATGATGCGGCAACGCGAACTGCGGGGCTATGACCCGCTCGCTTCACGACCTGGTGAATGTGGGTGTTGCGGCTCCATCAGTGAAGGAGGTGAGCGATGAACTTCATCGGATACACCATCATGCGTTCGACCATCGCGTCTCTGGTGCTGACCCTCACCGCCACCATCACCTCGGCTCAATCAATCCAGATTCCCGGCGAGCCGCAGAGCCGACCCATCGCCATCGTGAACGCGACGGTTCACCCTGTCTCGAGCGAGAAGATGGACCGAGGCTACGTCGTCTTTGACAGGGGCCTCATCACGCAAGTCGGCGCGGGTGAATTCGCCGGCAACAACGTCAACTTTGAAATCGTGGACGCCAAGGGACAGCACGTCTATCCCGGCCTCATTGCGGCGGACACGACCATCGGCCTCAGTGAGATCGGCGCCGTCCGAGCCACGAACGACACGAGCGAAGTCGGCCAGATGACGCCCGAAGTTCGCGCTGCCGTTGCCGTCAATCCCGACACCGCACTCATTCCCGTCGCGCGAGCCAACGGCATCCTCACCATGATGGTCGTTCCCCAAGGCGGCGTCGTCTCGGGCTACTGCTCGATTATGCGCCTCGACGGCTGGACGACGGAAGAACTGACGATCAACGATCGCGCCGGGCTGGTCATCCGCTGGCCCAATGTTCGGCCGCGCACGGCGTGGTGGGTGCAGGAGAATGAAGAAGAGCAACTCAAGCAGGCACGCGAGCGGCTCGATCGCATTGATAACCTCTTTCGCGACGCCGCCGCCTATCTCCAGGCGCGCAAGGCTGATCCCGAGCTGCCCGTTGATCTGCGGCTCGATTCGATGGGTCCTGCGCTGAGCGGTTTTGCCCCCGTCTACATCCATGCCAACGACGCAGCCCAGATCGAGTCCGCCGTGGCGTGGGCAATTCGTCTGAATCTCCAAGCGATCATCGTGGGTGGCCACGAGGCCGACCAATGCACCGAGTTGCTCAAGGCCCACGACATTCCGGTCATCATGATCGGGACGCATCGCATGCCCTCGCGTCGCGACGCTGCGTATGACGAGCCGTTCACGCTGCCCCGGAGATTGCGCGATGCGGGCGTACGCTTCTGCATCGCCAGCGGCGAGGAGCCAGCCCACGAACGCAATCTCCCCTACCACGCCGCCAAGGCGGCTGCGTACGGCCTGCCCGCCGATGAAGCCCTGCGCTCGATCACACTCAGCGCCGCGGAGATCCTGGGCGTCGGTAAGACGCTCGGCTCGCTCGAAGTCGGCAAAGTCGCAACGCTCATGATCACCACGGGCGATCCACTGGAGATTACTTCAGAGGTGCTCGCTGCTTGGATCGACGGAAGCAAGGTCGATCTCGACAACAAGCAGAAAGCCCTCGACCGCAAGTACCGCCACCGCTACGGACAGCCATGACCGACCAACGCGTCACCGTGATGGGGCTGGGTCACTTCGGTGGCGGCGCCGGTGTCACCCGCTGGCTCGTCGAGACGCGAGGCTGCAACGTGCTGCTCACCGATCTTGCCCCCCCCGATGAACTCGCCGACTCGCTCGAATCGATTCGTGCGCTCATCGATTCGGGCCGCGTCGAACTGCGGCTCGGCGGGCACGAGGAACATGACTTCGTCGAGACCGATCTCGTGGTAGCGAACCCAGCAGTACCGCGACCGTGGGAGAATCGGTTTCTCAACGCGGCACGCCAGGCCGGCGTGCCGATCACCACCGAGATCGAACTGCTTCTGAGCACGCTTCCCAATTGTGATCGCGTCATTGCCGTCACGGGAACAGCCGGCAAATCCACCACGACAGCGATGATCCACCATGCGCTTTCATCGACTCCGAACGGGTGCCACCTCGGCGGCAACATCGGCGGATCACTGCTGGGTGTTCCCATCGAGCCGAGCGACTGGGTGGCGCTCGAACTCTCCAGCGCGATGCTGCACTGGTTGAATCAACATCCCACCTCTGGCTCAGCAGGGAAAGGCAGGGGCGGGGACGCCATGCAGTTTGCGCCCGTTTCGCGTTTCGCTCCTCACATCGCCGTCGTCACCAATCTCTCTGACAACCACACCGACTGGCACGGCTCGGTGGCGCACTACCGTCAGTCCAAGCAGCAGCTCCTCGCGCATCAGCAGTCCGGCGACACCGCGATACTCGGCCCCGGCCTACGTGACTGGGCGACCGGTCCCGGCGTCGATCGCATCGAAATTGACGATGCCGATCCGCGCCTCGCAACCATCACGCTGCTCATTCCGGGAAGGCACAATCGCCTCAACGCGCTCGTAGCCGCGACCGCCTGCGCCGCGGCAGGGTTCGACGCGGCCGACGCACTACGCGCCATCGCGAACTTTCGCGGCCTGCCGCACCGCCTGCAAGTCGTGGCCCAGACCGAAGACGGACGCCTCTATTACAACGACTCAAAATGCACCACGCCCGCGGCGGCGATACTCGCCGTCGATTCGTTTGACGATCCCGGCCGCATTCACCTCATCGTCGGTGGCTATGACAAGAAGGCCGACCTTGCCCCGCTCGCTGCCCTGGGTTCACGCGTGTCGCGACTGTACACAATCGGCGCGGTGGGTGAGCGCATTCACGCCCTGGCCGAGCCGGGTTCCTGCCTGCATTGTCGCACGCTCGACGTCGCAGTGAGCAACGCCGCCACGCGCATGGCCGCCGGCGACATTCTACTGCTCAGCCCGGGCTGCGCCAGCTGGGACCAGTTCACCAACTTTGAGCAGCGTGGCGATCGCTTCACGCAACTGGTCCGCAGCCGGATCGAAACCGGCGCGACTTGATCGCGTCTTGCAAACAACAGGGCCGCACGTCGTTTCCGGCGTGCGGCCCCAGATGGCTTTCAATCTTCCTTGCCCTGAGCACTAGGCGGAGGTGTCGTCCGCAAAGTGGTCATTCCAGATTTCATCGACGACGCGGTCGATCTTGCCGTTGGTGTCATAGCGGCCCGATTCAATCTGCTGGCGAACCTGGTCAATCAGTTCCTGTCGCATCGGTGGATCGTTCAGCGCCCTGTCCAGCAGCGCCAGGCGTTGTGCGGTGGGTGAAAGCTCAACCGAATCGGAGTCGCGGTCAAAACGGTTCGAACCCCAGTTCGCCGTGTCGGCTGTGCCATTGGATCTATACTGGTAAGAGTCGGCCTTCGGGATAAACCCGGGCCCGAGTGGAGCGATGCCGCTCATGAGCGATGAACTCCTCGAGAGTTGCGCGGCCTGCGTGAATCGGACTACGGGTTCGCTTCGCGGTCAGCCGGCTGGTTTCCTCTCCGCTCCGCAGTTAGATATCGACGAGGCCCGAGAAAAGACTTGAAGTTGCAACAGCCGCGACGATTTGACTTAAGCCATTGTCAAATATGATCTTGCGCTGCGATAACTGGAGGTGGGACGTGCGAAACGAACTTCACATTTCTTCTGCAACGGCGATGGCGGGCACCACGGCCCGTTTTATTGGCACTGTAGTGCCGCTTGCCCTGCCGCTGGCTCTGATCGTCGCCATTTGCCTCACCTCCTGCGACGAAACCAAGTCTGTCAGCCCAACACCCGCGGGCCCGTCCCCCTCAAGCGGTGAATCGATGAATGGCGCCCCGGGCAACGACTCCCAACCAACGGAAGCACACTGGACGCCGACCGGAGGGTCGAGTTCCAACGCCCAGCCCGCACCCGACGAACCAACGCCGTTCCACTCCGGCGCCCCCGAGCGGGAGGGTTGGGCCATCGTCCTGACAACCTTTACGACTCAGAACCACCGCGAGCAGGCAACGCAGTGGCTGGCTCTGCTAAGGGTGGAGACGCCCTTCACTGGGGCGTGGATCGAGTCCGACGAGCGAGGCTCAGTCGTCCGCTATGGCTCCTATCTCAGCGTCAACTCGAAACAGGCGCAGCAGGACCTCACCCGGATCAAGAACTTCGAATACAAGGGCGCGCAGCCATTCTCCCGTGCCTATCTGTCGCGCTATGGGCAATCCAACACAGCAGGACGCCTGCGCGAATACCACCTGAGCCAGGCGCTCAAGTTCTTCCCGGGACAGGATACCGTCTACAGCCTGCAGATCGGGGTCTATGAAGCCGAACAGGACACGACGGCAGAACAGGCCCGGCGATTGGCCGAGGAAGCGGTGATGCAATTGCGGGCTCAGGGCGAGATGGCGTTCTATTACCACGGGCCAAACCGGAGCATGGTCTGTGTCGGCGCGTTTCCCTCAGCGGCTGTGGACGCCGCCACCGGGTTCTACAGCGCCGATGTGCGCGCCCTCCAGCATCGCTTCCCCTACAACTCCTTCAACGGCCGCTCACTCAAGCAGAACATTGTAACGATGACCGGCCAGCGCCGAGAGGAAATCCAGCCGAGTTTTCTCGTGCAGGTGCCGAAGGAATAGCGGTCGCGGTTCCGAAAACTGCGGCGATCCGCAGGCGATGCAGGCCGTGGTGCCGATCAGGGCGTAAGCCGCGACTACTCCCCTCGCTCGCTCGATTCGATCTGTCGCCGCAATGCCGCCAGGTCGAGTGACTCGATCGGCCGACCGGTGAACAAATCGGTCCGCGCCAATTCGCGCTGGTGCGGTGCGCAGCGCGTGATGACCACGTGCAGGCCTTCCTCTTCAAACACCAGGCGATCGAACCGTCCATAGTGCCGCGAGTCAGCGGTAGAAAACTTCGGTTCTTCAAATCCCATCTCCACCAGCCGCTCGGCGAGCGCACCGATACGCTGGCTTGTGAACACGCGGATGTAAAGGGTGACCCCGGCGTCAATCAGCCCGCGCGCCGCGCGCCCGAGCAGGTGAGGATTGCAGTCGTCAAGCACCGCCATGATGCGCTCAGCCACTTCCCACACATCGACGATGCGCTTCTGGTATTCCTTGACGCCAATCGCCTGCATGGTCAGACCCTGCACATGCCGCCGCACCAGCCCTCGACTGGGTCGCGGCACATCGATCCAACCCGTCTCTTCGACGGCGCGGCGAATACCCTCATCCACCGACTCGACTTTGCCGGCATGCACAAGTCGTGCCGCTTCCTGCGCCAGAAGATCAATCCGTGCGTCCATGCCCATGAGTGATTATGGTCCGTTGTGAGAGCCTTGTCACCTCTGACCCGCGCACGGGATGAAGCGGCTAGGATTGCTCCACCTTGTCTTCCCGGGCCATAGAGCGACACGCTTTCCCTTGCCGCAACCGCTTCGCATCCTGATCACCGGCGCCTCCAGCGGCATAGGCCGCGCGCTGGCCGAGCACTATGCCGCAGCGGGACATGTCGTCGGAGCCGTCGCCCGCCGAGGCGAGCTACTGGCTGATCTGGCAGCGCAACATCCGACAATCTCCTCCCTGCAGGGCGACGTGACCGACGCGGCGGAGATGGACCGGATCATTCGCGCCTTTGCCGGGCAGCACGGCGGACTCGATCTCGTCTACGTCAACGCCGGTGTCGGCCAACACACCAGGGACCAGGGTTGGGACGCTCAGCACTGCCAGCAGATTGCCGAGGTCAACATCCTCGGCGCAACCAACACAATTGTTCCGGCGGTCGCGGTCATGCTCGCACAGGGCCGCGGACGCATCATCGGCGTCTCCTCACTGGCCGGTTCGACCCCATTGCCCAGCGCCGCCGCCTACGGCGCGAGCAAGGCGTGGCTGATCTTCTATCTCGACGCGCTGGATATGGATCTGTCGCCGCGCGGAGTGCATTGCTCGGTCGTCATGCCCGGCTACGTCGCCACACCGATGGTGGATGGATCGGATTCAGCGCTCGTCACCCCCGGAGCAAGGCGAGCGGCGGCGCTGATCGCCAGTCGCGTCGCGCGCGGCGACCGGATCATCCGCTTTCCGCGGCGCATCGCCCTGTTGACGTCGATCGCCAGATTCGCCCCGCGCTCGTTGCGCATCGCCGCCCAGGAGCGCCGCCTCAACAATCGAAAGCAGCAACGAGGCCGCCACGGATGATCGACTGCAGGGCCAAGCCGATTATCGTCTGCTCCTTCCCGCGTTCAGGCACACACCTTACCATCGACGGCCTGCGCCATTTCTTCATCGAGACCTATCGCCGCCAGGGCTTTGGACAGGCGGTGCACAGCCTCTACATGAATCTCGACCGCCTCGATCCGAAGCATCCGTACCCGCTGACAGAACAGAAAGCACAACAGATTCTCGCGACCTGCCCGAAGCGCGTCATCATCAAAACCCACTGCACTGTGGACATCGATCAGGTCGGCGAAGCGCAGCGCGACTTGGCCCGTGAGATCATCACCGCCGCTGACGTCGCCTATGTCGTGCGCGATGTGCGGCCGGTAATGACGTCGTTCATGGCCCTGCGGCCGATGAAGTTCCCCGATTCACCTCGCGACATTGCCACATTCCTCCGCACTCAGATGGATGGCGGCGAAGGCCCTGCGGCGAACTGGGCAAAGCACGTCTCCGGCTGGCTCGATCGGCCCGGTGTACATGTCGTCAAGTTCGAAGCGATGCGCGAAGATTACGCCAGGGCCATCAGCACACTGGGCGAGCAGTTGCATCTCACCAGCAACAGGTACCCAATCCAGAAGTTTCCCAAGCCGCACTCGATGTTCGAGAACCGCATTCGCCGCTGGCTCGGCATCCAGAACTCGTCGGCGATTGACAACCTGCGCATGGCGTTCGAAACGCCGGACTGGAAACAGGTCATGACGAAGGGCGATTTCGAACTCATCCGCGAGCAGGCTGGCGACGTGATGCAGCGGCTTGGATACAAAGTGTGAAATTGCAGCAAGCGCGCCGTTGCG
This sequence comes from Phycisphaerales bacterium UBA5793, assembly GCA_002418285.1. Taxonomy (GTDB): domain Bacteria; phylum Planctomycetota; class Phycisphaerae; order Phycisphaerales; family UBA5793; genus UBA5793. The sequence goes on from DIDT01000035.1 coordinate 58,501, forward strand.
TAGCGGCGACGCATGCGTCACGGCTAAACAACGGCAACGATCGCGTCTTCAACGAACGATTCCAACCTCTTTTTCAAAACGCTCAGCAGAGTCCCCGGCTCGCTCGCCGCGCGATTCGGTCGGTAATACACTTCCGCCGGCGTGTCACCCACGGCATCGACCAGTCGCACCGTGCCCGGCACGCCCTGCATCGCCTCGGCCAAACGCGCCGCCTGTGCCGTGCGGAAGATCAGATCGCTTTCATGGCGCACCAGCGCCCGCACCCCCGCCATGGCCGCCAGCACACGCACCTCCGTCAGTCTGAAGAGCATCACCGTCGTCGCGGGTAGCGTGCCGTAGGCATCCACAAGATTGTTCTGCACCTTGGAAAGTTCCTCGAGGCTCCGCGCCTGGCTGATGCGCCGATACGCCTCCATCCGCCTCAGGTCGGCCGGGATGTATGACTTGGGAATTGACGCCTCGATATCGAGTTCGACTTCCGTCTCGACCGGCCGCAAATCCGGCTCGCGCTTGAGTGCCTTCACCGCCGTTTCCAGCAAGTGGCAGTACATTTCATACCCCACCGCCGCAATGTGCCCCGATTGCTCGGCTCCAAGCAGGTTACCCGCCCCGCGAATCTCAAGATCGCGCATCGCGATCTTGAACCCCGCGCCAAGCATGGAAAACTCTTCGATCGCCCGCAACCGCCGCGCCGCAACCGATGTCACCGTCTTGTCGCGTGGCAGCAACAGGTAGCAATACGCGCGGTGCTTTGATCGCCCAACCCGGCCGCGCAGTTGGTGCAGGTCGGCGAGGCCAAAGTTCGTCGCCTCATTGATGAACATCGTGTTGGCGGTGGAGATATCGATACCGGATTCGATGATCGTGGTGCACACCAGAATGTCCGCTTCGTGGCGGATGAACTTGATCATCACCTTCTCGAGTTCGCGATCGGGCATCTGACCGTGCCCGATGATGATTCGAGCATCGGGCGCCATGCGCTGCACCTGATCGGCGATGCTCTTGATGTTGTGCACGCGATTGTGCACGAAGAACACCTGCCCCTCGCGCGCCAGTTCGCGTTTGATGGCCTGCGCCAGCCGCCGGTCGTTCCAGGGGATGACTTCCGTCACCACCGCGCGCCGATCCGTCGGCGCCGTCGTCAGTGACGAGATGTCGCGCAACCCAAGCATCGACATGTGGAGCGTGCGCGGAATCGGCGTGGCGCTCAGCGTGAGCACATCAGCCGTCAGGCGGAACTGCAGCAACCGCTGCTTGTGCTCCACGCCGAAGCGCTGCTCCTCATCGATCACCACCAGGCCGAGGTCGGCGAACTTGACATCCTTGCTCAACAGCCGATGCGTGCCGATGATGACATCGACGGTTCCTTCGCGCAGGCCCTTGATGATGGCGCGCGACTGCTTGCCGGTCTGGAAGCGCGAAATCACCTCGACGCGAAACGGGTAGTCGGCAAAGCGCCCGCGAAAGGTGTGGTAGTGCTGCTCGGCGAGCACGGTGGTCGGCACGAGGATCGCCACCTGCTTGCCATATTCCGCCGCCTTGAAGGCAGCGCGAATCGCCAGTTCCGTCTTGCCGAAACCAACGTCCCCGCAGAGCAGCCGGTCCATCGGCCGGTCGCCGTGCATGTCCTTCTTGATCTCGACGATCGATGCAAGCTGGTCGGGCGTCTCCTCGTAAGGGAACTCCGCCTCGAACTGCTTCTGCCACGTCGTGTCGCCAGGGTAGCGGATGCCCGGCACGTGCTGGCGGGCCGCCTGGATGCGCAGCATCTCGGCTGCAAGATCGCGCACGGCTTCGCTGACCTGCTCCTTCTGCCTGCCCCATTTCTTGCCGCCCATGTGCGAGAGCGGGGGCTTGCCGTCAAACCCGCCGATGTACTTCTGCACCAGGTCAATTCGCGTCAGCGGCACGTGCAATCGCGTGCCGCCGGCGAACTCGAGCGTCAAATACTCGCGCGGCGTCGCATCCTCATTGCGCCGCCCATCCACGCGATCGATCTTCAACGTCGCCAGCTCGATGAACTTGGCAATGCCGTGATCGCGATGCACGACGTAATCGCCCGGTGCGATCTCCAGGAACGCATCCATCGCCCGGCCGGCGCGCAGTCGCTTCGTGCTCCGACGAATGTGGTACCGGTGCAGCAGTTCGTGGTACGGCACGAGTGCGATGCGATGGCCATTCTCATCCAGCCAGACAAACCCGCGATGGAGATACGAAACGATCGACTCGATCTCGCCCACGCCATCGGGCGCCGCATCGGCGATCAGTTCGCGCAGTCGCTGCCGCTCGCTGTCGCTGCTGCAGAGAACGATGACGCGAGAATCACCTGCCGCCATCTCGACGAGTTCGCGCACCGCCTCCTTCGCCTCCTCGGCAAAAGGCGGCAGCGATTCAACCGGCAGGTCGACCGTCGCATCCGGATCCGTCGCGCCGATCGGGTGCTGGTCGATCTGCAGATACGTGAACCGACGCAAGTCCGCCAGCACCGCTGGCGGACCGAATACCGCGCCGCCTGACACGGCGCGTTCGTAGTAACCGCGCCCCTGTTCAGTAACCTCCATCAGTTCGTGGAGAATGACAATCGCATCTTCGGACAGATGTTTGGTGAGCAGCGTGCCGCCTTCATCGCCAAGCAGGGCGCTGACAGTCGCACCGACGATCTGCACTTCGTTGATGCGCCGGTCGGTGGCGAGGGTGTCGGGATCGACTTCGCTGATCGATTCGATTTCATCGCCGAAGAAGTCGAGTCGCACGGGCGGGGTCTCGTCGCCGCGCCCGGCCGGGTAGATGTCCACCAGACCGCCGCGTACTGAGAACTGCCCCGGCCCCTCGAGCGACGGCACGCGCAGATACCCGGCTTCTTCAAGCCACGCGAGCAAGGCTCCAGTCGGCTGCGTCTGCCCCACGTGCAGGTTCTGACACAAACTCCCCAGCCGCCCCGCCTCGGGCACCGCCTGCATGAGCGCATGAATCGGTGCCACGATCACCGGCGGCGGCGCGTTGTCAATCAGCATCCGCACCAGTTCCAGCCGCTGACCGAGCAACTCAGGATTGACCCCCGTCTCTCCGGGCAGCACTTCCAATGCGGGAAACAGCCGAGCCGCAAAGCCCATCCCGCCAAGTTCTTCGACCGCCTCGTCCGCATCGTCGATGTGGGCGGTGATCAAGAGGACGGGCCGGCCTGGGCATCTCGGCTGGAGTGATCCGCAAAGCACGCTCGCAATCGAGCCGGAACCCCCGCCCGCGCGGAGATACGTGTCCTGCCGCTGGTCGATTCGCGAAAGTATCGAATCGAAGCAACGATCATTGCTGATCTGATGGAGCCAGTGAGTCATGGATGAGCAGTCGTTGGCGGTCGTGTGTTCCGCGCATGGGTGGGCACCGAACATCGCCGCAACTGGCCATGCCGGAGCCCGGATTTGTGATTTCAGCGGTCGATTGTAGCACCATGTCAGTCCGCGCCGTGGGGAGAATAACATTGAATCGGACGATCGGCGGGGCCGGTCGAAACAACCCCACGCGAATCCAAAGACCCGGACTCCACATGGCCGATCTAGTTCTTTACACGCGAAGCAATTGCGGCCTGTGCGACCGTCTCAAGTCGATGATCTCAACCATCATCGACGACGACGGACGCGACGACCTGCGGCTCGTTGAGGTCGACATCGATAGCGACCCCGGCCTGATCGAGCAGTTTCGCTATCGCGTGCCGGTGGTCATGCACGAAGATGCCGTCATCCTCGAGGGCAAGCCGGACGAACAGGAAGTGCGGCAGGCGCTGGAGGCGACTGACTGAGAAGGACGGCCCGGACGCCTGTGCCGCCTGAACACGAATGAAACGCGACGCGATCATCCCGAGCATGTTTCACCGCCGGCTGCTGCTGCTGCTGGTCATGGTCGTCGTCGGCATGTTCGCGCTGATCGGGCAGTTGTATCGCCTGACCGTCGTGCAAGGAGCGCAGCACCTGACCGAAGTCGAATCGGCTTTAGTCGACCGCGAACTGCTCCCCACCTACCGCGGTCGCATCGTTGATCGCAAGGGCGAGGTGCTGGCGCTCGACCGCCCCTGCTTTGACATCCTCGTCGACTACCGCCTGATCAGCGGCGAGTGGGCCATCGCCGCGGCCGGCAGCGAAGCCCGGCGCACTCATCGGGATGAATGGAACGAATTGAGCCGGGCCCGGCGCGATGAGCTCATCGAGGAGTACCGGCCGCGCTACGACCGGCAGGTCGAAGCCGTGTGGCGAGACATCGCACGACTCGGAAACGTACCCCTCGAAGAAATCGAGCAGAGGCGCGATGCCATCTCCGCACGCGTCGAGAACATGGCGAACCATCTCTACAACGAGTGGCGCAAGCAGTATGAGAGACAGTTTCAGACGACGATCACCATCGAAGAAGTCGCCAAACCCATACGCGAGCAGCGCCAGCCGCATGTCATTCTGACCCGCATCCCGTCCGGTCAGGAAGCCGGATTCAAAGAGCTTTCCGCCAGCGGCCCGCAGATCGACAAGAACCAGCCGGCCGTTTCCGTCCGCACCTCAGGCACTCGGGACTATCCGTGGTCCCATACAACCGTGACGCTCGATCGCTCTCATCTGCCCTCGCCGATGCGCAGTGATGAACCGCTCACCATCGAGATCGAAGAGTCGATGTCGCAGCTGCTCGGCTCGTTGCGCGATCAGGTGAATGAAGAAGAACTCGCCGCTCACCCGCTCTACGGACCGGACCGAGAAGTCAGCGATCTCACTGGCTACCTGCCCGGTGATGAGGTGGGCTCGCGCGGTATGGAACAGACGCTCGAGACCACTCTGCGCGGCACACGCGGCATCATCACCCGACACGTTGATGACAAGCCCGATGAGCGCATCGAACCCAAGCCCGGCGGCGTCGCCCAGCTCACGATCGACGCTCGCCTGCAGACACGCGTGCAGGGCATTCTCGATCCGCACTTCGGCCTCACTCGCGTCCAGCCGTGGCACGGCCAGGAGAATGAACTGCCACTGGGAACGCCCCTGGCCGCCGGCGCCGTCGTCATCGATGTCAAGACAAGCGAAGTGCTGGCGATCGTCTCCTCACCCAATGCGCTGCCCGCATCGCTGCAGAAGTATCGCGCCAGCCTGAGTGGCGCCGAGCTCATCCAGTTCGACCGTGATTTCACACCCCCTGGCGTGTTCAGCCGAGCAGCGGACATTCCCTACGCGCCTGGTTCGATCGTCAAACCACTGTTCATGTCCTGGGCGATGTCTCACGGCAGGTGGGGATTGCAACAGGTTGTCGATTGCCAGGGCCACTTCTATCCCGATCAGAAAGAGATGCTCCGCTGCTGGATCTACCGTCCGCCCTCCTACGCCGTGCACGGCCCGCTCGGTCCGGTTGAGGCGATCGCCCGCAGCTGCAACATGTACTTCTACACCATCGGAAACACGCTGGGCCTGAAGAAGTGCGTGCAGGTCTACCACGATTGGGGGCTCGGACGACCGATTGACCTCGGCGTTTCACTCTACAACCAGTCCGTGGAAGAATCGGAGTTGAGCGATCCAAAGAACCCGCCCGGACGCAGCGAGCCACTCATGCTGGCCATGGGCCAGGGCCGTGCCGCATGGACTCCCCTGCACGCCGCAGCCGCATACGCCACCCTGGCGCGCGGCGGGTACTACATCTCACCCACCCTCATCCGCAACGATCCGCGCGGCACCAAGGCCATTCGCGAAGATCTCGAACTCGATGACCAGGCGGTCTACCTCGCACTCAAGGGTCTGCACGAAGTTGTAAACAACCAACAGTACGGCGGGGCGCGTCACATCGACATCGGGTCGGGCGAACACCAGTACGAACCTATTTTCAATGCCAAAGGCGTAGACGTCTGGGGCAAGACCGGCACGGCCCAGCAGGTCTGGCCGACGCGCATCATCCGTTACGACGCCAACGGCGATCCGCTCATTGACGCGGCAGGTCGACCCGTGTTCATCGAGCGAGGCAGGGCGATCGGGTCGCACTCGTGGTTCGTCGGGCTCGTCGGGCCGGGATCGGGCGATGGCCGCGGCCAGCCGGAATACGCCATCGCAGTGCTCGTCGAATGGGGCGGTTCGGGTAGCCGATGCGCCGGACCCATCGCCAACCAGATCATTTATGCGCTCAGGGCGGAGGGGTACCTCCCATGAGCGGCCCATCGTCCACACGATCGATCACGGCCGGCTCGACATGGGCTCAGCACCATCGCCTCACTCCCAACACGTTGAATCAGGCGGCCCCTTCCTCGGCCGTGCCCGGCGTACTGTGGTGGAATCCGGCGTGGTTCTCCGTAGCCGCAGCCGTGGCACTCAGCGTCATTGGTGTGTCGGCCATCAACCTCACCGAACCCGTCGGGGCCGGTGAGAACTGGATCAAACAACTGGTCTTTCTCGCCGTCGGATTGGTCGCGTGTGCCGCCTGCGCGATGCCTTCCCCTCGAACGTGGCGCTACATCGCGTATCCCTCCATGGTTGGGGCGATTGGGCTGCTCGTCTTCGTGCTCATTCCGTTCATTCCGCACGAAATCGTCCGGCCGCGCAATGGGGCGCGCAGATGGATCAACCTCGTTCTCACGGATTTCCAGCCCAGCGAACTGGCCAAGATCGTCCTCGTACTCGCGCTGGCCCATTACTTGCGCTATCGCAAGAATTATCGCACGCTCAGCGGTCTGCTGGTGCCGTTCGCCATCATGCTCATGCCGATGGGGTTGATTCTTGTCGAGCCGGATCTGGGTACCGCGATGCTCTTTGGCCCGGTGCTGTTTGCGATGCTCCTCGCTGCCGGAGCCAAGCTCAAGCATCTCTTCACGATTGCGGGACTCGGAGCGATCACCATCGCGCTGATCGCAACCGTGTCGCTTCTCGCAGCACAGCGAGATCCGCCGAGCTATCCCGTGCTCGAAAAGCACCAGGTCGATCGCATTCAGGGACTGGTCAATCAAATCAAGGGCGATCGCCGTCACGCCGACACGATCAACTACCAGGCATTCAAAGCCATGACGATCATCGGCTCGGGCGGATTCTTCGGCCTGGGTCCTGAACGCAGCCGGCTCATTCTCCGCACGCAGCGGCTCCCCGAGGATCACAACGACATGGTCTTTGCCGTGGTGGTCAATCGCTGGGGCTTCGTCGGCGCGACGGCCATGGTCGGCATCTACCTCGTCTATCTCGTCGGCCTCGTGATGACCGCCGCAACAAGCATGAACCCGTTTGGTCGACTCGTATGCGTGGGCTTTGCCACCATCATCGCCTCCCAGATGGTGGTGAACATCGGCATGAACATCGGCTTGCTGCCCATCACCGGCATGACGCTGCCATTCGTCAGTTACGGCGGCTCCAGCCTGGTGGCCAACTTTGCCATGACCGGCATCGCCCTGAGCATTGCCCTCCGGCCCGCAGGTTACTTTGCTCGTCCGTCGTTCGAGTTCGACGAACGGCGCGAGGGGCTGGAGCGCGTGGAATACATCCGGTAGAGCCCAGGGAGATTCGGGGCAGATGACTCTGGTACCCACAATGAGGGGGATGCGGACGGAAGAGTTCCATCCAAGCGGTTGACATGGCGTGCAGCCGAATTAGGATGTAGCCGTCTTGTTATTCAGAACAACCTGCCGCGTCCTCGCCGGTCTCGTGCCCCCAGTGCCGACGGCTGGCAGCCGGAATAGAAATCGATCGCATGAACCTCTCCCACTTCAGGGCCAGTTGGTGGCTGCCAGGCGGCCATGGTCAGACCATCTGGCCGATGTTCGCTCGAAGAGTCAGCCTGCGGACTCGATCTGAACACTTGGACCTGCCCGACGGCGACTTTGTCAGGCTGGACTGGGTGGGCGACAAGGGCCCCATCGTGGTCGTCCTGCCAGGATTGCAAGGCGACGTACGGTCATCGTACGTCCGCCGCCTGCTGCGGCAGTGCGAGATGCGCGGCTGGCGCGGCGTGCTGCTGAACTACCGCGGTCGCGGTGAACCCAACCGCCTCGCACACAGCTATCACTGCGGCATGACCGACGACCTCAACTTCCTGGTGCATCAACTGCGCCAACGCGAGCCGCATATTCCGATCGCCACCGTCGGCTATTCCGTCGGCGCCAACATCTGTCTGAAATGGCTCGGCGACAGTGGACGGCGCGGCGAAGCCCCGCCCGTCGTTGCGGCAGTGGGTGTGTCGGCGCCGTTTCACCTCGGCGAGGTGGTCAAGCGCATCGAACGTGGTCTCTCGCGCATCTACCAGTGGTACCTGCTCCGCAGCCTGCGCCGCGATGTGCTGCGCAAGATGCGAACAATGGATATGGGTCTGCCGATCAGCCCCACCGCGCTGCGTCGCATCAGAACTTTCTCCGTATTTGATCGTTGCATCAGCGCGCCGCTGCACGGGTTCAAAGATGCGGAGGAGTACTACGCGAAGACGCGTACGGATCTGCTCCTCCGGCATGTCAACATACCGACACTTCTGCTCAACGCACGCAACGACCCCCTCGTGCCGGCCCACCTGATCCCGAAGTCTTGTGACATGTCAGACAAGATCAACCTGGAAGTGACCAATACCGGCGGGCACATGGGGTTCATCAACGGCCGGTGGCCATGGGCGCCACGATTCTGGCTGGACCAGCGCGTCCCGGAGTATCTCGCAGATTTCTTCGGATCCGCCCCGACGCGTGCCCTCTCCTGAGCAGCGAACGTCCTCGGCTGGGCTATGCCGTCACGCCGAAGATCGCACCCACTCCCGCGGTCAGCGCCATCGCCAGCGCCCCCCAGAACGTGACGCGGGCGGCGCCTCGCCACATCGATGCCCCGCCGGCACGAGCACCCAGCGCGCCAAGCGCCGACAGAAAACACAACGAGGCTCCCGCTACGACCAGGATGAGGTGCTGCTCCGGCACGATGACCGCCGTCACCAGCGGCATCGCCGCGCCGATCGCAAACGTCCCGGCGGACGCAAATGCCGCCTGCACCGGCCGCGCAGCATGAATGGCGGAGATGCCCAGCTCATCGCGTGCGTGAGCGCCGAGCGCATCATGCGCCATCAACTGCTCGGCGACCTGTTTGGCCAGAGTTGGTTCGAGTCCGCGACCAACGTAGATCGCGGCCAGCTCCCGCGCCTCGCCGTCGACGTCGCTCGCCAGCTCTCTTCGTTCTCGACTGAGGTCGGCGTTCTCCGTATCCGCCTGCGAACTGACAGAGACATATTCGCCCGCCGCCATCGACATGGCGCCGGCGACGAGTCCGGCCACTCCAGCAACAACGATGCTGCTCCGCGACGCTTCCGCCGCCGCAACACCGATGATCAGGCTCGCCGTCGATACAATGCCGTCATTCGCGCCAAGCACTGCGGCACGGAGCCAGCCGATTCGCTGCGTCCGGTGCTTCTCTACATGTTTCATTCGTGCTGCCCTTCAAACCGCGAGGATGCTCTGGCAGAACTGATATCGAGATCGCGTCGCTCAAACCGGCGCATCAGACTCCGGGATGTATGTCGCTTCGCACCCCGGCGCTTCAGTCACGCTGACCCGGGCGAGCGATGCGCCAGGTGGCAACGCGGTTTTCAGTCGCTCCCCGATGTACTGAACCAACTTCTCGGCGGATGGGTTAGCCTGCATGAAAGGCTCCACCTCGTTGAGATTGGCGTTGCGGAACGGTGCAATGATCCCGTCCACCGCCGACTCGAGCGCATGGAAGTCACACAACAGGCCTTCGCCATCGAGACGATCACCCCTGACGACAACCGTCAGACGCCAGTCGTGCCCGTGCAGCGGTTCTCGCTGCCCAGCCAGAACCAGCGCATGTGCCGCTGAGAACACGCGTTGCACACTCAACTCGAACATGGCGCAATCGTAGCCCGAGCAAATGAATCACCCTTTTGCAGCCAGGAGTTGAATTGGTGCTCAACCCTGTGGCATTATCGGCCGATGCCCCGATTGGAGTGGGTCACTCTGGACGGAACAGCTACAAATGCGCGAAATCACGATCCAGAATCTGCGTGAAGGTCATGTGCTGCCGCTGGACCTGTACTCGGTCTATGGCATCAAACTTCTCACACGGCGCACAGCCATCACCAAGGCGCTGCTCAAGCACCTCGCAACGATCGGCCCCCGCTTTTACCTGGCCGAAGATGCTCGCGCCTTTGCGCCACTGGCCGTACTGCGCGAGATCCGACCCGGTGAACTTCGTACGAACGATCGGGCGCGAAGCGACCTGGTTGGTCTGGGCGGCCGCGTCGCGGCGCAAGCGGGCATGGTGCTCGAGCCGCACCACCTTGACGCACTGGCCGACGGTGCCTTCGAAGTCGTCAAGACCGAGCCCGAGCACGTTGCCGCAACCCGTCGCAAGCTCGCCAACGAGATCCTCGAACGCCATCAGCAGCAGTGGTTGACGCTGAACCAGGCAATCCCAGTGGCCGACGATGCGCTTGGTCTGGATGATGCTTCGAGCCATACCGACTGGCCAGGCATCGACGAAATCACGGCCTGGCGTGACGATCGCGTGGACCTCATGCGCATCCAGTACGCGCATCTCCTCGCTGGACTGCCCGTCGAACTGACCGTGTTTGATCGCATCGTCGACGAACTCATTGGCATGCTTCGGCGCAGTCCAAGTCACTACGCGCAGATCGCCCTGCTCTGTCCGCGCGCAGCCGATTATCTTCCGGATCATGCGCTCAGTACTTCAGCCCTGGCGATTGCGATCGCCGCCCGCCGCTCCTGGCCCGTCGAACACATTCGCCTCGCCGGACTCGCGGGCCTGATCCACGACGTCGGCATGTTGCTGCTGCCCCAGCGCGTGCGCACCGAACCGGAGGATCTCGACGAAGTCGATCGAGCACGCGTCATGCGACATACCGCCTATTCCGTAGCGCTGCTCGATGACATTCCCGATCTCCCGGATGCTGTCGCCTGTGCCGCATACCGACATCACGAACGTGACAATGGCAAAGGCTATCCGGAGGGCCTGAAGTCTCGCGAGATTGGCGACCTCGCCCGCCTGCTCGCCGTGGCCGACATGTCCGCAGCCATGAATGAACCTCGCCCCTTCCGCCCGCAGCCGCTCGCCCACGAAGCGATCCAGACCATGGTCCAGTACGGCGTAGACGGCTTCATTCACCGCCCGCTGGTCCGGGCGCTCGTTGAAACGGTCGGACTCTACCCGATCGGCAGCTACGTGCTGCTTTCCAACGAGCGGACAGCCCTCGTCGTCGGCATGCACATCTCTGCTCCTGATCGACCCATCGTGCGGATCTGTGACGAGCATGGCTGCATGCGCGGCAATCTGATCGACCTGACCCAGAACGAGCCGTGGGAACTGTTCGTGCTGGACGGCACGCAACCGCCCATCGAGGAGCTTGTCGCTCGCCGCGATCGCCTTGCGGGGTGATTCCCCCTTTGATCGGGCTGATTCCGGTGGCCTATCCTCCGGTCGTCATGTCCACACAGCACGATTCAGCACTCATGCTCTCGGTCTCGGGCGCCCGCGGGATTGTCGGCTCGTCCATGACGCCGGCCATCGCCGCCACGCTCGCCCAGGCCTACGGACAGGACCTGCGTGCCAGCATGGGAGTGGGCGGAACAGTGGTCATAGGTCGCGATGGACGACCATCCGGAGCGGCTCTCGAAGAAGCGGCCCGCGCTGCCCTGACCGCTATGGGGTTTCGCGCCGTTCTTCTCGGCGTAGTCGCCACACCGACCACAGCCGTCATGGTCAAGCACCTCAACGCCGTCGGCGGCGTGGTCATCACCGCAAGCCACAACCCGATCCAGTGGAATGGCGTGAAGTTCCTGACCGCGGAGGGGGCGGCGCCGGCCAGACAGCAGGCTCAGCGAATCATCGATCGATTTCGGGCAACGGAGGTCGAGGCCGCCCGCGCGCTCGCGACATCGCAAGCGCTGCAGGATGACTCCGGCCCCCGGGTTCACGTCGAGAAGGTGCTTTCGAACATCAATGTCGACGCCATTCGCAGGTGCCGCTTTAAGGTTGCGCTCGACTCCGTCAACGCCTCGGGATGTGTGGCTGGCCGCGTGTTGCTCGAACAACTCGGTGCGGAAGTCGTTCACCTCAACGGCGAGCCAACCGGCGTATTTGCGCACACCCCCGAGCCGATGCGCGAAAACCTCACCGATTTGGCCGAGCAGGTCGCTCAACATCACGCGAACGTCGGGTTTGCTCAAGATCCCGACGCCGACCGACTCGCCATCGTGGATGAGCAGGGTCGCTACATCGGCGAGGAGTACACCTTTGCGCTGGCGGCCGAGGAGATTCTGTGGCGCGAAACGCAAGACAATGCCGCGAACAAATCCGTTGCGGTTAACCTCTCGTCAAGCCGCATGATTGATGATGTCGTCGCGCGGCACGGCGGCAGCGTGATTCGCACACCCGTCGGGGAAGCAAATGTCGTCGAAGCTATGAAGACGCATCACTGCATCGCCGGAGGTGAAGGCAACGGAGGCATTATCTGGCCGCGAATATGCTACGTGCGCGATAGCCTGAGCGGCATGGCGCTCGTGCTCTCGCTGCTGGCTCGACACGGCGAACCGCTCAGCCACGTCGTTGAGGCCATGCCAGCGTATGCGATCGAGAAGACCAAGACCCCGATTCGCCCCGGCCTGACCGATCTCGCCATCAACGCATTGGCGGACAGGTTCCCCGATGCCAGGCAGGATCGACAGGATGGCCTGCGTCTCGACTGGCCCGATCGCGGGTCATGGTTGCACGTTCGCGCCAGCAACACGGAGCCCATCCTGCGTCTGATCGCCGAGGCGCGAGATCAGACCAGCGCCAAGGCGATCATCACCGAAGCGGCCGACCTCATCGGCGCACTGTAAGCATCGATCTCCTCGGAAAGACCGATCGCGATCAGCGCAGTGGTTTCGTATCGCCTTGCTGCTCCGCCGCCTCGCGTGCGATGTCTTCGGCGTACTCCATCTGCTGACGCATCATGGTGCGGACCTGCCGTAATGCCTTTTGCTCCGGCGTTTCCTCCGGAACATCCGGCATCGGCACGCGATCCTGTTGCGCGGAATTGAGCACCGCCCATGCCTGCTCGATCGCGGCAACCACGTAACTTCGCTTCTGCCGGTTCAGATCGTCCTGCCGCTGCGCCTGCTCTTCATCCATCAGCAGCTCCTTGCTGTCGAAGGGCATCTGCTCCTGGCTCACACTCTCGTCGGCGAGCGATGACATCGCGCCGGCCATCGCCAGCATCATCTGGTTGTTGTCCTTGAGCGACTCCTCGATCGAGTCTTCGTGGTCGGCAAGCAATTGGGCAAGCCCCTGGTTGGCGGTTGCAACCTGATCGCGATACATCATCGCCACGCCTTCGATGCCGCGCCGCTGATCGTCGCTGAGATCATCGAGCCCGAAAACCTGCTGAAAAAACGCGTCCGCCTCGGTAGGCCGGTAGATGCGCGGATAGCTCTCTTCGCGGAATTTTCGTGTGAGTTGCTCGCTCGCGGGGCCGGGAATGGAAGTGGCGATGACCTGCGAGTGCTTTCGATTCGTGTCGCGAATCTGTCGACGCACCGCGAGAACGCGTTCGAACTTCTCGAACATGTTCATTTGCGCGCCTGGATCGGTATAGTCGATGTTGCGCACGTCTTCCGCCGCACGAATGCGTTGCTGGAGCAGGCCGTCGAGTTCGATGGAATACGATTCGAGCAGCGGCACGATGACGTCCAATTGCGGCCCTTCGAGCTTCAGATCATCGACCAGCTTGATAACGTCCACTCCCTCGCCAGCGAAGAACGATCCGACGCCGAGTTGAGTATGGCGGCGACGGTCGCGCTCAAACTTCGGCCACCTTGCGAGTTGATCGGAAGTCAGCGTCGCCTTGACGTTCTCGAAGAAACTCTTGCCGACCTGCGTGCGCCGGTCCATCCACTCGCGCTGCTCCGTCTGCATGTCCAGACCCACTTGCGCCAACTGCTGGACGTCCGCGCCGGCAGGATTCATCCCGCCGAGATCCTTGAATTCTTCCATCAGCGACTGGAGTCGATCGCGGTGCGTCGTCGCCGCCTGTGTGAACTGATCCACGTACCCCTGGTGCAGGGCGCGAACGAGTTCACCTTGCGATTCGTCCAGACCGATGGCCTTGATGATTTCCCCCACCACGTTCGCCTTGATCAGCGGCGGTTCAAGCGGGATCTCCAATGAGTTGAGCCGCTCGTTGAGATCGAATTCCTCGTCCTGCGCGGCGGCCGGCTGCGGTGGCGCCGCCAGAGCCAGCGCCACCAGAAGCGCCATTGAAAAGCGCACAATCACCTGAGAGATCCTGTCGGATTGCTGAAGCAACATTGATGCACCTTCCCTCGCAGAGCGGTATTCAGGAGAAGCCAATCGGAGTTCAATGTCATTATACGGTTTCGTGCCGCGACGGAGGCGTCCGCGGCGGGTGAATCGGGGACATCTCACCGCATCAACTCAGGCACCTCGCCTTGTTTCAACTCGTAACGCCCCGCACTCACGTCCGCGAAGCGCTGCTCACTGCCAGCAGCATCCGGCCAGACGACGGCGATCTCGTCGACAAGCACCGCAGATCCCAGTCCGAAGTGGATCAGCAGATCGTGCTGTTTGCCATTGTGCCCGCCAATACCGATGAGTTGACGCTGCATGGTCATGTCGCCGACGCGCACCTTGACAATGGCGCCGAGCGCATCGCGACTCACACCCCTGCTCTCGTCGCCTCGCAGTCGTATCTCGATTGAATGCGATCCCACGGGCGGGACCGAGCGAAACAGCCGCAAACGTGGCTCGCGCCCTTCGCGCTGTTCAGCCGTGAATCGATTGAACGTCTGACCCACAAGCACATCGAGTGAGCCGTCGCCATCGACATCGCTCAGCGAGATCTGCTGCGATCCGTCATGGTCCAGTTGAACCTGTTCCGTGACATTCTTCAACAACCCGTTAGCCCTCTGTGCGAACAGACGCAGGCGTTGATCATCGGGATAATCGCCAGAAGAAAGCAGCAGGTCGAGCCGACCATCGAGGTCGAAGTCCGCCAGTTCTGCAAAGAGATCCCCCTGGTTCCAGTTGTTCACACCTTCGGGAATGCGATCGACGCTTCGAGCGGGATCTGGGTCAAAGTGCGTCTCGTCACCACTCTTACCGTTGTTGATAAGGAATCGTGAACGATCGGATGACTCGCCGGCCCAGCCGTGCGCAATCTCGGCCAGGAACAGGTCCCAGTCGCCGTCATTGTCCACATCGCCCACAGCGCAATCGAACGTGTTTCCATTGGCGCGGAATGGCTTCTCGTCCTCGCGATCAAATCGCGCATCCGTTTTGGCCCGCTCCTTGAGCCACTCCGGATACCGGCCGTGCCGAATCGAATCGCCGTCAAACCCGAGGCGAGGGGCAATCTCATCCCACGCCGGGTATTGCAGACCCGGCTTCAGGTCAGGCGGCTGCGAGGACAGCATCATCGGGTTCCACTGGTAGAGCCGATTCCACCGACGGCCATAACTGAGTTCAATGATCTCAGGCAGGGGCCGGTGCGTTCCGGTGGGTGAGGACAGGACGTCGGCGATCATCGCGCCGTACGTCGGTCGCCCGCCGCGATCGTCAGCATCTTCATCCGCAAACACATGACCGTCAGTCGACCATCGAACACGCTCGAAATTTCCGGTCTCGGTTTGCAGTAGCAGATCGTTGTCAAAGGCGGCCAGCGACGGGCCGTATTGCGTGTACCAGTTGCCAAGATATAGGTCGAGGCGCCCATCGCGATCGGCATCACCGATGGCGATCGCGGCCGTCGTGGCGGGAGGCGCCGCTTCAATTGCGATGCCGGCGCCAAAGGTCCCATCGCCATGGCCCGGCAGCCAGGCCGTGCGCTGGCCGTGATCAATCCAACTCTCGTTGTTGGAATCGATGTACCGTGTGACGATCGCGTCAGCGTGCCCATCGTTGTTCATGTCCGCGAAGACCAGGCAATCGCCAGCGTAAAGCATTGGCAATCCTGTCCGCCCGACCTCAACGTAGCGAAACCCGAGAGCTGTCGAGGAATCAGCCATCTTCAGAAACAACCGCGGCCAGTGCACCCCGGCCGGAGCTGCGTCATGCTGCACGCCTGGCGGCGCGATAAGCGACTGAATGACCACGTCGGGTTGTCCATCGCCGTCAGCATCGACAAACAAGCCTCGCGCCACTGTCGTGCCGATCACATCGCTGCCCAGACCGACCTGATCCGTAATGTCCTCAAACCGCAGGCTGGTTCGAGCATCCGGTGGTTGCGCCATCAACCGGGATGCAACAGCAAGCGATAACCCCAGCAGCACGCTGTTTGTCAGACGAACGATCTTCATGTTGATTTCACCTTTCCAGCTCACCCAAGTGCAATCGTCATCCCACCGCCAGCGGCGCCAGTGTAGTACGCGATCGCCCCGAGATGGCTTTCCCAGCCCCCAGAACCGCGCAGCAGGGCAATCAGAGTCCCTGGATCGTTGAACGCCGCCACTTTGGCCCAAACAAGACCAGAACCGCGAGAATGGAGCCTGCGTATGGTTCCATGAATCCCCCCGGGTCGGCTCCGATGAAAAGATTCCGGATTTGCGGCACCCATGACACCAAATCATCCGTTATCATAATAATCAGTGGCAGGATACCCCTGACAACACGTCTGAAGAGGTGGCATTCGAGCCAACAGGAGTCTACCGATGGAAGACATCCGGACTGTACTCAACCACGCCGCACGACGTCTCGGCCTCAAGGCCTTCGTCGATCGAGTTCACATCGTGGCGATCGCAGCGGCGGCGCTGGCCCTGCTCCTCGTGATTCTCAGCAAGGCGCTGCCCTTGGTGAACAATTCGGTGAATTGGATGTTCGTCGGCCCCGCGTTGGCGCTCCTGGCCTTCGCCGCCGCAATCGCCTGGTGGATGCCCAATCGGCCATCTCCGCTGCACGTCGCCGTCGAAGTCGATCAGCGCCTCGAACTCAAAGAGAAGCTCAGCACGGCCATGCTCTGCCGCGGTCGCGAAGACGCCTTCGCGCAGGCTGCCATCGATGATGCCATCGCCGTCGCCAAGAAGCCGGAAACATCACGCAACGTGCGCAAGCGATTTGCTGTCGCCGCGCCGCGGCAGTGGTGGATCACCCCGGTGCTGCTTGCCGCGACGGTGCTGACCGGCGCCGCGGTCCCGGCTGGCGACTGGTTTGCCGGCAAGGAAGACCAGTTGACGATGGAGCAGAAGCAGCGCGTTGAAGAGATTCGCGAACAGTACGAAGCCGCCATCAAGGAAGCCGCCGAGAAGTCGGGCAAGGACCCCAAGGAACTCAAGGACATGCTGGCCGAGGCGACGCCGGAGCTGGCTGAGCCGGAAGCCGCAAAACAGCCAGAACAGTTCCAGCGCGAAGCGTTCAAGAAGCTCAGCGCGCTCAAAGACCAGCTGCGCAAGCAGACCGACACCGAGCAGGCCCGAGCACTCGAGTCACTTCAGAACAAGCTGAACAAGCTCGATCCCTCGAGCGACAGCGGCCCGACCGGCGATTTGAGCAAGGCTCTGGCCAAGGGCGACTTCTCCTCGGCGAAGAAAGCACTCGATGCGCTGCAGAAGCAGATGGAACAGGGCAACCTGCCCGACGATCAGAAGAAGGCTCTGGCAGATCTCGCCAAACAACTCGAGAAACTCGCGCAGAACCAGGATGCCATGAAGGAGCAGCTCAAACAGGCGGGGATCGACCCAAAGGCCATGGAGAACATGGAGGACCTCAAGAAGGCCCTCGCTCAAGCGCAGAATCTGACCGAAGAACAAAAGCAGCAGTTGGCTCAGGCCGCCCAAGCGGCACAGCAGGCCGCCCAGGCGATGCAGTCGATGGCTGGCGCTTGCCAGTCGATGGCTGGCGCGCAAGGCGAGCCCGGCATGCAAGGGGCCGCCGGACAGGAAGGCATGCAAGGCGCACAAGCCATGGGCGACCAACTCTCCCAGATGGAGATGATGGCCCAACAGCTTGCTGACCTCAATGCCGCCTGCGAAGGCCTTGGAGGACAGTGTCAAGGCATGGGACAAGGGCTTGGAGAGTGCAATTCGCAGGGGCAGGGCATCAGCCAGGCCATGGCCCAAATGCAGTGGATGCAGATGCAGGGCAACAGCAAGGGGCCAGGCATGGGCAAGCGCGGCCAAGGCGCCGGCGGCAGTGGCTCGCGCCTCGCCACCAAGATGTCATTCACCGATGAAAAGCAGAAGGTCTACACTGACCCCAACAGCCAGATCATCGGAACGACGTTCATCGAGGGCAAGCAGGTCATCAAGGGCGAGTCTCAAGCCAAGTTCGCCGAAACCGTTCGCGCAGCCGAGAGTCGTGCTCGTGAGGATGTCGAAGAAAACCTTCTCCCAGCCCAGTACGAGCAGGCGATGAAGGTGTACTTCGGCGAATTGCAAAAGCGAGCCGAAGTCGTCAATGAAGCCCCCGCTCCTGCACCGGCCGAAACGCCCGCCGAGGAACCCGAGCAGTAAGCCTGCCCCTTTTCCACTCACCAGTCATTCACACAGCCGTCGGCCGACCGACGGCTGTTGTGTTGATCGACCCGCCTCGGAGGATTCCGCGACGCGGTGGGGAGTGTCCGATATCCTATAAACCTTCATGCAGCGGCGGCAGTACGTCAACACGACGCCCAAGGGCACAGAAACACTGGGGTGGCTGCTGCCTCGCGGTGCGCTCGCTATCGCGCTGAGCATCGTCTTTGTTCTGGAAGTCGGCTTCACCACTCCGCTCATTTCACCCGGGTGGTTCACAGCGCTCAAATCCGTCATCCTGCTAGGTCTGTGGGCGGCGCACATCACCGCCTACTACGTGCGCAAGGACCGCCTGGACTGGTTGAAACAGCGCGGCGTCGAACTGGCCATCCTCCTCGCAGCCACGGTGTTCATGTTCATCCACATGGGTGCTTCACACGCACTGGGCGGCCTGCTCATCCTCCACATTCTCCTCCAGAACTACGTCGCCACCGCCCAGCACGTCATTCGATACAGCCTGCTCTTTGTCGGCAGTTTTGCCGTGCTCATCGGCCTGGGCACACTCCTGCTTATGCTGCCACGCGCCACGCCCGACGGCAACCCCATCGGGTTGCTCGATGCGCTGTTCACCTCCACCAGCGCCGTATGTGTCACCGGGCTCATCATCCGCGACACGGCCACCGAGTTCACCGAGTTCGGCCAGATCATCATCCTCATTCTCATCCAGCTCGGCGGCCTGGGCATCATCATCTTCGGCGCGCTGCTGGCGACCATGCTCTCGGGATCCATCTCAGTCCGCCATGCTTCGAGCCTGCAGGAAGCAGTTTCAGCCGTCGAAAGCGGGCCGGGCAATGTCGAGCGTCTCGTGCGTTTCGTCGTCGTCGCCACACTGCTCACCGAAGCCGTCGGCGCCATCGTGCTCTACTTCGGCTGGATGCCCTACGCCGCCTCCGACGCCCGCATCGGCGATCATCTCGCCTTTCACAGCATCTTCATTTCGATCAGCGCGTTCTGCAATGCCGGCTTCTCGATCTACTCCGACAGCCTCGAGAGTTTTCGCTTTCACTGGACTTCGCACGCCGTGGTTTCTCCGCTCATCGTTTGCGGCGGCTTGGGCTTTCCCGTGCTCTACAACATGTGGCACGCCCTGGTCGCGCAGGTGAAATGGCGACTCGGCCGCACCACGATGCGCAAAATGCACCGCGACCGCCTGGTGCGCCTCAACCTGCATACCAAAGTCGTGCTCGTCACCAGCGCTGTGGTGTTTCTGCTGGGCACGGCAGGCATCTTCGCCGGCCAACTAGTCCCCTATCTGCAAGCGTCATTGACCACGACGCCCACAGTCGACGCACCGCAACTCCCGCCGCTAAGTGGCGGCGAACTGGGCCGGCGACTGCTCGACGCCTCGTTCATGTCGGTTACCGCCCGCACTGCTGGATTCAACACGATGAACATGGAGGAACTCACCACCGCCAGCCGATTCGTGCTCATGATGCTCATGTGGATCGGCGGTTCGCCCGGCGGCACGGCCGGCGGCGTGAAGACCACCGTCGTGGCGGTGCTGCTGCTCACCATTCTCGCCACGTTGCGCAATCGTGATGAAACTGAGGTATTCAGCCGATCGCTGCCTGAGACACTCGTCCGCCGCGCCGGCGCGCTGGTCATGCTCGGTTTCGTCATCGTCGCCGGCACGACATTGTGCCTGACGATCACCGAGTCCTTCCGATTCTCGTTTCACCTCTTCGAAGCCGTCAGCGCGACTTCCACAGTTGGGCTGACTCTGGGTCTGACCTCTGAACTGACGGCCTTTGGTCGCGTCGTGATCATCGCGGCGATGTTCCTTGGCCGCGTCGGACCGCTCGCCCTGCTCGGCGCCGTGGTTTTCGCCGGCAGGGACCAGGCCCGCTACCGCTACCCATCCGAGCCGGTCATGCTCGGCTAAACTCATCACTCGCGCCGCGTTCCCCGGAGCCGAAGGCATGGCATCAGATCGATTTGTGGTCATCGGATTGGGTCGATACGGCTCGCGCCTCGCGGTCAACCTCGCCCGCGCCGGCGCGGAAGTCATCGCCATCGACCGCGATCGCGAGGTCGTCGAAGAGATTCGCGATCGTGTCACCCTCGCCGTCGCCATGGATGCCACTGACGAGCAGGCACTGCGCCTCCAGGGTGTCGACAAGGTCGGCATCGCCGTCGTCGCGATCGGCCATGATTTCGAGGCCAATGCCCTGACCACGGTCATCCTGAAGCACATCGGCGTCAAGCGCGTCATCAGCCGGGCCGGCAACCCCATGCAGGTGCGCATCCTCAGCCGCATCGGCGCCGATTCTGTCGTCAACCCCGAAGACGAGACCGCCGACCGATGGTCGCATAAATTGCTCGCGCCGTATCTCGTCGATCACATCGAGCTGGCGGAAGGCTACGGCCTGGTGCAGATGCCAACGCCGCGCGCCTGGGTCAACAAGACGCTGGCCGAACTCGATGTCCGCCGGACCTACAGCGTCAACATCGTCGCCATCAAGAAACGCGTGCTCACTTCGACGGCAACGGGTCAGGAGGAGTACGACGAAATGGTGATGGACACCCCCATGCCCACCAGTCGCCTCAACAGCGATGACATTCTCATCATTGCCGGCCGCGACGAAGACCTCGAAGACCTGCCGCAATAGCCCTTCAGCCCTTCCCCTCGCTCAACTTCACAAACTCCGCATGCAGCCGGGGATAAACCCGCCCATCGCGGAGTAGCTCGGCGTGCGTGCCCTGCTCGACAATACGCCCGGCGTCGATCACCAGAATTCGATCGGCTCGGCGAATCGTGCTCAGGCGATGCGCCACGACGAAACTGGTGCGACCTTCCAGCAGGCGTTCGAGCGACTGTTGCACACGCGCCTCGGACACCGTATCGACGGCGCTGGTCGCCTCATCCAGAATGAGAAGGCGGGGTCTGGCCATGAGCGCGCGGGCAAAGCAGATCAACTGCCGCTGGCCGAGCGAAAGCGCCGAGCCACGCTCGCCCACCTGCGTGTTGAAACCCTCGGGCAGCTCCTCGATAACATCCAGACAGCCCAGTCGCCGGCACACTTCGCGCACCTGTTCATCATTCGCTTCCGGACGGGCGAAGCGGATATTGTCGAGCACGCTGCCGGTGAAGAGGAAATTCTCCTGCTGCACGATGCCCGTCTGCTGATGTAGATCGCCCGGACTGACAAGGCGAATGTCGATTCCATCGAGCATGATGCGCCCGCTGCCGTGCAGGTAGAACTTGGCGATGAGATTGATGATTGAAGTCTTGCCGCTGCCCGTGTGCCCAACCAGTGCGACCGTCTGACCCGGTTGAGCGGCGAACGTGATGTCACTCAGAACGGGCCGGTCTTTCAGATAGCCGAAGGTCACATTCTCAAACTCGATCCACATGCCTTCGTCAACGCGAGGCAAGGTGACCACCGCGCGCTGATCAGGTTCGAGTTGCGCCGGAGCCGTATCGATGAGATGAAACACGCGCTCAGCGCCCGCCATCGCCTGAAGCACCACGTTGTACATGTCGCCGATAACAAGAATCGGCTGGAAGAACACGCCCGTCATCATCATGAACGCCAACAGGTCCGTCACCGTCATCGCGCCCTTGGCGATGCGAAGTCCGCCAACCAGCAAGGCAATGGCGATGAACAACTGGCTCGTCACATCCATGAGCGGAAGATACAGCCCCTGCGCCTTGGCCACCACGAGATGCCGATCGCGATGCAGGTGACAGATACCGCGGAACATGTCGCTGTTGCGATCTTCGCGGGTAAACGCCTGCGTCACGCGGATGCCGGCAATCGACTCCGCCAGGTTGGCGGTCAGCAGGCTGTATGTCTCCTGCACGCGACGGTACGAGTTGGAAAGCAGTTGTCGAAACCGCCAGTTCACCAGATAGACAAACGGGGCGCCGATGAGAACCGTCACCCCCAGCACCCAGTCATAGGCGAGCATGACGACGAGCGCATAGACCATCTGCACCACGGCGATGGTCAAGCGAGGTGCAACTTCAGACAGCGCTCGGCGCAATGCGTCAATGTCGCTCGTGCCGCGCGCCAGAATACGCCCCACCTTGGTGCGATCGTAGAAGTCCATGCCGAGCACCTGCAGGTGCGCAAAGATCTCCGAACGCAGGTCGCGCACGACGCGTTCGGCCAGCGTCGCCACGGCCACCTGCCGGATACGCATCACGACGTACCACAGCATCGCCAGGGTCACCAGCGCGCTCACGCCGATGTAGAGCCACTGCGTGGGCGTGACGCCGAGTTGGTCGCGCCAACTCTCAGGATGCTGCTCAATCGCTCCGCCAATCGTCTGCGCCACGATGAGTGGAATGGTGCCATTGAGCACGGCCAGCACAACCGCGAGCACCATGATGCACCAGAACAGCACCGCATAGCGCATCATGCGGCCCGCCACGCGCCGCGTCATCGCCCAGTCAAAAGGCCGAATGCGCTCGCCGGCGTCATCACTCGGCGAAGCGGCGGTCAACACCTGAGCCGCGGTGAGGTTGGTCGCGCCGACCTGCGTCATCGCACCACCTCCTGCGATTCGATCGTGTCCGAGTTCTCTTCACGATCGTGGTCCAGTTGCAACGTCGCCGCCTCGCGATAGTGTTCGCTGTCCCGCATCAGGTTCTCGTGCGTCCCTTGGGCGGTAATGCGGCCGCGCTCGACCACAAGCACCCGATCCGCCCGTCGCAGCGTGCTCAGGCGGTGGGCAATCACCAGCGTCGTCCGCCCGTGCATCACGCGATCCAGATTGGCCGCGATGCGCACTTCAGTTCGCGCGTCGACGGACGCCATCGCATCATCGAGCAGCAGAATCGGCGCATCGGGCAGGATCGCGCGGGCGATGCTCAGCCGCTGCCGCTCGCCGCCCGAGAGCGTCAGGCCGCGCTCTCCGATGATCGTCTGGTAGCCGTCCTTGGAGGTGCTGACGAATTCCTCTGCAATCGCATCCTGCACCGCCCGCTGCACCGCTTCATCCGTAGCATCGGGCACGCCGAAGCGCACGTTATTCGCAATCGTGTTCGAAAACAGGAACGGCTCCTGAAAGACGACGCTGACGGCCCGTCGTAGCGCTGCCGGATCCCACTGCCGCACATCGACGCCGTCGACGAGCACGCGCCCGCTCGTGGCATCGTAGAAACGGCCGATGAGGTTGAAAATCGTGCTCTTGCCGCCTCCGGCCGGCCCGACCATCGCCACCGCCTCACCCGGCTCAACCACGAAGGACACATCTTCAAGCACCAGTGGTGAATCGGCACGATACCGGCACGACACGTGCTCGAACTCGATCCGCCCGCGGATCTCGCTCGGGGCATACGCATCGACCGGCGCGGCGATCTCGATCGGTGCATCAAGCAACTCGAACACCCGCGAAGCGCCCACGAGCGATTCCGGAATGCTCGAGGCGCTCGACACGATCGCATCCACCTGCCCCGCCAGTTGCCTCACGAGGCTGAAGAAGACCCACAGCGTCCCCAGAGCGATCCCTCCGGCCTCCGGGCCGATATTGACGAGGTGCCCGCCGTAAAGAAGCAGAATGGCGATCTGCAGGAAACCCAGCGTCATGATCCAAGGCAGCAGCGCGCTGTTCGTCTTCACGATTGACATCCGCGCGTCGTAGGCGTCGCTGTTGCGCTCGGCGAAGCGATCGATCACCTGCTTCTCCTGGCCGAATCCTTTGACGACCTTCACGCCGATGATGCACTCCTGCAGCGTCTGGATCAGGCGGTCAAGCGCCTCGCGATTGCGGCGCAATCGCGTCTCGATCGACCGACTGTACTTCACGAGGATCCACGCCTGAACCGGAAAGACCACGAGCACCGCCAGCGTCAGCAGGGCGTGCTCGCGGAACATGTAGAACAAGAACAGCGTCAGTGCTGCCGTCGAGATGATCAACTGCAGCACCACTCCCTCGATGAACAGCCGCACCGAGCCGGCGTCTCCCGTCACCCGGTTGATCAATCCCCCCGAGTCGTGCGTGTCGAACCAAGAGAACCCGAGGCGCTGGAGTTTGTCGTACAGTGCGGTGCGCAGGTCGACGGTGATGCGCTGGATGAGCTTCTCGCTTGTCAGCCGCGTGCGGTAGCGGGCATAGGTCCGCAGCAACGTGATGGCCATGACCATGCCCGAGGCCAGCGCCAGCGTCTTCCACAGCACCCAGTCGCTCGGCGGGGCGATGCCCAGCGGCCAGTGCGGCTCAGCCACGGAATCGGGCTGGGCCTGGTGCCGCAGGATGTCCAGCGCCAGCCCGCTGTAGATGAACCCGCACAGCGCCAGCGCCTCGACGCCCACATCCCACACCAACGCCAGTACGCACCCCCAGCGATACCGCCACGTCAACCCAAACAGGCGACGGAAGTGGTCCGCCCGGTTGGTGATGTTCGCGGCTGTATCCGACGGGGAAGCCTGTGAGGAAGAGTCGAACAGCGACACACGCGATGATAGGCGCGGCCGCATTCACCCCGATATGATTACGGCCTGGTACAACCGACTTCGTCCCGCCCCGCTCCTCGGACCCTTCCATGAACCAGCCTGATCCACAAACTCCCACCTCCGGCGGCGCTTCTCGCCACGGCGGAACCCTCATCACCGGCGCCAACGGCGAATTCGGCCATGGCCTGATCCGCACCCTCTACGACGCCGGCCACCGCGACCTCATCGCCCTGGATGTACGCGACGTCGACGCGTCGCTCAAGTCGATGTGCCGCGAGACGATTGTCGGCGACATCACCGACGACGCCCTGCTCAGCCGCGTGCACGCGAATTATGAGATTCGCTCGATCTTCCACCTCGCCGCCCTGCTCAGCACGCGCAGCGAGTTCAACCCCGAAGCGGCGCACCAGGTCAATGTGGTCGGCACATTGCACCTGCTCAAGCTCGCCGTCGATCAGGCCTCATCGCACGGCCAGCCCGTCCGCTTCATGTTCCCCAGCAGCATCGCCGTCTACGGCGTGGGCAGCCTGGACCAGAAGACACGCGCCGGCGCCGTAAGCGAAGACCAGTGCCTGCAGCCCACCACGATGTACGGCTGCAACAAACTCGCTTGCGAGCACCTCGGCCGCTACTACGCCAAGCACTACCGCCAACTCGCCAAGGACCGCCCCAGCGGTGAAGGTCGCGTCGACTTCCGCTGCATCCGTTTCCCGGGCGTGATCTCCGCCTTCACCCTGCCCTCAGGCGGCACGAGCGACTATGCGCCCGAGATGATCCACGCCGCGGCGCGCGGCGAGCCCTACGCATGCTTTGTGCGCGAAGATGCGAAGATACCGTTCATCACCATGCCCGACGCGATTGAGGCTTTGCTCAAACTCCACGCCGCAGAGGCTGAGCAACTGACGCGCACAGTCTACAACATCACCGCCTTCGCCCCCAGCGCCGTTGAGATCGCCACCATCGTGCGCCGCCACTTTGACTCGGCTGACATCGCTTTTCGCCCCGACATCGAACGTCAAGGCATCGTCGATTCCTGGCCCGAGGACACGACCGACGCAGCCGCCCGCAAAGACTGGGGCTTCAAGCCGCAGCACGACCTCCAGGCGGCGTTCGAGGAGTACCTGATCCCGAACATTCGGGCGCATTATGCCTGATCGCCATCCCGGTTTGGCTTTGTAGGCAGTACCGAAGGAGGATTTGACAACTATGCGAGCGAATCCGATGTGGTCCTACGGCGTGCTCTTCCTCGCACTGCTGAAATTGCCGGCCGTGTTGGCGCAGAATCCGCCGGTGGAAGAAGAGATTGAACCCGCCAAACCGGTGTTCACACTTGTCGAGGCCGGAGCAGAGCCGCGCGTCGAATTGCGCTACAAGTATGCGGTCAACGTACAAGTCTCGTTCGGGTTGACCATTGACCAGACCGCGAAGCAGACGCTGGATGGCGAAGAGACTCCTGAGGCGGCGGTTCCGGCGATGGAATTCAGCCTGCGATGCACGACGGAGAGCGTCACGCCGGAAGGCGATGCCAAGGTTCGATGCGACCAACTGCAGGCTCGGCCGCGCATCGATCCAGCCGATGAGATAACAGGCGAACCAGATCCTGATGCCGACGATGCCAATCCACTTCGAGGCAGGAGCATTCTTGCAGTTGTAAGCGATCGCGGTCTCGTTACCTCCGCCGGACTTCTGGAAGCCAATGGAACTGCGGCCGACGATGCCGAAGGACTCGCGTTTCTGAACCGTGAACTGGAAGTTCTGTTCGCGATACTGCCTGAAGAGGCCATCGGCGAAGGAGCCAAGTGGGTCGTCGAAATGCACAGCGATGACGAGGGCATCTTCTCAAACGAACGTCATGAGTACCGCTTGCTTTCGGTGAAAGATGGTGAGATCGAACTCGAAGTCAAGTTCACATCAATCGCTCCAGAGCAGAAGTGGGCGCTGCCGGAACTACCGGGCCAGAAGGCGACGCTTCGCTCGCTCAAGTCCACGGCGGAGGGGCGAATGACGATTCAGCTCGATCATGTACTGCCGGTTCGTGTCAATTTGGCCGGTGACACGGAGATGGAGGTTTCGATGAACGTCTTTGGTGAGACCATGGTCCTGAAACAGTCATTGGTCACGCGCATCATCGGTCAAAGAGCCGAATCACCATCCGACTCGGACTCGCCAGAGCGGTGACGAGCGGCTCTGTACGTTTCCTCAAGAAAAACAAACTCGACGGCTTTCGCCGTCGAGTTCGTTGTGCAAATTGATCGTTGTATCAAGGCTGCACATTCACGGGCTGCACATATCGCAGAACCCGTCGGAACTGCGCTATGCGTGCAGCCCCTTGATACAGACATACAGGTTCGTCACTGGATCACCTCGCTTTCGTAAACGGGCCTCCCGGTCGCGGCATCGACCCTCGGCGTGCCGCTCCGGCTTTGACTGCCCCGCACCGTCGCACGGGGGACAACGCCCGTCGCACCGGGCTCATTTCGAGCCACAAGCGACGCTCGTCAGGTTCGGCTCCATCCGCCGCAGCCGGTTTGTCCGACCCTTTGGATCTCACCTTGCCTGATACTCAAGAGTATCGTCGAAAACAGGGAGTCGTCAAGAGAAATCTGGCCTTCTGGGAGCACGTCGAGCAGATTTTCTCTGGTCCGATCAACCGGGGGCAAAAGGCCCTCCAAAGCCCCATGTCAAGGGCTCCCAGCGGGCAACGCCGTCGCCGCACCAGGCCCCTCTCAACCCCCGAGATCATCTGATAAATTACCCAGTCTGACCTGCTCGTCCAGGTACGCCTGGAACTCGCCCATCTTGTAACTGATGAAGCAGAAGGCATGGTGCAGCGTCACCCACTCGATGTCCGTCGGATCCGCCTCGAGGTCGTGACGCAGTCGATTCAATTCGGCCAGCAGTTTCTCAGCCTTCACGGCGCGTCCTTCCATCCACGGGGTTCCGGTGAGTCAGATTCGTTCGACCGATGGTAGTCACCCGCGGGAAGGGCGCAGCCGATTCCAGACCATCGCCGCCGCGAAGAGCAACGCGAGAATGAGCACGACCATCGGTCCGACCGGCAGACGTCCGCCCATGATTCCAAACGACGCAAAGTAGCCGCCGATCATGCCCACCTCGCCGACGACGACGGTCATGATCAGCACAGTCGACAGCCGCCTGCTGATGAGCAGCGCCGTCGCCCCGGGCACAATAAGCAACGCGTTGACGAGAATCAGCCCGAGCAGTTTCATGCACAGCACGATGATCGCCGCGATCATGATCAGCAGCAGGTAGTGGAGCAGCCCCGTTCGCACGCCGAACACGCGACTGACCGTCTCGTCAAACGCAAAGAAGACGATCTCCTTGTACAGCAACGCCAAGACGACAACCACCAGCAGCGCGCAGCCCACCGCCAGCCACACATCCTGCGATCGCAGGTAGAGAATGTTGCCAAAGAGCACTGCATCCCACTGCGTCGGCGGCGTGATGCGCCCGCCGGTGAGGGCCTGGTACCACGCATCCCCGCGCAGGTGCAGTCGCATCTGGTCGAGGAGAAAGCCGATGCCCATGGCCGCCACCAGCAGGATGCCGATGGCCGTGTCGATCATCACCTTGCGACTGCGACTGAGAAGCGCAATGACGACCGCCGTGCCGATGCAAAAGATGAAGATCGTCAAGTCGCGCCACCACCCGCTCGCCGCCAGAAACGCGGCCAGCCCCACGCCGCCAAAGCCCGCGTGCGTAATGCCCTGTCCGATGAACGCGAGTCGCTTGAGAACGATGACCACGCTCAGCAGCGCGCACGCCGCGGTCAGCGCGATGCCCGCCAGCAGTGGCGCCAGAAAGCGAGGCTCGAAGACATCCCAGATCGTCATGGCCCTTCGTCCCGCAGCGCCACTCCAGCGAGATTGTGATTGAACACCTCCGCCAGCACCTCGCGCGTCAGGCCCGAGGGTGCCGCGTGGAAGTGCAGTCGACGGTTCAGACACGCCACCTGGTCGCACCCGGCGACGATGGCGCGAAGATCATGGCTCACGATGAGCACCGTCAGTTCATACGTACGATGGATCGAATCCATGAGTTGAGCGAACTTCGCCTGCCCCACTTCATCGATACCCACCATCGGCTCATCAAGCACGAGCAGCCGCGGCCGCCCCGCCAGCGCCCGCGCTAGAAAAACCCGCTGCTGCTGCCCGCCCGAGAGATCGCCGATCGGTCTGTTCGCCAGATCCGCAATCCCGACCTGCTCCAGAGCCTGGCTTGCTGCGTCGCGGTCATCCGAGGATGCACGGCGGAACATGCCCGTGCGTCCGACGATCCCCTGCCGCACCACCTGTGCCACGCTGAGCGGGAAGTTGATCCCCACCTCGTGCCGCTGTGGCACGTAGCCGACCATGCTGCCGCAACACGCCTCTCCGGGAGTGCGGCCGAAGACGCTGATGCGCCCCTCACTCGGTTTCAGCAGACCCAGGATCAGCTTGAGCAGCGTGGATTTGCCCCCGCCATTGGGCCCGACGATCCCCAGCCGCGTCCGCAGCGGAATGTGCATCGTGATGTTGTCGAGCACCCGCACGCCGGGCACATACGAGAAGCAGACCTGATCAACGCACACCGCGTCCCCGGCGTGGTGCTGCTCCAGTTCCGTGGAGTGATCGTGATGGCAGCAGTGGTCTTCAGCCACCCGTTTCCTTCGCGGCGACGTTTTCGCGCAGCCCCTCAACAAGGTTCCTTAGGTTCGTGCGCATCATCGCATCATACGACTCGTAGCCCGGTCGATTCGGATCGCCGAGTGGGTCGAGCAGGCGTGGCTCGACCTCGCCACCCAGCCCTTCGATCGCTTTGGAGTCGAATTGCGGCTCAACGAACACCGCCCGCACCCCCTCCTTCTCAATGTGTGCGCGCACTTCCTGCAATCGCGCCGGCGTGACGTCATGCGTCTCCAGACTCAACACCGTGGCGACGACATCGAGATGAAACTCGTCTGCCAGGGGATTGAACGCATCGTGGAAGGTAATCAGCCGCCTGTCGGTGATTGACTCAAGCGCCTCCTCATAGGCGACGTCGATCGCCGCGAGTTCTTGCTGCACTTCCGCTTCGCGCCGGCCGATCTCCACCGCCTGCTCCGGATACAGCACCGCCAGTTCCTCGGCAAACTTCGAGACGAGTTTCGAAGCGTTGCGCGGCACCAGCCACACGTGCGGATTCGCGCCTCCATGATCGTGCACCGCCTCGGCATGATCGTGCCCGTCATGGCCCGCCCCGCCACCTTCGAATTCGCCAAGTTCGCCGCCGAGTATCGACATCAGGTGCACCAGCCTCAACCCGCTGGAGGCGCGATCACGGTACGCCTGTGCAATCCAGTCATCGACGCCGCCACCGTTGGCCACGAGGATCGCCGCCTCGTTCAGGGCCTTCACATCGGCCGGCGTCGTCGTGTAGCCATGACTACTCACCCCCGGTGGCAGCAGCAGCGTCACCTTGGTGCCCGGCCCGGCCACCTGTTTGACAAGGTCGTAGAGGGGGAAGATCGTCACGACCACGCCGCTGCCGGCGGGCTTGGCGGATGAGGATACTCTCTTGCAACCGGACATCGACAGCGCGGTTCCGATCGCCAGAATGAGCAGAATTCGGATGGGTGCGAACCGAAAACTCGCATGCGACGTTGTAGACATGACTGGATTGTCCCCAATCGGCTCGGGTAATCCACTGCATTTGCCCGCGCGGCGAGCCGATCAGAATAACCTACCACATCGACCCTTTCGAGGTTCGATGGTTTTCAGCCGATTCTTGCCAGCGTGCCGCCGCGCGATTACAGTTGGAGCGCGGGCCTACCGGCTGCGGCTGAGTGGCTCGAATCTGGGGTGGTAGCTCAATTGGGAGAGCGCTACGTTCGCAATGTAGAGGTTGTGAGTTCGATCCTCATCCACTCCATTTGACGTTTCCCCGCGTCAGTCAGAGCCCAGGCATCACCATGCCTGGGCTTTTCGGTTCGCCTCAGGGTCGTTTCCTGCGCTGAGGATTCCAACACCCCCGGCTATGATGTGCCACGCGCGCCGCGGAGGTGGAGAACCGCGATCGGCTCCGGTTGCCACCCCTGCTCTATTCGCGCGAACTGGAGCACTCATGGCCCTGTTTTCACGCAACAAGACCCGTTCCGCCCCGGTCGCCGTTCCCGCATCACACGGCCGCACCGCACCCGTGGCCGCCTCACACGCCGGCCTCGATCGCAATCTCGAAGCCCAGATCCAGACCTTCGGCCGAGAGTTCCTCGAACATGCCCGCAGCCAGAAGGCCGGTGTCCTCAGCGCCCAGTTCTGGTCCGACAGCCTCATGGAATGGTCCATGAAGGACCCCAACTTCAAGGTGCAGCTCTTCCGCTTCGTCGACGCCTTTCCCATGCTCAAGACACCCGAGCAGGTCCATGACCACCTCGTCGACTACCTCACCCAGCCCGGCGTCACCGTACCCTCGGCGATCTCGCTCGGACTCAAGGCGGGTGGTATGGCCAAGGGCCTGCTCACCTCGACTGTCACCAAGCAGATCACCGGCATGGCCAATAAGTTCATCGCCGGAACCGACGCCGCCTCAGCCCTGCCCGGCCTCAAGAAACTCTGGGATCGCAACGTCGCCTTCTCCGTCGACCTTCTCGGCGAGGCGTGCGTCTCCGAATCCGAAGCACTCGCCTACCAATCCAAGTACCTCGATCTCGTCGAAAACCTCACGACCGAAGTCAGCTCCTGGAAAGCAAATCCGAAACTCGAATCTGATTACCTCGGGGCGATTCCGCGCGTCAACGTCTCCATCAAGATCTCATCGCTCTACTCGATGACCGATCCGATCAACACGGCCGGGAGCATTCGCGCGCTGATGGATCGGCTCGAACCGATCCTCGTTGCGGCCGAGAAGCGCGGCGTGTTCATCAACTTCGACATGGAGCAGTTCGCGCTCAAAGACCTCACGCTCGAACTCTTCATGGCCTGCTGCGACAAGTTCGACTTCCACGCCGGACTCGCGATGCAGGCCTACCTGCGATCCGGCCCCGATGATGCCCGACGCATCATCGACTGGTCCAGGCGCAGTGGTCGCCAGGTCACCGTCCGCCTCGTCAAGGGCGCGTACTGGGATTACGAGACGATCCAGGCCGAGCAGCGAGGCTGGCCCGTGCCCGTCTGGTCGCGCAAGAGCGACACCGACGCCTGCTTCGAAACCATGGCCGGCCTGTTCATCGAGAACATGCCCCGCAACGCAGGCGACGGTGGCGTCAAACTCGCGCTCGGCTCGCACAATGTCCGCTCCATCGCACACTCTATGGCCCTGTCGCGCAGCCTCGACCTGCCGGATAGCGCGATCGAACTGCAGATGCTCCACGGCATGGGTGATCA
Organism: Phycisphaerales bacterium UBA5793; assembly: GCA_002418285.1. GTDB lineage: Bacteria > Planctomycetota > Phycisphaerae > Phycisphaerales > UBA5793 > UBA5793. The sequence goes on from DIDT01000035.1 coordinate 90,765, forward strand.
ACTGAAAGCCGCCGCGGTCGACAGCGGCCTGCGCCTGCGTGAGTACGTTCCCGTCGGCGAGATGCTGCCGGGCATGGCGTACCTCGTCCGTCGCCTGCTCGAGAACACGAGCAACGAATCCTGGCTCAAGGCCGGCTTTGCCGACAACGCTTCCACCGAAACACTGCTCGCCAACCCACGATCCAAGTCGGTCGGACCCGACCCCGGCGTCGAAGCGTTCAACTCGCTGCCCGAGCGCCACATGCTCGCGCCGGCTGTCGAAGGCGTCGGCGACAATCGCGCTTTCTTCACCGACCCGCCGCGCGACTTCTCGCAGGCTGCCGTGCGTGAAGCCTTCAAGCGCGCCGTCGACGCCGCCGTCGTCCCCGCCGTCAAAGCTGACAAGACCGAAGACGACGCGGAGCGCGCTCTCGCCGCCGCTCACGCCGCCCTGCCACGCTGGCGATCGACTCCCATCCGCGAGCGGGCCAACGTGCTCTGCCGCGCCGCCGCGCTCATGCGCAAGCGCCGCGATGAACTCTGCGGTGTCATCATCCGCGAAGCCGGCAAGACCTGGCGCGAAGCCGATGGCGACGTCTGCGAAGCGATGGATTTCTGCGAGTACTACGCCCGCATGGCCGTTTCCCTCTTCGAGCACCAGCGCCTCGGGCGCTTCGTCGGCGAACTCGATCAGGTCGTCTATCAACCACGCGGCGTGGCCGTCGTCATCAGCCCGTGGAATTTCCCACTCGCCATCCTCTGCGGCATGACCACCGCCGCGATCGTGACCGGCAATCCAACGCTCATCAAGCCGGCCGGCCCGACGCTGGGCATCTCGAAGATTTTCTATGACATCATGCTCGAAGCGGGTTGCCCCGCCGACGTCATTCACTTCATGGCCGGGCCCGGCCGAACGGTCGGCGCCAAACTTGTCCGCGATCGTCGCGTCGCGCTCATTGCCTTCACCGGCTCCATGGAAGTCGGCCTCGACATCGTCGGCGCTGCCGGCCAGGTGCCCGAGGGCCAGGGCCATGTCAAGAAGGTCGTCTGCGAGATGGGCGGCAAAAACGCCATCATCGTTGACGCCTCGGCCGACCTCGACGAAGCCGTGCTCGGCGTGCGCTACAGCGCCTTTGGCTATCAGGGACAGAAGTGCTCGGCTTGCTCGCGCGCCATTGTGCTCGAAACGAATTACGACCTCTTCGTCGAGCGACTTGTCGAGGCCACCCGGGCCCTCAAGGTCGGCAACCCGATCGACCCGAGCGTCGATCTCGGCCCCGTCATTGACGAGCCCGCCTACAAGTCGATCATGAAGTACATCGAGATCGGCAAGCAGGAAGCGAAACTGGCGCTCGGCGAGGCCCTGCCTCCCGCCGATCAACTCATGCCCGGCCGCCATTACATCCCGCCTCACATCTTCATCGACGTCCCACCCACCGCGCGCATCGCGCGCGAAGAGATCTTCGGCCCCGTGCTCTCGGTCATCAAGGTCAAGACGTTTGACGAAGCGCTCGAGATCGCCAACTCTTCGCATTACAAACTCACTGGCGGCGTCTTCAGTCGCAAGCCATCCAACCTTGAGAAGGCGCGGGCAGAGTTCCGCGTCGGCAACCTGTACCTCAACCGTGGATGCACCGCCGCACTCGTCGGCCGCCAGCCCTTCGGCGGATTCGGCATGTCCGGTGTCGGTACCAAGGCGGGCGGCCCCGACTACCTGCTCCACTTCGTCGAACCGCGCACCATCTGCGAGAACACGATGCGGAGAGGATTCGCACCGGAGTTGTAAACCCAGCCCGTTCGGGAGGCCGCCGGAGGCATATGATCGCGCACACCCCGGGGGCTACGGAGTGCGACATCATGGCCACCGCAACCCAACCCGTCGACACCAAGAAAGCCGAGCGCCGCAAACTCCACTTCAACTCGCTCGCCGAGTTGAAAGCGGAAATCGACCGACTCGCCTCGGGCGAAGTGCGGACAACCGGCAACTGGACGCTCGCCCAGGCAATCGATCATCTCGCTGCGATTTTCGAAGGCTCGCTCGATGGCATCCCCGCCAAGGCGCCCTGGTTCGTGCGAATGCTGGCGCCGACGTTTCGCAATCGCGCCCTGCATAAAGGCATCGATCCGGGTATCAAGTTGAGCGGCGACATGAAGCGGATTCTGCCACCCGAGGACGTCACGCTCGAAAACGCCACGGCGCGCATGAACCGCATCTTTCAGCGCCTCGACAAGGGCGAGAAGATGCTCCAGCCCAGCCCCGTCTTCGGCAAGATGACGCACGAAGACTGGAGCAACCTCCACATGCGCCACGCCGAACTCCACCTCTCATTCATGCACCCCATCGGCTAGCCGCGCCGCGTGCCGAACCGCTCGCGCAGACTTTGGCACCGGAAGTTGAAGATGTTCCGCAAGTCCCGCTGCACCAGCAGGGCATTGGCCAGCGCGCCGCCGATCATGTCGTAGATGACTTGATCCCTGCACAGCGTCCCGCCGTCGCACTTCCAGAACGTGTGCTCATGATGCCACACGCGATACGGCCCGCGCACCTGCTCATCCACGAACCGATGCGGCGGCTCCCAGGCGCTGATCAGACTGCGCCACGTGAACGGGATCCCGCGCACCTTCAATCGATAGTCCAGCAGCGCCCCCTGCCGCATGTCGATCGGCCGGGGCGTGAGAATCTCAAACCGCAACGAGTCAGGTGTGATGGAGTCCAGATTCCCCGCGTCGGAGAAAAACTCAAACACCTCTTCCACTGGCCGAGGCAGCCACAGCGCCGCCCGCAATTCAAATCGGCCATCCACCGCCCTCGCAAACGAAACAACCCCGCGCTCCGTCGAGGCGTTTCGCTGATCCGGACTTGCTTCGCCGTTTGCCGCTGTACGCATCGTCTCAAAGATACACCCGCCGACCGGCAAGGGTTCGCACCGGTTGACGATCCCGGGAACTGCCCGTAGTCTGCTGCTTCATCCGGCCGACCCTCCCCAGCCGGACTCCACTCGAAAGGACGACCATGTCTCGATGCAAGTCGACCCCGTCCCTGCTTGCCTGCTTCGCACTGGCCACATTCTCCTGCGCCATGTCGCAGCCGGCCCAGCCCGTCGACGCCCCGCCCGGCCAGGGCGCCGAAGAACCCATCACCCTCGAACTCATCATGTCCGATCCCGACTGGATCGGCAATGCGCCGCAGGGCGAGTACTGGGCCGATGACAGCCAGAGCATCTATTACTCGCGCAAGCAGCCCGGCTCCGACGAGCGCGATCTCATCCAGATCGACCTGACCGGCAGCGTCATCCGCATCGTCAGCGACGAAGAGCAGCCCTTCATCGATACGCGCAGCGGCTCCTACAGCAGCGACTACTCCTGGAAGGTCTACACCCGCGGCGGCAACCTCTTCGTCAAGGACTTCGCCGACGGCAAGACCACTCAGCTCACGCGCACGAGCGAGAACATCAGCGGCGTCGAAGTCATGCACGGCGATCAGCGCATCATGTTCCGACGCAACGGCACTCTCATCATCCGCGAACTCCGCACCGGCATCGAGACCCAGCCCGCCGACCTGCGCAACCAGGACGAACCCGACGACAAGAAAGACGACAAGAAAAAGCAGGACTACCTCACCGCCCAGCAGGAGCGGCTCTTCGACATCATCAAAGAGAACAAGGAGAAACGCGAAGCAGCGCAGGAGAGGCGAAAGGAAGAAACCGAGGCCGACTCCACGCGACTCAAGCCCTGGTACCTCGGCAAAGGCATCGACATTCGCGGGACCGACCTCTCGCCCGATGGTCGCTGGATGCTGGTGCGCACGGCAAAGTCCGGCGCCAAGTCCGGCCGCAACGACACCATGCCCCAGTTCGTCACCGAAGACGGCTACCTCGCCACCCGCACCGTACGCGAAAAGGTGGGTACAAGTGAAGTCGTCGGCGAAAAGCTCATCCTCCTCGATCTCGAGTCGCACGAGCGACACGATCTCGACCTCAGCGTGTTGCCCGGCATCAGCGATGATCCCTTTGCGAAGCCGCAGGAGAAGAGCAAAAAAACCGATGGCGACCGGGCCGGTGGAAATGAACAACCCGATGCACCGACAGAGGAGAAAAAAGCCGAACCGCGCCCCGTCACCGTCCGCCGCATCACGTGGAACGAAGACGGCACCGCCGTCATCATGCAGATCTTCTCCGAAGACAGCAAGGACCGCTGGATCACATCCGTTGACTTCGACGACCTTACCCTCAAGCCCCAGCATCACCTCCGCGACCCTGCCTGGATCAGTTGGGGCTTTGCCGACATGGGCTGGCTCGCGGACGGGCGCACCTTTTACTACCTCAGTGAAGAAGACGGCTACTCGCACCTCTACCGCAAGGCGCTGGACGACGACCAGGCGACGCAACTGACCTCAGGCCGCTACGAGGTGTCAGGCGTCCGCCAGAGCCGCGACAAAAAACGCCTCTACTACACCGCCAACGCTTCGCATCCCGGCGTCTACGAAGCGTGGATGATCGACCCCGCCACCGGCCGTGCAAAGCAACTCACCACGCTCGGCGGTATGAACGACTGGTCACTCTCCCCCGACGAGACGCACCTGCTCATCTCGCACTCCACGACAACGCGCCCCGCAGAGCTGTACGTACAGTCAATCGACCCCCTCCGCGAAGCCAAACAAGTGACGTGGACGGTGAGCGGTCGCTTCGCCTCCAAACCCTGGGTCGAGCCGCGCATCGTTGAGGTTCCTTCGAGTGAAGTGGATCAACCCATCTACTCGCGTCTCTACCTGCCGCCGAAGGACACCCGACAACCGCGCCCCGCCGTCATCTTCATTCACGGCGCCGGCTACCTTCAGGATGCCCACTACGGCTGGTCCTATTACTACCACGAGTTCATGTTTCACACGCTCCTGGCCCAGCGCGGCTACGTCGTGCTCGACATGGACTACCGCGCCAGCGCCGGCTACGGCCGCGACTGGCGCACCGCTATCTATCGTCAGATGGGTACGCCCGAACTCGTCGACCTCCGCGACGGTGTGAACTGGCTCGCCGAACATTGTAATGTCGATCCCAAGCGCGTGGGAACCTACGGCGGGTCCTATGGCGGCTTCCTCACTCTGATGGCTTTGTTCCGCGACCCCGACCTCTTCGCCTGCGGCGCCGCCTTGCGGCCCGTCACCGACTGGGCACACTACAACCACGGCTACACTGCCAACATTCTCGACACTCCCGACATCGCTCCCGAGGCCTACGAACGCAGCTCACCCATCGAATTCGCCGACGGCCTGCAGAACCCGCTGCTCATCTGCCATGGAATGCTTGATGACAACGTCTTCGTCGAAGACACCATCCGTCTCGCACAGCGCCTGATCGAACTGAAGAAACAGGACTGGGAGGTCGCTCTTTTCCCAGTCGAGGCGCACGCCTTCACCGAGCCGACCTCATGGCTCAATGAGTATCGCCGCATTTACAAGTTGTTCGAAGATCACCTGTGGATCGTGCCGGAAAACGCCGCACAATCGACTACGATGGAGCCCACCGCGGGCCGGCGATGAGCGCCGTGCCCACTCGCCGTCGCGTCAAACAAGGAGAGGTCGAGATGACAGGGATCGCAGAACCCATGAGCGCCTTTCGCCAGTTGCCTTTCATGGGCGTCATTCGCGTCAACGAAGAAGCCATGAAGATCGGCTATCGCATGGGCGACCCAAACTGGTCCAACCTCGGCCAGGGACAGCCCGAGATCGGCGTGCTGCATGGCGCTCCGCCACGATACAACAATCTCAAGATCGACCTCAACGACCACGGCTACGGTCCCGTCGAAGGTCTGCCCGAACTGCGACAGGCCGTTGCCGATCACTACAACCGCCTCTACCGCCTCGACAAGTCATCGCAGTACACGATGGAGAACGTCGCGATCGCTGCGGGCGGCCGACTCGCGCTCTCCCGTTGCGGCGCCACCATGGCCGACATTCGCCTGGGCTACTTCACTCCCGACTACACCGCTTACGAAGACCTGCTGACCACCTTTGACCACCTCGATCCGGAATGGATTGAACTCACCGCCGACACCGCCTTTCGCATCGACCCCGACCAGCTCGACGCGCGCGTGCAGCGCGATGGCCTGGGCGCCCTGCTCATCAGCAACCCGTGCAATCCAACCGGCGTCGTGATCCACGGCGAAGACCTTGCCGCCTGGGTTCAGATGGCCCGCCGTCGCAACTGCACCCTGCTCATGGACGAGTTCTATTCCCACTTCGTCTACGGCCCCGCGTTCAATGGCGCCGTCAGCGTCGCGCCCTACGTCGAAGATGTGAACGAAGACCCGGTCGTGATCTTCGATGGGCTGACCAAGTGCTTCCGCTATCCTGGTTGGCGCGTCGGCTGGGTCGTCGCCCCGCGCGATGTCATTCGCTCGCTCACCGCGGCCGGCAGTTTCCTCGATGGCGGCCCCTGCCGCCCCATTCAGCGTGCAGCCATCGAAGTCCTCCAGCCCCAGCGTGCCGACCAGGAAACGCAGGCCGTGCGCAACGAGTTCGCCATCAAGCAGCGCCTCACCATCGACAGCCTCACCGCACTGGGCATCGAGTTCCCCGGCAAACCCGAGGGAACCTTCTACGCATGGGGGAGCGTGGAGAATCTCCCGGCGCCGCTCAACGATGGCGAAGGCTTCATGCGCGAAGCATTCAAGCATCGTGTGCTCACGGTGCCCGGCGAATACTTTGATGTGAACCCGCACCGCCGCCGCACCGGCCGCTCACCTCTCTCGGGTTTCGTGCGCTTCTCGTTCGGCCCGCCACGCGCCAACCTGCAGGCCGGCCTCGATCGTCTCGGCGAGATGATGGCCACGTTCGCCAAGTAATCGCCAGTCCCAGCCGCGCCAAAAAGTCAGCAGGCCCCATGCCCGTTGCGGGATGGAGCCTGCTGTGCCGGATGATGCGAAGGGTTGGTCGGGAACGGTTTATTATCCCGGAAGAATCCGGTGTCTGGCATAGTAGTTAGCCGAGCAACCGGCGCATCTGTTCACTCAGATACTCGCGGTTCGCCGTTCAGGTGGACAGCGACTTGTTGAGAATCTCGGACCATCCGATCAATTTGTGCGATGTTCTTGCCGGGAGAGGAGGTAATCTCCTCCTTTTTTATCAAAAATAGGCTATGCTCTACCGGCCGGAGGATTCTCATGGCAAATCCAAAGACGGACAGGAAGACCAAACCAGTGCAGGTCGAGGCGCCAGCCCACGATCTTACAAACGCCGGCGAAGCTTCTGACGCAGCCGACGCAGCCGCCCGGGTGCTTCCTGCCATCTACGACGAACTCCGCGCCTTGGCTGGGTCCTACATGTCCCACCGACGCAAGGACCAAACCCTTCAGCCCACCGCGCTCGTGCACGAAGCCTACCTCCGTCTCGCCGAGGGCCACAAGGTTGATGTCAAGAGCCGCACCCACTTCTTCGCCATGGCCGCCCAGGCGATGCGCTGGGTCCTTGCCGACCACGCCCGCCAGCGCTGCGCCGACAAGCGCGGCGGCGACTGGTGCCGCGTGACCCTCAACGAATCGCTCACTCCCGACAGGGCCCACGCCGAACTCGACACGACAACGCTTCTCGATCTGCTCGAGTCGCTCTCCAAAAAAGATGCTCGGGCGGCGCGCATCGTCGAACTTCGCTTCCTCGCCGGCTTGAGCATCGCCGAAACAGCTCAGGCCATGAGCCTCTCCGAGGGCACGATCAAGAACGAATGGCGCTGGGTCCGCGCCTGGCTCATCGAGCAACTCGCCCGGGAGAAGTCTTCGTGAGCGAAACGGACGGGTACGACCGCGCCAAGGAACTCTTCCTGGCGGCGTACGAACTGCCCGCAGCCGAACGCGCCTCGCTGCTCGACCGCGAGTGCGGCGAAGACGCCGAACTCAGAAAGCGCGTCGAGAATCTGCTCTCGCTCGATTCTGCGGCCACGAGCATCGGCGACACTTCCGGCTACGAAGGCCCCAGCGCCTTTGAGCGACCGCTTCCAGAGCGCATCGGTCCTTATCGCATCACGGGCATCATCGGCGAGGGCGGCATGGGAACGGTCTACGAGGCGGTTCAGCGCCGGCCGCACCGCCGAGTGGCGCTCAAGGTCATTCGCGGCATCCTTGCCACAACCCAGGCCATGCGCCGCTTCGAGCGCGAAGTCGAATTGCTCGGACGCCTGCGCCATCCGCAGATGGCCCAGATCTACGACGCTGGCGTCCATCACGAAGACTCCAACCAGCGATTGCCTCTCCCCTACTTCGCTCTCGAACTCGTCAATGGCAAACCCATCACCGAGTACGCGATCGAACACCATCTGAGCATCCAGGAGCGACTTCGCCTCATCATCCGCCTGTGCGATGCCGTCGGCTACGCACACCGCAAAGGCGTCATTCACCTCGATCTCAAGCCGGGAAACATCCTCGTCGACTACGCGGGCCATCCCAAGATTCTCGACTTCGGCATCGCCCGTGCAACAGAGCAGGAACAGGCTGAGCCCAACGACCCCGATCGCCCGCGCGTCGTCATGGGCACCGTCCCCTACATGAGCCCGGAGCAGATCCGCGGCGAGCCCAACGAAATCGACACGCGCTCGGACATCTACGCGCTCGGCGCCGTGTGCTACGAATTGCTCGCGGGCCGCACACCGCACGGCGCCGAGGACATGTCGCCGGCCGAGTCTGTGGACGCCGTCCTCGAACGCGATCCGACGCCGATCAACCAGGTGGCAAAAGAACGGATCGCACTCGACCTGGAGCGGATCGTCTTTAAGGCGCTGCATCGCTCGCGTGAGGACCGCTACCAGACCACGCAGGAACTCGCGCAGGATCTGGAGCGATTCCTCACCGGCGCCCCCGTCTCAGTCACGCCGCACACGGCGTGGTACGTCACCCGGCTCTTTGCGGCGCGACACCGGTTCATCGTTGCCGCAGCGCTCATCGCGCTCGGCGTCCTCCTGGCCATGAGCGCGCGCCTTGCGACCCTTTCAATGGCGGCCGAGCACGTCAGTGAGCAACGTGACGCTCTGCGCCAGATGGTCGAATCACTCTTGCTCGATCCCCTCACGCCGGCCAACGCCGATGCCCGACTGGATGATCTCACCAAATGGCGCGATGAGCTGGCCGCGTATGAGACCGTCGATGATCCGCTTCCGACTTTGCTCAATGTCGCAATCGGGCGTTCGCTCATGCTCTCGGGACAGGAGACGACCGCGAGGGAGATCCTCGTCCCCGCCGCCGAGCGCCTTCTGACCCAACTCGGCTGGACCGACCCGCGTTCCCGGCAGGCCGCCGCAATCGTGGCAGACTGCTGCGAACGATTGGGCGACGCCGAACAAGGGAAGTGGTGGCGGAGAGTCGAGGCCGGGACGGAATCGCGGACCACTCCCCCTGACAACTGATCCCTTCTGATGAGGATTACTGATGATCTCCCTTCAAGCCATCTTCGCGGTCGTCACGTCGCTTGCCATCTCTTCACTCGGCTTTGCGAGACCGGGCCAGATCGCTGCGCAGACGACGACTCGCGCCCCCGAACCTCCGACGATCGTCTACGTCGTTCGACATGCGGAGAAGAGCGACGCGGATCCCGCGGATCGCGATCCGGCACTGTCACCTGCGGGCCTTGCGCGGAGCGAGGCGCTCGAAACCGCATTGCAGGAGGCGACCCTCGCGGCTGCATTCGCCACGGAGTACAAACGAACACAACTTACGGTCGAGCCCGCCGCCAGGTCCCACCACATTCCGGTCACCATCGCCGACGCCAGAAACCCCGCCGGTCTGGCGGCGCGCATCATCCAGGGATTTCGCGGCAAGGCGGTACTCGTCGCCGGCCACTCCAATACCGTACCCGCCGTGCTCCAGGCCCTTGGAGTTTCTGATGCGCCCAAACTCGCCGAGAGCGACTATGACGACCTCTTCATCCTCACGCTTGCCGGCGACGCGCCCCCGAGCATGCTTCACCTGCACTACGGCGCGCCCAATACGTCTCCGGCAAGCCAGGTCCAACTTGCCGAGCAAGCCGCAAACACGCTCGATGCGTTTCACGACGCAGCCGCCAAGGCGGATGAGGACCGCTACTTCAGTTGCTTCGCGCCCAACGGCCTCTTTCTCGGCACCGACGCCACAGAGCGCTGGACGCTCGATCAGTTCAGGGCTTTCGCCATGCCCTATTTCCAGGGCGAATCCGCATGGGTCTACACACCTGTCGGCCGCAAGGTGAACGTGTCCGACGACCTGAAATACGCGTGGTTCGACGAGCAACTCAAGAACGACAAGTACGGCCTGTGCCGTGGCAGCGGAGTACTGCAGCGCATTGACGGCGCCTGGCGCATCCTTCAGTATCACCTGACCATTCCGATTCCAAATGACATTGCCTCGGACATTGTCAAGCGCATCGCCGCGCATCAACCTGACGGGAAGTGATCCGGGGCGGACATCGCACCTGCCCGTCCGGCCATCACGCCACTCGTCTCACGACGATGATTATGGCTCCAGTTCGCCGTGCAACGTCTTCCAGGCCCTGACGAACGTCTTAGTCCGAGGATGATCGGCATTCCACACGGGCGCCTGCGGCGCATCGGCCAGCAGGTACAACCCAAGCCCCACCATGCGGTCGATGTGGCTCATGTTCTCGTAGTCCACCTTCTCCCAGTGATCGCCGCGCTGGTGGTAGTCGGGATAGATGTACGCAACGCAGAGCGTGTGAGCGGGGATGCCCTTGATGGCAAACGCGACATTGTCGCTTCGGCTGAAGAAAGACTCGCTGTTGGCCGGGTGGTCATAGACATCCACACCCATCGCCTTGCCCGCCTCGACAAAGGAATCCGTCAGCGTCGAGAATGCGTAGCCCGTCAGCGACGCGCGGTTGATCTGCGGCCCTTCGCTGCTGTCGGTGCGGCCGATCTGCTCGAGGTTGATGTTCCCCACCGTCTGCTCCAGTGGGAAGATCGGATGGCTCGCGTAGTACTGCGAACCCAGCAGCCCTCTCTCCTCGCCGAAAACCGTCATAAACAGGATGCTCCGCGCCGGTCGATCCTCGGGCGCCAGCGCCCCCAGCGCCCGAGCCAGGGCCATCACGCTGACCGTGCCGCTGCCGTCGTCGTTGGCGCCGTTGAAGATGCTGTCGCCGTCCACCGGCGAGCCGACGCCGAGATGGTCGTAGTGAGCGGTAACGAGCACATACTCATCGCGCAGCCTGGCATCGCTGCCGCGCAGCAGTCCGACGACGTTGCGCAGCTTGACGGGCTCGCCGTGCATCGGACCAAGAACGAGATCAACGGTCCCATCAATCGGACCGTTCTCCAGTGAATCGAACAACGCGACCACCTCGGGATCGTGCGACCACATCAGCGGCGGGTTCATTCGGAACCCGCGTCCGCGAGACTCCGGCGAATCCGGATTGACCAGCGTACCGGTGCCGAATCCGCTTCCCTTGGGTCCGCTTCGATCAATGCCAATCACCGCCACGACGCCGGCCTTGACGAGCTTGGGCAGCAGCGCCTGCATCGCCATGAACGCATCGCGACGGGAGGCCTGCGATACGCTCTGGTAGTTCGCCAGGTCCGTGAGCACCACGGCGCCCTTGAGCGCCTCGGCAGCCATTGCGTCCACGGCGTCCGGGTTAGCTGACGCCACGCGCACCAGCCTCGCTCCGTCAATGTTCAACTCGTCCTCCGTGAGGATCGACATGCGGTCGTAACTCAGCACGAGCGTCTTTCCGCCGCCGGTGATTCTTCCGGAGAACGCCTCGGCGCCGCGACCGTTGACTTCCCAGCTGGCCGTCTGGAAATAGGCATCATCTCCAACCGGCTCGAGTCCGGCGCCGCGGAATTGCGATGCGATGTAGTACGCCGCAATCTCCTGTCCCGGCGAAGGTGTGCCCCGGCCTTCCAGCAGGTCACTGGCGATGAACGACAGATCGCCTGACAGCGAGTCAGGCGTAATGCGATCAAGGACGGAGTGCATGGATGCCGGCACCTTCGACCAGACATCGGTCGCGCCGGCCGTCGTAGCCTGCGCCAGCGTTGAACCGCCGCCTCCGCCAAGAATCATCGCACCAAGCAGACAGAAGCGCGCAGCAAACAACCCGGTATCGTGTCGCATGTTCAGTGGTCCTTACGGCTGGTCGGGCGTTGAGCCCTCATGATGCCAATCAACGCCGAGGCGGCGCGGCCAGTAATCGTCGGGCGGCGGCGCACTCGCATCTCCATTGGGGCGAATGTGGCTGTAAATGCCCTCTTTTTCCTTGTCATACGCGACCCGGCCGTTCACGACCGTCCAACGCGCCAGCGTCATGTAGTGCAGCAGATCCCCGTCCGTGATGACGAAATCCGCATCCTTGCCGATCTCGATCGAGCCGACCCGATCGTCAATGCCGAGGATGCGCGCCGCATCGATGGTCACCGTTCGCACAGCGTCGACATTGCTCATCCCGCCGCGCACCGCAAACGCCGCCTCGAGCGCCAGGTGCAGCAGGTCGCGCCCCGCCAGACCACCGAGGCTGATGGCGTACCCCGGACCGAACAGGCTGCCCACCGGAGTGATCGCCACCCGCACGCCGTGATCGTGCAGAATGCGGGCATTCTCAATCGTCGAACCCGTGGGCCGATTGAACTGGTGGTTCTCATCGATCCTTTGTCGCGGCGTGATGATCGCCGCCATCCCGGCCTGCGAAATGCGCGGCGCCACCGTCCACGCCTCATACGCCCCGCGCACGACAAACTTGATCCCATACGTGTCCGCCAGCTCGCAATACTGCAGCAGTTCATGCGTGTCATTCGCGTCCACCAGCGCAGCAGCCTCATGCTTGAGCAGCTTGAGATAAGAGGCATACGGCCCGCGGATCCACTTGTCATCCGGCGCCTTCGCCTCAGGGTCGTTTCGCTTTTCCTCCTCAAAGGCCGCCACATCGCGCAGATACTGGCGCACGCGATCAAGACCTTCGCGGACCCGCCGTTTGCCGCCCGGATCGCTCGACGAGTACGAAAGCGATTCGAAGAGATTGCGCTTGACGATCATGTCATCCAGCGTGCCGTAGGTGAGCTTGGCCGCGGTGTCGCCAGTCACCGCCGTGGTAATCCCCGCTGCCAGTGCCAGCGACATGTTGAACGAATAGACATCCGTCCCGTCTTCCGGGCTGCCGCCGCCATGAATGCCGCTGGACCGCACTGCAACGAGTCCGGGGTACACCTGCAGGCCACCGACATCGAGCGTCTCAGCGTCCTCAGGAATCTCAATGTTCTTACCAACTTGAAAGATCTTCCCGTTTCGACAGAGAATGGTCACCCCATCGAGCACCGGACCCGAGACCGTATGCACCACGCCGTTGATTACGGCAAACCAATGGTCCTCTTCCACCTTCTTCTCTTCGGCCGGTGGCGTGGGCGGAGCCTCCTGCTGTGGCGGGGGAGGCTGCTCGCCTCGTCGCGGACGGCGAGGCTGACCGATTGCCGGCATCGCCGTAATGCCGATGAGCATCGCGACCGACGCCGTCCGTAGCCAGTTCGTCGTAGCCACTCTCATCGACTCGCCTGCCTTTCCGGATTCTCCCAAACGACTTCGCCGGCGATCATCATCCGTTGGACTCCCGCTGTCAGGTCGAGCACATCGCCGTCCAGGAAGATGAGGTCTGCGGTCTTGCCCTTTTCGATCGAGCCGAACTGCTTGTCCATGCCGATCAGTTTCCACGGGTTGAGCGTGATCGCCCTGATGGCGTCCTCGCGACGCAGTCCGGCGCGAACCTGGTCCGCCAGTCGCGTGCGATATTGCTCCAGCTCAAATGTGCTGTCCGACCCGGGCGTCAGGGCAACTTCACAGCCAGCCTCGATGAACTGCGCCACCGGGTTGTTGCGATTCACGGTCTGAGGGAATCGACCGATCAACCCGTGCGTCAGAATGAACGCTTTCTGCTCGCCCAGTTGCTTGGCGACGTAGTGAAAGTCGGAGGAAACGCCCAGCCGCAGGTAGTAGTTGTGCGCCAGTTCTTCGTGGTCTTCGAGCACTTCTTCGGCGTGGAGATAGTCCGAAGCGCCGCTGAGCACGATGAGCGCCTTCACGCCCGCCTTCTTCTGAATCAGATCAACAATCGGCTGATGCGCCGGATCGATCTTGGGCGGCTCAAACTCCTTGGGCTTCTCATCCTTCGGTGCCTCGCCATTGCCGTCGGCTGGCTTGGGTTCGGCCGGCTTCTGCTCCCCCTCCTTGCCGTTGGCTTTGTCCTGCTCGGCTTTCTTCTTCGCCTCTTCAGCTTCCTTCTTCTGCTTTTCGTCCCAGTCCTTGCGAGCCTTCTCCACCTTGTCGATCTCGGTCTGCGCCTTGTTGATGGCGCCGCGCCACACGCCCTTGTCGCTGGATGGATTGGTCATCCACACCAGCAGGTAGTTCTCTGCGTCAAGGAGACGCTCCTCCGTCGGCCCGGCCGTGCGGTAGATGCTTGCCACGCCCGGAATGCCTCCACCAGCCGGACACCACGCCACGGCGGTGTACCCGTTGCTCAAAAGCGGCTCAAAGTCGATCTCGTCGAGAATCACGCCTTCATCGCCTTTGTTATCGCCGTGCACTCCGCTGCGGTTGTAGTTCGCCAGCCCATAGCGAGTGAACGCGTTGAGCAGCCCCGGCATCACCGTTTCATTCGGCGCATCGATGATGGTTGCCCCGGCCGGATACTCGAGCCGCTTGCCGACCAGTTCGATCTTGCCGTCGCGAATGACGATCTCGCCATTCTCGATGTCTTCGCCCGTCACGGTGATGACGTGGCCGGCCTTGACCACCACGATCTTCTCCTCAGCGCTCTGGGCCATGGCATCGCTCGACGAGAACACGCACGTCGCGGCGACCGTCACGCCAAGCGTCAGGCCGGCCAGAGAACGGGGCATTGGAATCTTCAGTACGTTGGGAATCACGAATCGCTCCAATCAGAATCGTCGCATCTCTTCGCGAACGTCGCGCACGATCTTTCCATCAATGACCGTCATCCAGCACACCGATCGCGGATCGATCGGATCGCCTGACCAGATGGCGAAGTCGGCATCCATGCCCGGCTTCAGTGATCCGACTCGATCTTCCAGCGCCAGCGCTTCAGCGCCGATGCGCGTCAGGCCGCGAATCGCCTCGTAGGTGCCCCAGCCGTAATAGCACGCCATGGCCGCCTGGTAGGTCAGCTCTTCCTGCGGAATCACCGGCGAGTCCGTGTTGATGCCGAGTTTGGGAATCCCCGCCTGCCACCACCGCGCCGCGTTGCCGAAGATCTTGCGCTGTGTGCCGTCAAAGTAGAGTTGGCGCGGCCCGTTAATGGTGATGACGTCCTGCCCCTCGATCACCAGAGGCGCCGTCTTGTACCCGTCGAACGTGCTGTGATCGAGAACCGTGCGAATGCCGAACTGGTTGTGCACCAACTGGAGCGTCATCATGACGACCTGGTACTGCTGCGTATGCACCGACGCCATGAAGTTCTGGCGAAACAGATCGCGGAACGCGTCGTACGTCGCGCTGAAAACCGGCTTCTCCTTGATCTTGCCCGATTCATACGCCGTCATCGCGTCGTGGTAATCCTTGGCCTCCTGCAGCGTCTGCCGCAGGTTGTAGTTCATGAACGATCGCCCCACCCGGAACCAGTACCGCTCCGGGTTGCCGGCCTGCGCGATCTTGATCGACGCGGGAAACTTGATGACAAGGTCTTCGACGAGCCCGTCGGCGAATTTCACCGCCGTGCCCAAGCCGCTCATGTTCGTGCCGCTGCCCGAAATGAGCAGCGCCGTCGTCACCCCGCCGGCCCGAGCCGACTTGAAGTTCTCCGTCCCGGGGTTGACCGATTCGAGCGTGCGCAGATCCGGATTCGTCAGATACACATAGTCGTGCAGGTCCGTCGAGGCGCCCGCTTCGTGGCAGTGCAATTCGACGAAGCCCGGAACCAGCCAGCACTGCGGCATCTCGATGATCTCGGCGCCCTCGGGGATCGTCACCTGAGACGCCTTGCCGACCTGCTGCACCTTGCCGTCTTTGACCAGCAGCACAGCGTTGTTGATCACGTCATCACGGTCGTCCATGGTGATGACCTTGCCGACTCGATACGCGGTCACGCTGTTCGCCGCATCTTTCTGCGCCAGCACACCCGTCGCTGACGCCGCCAGCACTGCAGCGGCGACCAACCAGCGGCGAGATGACACAAAGGAACTCAAACACATCATGGTGATACCTCCTGCCCGTTGATGAACACGCGCTCCACGCGGCTCGCGGCGTCAAACGGGTGGCCGGAGTAAATAACGAGATCGCCATCCTTGCCCGGCTCGATCGACCCGACGCGATCGTCAATACGGTACATCCTCGCCGCGCCGATGGTCATGGCTTCGAGCACGTCTTCTGCTGACATGCCGCGCTCGACCGCGTACAGACCAACGGTCGGCAGCGAGCGGGCACCGTCTTCGGCGTTGCTCTGGAACGCCACGGCGATTCCGTTTCGTCGCAGGTCATCACCCTGCAGATAAGGCTTGCGCTTCTCGGTTCGCATGACGCTGGTGGGTAACACGACCCCGGCCTTGCCTGCCTTGATCTTGTCGATCGCCAGCCGAGCGTCATCCGCACCGAGGAAGACAATGTGCTCGATCTTGTACTGATCGCTCAGCACCGCCAGCACGGCCTCGATCTCCGCTGCTGAACCAGCCGAGACCACCGCGGGAATCTTGCCGGTGAGCAGCGAGCGAATCGGCTCCAGCGCGTCATCAACCGTGGGGGGAAGCGGGCGGCCGTCCTCGCCAGTCGTACGGCGCTTCGTGCGCGTCACCTTGAACTGCGTGCTCTCCTTGTCGATACGGCGCATATCGATATCGACCTGGATCATGCCGCGCAAACCGGCGGTCCCCTTGATGTGGTCTGTCTCGATGATCTCGCCTTCCCAGAACGGCGGGGCCGGAAGATCGACCGGCGCGTTGATCTCAACGGTACCCGCGACCTTCTTACCGTTGAGCGTACCGGTGATGCGATGTTCCAGCTCCGTCGCTTCCGGCGGATCCGTCAGCCGACCCTCGATCTGATTGCCAGTGAGATTCAACGCCACCTTCCCGTCAACCGGTTCGGGAATGGGCCCACCCGAAGCCCGAACGGACCACGTTCCCGTAATGGGATCTTCCTCGGGTTTCTTCTCCGGCTCTTCGACGACTTCCGGCTTGGCGACCGGCTCGAGCTTGCCCTCGGCCTTTTTCTTCTCCCACTCGGCAAGGTCCTTTTCGTACTTCTCCCACTTCTCAAGATACTTCTTGCCGGCGTCGAGCGGCTGCTTGAGCGCGCCCTCGATCGATTGCGGATCGTTGCCCCGCACATCAAACGCGACGGCGGCGGTTGCATTGATCACGCGCTGTTCGCGCGTATTCCCAGCCGTCTTGACGGCCGTGATCTGCGAACCACGACTATGGAAGCGATACGGTGCCGCCAGCACCGTCGTAACCCCCGCTGCAGCGACGCGCTGCTCGGCCACCTCGGTCACGCCGTAGAGCGGCGCGAGCGAGAGATCCGGTCCCAGCGCCCCCGAATCGCCTTCCAGTCCAAGATGTCCCAGTCCATCAATGAGCCCCGGCGCGATGAACGCATCCGGGCCGGCGTCGACAACCTGCGCATCCATCGGAACCGGCACCCGCTTGCCGACGGACACGATACGTCCATCTTCGATGAGCACAGAGCCATCAGTCAGCCAGTTGTCGGGGCCAAGCCAGATTGTTCCGCCTCGCACAACGAGCGAGTGGCGCGTGGGCATCTGGAATGCGCTGCGCCCGCCAACGTAGACTCGCTGCACGTGCGTCGTCGTGTCAAGCGGATTTCCCGTCAGCACCAGCAGATCGGCATCGTGCCCGGGTTCGATCGAACCGACACGATCGCCCACGCCGAGCAATTCGGCCGGTATGCGCGTGATCGCCTCGAGCACCGTCCTCTCACTCAGGCCCGAACGCCGCGCCATCGCAGCCGCAAGCCGAAGATCGGCCACTGAACCGCCGTTGTCCATCGCCAGCGCGAGCCGTACCCCTTCGAGCGCCGACAGATCGTCGACATCGGGAACCAACGAACCAGGATCGGAACCGACGTCTCCCGCCGGCGAGTGGAACGCGGTGTCGATCGTGTAGACCAGCGGCACGCCGGATGAACGCAGGTCATCGGCAACTTTCGATGCTTCGAATCCGCCGACGAGGTACCCCGAGCGCCCGTTGGATGCAAGGAACCCAATCGCGCCGACAATGTCTCCAGCCTTCTGTGCCTGCACGCGCACGGCGTGCTTGTCGGCCCACAGCCGCCCGAGAATCTCGCTCTGGTAGTTGTACGCCGCTCCGCGCTGGCGCGGCGTAACGGCGTCCGCAATCGCTTCGCGCAGCGCGAGATACTGGTCGATGCGCGATGCGGGTCGCTGCCGACGCGCCGGCTCGATGGCGTTGTCCGGCGAGGGCTTGGTCAGGAACTCGACGATGTTGGGTGGATTGAAAACCGATTCGCCAAGCGTGATCGTCAGATCGCTCGAATCGCGCAAGACACGCGACGCCGCCGGCCCCGCCAGCCGCACCACACCGCCCTGCCCGCTCACGAGTCGATGCCAGCCCGGCGAGAGGTGCACGGTGGTCACCCCGCCGGAAAGCACCGGCCGGAAATCGCCGTACACGTTGAATGAATCAACAGCGCGATAGCCGGGTCCGATCGATTCATCGCCACTGTGCGAGCCGACGAGATCCGACGAAGCCGCCACAAAACCCGGTGTGATCGTCGCATCGGGCAGATGCGTCACGGGCACATCCATCGGGATGTCAATCGATGAGCCCGGACCAACCGCGGCGATCTTGCCATCGACGATGAGTATCACCCCATCCTCGATCACCCAGTCCATGTCCGGCGCCACCGGCATGATCCGGCCGGCGCGAATCGCGAACGTCGGACCATCCGCCCGCGTCACCGGCGAAACCACGCACAGCAGAACCGCCGCAAGCAGGAGCGGCAGCAAGCGCAAAGGGTTCATTGACCATCTCCCCGTCGCGGACGTGCGCGGCCACTCTCAGCGGGCTTCTCGCTCCCACCTTCCGCAGGCTTGGCATTGTCACCTTCGGCAGGTTTGGGAGCCGCGTCACCTTCCTTTGGAGCCGCCTTCTCTTCGTCCTTCTTCTTCGCCGCTTCTTCCGCAGCCTTCTTGGCTTCATCGACCTTGCGACCGACGTCTTCGAGCCGCAGGATCTCCGCGAGCCGCGGATCATCCTTGCGGTCGTACGCCAGGATGCCGTCGATGTAGACGTTCTCGACCCACGAGTTGAAGTCGAGCGGATCGCCGTTGTAGATCACGAGGTTGGCGACTTTGCCCGCCTCGATCGAACCGAGGCGATCGCCCATCCCCAGCATGGTGGCCGGGTTGAGCGTGATCGCTTCCAGCGCCGTCTGACGCGGGATGCCGTTGCGAACGCACAGTGCCGCCTGGTATGTCAGGTATCGCTCGGCCATCGACGAATTCGGGTTGGGCTGCAGGGCAAACATCAGGCCCGCATCGTGAATCTTCTTGGGGATGAAAGTCTCGGTGATCTCACCGCTGATCGGATCGCGCTCGCGGTAGAACAGATCCTCAGGCAACACGACCGGTCGGCCGGCCTTCTTGAGTTCGCCGATGGCCTTGAAGGTGTCATCGCCGATCAGCAGGATGGTGTGATCGAGGAAACCCTGCTCCGTCGCCAGCGCGATCGCTGGCGACACGTCCATTGGCGAGCCGACATACACCCACGTGTCGAAGTCGCCGCGCTTCAGGCGAAGCAGATTGAGGTGCTTGTCGTCGTAGTCCGAGTCTTTCAGCATCGGTCTGCCACGTTTGGCTGCCTCCGCCGGACCGACGTCGACCTTCTTCTTCTCCTTCTCGAGCGACTCCTCGTACTTCGCCTCCGCGATCGAGTCGGTGTACTCCTCGAGTTCGCGGAACGTCTCGCGAAACGTCGCCATCTGCTGCATGCGGTCGTAGCCGTTGCGAGGCGAGACGCTCAGCTTGATCGCCGTGCCAAGATCCACCGTCATCTCGTCCGGAGTCAGCCCGATGGGCCGCACGACCCGGCTCATTCCGGCAATGACCGTGTTATTGCCCTGCATGACATGGATCGAAGTGATGCCGTCGCGCAGCGCGTCTTCGAAATACAGGCGCGATGGATCCATCGCGTCGCCGACATCGAGAAACGGCGCGACGGGCAGACTCTCGTTGGCAATGTCCAGCCCCCGCCACGACTGCGGCTCAATAAGCCCGGGCATGATCACCTTGCCCCTGCAGTCGACTTCCATCGCGTCGAAGGGGACCTTCACATCGGTGCCCACGGCCGTGATCTTGCCGCGCTCGATGAGGATCGTCGCCCCGTCGAGCTCCGGCCCGACGACCGGAATCACTCGCGCGCCCGTCAGCGCGACCTTGGCGGGTGGTTCCGCCGCCCATGCGCTGTGCCGGCCTGAAGAAAGAACACACGCCGCGACGGCCATCGCACCGATCAGGCCACAACGCATCGGTTTCATCAACTATCGCTCCCATCTTGCAGGATTCAGAACCATCACCCGTCGCGAGCCCCGCCGCGCCATCGCGACGCCGCGCCGCTCACATCCATCTCGCATCAGCGAGCGTCGTAGACCAACTTCCCATCCATCACCACCGCCACGGGGCGCGAAGTGGATTCAAACGGCTCGCCGTTCCACACGACGAGATCGCCGCGCTTGCCAACCTCGATCGAGCCGACTTCGCCGTCCACGCCAAGCATCTTCGCCGGCGTCAGCGTTACGGCCTTGAGTGCGTCATCGAACGACACTCCCGCACGCATGGCGTACATCGCCTGTCGCGCCAGGCCGTCCTCTTCTCGAAGATCCATCGCCGTGATCGCCGTTTCGATCCCGGCGTCGAAAAGTTGCTTGACCGTCGAGAGACGCGACTCGCGCGTCTCTTCCGAATATGCCCGCACACCATTCGGATCGATGTAGATCGGGCCGAAGATCACCGGGACGTGGTGTTCGGCAATGACCGGCATGCACTTGTACGCCTCCGTCGCCTCCACGAGCGTGAACTTCAACCCAAACTCATTGGAGAGCCGGAACGCCGTCTCGATATCCCGCTGCAGACGCGCCTTGATGCGCAGCGGAACCTGACCCGAGCGAATGGCGCTGAGGCTTTCGAACGCCTCGGTCGGCGGCTGATCGGCGCCCGTCACCGGCTGGCCCGCCTGGGCTTTCTCCGCATCGTAAAACGCTTTGCGGAACACCCATGCGACACCCATCCGAGAATTCGGCCGACGCGTGCGACTCGTCACATACGTCCCAAACGGCGTCTGGTTTCCACCGCCGAAGCGGAAGGAATCCGAACCGAACGACGCCAATACGTCGCTCGAATCACTCATCACCCGGCTTTTCATCGGCCCGGCCGTTCGCACCACCGCGCCGCGAGGCCCGATCACCGCGGCCGAATCCGGAGCAGCGAACACCGTCGTCACCCCGCCCCGCACCAGCCGGTCAAAGTCCGGCGAGCGGAAGTTGATCGAGTCAATCACGTATGTCTGCGGCACCACCTCCGACGACGACTCCACCAGCGAATTGCGCGGTGCGAGTCCCGAGGCATAGCGCAGTTGATCAGCGCCCGACATGATGACCTGGCCACACGTCGGACACACGTTCCCCTCACCCAGCGCCTCGTGCGACGCGCTGTTCGGGCACTCGCTGCCGTCGCAGCAGGAAACCCCGTCTTCGAGGCTTTCCGGCTCAGTCCACGTCATCTCCGGTGCAGCAAGCGCATCGGTCCCGATGGTCTCACCATCGTGATGATCATGACCCTGCGCGGCCCATTGCGCCAGCACTGCGGCACTCGGCAATGTCAGCGGTTCGCGCGGCCGACCGCCACGCGCCTCGGCAGAGATTCGATCCGTCGGCTCGAGCAGCGCATGGGCGTCAATCAGACCGGGCGTGACGGAGCCGCCTTCGAGTTCAATCACCTTCGCGCCGCTGGGCACCGAGAGGTCCATGCCCCCCAAGGCCACGATACGACCGTCGCGGATCACCACCGTGCCCTTGGCGATGTCAGCCCCGCCATCAAAGCGGCCGTGAATCGACACACCACGAATCACCACCACCTCGTCCGCCGCGCGGGCGCTCACACCCGTGAGCCCAATACAGACTGCCGCCATCGCAACAGCACCGCGAAGGAGTCGAGAGGCTCGCATTGAAAGGCGATTGAATTTGACGCGCGGTGAAGTCATAACCGCATCCTTTCCGTCCGGCAACTGGTGTCGCCGGGCCGCTGGGCACATCACCACGCCTTCCATGCATCGTCATCATCTGATGCGGATGCAGGCTCGGCTTTGTGCACTCGTTCCCCGCCGACCCACACTTCCAGCACTCGCGCATCGAGTCGAAGTGGATCCTGCGAGAACACCACAATGTCAGCATCGGAACCCGGCGTGAGGGCGCCGATGCGGTTTCCAAGTCCGGCCACCGCCGCAGCATTGATCGTCAGGCCGCGTCGCGCCGCTGCCGGGTCCAGTCCGTAACGGACAGCCAGCGCGGCCGTCAGGCGCAGCGCATCCGCCTCGAGATAGGGCAGACCGCCGGAGAACGCCACCTCGCACCCGGCTTTGCCCAGGCTCGCAGGTCCCGCAAGCAGTCGGACATCCGATGCGAAAGTGTACGGTCCAACCACGACCACGCCGCCGTTTTCTCCAAGTTCGGAGGCAGTTTCCACCAGATCTGCGGTATGCCGGACAATCGGCGTCAAGCCGTATTGACCGAATAACTGCATCGCCGAATCGACATCTTCATCCGATGCCGCATCAACGATCACGTCGAGCTCCCCACGGGCCACGCGAGCCAGCCGCGACGAGCCTCCCTCGGCCTTGCCATTTCGCAGCGCATCTCGCAGTTCCTGCAGTACACCGGCCCGCGAGCTTGGCCCAAGTTCGTCATCCCAGGAGGCTGGACCAAGCGTGACTGTGAGCGGCCCGTCGCCGCGGAGCACTCGATCCACGCCCTGCGGCGCAAACGTGCGAATCGTCGCACATGCACCCGAAACGATCCCCGTACTTGCCGGGGCGATCATCGCCGACGTCACTCCCGCACGACCCGCGTCGAGCAGCGTCGACGAATACGCATCGAGCGCATCAACCACTGACACATCCGGTTCGATCGACGTCTTTCGCTCGGCGTTGTTGCCCACGACCCCCAGCGTCGAGGCCACATCAATCAGTCCCGGACTGATCACGCCCGATTCAAACCGATACGTCTTGTCAGCTTTCACCTCGGCCGGACCCTGCAACACCCGCTCAATGCGCCCGTCTGCAATGACAACCGTGACGTCTTTCATGAGCGAGCCATCAGGCCCAACGCCCCACGGCGCGCTGATCGCAATGCGATTCTGTGCCGCAGCCGGGCCGGCGCCGATGCCAAGTGCCAGCGCTCCGCCGCAGGCGAGCATGGTCCGTCGCGTCCAATTCACTGCTCGCCTCCCTCGGAACCTCCGGCCGAGCCGGACTCGCGATACACCAGTTTCCCATCCACATACACGCGCTCCACGCGCGTGCCCGCCGCAAGCGGATCGCCCGACCAGACTACGACATCCGCCGCCCGACGCGGAGCCAGTCGACCGAAACGATCGCCCACTCCCAGGAATTCCGCGGCGTCACGCGTCACCATGCGCAACGGGTCGACATCACTCACATTTGCCGCAACGAGTTGGGCGTTGAGCAGCACAAAACGACCGCTCGGTCCATCGCTCACGCCCGAGCCGACTACCCACTTCACTCCCGCATCGGCTAGCACCGCAGCGCTGCGATCGAGTTGCCGCCGGTACTGATCGTTGCGATGCAGTCCAGATCCCATGAACGAACCAAGCACGATGGGAATCTTCGCCTCCGCAAGTTGGTCCGCAACAAGGTACGCTTCGCTACCGCCCTCAATGACCGCATCGAGGTTGAATTCCTTGGCAAAGTCGATCGCGTTGAGGATGTCGCTGCTGCGATCCGCGAGAATCCGTACTCTCATCTCTCGATCAATCGCCTTGAGCACCACATCCGCACTGGGATCAGGCGATGGCTTCTTGGGCTTGGTGATTTCGTCCTTCTTCTCGTCCTTCTTGTCGCCCTCGCCGGGTTTGCCGCCCTCTTTCTTGTCCTCGGCTGGTGCGGGTTTGCCGTTGCCGCCCTCCTTGGACTTGGCCTCCTCCTTGGCTTCCTTTTCCGCCCGCTCCTTGATCTTCTGCTCGTACTCCTTGAGGTCATCCTCGTAGGTCTCGAGCGATTCGCGATAGGTCTTGGCGTCCTTGAACTGGCGGCGGAGCGATTCGAGCGTCGAGAGTCGGCGCAGCGCCGCATCTCCCGAGCCGAGATCGATGCAAAGCGCCGCTTCGTCCTTGACCGCCTCGCCTGCCCAGCCTCCACCTTCGCCCGGCGCGAGGCGAACCACCGCGCCGATGCCGACGATGCCGCTCGACCCCGTCGCCGGGAGGTACATCATCGTGACGCCGTTGCGAAAAGCCTCGCGGAACGAGTCAGTGTCATATCGATCAAACGCATCAAACGCGCGGTTGACCGCGCTGCCGCTCCGAGTCGTCGTCATCCCCAGCGCGCTGTAGACGTCGATCAGGCCCGAGGTGACATAGCCACCCTTACAGTCGATGCGCGTCGCCCGGCCCTGGACCTCAATCGCCGGCCCGACATGCTCGATAACCCCGCCGCGAATGACCACCATCGCATCGTCGATGGTGCCGCCGTCCGTCTTGAGCAGCGTCGCGTGCTCGAGCACCGTCGCCCGTTGCTGCAGTCCAAAATTCGGCTGTCCCCATGCCTGCGTCCCGGCCGCTGCGACGAACGCAACTGCGAGCACTGCTGCTCCTGACAGCCCGCGCGACCGGCCGGTGCAACGAACCTCGCCGGGCGGAGCAGTGGTCTCGCCGGCATCCACACGATCAAACGTGGCGATCATCCGCGTTCCTTTTTCACCGCTTCGACTCAGCGGCCCAGGCCAGTTGATGTTCAGCGCAACACCCCGTCGGCGCAGCGTTTCAGCATAGCCGATCAGTCGTTGTAGCACAAACACCCGCCCGGGTTGCACGATCGCTTTTCTCGCCGCCCGAACTCCGGATGGAACCCACCCAAAACGCAGGCAAGCCGGGTCGAAGGGAAGACCCGATCGCCTGCAGAAAGAGGTCTATGATTCCGGACGCTATTGGCCGGGTGTCGCGGGCTCAGCGGCTGTCTCCCGGTCCATCTGGATGATCAGCCGCGGACAGATCAGGATGTACAGTGGCTGCGACGGCACGTCTGCTCTCCCGCGGACGACAATCGGCGTTCCCTCCGCGCCCCGAAGGTCCAGCGTCGTCGCGGCGCCAAGCAGCGCAAGTGGCGCACTCTTCAATTGAATCAGTGCCGCTCCGCCGTCGGGCACCGTGATCATGAGATTCGCCTCCGATCGCTGCTCCACCGGGCGAGGACCGCTCAGGTCGAGGTGGCTCACGCTCGGATGCACCTGGAGAACGACGCTCTTGCGATCGTCCGAAACGACCGCCCGGATCTCGACACTCACTCCCTCATCCACCTTGATGTTGATCTTCTCTCCCGAGCCGTCGGCATTGGGAACCGCCACTTCGGTTGAACTCGCGATCGACAGCGTCGCCCTCTGCCCGTTCATCGTCAGCACGCGTGGCGAAGCCATAAGGGACACCTCACCCTTCCGGCTCGTCGCGTCGTTGATCAGTTCGATCTCCCTCGCTGTCAGCGTCACCACCCCGACTCGCTCTGGCTCCCCTTCCGCCGGAAGATCGATCCTCACGTCACCCTGGCCAATCAGTTTCGTGAGTCCCGTTATGAACCTTGTCTCCACCTCGATCATCAGTTGACCGGATGAACGAAGGTCCGCCAGCAGGGCGGCGATGCGCTGATGCGCCTTCGGACTGGCCGTGATCACCAGCGAACTCATCCGCGGGTCAACGCCGACTCTCGAAACACCTCCCGCGCCAGCCGCCGTCTTCACCTGCTCCACCAGAAGCGATGAGATCTCAGCAGCGGCCAACTCATGCGGATCGCCGGCCCCGGCCTTCCCTTGCTCCGGCGTCAGTTGAGGCAGCGTCAGAACCTGGCCGAACTTGAGCGTATCGGTATCGCTCAGTCCGTTGCGCTCCGCGATCAGCGGTGCCGCATCCGGGTCGCCGAGCAATCGCGAAGCAATCAAGGCCAGGCTGTCACCTTCACCCACGATGTACCGGGATTCGGCAGCCAGCAGCGAGGTGAGAAGCGGAGAACGGAGCGTCGGCTCTCGGCTCGCCAACGACGCCTCAATGAGGTCGCGAATGTCATAGACCACGGTGACCGAGTCAGTCGGTTCCCGTGGATCCTGCACCAGTTCAAGAGCCGGGGCTACCTCCGCGCCGCCGGAAACCGCCTTCCGAAGCGCAGGCGCCTGGGCCGTCTCATCCGCCGGGGGCGTATTCACGCGGGCATCCGTCAGCGTCGCGCCCGCCAGGGCCGCGAAGATGACCATCGTGGCGATCGAGCCGCGCCGTCGATTCGAAGTGGTCGTGGAGATCATCTGAATCCTCCTGGAAAGAAGAGAGCGCCGGCCAAAGAATCCCACCGCCAGCGCCGGACAGGGTTCGCCGACAAGACGTTCGAATAAGTCAACCAGTGCCCGGCCGTACGCCCGCCGTTGCGACGGGCCAAGGACGCCGAGCACCATTTCGTCACAGATGAGTTCCCGCTCTTGCCGACATCGCGACACGGCGTAATGAACGAGCGGATTGAACCAATGCACGACCGCAACCACAGTCAGCAGCCAGTTGATCAGCACATCGCGCCGCTTCACATGCGCCAGCTCATGAAGCAGCACAAACCGCAGCGTGTCAGAATCAGATCCAAGCATGTCGCGCGGCAGGAGTACCATCGGGCACCTGGCGCCAAAGAGTGCCGGGGAACCGATATCCGCGCTGCTGCGCACTTCGATGGCGCCGCGCACACCCAATTCACGGCGCGACCGCTCGACCAGTTCGAGAACCGCGGGATCATCCACCCGCTCGCTGCCGGTGAGAATCCGCAGTCGAAACCGCCGGTGCGACAGGAGCACGGCGCCGGCGAGCAACGCTGCGCCCGACAACCATGCGAAAACTGAGATACTCCGCCAATGTGTGGCGAACCAGCCAACCTCCCCCGACGGCGCCCCAACCACCCCTTCCGCTTCAGAAGCAATCGGCCCGAAATCTACGGAGACGCGCAGTCCGCCATCGCTCGATGGCCGGCGCACCGCGAGATTCGCTTCACGCCCTGGCGTGACCGGCCACAGGTTGAACACGCTCACCGGACTCGCTGGCACAGCGGGCAGACATAACCGCACCACGACCAGCAGCCAGAGCGCGTGCCGCCACGTCGGCGCGATCTTCCGACCACCGCACCACAATACCAGCACGATCAAACCAGTCAGCACACCCGCCTGCCAGTTCGCTCGCCAGAGCCAAGAGCCAAGATCGCCGATCGTCGCAAGAGCAAACGTCGCATCGTTCATGACGACCGCCTTTCGTCCAGCAGGCGACGCAGTTCATCAATCTCGCCAGGCTTGAGACGTTCGTTGGTGACGAGATGAATCAGCGCCGGCAGAGCCGCACCGCCAAACACCTGCTCGAGAAACGACCGGCTCGCGTGACGAATGCACTGCTCGCGCCGCACCGCAGGCGAGTAGAGATACTTGTTGCCCTGCGTCTGATACTTCAATGCCCCCTTGCCCACCAACCGGTTGAGCAGCGTCTTGGTCGTCCGCGGGCTCCAGTCCTTCTCGCCCTCCAGCGCCTCAACCACTTCGGCCGCACTCAGCGGCGAGCGATCCCACAGAACCTGCATCACGGCCCATTCGGAAACTGAAATGCTCGGAGCAGAAGCCATCACACCCTCGCTGTCAGAAACGATTACATACGTAGTCTACTACATCTGTAATCGGAGTCAAGGACTTGAGTCAGCATCTGGAAAAGAATCTCCTCGCTCTCTTCGACAAACGGCCCGACGCTCACCGGAACCCATTGGATTGCAACGCGATGCACACTCGGAACATCGTGCCCGCCAATTCGAGATTCCGATCTGCCTATGGGAAATAACTCACCGGACGATCATCGTTGTTTGTACAATGGGATCGAAGCCACGTACTGACGGCGAGGTTTGCGCCGGGGAGTACGCTGGCCTTGGAACCGAAACCCAGACTGCACTGTCGCAGTTTGTTTGAAGGAAGCCGGTCGTGAGTCGATCACTTCTCATCTTCCCCTTCGCCACGTTGGGCGCCTGCCTCTCACCATTCACCAGCATGGCCCAGGAAATCACCGTGCAGTACGGACGGGCTGCCCAGGCGGTCGTAACGCCTTTGACCAACGAGGGATCCGGCTCAGCCAGCTATACCCCGTACCGGCGCGCCAACAGCTACATCTCGCAAGACTGGTGGTGGTATCGCGTCAACGGCGTCTCGGATCGCGAATACGCACTGCCCGGCGGCGGCACCATCACGCAGAATCGGGACAACATGGCCACATACGACCTCCACGGAGTCGCTGACGGCCGCTTCGATGCAAGTCGCATGATGATGATTCGGTCCTACGGCCACGTTTCCAGCCAGACGGAACTCTTCCAGTCACTCTATCTCACGAACACGACCAATCAGGATCTCTCGCCGACCATCTTCCACTACGTCGACATCGACGCGAACGGCGCCGACCTCAATACCGCCCACTGGGATGCGTCTCGCGTGCCCCAGATGCGAGTAACTGATCCCGCATCGGACCGTTTCTCCAACTATCAAACCTGGAGCGCCGGAACGTTGGACACTTTCTACCAGGTCGGCGCCAGCCCCGTCGTTCTCACTCTCTTGACCGATGCAGACACCGATGACTTCGGCAACGCGGGCCTGCCCTTCCCCGAGGGCGACTGGACCGGTGGATACGAAGGGGACTTCCTCCTGCCACCTCATCAGCAGGGCTTCATCGGAGCCGCCCTGAGCACGAACAAAGTCATACCAACGCCCGGAAACGTCGTCTTGCTCGCGATCGGCGGATGCGTTGTCGGAGGCAGGCGCCGGCGCCGGCCAATTGAATCGAAGGAGAGTACCTGATGCGACAGTCAAACTTGTGCACCATGATCATGATCATCGCGGTCGGCGGATCGAGCGCCACTGCATCGGCGCAGACCATACACGTCACGAATAACTCAGCGTTAGCCAGCATCAACCCCATCGACGACTTAGGACAGGGATCTGCCTCGTATCAACCAACCGTCCGGGCGCCGAGTTACATGACACAGAACTGGTGGTGGTATCGCATCAATGGCGTGAACGACCACGAATACGCACTGCCGGGCGGTGGAACGATCTACAACGACAACACGAATAACGTGCTCTACGCGGTGCGCGGAGTCGAGAACGGCGCGTTCAATGCCGGCATCAACTACAGCATGAAGTCCTTTGGCATCGGCTCGCACAAGACCATTCTTTTCCAGGCCATCACGATTGAGAACACCTCCAACCAGGCGATGTCGTTGTCGCTCTACAACTTCGTCGACATGGATCCGAACTCCAGCAACAACAACACGGCTGGATGGGACCCGCGCTACACGTACCAGATGCGCATCTTCGATGTTGAATCGGACAAGTTCTCCGACTACTCCGGCTACGACAGACAGAACGCATCATATCGGGTCGAAGAAAACCCAGGCCTGCTCAACGCGCTGATCGATCAGAACCCCGATGAGTTCCTGAACACCGGCATGCCCTTTGCCCGGGGCGATTGGACCGGCGGGTTCGAGTGGACTGCGACGATCAGCCCCGGAGGTCGATTCATCGCCTATGCCCAGGTCAGCACCAACCGTCATATCCCCGCGCCCGGCACAATGACGCTGCTGACCATTGGTGGACTGCTTGGCGCCCGCCGCAGGCGACGGAGCTGAAGGCAGGTCGGCTCAGGACTGCCAGACAAACGATTCGAGAAACTCGCGCAGGTGCCTCGCCGTCGGGAAGGCCTTGCCGATCAAGTCGTTGCGCAGTCCGCGACAGATCGCTTTGATCTCCGGCGGCTGCTTGGCATAGTGCTTGCGCCCGCCCACGGCGTCATAGAGCAGCCGCACGAGATTCTGCACATCTTCCTTGAAGTGCGTCGCCGTCGGCTTGCCCCAGTGAAAGAAATCGACGACCTTCACCTCGAAGAAGATCCCCTGACGCCGCACCATGACATTGCCATCGTGCAGATCGCCGTGGTACTCGTGCAGGTTGTGGACCTCTTCCAGGCCGCGAGCCAGCGCGTAGATCAGGTGCATCGCTTCGAAGGGCGGCATGCGATGGCGCGGGTGCCGCTTGACAAAGTCGCAGAGCAATTCGCCGTCCACGTATTCCGAGATGAGGCATGTGATCGCCATGTCCTTCTGACGAAACACTTCGGAATGGTGGTATTGGATGACGATGGCGCATTTGCTCAGCCGTTCGAGTTTCTTCGCGTAGAAAGTCACCGCGCGGTCGTTGACGTTGCGATGCGGGAAGAAGAGTTTGGCGGCGCGATGGATGCCGGTGCGCCGCTCGACCACCTTGTACACTTCGCCTTCCCAGCCGCTGCCCAGGCGCGACTCGACGACGTACTTGCCGCCGATGACCCGGCCGGGACGCAGGTTGAAGGCGCGGATTTGAACGGGCTTGGTCGGCATGAGCGAGGATCATATCACCCCGCCCCGCGCCGCCACTGCCAATCAAAACATCACCCTTTCTGGCGAAAAGCAACCAACGTCAAATCATCCGGTTTGCTCGGCATTTCCGCAGCCGGCTCCATCATTCGGCTCAGCGCCAACTCCACCAGCGCCCCCACCGCCCGGTCCAGCGGACCCCTGCGAATCCGCTCGATGATCTCCGACATGTACAGGTTGTCGAAGAGCCCGTCGGTCGCAATGAGCACCGTGTCATGGGCCTGCAGCCGGATCGTCGGCCCGATCTCGATACGCATCTCCGGCAGGCCAATGGCGTTTGAAATGATGTGCCGGTCCTTGTGATGCACCGCCTCGTCAGGACAGAGCATCCCTGCTTCAACCGCATAGGCCACCATGGAGTGCGAGATGGACTGGAAATGAATCTTGCCGCGCTGACCGACGACGAGGATCTCCGAATCGCCGATGTGGTAAGGCCGAACGAGGTTGCCGTCGATCTCGACCATCGCCAGCGTGGTGGCGGCCCCGGTTCCCATGCCGAGCACTTGCGCCTGGGCAGCCTCGATGCCGTTGAGGATGGCGGTGCGAAGCGCCGACTCGTCATCTCCAATCTCCGCCACCGCCTCTCCAAGCACCTCCAGTGTCTGTTCCGCCGCATCCGCCCCGCCGGTCCGCCCGCCGACGCCGTCGGCCACGGCGAGCACTGATCGCCGTCGATCCACCGGCAGCACGGCGAGGGCGTCTTCGTTGTCGGTTCCCTTGGCGGGGCTGCGAATCGTGGCGTATTCGACGATGCCATGCGACAGCGACACTCCGGCCGTCTCGGGTGTATTGCTCCGGCTCAGAACCAGGTGCGACGCTTTGGGGCTCATGGCAATCACGGGCTGGGCACTTTCTGGAGAGCAATATCGGGCCGATAACGGGCCGGGCTGAATCCACTTTCCGGGCCGGGGGCGATGAGGACCGCTTGTGAACCCGTCTGGGACCGCACAACCGGCCACTCCGACGGTTCCAATGCCCAGAATTGCTTGGCGCAAGGTCTTTCCAATTGGACTCTTAGACTGGTAAGGGATGGCATGCCACTATGGTCCCTGGATCGGCCCTGACCGGAACGCCTCCCCGGCCGGGGCCACTTTTTCCGCGGTCCGGCCCGGCGTCTCCTTGCCACCTTCGGCCGGGGCCAGCGTGCCCCAGCGCCATCCGCTTTCGAAGGGTCGGGGGCGGAAGATGTCGGGACTGCAGCTTCCCCACGAGCCCCGGTCCCCAACACCCGACCGACCCTTTCTTTGAGCCACAGGTGCCGACGGGACGCATGGATGCGTCTCGCCGGCTTTTTTCTGTTGAAGTCTCTGTCGCCTGGCATGAGGCGCCGGCGGCGGTGAGTGAGTCAGCCAGACTGACGCGCGGGCGAAGAGTCTGAGTTCCAAAGGCCCTTCGTCCTCGCTGGCGCGTCGGTCTGGTGAGATCAGCGATGGCGATGTCGAGTTGTCGGCGATTGAAAGGCACGTCTACCTATAGCGATTCGCATGCGTCGGTGTGCGCGACGGGGGTGGATTGCGATGCAGGAGATAGGTTGGCGATGAACGAGTCGCGCGATGGCGGGCCGAGTTTTTTCGCGTGCGGCGCAGCGCCAGGCGCGATTCCAGAAAATGTGCGACGCAAAATGCGTGCCAACACGGAGATGCACCATGTCGGGAACTTTTCATGCGCGCCAGAGCGCTCCTGTGCGCGATTTTTGAGCGCGGGCGCGCGCTGCGGTGCGCGTTTGTGTAAATGAGCGCCTCTGTGCGGGACGAATCAGGAATTTTCGTCGATTTTCATTTTTCTGAGGGGGGTGATTTGGAGTTTTGCTCGACTTTTTCGCGTTTTCAAAAAGTCGGCGCACGGGGTGCAGTTTGCGTGGTGCGCGTGTGTGCGGGAGCGAAAGGACGATTAGCGGCGACGCATGCGTCGCCGCTAAACGTTGGTTGTCGGCGCATCAGTCGAATCGATGGACGACGAGTTGGCTGATGGCGCATTGGTTCTGGACGACGGCCTGGAAGAGGATGGTCTGGCCGCGTGCGATGAGGGGGACGGGGCGGGTGATGGTCGCGACACCTTGCTGGTTGGCGATCGCCGTGCCGATGACGGTGGGGTTGTCGAGTTGGAGGGCGTTCTGCTGAAGGTCGCAGCCGGGGATGCGCGTCCCGCCGCCGTGTCGGGAGTAGAGGAAGGTGACGCGAGCGCCGGGGGTGACGCCGGTGACGCGCAGTCCGTTCGTCGTTCCCGCGCGGCCCGGTTGAGGACCCTGCAAGGTCATCGAGGGATGCACCGGTGTGAGCAGCAGAGCCCAGTGGTCGTCGTCGTATTTCCCCGTCACCGGGATCTGGCCCGCGTTGTTGATACTCGTAGTTACCTCCATTGTCCAGTCGCGGCGCAGAGCGGGTGGCACCAGATCGTCTAGAAGCCATTTCAAAACCTCC
>DIDT01000001.1 GCA_002418285.1 Phycisphaerales bacterium UBA5793
GGCATCCCAGTGCTCGGGGTTGAGCGCCAGTTTGCCGCCGCGCACGCGCGAGCGGAGCAGCGGCGTGGGTTCATAGCCGGGCAGCCGCACACCGAGACGATGCTGCAACGCGAGTCGCACGCGCAGGCGATGGATGGCGGTCTGGCGGTTGCGCTCGGGCTGGCGCGACTCGGCGGCCTGGGCCTCGATGCCGGTTGGGACGTGCTGGAGAAAGACAGCCGTGGCGACCTTATTGCGATGCTGCCCGCCGGGGCCGGATGTGCGGCCGCGCGTCATGCGACACTCTTTGAAGAACGACTCTTCATCCAGCGTGGCGGGATGGGTGTAGGCGAAGCCGGGCACGAGGCATGATAGAGATGATCTGCAGATGGTTCGGCGAGATCGCATCGCCGGGCCCTGCCTACTCAATCCGCACGACGTTGCTGGTGGCGCAGCGGGTGACATCGACGAGTTGGAGGTAGCCGCCGCAGACGCTGCGGGGGACCGTGCGCTTGAGGCGGCCGGCGCCGAACTGGCCAGCGGAGCCGACGTAGGCGACCTGCAGGCCGAGTTGGCCGAGTTGCAGCGAAGTGCCCGAACACGGGTTGCCGTTGGGGATGATGAAGTTGCCGGTGCGCTTGGCGTAGAGCAGCGCAATTCGCGCCCGCTGATCCGGCGTCGCCTGGAACCAGCGCACTTCAATCTCCCCGCCCGGCCCGCTCGAACAGTCCGGCACCTTCTGCAATGTGATCACCGGAGCCGGGCAGTCGCCCCCATTGCCGGGGTTGAGATCGAAGGAGTAGGCGGCGCCGATGGAGTTCAGTTGACTGCCGCCGGGGCACTGCGTGGCTAGGGCCCCAATAACCACCGATTCAGCAGAGGCACCATTGCCAAACGCAACGTCGGCGCCGAACGCATCGTACGCGTCCTGTTGTTGTCCCCAGAGTCCCTCTGTGGCTCGCCATTCTCCTTGATTCGGGTCACGCTCAATTACGTATGCGGATCCCGATTCTCGGTCGAATTCACCGCTATTAGGAGCACCAGCAAGGAGTCGGTTCGGGTCTTCCGAATCAAAATCAACGGACCATCCGAATCTTCCTTCGGTTTCATTCAATCGTGGCGGCCCAATTCGAGACTCGAGTTCCCATTCGCCGCCTACACGTCGCAGGTAGGTATAGATCGCTCCAGGTCCAACGGAGGATCCGCCCCCACCTTCTGCTGGTCGGCCGATAGCCGCGCGGTGTGTGAACCCGGGGAGGTCCACGACAGCCTTCACGTCGACATCGAATCCAAACAGATCTGAATTGACCGGATTCGGAGCGGCAAACTGCGATTCAAGCAGCCATTCGTTGCGCGACTCATCGAACCGGTAAAAATACGCGGACCCCGGGCGCGGATTTGGAACATGCGCGTGAGAATACGCGCCGACTACGAGTATCGTCGCAGTGCTGCTCTCGGCAGAGCCCAAGGCAAAACCAAAAGCATTCTCAGGCAATCCACCGGGTGCTTGCAAGCGAGCCTGCTGTGTCCAGAGCCCTTGCTCATCTTGTTCAAATGCGTACACAGATCCCACGATTTGATGGCCATCCGATCCAGGCGCACCAACAACCAAGAACGTACGTCCGTTAACTGTTGCCCAGATTACTTTGTTACCAAACCATTCACGCGATGTGACCTGATTCGGCAATACCTCTGACTGCGCAACCCACTGTCCTTGTCCGTTCAACTCATATACATATGCCTTTCCCGCGCTTGGAGCGAGACTGCTCTTGCTAGGACTCCCGGCTGCGAGCACCCAACGATCTCGCAACTCGTCGTAGTGCAGCTCCACCGAATGGCCAAATGCATCCGGCGAATCGAGATCAGCCGGTCGGATCTCTGATTCGTACAGCCAGTCCCTTGACTGTGAGTCTAGTACGAGCGTAGATACCCTTCCGCCGCGCGCATCGAATCGACCGACAACCAGACGGCGATCCAAGAGTGACAGCGCTTCGCCAAATGTACCACCATCCTGGCAGGATGGGATTAGACGCTGAACCTGCTCCGGCGGGCAGGGCGAAGCCCAAGCCTCCAGAGCTAGGGAGATGATGCACATTGTAATGAAACGGATGTCAATCCGCATGCGTAACCGACATTGTATTGGAATCACATTACACCTATGGACTCTAGTTGCACGGCAAGAGGCCGGGCTTGGCCTAGTGGAGAATCACGTACACACAGCCGCGATCATCAGGATCGCTCGGATAAGTGTTGTAGTCCCAGCCCGGGCTGCCGATCACGAAATCATCATTGCCGTTGGCTGCGACATTTGCATCGCCAATGAACGCGACCGAACGGCCGAGTTGCGGTGAGTACTTGCGGTAATCGGGGTCACAGTGAATGCGGTAGTATTCAGCGCAGTCGCTAACAGCACTCCAACCTATGTGACCGCCGTCTTCACCCGGCGACATACTGCCGGAGTACCGGAATAAGAACGCGAAACCGCGACCGTTTTCCAGCGAACTCGGACTGTAAGTGCAGCTATCCGCGAGCGGTGCTCCGATTAGAATATCAGCTCTCGAATCCGTCTGCTTATTCGTGTTCCCGTCGCATGCCATCTCGTACCCGAACCACACATCTTCCTGATCCGCGGTCGGCCCGTCAATGATGATGTTCGCCTCGGCGGCGTCCCAGTGCTTGTCGTCAAACGTGCTGGGCCAACCGCCGCTCCAGTCGGGCAGCAGGAAGACATAGGCGCGGCCGATATCGTACGTTCCGGATTCGTGATGTTTGCGGCTCGCGACGACCAGGTCGTTAACCCCGTCACCAATGATATCTCCACCGGCTGCGATGGTCTGACCGAACTTGTCTTCTCCGTCTTCACCGTGGAAGACGACCTTGGCAAATGCCTCGGCGTCCTGCTCGTTCGAGTTTCCCGGAAATGTCGAAGCGCCGGCGAACAGGTAGACTTTGCCGACGCGGCAATCCTCATCGAGGCTCTCGGAAGTCCAGCCTGAGCCGTTCCACCACGAGAAAGCCTGGCCGCCGCAAGCGCCCGTGTAGTCTGAAGGGGTGCGACGCGTGGCCGCGGCGACGAAGTCGTCGTACCCGTCGTCGTTCACATCGCCCAACGAGGCAACCCGCGCGCCGAAGTACCCGCGCGTCTGCTCACCTCCGTTGACGGGATCCCAACTTGCTTCGCCGCGGATGACCAGTTCGGCCTCATCAACGTTGCGCCAGTTGGAGGGTGATTCCCAGTTGTCGTGATCGAAGACGTAAACCGCGCCGGTCCAGTCCTCTACGTACCCTCCGGGTGTAAACACGCAATCCTCGCACTGACTCCAGTATCGCGCGCCGACGATCAGATCGAGGTCGCCGTCGCCGTTGTAGTCTGCCAGCGCGATGGACCACCCGAAGTTGTCACCGAGTTGCCCGCCGTCGTCCGAATGGCTGTGGAACTTGTGCTTCAGAACAAACGTCGGGTCACTAGTGTTGTCGTAGTCAAAGATGTAGACCGCGCCAAAGCTATCCGCGCCGGCACCGTCTCCACCTGGTTCGGAAACAACCAGTTCATCCTTGCCGTCATTGTCGACGTCCCCCGCGACCATCGTCCAGCCGAAGAAGACGCAGTCACTAAAGGTGCCTGGGTGTGGAACCTCGATCGGAGCGACGCTCCAGTACGTATCGTACTCGTAGACATAGATATGGCCGTGGCCTTCGTTGTCGCCGAAGCCTGTGTCCATGCTCTCAAAGGTCGAAATCGCGATTTCACGCTTGCCGTCGCCGTCGAAGTCGCCCGCCGCGATGGCTTGCCCGAATTGCGGGCCGGTGTCACCGCCCAGGTCAATTCCGGCAATCGTCGGAGTCGTTACCGTGGTCTGGGCAATGCACAGAGTATTACCCCCCCCGCAGATCAGCGCAGCGAAGACCGTAATCGAAGTCGAATTGAGCAGCGAGCGGCGAATGTTCGTTCCCTTCATGGCCATCCTTCCAATGAATGAGAGGTCGGGAGTTGACGAGTACCCGCTCTACCATGTCCCCAATTCGGGGTGATGTCAAGGTCAATTCCCTATTTTATTGGAAGATAATTCGCATTCTGCGGCTCGATGCGGTTAGAACAAGCGATGATCGCACGGCCCATAAGTCGAATCTGCGGCGGCGTGGTCGGGAGATGCGTCAGAACATCCCTGCCGGGCTGGCGGAGAGGGAGAGGTCGTCGGTGAGGCCGGCGTTGAGTTTGAGGCAGGCGAGGCCGGCGATCATGGCGGCGTTGTCGAGGCAGTAGGCGAACTGGGGCAGGTGCAGCGTCAGGCCGCGCTGGTCAGCGATGCTCTGCGCGTCTTTGCGCAGGCGAGTGTTGGCGCTGACGCCGCCGCCGATGATGAGCGAGCGGATGGACTGGCCCTGCTGGGCCTGCTGGTCCAGGGCGCGGTTGAGTTTGAGCATCACGGCGCTGACGGCGGCGCGCTGGAACGAGGCGCAGAGGTCGTCGATCTCGGTCGCGGTCAGTTGCGAGGCGTCGCGCTCGAAGGCAGCGCCGGC
>DIDT01000056.1 GCA_002418285.1 Phycisphaerales bacterium UBA5793
ATCACCAGGCGGGCCTTGACGGAACCGGAGGATCCAGTTACATTGACAGCGTGATCCTGCGTCAACGCGACCACAACTCGGGCTGGACGAGTGCCGCCGACGGCACGCTCGAGCAGCGCCGCTACTACTGCCAGAACTGGCGAGCGGACGTCTCGGCCATCGTGACCAGCGCCGGCGTCATGGTCGAGTGGGCGAAGTTCAGCGCCTACGGCATTCCCTTCGGTCTGCCAGCCGGGGACACCGACAGCGATGGCCACTGCGATCAGACCGATGAGGACACCATCCATGCCTGGGCTGCGGCCTACGACGTGCGCGCCGACTACGACCTCGACGGCGACGGCGACGGCGACGACGAGACCCTCGCCGCAGCGAACAACGCGAGCACCGGCTGGAACGTCCTCTCCTCAGCCGCCGTCGCCAACCGCGTCGGCTACGCCGGCTACCAGAAGGCCAGTCACCTCGATCTCAGCCACGTCCGACACCGCGTCTACTCCGCTGAACTTGGACGGTGGACAAGACGAGATCCGCTGGGATACGTCGATGGGATGAATCTGTATGAGTATGCGCGTTCGAGACCGTTCCTCAGCATTGATCCCGACGGATCCGCTTCGCGGAATTGCTCCAGTTTGTCGTCGGTGGGCTGCTCATCATCCGGCGAGGCTTTTACCAAACCGCCTAAGATTCCCGACCCGCTGATCATCTTTGATTCCAAGAAACTGACTGCGATCTGCTAATCCAACGTGACACTTATAAAGGCGTTCAGCTGTTCAGTTGAATCAGTACAGTACATTGATACGGGTGTCCCCGGCTGTGCCGGCGCTCCGTTGTTTGGCGGCCCGGTCTCAAAGGCAATATGCCCGACCTTGATGATGGCAACACCTTGGAAATCGAAGTTCAACAAAGGCTGTCCTGCCGGACAATGTTGTGTTAGTCGTGCATATTTCTTCATCCAACAGACCTTTAACATTGTCTACACGCATCATACAATCGGCTGCGACATTGTGTTTACTGTTGTCGTGAATGCGACGGTGGCTGGAAACGTGGGAACGTGTAAGACTTGTCCTGGCAGCGGTATAGGGAATAACAACCAGGAATGAACAAGCTGACTTGTGGTTCAGATGCAACAACGCCAGATCAATGTAAACGAAATTGCGAGCCCAATCCAACACAATCCGTTCGCGATCAGGGCAAGACTCATCCTGTGGTTAGCCGTATTCTCGCTGTGCGTACTTGCTTCATTCGCTGTTCCCGCGCAGGATGTTGTTGCCCATCACAATCGATATCGCGGATCGACGTTCATTGTGCAACCTGGCGACGGACCCAAGTGGTTTGCTCTTCAGATGGAAAACAGATTGTTCGATCGCCAGTTATTCGTACCCTCTGACCCATCAGATCACATAAGCAACGTCGTCGTGGCTGGCTTGGCTGAAACTCGGCCACGGATCGATTCCGACGAACTATCGTGGCCAGACTCCGAAGCGGCGGAGGCATTCAGAAGCAAGGAACATCGTCTACGCGTGCACAGCGGGTGGCCACTTAGATGTTGGTGGGGTGAGGCGGTCCTAGTTGGGGACACCGTATACCCGGCGGCAACTCAAATCCGGTTGATTCGTGCGCACGGCTGTATCTGTAGAGATTCGGGAAGCGGCGGTATGCCTATCGTGATTCCAGTCTTGCCCCGGTGGCCCCAATTCGCGCTGAATGCGGTCCTGTGCGCCGCACTCGCTTGGTTGTTGGTCACACTCGGAGGTCTGATCATGACCTGGTTTGGCTGGGGACGGTCATACGGTGAAAACGCATGCCCGGCCTGCGGTTATTTGCTTGGCGCGGCTAAGCCCGCGGGGTGCCCGGAGTGCGGATGGAATCGCCCAAGCAAGGAAGAAAACAGGACAGGTCTGATCCGTGGAAAACCCCTCGGATGACGTCTCAGGATCAAGATGTTGTGGGCGAGCACTTTGGGGGAAGAAAACGGGACAGGTACGTTTATGTGGCATCTTCGCTCTCCGTGCCCCAACATAGCGCTCTCACTCAAACTCCCACACCGCCAACTGGTTGATCGCACCCTCCCCTCGCGCCGCGGCCTGGAACAGAATCGTCTGCCCACGACCAGCAGCGCCTGAGGAAGAAAACGGGACAGGTACGTTTATGTGGCATCTTCGCTCTCCGTGCCCCAACATAGCGCTCTCACTCAAACTCCCACACCGCCAACTGGTTGATCGCACCCTCCCCTCGCGCCGCGGCCTGGAACAGAATCGTCTGCCCACGACCAGCAGCGCCTGCCGCTCTCAACGAAAAGTCAATGGGGGGACTCGGAACGTCATGACTGAACCTCCACCCAGGGTGCAACGACCCGATTCGGCCGTCAACGCGACAAGCCGAACCGCGCCGGAAGTTGATCCCGCCGTGGCGAGCGCTGCGCCCGCTGGATCTCGCCCTGTTTCTCCCCGAGGTGTGGCGATCGAAACGAACCGATCGCCGCTCCATTCAAGATACCCAATGCGGGAAGTGGTGCAAGGGCAAATGTGGTAATCTGGAGAGGAAAATCGAAATGTCCCGGGGCAGACTCCACTGCGTCGGCCGGAACGCCAGAGCACCGGCCAAGCGCAAGCGTCGCGTCCACATCTGCGGCACATCCCCGATGCACCGCGAATCCCCTCCGGCGCGTACTATTTTCCTCAATCTGAGCACGTCTCTCCCGATCAAACTTCCGGATACCGCCATGACTTCCACCCCTTCAGCCTCCTCAACGACCGCCGCCGAGTGCCCCGGCCTCACGCGCCAATTCCTCGCCGCCAAGTTTGAAGCCGGACTGTCGTGGGACGACTACCTCGCCACCGGCAAGCCCGCCCAGCAGGAATCCTGGAAGAGCATCTACAACCAAGTGGCCCTCTCCGACGCGCAGCGCAAGCTTCTTGCCGACTTCGGCCGCGAAATGCACGTCATCTGCCTCTCGGGTCTCTGGTGCGGCGACTGCGTGCAGCAGGGGCCGCTCCTCCAGCGTATCGCCGAGGGATCCGACCGCATCCATCTCGTGTGGCTCGACCGCGACCAGCACAAGGACCTCTCAAACCTCATTCAGATCAATCAAGGCGCCCGCGTCCCGACGGTCGTCTTCCTCGCAGAAGATGATGAGTTTGTCGGCTTGTACGGCGATCGTACTCTGACTCGCTATCGAGCCATGGCCGACTCGCAACTTGGCCCGTCCTGTCCGCTTCCGGGGGCTCCCGTGCCGACGGACCAGTTGCTGGCCACCCTGCAGGACTGGCTCGACGAGTTCGAGCGGATGCAGCTCCTCCTCCGCCTCAGCCCCCGCCTCCGCCAGAAACACGGCGACTGATGATCTGTTTGCCCCTGCTTTTCATCGTTCTCAGGCCAAATGCCTCCGCAACCGCCGATTGGGCCAACAGCGACTCGCCAGCGTTCGGCCTGCTACTGCAGGTGCTCCCAATTTCGCCATCGTATTTTCGCCGGGTTCCAGCGTGAATCCTCGCCGCACTCACCATCGCGCGCGGGCCGAGCCGCCCTTTCCTCGCTGTCTGATCTCGCAATCACAGAGCCTCTGGGGTGCATTCCCGAGTCGCATCGCCTGCCGTCAGCCAAACAACGCGCAAGACGCTGCCGCATGGTGATTTGCGACTATACAAACGGGAACTCCATTGCGAATCCAGCCAAAAATGATCTTCCCTCTCTTGACCATTTGGGGGTGTGGTGTATCATCCCTCTGCGTGTCGTTGATCGGCAACGGTCATCGATCGGTTTGTCATCCAGTGATCGAGTCGGGCAACCGGCAAGATCAGGTGCTGGGAAATGGCATCCAGCTCTTTGAAAAGTGAACAGTTGGGTTATGTATAAACGCCGCGAGGGTGCGGCCCGAAATCAGCCTTTCACAGGGTTGGTCAAGGGCAAGAATCCAACGGTCGAGGGGTCACAGCCTCGGCCGCGGATGCATCCTTGTGACGCTGAAATCAATTCCAGCGATTGGATGTTTCCAATCCCCGTTGTTTAGCCGCAACGGGAATCGATCTTCGGATCGATAAATGACCCACTCGCATTCGGCTTCGGCCGGTTGCGGGTGTACAGGCAAACTACTCATCGATGCGTCATCGATCGGGCTTGCCCGATCGTGCAACGATAATCAATTGAAGAGTTTGATCCTGGCTCAGATTGAACGCTGGCGGCATGGCTAAAACATGCAAGTCGAACGAGGTTTTTTCTTCGGATAGAACCTAGTGGCGAAAGGGCGAGTAATGCATTTCTGACGTACCCCGAGGTTCAGGATAGCCCAGGGAAACTTGGAGTAATACTGGATGTGGTCAACGGGTCTAGAAGCTGTTGATCAAAGGAGCAATCCGCCTTGGGCGCGGGAAATGTCCTATCAGGTTGTTGGTGGGGTAATGGCCTACCAAGCCGAAGACGGGTAGCGGGTGTGAGAGCACGGCCCGCCGCATCGGGACTGAGACACTGCCCGGACTCCTACGGGAGGCTGCAGTAACGAATATTCCACAATGCGCGAAAGCGTGATGGAGCAATGCCGCGTGCAGGATGAAGGCCTTCGGGTTGTAAACTGCTGTCAGGGTTTAGGAACACAATGACCAGACCCAAAGGAAGAGACGGCTAACTCTGTGCCAGCAGCCGCGGTAATACAGAGGTCTCGAGCGTTAATCGGAATCACTGGGCTTAAAGCGTACGCAGGCGGACCGGTAAGTACTTTGTGAAATCCCTCGGCTCAACCGAGGAACTGCTTGGTATACTGCCGGTCTTGAGCATGGTAGAGGCGGTCGGAACGATAGGTGGAGCGGTGAAATGCGTAGATATCTATCGGAACGCCGAAGGTGAAGACAGGCCGCTGGGCCATTGCTGACGCTCAGGTACGAAAGCGTGGGGAGCGAACGGGATTAGATACCCCGGTAGTCCACGCCCTAAACGATGTGCACTAGATCAGGGAGGTTCTGATACCCTCCGGGTCGAAGCAAAAGTGTTAAGTGCACCGCCTGGGGAGTACGGTCGCAAGGCTAAAACTCAAAGGAATTGACGGGGGCTCACACAAGCGGTGGAGCATGTGGCTTAATTCGAAGCAACGCGAAGAACCTTATCCTGGGCTTGACATGTACGGATTAGCATATGGAAACATATGTGACGCGGTTTACCGTGGAACGTACACAGGTGCTGCATGGCTGTCGTCAGCTCGTGCTGTGAAGTGTCGGGTTAAGTCCCTCAACGAGCGAAACCCCTGTCGTTAGTTGCCAGCGAGTCATGTCGGGGACTCTAACGAGACTGCCGGTGTCAAACCGGAGGAAGGTGGGGATGACGTCAAGTCCTCATGGCCTTTATGTCCAGGGCTGCACACGTGCTACAATGGCATGTACAAAGCGATGCAATACCGCGAGGTGGAGCAAATCGCACAAAGCATGCCCCAGTTCAGATTGCAGTCTGCAACTCGACTGCATGAAGTTGGAATCGCTAGTAATCGCGGATCAGCTACGCCGCGGTGAATACGTTCCTGAGCCTTGTACACACCGCCCGTCAAGTCATGGAAGCCGGGAGCACCCGAAGCCGCCTCAATTCAGAGGTGCCTACGGTGAGATCGGTGACTGGGACTAAGTCGTAACAAGGTAGCCGTAGGAGAACCTGCGGCTGGATCACCTCCTTTCTAAGGGATTCCTTAGATCCATGCCAGAGCGATCTGCCATGGAATTCATCAGCGCAACCTCGTCCGTTCAATCGGCTCGACGCCACCCTCAAAAGTGGCCCGGCCCGGTTCATGCGGATACCGGCACGGCAACGTGCCGACAAAGGCGTCCACATACCCAACTGTTTGCAATACATAGCAACCCCCGGTGCTCGCATCGGGGGTTGTTTGTTTTTCTGCGATCCTCCTCACTGCGGCCGTCGACTCACCGCTCAGGCTCCTGCGGAGAGTCGCGGAGAGC
Organism: Phycisphaerales bacterium UBA5793; assembly: GCA_002418285.1. Lineage (GTDB taxonomy): Bacteria > Planctomycetota > Phycisphaerae > Phycisphaerales > UBA5793 > UBA5793. The sequence continues at coordinate 5,931 of DIDT01000056.1, forward strand.
GCGGAGGAAGGGCACGAGTCATCAGGCATCAGGCACTGGGCATTAGGCACTGGGCACCTGGGGTGGCGTGTGGGGGTTGATTTTGGACTGGTTTGCCGCAGAAAATGGCGAGAAAAGGGCGGCTTTCGTCAGGGGGCGCGGGGTGATGGCGTGATGGCGTGAAGGGGTGATGGGGTGGCCCGTTCGACTCGCTGAGCCTCGCTCGGGGCGGCGGACGCCGGGGCGATTGAGTGAGCGGTGCGGCCGATTGAAGCGGGGGCCTTGTCCGGTGTGCAGGTATCCGATCGGATCCAGTGCGGTGTGCGGCGAGTGCGGCGAGTGCGGGGAGGGGCTTCCGGTGATGGCGGATCCATCGTCGTAGGATTACGCGATGCCACCGTGCGGATTCAATCGGCGCTCGATTGTGGTTGCGAGCATGTGCTTGTTGCTCGGCGTGATCATCAACATCTTGGTGGCGTGGGGGTGCGTATGCTGGTCGCCGCAAACTCAACTCGAGTCGGTGGAACCCGAGGTGATGCGCTGGCGCGCGCCGGCGCCGGCCGACTGGCCGGCGATTAGCAACCATTGGGCATTCGCTGCGTTTGGCTTGACCGAGTACGAATCCCAGACGGTTGATCCGGTTGTCGGCATGGAGTGTGTCCAGTGGGTATTGCAGCCGGGCTGGCCGCTGCGCTCGATGTACGTTGCGCGATCCCATCGGTCTCGCGGACTCGGGGCAGGAGTCGCATATGTGGCGATTCTGCTCAGCGGGGATCAGCCAGGTTCCTGGCGAGATGGCTTGATCATCCCGGACTGGGCACAGAGGGAGTACGGCTTGACAACTCGCTACTTGCCGACTCAAGTGCTGTGGACGGGTTTCACCGTCGATTCCGCGCTTTATGCGTGGCTGCTCTGGATCGCGTTCAGCACGACTTCGAAAATGCGTCGCCGGCTCCGCATCAGTCGCGGCCTGTGCCCGGTATGCAGGTATCCGATCGGATCCAGTGCGGTGTGCACAGAGTGCGGGGTGGGGTTGGGTGTGAAGGTCGGAGCGAGAGAAAGCGAATAGACGTTGGCCGTCCGGTTTTCTTTCGCTCAGTTTGTACCGGTCAGAGCGGCCAGTTTGGCCGCTTCCAGAACTGTTCCTCTCTGACGGTGTCGGCCGCACCCCTAAAGCCAGGAAACATACTCGCTGCGGAAATGCCCCAGCTAGCGAGAATCCACATCATTTTTCCGCATTCGCTCGCTGGAAGTGTAAACCTGAAGAACAGTGGATTGGCTGGACTGCTTGTGAGCGCTTCGGACACTGGCTCAGTCAAAGACACGCACTCTGTAAACCTCTCACCCAACTGCTTGTGAAGCGGCCGACGATCGAGTAGGTACTCGCACTTCGGATTACGCGGTTGAACAACTGTAAACACGCCTTCTTGTGCCCGGAGATTCTGATTAGTAGCCGCTGAAGCGGTGATGATGCGCAATCTAATGTCTGGAGGTGATCCAATGGTGTAGGGAGCAAGCAGCTCGTTGATATCCGCCGGCACGCGCGACATCGCCCACAACGCGATACGAACATCGTCAATTGACTCGAGCTTGTCAACTCGCCTCATGATGTCAACACAAGGAAAATACGCTGCCTTCAGCGGATGTCGCGACCAATCGAGCAGTCGAGTTGGAAGCCCATGGTGTTGAGCCAAACCCATAAACGACAAGAGGGACTCGTCGGGCCAAATGAGCTCCCTCTGAATGATCTGTTCGATAAACGCACTGCGCTTCGAAATGGAGACAAGTCGTTCGCGGTTCTCTCGTGAATCTTCCGGCAGATGAAGTCCCTGTGCATCAGCACGCTCGAAAAAGCGTGCGAGTATGTCGATCTCGCATTCGATCAACTCTCGTTCAGTGGGGTTCTCTGGATTGGCGATTGATACTCGTGGGCACAACCGACGCAAAGGACAGTTTTGGCGCAGGATCGATGGTACCAACTCTTTGTGAGAATCGTCAACGCCACGGAACAGGAACTGAATGGGAGGGACGCCGTGCCTAAAGCATGGGCCGAATGGAGAGATGTTGATCGCAAACTGCTCAGCACTCTCGCAGGGTAGATCGCAGATGATACTTGAAGGTGTATCTCGCTCCGGTGGCGTAGATTCGTTGTGAGAATCAGCCACCGGTTTGTCGGTATTGATCGGTTCCTCAGGAGTCATGTGCGAGTGATGGTATGCGCGGCGGGTCGGTGTTTGGTGCTGAGTAGACAACCGCGGGGGAACTGGTTTCAAGGTGATTCACCGCTGTCCGCATCCTCCCCTCTCTTTTTCCTGGGTACGGATCAAGATCGTTCGAACGAGGAGGGAGGAGATTGGATTCTCGCTTTCGCCCTTCGACTGGCTCCCTTCGGCAGGCTCAGGGCTGTAAGCGGGAATGACGGGAGTGGAAGTGGTGCGCTGCGCGGGTAGGTTTGAGCTGGATTCCCATCTTCATGGGAATGACGGGGCGGGTGGTGGTGCGCTGCGCGGGGTGGATGCAGACTGGATTCCTGCCTTCGCAGGAATGACGGGCAGACTGGATTCCTGCCTTCATGGGAATGACAAAAAGCCCCCACCCTGACCCTCCCCCGGCGGCCGGGGGAGGGGACTGGAATGATGCGCGCGGGGATGATGGTCATTGAATGAACCGCCCCGCGCTCGTGCTGGAAGGCGGGGGTGCACGGGAGCAGCGGGGCGGTTCGGTTGATTGGCGCGCCCCTTCAGGGCTTTGCGTGCGCCGGTGGCGATTCGTCCCAGGGCGTTGCCCTGGGCTGCCGTAGTGCTGCACCCTTGGTGCGGAAGGCGATGTTGATGCGGCGTTGGTGCGGAGGATGCGAACCGCGCGGCGTTGCAGCGGTGTCAGGCCGTGCGGTGAACAAATCTGGCGTCACTACTTTGGCGTGACTATTTCGACTTCACTTCGATGGTGACGGGGTCGCCGCGCATTATGACGTTGTCGATCGGCGGGCGGGTGAGGGTGTACCGACCGGGCCGGGCGCGGTAGCCGTACAAACCGCAGTTTTCCGGGTCGGTGTAGATGGTGAACTTGCGCGTGACTTTGGCGCCGGGAAGCAGGTAGTAGTTCCACGCGTCCGGAGGGCAGTAGAGCATGCATCCGTTGAACCTGAACTTCTTGAGTTGGCCGCCGTCGGAATCACGGATATCCACGGCGCTGGGGCCCCATCTCCAGTTCACGTGGATGCGCCGCTTGCCGGTGTTGTGAAGGGTGATCCTGCCGGTGATCTCTTCCTTTTCGCTCCACGTGGTTTTGCTTGGAAGGATGGTCCAAGTGAGTTCGGACTCACCTGATGGCACCGGTGGGTCGGCGGGTGGAAAGAGCGGGCCGAACTTCGCGGCCGTCTCCTGCAGTTCCTTCATGTACCGCTGGGCTTGCGGATCAGTCTGATCGAACCCATCGTCGAAGCGAAGCCACTCGAGGTCGCGGGCAGGTCGGCCGAGGTAGGCGAGGCGATGGTGGTCGAAGGAGGCGTAGAAGAATTCTTCGCCGTATGTCTCGACGGGAAGGACGTGCCCGGAGACGGAGAATTCGTAATCGAGTTCGGGGTTGTAGTGATTGCGACCGGCGTTCTTGAACTCGCGCGCTGTGATCGGGGCGAGGTCATCATTGATCAGTCGCGACCACTCGATGAGACGGTCGAGCAGGGGCGCCTCGAGGCGCGCATCTCCACTGTCCACTTGCTCGATGCCTCCCGCGTAGGGAAGTGCTTCGGTCAATGCGGCCAGAAGCGCGGCGTCGTCTTCGGGAAGGCTGATCGACCAGTGGGCGACCTGGTCGTCCTGCAGGGAGAGTGAAAGCGGCAGGAGATCGAGGTCAAAGCGGTCGCCGGCGGCCGCGATCAGGGCGGTGTAGAGTTTGGTTGGATTCGTTTCGTCAGATGTCTGCATCTGAGCCCGCGCGGGCGCGGCAGGAGACAGCAGGCAGAGGCAGACGATGAGTGCTGGCAGTCGAAACACGGCGAGACCTCCGAATGCTCGGGCCTTTCGGGTCGTCGGGGCGCGGGGGATTGTACTCGATCCGCCGGGTGATACCTCTGGTCAAGAATGAAGGCCGGGGTGATTGCGCACGGGGATGATGGTCATTCAATGAACCGCCCCGCGCTCGTGCTGGAAGGCGGGGGTGCACGGGAGTTGCGGGGCGTGAGGAGTGGATCCCCGCCTTCGCAGGAATGACAAAGTGCGCTGCGCGGGGTTGTTGGCTTTTCTGACTTCGCCGCGGAAAACGCGAGGCGACGGCGAAAGCGTGGTTGGGTGCCAGGGGGGCAGTTGGACGTCCGAGGTGGGTGTTGGCTTGTTGTCGGGGCCAGCGAGGGCGTTGGGCAAGCGTGCCTCGATGCAACGCGTCTGCGGCGACGCTGGCGCCATCGCTCTCATCGCGCCGCGGTCAGCGCTGGTTGTGCAGGGGCCAGTTGTCGTACGGGGTGACGAAGGGCCATCGCTGCGCGGGGAGGTTGTCTTTGGCGGGATTGGGTTCGACGTAGCGCACGCGGGTCCACACGTCATCGGGCGTATGCAGCAGCACGTTGTAGGGGCGCGCGGAAATGACGGGGTGGTGTGGGGAGATCGTGGTCGGGAAGCGGAGGCGCAAGCGGTTGCGCACGCTTTGGGCGAACTGCTCCCACATGACGGGCGCGGGGTCTTTGTGCGTGCGGATCACCAGGTGCGTGTGATTGCGGCAGATCGCGCATGCATAACAGGTGTATCGTCGCGCTGCGATCGTTTCCTCAATCGCTGCTGCGATCTCGATTCTGATCGCGTCGTCGATCCAGATGAGCGGGAAGTTGAGCAGGCCGGCGTGCTCATCGTGAAACGCGCGAAGCTGGTCGCGGCTGGGCTGGATGTGCTGCGGTTTGCGCCCATGGTGGATGGGGCCCAGCGCGGCGAACTTTGGCGCGAGAAAGTCGGTCGAGCCCGAGCCGCGCGGGTCGTTGGCGGCCCAGTGGCCGTAGAAGGCGTGAATAAGGTGCGCCGCAATAATGCTGCGACGTCCATCGGCGCGCCGGGCTGAGTAGGACGCTTGCGCCTTCGCGTCACCAGGGCGATGTTTCGATGAATTCGACACGATCGCAGTGTACGGGGCGCTCAGTGTGCGTCAAATGAAGCGATGGCGCAAGCGTGTGTCGGGGCGCTGTTGAGAAGGCGTGCGCCGGCGCGTCGCTACCCGTCATAACATCAAATAATGCCCCGGAGCGGGATCCATTTCGGGCTGGTGGTGCGTATGTGCGTGTTGCTGCTGATTGGGGCGGTGCTTGTCGCGGGGCGGCGCTGGAGGATCAGGCACGGGCGATTGAGGCACGGGGTGTGTCCGGCGTGCGGAGATCGCATCGGAGGACAGCGATGAGCAGACGGGCCGTGAGAATACTCGTTCTCGTCGTGATCGTGTGGGGCGGTTTGTCGGTACTCGGCCTCGGTGTTCGGACCTGGCGGTCGGTATTTGAAGCTCGCCGCGCTCGAGCGTTCGAAGCGTTGGTGGCGGATCTTCGCAGTGGCGCGATCGGTGAAGGCGCGTTGACGGCTACGGTGCTGGCGCGAGTCGGCGAGAGCCTGGGGAAACCGATTGTTGTTTCGCCGGATGGTCAGGATGAGTACTACTTGCACTTGCTGAAGACTGGGGATTCTGAGGCTGGTTCGTTGACTCTCGTGTCTCACAACGGCACGTTGTTCGCCGCCAGGTTCTTTGCGTGGCACAGCGATGAGCGGGAGGACTTCTTCTGTAACGAAGAGTTGCAGGCTGCGTATGAGCAGGAACTGCACGATGCAGAGGAACGGGGCGAGCTGGATCACTAGGCGCGGCGGATTCCCACTCCTCCGAGTATCGGGCGGGGCAGGCTCTTGGCCTATCGACTGGCTTCCTTCGACTGGGCTCAGGACAAGCACGGCGAGCAGGGCGGGCAGGGTGGGGATGCTCGTCGTCAGTCGCGCGCGGGAATGGATATGCCCGAACCTTGGAGCGGCGGGTCATTCGGGGCGGAGCCGAGATTTGAGAATCCGGAGCGGCGGGGATTCAATGGCGGGGCCATCAATGGACGGTAGTGGATTCATGGGAGTTGCTGCAGTGTCAGAGAGAGTTCTTCGCAGCGTGGTGGGGGTGGTGTTCGTGGTGCTCGTCGGTGGCTGCGCATCGATCATGGATGCGCGGAAAGGCGCGTCGATGGAACGGGCGCAGGTGCGGGATGTGGCCGGCGTCGAGGTGGCGACGTTTGCGAGGACACGGACGGCCGTGCTGCTGACGGGCACGGATGAGGTGAGCGATCTGCAGGTGGTGAAAAGGAATGTGAAGGGGAAGTTTCAGTTGAATGGCAAGGTCTGCCGCACCATCGGCGGTTGCGCGGCGGTGCCGATCGATGTGCGGGGTTACTGGCTGACGGCGCGACACTGTCTGGATCTGGATGCGGCGCTGGTGTATCAGCCGGGCGCGGATGGGACGGAGCAGACGGTGCAGGCGCGGATCGTGTGGAAGGGCGACGGGCCGGGGCAGGACATCGCGCTGTTGTACGCGCCGCTCGGTCAGGGAGTGGTGCCGGTGGCGGTGGCGGATGAAGCTCGCAGCGGCGCGCGGGTGGTGTGCGTGGGCAGCGGGATCAAGACGGATCGGCTCTCGGCGGGTCGGGTGATTGGCGTTGGAGGCACGACGGATGACTCGCTGGTGTGGCTCGTGCATGACGCGCCGCTCACGGCCGGCGACAGCGGCGGCGCTGCGTTCTATGAAGATGGAATGCTTGCGGGGATCAACGTGGAAGCGGGCACGGCACAGATGGGCAAAGTCGCTCGCGCCACGGCGATTCAGCCGGACATGGAAGCGATCATAAGACTGATCGAAGAGGACTGGAGCCGGCAGACAAGCTCAAACTAGAGACCGTGTTGCCGCGCCACAATGGCGGAGGGAGTGCAGACGCGCCCGCGGGCCGCTGTGGTGGCGGGGGGCTGTGGAGGTTGGCATATGGATGAAGTTGTGGCGCCGCCGATTGTGGAGCGAGTGGGGGATGTGGTGGTGGAGGCCGTGCCGTGTCGGCGGTGCGGGAAGAGTCTGCTTGGGTTGCGGCTGTCGGATGTGTGCCCTGGCTGCAAGGCGCCGGTGAGCGAGACCACGGGTGAACTGTCGATCGATGAAGCGTGCTGTGTGCAGTGCGGCTATGCGCTGCGCGGCTTGCGCGAGGATGGCGTGTGTCCGGAGTGCGGCACGCCGATCGAGCGTTCGCTGCGCGGCAACCTGCTGCGGTACTGCTCGCTCGCCTATGTGCAGTCGCTGCGGCGCGGGGCGTGGATGGTGCTGGCGTCGATCGTGGTGCAGTTTGTTCTGGTTCTGTGTTCGGTGCTGCTTGTTGGCCTTGTGAGTTTCGCCGGCGCTGCGTGGAGTTCGGGAATCGAACTGGCGACGGATCTCATCGGCGTGATCACCGGCTTCATGTCGCTCTACGGGTGGTGGCTGCTGAGCGAACTGAATCCGGCGTACAGCGGGCGCGATGAGGGGACTGTTTCACGCCGAGTGTTGCGCTGGGCGGTGGCGCTGGGCGCGGGCTACGCCGTGGCGGAGTTTGTGTACCAGGCGGTGTTTGTGTACCAGGCGGTGCCGGGTTTGCAGTTCAACCCGGCGCTTGGCTGGCTGGCGGTCGTGATGGGGCTGGCTTCGCTGGCGTTGACGGCGGTGCAGTTCTTCGCTTCGATGTTGTATCTGCGCTGGTTGGCGCCGCGCCTGCCGAATGCGAAGGTGTACGGGCGCGCCAAGCAGTTCATGTGGCTCGGGCCGCTGCTGGTGACGGTGGGCGCCGTGTGCCTGGGACTGGGCTTGCTGGTGGCGCTCGTCATGTACTGGAACATGATCTACTGGATGTACAAGGACCTCGTGGCGATCGAGGGGCGGATCGCTATGGATGGGATGGCGTGATCGCATGCCGGTATGAAGAGATGGCGGAGTGAGGGGGTGCATCAAGCCTCGCGGCGCCGGGATTCGCCGTAGCGGAGGTGGAGGCACGTGCGACACACGAGGGTGCGCGGGTGGAAGAGGGCGCGGTAGCGATTGATGATCGCGGCGTCGAGCGGGGTGATGGGGGCGTTGCGCGTGAGGGGATGGGTCTGCAGGAGCGTGGCATACTGCTGGGCGGTGATGGCATCGCGCAGTTCGTCGTGCGTGCACAGGGGCAGGAAGAGTTTGCAGACTTTTGTCTTGCAGCGCGGACAGAGGAGGAAGTGCTGGAGGCGGTGGCGCGGCTGCATGCAGTTGAGGTACTTGTCGAAGCGCGGTGGCAGGGGGAAGAACCAGCGCTGGATGGTGATGGTCTGATTCCAGTCATCGAGAGGAAGGGCGAGCCACTTGAGTTGCAGAGCGCCGCGGTTGGGGTTGGCAGCGCGCTGGCCGGGCTCGTTGCGGTAGTGTGACTTCATGACGTTGGACTTGCGGGTCCGATGGTCGCCGACGAGTTGCATGGGCAGGCGGTGATCGTGGAGGCGACGAAGGAAGCGGGGGTTGATGATCTGTGTGGTGGTGGCGATGCAGCGCGGGCGCGTGGAGCGGCGCGCGGCGCGATCGGTGGAGTTCTGGTCGGCGGAGCGTGACAGGCGGTTGGTGTAGCCGGGCAGGCGGAGTGTGGGGAAGGTGGCGTAGCGCCAGAGTTCGCTCGCGCGAAGTTCGAGGCAGGCGGAGCGGTCGGGGTGGCCGGCGCGGTTGTGCCAGGTGGGTTTGGTGTGGAGGGTGGCGAGTTGCGGCGGGGTGGGGCGGTAGTGGGGCATATGCGGAGTATGCGCGCGGGCTGGGTGGGCGGCGTGCGCTTCATTAACAGGTGCGAGCGAAAAGCGGCGGTGTTGTGCGGAAACGGCGCGGGCGTGCGCGCGGCGGCGCTATGGTGATCGCCGGCAGCGGCGAGGAGCGGCGATGGTAGAGTTCGAAGGTGAGATCGAAGTGGACGACGACGAGGAGGAGTCAGAGTCGGATGTCATCACGGAGTGGATTGCCTGTCCGCGCTGCGGCCGCAATCTGTATGGAGCGAGGTGGCACGGCGTGTGTCCGCGATGCCGCGCGTCGGTGCATGCGATGCTGGGGCCGCGGTCAGTTGACGATGCGTTCTGCATTCAGTGCGGATACGCGCTGCGCGGACTGGATGCAAAGGGGGCGTGTCCAGAGTGCGGCACGGCGATCGAGCGATCGCTGCGCGGCGACCTGCTGCAGTTCTGTTCGCTGGACTATGTGCGATCACTGCGGCGCGGGGCGCAGCTCGTGCTGGCGTCGATCAAGATCCGGTTTGTCTTCGGGCTGGCCAACGTCGCGGCAGGATTGGCGGGCCTCTCAGGATCGGGAACAGTCGTTGACTCGCTTGTCGGCATCATCTGCAGGCTGGCGGTGTTTGTTTCGCTGGTCGGATGGTGGATGCTGACCGAGGAGGATCCATCGTATCGCGGGCGCGATGAAGGGCGAGCGGTGCGGCGGATGGTGCGGTATGCGCTCATGCTGACCGGGGCATTCCAGCTCGTGGACCTGATCAACCCGTCACTGATAGCGATGCCGCTCAATTTTTCGCTGGGCATTATGAATGCGAGTTGGGACCTTGGCGCGGTGGCGACCATGGCGATCCAGTTCTTTCCGTCCATGTTGTATGTAAGCTGGCTGGCGGTGCGACTGCCGAACTTCAGGGTGTATCAGCGCGCCAGGCGGCTCCTCTGGCTGGCGCCGCTGCTGATCACGGTCGGCTCGGTGATTCTCGGCATCGGGTACCTCATCGCGGCCACCATGTATCTGCAGATGTTTTCCTGGATCAACGCTGATCTGCAGCGCATTGAGAAGAAGGTGGCGACGGAACGCCTTGCGTAATCCGGTATTGTGCGATCTTGCGCGTTGCCTCGCGAAGTTCGCGCGCCAAGATGCCATGTGGCGACGTTCAGTGGCGGGCGTCTGATTGAACATGACATGAGGAGGCTGATGTAATGAATCGCACAAGCATTGTGACGCTAATGGTTGTTGTATTGTCACTCGGTTTTGGCGTGGAGCGCGCCAGGGCGCAATCGCTGACGATCTCGGGACCGTGCCCGGGCGTGATGACGTTTGACGTGACGGGCGGGCTGCCGTTTACGCGCTTCGGGTTCATTCACTCGGCGAGCACGGGCTCGTGGGTGATTCCGCCGCTGCAGCCGTGCGCGGGAACGACGACGGGGCTTGGCGCGCCGGTGGTGCTGGCGGCGGTTTTGCCCGCGGATGGATCGGGAAACCTGACTGTGTCCGCATTTGTTCCGAGCGGTTTCTGCGGGGCGCGGTACGTGCAGGTCGTGGACACGCTGAGCTGCACGATGACGGCGGTAACGCTGATACCGTGATCGATTACCTCGCGAGAGCGGCGAGGTCGAGGTTTTGCGGGCTACGACGTGCGCTGGCGTCTGCGGAGGCCGGTCGCGCGGTGATTGCTCACGCGCGCACGATCGGCGGGGCGATGGGCGGAATGAGCTCCGCGCCGCAACCCGGGCATGCGCCGGTCGTGTGTCCGGTGAGATCGTGATCGCAGCGCGTGCAGCGACGGGTTGTGTTCGACCCCGGCACGGGCGTGCCGCACTCTTGGCAGATGCTGCTCGTGTTGCCGCGCAGGTCATACTGACACACTTCGCAGGCGAACAGGCCGGTGAAGACGGGGTGGTTGGCGTACTTGTTCCAGATGACTTTGCTGCGGGCCCAGCCGTCTCCGAGGCGGTTGCCTTTCATCAGGAGGAACGCGATGACCAGCGCCATGAAGGGGATAATCAGCGGGAGATTGCGCTTGAACGATGTAACGAACCCGATCGGTTGTCGCGTATCGGCATCCACGACGCGTACGCCGAAGAGATACTTACCCGGGGAGTAGCCGACAAAGCCATCCTTGGCGAAGAAGATGAGCGGAAAGACGAGCCACCCGGTTACGAGGGCGAAGGTATCGGCGACCCCGGGCGACATTTGTGGCGACGGGCCGAGTGTCACGATGGCTGCACCGATCGCGTAGAGGCACGCCTGAAACGCAAGAGCATCGACGAAGTAGGCAAGCTGCCGCTTACTGGCGAAGCCGTTGTAACACTTGTGACACACCAGCGTGCCGTAGAGCGGTTTGAACTTTCGGCTGTTTCTGGCGACGTGGCACAGCGGGCAATCCTGGTCAACCATCGCGGCGCTCCTCGGAAGGGGGTTCACGACCGGGGCGCATTGTAACCCATCTGCGGTTGCGAAAAGCGAAGGCGGCTGGAGGAATCTAACGCCGGGGACGGGCGGGTGGACGGGCTTACCCGCCGAGTTCCTTGAGACGCTTCTCGGCCTGCTTGGCGAGGTCAGTATTGGGGACGAGTTCGATGACTCGCTGCAGTTTCTGCTTCGCAAGATCGGGGCGGCCGGCGTTGATGTAGTTGTCGACCATGGACATGAGTTGCGCCGCTTCGTCGTGGTTCTTTGCGGCGTCGATCGCGGCCTTGTGGGCGGGGTCGGCGGCGTAGGCCTCGGCTCTGGTGCGAGCCTTTTCGCCGGCCTCGGTGCCTTCGAAGCGGTCGGCGACTTTGAGCAGTTCGGTGTAGCCGGCGATCGGGTCGCGCTCGAAGATGTCAAGCGCGTAGTTCAGCGCGTCGGCGGCGTCGCGCTCGAGTTTGCGGGCGGCTTCAGCGGCGGCGGCGCGGATCTCGGCGAGAGGATCGTCGAGCGCGTCGATGCCTTTTTCGAACCAGTCGGCGGGCGGCAGGGCGTGGGCCATGCCGGGCACTTCGAGGTAGGTGACGTAGGAGAAGTGCTCCTTGACGAAGCCTTTCTCGTAGATGGTCTGCGTTTCGGTGCGGTTGAAGTCTTCGCTGCCGGTGAGCAGGACGTAGCGGTTGCGCGTGAGCGCTTTCTGGAAGATGTTGCCGCCGGGCGGCTGGTAGCGTTCGAGGTAGATCTTGCCGGGCTGATCGGGCACGGGAGTGCGCTTGTAGAAGTCGCAGCCGACGATGGGAAATGCGCCGCTGAATTCGTCGGCGTAGGCGACGCCCATGCGGCTGGCGATTCGGCCGCCGCCCGACATGCCGGAGATGTACACGCGCTCGGGGTCGATGTGGTACTGCTGTTTCATGTTGTGGGCTGCGTCGAGCGCGAGGCCGAAGCGGTACCAGCCGATGCGTTCGTTGCCGGCGCCGTTGGCGCCGATCCAGATGAGATCGTGCTTGTCGAGGATGGGCAGCCACTGCGGCAGCGGCGAGCCGGCGTCGGTCGGGCTCGACCAGACGATGAGGCCGTAGGTCTTGGCGGGGTCGTAGTTTGAAGGGACATAGACCTCGAAGGACTCGTCGGCGAGTTCGTATTCGTCGGCGGGTTCGGCGGTGGCGTAGCGCATGCGCGCTTTCATCTTGCTGATGCTGCTCGCGGGGCTGCGCTCGGTGAAGAAGGTGTGAAACGAGCCGGTGCGCGGCGGCTGGTCGATCAATATGGCTGGATCATCACCGCGCGACGGCGGTTCATCGCGCGGCTGGCGCTGCGGATCCTGGGCTCGCGCGGCGGTGGTCATAATGATGGCCAGCACGACCATGGCGACCAATGCGATCAGAGAACGAACGAGACGATTCGACGATTGATGCGGCATCATGCGATCCAGTACGAACGGTAGGGCGGCCGGGGTTCGCTCGGCGGGCGAGGCGGGCCATTCCACGGGGCGGGCCTCCGTGTGTACTAGACGGGAAACGGGCAGCGGCATTGCAGAATGGGCAGGTTTTTTCGGCTGCGGGCGGTAGGTCGGAACAAGGCTCTGTCGAAAGATCCTGAGCGAAGTCGAAGGGCGCAGGCCCGGTGGTAGGGCGGTCGATGCGCGGCGCGTTCGTTCTGCAGCACATCAGCAACTGCAACCGCCGGAAGCACACGAGTTGCGAGCCTCGCCGCCTGCGGCAATCCTCGCTGCTCAACTACCACCGGTTCCGCCATTCCCACATTCCGGACACACCCGGTGATCCGCACCGCGCATGTCGTAGCCGCACTTGATGCACTGACCCGGCTGTCTGCGCCCAGCGCCCCGCCAGAGCCAAAAGGTCGGCGTTGCAACGAGCACAATCAGCAGCCAGATCGGGATATCGACGCCGGTGTCCGTGACGCCGGCCCGCGTTATTCCCCATCCATCGGACCACCATGAGAAAGGAAGCGAATGTCGCATGGGAGGAATCCAATGATGGTGCACAGGGACGATTGACCATGGCACATCCCAGCCGATCAAGAGGTGGCCGCCGTACACGCCCAAAGTGCCCGTAGGCTCCAGTCGGAAGACCGTGATCCACCACGCACTCGCGATCCACACCACCAGCATCAGCGCCGTGAGCACTGTGCAACTCCATTTGAACGTGCTTCGCAGGCGGCGTCGCATGGTCAATCCTCACACGTTGCTCGATCGGGCAGTGGCGCGCCGCATTCAGTGCAGACGGGGGAGGTGCCGATGGGGTAGCCGCATGCGGGGCACTGGACGCACTTGATTCGCCATCGAGTTCTCAAGGTATGCGGCATTGCCACCATACCGAAGAGTAACGCTGCGTAGAAGATGGTGTTTGCCGTGAATCCACTCCAGATAATCTGAGTCGGTAGCCAACGACCATACCGAATCTGCCTGATCCCGTTAGCGCAGTCCGGAATGGACAATCCACCCCTCCAGTTCTTGGGAGGCTCAGCCGCCAGTATCCAGTACATCCCAAGGTCTGACTCGACACGATTCCGGTGAATGGACAGCGATCGGAACGGCAGCCCGACCTGACATACCCACTGATGCGAGCGGTCCCACGATTGATTCGAATCACGAGGAGCGTCGCCGAAGGCGTGGTGCTCGGTCAAACCAAATCCTCGATCTACTGATTGGCGTCCCAAGGGCGGCCAGTCATCGGGAACGGGAGCACTCCATGCTGTTTCCGCGCGGCGTGTACGCTCATATGGCGGGCTCGGCGACCAGCACGCGCACCCCCACGCCACCAAGACATTGACCACCGCCCCGAGCAATAGGAAGATGGTTGCTCGTACGATGAGTCGGCGGTTGAGCCAGCGGGTTGGCATCAATCAATCCTACGTCGTGGCGCGTGGGGTGACCGCCGCGCCGCATTCGGGGCAGGCGGCGTGATTCGTGCCGCGGAGGTCATAGCCGCAGGCGATGCACTTCCCAAGGCGCGATCGTCGGCGTGTCCGAAGCACATTCAGGGCTACGAGGCTGAGTAAGGCGAGGAGCCAGCAGACTGCGGCGTAGACCACGGTGTTGATGATGAATCCCACGGGGAGAAGGTGAATTGGCAGTATGCCGTTCCAGTTGTCTCCGATGGGAAGCCATCCTCGTGTGGAGAATCCAACGCGAGTCCCCCCGTTTGCGGCAGCACTGAGCATCCGAGGCACGTCAGCCTGGTTGTAGGCACAAAGTTCATCCAGCAGCAGCGATCTGCTCGGCCAGCCGTAGTGCGTCGTAATGAGCAGGTTACCGATGCAGTCGGTGCGCGTGCCATAATCGGGAGCTTGCTTGATCGCGATCGGCAGGCTCGAGTGTTCTGTCCGGTCGAAGAGAACGCCGGAGAAGCGATCGGTCCACTGCGGTTCTCCCCATCCCGCGGCCTCGATGTACGCGGGCCATGGATCCTCCGAGGCATAAGGGCGAGTAGAGTGTCCGCCTGCGTAGATCGGGACGATCGCGGCTGCCCATGCCACCAGCACATTCAATGCCGCGCCGAGCAGTAGGAATACGACAACCAGAATCAGGAACCGTCGCATGGGCCGTTTCGTCATGTTGGAGTCTATCTCTGCAGGGGCATCTCGATTTCATCGCCGAGCGTAACCGTTGCATTCATCGCGCTTCTCCGCACTCCGGGCAGACGGCGTGATTCGCGCCGCGCAGGTCGTAGCCGCACGCGATGCAGCGGCCGCGCCGTCGGCGACATGTCGTTCGGGCGTCAAAGGCAAAGAAGAGTATCAGGAACAGTGTCGCGCCGTACACTGCAGTGTTCGCAAGTGCTCCGGTCCAGATGATGCGGAGAGGGATGACTCGCGGTAACACCACATCTCCACCAACACCCGCAACCAGTAAGCCCTCACGAACAAGGCAATTACTTGGCGGCGGGAATTCGGCAAAGTAGGAGGCACTGCGCATCGGCCAACCAAACCCACCTTCAATGCAATCGACCCCGCCCGCAACGGGATAGTAGTCGTATTCACTATCCTCGCAGAGAGTCGCAAGATGGGACCAAGGAGGAGCCGGACTTGGCAATCGCTGAGCCGGCGGCTCAGAATCGAATCGCAGTGTCTCGCCCGTAGTCAGACGAAACCAATAACCGTTAGTCCACGACGGCTTCGCACCGGTAGCGAGCCGACTGTGCAATTCATACAAGGTGGAATACGAGAAGCGAACGTGCAACATCTCCCTACCAAACGAGTGGTAGCGATTGAGGGCCAGATGGTTGTCGGAGCCTCTGACAGGCGGGAGCGTTTTCAGTAACCACGCCCCCGAAAATTCCCCAGGCGACGCACGTAGAGAGAACGCGACTGCCACGACGTACTGCAGTACCGCGCCAAGAGCCGCACAGATCACGACGCGACTCGTCCACCTACGTCGCTTCCCTGCTTGTCGGGATTGCATCATCAGTTGATCCTACGCCTTTGCGCGTGGCGTGATCGCCGCCCCGCATTCGGGGCAGGCGCCGGTGGTGGTGGCTCGGAGGTCGTAGTTGCAGGTGGGGCAGCGGCCGCGCCGGCGGCGGAGGTGGCGGCGTGCTGCCGGGAGCAGTGCGAGGGGGATGAGCATGACCTGCGCGTACAGGATTGTGTTTATCAAAGCACCGTTCCAATGCACCTTGAGCGGGATGATGGACGGGGTACGGTCTGAGTCAAATTGCGGGCTTTCAAGGGCGACGCCGTCATGCACGGCGAACGGATTGCGTTCATCTGACATGGTGAGAAAGCACGAGGCGCTGCGCGCCGGCCAACCGCTCCCGATTTCGACGGCGAGCGCATAACTCGACACCGCGGGGTAGTGATCAACGGCCTCACCTGCGGTGATCTGACGGAATCGCGACCAGGAAGGAATCCCTGCAGGAGCCTCGCTCCGTTCGAACTTTAACGATTCGGGATCGAGCCACCCCCCGTCCTGCCAAGCGATGAATGGGCTGTACGGGAAGAGATTGCCAACCAAGATGTGTCGACCAAATGACCTGCTGGCTTCAACGGTGAGGTAGTAGGTCGCCTCGTCGCCGCAGTGGAATTCTTCACCCAGTCTGGATGTTCCCCATGAACGCCAAAGAACGCAGAGCCCGACCGCGACGGCGTATTGAAGGATGGCGCCGAGGATGAGGCAGATGACGAGTTGTTTGACGAGGCGGCGCAGCGCGGAGGATTGGCGCGGGCGGGGCATTGGTTATCCTACGTCGTGGTGCGCGGCGGGATCGCCGCGCCGCATTCGGGGCAGGCGCCGGTGGTGTTGGCGTGGAGGTTGTAGTTGCGTTGCCATGCAACGCCCGGCGCGGCGGCGGATGATCGCGGGCGAGGCATCAGGCTATCGTATCGCGAGGTGCAGCATGCGGTACGTCGTGGCGCAGTTCCTGGTGCTCCTGTTCCTGCTCGTGTTTCTCATACTGATACGCGAAGTCATTCCTTCTGGCACTCTCTTGCGAACGATCGGTGCCGCGTTGCTCTTTTGCAAAGTCTGGTCGATCGTCGGACCTCTCATCGCTGCTTACCTGGCCGTTCGGGCACGCGGCCGTGACAAAGTATTGACCGTTGCCGTTTGCGTCGTGACGGGGTATTGCATGAATGTTGCGGCGTGGCTGGTTGTTGTCTTGGCCGGGATTCTGAGTATGGCCGGGATGGGTGTGCCGTAGGTGTTGCTTGCTTGATGGATCAAGGGGAGCAGATGGGTGGGCCACAACGAACCCATCGCGTGGGTGCGGCGCGCAAGGGCTCCGCACATGGGCTGGTCGAACACGTACCGTTTTCATTCAATCGCGTCGATGTGTCGCCCTACTGCTGTATGCGTCTCGTCTGGTAGTTCGTCTTGACGGACTGGTTGCCGTTGTTGCCGTTCTTGATGACGGCCTGGATGGTGATGTTGCGCAGGGGCGCGACGTTGGGGACGTTGAAGTCGAAGTGGGCGGTGCCGTGCATGCCGGTCATTCCGGTGGCGAGGATCTGCATCGAGGATTTGGGGATGTCGAGGGTGAGGCCGCCGAAGTTGGGCAGGCCGACGCTTGGCGCCGGATCGTCGAAGGAATAGAGCAGGTAGAGCGGTTTGTAGAACGGGGCGTTGGTGATGTCGACGCGAGCCGGTTGGCCGCGCACGAGTGACTCGCTCACGGCGAGTGTGGCACCGGCAAAGGGCGCCGAGTTGATGAGGGACATGACGGTGCTGGGATTGCTGAATGAGGCGAGGAAGTCGTTCTGCCCATCACCGGAGACGTCGGTCATGGCGAAGGCGAGTGGGAGGCGGTGTACGCCGAGGCTGGCGACCTGTTGGCTGAAGGTGAGTCCGTCGCCGGAGTTGAGCAGTGCGAAGAGGCGGGCGGGTCGGGAGAACCCAAAGGCAGCGCCGACAATGAGGTCGATGTCACCATCGCCCTCGATATCGCGTGCGGCAAGGCCATGGCCGTACGCGTCGAACTGCGACCAGATGGTGCGCGCGGGTTCGAAGGCGGCGCTGCCGAGATTCATGAAGGTCTGAATGTTCGTCTCACTGGCGGACATGACGTCGACCGTATCCCCGAAGCTGGCCACGCGCGTGACGACGTCGCGATCGCCGTCACCGTCGAGATCGACGAGCGCGACGTCGGAGACGGCGACGAAGACGTTCATCGAGTTGAGCGCGAGGTAGTTGACGGTGAGCGGCTGGCCGGCGCCTTCGTTGATGAACACTGCCAGAGTCTGGCCCTCGGCGGTGTATTCGTAGCAGTAGGGGATTTGGCAGGGGTGGTAATCGAAGACACCCATGACTGCGTCGAGATCGCCGTCGCCGTCGAGATCGCCGACGTCGAAGCCGCGGACGGTGTTGAGTCCTTCGATGATCTGCAGGTTGTTTTGCGTGAAGCCGCCGTGTCCGTCGTTCGAGAAGGTGGTGAGGCCCCACCAGTTTTCGTAGTAGTCCTGCGTTGAGACGGGGATGATGAGATCAAGGTCGCCGTCGTTATCGAGATCGCCGGTCTTGACGAAGCGCGGCTGATGTCCCTGATAGGGCGGGGGCGCCTCGACGGGTATCTGGGTGCGCGCGAAGGTGCCGTCCTGCAGATTGAGGAAGACAGTGATGTGTTGGTCCTGGTTGCAGATGACGTAGTCCATCCAGCCGTCGCGGTTGAAGTCGCCGGTGGTGACGGCGCGCGGCGACGTGCCGGAATAGAGGGAGATCGCGGGGTCGAAGTGACCGTTGCCCTGGTTGAGCAGAAGTGAGACGTCATTGGAACTGTCGCGGCAGGGGGCGAGGATGTCGGGCGCCGCGTCGGCGTTGACATCGGAGACGGCCAGCGCCATGGGATAGCGTTCGACGTCGTAGAAATTCAGCTCGGTTTGAGCGCCGGCGATGCCGACGATGGAAAGAAGTGGTGTGCCAAACCCGACGACGTGCCATGCGGCATCAAGCGGCCGACGCGCACTGACAGCGGCGAAATCCAAGCGAGATTTCATCGTGACCCTCCTTCTGAGGTATGCCCACCAAAGGAGTTTACCGACGCCGGCAGAAACCTGCAAGGGGATTCTGAGTCAATGGCCACAACTCGCGCGGAAAGCGGGGCTGTTTTCCGTGACTGCTATTGGGGATGATGTCTGCTGCCGGCTTAGCGCTTGCGCAGAGCGGCGCCGAGCGAGACGCCGAAAGCGCCGATAAACGGAGCCAGAATGGCGGCAATCATGGGTTGCTGCGCCTTGGTCATCGCGTCGGTCATGGTGATGTCCGCGGGGCGCGGCGCGGTGTTTGGCTCGGCGAGCATGACGGGAACGGCCATCAACAAACCCAGCACCAGCACGAGGCCCGAGAGGACCATCGATGCGCGGGAGCGCCGCGTGGCGATCAGGGCGCAGACAAAGCCGCCGACCATCGCGGCGACGAGGTTGACGACGAAACTCAGCAGCAGCCAGGTGGTTGAGACTTCCCAAGAGGCGGGCTGGAAGGAGCCTTCAGCCTTGAGGGTGAACCAGGCCGCGGTGAAGCAGACGAAGACAGCGACACTCATGGCGATGTAACCGACGATCACGCCGAGAACGGTCTTCAGCATGGCGGGGTCTCCAAGCGGGTGAATGGGGTCCCGGGTCCTCGGGCAGCATCGGCATTATCGGTTCTGACGCCGCAATGGAGGGCATTGCGGGCTGTTCGCCGGGCACGTGTGAAGACAGGGCGGTGTGCAGCCGATGAGGATTGATCGGTCGTTTTGGCTGCCGGAGGACTGACGATGGGCAAGATTTCCGTTTCGAGATTCATTGCAGCGCCGCCCAAGCGTGTCTTTGAGATCGCCACTGGTTTCGAGCACGCGGTCGAGCGCATCACGTCCATCAAGAGCATGGAAGTGCTTACCGGCGGGGAGATCCGCAAGGGGACGCAGTTTCGTTTCACGCGTTCGGCGTCGGGTCAGGAGTTTTCTGCGGAGATGACAATTGCGGCGGTCGAGTCGCCCAAGTGGTACCAGGTTGGCTGCACGTGTGAGGGCCATCGATACGATGCGCGACTTCGGTTTGAGCCGGATGGCAGCGGGACGAACTTCGTGCTCGAACTCGCGTGGACACCGCTGACGCTGACGGCAAGACTCATGGCCGCGTTCACGGATGGGAAGATCAAGAAGGGCGTGAAGGCGTGCGACCAGGATCTGGATGAGTTGAAGTACGCCGCGGAGCAGCCTGCTGCGGCGAAGGCGGCGTAGGGCGGGATGGCCGGCGGTTGGGCCAGGCAGGCGAGCCGCGCGGCGCGGTCCATTCCTTAATAATGATGTGGAAGACAGGCCGTGGTGGGGCGTCTTTGGTTGTAGAATGAGGCGGCCGGTTGCGGCGTGCGCGATGATCGCGGGCGGCTGCGGCGGTTTGTCTGTCTCCAATCCCCCTACCGGAGGTCTGAATCATGGCACGAAGGATGATGATCAATTCGCTGGCGGTGGCGCTGGCCCTTGGCGTGTTCGCGGGTGCGGCATGCGCGCAGGATGAGCCAGCCGAGTGGCGCGACAACTCGATGCCCGATCTGCGCGAGAACTGGGTGAAACTCGAAGGCAAGCCCGCGCCGAAACTCGACAAACTCGAAGGATGGCTCGGCACCAAGGCTCGCTCGTGGGAGGACTATCGCGGCAAGGTCGTGATGATCGACTACTGGGCCACGTGGTGCGGGCCGTGTGTGGCGGGTATTCCCCACGTCAAGGAGATGTACGAGAAGTACCACGAGAAGGGGCTCGAGATTCTCGGCGTGCACTCATCGCGCGGCTTTGAAAAGATGCCGGCGTTTGCGGAAGAGCACAAGTTGCCCTATGGCCTGGCGGCGGATCCGACGCGCGACCTGGGCACGGCGCTGGGCATCAAGTTCATCCCGTGCTATTTCATCATCGATCGCAAGGGCACGCTGCGCATAGCGGGCGCGAACCGCGAGAAGCTCGATGACATCGTGACGAGCATTCTCGCGGAGCCGTACGAGGCGCCGAGCAAGTCGCTGGCAAAGTGGCCGCCGTATGTTGAGAAGAAGTTGTATGCGAACGACGTGCGCGGCCAGAAGGGGCCGGAGCTGATTGCCGCCGAGTGGCTGACGGCCAAGCCGGAGACGGAAGGCAAGGTGGTGCTGGTTGATTTCTGGGCGACGTGGTGTCCGCCATGCCGCGCTGCGATCCCGCACATGAACGAGTACCAGGCGAAGTTCAAGGATGATCTTGTGGTGATCGGCCTGAGCAGTGATGAGAAGATCGACACGGTGCGCGAGTTCATGAAGACCACGAAGATGGAATACGCGCAGGCGGCGGATCCGGAGAAGCGCACGTCCAAGGCGATCGGCGTGTCGGGCATTCCGCACGTGATCATCATGAGCAGCGACGGCATCGTGCGCTGGCAGGGTTTCCCCGGCAGCGAGGAAGAACCGCTGACGGAAGCGATCATCGAGCAGATCATCAACGCTGATCCGGCGGTGGCGGCGCGTCGGGCCGCGAAGGAGAAGACGGCGTCGGCGACGGGCGCGGGTGGTTGATTCGCTGGGTGGATTGAGTGCGGTTAATTGAACAGGCGGCTCCGGTCGGGGCCGCCTGTTTGTTTGGGGTGTGGGATGTGGCGCGTCAGGGCATGAGGATCGAGCCCATGGTCACGCCGAGATGATCGATCTTCTCGGTTGGCGGCTGGTCTGCATTCTCCATCTCTTCGAACTCGCGCTCCAGTTCGGGAGTCATGATGATCTCGCCGCCGGTGCATTGCGGTTGATTGGTTGAGCAGGCGGGAGCGATTGCGGATAGGCCGAACAGCGTGAATAGGGCGGCGATGGCGCGGCCGGCGGCGCGTCGCGCCTTGGCGCGGATCGCGGCGAGACCCACGGGGCAATCCTGCGTGAGGATCGTGCCGTCGGCGCGGCGGTAGAACGTGGCGCAGAGGCGTTCGTCGTGGCGGTGGTTCTGGAGGAACGACTCGGCCTCATCGCGGCTCATGGCTGAGAGGTTGTGCACGTGCAGACTGCACTCGCTGCAGAAGCGGGTGGTGTCGTCGCCGGTCATCGCGTCCCACGACACCGGGCACGGCGACGCGACTTTGATCTGATCGAGCAGGGCGAGGTGGAGGTCGTCGGCCATGGTCTGCTCCTGCAACAGAGTCGTTCGGTGCGGTTTGCCAGGAGAAATGTAGCCGCGTCAACGGGGCGCGGCCGGGATGGTGACGGCCGCGCCGCATTCGGGGCAGGCGCCGGTGGTGGTGGCTCGGAGATCGTAGTTGCAGTTGGGGCAGCGAGCGGCGCGGCGGCGGAGGTGGCGGCGCGCGATGGTGAACACGGTGAGGGGAACAAACAGCCCGGAGGCATACAGCAGTGTGTTTATGAGTGCGCCGGGCCAGAAGATGCGCAGCGGGATGACGCGAGGGGTGATGGAACTCTGCGTCACCGCATTGGCAACCGTCAGTCCCTCTCGCACGGAATACGGGCCGGGTGGGAAGAGCGTGCCCGTCGCGAAGTACGAAGCGCTTCGCGCCGGCCACCCGCACGCCACCTCAATACAACTGGCCGATGCTTGAGCGGGATAGTACTTGAATGAATCCTCGGAGCGAATGGTGGCGAACCGCGACCAAGGTGGGGGCTTACCCGGCATCTCGCTGATGACCAGACCCGTTGCGTAGTCAATGGTCTGATACTCGTGACTCCAATCCGCGCGACTCCAGTTCATTGAAGAGGCTGGGGCGGCTGCGATGCTCCCATTGTTGACGAATGTGAACCCGCACGAAAGCACATTTCGCCCCGTCGACAGTCGTTCATAGATGAACAGGCTTGATCGGTCGTTTCCTTCCTCGACTTCGAGTTGCCAGTTGTATCGCGCCACTCCGAGCGTCTGACGCATACTGAGCGCGGCCGCGACGGCGTACTGGAACGCGGCGCCAACGACGACGCAGATCATGACTCGTCTGAGCACGGAGGGCGAGTTGTGGAGCAGCATCATGCAATTCTACTTCGTTGCCCGGATTGGCTGTATCGCACCGCATTCGGGGCAGACGCCGGTGGTGTTGCCGCGCAGGTCGTATTCGCATTGTTCGCAGCAGTGGAGCGGTCGAGCGTGCTTCGGGTAGATCGCTGGGATGATGGCGGCGACGATGAGAAACGCGAACGCGGTAAGTGGCACTGAGACGACGCCTACGGGAATCGGGCTCGTCGCGATGGCGACGGCCAGCGGCACGCCGTAAAGCAGGCCGGCGCTGGCGAGGTAACGACGGCGGAACAGGACGAACACGGTGATCGGCGACGCGGAGTAGCCCGCGATGAGCCCGATGACGGCCCAGCGGATCAGCGAGCCCGAGGTCTGCGACCAGGTCGCCGCCAAGGCGAGCACTACGCCACCCACCAGCGAGACGATCATCAGCAGTGCAATTTCGAGAAATCGGATGTCGCCGAAGACGCGGTCGTAGCGGACCGGACGCGCTCGTGAATCGGCGTACATGAGCAATAGTAGTGGGAACCGCGCCGCGTGTGGTTTGGAGGATTGGTGCTTGTCGCGCGATCGCGTGGCCTTCCCTCCCCGAGCCTCGGTCACACCACGGCACCCGCATCTGTCCTCGTGCCGCATTCCGGGCAGACGCCGGTGGTGTTGAGGTGGAGGTTGTAGCCGCAGGTTGGGCAGCGGTGGCAGTAGCGGCGAATCAGTCGCAGCGTGACGCGGTAGCCGTAGCGGAAGAACCAGATCAGCAAGAAGTAGATTGAACCGGTGGCGAGGTGGCCGGCGAGGATCGGGCGATACGGCATGTACTGATCGCGCTTTGCAAGCCATGCGGGCAGATGATCTGCAAGATCTGCACTGAGCATTGCATAAGTCAGATCGCGCGGTTTACGATCAAACTGCGTGTAGTACTCACTGCACCAGAGCATTCGAAACGGCCAGCCAACGGTCCATGCCAGCATCCCGTAGTCTTTTCTGCGATTCTCTGCGGATTCGTGTGCGCCGTATGCCGCGCGGAGCGAGCGTGGCACGAGCGCGTTGTAGCCCCCGGGAACGGAGCCATCGATCAGCGGCCAGGCCTTCACGCCTGCTTTATCGGGTGTGGTAATGGTGCGCAGAAAGAACACGCTGACATCGCGCGAGCGGGCGGCAAAGGCCAGATTGGAACATTCGGGATTGTCAGAGCACACGCTGGCGCCGCAGATCCTGCTCTGGACTATCGCATCAAATCGACCGAGGCGGGTCGAGCGTGGTTCGAACGCGAACGCCCAGGCCATGTCGGTGAGAACGAGCAGTCCGAGTGTGAGCAGGAATGTGGAGATTACGACGTGGCGGTTCGACGCTCGCCGCACGTGCGACGGGCGCTTCTCAGGTTCCATGATCGAGCCACACTCGGGGCAGACGCCGGTGGTGTTGAGGTGGAGGTTGTAGCCGCAAATTGGGCAGCGGTGGCGGTAGCGGCGGCAGGTGTCACGGCCGAAGTGTGCGGCGCCGATGAGGATGAACCAGAACGCGGCGCAGATGAGTTGACCAGTCCAGATGGGACGCAAAGGGAAGTCGCAGAAGCGTTGATTCCATCTCAGGCGGATGCCGGTCCGGGGGATGAGTTCGGCGCGAGAGCCAAGATGATTCTCTCCGATCCACAGCAGGCGCACGGGCCAGCCGATGGAGCGACAGTTCATCAGACATCCACCGTTGGACTGGCGCGTTCGGATTCGTTCCGCGGTGAGCCACTTCGGGGCGGCTTCGCGCATGACGTCAGAACTTGCCGATTCCCATGATCCCACTCGAATGAACTCGTGGTAGGACCAAACGGAGCATCGGCGGGCACACCACTGGTAAGTATCAATGCCCGACTGCAGATACGCAACGTGCTCGATGTCGTTGATGATGCGCGGCGGATTGAGCCAGGCGAAGCAGCACGACCATGCGATGTTGCTAAGCAGCAGGAGGATGATCGTCCACAGCAGTGTGCTGATCGCCATCCTGCGGCGCGATGCGTGATTCGTGGTGGTCATGCGCTCAGGTGACGATAGGCCGAATAGGCCGAGGCACGGCACACAGAAAAGAACCCGGCCGGGGTTGGCCGGCCGGGTTCTGGGGTTGGAGCGGAAAGAGAGAATCAGGGAGTCTTGATGAGCAGGTCAAAGGCGAGATCGCTTTCGCGCTGGTTGCACGGGTCAAAGAGCGGGCGGTAGTCGACGTAGTTGGGCGTCGTCAGCGCGCGGCAGCCGCGTACGGGCTGGTGCATGGACCAGAGGAAGTCGTTGGCGCCGGGGGTCGCGCTGGCGGCGTCGTCCTCGGAGATCTGCAGCCAATAGTGGGCGCCGGTGCCAACGGCAAATGCGGGAATGCGGGTGCGTAACTCAAAGACGCGCTGATCGCGGCAGTCGACGCCGATCGAGCGAACCTGCGGTACGACGCAAGTGCGATAGAGCAGGTTGCCGGGCTTGCAGTCGGCATCGGAGTAGATGGCAATGTAATACGGCTTGCCGATCTGGGCGCCACTGGTGAGCACACCCCACCAGCGCACGCCGATCAATCTGCCGCCGCGCTGGACGTTGAAGTCATCCATGGAGGCGAGGCTGGTCGGCGTCGGATCGCCGCAGGCGCGAACGCGCGATTCCCAGGCGGCGGACGGACGGGTCCAAGGCTGGCGAATGAGATAGAACGCCGCGGGGTTGGCGGTCTGATCGGAGGCGAATGAGACCTGCGGAGTGGTCGGAGGCGCCACGGTGGCGGCGGAGGTCAGGATCGACGCGGCGATGAGAGTCAGGCTGAACATGGTGGTATCTCCTTCAAGGGGCCCCGGCTTGCCGCCGAGGCGGTGAGTTTCCGGTGGACGCCAGAGCCCAGGACATCTGGGAGCCGATACGAGCGTCCGGTATCCAGTACTCGCAAAGGAGTGAGAGGGTGGTCAACGGAAAGTCTGGTTTACCGGACGTCGCAGAGAGAATGCGACTAGGAATCGGCAGCCCGAGCAGTCGAAATCTGGAACAGAACGAGTTCGAGCGAGATTCTGAGATAACATGCTCTAATCTGGCTTGATGTCGCTTCGAATCGACCCGAATGGAGGGCATTGCGGGCGGGTTGACCGTTCGTCTCAAACGACGCAGGGCCTGAAGAGGAGAGAGAGATGGCTGGTATCAAGCGAGGTCTTGTCGCCGCAGGCGCGTTCTGCACCTGTTGTGTGTTTTCGGCGGCAGTTGAGAAGCCACCCGTGCAGACGGCGCCGGACCGATCGCCGACGCAGCGACCACAGAAGTCGCCGGCGCCGGTGTCACGCCCACCTGACCAGCAGGTTGGTCCAGCGCAGTATCCGGGTGAATTCCGTCGTCTGGACGGCTGGTGGAACAACCCGCGCCACGGCGACTGGGGCGGCGCCGGAACGGTGCTGCTGCGGCTGATGCCGCCCGAGTATGGCGACGGAATCGGCAACGTGCCTGCCGGCCAGGATCGGCCCGCCGCCCGTGCGATCAGCAACTTGGTGTCGGCGCAGACGGAGGACATGCCCAATGCCTACGGACTGACTGATTTTGTCTGGCAATGGGGACAGTTCCTGGATCACGACATTGTCGAAACGCCCGTCGCGTCGCCGGCTGAGGCCTTTGACATTCCTGTGCCGCAAGGTGACGCGTGGTTTGATCCCAACGGTACGGGCACGCAGGTCATTCCGCTCGATCGTTCCGGTTACCTGATGGTCGAGGGTGTGCGTCAGCAGGTCAATCACATTACGTCGTTCATCGACGCGTCGAATGTGTATGGTTCGGAGCGATCGCGCACCAATGCGCTGCGTGAGCACGGCGCATCGGGTCGCATGAAGGTGAGCGCTGGCAATCTGCTGCCGTACAACGTGAATGGCCTGCCGAACGCGCCCGATCCGAACGATCCGACGATGTTCCTGGCCGGCGACATTCGCGCCAACGAGCAGAACGGTCTGACAGCGATGCACACGCTCTTCGTGCGTGAGCACAACTACTGGGCGGATCGCATTCAGACGGCAGAACCCTCCCTGACGGGCAAGCAGGTGTTCGCCTATGCGCGAGCCCTCGTGGGCGCGGAGATCCAGGCGATTACATACAACGAGTTCCTGCCGGCGCTGCTCGGACGCAATTCACTGCCGCGCTATCAAGGCTACAAGGCGAATGTAAACCCGGGCGTGTCGAACTTCTTCGCAACGTGCGCCTACCGGATGGGTCACAGCATGCTGTCGCCGACGCTGCTGCGTCTTGATGCGAACGGGTTTGTCATTCCCGAGGGTAACCTGCCGCTGGAGGAGGCGTTCTTCCGACCGGACCTGATTCGAGCGCACGGCATCGAGCCGTTGCTTCGCGGCCTGACGGCACGGCCTGCGCAGTCGATTGATCCTTATGTGATCGATGCGGCGCGCAACATGCTGTTCGGCCCACCCGGGTCGGGCGGCTTCGACCTGGCGGCGCTCAACATCCAGCGCGGCCGCGATCACGGGATGCCCAGTTACAACGACGCCCGGCTGTGCTTCGGCCTCGACCAGGTGCAAACGTTTGATGAAATCAGCAACGATCCCGCTTTGATTCAGCGCCTCGAAGCGGCCTATGGGACGGTCGACAAGGTTGACGCTTGGGTGGGGTTCCTGGCGGAGACTCCCATCGACGGTTCGGTCGTGGGCCAGTGCCTCTATTACGCCCTGCGGGACCAGTTCACGCGACTGCGCGACGGCGACCGATTCTGGTACGAGTCATATCTCGGGCCGGATCTGGCGCGGTTCATCGATCGTCAGACGCTGGCGACGATCATCCGGCGCAACACAGACATCGGCGCCGAGATCCCGGACGACGTGTTTCACGTGCGTCGGTAGTCGCGCACGCGGCGGCTCCAGGTGCGCCATGCGGTGCCTTGCCGCCGGTATCGGACTCGCGAAGTTGTCGGGCGTGGCGATTGGCATGGCTCAATGAGTCGATTATTGCACCGACCCGTCTGGGCGGGTGATGTTGCGCGGCGCGGCTGGCTCGATATCAAGTTCTTGTCGAACCCTACCGAAAGCCCTCGATACCGGATGGTCTCATGCTCTCGGCACCTGGCGTCAGGCATGCCACAGCAAGGGCAGGATCATGCGGATGGAGGGTGAACGTGATGGATATGGATTTTGATTCGCAGTTCGGCGATGACCACTACAGTGGCGATTCGGGAATGGGCAAGTTCGTCATTGGCGGCTGCGTGCTGCTGGGCGTGCTGGCGCTGGGTGGATTCATCGGGAAGATGACGTCGTCGTCGAGCGCTTCGCCGGCCAAGGGCTCGGGCGGGCTGCCGGCGGTCTCGGTGCAGCAGCAGATGCAGCAGGCGGCGATCGAGATGATGCACACGCAGCAGCAACTGATGATCGACGCGCGTCGCCAGATGGCCGAGGCGGAGGCCGGGTACTACGAGGATGGCCTGCGCGGCAACTACGGTGGCTACGAAGAGAGCAACTTCGGCAACTACGACGACAATTGAATGAAGGAATCACAACGGCCGGGCTGCAAGCGCCCGCCGAACAGAATTGTCGGCAACCTCGCTGCCCGTCGGGTGGCGAGGTTGCTGTCGTTTGGGCGGCACCGGTTGCCGGGTGAGCGGATTCGGGACGCGCCTAACATTGCTCGACATTGGCAGCCAGCGTGGAAGGAGCAGCCATGCCCACAATTCACATCGGAATGCAGCGCCGAACCCATTGTGCAACCGCGGGGCTGATCGCGCTCATGGCCATGACGATGGCCATGCCTGCCGCGGCAGAGCCCCAGCGCGTCAGCGGCAAGATCGTCGATGAGCACGGTCAACCTGTGGCCAACGCGCAACTGGCCAACTTCTGGACCTGGTCCAACGGCCAGGCCGAGCCGTACATGGAATTGAAGGTCGATGCCGAGGGCCGCTTCGACGGCAAGCTGGAGTTCTATGACCGGACCACGGCGATCGTCGCCTACGCGGACAACTTCAGACTCGCTGGACTGGCCGTCGTGCAGCCGGATGCGTCTGAAGATGTGGTGGTTCAATTGGGCGAGTCCGTTCCTGTTGAGGTTCGCGTTGATTGCCCTGATCTGGGCGGCGATGCCGGTTGGGTGAATTCCTATTGGATGCTCGGCGACACGCGCCCGATCATGGCGACCGCCGAGGATGGGCGCGTGCAGATTCGGCTGCCGCGGGCCGAAGGCTGGAAGTGCTGGATCTACGGCCAGAACGTCAAGAGCGTGACGAAGGAAATTGCGCTCAACGGGAAACAGAATTCGATCGACTTCGGCACGATCGATCTTGCGGCAACATACATCGCCAAGCACGTCGGCCGAGTGGTTGATGAGTGGAACGTGACTGACGCTCGCGGCGTTCCCGTCGATGCAGCACAAATCAAGGACTTCAAAGGAAAGTGGGTGCTCGTCGAGTTCTGGGGATTCTGGTGAGGGCCTTGCACAGCCGGCAGTTTGCCGGAACTCAAGAAGTTCTACGAGGAAAACCGCAACGACGACCGATTCGTGATCCTCGCATTCCACGATGGCACGGTGAAGACATTTGAAGAACTGGATGAGAAGTGCCAGGCTCCAAAGGCCAAGTACTGGGACGACGAAGACTTGCCGTTCCCGATCCTGCTCGATTCCACGGGCAAGACAATCAAGCAGTTCGACATTAGCGGCTTCCCGACGATGATCCTCTTTGATCCGCAGGGTCGGCTGGTCGGCAAAGCCCGGCTGGAAACGCTCAAGGAGGCGCTCGAAGGCAAGGTGACGACACCCGAGCCGCGAAAGGGCGCGAAGTCGGCTGATGGAGACAGCAATTGATCGATCGCGCCGGCCACCGCGCTATGCTCGATGACCTTGAGACCATCGACGTGGCGCGGATGGGTGTGGCATGAAGACGACGCGGCTGGAAGCGTTCAGCGATGGGGTGATGGCGATCATCATCACCATCATGGTGCTCGAACTCAAGGTGCCCCGCGGCGATGACTGGCAGGCGATCCAGCCGCTGCTGCCGGTATTCGGCTCCTACGTGATGAGTTTCGCGTACATCGCGATCTACTGGAACAACCACCACCACATGCTGCACATCACGGAGCGCAGCAGCGGGGCGATCCTCTGGGCGAACCTGCACCTGCTGTTCTGGCTGTCGCTCATTCCATTTGCGAGCGGCTGGATGGGAGAGAACCAGTTTGCGACGCAGCCGACGGCGCTGTACGGCCTGGTGCTGCTGATGAGCGCGGTCGCGTACTTTGTCCTGCAGGGCGCAATCATGCGGCGCCAGGGTGAGCAGTCGAAACTGAAACAGGCCATCGGGAGTGACTGGAAAGGCAAGGCGTCGATCGTGATGTACGTGGCGGGGATCGTGCTGGCTTTTGTGAGTCCGTGGCTGGCGGTGGGGCTGTATGTGGCGGTGGCGTGCGTGTGGTTCGTGCCGGACCGGCGGATTGCGCGGGCGGTGGGCGGGTGAAGGGGCCGAGCGGCGCCTGGTTGGGAGGATTGGCCGAATCGGATCGCTGACCCGTGTGAGCGGGTTTGCAGACTTGGCGAGGGGGCCTATACTCCGGGCCGATTGCGAGAGCGATCACAGCCCGCCCAGGTGGCGAAATTGGCAGACGCGCCAGCTTGAGGTGCTGGTGGGAGTAAAATCCCTTGGAGGTTCAAATCCTCTCCTGGGCATTGGATGGGCGGCTCTTGAGCCGCGATGAAGGTTGAGAAGAAACCCCCGCAGCGAGCGGGGGGTTTTTGTTTTTGGGGGAGGGCGCAGTTCCGTTTGGCGACGACGCATGCGTCACCGCCAAGCGTCACCTATCGCCGCTATTCGTCACTTTTCGTTGCTGGATCACCGAATCAGGCGATGGAGCCAGGCGCCGTCCTCGAGCCAGAGGGGCGGCGTGTGCTGCTCGACGTGATCGACTTTGTAATCCTGATCGTAAACCACCAGGAGGGTGTACGGCTGCCCGGTATCCATGTGGTATTCCCAGGCGCGCTTGCTGTGGTTGACGTAATCCGGCGAGCCGACGGCGGTCAGCACATCAAGGGGCGCCGTGCCTTTTGACACGAGGTCGACGCGAGTTGCCCGCGGCGCGGGAAGAGGGGCGAGTTCCACGTAGTCGCCCAGACCCTTTGTCTTTTCGTAACGGAACCACGTGCAGGGCAGTTCCTCTGGTTTCTCTCCCAGCAGTCGGAGCGCGTCGTGCGTGGCCCGTCGAATGGACATGGACGTCGAGTCGAAGGGATTGATGCCGCCCTCCGGGATCTTGTTCTCGAAGTCGAACCATCCGCCGGAATCTCCCGCGTAGTCGGAGCGTTGCAGGATGGTCAGGAACGGAATCACTTCACGATCCCGGTTCTGGGCCGCCATGATAATGGCCGTCTCGGCGTTGATCACGCTGGTGTAGTCACGATTGGCGCCGAGCGTGTCAACATTGGCGGCCGCCGACCTGAGTGTTTCGTGCACGAAGCGACGTTCGGCCAACCTGCACGGCTCGACGACGCGCTCGTCATTACGTGCGAGCAGTTCGCCGCGCGTGACGTCGAGGATGATGCGAAGTCCCCACACGGGTCGGACTACGAAGTACAGGTCCTCATCCTGTTCGAGGTAGTACCAGCGCGAACAGCCGGACCACATGGGACCAGCGGTTGTGTCGCTGACATGCTCGAGTTCTTCTTCTTCGGAGAACACATCGAGGATGCTTACGTTTGTGACGGTTTGCGCGGTGACGGGGTGGAGCACGACCAGTTCGTCCCAGCCGGTCCGGATCGTGACCCACGCGTCGTTGTGGAGGTAGATGGCGACAGGCGACGCTTCGCGGTCGGGTTGAGCGCGCTTCCAGACCAGGTTTCCGGTCTGCGTGTCATAGAGCGAATAGACGAAGTGATCTGCAAACGGCTGCGGATGCTCGCCCGCATTGTCGGGCGACCTGGCCTCGATCCGGTAGCGGCCATTGGCCGAGAGCACGGTCCGGTCGGGAAAGTAGCGGTCAGTGGCGCGGACCGTCGAAGCGATGACGGTCAGCATGATGGCCATGGCGAACGTCGAGAGTGACAGGGACCGGTGGTTGAACATAGGTGTAGCCGTTGCTAGCGAAGCACCCGGCGCGCCGCGCGGGCGACAACGGGATCGTGATCCTGGGTGAGTGATTCGAGCACGAGGGAGTCTTTCGATTCAGATTTGGCGATCGCGGCGAGGGCTTCGATGGCGAAGAGCCGAATGGCGCGGTCCCCGTCGCGCGTCGCCGTTTCAAGTTGTGAACGGGCCGGCGCTGCGGCTGAACCGAGCGACAGCAGCGCGCGGGCCGCGCGCAGACGTTCCTGTGGATCTTCCGCGTTGAGGCCTTCGATGAGCACATCAAGGGTGGATGTGAGCAACGGCTCATGGCGGACGGTGATCGCGGCGGAGACGTCGCGAATGCGCACCTCCGCGTCGAGCAGGCCCGCCATGATGAGCGGGCGGCACGGCGCGTCGAGCGGGTCGATGGCGCCGACGGCTTCGATGCAGTCGGCGCGTAGATGGGGCAGGACGTCCGGCGCCAGTTGCACCAGGCGCCGGAGACTCGGCGCTGCACCGGGTCCGATCCGTCCGAGCGTCTGGATGACGACCTTCAGGGAGGCTCCTCCGCCGAAGTGACCCTTGGGCACGTTGTTGAGCAGGACCACGAGCGGCGGCACCGCCTCCTCGGCTGCCGGTCCGTAGTCGCCGAGCGCCTCGATGACCGTGTCGGTGTAGTACGCGCCGGTCGAATCGGCCCGCACCGCGAGGGCGGTCAGCGCGGGTATCGCGCGCTCGCCGGCGGGCGCGAAGGAGCGGATGGCATTGACCGCATCCCAGAGTTCGTCTTTCCGATCCTCCTCGATAATGGCGACCAGTGGATCGAGCGCTGCGACTGCACGAGGACCCAGCGCCGGCAGGAGCGACAGCGCGTGGTTGCGCTGCGCGACGCTCGCCTCGTCGTCGCTGAGCACCGCGGCACACTGCCTGGCCAGCAGCGCGTTCTGCCACGGCCGGAGATTGGTCGATTCGATCTGGTCCCAATCGTTCTTCTGGAAGTGACTTTCCAGGTGGATGATGATCGGGTCCTTGGGTGGTTGCGCATAGCGATAGGCGAGAATGAGTACGGTGGTCGGCGCGTATTTCGCCCAGCCGTCGCGCTGCAGGGTGGGTGTGACTGCCAGGCCTCCACCGACAACGGCGATCAACAGCGCCACCGCTGTCCAACGCCAGCGGCGGCGCGTGCGATGCAGCAGCTTTGCTCTTGCGATGGTTCGGCCGCACTCGGGGCAGGTGACCGGGTACGCCTCAACGGCCGGCCCGATCTGGTACCAGCAGCGCGGGCAGCGCAGCCGGCCACGCGAGCGATCGCCGAAAAGCGACCAGCCCATCAGGGCCAGCCCCCCGGTCCCGCAAACGATGGCACAGGCGTACCAGATCCAGGCCACAGCGAGCCTCCGAACGCGCTTGACTCTACGCCGGACGCATGAACGGGGCAGGCGCGTCGAACAACGCCACATTTGCGGCAGGATTGGTGCATTCCTGGCGTCGGATTCGAGACGCGGCAGCAGCTTACCCGGCGGCGCTGTCGGCGGGTTGTTCCTGAATGGCCACTCGAGTGCGCGGCAGGCAGTGCGGATGTTCGCGCTGGAGGTAGGCGATCAGTTGTTCGCGCACGTCCACGCGCAGATCCCACGCGTTGGACGCGCTCGAGGCGCTGACCAGGGCGCGGAGCTGGACGGTGCTTTCTGTCGCATCGGTGACCTGAAGGGCGCACACGCGCCGGTCCCACTTCTGATGTGCTTCAACGATGCGGCGCAGTTCAGCGCGCACATCTTCAACGGGTACGGTGTAGTCGGCATAGATGATGACGGTGCCGAGGATGTCCGCCGTCCGGCGCGTCCAGTTTTGGAACGACTCGGAGATGAACTTGGTGAAGGGGCAGATGAGGCGGCGATCGTCCCAGATGCGCACGACGACGTAGGTGGTGGTGATCTCCTCGATGCGACCCCACTCGCCATCCACGATGACGACATCATCGATGTTGATCGGCTGCGTGAGCGCCAACTGAACGCCGGCGATAATGTTCTCGAGCACGGGTCGGGCGGCAAAGCCGACGATGATGCCGGCAATTCCGGCCGACGCGAGCAGGCTGGTGCCCAGTTCGCGCATTCTGGGGAAGGTCATCAGGCCCAGGGCGATGCCGATGATGATCACGAGCACGACGAGCACGCGCGAGATGACGTTGACCTGCGTGTGCATGCGCCGGGCGGTGTAGTTGTCGGCCACGGACATGTCGTAGTGGCTGTTGATGAGATCGGCGGCGCCTCTGATCATGGCGACGACGATCCAGGCGCCGGTGGTGATGGTGGCCAGGCCGATGAGGTGGCGCAGGGCGTCATTGCCGGCGAGAGATTGCACGGAGGGCAGGGCGAACTGGATCGCGAGCAGAGGCAGGAGAATCAGGGCGGGTCGATTGGCCCGCCGCACGAATGCACTGTCGACGATGGTGTCGCTCCGCCGCGCGAAGCGTCGCAGTAGCCAGAACACGATGACGTGAACGAGAAGCGAAGCGGCGATGGCGCCGATCAGAAGCAGCCACTGGGCTGCGGAGGGCGAAGCGATCCCAGTGCTCAGTTGGTCTGCGAAATCGGGTGTTGGTGCACCGATGAGTGACCTCCCTCGGGTGCCAGTGGCGCCGGCGTGCAGCGCATCACGAACTCGGCCAGTCCATTCGCAGGTCCATGGCGATGTTGATCAGCGCCAGGTGCGAGTAAGCCTGCGGCGTGTTGCCCAGTGCGCGTTTCGTCTTTGGATCATATTGCTCGGAGAGCATTCCCGTCGGACCAGCGAGTTCGCAGAGCTGGTCGAAATACTTGATGGCTTCGTCGCGGCGACCGACGCGAATGAGCGACTGAATAAACCAGCCCATGCAGATGTGAAAACCACCTTCGAAACCCGGCAAGCCGTCGTCGGCGCGATAGCGATACATCGTCGGGCCATGCTTGAGGCTGCGTTCAACCACGTCGATGGTGGAGCGGAATCGCTCGTCGGTTGGAGGCAGGAGTCCGGACAGGCCAACGGAGAGCGCGGCGGCATCCGGATCGGAATCGTCGTACGCCGCCGTGAAGGCGCCGACGTCGGGCTTGTAGCCGTGTTCGAGTACGTCTGCGGCGATACGATCGCGCAATTCCCTCCATTCGGGCATGTCACGCTCGAGCAACTGATCGGCGATGGCGATGGCGCGATCTACGGTGAGCCAGCACATCACCTTTGAGTGGACGTGATGGCGGCGCGATCTGCGGATTTCCCAGACGCCGTGGTCGGGCGCATCCCACCGGCGGGTCACGGCGGTGACCATGGCCTCGACGAGGCGCCAGTGGTCGTTTGACACGGGCGCTTCGGCCTCGATAAGCATGGCGACAAGTTCGACGATCGGACCGAATACATCCAGTTGCACCTGACGGGCAGCGGCGTTGCCGACGCGGACGGGGCGACTGCCGAGATAGCCTGACAGTTCGGTGATTTCGGCCTCGGTCCCGAGTTCGTGGCCGGCAATCGTGTAAAGCGGATGCAGGCGTTCGGGCGATTCGCAGGCGTCAACGACGGCGCACATCCAGTTGAGGAAACTCATGGCCTCCTGACGACTGCCCAGTCGGACGAGAGCCGCGGCGCTCATGGCCGCATCGCGGACCCAGCAATAGCGATAGTCCCAGTTTCGAATGCCGCCGATGTGTTCGGGAAGACTGGTTGTAGCGGCGGCGAGCACGGCTCCGGTGGGCCCGTGGCACAAGGCCTTGAGCGTGAGCGCGCTGCGAAGCACGATTTCGTGCTGTTCGGGGGGCAGCTGAAGTCGTTCGCTCCAATCCGACCAGAACCGATGCGTGAGTTGAAGTCGCTCGGGCACCCGGGTGCGGTCGTCGCGCAGGCGGCCGGAGCCGTAGCGCAGTTCGAGAATGATCGGCTCGCCAGATTTGGGCGTGACGCGCGCTGTGGCGGTCTGATGTTGACCCTCGCGCGAGATGGTCCACTCGATTCCGGGCGAGCGCAGCACGATGGGATCGTGCGTGCCGTCGACCTCAAGACCGCCGTCGCGAGCGCGCAATTGAGTCTCAATGCGACCGAAGTCGAGGCGCGGCGCGAAGGTGATGAGCACGGGCGCATCACCTTCGATCATGCGGACCAGGTCGCTGCGACCCGGGCGCTGATGAGGCCGGCCGACGGAGCAGTCAAACCAATCGGTAACGAGGAGGCTGGGCCATCGGGTCTTGAGAATGAGTGTGGAGTCGTCGTAGTGCTGGTGCGGCTGTTCGTTGGTCTCGGCGGGTTCGATCGTGAAGTGTCCGGCGGACGGGCCGCCGATGATCTCGGCGAAGATCGGCGGTGAATCGGCGCGCGGGGCGCACATCCATGTGATGCGTCCTGTTCCGGTTGCAAGTGCGACGGAACGCTGGTCGGAGAGGAGGGAGTGATTCTCGATTGCCGTGGCCTGCGCGCCTTCGAGCCAATGGGCGCGGAGTTCGCCGAGCCGGGCGAGTATGCGAGCCGCCTCTTCGGGTCCGTCGATGCGGAAGGGGGCCATCGACTTGCCGGCGCCGACCTTGATGGCGAGATCAGGTCCGCGCAGCCGGGCGAACGCATCTTCATCGGTGCGGTCGTCGCCGAGGAAGACGGCGGCGGAAGCCCCGCAGCGATGTCGAACCGTCTCGAGGGCGTCGCCCTTGTTGGTGCCGACGACGCTCAATTCGACGACTTTTTTGCCATGGCGCGTGCACACGCCCTCGATCGTGGCCGGCCCATTCTGGACGGCGGAGAGGACTCGTTTGGCATCCTCGGGGTGGGCCTTGCGATAGTGCAGCGCGACGCCGGCGGGTTTCTCTTCGACGGTCAGACCGCTGGCGGAACCGGCGATCTCGGCGAGTTCCTTCGCCACGCGGTCGCGCAATGCGACAGCTGGTTTGGCGAGCGCGGTTGCGTAGTTGAGGTCAAATTCACTGCCGTGGCTGCCGACGAGGTGGACGTCTTCCGGCGGTCCCGTTAGCGATGCGAGGTCGGCCAGCGCGCGGCCGGAGATGACCGCGACGTGGGTCTGGGGGAGTCCGGCGAGCAGGCGCAGCGCGATGATCGCCTCGCGAAGCGGCTGGGCCTGGCTTGGCTCATCCACGATGGGCGCGATGGTGCCATCGTAGTCGGTCGCCACCAGCAGGATCGGGACGGCGGCGATTTCGGCGAGTCGTTCGTCCAGTGAGGTCATGCCGCAAGCGCCCCGAAGAACTCGCGTGCCCATGTGTAGACGTCGTGCCGCTGCACCACCCGGCGAAGCGACTTCATAGCTTGGCGCTGCCTGGCCAGGGGCATGTTGAGGGCTTTCTCCAGGGCGTCCTGAAGTCCGATGTCGTCGTGCGGGTTGACCAGCAGTGCGGAGCGCAGTGAGCGAGCCGCCCCGGTAAACTCACTAAGCAGCAGTACGCCGTCGTTGTTGACACGGGTGGCGACGTATTCCTTGGCGACGAGGTTCATCCCATCGCGCAGCGGGGTGACCATCATGATGTCAGCCGCGCAATAGAGCGACACCAGTTCTTCGACAGGCAGGCTGCGGTAGAGATAGTGCACCGGGGTCACTCCGAGTTCGCCGAATTCTCCGTTGATTTGCCCGATGACTTCTTCGATGCTGGCGCGGATGTCGCGGTAGGTGCCGACGCGCTCGCGACTGGGCACACCCACCTGCACGAAGACGCACTTGGCCGGATCAACGCGATTGGATCGAAGCAGTTCCTGGAATGCGCGAAGACGAAGTTCGATGCCCTTGGTGTAGTCCATCCGATCAACGCCGAGAATGATGCGCTCGACGCCGTTGAGGCGCTCGCGGAGGTTCCGAGCGAGTTCGATGACGGAAGGCGACTGGGCGAGGGATTCAAATCGTTTGAAGTCGATTGAGATTGGAAACTCCCTCGCTTGAATGCGGCGACTATCGAAGCGAAGCTCAAGCCCTCGACCGCCCGTACTCGTGAATCGTCGTGACAGGCGACAGAAGTTCTGTGCGCCCGTGCGCGTCTGGAAGCCGACCACGTCCGCACCGAGCATGCCTCTGAGAATCTCGGCGCGGCGCGGCAACTGAGCGAACAACTCCTGCGGCGGGAAGGGAATGTGCAGGAAGAATCCGATGCGCACATCAGGTCGCTTCCTGCGGATCATCGCAGGGACAAGTTGCAGGTGGTAGTCATGCACCCAGACCAACCCGCCGGGACTGACGTGCTCGACTGCGGCGTGTGCGAATCTCCGGTTTACTTCGACGAAGGTGCTCCACCATCGGCGGTTGAATTCGGGGGGGCGAATGGCGTCGTGGTAGAGCGGCCAGAGGGTGCGATTCGAAAAGCCGTCGTAGTAGCCCTCCAGTTCCTGCTCTGAGAGGGTGATGGGCACGTTGTGGATACCTGAATGCGTGAAAGGCTCGGGCCCGTCGGTCGATGTTCCCGCCCAGCCGATCCAGATGCACTCGTGATCGCGCAAGATGGGAGTCATGGCTGAAACCAGTCCGCCGGGGCTGATTTCCCAATTCTGTTTGCCGTCCCGTTCGGTTTGATGCACTGGCAGACGATTCGAGAGAATCACAATGTCGCTGCGCTCCGTGGAGAGAGCAGAGGTCATGATCGGCTGTAGCACACCACGGGTGCGGTCGGGTCTCGAGGGCTCCTGAGGTGGCGTGGGTCGTTCTTTCACACCGGCGCTGGGGCCACTGTGCGCTTCAGTTCCGCAAGTCATAATCCACCCGCCTCTCGCAGCGTGGTTCGATTCTCCGCGGTACGAAGGCTTGAGAGGACCACGTTCCGCGCAAATCGGTGCGGCGAATCGCAAACCTCCAACCATCGAGGTCCGCAACGCGCTCAATGATGTGCGACAACGGTTGAATGTTTCTTCAGCCGGCCACACATCATGTTGTATCGACAATGGACGATAGGCCGCTTCACTCTCGATCGTCTCACCGTTTCACGGATCTGGGGTTGTCAACGCAGATTTTGGCTGTAGCTCATCATCTTTTCCTCCGAACCAGAGGTACAGGGTCGGCAGGACGAGCAGCGTCAGGGCGGTGGAACTGATCAGGCCGCCGATGACGACGGTGGCGAGGGGGCGCTGGACCTCGGCGCCCATGCCGGTGTTGAGCGCCATGGGAACGAAGCCGAGGCTGGCGACGAGCGCGGTCATGAGCACGGGTCGCAATCGCGCGAGGCTGCCTTCGACGACGGCTTCGCGCAGCGGTCGGCCGGACTGGCGCAGTTGATTGATGAAGGTGATCATGACGACGCCATTGAGGACCGCGACGCCGGAGAGCGCGATGAAGCCGATGCCGGCGCTGATGCTCAGGGGCATGTCGCGCAGCCACAGGGCGATGACGCCGCCGGTGAGCGCCAGCGGCACGCCGGTGTAGACGAGAATCGCGTGGCGGGCGCTGCCGAACGCGGTGAAGAGCATGATGAAGATGAGCGAAAGTGCGATGGGGACGACGATCATCAGTCGCTGTCGCGCCTTGGCGAGGTTTTCGAACTGGCCGCCCCAGGTGATGAAGTAGCCTTCGGGGAGGGTGATCTGCGCATCGATCTGATCCTGCGCCTCGGCAACGAAGGACCCCATGTCCCGGCCGCGCACGTTGGCCTGTACGACGAGACGGCGGCGCGCGTTTTCGCGGCTGATCTGGTTCGGCCCCTCGTCGATCTGCACATCGGCCACCGCTTCGAGCGGAAGGTAGCGGATGCCGCTGGTGGCGCCGGAACTCGGGTCGATGGACGCGACTTCGTGCGAGCCGGTGTCGGGCAGGGGGATGGGCAGTTGGCGTACGAGATCGACCTGGCCGCGCAGATCTTCGGGCAGGCGGACGACGATGGGGAAGCGCCGATCGCCCTGGTAGAGCGTGCCGGCTTCCTGTCCGCCGAACGCAATGGAGACGACCTCCTGCACGTCGCTCACGTTCAGGCCGTAGCGGGCGATGCGCTGGCGATCGATGTCGATGGTGAGCACGGACAGGCCGCTGACCTGTTCGACCTTGACGTCGGAAGCGCCCTCGATCTGGTCGAGGATGGCTGCGATCCTGTTGCCGGTGTCGAGGAGTGCGTCGAGATCGTCGCCGAAGATCTTGACGGCGACGTCGCTGCGCACGCCGCTGATGAGTTCGTTGAAACGGAGTTCGATGGGTTGTGAGATCTCGAAGTTCTGGCCGGGGATTTCGCCGAGGGCGTGTTCGATCTCCTCGGCGAGTTGCTCCTGCGTCGAAGCTCGCGTCCACTGTTCGCGGGGCGTGAGCATGAGGTAGGTGTCGCTCACGTTGGGGCCCATGGGGTCGGTGGCGACTTCGGCCGTGCCGGTGCGGGCGAAGATGCTGGCAATCTCATCGGGGAACTGATCGCGCAGGACGCGCTCCACGTGCGTCTGCATTTCTACGCTGGTGGTGATGCCGATGCTGGGGATGCGCGCCGGTTGGACGGCGAGTGCGCCTTCGCCGAGTTTGGGAACAAACTCGCTGCCGAGTTGCGTGGCGAGCCAGCCGGTCGCGGCGAGGAGGAGAGCGGCGGCGCCGACGGTGACCCAGCGCAGCCGCAGGGCGAGATCGAGCGAGGGTTGGTAGGCGGACTTGATCCAGCGGATGAGAATGCTTTCCCGCTCGGCGAAGCGGCCGCGCAGGAACAAAGCGCAAGCGGCGGGAACGAAGGTGAAGGTGAACAGCAGTGCAGCGCCGAGCGCGAGGAGAACCACGCCGGCCATGGGGCGGAACATCTTGCCTTCGATACCCGTGAGGGTGAGGATCGGCAGGTAGACGATCATGATGATGAGAATGCCAAAGAGCGTGGGCGTGGCGACCTGCCGACCGGCGCTGGAGATCACGGCGAGGCGCTCATCGCTGGTGAGTCTGCGACCCTTGTGCTCCTGCTCTTCAGAGGCGCGGCGGACGATGTTCTCGACGAAGACGACGGCGCCATCGACGATGATGCCGAAGTCGATCGCGCCGAGGCTGAGCAGGTTGGCGCTGACTTCGTTGTGCACCATGCCGGTCACGGCCAGCAGCATTGAGAGCGGAATCGCACAGGCGACGATGATCGCGGCGCGCACGTTGCCCAGCAGGAGCAGGAGGATGAAGATGACGAGGATGGCGCCTTCGAAGAGGTTCTTCTGGATCGTGTGCAGCGTGGCGTCGACGAGGTAGGTGCGGTTGTAGAGCGTGCGGGCGATGACGTTGGGCGGCAGGGATTTCTGAATGTCGTCCATGCGATCATGCACGTCGGCGGACACGGTGCGGCTGTTGGCGCCGAGGATCATCATGGCGGTGCCGATGACGACTTCGCCGGCATCGTGCGTGCCGGCGCCGGTGCGGAGTTCCTTGCCGACGCTGATGTCGGCGACGTCGCTGATGCGAATGGGCACACCGTCGTGGGACTGGATGACGATGTTGCCGATGTCTGCGGGGTCGCGAATGAGGCCCGTGGCGCGGACGAGGTAGGCTTCGCCGGCGTGTTCGATGTAGCCGCCGCCCGCGTTGGCGTTGTTCTCGGCGATGGCCTGCATGATGTCCCGGAACGAGAGGCCGTAGGCCATCAGGCGCGCGGGGTCGGGGGTGACGTGGTACTGCTTTTCGTAGCCGCCGATGCTGTTGACCTCAGTGACGCCGGGCACGGTGCGCATCTGCGGGCGGATGATCCAGTCCTGCACCGTGCGCAGGTCCTGCGGCGTGTAGTCGGTGCCGTCGGGTTTGGGGCCGGTCGCTTCAACGGACCACATGTAGATCTCGCCGAGACCGGTGGAGATCGGACCCATCTGCGGCTCGGCGAGGCCGGGTGGAAGTGATTCGCGCGCCTCGGTCAGGCGTTCGCCGACGAGCTGGCGAGCCCAGAAGATGTCGGTTCCGTCCTCGAAGACCACGGTCACCTGCGACAGGCCGTAGCGCGAGATGGATCGGATCTGTTCGACGCGCGGCAGGCCACCCATCGACCACTCGATCGGGAACGTGATCTGCTGCTCGATCTCCACGGGCGAGAGTGCGGGGACGTTGGTGTTGATCTGCACCTGCACATTGGTGATGTCGGGCACCGCGTCGATGGGCAGGCGCGTGAAGTCGTAGATGCCGATGCTGGCGATGGCCAAGGTGGCGAGGAGCACGAGGGCGCGCTGGCGGATGGCGAATTCGATGATGCGGGCGAGCATGGATGGTCCTTAGTGATCGTGGCCGGCGGCAGACTTTCCGAGTTCAGCCTTGATGAGGAAGCTGTTGGCGACGATGACGGGGGTGCCGAGCGGCAGGTCATCGCCGAGGAGTTCGACGTTGACGTCGTTGCGCCGGCCGAGGGTAACGGGGCGCGGTTCGATGCCGTCTTCGTCCTGCACGAACACGACCTGACGACCTTCGAATGTCTGGATGGCGTCGATGGGGACGACGCGCGCTGCGTCGGCCTGCCCCGTTTCAATGCGGACGGTGACGAACTCGCCGGGCTTCCAGTTGCGCGCGGCGTTGTCGAGGACAACGCGGGCAGTGACGGTACGCGTGCCCTCGGAGGCGACGGCGCTGATGTAGTCGACGACACCAGTCGTTTCGCGCTCTCCGCTGCGCACGACGACTTCGTGACCCTCGGCAATCTGGTCGGCATACTGGATGTAGACGGAGATGTTGAGCCAGACGGTGCTCAGATCGGCGATGGTGTAGACGGCGGCCTCGTCGCCGACTTTTTCGCCGGGGGTGATGTGCTTGTCGATGATGCGGCCGGCGGTCGGGGCCGTCAGTTCGTAGCGGGCAACGTTGATGTCGGGCTCGTCGGCGATGCGCGCAACCTGATCTTCGCTCAGACCCAACAGGTGCAGGCGGCGCTCGGCGTTCTCCACGGCCGAGGCGCTGATGCTCGCAGCGCGCTGGGCTTCGAGCAAGTGCGTTCGAAAGCTGAAGTCGATGTCTTCGAAGATGGCGAGGTATTCCGCCTGACTGCTGTTGTAGGCCTCCTGTGCGGCGAGGAGGTCGGATTGCGTAGAAAGGCCCTTGCCGCTCAGTTCGCGCTCACGGGCATAGTTCGTTTCGGCGGCTTGCAGCTTGACGTAGGCGGAGATGAGCCGACCCTTGTTCTCGCCGATGCGCAACTCGGCAGCGCGGGTGCGGAGTGCATCGAGTTCGGGCTGCTCGCGCAGAATGTCGAGCAGCGTCTCAATGTTGGCGCTGATGGTGCGGCGGCGATCGAGTTCGGCATCGGCGATGGACCTGGCCTGAGCGGCCTGAAGGTAGGCGATGCGGGCCTCGCCCAGCGCGGGGCTGTCGATGATCGCCAGCACGTCGCCGGGCGCTACGTCCTGTCCGAGGTAGCCGAGGACACGGGCGACGATGCCGGGCGCGCGTGGCGTGAGGTGCGCGACGGCATCTTCGTTGAGGCCGACTTCGGCGGGCAGGCTGATGTGCGTTTTGATCACGCCTCCGGTTAGCGGCGCGAGGCGCACACCCGAGGCGGCAAGCTGCTCGTCGGTGAGTTGGACGACGTCGGCGTGCTCTTCGCCAGGTTCGTCCTGACCGTGCTCGTCGGCTGCGTGTTGATCGTGAGATGATTCATCCATGCAGCCGCCAGGCAGCATCGGCACGCCGAGCAACAGCGCGAGGGAGAGAGTGGTGGTGCATTTCACGGGTGCGATTCCTCGGTGGTCGATTCGTTTTTCGGCGCTTCGCGACAGGGGGTGTCGAGTTGAGCCAGCTCGTGGAGCAGCACGGCGGACTCGTGCAGTCGCTGCAGCGCATCGACGTAGGCAACGCGCGAAGCGATGAAGACCTGCTGGGCGTCGAGCAGGCGGAGGTAGTCGGACTTGCCGCTTTCGTAGGCCTGGCGGGTGAGATCGAGCGTGCGCTGCGAGCCGGGAATGATGCGATCCCGGTAGCGAGTGACGACCAGTGTGGCGGCCTCGTAGTCCGACCATGCCTGCTCGACCTCGGAGAGCAGGTCGAGTTGCACGCTGCGAAGATCTGCGGCGGCAGAGAGCCGATCTGAGAGCGTGGCGCGGATTTCCCCCTGGTTGCGGTCGAAGAGAGGGATCTCGATTCCGACGCCAAAGTCGAGCGTCGTTTCGCTCTCCGGATCGGAATAGCGCGGGCCGACGGAGGCGAAGAGGTTGGGAATGGAGTTGGCGCGGGCGAGGCGGTGCACACTCTGTGCGCGCTCGAGGGCCAGGCGAGCGATGGACAAGCGCGTATTGGCGTCGGGCACCGCGGCAAACAGTTCATCTCGCGGCGGCAGCGTCGGCAGATCCTCCAACGTTGAGGTGAGCGGCAGGTTGAGGGCGCTGTCGATTCCCATTGACAGTGCGAGCGAGCGACGGGTTGCTTTCACATCAAGCGCCGCCGCCTGCAACTCGATCTGCGCCTGGTCCTGGGCCACTTGAGCGCGGAGGCGATCAGGTTCGGTGGCAGCGCCGGCCTGGACGGTGGCGTCCACCGCGGAAGCGAGTTGGGACGCGAGTTCGGCCAGCTCAGTGAGATGCGACAGTCGCGCCTCGGCGGCGACAGCGCCGATGTAAGCCCGTCTTACTTCGGCTGCGATGGCGAACTCGCGGGCGACGGCTTCAGCCTGGGCCGAGCGATGGTCGGTTCGGGCGACGGCGCGGGCTCGACCGAGTTTGTCACCGAGCACGATTTCCTGTTCGAACCGGTAGACCGTCTCACCGCCGCGGCCGGCATCGGCGCCGAGGCCTTCAGCGTCGAAGACGAATGATGGATTTGGATAGAGCCCAGCCTGCATGACACGGCTGCTTGCCGCATCGACGCGATACGCGGCGCTGGCGAGCGCGGGGCTGTTGGCAATAGCGATTCGGATGGCCTCGTCAACCGACAGAGCATCGAGCGATCGCCACGCATCGGCTGGCGCCGTTGACGCCTCGTCACCTGTTTGTGACGCGTGATGGTGGTCGACCGGGAACCGCGTTTCGGACGCCCTGTCCGAATGTCGGGCCCAGGGTTGGTTGAGGGGATCAGCACATCCTGTTGTAGCGATTGTCGCCACAAGCAGCGCGCAGGTGATGGGTGATTTCATGCAAAGTCCTCGAGAAAGTCGGAGTGGTCACGCGGCCGACAGAGCGCGGCGTGGGAGCCCAATACTGACATTTCTCAAGGGCTACAGTTGCAGGATGGTGGCGCGCAAGGCCAGGCGCGACGGGACGGGGGGGCCGTGTGCGGTGAGCGTCACTTGCCGAGCGGGCATCGAGGTGACCGTGGAGGGCGG
This sequence comes from Phycisphaerales bacterium UBA5793, assembly GCA_002418285.1. Classification (GTDB taxonomy): domain Bacteria; phylum Planctomycetota; class Phycisphaerae; order Phycisphaerales; family UBA5793; genus UBA5793. The sequence continues at coordinate 50,653 of DIDT01000056.1, forward strand.
CTCGGCGGAAGCCCAGAGAAGGCGGTTGTACGGCAGTGCGTGACGCGGCGAGGCCACGGAGATGGGGCGGGCGGGTCGGACTGCCGGCGCATGGTCAATGGGCTCATCGAGGCAATCGCCTGCGGCGCAGAGTCCCGGTGCAATAATGGGAGAAAGACTGCTACCCGAGTCGCAGCAATTGGCGCTGATCAACTCGGTGTGGGCTGTGCCGTCGCCTTCGCGGCAGATCCAGACGGCGCGCGGGCCAAGGAAGACCATCATGCACTGGCAGGCGATCATCAGCCAGATGAGCGGAGATTGTCGAAGCGAGCGGCTCATATCCGGCTGGAGTATAGCCACTTTTGTCGGTCGACAGCCTTCATTCCATCGCGCGTTCGGCTGCGGCCTTTGCAGCCGGGGCGAAGTAGCCGCGCAGTTTGAAGATGAGCACGATCATCCAGATCGTGGCGGTGAGGCTGATGAGTCCACCAACGCAGCCGGCAGCGCCGCCGACGATCATGCCCACGAGCATCGGGCCGCTGGGAGGGGGGCCGCCGGCGGTGGGCATGGCGCCTCCGTTGAGCAGTGCAGCACCGTAGATAACCGAGAGCCCGATCATGGCCAGGATAGTCCCGCCGACGTTGAGCCCCAGAATGGTGCGAGCCCACTGCGCGAGTTTTTCGTCGATGACGCGAAGCGCCAGTTGTCTGAAGTGCAGCAACATGCCGATGGCGACAATCATGCCGAGAATGCCCACCGGGATTTGCAACAGGCCGACAAGGACTTGATTCTGAGAGCCCGCGGTCACCTGCGCGAGCGCACCAACACCTGCCGAGCAAATAAATTGGGGGATGATGGAGTAGCGTGCGAGATTGGCGCCGAGGCGCTTCTGCGCCGTGATCGGTGTATCGGGATCGGGCGAGGTGACCCACCAGAGGGCCAGTGTGAGGAATGCACCCGATACGACCGAGATGGTGATCATGATGATCGCCACCAGCGCCGGATTGGTCTGCAGGACCCGCATCAGGATCGCGCCGATGATGCCGAGGAGCACGGACAGGCCCAGGGCAATGACGTAGAGCAGCAGGCCGTCCGCGACCTTCTTAACCCAGTGCCGATTGCTGTATCGCAGCAGGTTGGCTTCGAGGGAAGGGCCGACGGGCATCTGGCATTCGGGGCAGACGCCGTTGGGATCGATGCCGCGCAGAATGTGGTGACACGTGGTGCAGGCAACAGGTTCGTCGATTCGGCCGTTGCTGTCAGCGCGGCACACGGCCCTGCCGAGCGTGGACAGGGCGATCGTCTCGCCGCAATCCGGACACAGGGCGCCCGCGACGATTCCCTTGAGCGAGTGGTCGCATCCTGAGCAGGGCACATCGTCGAGAATGCGCCCTTCGCGATCAACCTGCAGCGGTTCGTAAGCCACTTTGCGTACCTCCCGAAAGAGCGTGAGCCGGAGCGATCGCGGCCCGCGTGATCATCGTAGACGTCTGTCATGATTGGTTTTGGAATAGACGCTCTGCCAGAACGGGAAAACGCACCTGTTTCTTATGTCGCCGGACCTTCCCTAAAGTGATCTTCGATGGGTTTGCGGGCTGAAACCGCGAATCGAACCAAGAGCGCCTGAGGTGCGCGGAGACGCAGCATGACTGATACTGTGGCCAGTGCGACACGTCAATCGTCAGAGCATCGTGTAGGAATCGCGCCCTCTCCGGTCGACTCGCTTTCCGCGCTGATCGGCAACACACCGCTGCTCGAGATCGAGTACCGCCTCGACGGTCGGCCCGGCCGCATCTACGCCAAATATGAAATCGAGAACATGACCGGGAGCATCAAGGACCGCATGGCGGCGCACATCATGCGGTGCGCCTACGAGTCCGGCGAACTCAAGCCCGGCGACACGATCGTCGAAGCATCGAGCGGCAACACGGGCATCTCCTTCGCCGCGCTCGGCACGGCGCTGGGACATCCGGTTCGCATCTTCATGCCCAACTGGATGAGCCGCGAGCGTGTGCAACTGATCAGCAACTTCGGCGCCGATGTGATTCCCGTGTCGCGCGAGCAGGGGGGGTTTGTCGGCGCGGTCCAACTGGCTGAGCAGTATGCACTGGAGAATCTGAATTCGTTTCTGCCGCGGCAGTTCGAGAACCCGGCGAATACGGAGGCGCACGAACTGCACACCGGACCTGAAATTGAACGGCAACTGGGCATCTTTGACCGGCAGGCGGATGCCTTCGTGGCCGGCGTGGGCACGGGCGGAACCGTGATGGGTTTGAGCCGGTTCCTGCGCCGCAACGGCCGCAATGTACGCGTGCATCCACTGGAGCCGGCCAACTCGCCGACGTTGCGCACGGGCTGCCACCAGGGGCATCATCGCATCCAGGGGATTTCCGATGAATTCGTCCCGGCGGTGCTCGATCTGAATTCGCTTGACGCGATTGTCGACGTGTGGGATGGCGACGCAATCATCATGGCGCAAAAACTCTGCCGAACCATTGGCCTGGCGGGGGGCATTTCGTCGGGAGCCAACGTGCTGGGCGCGATGAAACTCGTTGAAGAGCTCGGCGCCGACGCAACCGTGGTTACGGTGATACCCGATTCGAACAAGAAGTATCTCTCGACGGACCTGTGCCACGAAGAACGCGTTGAGGATCATTATATCACGCCGCGTGTGGAACTGATTCGCTTCCGCGCTGTGCGTTGAGCCATCAGGGCTCGGACTGAGACCCCGCTCTTAGCTTGTCGAGTATGGGAAAAGGGAACTCGGGCGAGATGGCGCCCCCTTCGAGCATGATCTGCTCGATGCGAGCCACGATGTCGGGATGTTCGGCGGCGACGTCGGTCGTTTCCCCGATGTCCTCGGCCAGGTTGAAGAGTTGCACGGTGAGACCGCCCTTGTGCATGTCGCGGCGGACGCCCTTCCAGTCGCCCAGGCGCACGGCCTGCTGGCCACCATAACCCGGGAACTCCCAGAAGAGGTACTCGTGGCGCGGCGGGTCGGCTTGGCCGAACATCGCCGGCGCGTAACTTACCCCGTCGGTCGGAGGAGGTGACGGGTCTCCCGCCAGTTCGAGCAGCGTTGCGAACGTGTCGTACGCAACGTAAGGAATGTCGCACGTCGATCCCGGCTCGATGCGGCCGGGCCAGGCCGCGATGAAGGGTTCGCGAATGCCGCCTTCCCACACACTGCCCTTGAAACCGCGCAGGGGGCCGTTGCTGTCGAAGAACTCCGAATCGGCGCCTCCGACGCGCGCATACGTCGGGCCGTTGTCGCTGGTGAAGACGATAAGCGTGTTGGAACTCAGGCCGAGTTGGTTGATCGTTTCGACGATGCGGCCGACGGCTGCGTCCAGGCGCGTGACCATCCCCGCGTAGCCGGCGTGCGGCGTGGCGTGTGGGAGATAGCCCTGGCTGCCGTCGTAGGGAGCGTCTTCGAGTACGCCGAGGTACTCTGCCATCGAGTCTTCGGGCACCTGAATGGCGACATGCGGAAGGTGGAAGGGCAAGTAGAGGAAGAAAGGATCGTTCTTGTGCCGGGTGATGAACGAAACGGCTTCATCGATCATCAGATCGTGCGCGTAATGCTTGCCGATGATGTTGCCGGGTGTGTTGCCTTCGAGATCGACGCGCTGTCCATTGCGCCACAGGTGGGTCGGATAATGGTTGTGCGCCTGGCGCTGGCAGAGATAGCCGAACCAGTGATCGAAGCCCTGTGTGTTGGGTTCGCCGGTTGAGCCCGGCGCGCCCAGTCCCCACTTGCCGATCATTCCGGTCGTGTAGCCGCGCGCTTTGAGGCGCTCGGCGATGGTGACGGTGGCATCGGGGATGGCGAGCTGCCCTTCGGGCTGGATTTCATGGTTGTCGCGAATGAAGGAGTGGCCGGTGTGGAACCCGGTCATGAGCGAGCAGCGGCAAGGAGCGCAAACGGGCGCCGACGCGTAGAACTGCGTGAAGCGACGACCTGCTTTGGCAAGTTGATCGATATTGGGCGTGTGGATCTTCGTCTGGCCGTAGCAACCGACTTCGGCATAGCCGAGGTCATCGGACATGATGTAGATGATGTTGGGCAGCGCCGGTGAATCGGGAGGTGCGGCGCTCGGGCCGAGCAGAAACAGCGACGAAAGAGGTGCGGCGAGGATGGCGGGCAAACGCATTGCATGGATCTCCGGTTGTTGATCGGGGCAGTATACGGGGTTGGACCGAGCCGGGTGGTTCCGGACTGCTCCATACAATCTCAGGACAGGGAGGTGCAGCGATGCGACGAATGAGAACGGCGGCAATGCTGGCTACGGCGATCATCGTGAATACTCCGGTGGCCGGCTTCGCGCAGGAGGCTACATCAACGGCCACACCGCTCGAACGCATCCGCGTGAGCGATGACGGGAAGCACTTTGTCGGCGCGAAGACGGGCGAGTCGTTCATCGTGTGGGGCGTGAACTACGATCACGACAATGACTCGAACCTGCTCGAGGACTACTGGAACGACAAGTGGCCGGCCATCGAGAGTGACTTTGCCGAGATGAAGGCGCTGGGCGTCAACGTCGCGCGTGTTCACCTGCAGCTCGAGAAGTTCATGGACACAGCCGAGGATCCCAACGAAGCGAACCTCGGTCGGCTGACCGATCTGGTGCATCTCGCCGAGCGCACCGGGATCTATCTTGATCTTACCGGCCTGGCGTGCTACTTGGAGAAGCGCGTGCCGGACTGGTACACGAAGATGGATGCGCCGGATCGGTGGAAGGTGCAGGCGCGCTTCTGGGCGTTTGTCGCTGACGCATGCGAAGGAAGCCCGGCCATCTTCTGCTACGACCTGATGAACGAACCGGTCCTGCCCGGCGAAGGCGAAGTCAAAGACGACTGGCTGCCCGGCGAGTTTGCCGGGATGAACTTCGTGCAGTATCTCACGCTCGATCTCAAGGGCAAGACGCGCAAGGAAGTGGCCGCGGCGTGGGTAAAGCAGATGTGCGACGCCATCCGCGACGTGGATGACAAGACGATGATCACGGTCGGCATCATCCCGTGGGCGCTGACGTTCAAGGGGGCGCCGCCGATCTTCTATGACCGGGCGGTGATGGAGCCGCTCGACTTTGCGGCAGTGCACTTCTATCCGAAGAAGGACGAGATTGATGCGGCGATCGATGCGCTGAAGGTCTACGAAGTCGGCAAGCCGCTGATCGTCGAGGAGATGTTCCCACTCTCGTGCGGCGGCGATCAACTGGAAGAGTTCATCAAGCGCAGCGCGCCATTCTGCGACGGCTGGATCAGTTTTTATTGGGGCCAGACGATCGAGCAGTGCAAGGCGCAAGGCGACATGAAAGGCGCGATCATGGCGGCGTGGCTCGAGCAGTTCAAGCGGCTTGGGGAAGAAATGAAAGCAATGAGTCACCGCGGAGCCGCTGAGGACACGGAGCCGGAGCACGAGGGGAGCAAGTAGTTGTTGAGTCGCGGCCGGGGCTCCCGGTGCAGAAGAACCGCGCGCCTCACTCAGAGGTGCACTTTCGTTTGCCCACCGGCGGCATGTCGGCGATGAGCGCGCCGCACTCCGGACATCGATCGGCCTTGGGGTCGTCTTCGAGCCCCTTGAGGTCGTACTCACACTTGACACAAATCGGAAAGCCCATGCGGCGGAGTGCGGCGTTGGTTCGCTGTCTGGAGTCCATCGACATCGCGACCGCAGCGGCAAGCGTGCCCAGCAGGCCCAGCACCACCCCGATCGCGGCCGGAATTACGCCACGCCAGGGACTTGAGTCAGTTGCTGAAAGCCACGTGTCCCCGACGATCCAGGTCGGCACATAGTACAGGACGCAACTGAGCGCAAGCAGCGCGAGGCCGGCAGTCGTGTGCCAACTGAACAGGATGTGGCCGAGAAGGGCCATGTCTTCGCGCAAGGTCAACTGGTAGTTGCCGTGTCGATGTCCTCGCAGCCACCACCAGGTTCTCTTCATGGGTTCGCCTCGGTACCGCATTCGGGGCAGACGCCAGCGGTGTTGGCGCGGAGGTCGTAGTTGCAGGCGGTACAGTGGCCGCGTCGGCGACGGAGCCAATGTCTCAGCAGCCGCGGGATGCGTGCAAGCAACCAGAGTCCAGTGGCATAGAAAACGGTGTTCGCGAAGAACCCGAGCCAGACGATTGAGGTCGGAAGTTCGTGGGACCAGTCCGCCGGCAGCAGTCCGTCGGGGATGGTCAGCACGCCGGCGCTTCCCTCGAACAACTCGAAGTCCGGCGTGACCCGGCCGGCTCGATGTATCGTCTCGCGAAGTGCATAGCACGGCCACCCGGCCGAGACTTCGGAAAACGAGTGCGTTGCGTAGGCCGTCGCCTCCGGACTCCTGTCAATCGGCGATCCATCTCGAAAGGCCGAATGGCGAGGCAGGAGTGAGTGGAGGGCTTCCTGGTTCAGGTAGTTTGGGTCGCTTGCGAGGAGTCTCCGGGATGATCCCGGGCGATCCTCGGTGACCTTGAGATAGCCGGTACATTTCCATACCTTGGTGTGACTTCGATCAGTGTCGTACCGGTATTCGCGAATGTGCAATGAACGTGCAGAGCGGGACAAGCTGGAAGTCGCGCACCACCACGCCACGGCGATGTTGACGATCACGCCGAGGAGCAGGAACGCCATGATGGTGATGGCGCGGCGGAGCATGGCTGGATGAGTCTAGGGGTGGGGGGCCGTCAGTCTTCCAGCGCGTTGCTGAAGTGCTTTTCGTGCACGGGGACGGCGGCTTCGAGGACGTGGAGCAGGACGCGGCCGGGCGAGCCGATGCCGTCGATCTGCACGCAGCAGTCGTGGCCGTAGTGTTCCAACACGGGGAGGGTCTCGCGGTTGTAGACGGCCCAGCGATTGCGGATCACTTTCTCATCGGCGTCGTCATGGCGATTCTGATGTTCGGCGCGGCGCTGCATGCGCTTGAGCAGGATGTCTTCATCGCCGGCCACGAGGTGCAGGATCTGCAGGACTTGGATATCACCATCCATGCTGGCCGCTTGTGAAGCGTTGCGCGGGATGCCGTCGAGAATGAGCAGCTGTCGCCCGGGGTTGTACTTGCCCGCGTCAATCATGTGCTGCATGTGCTCGCGCCAGAGGCGGATGGTGAAGTCGTCGGGGACGAGTTCACCGCGACTGGAGTATTCGCGGAAGACGCGGCCGGTCTCGGAATCCATGTCGAGGCCGCGAAAGATGTCGCCTGTGGAAACATGGAGGAAGCCGGGTATGGAACCGAGCAGTGTGCCCTGCGTTCCCTTGCCGACGCCGGGCGCTCCAAAGATCAGAAGCGTGCGATACCGAGCCGACATTCAGAACACCCCCGTTTGCGCTGCGTGCTGACTTGAATGATCGGCGCTTGAGCCTCAGGTCTAAAGGACGGAACCGGCGGGAATCAGGTCGTGGCGCCCGCCGCAGCGGCTTCCTCTTCGAGCAGTTCGGGATCGCGCCGGGCGATTCGGCGGGCGTCGGCGGAAGAGGCGATGACGCCGAGCCGCGCCCCGGCCAAGCCGCCAATGCGGTCGGTGGATGCGGCGTTGACGTTACTGCGAATCCAGTCGAGGCTGCCCGAGTACCACTCGTAGACGTAGCCGATGAGAATCAAAGCCATGAACACGCCGGCGATAATCAGAGCCGGGCCGGCGTTGGTGCGGAAGACGACGGCGATGGGCCAGATCAGGGCGACTTCGACGTCGAAGATCAGGTAGAAGAGGGCGACGACGTAGAAACGGAGGTCGAACTGCACCCAGCTCGAGCCAACGGTCGGCTCGCCGCATTCGTAGATCGAGGCTTTTTCGGCGTTGGGCGCGCTGGGACGGACGACGGCGCCCACCAGCATGTTGACGAGCACAAACCCGAAGCCGAAGGCCAGGAAGATCGCAATTGAGAGGAGTATTTCCACGCGTGCAAACCCTTTGTCTGACAGGGGGGCATGGTAGTGGCGCGTCCGGCAGGGGACAACAGGGATGCGGGGGCTGGGCGGGGTCGTATGGGGGTGGCACCCGAGGGGGACCGAGGTGATCGGACGGGACATTCGGCCCATCGCGCCAACGCCGGGCCTAGCCTTGCTCGATGCAGACGATCGATCAAGGCATGTTGTGCCGCTGGCGGCCGCGGGCGGTGTTGACCGAGGAGGACCTGCGTCGGCCGTTGGTCGAGCGGGTGCTGGCGGCGCGGGGAATCGTCGAAGGGGAGCAACTCAAGAAGTTTCTCAATCCGACGTTGCACCTGCTGCACGACGCGGCCTTGCTCCCCGGTATGGCGGCGGCGGCGGCGCGGGTACTCGACTCGCTCAAGCGCGGCGGGCCGGTCGTGATCTACGGCGACTACGACGTAGACGGCATTACCGCCACGGCGATCCTCTATCACACGTTTCGCGCTATCGCTCCCGACGCGGACGTGCGAACATACGTCCCCCACCGGCTCGACGAGGGCTACGGCCTGAACGTCGAGGCGATCGAGCAGATCGCCGCGCAGGGTGCGGATCTGATCATCACTGTCGATTGCGGAATTACGGCCGTGGGTGAGGCGGCGCGAGCGAAGGAGCTGGGCGTCGATCTCATCATCACCGATCACCACCTGCCCAATGCGGGCCCGCTTGTGCTGCCTGATGCCTTTGCGCTGGTGCATCCGCGACTGCCGGGCTCGAAGTATCCGTTCGGCGATTTGTGCGGGGCGGGGGTGGCGTTCAAACTGGCGTGGCGGCTGGCGACGATGTGGTGCGGCTCGGAGCGCGTCAGTGATCAACTTCGGCAACTGCTCATGAGCCATCTCGCGCTGGCGGCGCTGGGGACGATCGCCGACGTCGTGCCGCTGGTTGATGAAAATCGCATCATTGCCAAGTACGGCCTGCGGATGATGCGCGATACGAACAACATCGGGCTCAATGCGCTGATTACGGCCGCCGGCTTGGACGATGCCGATCGCATCGACTGCGAAGCGGTCGGGTTCCGCCTCGCGCCGCGCCTCAACGCAGCCGGCCGGATGGGCCACGCGCGCGAAGCGGTGCGGCTGTTCACCACCGATGACCCGGCCGAGGCGCTGCAACTGGCCAATCAACTCGAACAGCAGAACCGCCAGCGGCAGGCGACTGAGCGGGCCATCGTTGCGCAGGCGCGTGAGATGGCCCAGCAGGCGGGGATGACGGGTGACGATCGGCGCATCATCATCCTCGCGCACGAAGACTGGCATGCGGGTGTGGTCGGCATCGTGTGCTCGCGGCTGGTGGAGCAGTTTCACCGCCCCGTCGTGCTCATGCAGCGATGCGATGATGTAATCAAGGGTTCGGCGCGGTCGATCGAGGGATATTCGATTCACGGCGGGCTCGCGGCCGTGGGCGAGCATCTCCTGACGCATGGCGGGCACGACATGGCGGCGGGGTTGGCGCTGGCGCCTGCCGAGTATGACTCGTTCGTCGAAGCGCTCACCGAGCACGCGAACCGGCACATTGAAGTCGGCGACATGGTGGGGCAGATCTCGTACGACTGCGAAGCGGTGCTGCATGAACTCGATCAGGGGGCGGCGCGGGCGCTGGTGGACCTCGGACCGTTCGGTCGGTCGAATCCGCGGCCGCAGGTGTTGGTGCGCAACTTGCGCTTGTCGGGTCATCCGCGCGTGATGGGCGACAAGGGGCGGCACCTGTCGCTGCAGGCGGCCGATGCGCGCGGCGGGCGCGAGATGCGCTTCGTTGGCTGGAGCCTGGGATGGCTCGCGCCGCAACTGGCGTCGGGCATGACGTTTGACGCAGTTGTGCGGCCGAAGCTCAACTCGTGGAACGGGCGTGTGAGTGTTGAAGGTGAGTTGAGTGACGTTCGCGCGGTGCGGTGAGATGAGTGCTGTGTGGCACCTGCAGCAAACTACCCGCCGATCTGGCTCATGGCGCGGTTGCCGCGACTGGAATGAACCTCCGGGCGAAGCACCACGCAATCGCTGAACAGCTTGATCACCTTCTCAAGATCCGGTTTGGGACGCAGCGCCGGCATGAGGCTTACTTCACCACCGTCGAAGAGGCAGCTGCGCAGTTCGCCGATGGCGGTAAGGCGCAGGCGATTGCATGATTCGCAGAAGGGCTGGCTCATGGCGCTGATGAAGCCGACGCGGCCGAGCGCGCCCGGGAAGGTGTAGACCATTGCGGGACCGACGCCGACCTCGCGGTGCCGCTCGACGCTAGACAGCGGCCCCACGCGCGCGGCGATGCGGGCTTTGATTTCTTCGTTGCCGACGGTGGCCTGCGTTGGATCGATGCCGGTGAGGACGGAGTCGCCCAGCGGCATGTACTCGATGAAGCGGATCGACCAGGGGTACTTCGTGGCGAGCAGGGCGAAGTCGGCGACTTCATCATCGTTGATGCCGCGCATGACGACGACGTTGACCTTGAGGCGGGTGAAGCCGACCTCGTGGGCCGCGTGCACGCCGCGCCAGAACTGGTCGAGGTCGCCGCCGTGCGTGATGGTCTTGTATCGATCGGCGCGGAGCGAGTCGCAACTGACGGTGAGCCGATCGACGCCGGCCAGTCGCAGGGGCTGGGCGAGTTTGTCCAGCATCAGGCCGTTGGTGGTCAGTGAAAGATCGCCGATGCCGAGACGCGCCAGGCGCTGGCAGATTTCGATGATATCGGGGCGGATCGTCGGCTCGCCGCCTGTGAGCTTGACGTGACGGATGCCGATGCGGACTGCCGCTGACACAACGGACTCGATGTCGTCGGCGGTGAGCAGGTCTTTTTGCGGCGCCATCCATGACACCCCTTCGTCGGGCATGCAATAGACGCAGCGCAGATTGCAGCGATCGGTGACGCTGATGCGCAGCAGGCGTACGCCGGAGAGGTCGCGCGGGCCCTGGGCAAAGACGGGTCGCTGCGGCGAAGTGTCGAGGATCGGCAGAGGGATCACGGGCAATGGTAGGGGCTTTGCCGCCGAGGGGAGGAAGACTCGGCGCGTCGCCCCTCAATGGTGCAGTATTTCGCTCCGCTTGCAGTCGTACTCCTCGGCGGTGAGCGCTCCGGCGTCGTAGGCCGTCTTGAGATCGACCAACTCCTGTCCGGTTGTGGGTTTCTGGACCGTTTGACGGCCGCCCACGAGAACGCATCCTCCGAGTAGGGTGACAGCGAGAATGGCTGCGGCGAGGCGAGTGGTTTTCAACATGCCCTGTCTCCTTGAATCATGAGATTCTACCAGCAGTGCCGGATGGATGAGATGACGCGAAGAGGCAGGGGGTATTCCCGCTCGGCGGCCTCGTTTCGTGTATGCTTTTTCCAGATGCCTGACACGCTCCAAACTCGCCCGCCCCTGCGCCTGGATACGGCCGTGCAGTACATTCCCGGCGTCGGGCCGCGTGTGGCCGCGGTGTACAAGCGGCTGGGCGTGGTGACAGTGGCCGACCTGCTGCATCACTTTCCGCATCGTTACGAGTTTGAACATTCCGAGCGGCCGATCGGCGAGATCGGGGCGGACCAGGTCGTGACGGCGCGCGGCGAAGTCGGGGCAACCCGACTGGCCGGGATGGGACGCAAAGCGCGCTTCGAGGCGAACCTCATCGACCCGACGGGCCGGCTGCACCTGACGTGGTTCAACGGCGGCTACCTGCGGCACAAGATCCACCCCGGCATGACGCTGCGCATCCAGGGCAAGACCAAGAAGTTCGGCAGTTACATGCAGGTCGTCAATCCCAAGTGGGAAGTCATCGATCTCGAGGCGCCCGTCGATGAGCGCAGCGAGCGGTACCGTCCGGTGTATCCCGCCAGCGAAGATCTCAGCAGCGAGCAGATCGACAAGACTGTCCAGTCGGTTCTGGATGATGCAGCGGCGCTAGTGGAGGATCACCTGCCCGAGGCGTATCGCCAGCAGCGCAGCGTGCCCGACCTCGCCACGGCGCTGCGGCTGATTCACCGACCCGATGGTGAAGATGATGTGAAACGGGCCCGGCGGCGGCTGGCGCTGGATGAACTGCTCCTGCTGCAACTGGGCGTCGCGCTCAAGCGGCGGCAGTTGCGCCAACACAGCGATGCGGTGGCGATCAACACAGCCGACGCGATCGATGAGCACATCCTGGCGCGATTTCCGTTCAAGCTGACCCGCCATCAGCGCGGCGTGATCGAGGAGATCCGCAAGGACCTGGCGAGCACCACGCCGATGAACCGCCTGCTGCAGGGCGATGTAGGTTCGGGAAAGACAGTGGTCGCGCTGTATGCCATGCTCGCGGCTGTGGCGTCGGGGGCGCAGGCGGCGCTGATGGCGCCGACGGAGATCCTCGCCGAACAGCACTATTTCACGGTGACGGAGATGCTTGAAGGCAGTCGGGTGCGCATCGAACTGCTGACGGGGACGCTCAGCGCTGCTGATCGCAAGTCCATTCTCGATCGACTGGCCGGCGGCGACATCGATCTCGTCATCGGCACGCACGCGCTGCTCAGCAAGCCGGTCGCGTTTCATAGACTCGGCGTGCTGGTGATTGACGAGCAGCATCGCTTCGGCGTGCACCAGCGTGCGGAACTGAGGATTCGCACGGAGATGAACAGCGGCGTCGTGCCGCACACGCTGGTCATGACGGCGACGCCGATTCCGCGCACGCTCTCGCTGACGCTCTTTGGCGATCTGGACGTTTCGACGATCAAGGGACTTCCGCCGGGGCGCAGCCCGATCGCGACGCGCGTGGTTGTGCCGGGCAAGTCGCGCGAGGTGTACGAGTACGTGGCCGGGCGCATTCGCGACAAGCACGAGCAGGCGTACGTCGTGCTGCCGGCCATCGACGAGGCGAGCGGCGGGGGGCTCAAGGATGTGCGATCGCATCTCAAGCAACTCGAGGAAGGGTGGTTCGAGGGTTTGCGCCTCGCGCCGATCCACGGCCGGCTCAAACGCGAGACGCGCGAGCGGATCATGCACCGCTTCCGCGCCGGGCAGATCGACGTCCTCGTGGCGACCACGGTGATCGAAGTCGGCGTCGATGTGCCCAACGCGTCGATCATGATCGTCGAGCACGCCGAGCGGTTTGGCCTGTCGCAACTTCACCAGTTGCGCGGCCGGGTCGGACGCGGCTCAACGAAGTCGCTCTGCGTCTTCATCGGCGAAGCGACGACGGAAGACGGAAAGGCGCGGCTCGACGCGATCGCTTCGACCAGCGACGGCTTCGAGATCGCCGAGCGGGATTTCGAGATTCGTGGGATGGGTGAGATCTTCGGACCGCGCCAGTCGGGTTCGACGTCGCTGCGCGTGGCGGACTTGCGCACCGACATGGCCCTGCTCAACATGGCCCGGCGCGATGCGCGGCAGTGGATCGAAGATGATCCTGGATTGACCAACCCGGAGAACGCGCTGCTGCGGCGGCGGTTGATGGAGCAGCACGGCGAAGGATTGGGGATTGCGGATGTGGGGTGATGTAGGGTCCGCCGTGCGGACCGCGTCTCGCCCCGGCGAGACGACGGGGTGCGCATAGAAGATCCGTCGGCCTTTGCACGTTCGTGGTCCGCATGGCGGACCCTACGAAGGAAAGTGCTTCCGATCGCGTGCATTTGCACGCTTGCACACAGCGGCCGAAGCGGCCCGCCGTGTGGCACCCACAGGTTCACTCATTGGCCAGATCATTGATGACGCGCTGCACGCCTTCGATCACGCGGGCGAGGCGGTCGTAATCGACTTTGTCGGGAGTGTCCTCGGCTTCGTGGTAGTGTGCGTAGCGAAAGGGCGCCGTGTCGGTGATCATGATGGCGGGGTAGCCGGCCTGCCAGAAGGACCAGTGATCCGACCAGCCGACGCCGGGGATGTGCCCCGGCAGTGCGGCGCCTTCGGAAGGAAACTGTGCGTGCTGTTGAAATGACGCGATGCACTTGCGAACGAGCCCGCGCGAACCGACGCTGCCGACGAATCCGATGAAGTTGCCCTGCGATGGATAGAGCAGGCCCAGGCCGAGCGGGTAGTGCTGTGTACCGGGCTCATCGCTGAAGCAGCCCATGGTTTCGAGGGCGAGCATGGCGATGATGTTGTCGTTGCGTGCGCGACACTGCCGGGCGTAGACGAGCGAGCCCATCTGACCTTCCTGTTGGAAGAAGGGCGGCTCTTCATTGACGAAGAAGACAAAGCGCAACGTGCGGCGCGGCGCCGAGCCGGCCATGCGACGGGCAAGGGCCAACGTGGCGACGACGCCGGTGCCGTTGTCGTTGGCGCCGGGCGAACCGAAGATCGAGTCGTAGTGCGCGCCGACGACGATGATCTCTTCAGGCTTTGTGACTCCGGGGATCTCGACGGAGAGATTCGAGCAGACGGTGTCGCTCTCGAGGTTGGGACCGAGTTCAAGGTGGACCGGGAACGGGTGGCGCTGGACTGAGTAGCCGGCTTGCGTGAGTTGCTTCTCGATGAATGCGGCCGCAGCTTCGAGCTTGTCGGGCAGGAAGGCGTTGCGTTCGCCGATGTCGCCAGCCAATGTCTGCAGGTCGATTCGGAGGTGGTCGGCCAGTGTCTGCTGTTCAAGCGTTGCAGGCGGCAAGGGATCACGGAACGAGCGGCCGGGCATGCGGATCATGATGACGTAGCATACCGCCAGCACGCCGGCGATGAACAGGAACAGATTGCGGAGGCGGCGGAGGGCAGCGCGGGTGATGAGCTTCATCGCCATTGGCGCAAAGACATACGGATCACGGCGGGGCGCGGTTGCAGTATTGGCGCGACCCTGCGCAAAGCCTCCGGGTCGCGGCTGAACACGACTCAGCTTACCTGTCGTCGCGACTCAATACACCGAGTCGGGGAAGTAGTAGTCCTTCGCGTTCTGCGGCGTGATGAGTTCGACGTCGATCATCAAGTGCTTGGGCATGAACTGGCTGACCGGGGCGCGGTGGCCGTCGCGCAGATTGGACACGGCCATGTGGATGCCGGTGGCGATCATGGAGGGAGGATAGGTGATGTTGGCCGGGAACATTGCGCTGCCGTCCATGACCATCTTGACGACTTCCTTCATGCCCGCGCCGCCGAGCATCCACATCTCTTTCTCGCGGCCGGCTTCCTTGATCGCCTTGTAGGCGCCCATGGCGATGTCATCGTCCTGAGCCCAGACGGCGTCGATCTTCTTGTGCTTGACGAGGAACGTCTGCATGACTTCGAGACCCTTCTGGCGATTCCACATCGCAGGCTGCTGGCCGAGGATCTCAATGTCGGGGTACTGCTTGAAGACTTCCAAGGCTGCGTTGACGCGATCGCTGTTGACGGTGCAGGGGATGCCTTCGAGGATGACGATCTTGCCCTTGCCGCCGAGGCGATCGACCATGAACTGCGCGCTCTTGCGGCCGAAGGCCTTGTTATCGCCTTCGAGGAAGAGATCGGCGACGGGCTCGAGGAAGCCGCGATCGACATTGACGATGTAGATGCCGCGCTCGTGGGCCCGCTTGGCGATGGGAGTGATGGGGGCGCTCTCGGTGGCGAGGACGACGAGGCCGTCGATCCCCTTGACCATCATGTTCTCGATGTCGCTGATCTGCTTCTGAGGCGTGGTGGCCGTGGCGAGGGTGAAATCGACGTCGGGGTAGAGTTCCTGCGCCTTCTTGGCCCACCACACCACGCCGGCCGTCCAGCCGTGGTCCGCGGCGGGAATGGAAATGCCGATGCGGAGCTTGGCGGAAGTGGGCTGCTCGACGGTGTTTTCGGTGGCGACAGGGGCGGGCGAAGAGGTCGCCGGATTCTCAGCTGCGCTCCAGGCCGGCAGGGCCAGGGCGGCAAGAGTCAGGGCGGCAGTGGTGAGCGAAAGACGACGGTGTGTGGTGCAGGCCATGATTGCTCCTCCGGATTTGGAAGAGCAGTATATCGGGTGAAACTGCCGGAGAATCGTCATTCAGGTCGTTGGAGGCCGACCTGGCTGCGGAGCCACTGGGAGAATCCGTGGGCTCGGGCTCGTGTCGTGAATCGGGCGATCAATTCGTCCCGACCGGCGGTGTTGCCCGGCGATGCGACGGTCAGATGCGCGGCGAAGTAGCGTTGTTTCGAATCCCCCGATCCAGACATCTCACTGCGCACATTGACTGACCTCACGTGATCCAGCGGCAAGTCGAGCCGCTCGGAGCGATCGGCAATCGCTGGCAGGCTGAGCGTTCCGTTGAGTCGGTCGATGATGAGATCGACCCGGCCGCGCGAGAGCGAGAACGTCTGCCATGCGAATGCGGCGATTCCTGCAACGGGTGCGATGATCCACACTCCGTAGACAAACTCGAGCGGCGGCGCCATGTGCAGTGCGAATCCTGCGATGAAGATACTGATAAAGGGGACGATGAACGTGGCGCCGGCAAAGGCGACGATCGGAACCAGGCGCGGCAGACGCGCACGGACTTCATTGCGATCGTCGATAATCTTCACACCGCCGGCAGGCGGATCGGTGATGAAAACGCGAAGCCAATACGCAAACAGCCCCCACGCGCCGACGATGAGCAGGTTCGGAACGGTCATGAACAGGATCAGGAATGCATCGCTGGAGTCGAGCTCGGTGCTGAGCACCGCGTCGTCGTGCCGGTCGGGGTTGTAATGCACGGTGACTTCACTTCCCGGCACATACCGGGCCACCACCTGCTCGGCGTAGGTCGGATCAGACAGACCGAGGTCGCCGTGTCGCCATGTATCGCCTTCGAACTTCTCGCCGTTGACCTCGTAGGAGAACGTGATTTTCGGGCGGTGCGAGTCTCCACCCTCGGAGTCGGCGGTCGTCTCCACACTGCTCTGCACGACGGTTCCGACCGTGGTCGGATAGGTCGCGGTCCCCAGTTGCCGGAAGACCGAGCGAAGAAAGAAGTAGTCGAAAGAGCCGATCACTCCCATCGCGATGACCGCGGTCAGCAGTGTGCCCAGCAGAGTCTTCAGGCGTTGGTTCAGTGGAGTGTTGGCCATACGAACCTCCGGAGAGCGGTCGGGTTGTTTAGTTCTCCGATCGACTGCGTTGCAGCAGTACGGCGAGGATGATGACGCCGGCCTTGACGAGGCCCTGCCAGTAGGTCGACACGTCGGCGAGGACGAGCACGTTGTCGATCATGCCGAGGATGAGCACGCCGATGATGGTGCCCCAGACGCGACCTTTGCCGCCGCTCATGCGCGTGCCGCCGATGACCACGGCGGCGATGGCGTCGAGTTCGAAGAGGTTGCCGGTGTTCGAGGCACCGACGCTGTTGAGGCGCGACGAGAGCAGCAGGGCGGCGATGCCGGTGCACAGGCCGATCAGCGTGTAGGTGATGATGCGGACGCGGTCGACATTGATGGCGCTGTAGCGGGCGGCCGTCTCGTTGGAGCCGACGGCGATGGTGTAGCGGCCATAGCGGGTGTGGCTGAGCACGACCTGGGCGATCACGGCCATGAGCAGGAAGATAATGATCGGCCAGGTGATGCTCATGCTGACTTGGTCGCCGGCGGCGTTGTGCCACGCGGGCAGGGGGATGCCGTTGCGCGGGCTGCTGATGGCTTCGAAGAGGTTCATGCTCGACGAGCGGACCTCGCCGCCATCGGCCATCGCGAGAATGATCGATCGATAGCCTGCGAGGCCGCCGAGCGTGACGATGAAAGGCGCAATGCGACCCTTGGTGATGAGCAGGCCGTTGATCAAGCCGAGCCCCATGCCGATGAGCGGCGCGGCGACGCACGCGGCGACGACACCCATCCATTCGCTTTCCATGCCGCCGATGACTTTGTTCATCGCGTAGATGGACAAGCCGCCGATGAGCGCGGCCATGGAGCCGACGGAGAGATCAATACCGCCGGAGATGATGACAAACGTCATGCCGATGGCGATGATGCCGATGAACGAATTCTGGTGGATGATGTTGCGGATGTTCTCGGGGTTGAGGAAGTGATCGCGCGTGCCCGGGAACAGCGAGCAGAACGCCGCGAGGGCGACAAAGGCAATCAGTCCGCCCCAGGTCTCGAAGAAGTCGGACCAGCGGAAGGTCGGGGCCGTCGGGGTGTTGGGCTTGTCCTGGATCATGCGACGCGATTCTCCCGCAGGCCAGCGGCCAGGTGCATGATGTCGCTCTCAGTGGCTCGCTCGCCGGGCAGTGATCCAACGATACGCCCGTTGCGCATGACGAGGATGCGGTGGCACAGGCCGATGAGTTCAGGCATCTCCGAGGAGATCATGAGGATGGACTTGCCCTCGGCCGCGAGGCCGTGAATGAGCTGGTAGATTTCCTGCTTGGCGCCGATGTCGACGCCGCGCGTGGGTTCATCGAGCAGGAGGACATTGGGCTTGGTGTCGAGCCACTTGGCCAGCGCAACTTTCTGCTGATTGCCTCCGCTGAGCGAGCCGACGCGCTGCCGAACGCTGCTGCAGCGCGTGCCGAGTTTTTGAGCGTGTTGGTTTGCGGCGGCCTGTCGTGCCGATCGGTTGAGCAGGGGAAAGCCGTACGTGGGCAGGTTGGCGAGCGTGGAGTTCTCGGTGATGCTCAGATCGAGGTGCAGGCCGCGCAACTTGCGATCTTCCGAGACGTAGGCGATGCGATGCCGGATCGCGTCGATGGGGCTGCGGATGTCAGCCGGTTCGCCGATGATACTCACCGATCCGCTGCGCCGTTTGCGGAGGCCGGCGATCGCTTCGGCGAACTCGGTGCGGCCCGAACCGACGAGTCCCGCCAGCCCGACGATCTCACCGCGATGCAGATCGAGTCCGGCGCCGCGCACCCAGCCATCGACGAAGAAGTTGCGCACCTCGAGCACCGTGTCGGGCAGGTGAGGCGCACGCTGCGGGAAGAGGTCGCCAAGGTCGCGCCCGACCATCAGCCGCGCCAGTTCCGCATCATCCGCTTCGCGCGGCTCGACCGTCTTGACGTATTGCCCGTCGCGCAGGACCGTAATGCGATCGCACAGACGGCGGACCTCGGGCAGGATGTGCGAAATGTAGATGATCGTCACGCCCTGGTGCAGGCGCATCTGGTTGATCACGCGAAACAGGGCCGTCGTCTCGCGCTCGCTGAGCACGGCCGTGGGTTCGTCCATGATGAGCAGCCGCGCTTCACACGATAGGGCCTTGGCGATTTCGACGAGTTGTTGGTCGGCGATGGAGAGGCGGTTGACGCGCGTGCGCGGGCTGACGTTTGAGCCCAGTTGATTGAGCAGTTTGAGGGCGGCTGTCTCGGCCGAGCCGCGATCGACGAGGCCAAGGGTGGTGCGTTCGCGGCCGAGGAAGATGTTGTCGGCCACGGAGAGTTCGCCGATGAGATTGAGTTCCTGGTGGATCATCGCGATGCCGAGCTTCATCGCCTCGGCTGGAGTGCAGAGGTTGAGCGGCTTGCCGTCGAAGGTGATTGAGCCGGCGGTCGGGTGCTCGAGGCCGCTGAGCATCTTCATGAGGGTGCTTTTGCCGGCCCCGTTTTCGCCGATGAGGCCGTGCGCTTCACCGCGGTTGATGGAGAGCGTGAGATTGTTGACCGCGCGGACGGCGGGGTAGTCCTTGGTCACGCCGTTGATGGTGAGAATAGGCTCGGCCACAGTGAATCAAGATAGGCGGGCAGGGGGACGAAAGCGTGGGGATCGGCGGTCAGACGCGCGCGATCGAAGCCCATGTTCAATGAACATGGACTTCGGGGGCGATTTGCGATGTGTGCGGGGTTATTCGATCCGTTCGACGTTGCTTGTGGCGCAGGTCGTGAGGTCAAGGAGTTGGAGGTAGCCGCCGCACGCACCGGGGCCGGCGTTGGAGTTGAGTGTGCGCGAGCCGTTGGGGTCGGAGTTGAGGACGGTGACGAGTTGGATCTGGTTGGTGCCCAGGCCGAGCGTGGTGCCGCGGCATGGTTGGCTGTTTGGGATGACGAACGAGCCGGTGTTGCGCGCGTAGATCAGCGCAGCCGGGGCGTCGGGTGTGGCGCCGGACCATTCGATGTGGATGGGGCCGCCGGATGGACACGTTGATGTCACCGACAAGGTCGGACCCCAGGCATCTGCATCCGAAACAACCAAGAGTACGGCATCTTCATCACCACCGAGAAACTCATTAAGTCGTCCGTCGAAGTCCGATGAGGTGGTGGTGCTGGAGAGCACAAGCTCCGCCGAGTTGCCCAACACGATGCTCGTGCTGGGATGTTCAGAGCCGTCGCCTTCATTCGCGGCTCCTCCGATGTAGATCATTCCCTGCACGACGCTCGTTTGCGTCACTCCCATCAGAAAGACATCGCGACCTCCCCTGGCTTCATTCTGACGAGCAGAGAAGTCGGCCGAGTCGGTGGTGCCTGCCACCAAGTACGAGTTCGACGGTGAGATGACAACATCTTCCGCGAATTCGGTTCCCGTTCCTCCAACATATCTCATCCAGACTGGCTCGCCAATTGAACTTGCCTTGACCAGGAAACCATCCGCTTCGCCACCGAGGTAGGAGTTGCGCGCTTGCTCGAAGTCGGGCGAGTCCGTCCGCCCGACGATGGCCAGATCTCCGGACGCGCCGATGGCCATCGCAAACGCGGCGTCTTCACCGCTTCCACCAATATATCGCACCCACTGAATGCTCCCCTGCGCATCCACCAGAGTGCAGAATGCATCGCCCCACCAGGTTCCACCGTGAAACGCATTGACTTGCCCTTCAAAGTTTGAGGAACGGGTGTAGCCTGCAATCAAGGCGTTCCCCGCCCCATCCAGGACGACTTGTTTGGCGCCGTCCGAGTCCGAACCGCCCAGATACACCATCCAGTCGGTCGCCCCGTCTGCATCGAGTCGGTAAAGGCATGCGTCGCGGTAGCCGCCATGGAAGCTGTTCAGTCGTCCCAGCACGCGCGTTGAAGAAGTTCCACCGATGACCATGATCTCACCGGCGCTTCCAATCGCAAGCCCGGTCGCCTCATCGTCTTCAGTCCCTCCCAGGTATCGCATCCACAACAGCGCCCCCTCCGAACTCAGTCTGGCCAAGTATGAATCCCAGGCGCCAAGATATGAGTTGATTCGGCCCGAAAAATCGGTGGAGGCAGTGGTGCCAGCCACGACAATCGTGTCATCTGAGTCTATGGCGATGGCTTCACACGTGTCCCAGACCGTTCCGCCCAGATACGTCATCCACTCGACCGATCCAGACTGGGCTACGCTGACGACGAAGACATCACACGAACCACCGAAATACGAATTAGTGCGCCCGACATAGTCTTGAGAGGAAGTTGTACCGGAGACAAGCGTCTTGCCAGTCGAATTCACGGCAAGAACGCTTCCATGTTCGTATCCAGAGCCTCCCAGGTACACCATCCACTCCACATCCGGGTCAATGATGAGTTCGCGCGTCGGATCGACGGGGACGTCAAGGGCAATGCGATACTTCGCGCCGTCGACGAGTTCGAAGTGTGCGGGGACGGGGTCTCGGTGATCTGACGAGCCGCGCCCGTCTGCAGATCGTGAGCGAGTCGAACCGTCAGGTAGCGGTGTTGGATCTCCATCGTCAAGCACCGCTCCCTTACAGTCGCGGCTCGTTGAGCCCTCCTGCCAGACCAGCGGCGCGGCGTCGGTGAGGGTGCCGAAGGTCGTGTTGATGCGCAAGTCGCCGGTGTCGTCGATGCAGAGCGAGTCGATGCCGTCATACGCAATCTGGATCTGTGACCAGTCCGCGCCCGACGCCACGTGGAACTCATACTTGAGCACGCCTGAAGCGTCGGGCGCGCCGGTGATGTGCAGATCAACGCCGTCGTAGAGATTGGGGTAGATCACTTCACCGAAGGATGGCACGTTGCTCGCCCACTTCGATTCATCATCGCCGATGTAGTAGTTGAACTTGGCGCTTTGCGGCCTCGCCGCTTCGGGGATGACGTCGTTGCTGCCGGGGAAGGTCACGGTCAGCGTGAGGTGCTCGTACGCGGGATTGAGGTCATCGCACGATCTGGCATCGGGCGCGATTTCGGGCGACAGGAGCGTGGCCGCGCGACGTTCGTCCAAACCCGCTTCCTCACGGGCGCGGCTCGTCGAGCCGGACTCCCGCGCGAGGTGCATCGTGAACGACGACTCGCGGAATGCGATGTCGAGGCCGCGCGTTTTGAAGCCATAGTGGACACTTGCGTCGCTCCACTGGCCCTGGTTCTCAACGAAGTACACCCCGCGCAGTCCGAGGTTGATTGCCTCGGTTGAAGCGGGCTGGGGCGGCTGGCCGGCCGCGGAGGGCACGGCGAGGGTCAAGGCGGAAAGAACGGCGAGTGCGTGGCGCATGTCAAATCTCCTGCACACCAGCATACCCGAAAACGGGTTTGGCCCAGACCGCCGAAGTCCAGAATACTGCAAAATCGAGAAAGTGAGCCCGGGGAGCGCCGGCCCCGGGCTCGGGAAACGCAGCACGGTTACGCCGTGCCGCGCCGTCGCGCCTACTCGATGCGCGCGACGTTGCTCGTGGAGCAGGTCGGAAGGTCCACGAGCTGCAGGTACCCACCACAGGCGTCCGGGCCGGTAGTTACGTTGAGCATTCGCTCGCCATTGAAATCCGAGAGCCCCGTCCAGGCGATTCGAATGCGGTTAGCACCAAGACCGATCTGCGTTCCGGCGCAGGGTCGGTTGTTGGGGATGATGAGTGTTCCCCGGTTGAGGGCAAAGAGCAGCGCGGCGCGCCCACCGGGCGTTGCCTGTGTCCACTCGATGCGCATCGGCCCACCGGTTGGGCAGGTCGCCGTGACGTCCAGCAGCGGTGCATCCACCAGGTTGACTCGCAACGCCAGGCCGTCCCAGAAGCCGTGGAACGCGTTGTTTTGTCCCTCAAAGTCGGTGGACTCGGTGTGTCCCGCGATGATCGCGTTTCCGAGACCGTCGAGCAGGATGCCGGTTCCGGAGTCGGCTTTTGTTCCGCCGTAGTAGGTCATCCAGCGGAGATTTGCGGCCGCGTCGACTTTGAGAACAATGGCGTCGGACCAGCCGCCACGATACGCATTGCTGGCGCCATCGAAGTCGGTCGAAGTGGAATAGCCCGTCACGTAGGAGTTGCCTGCTGAATCCGCAGCAATGGCGTTGCCGAAGTCCGTGCCGCTTCCACCGAGATACGTCATCCAGACCGGCGTGCCCAAGGCGTTGGCCCTGACGAGGAAGGTATCTGCGGACCCGCCGTGGAATGCGTTGTTGCGTCCTTCGAAATCGAGCGACTTCGTGTAGCCGGTCATGAACGCGTTTCCGACTGCGTCAATCGTGATGCCAAAGCCGTAGTCTTCGTCGCTGCCTCCGAGATAGTTCATCCATCCGGGTTGGCCGTTCTCATCTGTCATGGCGACGAAGACGTCGCACGCTCCGCCATGGTGGGAATTGGTTCGGCCGACAAAGTCGATCGACTCCGTGTCGCCGGTCACCATGACGTGACCAACACTGTCGATTGCGATGCTCCTGCCCAGGTCGGCTCCCGATCCGCCGAGATAGGTCATCCACTGCAGCGATTCGTTGAGGCTGATTTTTGTCACGAATGCATCGAAGTCGCCATGAAGTAGATTGGTCCGTCCCTCGAAGTCGACGGAGCGCGTCTCTCCGGCTATGAGCGCGTTTGCGGCGGCATCGAGCACGAGATCGTTGCCGACGTCATCGTCGGATCCGCCGAGGTAATTCATGGACAGGAGCTGGCCAGCGGCGTCCACGGCGACGATGAAGGCATCCATCCCGCCGTGATTCGCGTTTCGGCCTCCTTCGAAATCGAGTGAGCTTGTACAGCCGGTGACACTCACCACGCCCGTGGGATCGACGGCGATTCCGTAGCCCATGTCCCGATCGCTTCCTCCGAGGTACGTCATCCACTCAAGCGAACCGGCGGGGTTCATCTTGACGATGAATGCATCGATGTCTCCATGGTGCGTGTTGTTCCGCCCTTCAAAATCGGTGGAGCAGGTCCAACCCGTGGCAAAGATGTTGCCCGAGGCGTCGACGGCGATATCGAAGGCCTGGTCGTAGTCGTCCGAGCCGCCGAGATAGGTCATCCATTCCACTTCGGGATCAATGATGACCGGGTGCGCCGCATCGACAGGCTGAAGTAGTTTGATCGCATAGGCGTGCCGACCCAGCGTCTCGAATCGTGCATCGAGATAGTAACGACTTCCGTTGATCTCCTGCCACACGACAGGCGCGTGATCCATGAGTGTGCCAAGTGGGGTCTCGAGCAGAACGCCTCCGTCGGATGTGCCGCACAGATCGTCGACTCCATCGCAGTTGATCTGAATCTGAGTGCAATCGAAGCCGGGAGCGATGTGAAATTCGTACTTGAGAATCCCATCGTAACTGTCACGGATATGAAGATCGATTCCATCGTAGAGGTTCTCGTAGACGACGGATCCGAACGATGGCACGCTGGCCTGGCTCGTGCGTCCTTGGCCTCCAACGAAGTAGTTAATCCTGGCAGCCTGTGGTTGATCACCCGTGGGGATCACCAAGTTGCTTCCAGGGAAGGTAACGGCGAGCGAATCGCTCGATGTACCATCAGGGCCGTCGACGTACATGGCCAGCGACGATTCACGAAACGCCACACTCAGCCGATCGGTCCTGAAACCAAAGTGGACCGTGGCGTCAACCCACTGTCCACAGTTCTCAATGAATCGAGTGCTTTGCAGCGCGTGAGTGGCAGACGGCAACGGCTGCGGTGGTGGTGTCGACTTTTGCGCCAACGTCGTGGTCGTGAGACCGACTCCGATCAGGGAAATGGTGATGAGTTTGTATTGCATGAGAATCCCTCCTCGCGGATATCACACCGCGCCTACCCGACGGTACAACGGGACTGCCGCGAAGGTCATGGGGATTCCGCACCAATTCCAGCGCACCAACAAACAGGCCCGGAGGATGTGGTTCCTCCGGGCCTTGAGGTGCTTGAATTACTGGTGATGGCGATGCCGCGCGCGGCGCATCGAGTTCAGTGATCCGCGAAGGCGACGGGCGCATCGGGAATGTGATTGAGCGTGTAGTAGGCTTCGGTGTGCAAGAGCGGCTCGCCATCCGCATTGGTGACGCCGGGCGCGGACAGTTCGTGCACAAATCCTTCGCGCAGCCCATTGACGAGCAAGTGGACGCGCATGCGGTCTGGCGACACAACGGCGCCGAGGATTGCCAACTGCTGGTTCCTGATTTCCGGGCTGCCGTACGGCTCATGGTAGTAATACGTGAACGACTTCATGGTGTACGACGCCGCGTTGCCGGCCGTCTGCGGGTCGACAGGCTGCGTGAAAACGAGGTCGAATCCATCGGGCTGCGCTTTCATTTCCAGAATCTCAAAGGGCGTCTTGCCGGTCCAGATGAGTCGCTGCAAGCCGTAGGGCTTGCGGCCGAGCGAACCCCAGCCGCGATTGGTCATACCGACGAACATGGAGCCGTCCGTGCCCCAGCACATGCGATTGACGCCGCAGTCAAAACCGGAGCGGAAGGGGAAGCAGGCGCCCTGGTACTTGCCATCAACCTTTTCGAGATACACGCGAGCGATGGACGCGGTCGTCTGATCGCCGACGAAGATCTGCTCACCGAAGGGGCCAAACTTGCCGCCCGTCATGTCGCATTGCACGTCGGCCGATGACTGCCCCATGCGACCGTAGGGGAACCACACGGCGGGAAGTTTGAGTGAAGGCATCTTCTTCGCGGCCTCGTGCTTGGGAACCGGGCCATTTGGACCGGCATACGGTTTGCCGGGATTGTCGCCGGGCACGTCGGGCAGATCGTACCACTGGTTGCCGCCGGGGTGACCGCAGAAGTCGCCGGGCTCCATGTGCACGAGCGGGCAGGTGCCGACCCAGTCGCCCTGGTTGTCAACGTAGAACATGTCACCTGCCGCATTCATGCCGATGCCGTTGGGCGAGCGCATGCCGCCGCAGACGGGCGTCATCTGCCCGTCGGTGGTGATTTTCAGCGCCCAGCCGCGCCAGGGGACGATGCTCTTTCCGAGTCCGCCGCAGAATCCGAGGTTGAGTGTCACCCACATGTTGCCGTCGCGATCGAACTTCGGACCGAAGGCGAATTCGTGGTAGTTGCCGCTCACACCCCAGCCGTTGTAGACGGTGTCGAAGCGATCGGCGCGATCGTCGCTATTTTCATCGACAAGTCGCGTGAGTTCGCCGCGCTGAACGAGATACATCACGCCATCGCGCACCGCCAGCCCGAGCGGTTCGTGCAGGCCCGAGGCAAACTTGGTGAACGTGGCGTTGAACGGCGGATCGCCATACGCATCATTGACCAGCCAGACCTCTCCGCGACGCGTGCTAATGGCCGGACGACCGTCTTCGAGCAGGTCCATGCCGCCCACTTCGAGGACGACGTCCGGGGGCACTGGGATGGTGAGCATCCGGTAGTAGAGATCTTCAGGCGAGCGCGGAAAGTCAAGATCGAGTTGGTATTCGAGCTTGGCATCGAGCATTGGATCCAACGGATTGTCGTAGCCAAAGGAGAAGTTGTACCCGACCTGGTGGTTGATCACCTTGGCAAGGATGGTGTTAACACCGGCCTCAAGGTGGAGATCGACGACGTGCTGGTCGGCGTCCCAGCCTCGCAGTTCGTCGGCAAAGACGATGACGCGACCATTGTGCCAGACCTTCATCCCGTCGTCCGATCCCATGCGGACTCTGAGCGTGGCGGGTTCGTCGATCCTGATTTCTCGATAGAGGTAACAGGCGACGTCCTCGTTGAAAACATCGTCGGCGGGATTGGCGCCGAACACATGCAGATCCATGGCGCTGTTGTCGACGAAGTCGGTCTTCTTCCACTTGACGTCAACGCCGCGCTTGCCCTTGTACACGGCATCAGGCTTGAAACCGTCCTGCTCGGGCG
Organism: Phycisphaerales bacterium UBA5793; assembly: GCA_002418285.1. Classification (GTDB taxonomy): domain Bacteria; phylum Planctomycetota; class Phycisphaerae; order Phycisphaerales; family UBA5793; genus UBA5793. The sequence goes on from DIDT01000056.1 coordinate 77,284, forward strand.
GGTAAATGCGATCAAGCTCGCCACTGCCTGCGTTCTCGAATGGGCCGATGATCCACCAGGGGCCGTAGTCGAGTCCGGCGGGGAGGTACTGGGCGATGGTCGCTTTGCGCGTCTCTTCGCGCGTGGCCTTCTTGACGTAGTCAAGTTCCGGGCCGAGCGGCTGCTGCATGGCGCTGGCGGTGGTAGACGCGCCGAGAAGCAGGAAGGTCACTGCGATCGCGAATTGCTTCATGGTTCTTACCACGTCATCTCCAATTCAAAGTGAGCCTGGCGGACATTGGTGTTGCCGAAGAACAGCACAAGGTGGTCGGCGCTCTGGTAATTCAGCACCTTCGCCACCGCCGTGTCGGGGTAGCGCAGGTCGTACACCACCCTGCCGTCGACGTTGAACTGATCACGGCCGGTCATCTCGATTTTCGCGCCGTTGGCCACGACGAACGCGAGTCCGGCGCTGGGCGCCTTACCCGGCGCGATTTTGACATCGAAGATGCGCCGCAGATCCGGTGCGGTTGGCCGCACGATGGGCAGTGGTTGTTCTTCGATCATCCAGTCGCCGAATTCGTATTCGAGTATGGGCTGGCGCCGATCGTCAAGCCGGTAGCCGCGGAATTGCGGGTCGGGCTGGGTCATCGCGAGATCGCCGTTTGGAATGAGGAGCTTGAAAGGGAACTCATCTGCGGGAGTCACGACGTCGGTGCCGAGCGGGTCGGTTGTGTTGCCGCCTCGTCCCGCCCAGGCGCCCGAGGCGTTCAGGAACGCTCCACGCCAGATTTCCATAATTCGACATTGCTCGGAATCGAAAGCCAGATGGACCTGCTCTTTGAAGCCGATGGCGATCGCACGCGCCCCTGCACCCTTGATGAAAGTGCGGAACACCACCGGCTCGTCGCGGACGAGAATCTCGTAGCCACCTTCCTCGGGCACGCCTTCGGGCAGTGCGAGGAACTCACCCTGTGAGAGGTAGGCCCACAGCGCATCAATCTGCCTGTCCGGATCGCCTCCCTGCACATCGGGGAACGGGTTGGCCTGATCCGGCGGCCAGTGGTTGGGCATGCGCGTGCCCGGTCGCAGCTTGGCCGGGTCGAGCAGGTATGTGTGGAACCAGTCCGAGCGCAACCGTTCATGCGTGTTAACAAGGTCCATCGCCGGCTCCCCGATGGGTTTGCTGCCGCGAATGGAATGGCAGTTGATGCACGACATGCCCTGACCGGTGCCGGCCAGACGGCGGCCGTCGGCGGCGAGTTGCGCGCTGAAGGCCATTGGTGGTAGATCCTCTGCCGGGCACGGTGCATCGACTCTCTCGAACCTTGCGGCGAGCACTTCGGCATTCAACGTCGTGAAGGCCGGCATGCGCGTCGCCATGTACGGCCGGACCTTCGCGCCTTTTGATATGGTCTCGATCATCCACGCGGTGCGCAGCTTGCCGCCTACGCCGGTCAGTGGCGGCGGGAAGCGGCCTTCGTCGCCCAGTTCTGCTTCACCGACAGTCATGAAGTACGCCCGACGTCCCTCTGCCGGGCCGCCCTCGCCATCGCGCTGGTGGCAGGCGTAGCAGTTCATCGTGCTGATCGTGCGATCAATGGTCTGCGCATCACTGAGTGGCTTGGAGAGCGATTCAGCGTTTCGAAGCGTCGCGCGAATGTCCTGCCGCTGCGATTCGGTGAGATCGTAGTTGGCCATCATGGCTTCGGGTTTGGCCGCGAGGCAGCCCTGGTCGAGGCGCTGGAGATCAAGGAAGCTGGTAAAGGGCAGCGGACGCTGTGGTTTGATGTCGGTGCGATTCGGTCCCATCCGGTGGCAGTTGGCGCAGCCGAGTTGGGCGAACATCCGCTCGCCGCTTGCGGCCTTGGTCGGGTCGAGAGTAAATGGCGCCTGCACTGCAGCCGCAGGGTCGTTGCGCACATCAGTCGCAATGAGATAGGTTGCGATGGCGCGCGACTCGTCTTGCGTGAGGTTCATCGACGGCATCCGACCCGACGGGCGCACAGCAACCGGGTCGTACAGGAATTCCGACAACGACTGGATGGTGGTGTGCGCAAATGAGCCGAGCGGGGCGACGTGGTCCGTGGCGCCCTCGGGGATCGTCTCCGAAAGCACGTGCTCGGCGCCGTAGGGATCGTCACCCGTGGGCTTGAGTGTGGGGTTGAGAACCGCGGGCGCCTCGAGCGGCGCGTGACATCCCACGCAACCAACCCGGTGATAGAGGATGCGACCACGGTTGACGTCCGTCTCGTCAAACTCGGTCTCCGTCTGCGGCGCCAGGCCGCCGAGCGAAACGAGGAAGTGAACGAGCGGCTCGGCCATGCGATTGAGCATGGGGGCATCAATCCCCGTGAGCAGGTTGGGCATCATCGCACCGTGCTTGACCTTGTGCGGATCGGCCAGCCAGGCGCGGAGGTAATCGGGACTGTAGCGCCGACCCACCTGGCCCAGATTCGGCGCCTGCTTGGAGTCGAGCCGGTCGGCAATCGCCTTGGGCGCGGTGTGACAGGCGATGCAGTTGAGTTCGGCGATCAGCCGCTCGCCCGGATCGAGCGTCGAAGTGGCGACCACGCCAAAAGGTTCAAAATGCTGGAGATCTGTCGCGATGAAGGAGTCGGCTCGCCCGTCGTCGGATGCGGTCCACGCGCCGAAGAGGCCGGCGGCGGCAACAAGTCCAAGTGAAACTGCGGAGGTGAGCATGGCTCGCTCTGTTCGAGTTCGTTTCATCGATGCCCTCTGAGAATGGTTGATGTGCTGGAGGCGCACATCGGTATTGCGGATCAGTCTTCAACGCCGGCCGCCCAGCGAATGCCGCCGAGCAGGTGGTCGATGAAGCGTGGGTCGTTCCACACCTCGGAGCGATGTCCAAGCGCGGTGTAGAACATTCGGCCGTCGCCAGCGTTGCGCGTCCAGCTCGAAGCGGGGAAGTAGCCGCCGGCCCGGTCTTCGACGCTGTCGCCGTCGAGTTGCGTCAGGATGTGCCGTTCATCCGAGCGGTTCTTGAACTTGTAAATCTCGTCGGTGATTTCGAAATGGTCCGTGCCAAAGCCGCGCGTGGCCGGGTGGTCGGTGTCGAGCACTTTGATGCCGACCTTTTCATGCCACGGATGTCCGTCGAATGAGCCGCCGATGTAGTGGACATACCACGGCCACTCGTAGAACGTGTCCGTCGCGCTGTGCACGCCCACGAAGCCGTGTCCGCTTTCGCAGAACTTGACCAGCGCTTCCTTCTGCTCGTCAGTCATGGGCAGTTCGCCGGTTGTGTAGAACATCACGACGTCGGTTTTGGCGAGCCGTTCGGGGGTGAGGTCAGCAATGTCATCACTCGTGATGACGCGGAGCCAGTCGTGATCACGGCCGAGCTGCTCCATGATCTTGCGTGACTCGGGGAGCACGTCGTGCCGGAACCCCGCCGAATGCGTGCAGTAAAAGACATCGATGATGCCGTCGCTCAGCGGTCGCGGACTCTTCGTGGCAATCGGCTGATTGAGCGGGCGAATCTGGATGTCGCGCCAGCGGACCTCCGAGCCGGGGTTGTGCCCCTGCAGAGCGATGTGGCCGCTGGCGTAGTCGTGCTGATCCGTCTCGAGCATGGTCTGCCCGTTGATGGCGATGGTGATGTGATCGCCAACGCATCGGATGTTGTAGTCGAACCACTCTTCTTCCCTGGTGATCAACTTGTCAGGCCAGGCGCGGGCGTAGAGCGAACCGGTGAAGTTCTTCGGGTCGTTGTTGTCCACCTGTGCTTCGTACCCATCGGGCCAGGAGTCCGGATTGTCCTTGGGCGGGCTGGCGCGGAAGTAGAAGCCGCTGTTGCCCTTTGTCTTGATCCACACTTTGCCGCGCAATTCAAAGTCGGTGTACACGCCGTCACTGTAGAGGTGGCCCACGCCGTCGCGCCCGACGAGCACGCCGTCTTCAACGCTCCACGTTGCGGCGCCCTTGGCGAACCAGCCCGTCAGATCGCGACCGTTGAAGAGATCGACCCACATGGGATCGCCGATTTGCGGCGCGCGATCGAGTGGATGCACGTCGATGGGCCGGATGCGGATGTTCTTGAAGTACGCGCCGTCCCCGTGATCCTGAAAGGCGATGTAGCCGCTCTTGACGCGCGACTGGAGCGGACACTTGTCCTTCTCATCATGAACGATGCCGCGCTCGTCGAGCTTCTGGTCCACCTGGATGTGCCTGTCGTTGAGCCACACGTTGAGCAAATCACCCTTGATGAGCACGTGGTAGGTGTTCCATTCTCCGGCGGGCTTCACCGCCTGTTCGACCGGCGCGATGGCGTTGTAGACGGCCCCGCACCCGTTGATCGCCGGCTTCTGGCCGAAGTTGTCGTAGATCTGCAACTCCATGCCGGTGAATGCCGGATCGCTGGTGGATGAGGCGCGGATCGCCAGGCCGCTGTTGCCGCCCTTGCCAATCTTGAAGTCGGCGAACAATTCGAAGTCGCGATACTGGTCAACCGTCCGCAACCACCCGCCGCCGCCGGGTCGGCACTGGATCATGCCGTCCTCGACGACCCACGCGATGGGGTTGCCCGTGGGTGTCCAGCCATGCAGCGAGCGGCCGTTAAAGAGCAGTTTCCAGCCCTCTTTCTGCTGCTCGGCGGTGAGTTGATTGTCCCGGGCGAGGACGGGTGCGGCGAGGCAGGCGACCAGCGCCAGGCCGGCCAGAAAGCGAGTTGTAGGCATTGATTCCATAACGCGGAAGATAGGGACGAAATCGTTGAAATGCCAGTGTCAGGTAGGGTGACGGCCTGAGATCGGCGGTTGGCGGGCGTCAGAGGCGGGCTCGCGCGGAGTCAGCGAGGGAATCCAGCTCGAAACGGTCTCCCGCCTCGGCGGAACTTGTCGCGAATCTCGGAGAATCCCTTGCATCAGACAGCGTTTTCTGGTACATTGGGTGCAGGGCGTCGCCAGACGCCGTCCACGCTCGCACGCGCAACTGATGGAAACGAGAGGCGGTGTCCAATGGCGAATCGCGCGACACTCGGTTTCGTGATCGCGACGGTAGCATTGCAGCTTGGCTCAGTCGCACCGGCCACGGCCCAGTCGACAGACACGATCAACCTCGGCCTGCGCGGGGTGTACTTCGTCGAGAACCAGGGCCAGTGGAGCGACGCAAGTGTCCACTACGGCTTCAAGACGCACGGCCTCGACATCGCATTCCGACAGTCGTCGTTCACGATGCACCTCGCGCGGGAGACGGCCGAAGCGAGCCCGAAGCGTGAGCGAGGCGCTTTGCCGTTCGCCGACGCCGCCCAAGTCGAAACCACTTCGTCCGAGCACCTCACTCTCACTGTCACCTTCCCCGGCAGCAATGGTGTGCTGCCCGAAGCAGCGCAGCCCCAAAGCGCGAAGTTCAACTACTACATCGGCGATGATGAATCGAAGTGGGCGAGCAACGTGCCATCCTTCGGTGAAGTGATCTACCCCAATCTCTACGACGGCGTTGATCTGCACGTATGCGGCAGCGATGACGGCATTCTCAAGTACGAATTCCTCGTCGCGCCCGGCGCCGACTACTCGCGGATTCAGATTTCATACGACGGGATCGACTCGCTGTGTGTTGACGCGAGCGGCGATTTGCAAATCAGCACAACGTCAGGCACGATCAGCGATGCCGCGCCGATTGTGTGGCAGGGGGCCGATGTCGATGCAACCATCCCGGCGCGTTTTCAACTTTGCGATGCGCATTCATATCGCATTGTCCTCGAAGGGCCAATTGATCCCGCACGCGGTCTGGTCATTGATCCCGATGTTGATTGGATGCTCTACCTTGGCGGAAGCGATTCTGACAATGCAACTGGAATCATCGTGGATGGGGCCAACAACGTCTTTGTATCCGGCGCGTCGAAATCTCTTGATTTTGAAGGGGGCTTGAACAGCAACCATGGCGGCTACGACGCATTCGTCGCCAGGCTCGATACGGCCGGGAATCTGGCGTGGATGGCGTATCTCGGAGGAAGCGGCGACGAGGGCACGGCCGTCGACGGGGGCCTCGCGATGACTCCGACCGGTCGCCTTCTCCTGGCCGGCCGCACTACTTCGACCGACTTCGCCGGGCGCACGAATTCAAACCACGGCGACTACGACGCCTTTCTTGCAACGTTGACTGCTTCGGGCCAGGTGCTGGGCATGACGTATTACGGCGGGAGCGCCAAGGAATCGTGCGGCGGCATAGCGCTTGACAGTGGCGGGAATGCGCTGCTGGCCGGAACCACGGCATCGTCTGATTTCGAAGGGCGCCTCAACGACTACCACGGCAACACGGATGCCTTCGTTACCAAGATCAATCCGTCGGGCGCGGTGCAATGGATGACCTATCTCGGCGGGACGGGCGAGCGATACTTCGGCGATGCCGCATTTGCGATCGATGTTGATGCCAATGACAACGCCTGGGTGGCCGGGACGACCGACTCGGAAGACTTTGAAGGCGCGGACAACCAGTTCTTCTCGACAACCGGCGGGTTCCTTCTCCAGGTGAATGCGTCCGGCTCGCTCCAGTGGATGTACTACCTGCAGGACACCACGACCGTCGTGGATGCGATGCAACTCGTGGATAGCGATCACGTTGTCATCACCGCACATCCTGATGCCACCGGAGGATGCTGCGGCTTTGCCATGAACGTCGATTCGCAGGGTGTCGTCGCGTGGCGCAACGGCTTTGACGGAAGCGAATCCGAGAACTTCTGCGAAGGCTCTGCCGTGGACGGCGACGGCAACGTCTACATCACGGGGTACACCAACTCGCCTGATCTCGAGGGACACGACAACACTTATCACGGCGGCACGTACGATGCGTTTGTCGGCAAGATGAGTCCGCAAGGTGCGGTGCTATGGTCAACGTTCCTTGGTGGATCGGATCGTTATGAGGGCGGCAGTGCGGTGGCATTTGATCGCGCCGGCAACCTGCTCGTCGTCGGCTACGCAAGGTCAACCGACTTCGAAGGACGGTTGAATGATTTGCACGGAGGCTCGGATGCATTTGTCGCCCGCTTGCATCTCGTCGATTCGCCGCAACTGGACGTGACGTCGTCGTGTCCTGCCGGCGGGCCGATCACGGTCTCCTGGTCCAACGCCACAGGAAGCGGCACGGCGGCATTGCTCTATGCCCGCAACACCGGCTCATTCGTGATTCCCAACAATCGGCCCTGCGCGGGAACCACGCTCGGCCTCGGCACGCAACAACTTCAAATCGTCTTCACCGGCAACTCCGACTCCAACGGCTCGCGCACCCTCAACTCCAACGCCAGCCCAGGCGCGTGCGGGGGTTATCTCCAACTCCTCGACCTCACCACCTGTGCCACCAGCAACGTCGCAAGGATTGAGTGAGAACGACAACGCGACTCGTCATACGCTCAACGCATGATTGCCGTCGTGCAGCGCGTGAGCCGGGCGTCGGTTTCCGTCGAGGAAGCCGGCTATCGCGCTGACATCGGCCGCGGGCTCGTCGTGCTGCTCGGTGTCGAGAAGGGCGATGAGCGGCGGCAGGCCGACTGGCTGGCCGGCAAAGTCGCGCGGCTGCGCATCTTTGCCGATGACGCCGGGCTCATGAACCGCTCCATCATCGACATCGGCGGCGAAGCGCTGGTCGTCAGCCAGTTCACGCTCGCCGGCGACTGTCGCAAAGGCAATCGGCCCAGTTTCGATCGAGCCGCGCCCCCCGAGGTGGCCGAGTCGCTCTATGAGTATTATGTCCAGCGACTGCGGGATGTTGAAGGTGTGCCGACGCGCACCGGCGTGTTTCGCGCCATGATGGCGGTCGAACTCGTGAACGACGGCCCGGTGACGCTAATGATAACTACGGCGGATATGCCGCGCTGATCGACGCGCGGCGGCCGGCCGTGTGGGGCCATGACCAACTTTTCCCGTGGAGGTATTTTCAAATGAAGTTGAACCATCGCCGACTTGCAGCGATTGGCATCTTCGTCGCCGCCGTGTCGCTCGTCACCGGCTGCGCGGAGCAGTCGAGCAGCCGCGTCGACCCGGCCATGACCGCGGCGCGGGCGAAGTTCTACGAGGGCTTCTCCGGTTATCACCGCGCGATTACGACCGATTCGCCCGAAGCGCAGAAGTGGTTCGACCAGGGGCTGCAACTGCTCTACGGCTTCAACCACGACGAAGCGATCCGCTCGTTCCGCAAGGCCGGCGAGGTCGATCCGAACTGCGCCATGGCGTGGTGGGGGGTCGGCTACGCGTACGGCATGCACATCAACAACCCGGTCATGACCGATGAGCAGTCGCACCTCGCCTGGCTGGCCACGCAGGAAGCGGTCAAGCGCAAGGCCAACGCCTCGCCCGTCGAGCGCACGATGATCGAAGCGCTGGCGCAGCGCTACACGTGGCCCGCGCCGGCCGATCGGCGGCCGCTCGACGAGGCGTACGCCGCCGGCATGTTCAAGGCGTGGCGCAACTTCCCGCTCGACGGCGACGTCGGCGCGCTGTATGCCGAGTCGTTGATGGATCTTCAACCGTGGGATCTGTGGACGCACGAGGGCGAGCCCAAGGGCCGCACGCTGGAGATCGTCAGCGTGCTGGAGCAGACCATTCACCGCCACCCGCGTCATCCCGGTGCGAATCACTTCTACATCCACACCGTCGAGGCGTCGAAGAATCCCGATCGCGCCACGGCGTCGGCCGAGCGGCTGGTGGACATGGTGCCCGGCTCGGGGCATCTCGTACACATGCCTTCGCACATCTACGTTCGCACGGGTCGCTACGCCGAGGCGGCCGACGCCAACGAGCGGGCGATGGCGGCAGACGAGGCGTACTTTGCGATCGCGCCCAAGCCGCGTTTCTACGTGCTCTACTACGTGCACAACATCCACTTCCTCGCGTTCGCGGCGATGATGGAAGGCCGCTACGAGACGGCGATGACCGCGGCGCGCAAGATCGAGCAGAACGTGCCCGACGATTTCGTGCGCGAGTACGTCACGCTGGCCGACGGGCTGATGCCCACGCCGCTGCACGTGATGATCCGCTTCGGCAAGTGGGAGGACATTCTGAGTGAGCCCGAGCCGCCGGCGTATCGGCTGCTCAGCCGGGCGATTCGGCACTACGCCCGCTGCGTGGCCTACTCGGCGACAGATCGCACCGAGGAGGCCGAGGCCGAGATGCAGGCGTTCGATGCGCTCGCGGCGCAGATCGGCGACGACTGGTACGTCGGCAACAACCCGGCGAGCGTGATCCTGCCATTGGCGCGGCAGATGATGCTTGGCGAGATGCGCTTCCGCGAGGGGCAGCGCGAGGAGGCGTTCGCCGCGCTGCGCCAGGGTGTGGCGATGGAGGATGAACTCGTGTACGACGAGCCGCCGGGCTGGATGCAGCCGGTGCGGCACGCGCTGGGCGCGCTGCTCATGGCCGACGGCCGCAGTGCCGAGGCCGAAGCGGTCTACCGGGCCGATCTCGAACACCACCGCAACAACGGCTGGTCACTGCTGGGCCTGGAAAACGCGCTGCGGGCGCAAGGTCGCGAGCAACAGGCGGCCGAAGCGGCGAAGCAACGTGAAGTGGTGTGGGCTCGGGCGGATGTGGAGCCGACTTCTTCTTGTTATTGTCAGCCGTGAGGGGAGTGAGCGGGTGAGTGGGTGATGGGGTGAACGAGTCCGACGCGCAAGCGAGGTTCGGGCCGATCTTCCGAGTCGGCTGGGAGCGGTACTCAATGGTCCCTCGCCTCCGCGAGGGCAGGCTCGACCCAGCACGGGATCAACTCGGCATAGGGTTGGCGGATCGAGAGGGCGAGCATATTGGCCTTTGTCAGCCAATCTTGCGATGCTCTCCTCTCAACTTTCACCTGCTCAGCGTTCTCGGCGCAGCGGCGCCGGCCTATCATCGCCGAAACGCGGCACCGGCTTCAGAGCGCACGAAGATGCGAGTCAGCTCGATCGGACTCTCATTATGGACGTGCCCCCTCTAATCGTGCTCGGTGGAGAAGCATTGAGATGAGCGGCCGAAGTAGCCTGAGTTCCGACTTGAGCGAACTTCCCGAACCCGGGGCTGAGGCAGTGGCGCCAAAGGGATCCGCATGGTGGTTTACTACCGCTGCCTACGTGCTCGGAGCACTCGGAATGACCTTCGGTCCAGGGGGGGAGGGAGGAAGGATTCAGCGTGCACTGTTTGCTGGGTTGCTGATGCTCGCATCCCTTGCAGTAGTTTGGTGCCTTCTTTGGATAAGCTCCAGAAGCAGGTGGTTTTGGACCCGCTGGCGGAAAGGGAAGTACTACGACACCCTCTACGAAATTGCCGCGCTTCAAAAACGAGGATTCGAAGCGAACCAAAGCCTGATCCGGAGGTTCCTTAGTGCAGTTCCTACCTACGGGCGAATATCCCATTCGGTTTACCGCGGCCGCGTGTTGCTGGAGGTGCCGAAGTCGGGACGACGGGCGCTTCCCGTCGTGGGGCAAGCGTTCACACTTTTTGATTCTCAATCCGGCGAGTCGTTGGGAACGTTTGAAGTTACTTCGTCCGACGGCGAATTGAGCCAGCTTCAGGACTGCGGCGACGTGGATCCCCTGTTTGCTGGATACGCGCATAGCGCCAATGCAACGAGGACTCCTGAACACATGATATTGGTTAGGCTTCCAGAAGGGAGTGCTGGAAATGAGTGACGGCACCGCATCGGATGTGAGAAGCCCGATTACCGGGCGCGTCGCGCAGATCCTCAATGCGCGCGAACTGGTAATCAATATCGGAAAGGCTGCCGGTGTCGTGAAGGGAATGAAGTTCAAGGTTCTCGCGGACACTCCGCTCGAGGTTCGGGACCCGGGTACAGGCGATCTCTTGGACGAGATTGACCGCGAAAAGACTCGAGTTGAGGCAGTGGAGGTGCGGGACAAGATTACAATCTGCCGAACGTTTCGGGTGATTACAACAGGGGGGGTGGACTTGCGCGCGCTTGCGTCGATAGCGTCGGCCTTCCAACGTGCCGAATCGAGGCCGGAAACGCTATCGCTGGAGGACTCTTCTCTCCCTCCCCCACTTCCGGAAGCTGAAAGCTACGTCAAGGCGAACGACCGTGTCGAGGAACTAACCTCAACACCGTAAGTACGCCGGGGTCGAGCGACGTTCTGAGAGCGCGGGCCACGCGAGGGGGCTTTGAACAGCCGAATCAAGCAGTTTGAGGCCTGCGCCTTCGGCATCGATCTCCGGTCGAAAGGCCTCCCTCCGCACGAGGGCATTCGGTCCTTTTCAAAATGGCATTTCGTCTGCCGGTTCTTTGGGTGGAATCGGTAGAGGAAGATCAGACACGATACGGGCCGCGTGGTTCAGAAACTCCTCACGATCCATGAAAATGATCTGCCGACGCTGCTCCTTGTCAAGGTGCTCTGCGATCCAGTTTCGCGCGGCTCGAGTAATGACTGACCCAGAAATGATGTAGATATGGTCGAGCAATACCTTTTTGCTGATGTCGGGGTCGAATACCGCATGGCTCATCGCCATGCGAACTTGGTTCAGGACCTCCGTGACGTTCCCGCCACTAGCGCCACGGGCGTCAATCTTGCCTTTTTTCACTTGGGCACAGAAGTACAACCAATGTCCAGTCGGCAGCTGGAATTTCATCCAAAGGTCTTTGCCGTATTCGAGAGTCTTCTCGCGGTGTCCCGACGCCTCAACGCGATGGAACCCTAATCGCTGAAATAGCGGAACGAGTACGACTTCTGTGATTTCGTCTTCTGTGGCGGTGTCGAGAAATCCCGAAACACGGTCGCGCTGTGCCGACTCATCAGGACTAAGCGCTCGTGGACGGTTGGGAATCTGCGCTGAGCAGGCCCCGGTACCGTTGTTTCGAAGATGGCACCTGCCTGCTGAGCCTGGGAAGACAACCAACGACTCTCGATCGAGCACGTCGTTGAGTGCTTCAAGTGCCTTCTCCCAGTTGCTTGACTCGTCTTCGAAATACTGTTTGTCACTGAGACCCTCGATGACCGCGACCAACGCATCAGACGGCAGATCGGGGAGGCTTGTGGTCTCCATGTTCAACTTCTCAAGCACGCTCATTACCCAGAATCGCCGCGTGCTGCCGTCGTGAACGTGGTACAGATCGCAGTCCGAGAAAAAGTCAGTAAGCCGGCTACTTGAGCGGTAGGGGAAGTTCTTTGACACCTTTCGCTCCTTGTCCCCGCAGATCATGAGCGCAAGATTCGAAAGCGTTCTGTTGGCAAGTTTCATTGTTGCGGTATTCTAGCCTACTCTCGGTGTTGCGAATGCCTTTGCATCGCGAACAGCACGGACTCGATTACGCAATAGTTCGAGTGCGTCTCTTCTCGAGCCTAGTTCGAGATCCGAGTCCTGCTGGTCCGACGATGGGGCGTCATTCGAATCCTCGGGGCAGCGTCGCCAGATGCCGAGCGCTTTCCCTGCCTCTGGTTTGTCCCAGCAGAGTCTAACTCGTCGCCGGAGCCGCTAACTCGGCGAGTGAGGTCCTTACTCGTCCCCGGAGACTCTAACTCTGCGAGTTAGCCTCTCATTCGTCCCGGGAGACAGTAACTCTACGAGTTAGGCTCTAACTCGTCGAGTAAGGCTCTAACTCTGCGAGTTAGACTCTTACTCTGCGAATAAGAATCTGATTCGCACGGGGAGGAGCGGTTTTGGGCGCTGTGTTTGCTTTTTTCAATCAATCACCTGATCGGGCTGGATCGTTCCGGCTCATGCGCCGACACATGGGTTGGACCACGAGGTCCGGACACCAAGCGCGACACGCGAGTCCATGACAGGCTCTTGACGCGATCAGTGGGTACGACCCGGCCGAACGACGATGAGCGATTCAGTTCGCAGACCATCAGTCAGGCCTTAGCAGATCCCGCAGACGATCACGCCGGATGAACCAGTCGTGGCAGCGCGTTGCGCCGATGGGGTATTGGTACGCACGGCGGGCGCTGCAAAGCTGGGTGGCATCGAACGCCGCGGCTCCGGGCGGAGTTCGATGTCGAGCGTCCTTGCCCGTCCGCACTGAACTCTCGCCCAGAGCGACGAGCGTTCAGTGGCACCCGTTGTGTGATTGCGCGGGCGCGGTCCGCATGGCGGACCCTACGGCACGAAAAGCACAAGCGGCGCCGAGATGTCTCGGCGCCGCTTGGTGTTGGCTGATCTGTCTGGTTCGCCCGCAGCACAACGCGGCGAGCGGGGCACGGGAGACTACTTCTTCTTTTCCGCCTGCTTGGCTTTCATCTCGGCGAGGAGCGCATCCACGGCTTCGTCCATCTTCTCGCCGCGCACGTTGGTGTAGCGCACGATGCCTGTTTCATCGAGGACGAAGATGGTCGGCCAGGAGTAGACGCCCCACTCGGTGGCGATGGGGCCGCGGGTGTTGCCGCCGTCCCAGAACATGCGCCACGAGAGGTTCTCGCGTTCGATGGCTGCTTTGATCTTCTCTTTCGGATCGCTGTTGATGCCGACGAGAGCGAAGGGTTCATCCTTGAGTCTTGCCACGAGCGACCGCTCGTGTGGGTACATGGCCCTGCAAGGCGGTCACCAATCGCCGAAGAAATCGATAACGACGACCTTGCCGCGGAAGTCGGTCAACTGGATGGGGTTGCCCTCGACGTCCTGGCCCTTGATGTTGGGCGCTTCGCGGCCGATGGTGAGATGCTCAATCCGATAGAGGTTGGTCTTGATGACTGCGGCGTGCTTGGGGTACTTGGCCGCCCAGGCTTTCAATTGGTCGGCGATGTCCTTGACCTGCTGGTCGGACACGGCCATGCCGCTGATGGCGACGCCGCCGAGCGCGCTGCGCACGGTGTTGGCGTTGTCTTCTTCGAGCGCTTTCTCGATCTTGTCGAGGCGCTCCTTGAGTTGCTCAGGCGTCATGGCCGGCACGTCGGACTCGAACAGCGCGGTGGCTGTCGCGTTCGGCGCGGAAGCGGCCATGGCGGCCGGGGCGGCGAGCGCACCGACCAGCATGAGGCAACCCATACCTGCTTTCATTTTCATGGTGATGAATCCTCCGCAATGGGAAAGTTGATCAGATCAGCCTGATGTGATCACCAGACTGTAGGGCTCGAAGCGGGGGCCGTTGCGGGGCGGGGTCCGGAACCGCAAAAAGAGGTCCACCTCGGGGGCCCGCGCGGGGTAAAGTGATGCGATCGGCTGATTGCCTCCCTCCACGCGAAAGGAGCGACGCTGATGCATTTCAAACTGGGGAATCTGCGATTGGCGAACCGTCCGAACACCGGGTTGGCGGTTGTGGCGCTGCTGCTGGCAGTGGCATCGACAGGACGCGCCCAGAGGCCGGATGAGAACACCACCTACGCACGGGACGCCACGGGCGCGGCCATCGTCGAACTGGCGCAGGCGTACGAGTCGGTCGGCTTCCGCGGCGCGGTGTTCGCCGCCCGAGACGGCAGGGTCGTGGCGGCAGTCGGCGTCGGCAGCGCCGATCTCGAGGGCAAAGAGCCCATAACGCCGTCGACGCTGTTTGAGATTGCATCGACCACCAAGTCGTTCACGGCCACGGCGGTGATGCGGCTCGCCCAGGAGGGCAAACTCAACATCGACGATCCGATCAGCAAGTACCTGCCCGGCGTGCCGGAGGATTGCGCGGCGATCACGGTGCGACACCTGCTGCAACACACGTCGGGGATTCCGGGCACCAACTCGCAGGGCGCGGGGGATGATCTCGCCGTCGTGTTGCCGATGTTTCTTAAGGGTGGGCCGCAACACGAGCCGGGCACGCATTGGGAGTACTGGAACCAGGGCTACTCGCTGCTGAGCGAGATCATTGCTCGCGCGTCGGACGAGTCGTACACCGATTACTGCAGGGAAGCGATCTTCGAGCCGGCCGGGATGACACACTCGCTGTTCACGGGTGATCAGGCGCCCGACGGAGCGAGTGTGGCCATCGGCACGTCGGGTCGGGGCGCACCGCGCTCGGCGCTCGAACATCCATATGGCAGTTACGGCTTTCAGTATCGCGGTATGGGCGGACTGGTGACGAATGTATGGGACCTGTGGCGGTGGGATCGGGTGCTGACGTTCAATACGTTCCTAAACGACGCTTCTAAGCATGAGATGTTCAAACCGGGTGAGGGGGGTTACGGCCTCGGCTGGTTTGTGCTCACGAACAAGAAGGGTCGGCTGGTGCAGAGCCACAACGGCGGGGTGCGCGGCTTTGCCTGCGAGTTTCGCCGTATGCCTGAAGCCGACGCGGCGGTGTACGTGCTGTGCGCGCGCGATGATGTGCCGGTGTGGCGAATTGCGGATGCGGTGGAGGGAGTTTTGTTCGGCGATGAAGGGGCTGGGGCGAAGCCGCCCGGGCCGCTGGACAAGGAACTGGCTGCGGAATTGGCGGGCCGGTATCTCGATGAACGCGAGAACGTGCTGGTTGTTGAAGCGGATGGCCCGGTGACGCGAGCGACGGTGCAGTGGAAGACCTACCCGTCGACGCGGGGACTGCTCGGCGTCGACGACGACGGCAAGACCGTGTTCTACGAATGGACCAGCGCGATGGAACTCGAGGTGCAGCGCGATGATGGTGGTGTCGTGACCGGTCTCTCCATCATCTCCGGCGAGCGCCGCACGGACTATCACCGGGCGGCCACGCGTGGCGACGCGGCGCCGGCGCCCACACCC